>NZ_JARWAC010000027.1 GCF_029846175.1 Sphaerisporangium sp. TRM90804 | reverse complement strand
TCTCAAGAAACGGACGCGTACACCGACCACCACCAGAAACCAGAACAGTTCCCAGCCCGACCGGGGCTTCCATCTCGCTTTAAGCTTACGAATCTTGGTCGACCCCTGTCAAATCAAGTGATTTGACAACAACCCGGCCAATCCTCGCTCCTACAACACCCCGTCTCCAGGGCAACCCTGCTAACTTACCCACACCGGGCGCCACGGTCAAATACCGACGCGGCGACCAGAGAAGGTGGATAACCAGGGAGTGCGAGTGATCACTATCTCCAGGAGTTGGCTGACTTCCGGAGCCTCCGCCAGGCCTGAGCCGGGGAGGGCTGTGATCGCCCTGCAAGAGAAACTCTATCACCGGCTGAGCGGCATCATGAACAACTCTGCTCAGCCCGTGGATATTCCCCGCGCGAATCGTGCCCAAACCTTGGCCTGGTGAACGCATCGTCGCAGGTCAACGGCTCCACGTCGCCGTGCGCATCCCGATGAGAACGGGCGGGGTCCGTGTCCGCTGCCGGTCACGGACCCCGCCCGTCGTGTCTCAGCCGGCCGGAAGCGCGGCGAGCTGGGCCTCCAGCCGGGCGATGTCGCCGTCGGCCTGGGCCGCACGTGCCCGCACCTTGGCGACGACGTCGTCGGGGGCCTTGGACATGAACTGCTCGTTGCCCAGCTTGGCCGTCGCCTGCGCCGCCTCCTTGCGCGCCGCGGCGAGGTCCTTCTCCATGCGCCGGCGCTCGGCGGCGACGTCGATCGCGCCCGCGGTGTCGATCTCCACCGTCGCCGGGCCCACGGCCAGGCGAGCGGTCGCCGCGAAGGACTCCGACGGCTCGTCGAGGCGCAGGAGCACGCGTATGGCCCTCTCGTGGGCGGCCAGAGGCGTGCCGGCGAGCCCGAGCCGCGCGGCGACGCGCTGCCCCGGCTTGAGGCCCTGGTCGGACCGGAACCGCCGGACCTCGGTGACGAGCTCCTGCAGTGCCGCGATCTCGCTCTCGGCCGCCGGGGCGGCGTAGCGGGCGTCCACCGAGGGCCAGGCGGCCACGGTGATCGACGGGCCGCCGGTCAGCGCCCGCCACAACTCTTCGGTGACGAACGGCATGAGCGGGTGCAGCAACCGGAGCAGGGCGTCGAAGACGTGACCCAGCACCAGCCTGGTGCGCTCGGCCACCTCGCCCCCGGACGCGATCTGGATCTTGGCCAGTTCGACGTACCAGTCGCACACCTCGTCCCAGGCGAAGTGGTAGAGCAGGTCGGAGATCTTGGCGAACTCGAAGTCCTCGTACGCCGTGTCGACCGCGGCGAGCACGTCGTGCAGACGGGAGAGGATCCAGCGGTCGGCCACGGCCAGCTCGCCAGGCTCGGGCAGCGGGCCCGCGACGGTCGCGCCGTTCATCAGCGCGAACCGCGTGGCGTTCCACATCTTGTTGCAGAAGTTGCGCGAGCCCGCGGCCCAGTCCTCACTGATCGCCACGTCGGAGCCCGGGCTGGCGCCCCGCAGCAGCGTGAAGCGGGTGGCGTCGGCCCCGTACCGGTCGATCCAGTCGAGCGGGTCGACGACGTTGCCGAACGACTTGGACATCTTCTTGCCGTACTGGTCGCGCACCATGCCGTGCAGGGCCACCGTGCGGAACGGCGGCTCGCCGTCCATGGCGTACAGCCCGAACATCATCATGCGGGCGACCCAGAAGAACAGGATGTCGTAACCGGTCACCAGCACCGTGGTCGGGTAGAACCGCTCCAGCTCGGGGGTGCGCTCCGGCCAGCCGAGCGTGGAGATCGGCCACAGGCCCGAGGAGAACCACGTGTCGAGCACGTCGGAATCCTGGGTGTAACCGGGGGGCGGCTGCTCGTCGGGACCGACGCACACCAGCTCGCCCCCGGGCCCGTACCAGACCGGGATGCGATGGCCCCACCAGAGCTGCCGGGAGATGCACCAGTCGTGCATGTCGTCGACCCAGTCGAAGTACCGCTTGGCCAGCTCGGGCGGGTGGATGCGGGTGCGGCCGTCGCGCACGGCGTCACCGGCCGCCTTGGCGAGCGGCTGCACGTTGACGAACCACTGCAGCGACAGGCGCGGCTCGACCACCGTCTTGCAGCGCGAGCAGTGGCCGACGGCGTGCAGGTAGGGGCGCCGCTCGGCGACGATGCGGCCCTCGGCGCGCAGCGCGGCCACCACGGCCGGACGGGCCTCGAAGCGGTCGAGGCCCTCGAACGGCCCGTGGGTGGTGATCACGCCCCGTTCGTCCATGACGGTTAGCGACGGCAGCCCGTGCCTGCGGCCGATCTCGAAGTCGTTGGGGTCGTGCGCCGGGGTGACCTTCACCGCGCCGGTGCCGAACGACGGGTCGACGTGCTCGTCGGCCACGACCGGGATCATGCGGCCGGTGAGCGGCAACTCGACGGACGTGCCGATGAGGTGGCTGTAGCGCTCGTCCGCCGGGTGCACCGCCACGGCGGTGTCGCCGAGCATGGTCTCGGCGCGGGTGGTGGCGACGACGATGGACGCCTCGCCCTCGCCGTAGCGGATCGAGACGAGCTCGCCCTCGTCGTCGGAGTGGTCGACCTCGATGTCCGACAGCGCGGTGAGGCAGCGGGGGCACCAGTTGATGATGCGCTCGGCGCGGTAGATCAGCCCGTCGTCGAAGAGGCGCTTGAAGACGGTCTGGACGGCGCGCGACAGGCCCTCGTCCATGGTGAACCGCTCGCGTGACCAGTCGACGCCGTCGCCGAGCTTGGCCATCTGGCCGAGGATGCGGCCGCCGGACTCCTCCTTCCACTGCCAGACCCGCTCGATGAACGCCTCGCGGCCGAGATCGTGGCGGGAGAGGCCCTGCTTGGCCAGCTCGCGCTCGACGACGTTCTGCGTGGCGATGCCCGCGTGGTCCATGCCGGGCAGCCAGAGCGTCTCGTGCCCGCGCATGCGCGCCCGGCGGGTGAGGACGTCCTGGATGGAGTGGTCGAGGGCATGACCGATATGCAGCACGCCGGTGACGTTGGGAGGGGGCAGGACGATTGAGTACGGTTCTCGTTCGCTGCCTACATCCGCCGTGAAGTAGCCCTGCGCCACCCAGCGCTCGTAGCTCCGGGTCTCGACATCAGCGGGTGCGTACTGGGTAGGCAGCTCAGGCGTTGTCACAGTCCCCAATTCTAGGGACGTCCCCACCCTGCACGCGTCTCAACCGCAGGCACCCCGAACCGTTATACAGGGGGCTGTCACCGAAAAGCCTATTGCGGTCGGCTGTAAGCCGGAATCGTCACGGAGCGTCGCCGCTGGATCGCGCGTGCACTACCGTGACGAGACCGGTGCGGAGGGTGGGCGGGAACGCCGCCGGTCAGGCGGACTTCTCCCGGGGGGTGCGCTGCTGCTTGGCGTTGAGCTGGTCGCGCGGCACCAGGGTCGGGTTCACGTGCTCCAGCACCGACTCGCGGGTGATGACCACGCGGGCGACGTCCTCGCGGGACGGCACCTCGTACATCACCGACAGCAGCACCTCTTCGAGGATGGCGCGCAGCCCGCGCGCGCCGGTGCCCCGCAGGATCGCCTGGTCGGCGATGGCCTCAAGGGCGTCGTCGGTGAACTCCAGCTCGACGTTGTCGAGCTCGAACAGCCGCCGGTACTGCTTGACCAGGGCGTTCCTCGGCTCGGTGAGGATCTGGATCAGAGCCTCGCGGTCGAGGTTGTGCACGCTGGTGATGACCGGCAGCCGGCCGACGAACTCGGGGATCATGCCGAACTTCAGCAGGTCTTCCGGCATGACGTCGGAGAAGATGTCGGAGGAGTCGATGTCGTCCTTGGAGCGGATGATCGCGTTGAAGCCGATGCCCTTCTTGCCCACCCGGGACTCGATGATCTTCTCGAGCCCGGCGAAGGCGCCACCACAGATGAACAGCACGTTCGTGGTGTCGATCTGGATGAACTCCTGGTGGGGATGCTTCCTGCCGCCCTGCGGCGGGACCGAGGCCGTGGTGCCCTCAAGGATCTTCAGCAGGGCCTGCTGCACACCCTCGCCCGAGACGTCGCGGGTGATCGAGGGGTTCTCGCTCTTGCGGGCGATCTTGTCGACCTCGTCGATGTAGATGATGCCCGTCTCGGCCTTCTTGACGTCGTAGTCGGCGGCCTGGATGAGCTTGAGAAGGATGTTCTCGACATCCTCGCCGACGTAGCCGGCCTCGGTGAGCGCCGTGGCGTCGGCGATGGCGAACGGCACGTTGAGCATCTTGGCGAGCGTCTGTGCCAGCAGCGTCTTGCCCGAGCCGGTGGGGCCGAGCAGAAGGATGTTGGACTTCGCCAGCTCAAGGCCGTCGTCGCGGCCGCGCTCGCCGGACTGGACGCGCTTGTAGTGGTTGTACACCGCCACCGAGAGGGCCTTCTTCGCCTTGTCCTGACCGATGACGTAGGCGTCGAGGAACTCGTAGATCTCCCTCGGCTTGGGCAGACTGTCCCACTTGAGCTCGGAGGACTCGGAGAGCTCCTCCTCGATGATCTCGTTGCAGAGATCGATGCACTCATCGCAGATGTAGACGCCTGGTCCGGCGATGAGCTTTTTGACTTGCTTCTGGCTCTTCCCGCAGAACGAGCACTTCAGCAGGTCTCCCCCGTCGCCGATGCGTGCCACCCCAGATACTCCTTTGCGTGGGACCGCCTGCTCCGCGATCCGAATCTTGCGGACTCGGTCCGAAAAGTCATCCCGCTCAGGTTTCGACGTTACCGTCTTCTGGGCCCTCAGTGCGCCCCCTAGCGGTGAGTCGCACCGGAACGTGCCCAATTGGGCACCGTTCCGGTGCGATCCGCGTCCTCAGGAAGCCACGGCTTGGGCGCGCTTCTTCCGTGAGGGGATGATGTCGTCGATCAAGCCGTAGGCCTTGGCCTCGTCGGCGTTGAGGATCTTGTCGCGTTCGATGTCGCGGCGTACGTCCTCCGGCGCCTTGCCCGAGTGCTTGGCGACGATCTCCTCCAGCAGCGAGCGCATCCGCAGGATCTCTCGCGCCTGGATCTCGATGTCGCTGCCCTGGCCACCGCCCTCGGTCGACGGCTGGTGGATCAGGACGCGGGCGTTCGGCAGCGCGAAGCGCTTGCCGGTGGTGCCGCCGGCCAGCAGCACGGCCGCGGCCGAGGCCGCCTGGCCGAGGCAGACCGTCTGGATCTCCGGCCGGACGAACTGCATCGTGTCGTAGATCGCCGTCATCGCGGTGAAGGAACCACCCGGCGAGTTGATGTAGATGCTGATGTCACGGTCGGGGTCGAGCGACTCCAGCGTGAGGAGCTGCGCCATCACGTCGTTCGCCGACGCGTCGTCGATCTGCACCCCGAGGAAGATGATGCGGTCCTCGAAGAGCTTGTTGTACGGGTTCATCTCCTTCACGCCGTACGTCGTGCGTTCGACGAACGAAGGGATGATGTATCGGCCGTTGATGTCTCCCGGCCGGATCAGGTCACTCACGATTGCCCCTTCAGGAGACGGCGCCCTCGGAGGGCACCTGCCGCGCGCTGCGTACGACGTGGTCGATGAAGCCGTAGTCCTTGGCCTCCTCGGCGGTGAACCAGCGGTCCCGGTCGGAGTCCCGCTCGATCTGGTCGAGGGGCTGGCCGGTGTGCAGGGCGATGCGCTCGGCCAAGGTCTTCTTGACGTAGAGCATCTGCTCGGCCTGGATCGCGATGTCCGCCGCGGTGCCGCCGATGCCGCCGGAGGGCTGGTGCATCATGATGCGGGCGTGCGGCAGCGCGTACCGCTTGCCCGCGGCGCCGGCGCACAGCAGGAACTGCCCCATCGAGGCGGCGAGTCCCATGGCGACGGTGCAGACGTCGTTCGGCACATACTCCATCATGTCGTAAATCGCCATGCCGGCCGTCACCGAACCGCCAGGAGAGTTGATGTAAAGCCAGATGTCCCGGTTGGCATCGTCGGCGGCGAGCAGCAGCAGCTCGGCGCAGATCCGGTTGGCGACCTCGTCGTCCACCTGGGTGCCGAGCACCACGATGCGCTCGCGCAGCAGACGGTTGTACAACTGGTCTTCGAGCCGGAACGAGCCGTTCTGCGGGGCTCGCGACTCCGGGCCGAAGCCGGTGGGCAGATTAGAGGTCGGCGGGCTGGTCACAGCTTCACCTTCCGATGCGTCGTAATCGATGGGCTTTGCTTGTGACCTTAACCCGCGCCGCGGACCGGTCATGCCCGCTCTCCGTGCTGTTCGCTGACGGCGCAGGTAGCCCGGCCCCCCTCCGGCACCCGGCCGGGCGCGGCCGTGCGCCCGCTCGTGAGGGCAGGGGCCATGGCCCCTACGGCCGGCTCGCGGGTAGGGGCCGGGCGGGGGTGCTCCGAAACGGCGCAAGCACCGCCTGAGACCCGCTGTGTGCCGTTCCCGCGCCGGAGGCCGGGAACGGCGACGCCCCCGCCGGGGCGGGGGCGTCGTGCGTGCGAGGTGGCGTGGAGGCTACTCCGCGGCCTGGGCGTCGGCGGGCGCGCCCTCCTGCTCGGGGTTGAGCTCGGCGTAGATGGCCTTGAGGTCGACCTCGTTGCCGGCGTCGTCGACGACCTTGGCGGCGTCTCCGACGACGGTCTTGGCCTTGTCGCGGACGATCTCGACCATGGCCAGCGTGAGCTGGTCGTTGTCGGCCAGGTGCTGGGCGAGCGTGTTGGGCGCGACGCCGAGCTGCGCGGCGCGGCGCATCACGAAGTTGGTCAGCTCGGGCTCGGTGACCCCGAGCTCCTCCTGCTTGGCGATCTTGTCGAGCACGAAGCCGACCTTGATGGCCTTGCGGGAGTTCTCGTCGAACTCGGCGAAGCGCTCTTCCTCGGTGGTCTGGTAGAGCCGGAAGTAGGCCTCGCGGCTGAGCCCGCTCTCGCCGATCTGGTGCTCGAGGTTGTGCTTGCGAGCGTCGAGCTCGGCCGTCAGCGCGCTCTCGGGCAGCGGGATGTCGATCTTGTCGAGGAGGGCGGTCAGCGCGCGCTCGCGGGACTCGACGACCTGCTCGAAGAGCTTGCTGCGACGCGCCTGGGCGCGCACGCTCTCGCGCAGCTCCTCAAGGGTGTCGAACTCGCTGGCCAGGCCCGCGAAGTCGTCGTCGAGCTCGGGGAGGACCTTCTCCTTGACGCTCTTGACGCTGATGGTGACGTCGGCTTCCTCGCCGGCGTTCTCGCCGCCGACCAGCGTCGTGGTGAAGGTCTTCTCGTCGCCGGCGGACATGCCCACCAGGGCGTCGTCGAGCCCCTGCAGGACCGAGCCGGCGCCGACCTCGTAGGAGACGTCGGAGGCCTGCTGCTCCTCGATGTTCCTGCCGTCGATGGTGGCCGAGAGGTCCATCACGACGTAGTCGCCGTTGCCGGCGGCGCGCTCCACGCCGGTCAGCGTGGCGAAGCGCTGGCGCAGGGCGTCGATCTGGGTGTCGACGTCCTCATCGCTCACCTCGGCGGTGGGGACGGTGACCTCGAGGCCCTGGTAGTCGGGGACGTCGAAGGCGGGGCGGACGTCCACCTCGGCGGTGAACTCGACCTCCTTGCCGTCCTCGATCTTGGTGACCTCGATCTCCGGCCGGCTCACCGGGAAGACGTCGCTCTCGTCCACGGCCTGGCCGTAGAGCCGGGGCAGCGCCTCGTTGAGCGTCTCCTCCAGGACCACCGCGCGGCCGAAGCGCTGCTCGATGATGCGGGCGGGAACCTTGCCGGGGCGGAAGCCGGGCACGCGCACCTGCTGCGCGACCTTCTTGTACGCCGCCTGCATGCTCGTCTCGAGCTCCTCGAACGGCACCTCGACGGTGAGCTTCACCCGGGTCGGGCTGAGCTCCTCGACAGCGGTCTTCACGGGGTGGTCTCCTTGATCAAGCTACTGGTGATCGCGGGCGCGTCATGCCGTACGGCTACCGCGACATGATTCGCGCGCCGCGCCCACATGGGCGGCTCAGTGCACAGGCCAGCGCATGCCCTGTCTGGGCGTGCTCAACTGTGGCGGGTGTCCAGCGCCGCATGCCAGTCTAGAGCAGGCGGGCCCTTCCGTCGTCATCGACAGGCGTCAGAATCTCTCGGTGGAGATCTTCTGGAGGATGTCGACGGTCGCCTCGGGAGTGGTGCTGACCGCGCAAAGGCGCTCCATCACCTCGCTGTAACGGTCCACTTCCTCGCGTTTGTCCAAGTAGAGGGCACTGGCGAGCTGTTCCACGTACACGACGTCCGGAAGCTCGCTGTCGTTGAAGCGGAGGACGCTGAAGGCCCCGCCCTCGGCGCTGTGGCCGCCGAAGCTGAACGGCATGACCTGAATCGTGATGTTCGGCAGGCGCATCAACTCCAGCAGGTGCTCCAGCTGCCCCCGCATGACCTCGGCGCCGCCGATCGGCCGCCGCAGCGCGGCCTCGTCGATCACCGCCCAGAACACCGGCCCGTCGGGACGGTCGAGCACCCGCTGGCGCTCCATGCGCAGGTCGACGCGGCGGGAGATCTCCGCCGCCCCGATGCCGGCCGCGCCCGCGGTGATGACCGCCCTGGCGTACTCCTTGGTCTGCAACAGGCCCGGCACGAACTGCACCTCGTACGTGCGGATGCGCGAGGCGGCCTCCTCAAGGCCGACGTAGGCCTGGAACCAGGAGGGCAGCAGGTCGTTGAAGCGGTGCCACCAGCCGGGCTCGTTGGCCCTTTCGAGCAGGCCCATCACCGCCGTGCGGGCCTCGCCGTCCTCGACGCCGTAGTACGCGAGCAGATCGGCGACGTCACGCTCCTTGAACCCGACCCGGCCGAGCTCCATACGGCTGATCTTGGACTCGGAACAGCGGATGACGTTCCCGGCCTCTTCGCGGGATATGCCCTTGCTCTCGCGAAGCCGGCGGAGCTGGGACCCGAGGAGAATGCGGAGGGCCGTCGGACCCGACCCGGGCTGGAACGAAGTCAAGGCTCCCTCCTCCCGTCTCCTCGGCGTCTACAGGGGCCAGCCAACACAGTGTCACCACTTCCGGCCCTCGTGACAAGGGCCGGTCACCCCACCCTCTCCCCCAGCTTCCCAAGGCGATCGGTGCGTCTGCACGAGGCAACTGCACGTGCATTTGGGTCTTGCACCGAACCCAATACTGACCCATGATGGCCTAGTGCATATTGGGCTAAAGGTGCACTAACTCGTTGAAATGACGACTGGCCGCGGAGACCGACAATGACAGCGGGAGGTAGCACCAGAATGCTGGAGCCCGTATCCGCGGCCCACTGCGTCGACGCCATCCCCGAAGTCGCCTTCAAGAAGCTGCTGCGGTCGAGCGTGCGGGAGGACACCGCCACCTGCCCACTGCGCCCCCAGGCCGACTCGGTCAAGACGGCTCGTGACGTCACCCGTTCGACCCTCAGGCAGTGGGGCCTGGCCGAACTCGGCGACGACGCCGCGCTCGTGGTGTCCGAGCTGGTCACCAACGCGGTGCGCTACTCCAGATGCACGCCGGGGTTCTACACCGGCCACGCGCCCATCACGCTCATGCTGCTGCGCCTGCGCCCGCACGTGCTGCTGGCGGTGGCCGACCCGAGCGACGAGGCCCCGACGCCCAAGGAACCGGACTTCATCTCCGAGAACGGGCGCGGCCTGTACATCGTCGAGACCTACAGCAGGTGCTGGGGGTGGGACGCCCTCGACGAGGGCGGCAAAGCCGTCTGGGCGCTCTTCCACTCGGGCGCCTGACCCGCGCGTTCCGCTCGTTCTTCCCGCCAGCCGGCCCCACCGCTGACGGAACCTTGCCCTCATGTGTCGGGGTGACCGGATTTGAACCGATGATCTCCTGCACCCAAAGCAGGCGCGCTACCAAGCTGCGCTACACCCCGGAACGTCAGCCGCTCACCTACTCGGAATCTCCGGTACGCTAACTTCCTGACGACCGGAAGAAGTCTAGACCAGACCACGACCGGCTCGTGCGGACGTAGCTCAATGGTAGAGCCCCAGTCTTCCAAACTGGCTACGCGGGTTCGATTCCCGTCGTCCGCTCTCACCACTAAGGCCCAGGTAGGGACATGCTCCCCGACCCGGGCCCCAGTTTCTTTCACGGCTTACTTTTGGTGTCGTGCCCGTTGTGTGCCCGTTCTCTTTTCGCCCTGTCGACCTGACCGGCGAGCGTGCCCGTTCCCCGTCGCCGGCGTCCGCCTTTCCCCGGGCCCGCCGTCCCTGGCGATCTTGAGTGCCTGGCCGAGCGCTTCGGCGATGACCTTGTCCCGGTCCTGCGTGGCGTGCTGGTAGATCAGCGCCGCCCGAGGGCTCGCGTGGCCCATCCTCACCATCAGCTCCTTCAGACTCGCCCCCGATGCCGCCGCCAGGGTGTTGCCCACGTGACGCAGATCATGGAAGTGAAGATCCGGGAGTCCGACATCGGTGCGGACCTTGTTCCAGATCCGGCGGAAACCCGACCGGCGCAGCCATCCCCCTTTGGGTCCGACGAACACCCGTCCGCTCTCCCCCGGCTCTGCGAACTCCTCAAGGTGGTGGCGAAGCTCAGGAATGATCTCCTGCGGAATGGTGACCACCCGGCGACCGGCCCGAGACTTGGGGGTGTCCTCGATGAGCTTGCCGCCGTCCAGTTCGGCCAACTCGCTCACGACCCGGACAACCCCCTCCTCCAGGTCGAGATTCGGACGACGCAGGCCGGCCAGCTCGCCCCAACGAAGGCTCGTGAACGTGCCCAGGAGCACGAGTGCCCGGTATCGCTCAGGCACGTTGCCATGAATCTCCAGAACCTTCGCCAGTGGGATCATGCGCCGTTCTGGGGTGTCGGGGGTACCAGCGCCTTTGATCCGGCATGGGTTCTTACGGATCAGCTCATCCTCGACAGCCGTACTCATGATCGACTTGAGAAGCTGGTACGCCTTGGCCACCGTGGACTGCCCCACCACACCGAGCCGTTCCTTGCGCCACCGGCGCACGTCGGCGTCCTTGATGTCCCCCAGGGTGGAGTTGCCGAAAGCCGGGACCAGGTGGTTCCTCAACAAGCTGCGATACAGACCCTCCGTCCTCGCCTTCAACACCCGATCATCAATCCACGACGTGGCGTAGACCTCGAAAAGGATCTTTCCGGCGTCGGGGTTCATCCAGTCGCCCCGTTGGATCTCCGCCTCCTTCAGGACCAACCAGCGCTCGGCGTCCCGGCGACTAGCGAAGGTGTAGGGGGCCGGCCGATCGATGCCGTCAGGCCCCGGGTAGCGCGCCTGAAATCGCCCGGAGGGAAGCTTCCGGACCCTGCCGAACCGCCGCTTCTTCTCAGCCATCAGGCAGCCCTCCCAGTCGTCGACCTGATCGGCTCGACGAGGCCGGCACGTATGAAGTCCTCAAGCGCGGACTCCGGGATGCGGACGAAGCGGCCGACGTGGACGAAGCGAATGCGCCGCTCTTCGATGAGCCGTCGCGGGAAGCGGACCGAGGTGTTCAACCGTTCAGCCGCTTCCTCAACGGTGAGTAATCGGTCCCGGCCTATGTCGGAAGCCGCTACGTTCACCGCACGAGTGCCCTTCTGACTCATGCCGCCCTCCCGGCTGCCGAGAGATCTTCGATGAGTTGTCCGTCTGCTTGGGCTTGGGCTTGTTTGAGTGCCGCGCGCCATTCGTGGCGTCGGGCTAGTTCGTTGAGGAGTCGTTTGGTGCGGGGTGGGACGCCGGGGTCTTGGGGGTTTGCCAGGCGCCACAGGTAGCGGTGCGGGTCGACGGGCTCAGCTCGGTCATCAGTTGCCGAAAGGCCGAGCTGTTGCAGCACCCAGGCGCGGCGGTCCTGCTTGTGTTCGGTCAGGGTCTTGCCGGACCACTTGCGCGAGACCAGGACGCGGCGGCCGGCGTAGCCGAGGTGTTCGGGCTTGTGTGCCTTGCCCCGGCAGCCGCCCGGACGCATGCCAGGCTTGGCGCCTTTGGGCTGTACGCCGTAGCGCAGCCAGTTCGGGCAGGTGGGTGCGCACGGCTCGAACCGCAGCGCGTTCATCAGTCGTTCGAGGTGGGCTCGTTGGGCGTCGGTGGTGGGCTCGTGGCAGGCCGACAGGGACTTGGTCAGGTACTTGGACAGGTAGAACAGCCCCCGATCCGCGCCCGGGGAACCGGCAAGCACGCCTTTGACGTCGACCTGTTGACCCAGCCGCACCACATGAAGCGGTTCGGCGTCTTCGTCGGCGTCGAGCTGGTCGAGTGCCTGTTCCCAGGTGGGGAGAAGTTCGCCCGTTGCGGGGTCGAGGTAGTCGCCGGCCTGCCCGTCCTGGCGGTAATGCGCATGCTCATCAGCGACCCAGACCGGCAGGTGATCCCCTTCGAAGCGGACCACGTCGCACGAAGGCCACCACACCTGGTGATACGTGGCCGCGGCCACCGCTTTGACCTCAGCGCGTGGCATGGTCCCCCGCACAGCCATGTGCAGATGCGGTGCGAGACGCCGTTGGGGTTCGACGGTGGCGAAGTATTGGACGTCGTAGCCGGCGACCCGGCGAAGGTTCTGCACGAACCGGTCGACCACCTTGGGGAAGTGGATGGCATCGCGAGCCGCGCGCACGTAGTCATAGGTCGAGGGGTCGACCGGGGTGCCGTCGTGTCTGACCCTGCCGTAGCTGTCACAGGTGAGGGTGATGAACAGCGAGGGCCGGTAGACGTTGCCGTCGGGTGCGGTGAAGGTGCGTCCCACGGTGCGGTTCTCCCGCTGCCGCTTAGGAAGGTCGGGGGCGTCCTGCCGGCGACGCGTCGAGCGGGACCGGCGCGGCTTGCCGTCATCACCGGGCAGGACGCTGCCCCGCACACCTGATTCGGTGAGCTGGTCGTCCAGGTCGGTGATGACCTCATCCCAGACCTCCAGGTCCCCGCCGGCCTGTTCGGCCAGCTCCCGTAGGGCTTGGGCGTCGGCGCGTTCCTCGATCAGCCAGACCTGACGCTCTGTCGGGGTGTCGCGTTCGGCCAGGGGTTCGGCCTCCAGGTGCCAGCCTTCGCGGCATTGCGCCTTGCGGAGCTGGACGGCTCGTTTGGCGCAGGGTTCGCATTTGGTGTCCAGGGTGGCGCCGCAGGGGATGTTGAGGTGTTCTACCTGCCCGGTGTGGGTGTCGACCTTCTTGAGCACCAGCGGCCGCAGGCACACCCCGTTGGCTTTGCATGCCTCCTCGATGACGTCCAGGGCCAGCGGCATCGCCGCGCGCACCGCCCGGGGAACAGACCGGTCATGGGGGTTGGTCACGCGGCCTCACCGCCGTCCACCTCGACCAGGCAGCTGGCCCGCTCCCCGCACTGGCGGCACTCCACCAGCCCTCGGACGGCATCCAGCCACAGCACGTTGAGGGCCCCGCAGCAGGCGCAGCGCAGCCCGTCCAGGAAGTGCGCCAGCGTCATCGCCCCTCACCGGCCCCGGCGAACTCCGCGACCATCGCGCGGATGTCGGTGTCGGAGACGAACGCCGCGCGGACGCGTAACGGTTCGGGGCAGGCTTCCAGGCGGACGTATCCGACGCCGGCCCCCAGGGTTGGGGTGGAGGAGATGTGATCCGCCAATGCGCCCCGGTCGCGGGCCCCGTCGCCGAGGACGAGATCCACCTGTGAGGGCTCATCGAGCCGTAGGGCGATCTTGTCGGGGAACAGGTTCCGGATGGACAGGATCTCTTTGCGGGGGTCTTGTAACGCGGCCATCACCCCGACGCCGACCGCGCGCCCCTGCGTGGTGAGGGTGGCCAGGGCCGCAGTGATGCGGTCTTTGAGTTTGCGGTCGGTCTGGTAGGCGGTCAGGAACGCCACCTCATCCACGATGACCAGCACGAACGGATCTTCCACGGTGGCGACGTGGTTGCGCTGCACACCGGCGAACCGCCCGGCGCGCTCTTGCATGACCTTGACCGCTTCCTCCAGCAGCTCGGCGCAGGCGGCGGGGTCGGCGGCGTAGTGGTCGCCGAACAGGGCGCGGCCGTAGGACAGCTCCATGAGCTTGGGGTCCAACGCCCAAATCTGAGCCAGCCCGGCGAGCACGGCCGGCAACAGGCCGCGGATTGCCGACCACAGCCACGACCCCTTGCCCGCCCCGGTCGCCCCAGCCACCAGGACGTGTGTGCCATGCAGCTTCAGCCGGTAGACGCTCCCGTCCTCGTGCAGCCCGATCGGGACGGCCGAGACCTGTACGTCGGTGGGGATTGGTAGGGCGGGTATCGGGGTGGCCAGCAGGTCACGGCGCGGCAGAATCAGCGTGATCCGGCCGGGTTTGTCGACCTTGACCCGGCATTCGGGAGCGGCGAACCCGTGGGCGAGGTTGTCGGCCCGCTCCTGCCACTGGTCGGCCGATTGACCCGAAAGCATCTTGAGGTGCACCACGTCGGCGGTGGGGGTGCAGGTGACCTTGAGCAGCCGTGGCAGGTACTCCCGTCCGCCGACGTGCTTGGCCAGGCCGGAGACGACCATGACGGGTTGCCAGTGCCGGCGGTAGTTGCTCATCCACCGCCACCAGGCGAACAACCCCAGCCCCACCCACGGCGTGAAGGAGGCCGGATGAGCCAGCCGCCACCCGGCCAACGCCGTGACGACCGAGACGACGAGGATCAGGGCGGTATGCCAGTCATGCAGCCACCACAGCGCCGCCGCAGTGGCCACGGCCAGGCAGGCGACCGGATGGCGCCACAGCATGCCGGCCAGGCCCACGACGGCCCGGAACAGCATCACGCCCAGGGTGATGATGGCCGGGGTCGTGACTACCACCGGGCGAAAGACGATCGAGTCCGGGACGGTGGAGACGATGTCGCGGGTGTAGTCGCCGGGGAGTTTGCGCAGCATAAACTGAACGCCTCTTCTCGTGAATTGAGTCGCAGGGAGAGAACCCGGGGGCCGCCGGAAGTTGCCGCTTCCAGCGGCCCCGCTAAACGATCAGGCCGCCTTGCCGGGCGTCGCCTTGCCGGTACCGGTACCGGTACCGGTGTCGCCGGAGTCGCCGGCGTGTTCGTCGCGCAGTCGCTCACAATCGGCCAGGAACCGGGCCGCCGCGTCGAACAGGTCCCGGGCGAAGCGCACGTGCGCGTCGGTGACCTTGGTCTTGCTGGTCGTGCCGATGCTCACCCGGGCGTCGCCGTGATCCACCGACACGAAGGCGTGCGCGTCGTCGGTGGCGGGGTAGTACTGAGCCCGCGCGTACTCGTCGGGGTAGAAGGACATGGCGATCACAGGTGACTGCCCCGGCCGCATGCTGATCGAGGTGTAGCTGTAGCCGCTGCTCATGCCACGCTTTCCTTCCGCTTGGACTCCCGCCGGACCTGAACCAGATACAGCCGCTCGACCTCAGCGGCGAACGCCGCTGCTTGATCGGCCATCTCCCGGGCGAACATCACCGAGGCGTAGTCCACCCGGTTGGCGTGCAACGTGACCTTGATGACCGCGTTGCCCGCCGCGATCTCCAGGATCGGCGTGCGGTGCGGGTAGGCCAGGCACGCCACCCGGCCCCGCCCGTCCACGTGTAACGCCGTGGTCTGCCACGAGCCGTTGACCCGGCGGCCCATCAGGCAGCGTCCTTCCCGCTCACGCTCACCGCGACCTTGGCCGGACCGGCACTGGCACCGGCGCGGGGAGCGCGCATCTCCCTGGCCCGGAAGGAGAACGCCTGCCGCTCGTTGTTGACCCACGGGGTGACGGTCATGCCGTCGAACTCCACCGGGATGAACGGCAACCCCTGAAGGGGAGCCGGCGGCACCGGCTGAACCGGCGCACTCACCTTGACCTTGACCGTCTTCTCCCGCGCCTCAGGGTCACAGTCGATCACCGTGACCTGCCACACGAACTCCCCCGTCGCCTTGTCCCGCGCGAACACCGGCTTACCGGCCGACGACGCCGCAAAATCCCTGACCTGTTCCACCTCCCCGACCATGTAGCAGCCGTGCGGGAACACGTGCTCGAACTTGACTGGGATAGGCCCCTGAAGTGCCACACTGTCCTCCTGTCGTACTGTCGCTAACTCGTACTGTCGAGTTGACTCTAACCGGTCCAACGCTCACTCGACAAGACGAGTTTCCTAGACGGCTGTGACTTGAGTCACATCACAGCGAGTATGAATCTTCCAGCTCGTGCAACGTCCCCGGCATGGCGATGTCCACCACCAGAACCGCCCGCCCCGAGGAGTCGAAGACCTGACCCAGGACGCCGAGCACAGCCGCGGACTTACTCAGCTTGAACACCTTGACCTCATGCGGCAACGGATGACGAGCAGACAACCGTTCGGTCACATGATCCAGACGCAGACCCTTGACCGCCTGCACATGCTGGCGAACGCTCACCGACAACGCTTGAGCGCGACCAAGGTCGGTCCCTTCGGCGATCTGCATCGGACACCAGAAGGTGACCAACTCGACCGGCTCATCGGCCTCACTCAGCAGCACCCGGCGCATCACCACCGGCGTCCCGTCCGGCAGCGACAACATCCCCGCCACATTGGCCGGGGCCGGTTGCGTCCCGGCTTGGATCACCGCAGCGTCGCCGCCGGTCTCGGCCCGATCCAGCACCGCGCGCCCAGGCCGGGAACCCTCCCCGTCCCCCGAAGGCGGCGTGGACTTCACATACGAGCCCTTGCCGTGCTCCCGGTCGATGATCCCGCGAAGCTGCAACACCTGAAGCGCCCGCACCACCGTGGGCCGGCTCACCGCGAACTCGCGAACCAATTGGGTCTCTGAGGGCAGTTGGGAGCCAGGCGGATAGGTGCCATCCTCGATCTTGCGCCGAATCGCCGTGACGATCTGCGCGTACTTCGGCGGTGCGTACTGGTCCTCTACCGACATAACGACTACCCAACTACTCGACTTATCGTCAGGATAGACGGAGCGCGCTCAGCTTGTACACCGGCGCTCAGATGTGCCAGTCGTCGGGCCCGAAGTGCCGAGGCAGCCGACCGGCTTCCTGCCGATGCGCGGCTCGCTCCAAGAGCCACCGGTCAAGCCAGCCCAGGGCCGCGACGCCCGCCACAGCGAGCACAGCGACCAGCACGTCACCAGAGGAGCCAGCAACGGCGATGAGGATCACCCCCGCTAGGCCACCCAACACGAACACCCGCAGGCTAAGGGAACGACACAAAAGCCTGAAACGCATAACAACGCCTCCACGAAATCGGGGGATGTGGGCCTTACCAAGACCAGGGCCGGTTCTCGATCTCCGTTTCGGTGGCGAGGAAGGAAGCCAGTTCATCCAAGGTCGCCGCGCATCGAACGTTGGACATGCCGCGAGCCAGCGCCGCACCCGACAGGCGGTCTCGACGGACGGCGATCCACCCACCCGCCACACCATCGAAGATGTCCCACCGCACCCCGTACCGGCGATGCAACTCCGACACAGTCACCGCCGCCGAGGTAGCCGGCGGCTCACTGCGGCCCATGGTCACCCCCCGCGTTCGGTTCCAGCCAGGGCGCCCGGTGAAGACGCCGGACCTGCGCATACCGAAACGCGATCCGATTCGCCGCACGAGCAGGCTCAAGCGCCGGATGCCACGCGTAGACGACACGGCGATCCCGCCGATTCCAGCCAGCGCGCCACCAGAAGCGATGACCGTCGCACCACACGACCAGCCCCACCCAGACCGACACGAGCGCCAAGTCATAGCCGTCATGCACGTCAGAGGGGATACCGTGCGCAGCTAGTTCGACCTGCAACGCCTCTGCCGTCCTCAGGGCAAGCACGCCATCTCGGGCTGCTCGAGGATGGCCGTTCACGACACCAGCTCATCGCCGGCAACTGCGGGCGTGCAGGAACCCCAGCATGTTGAGCATCGCTCACGAGCGCGAGAATGACAGACGACCTCACCGGGCACGACGAGCAATCGCCGTCGAGAGCTGACGTACTTCCACCCTCTCCCCTCACATGACGGACACGAAGGGTCGTCGTCCAACACGCCCTCACCACCCTCACGGAATCGAGCGCCCAAGACGCATCCAGCATCTTGAGCCACCTAGGCAACTGGCTCAAGCCAGTTGCTGTCTGGTGCCAGTAGAGCACACGATCGGCTACTGGCTCAAGCCTGTTGGAGGATTGGCCTAGGCCACAGGTACGCTAACGGTGCACGACTGAGAGCGAGGGAAGGCTTATGGGCACGCAACAGCCGGCGGAACGACAGCTTCCAAGCCGCCGCATCGCAGATGACCTACGCCGGGCGATCGAAACGGGCGAGCTGGCCCCCGGTGCGCGACTCCCCTCTGAGCGCGACCTTGCAGGCCGCTATGGCACCGCACGCAACACCGCGCGGGAGGCGATTCGCCTCCTGGCAGACGGGGGGCTCGTCATCGCCGAGCATGGCCGCGGCGTATTCGTACGTCGTGAGTCGCCTCTCATACGACTCGGCAACGATCGTTACTCACACAAGTACCGTGAGTCTGGCCTGTCCCCCTTCTTGCTCGAATGCGCCAAGCAGGGCAAGACCGGCCGATTCGAAGTCTTGAGCATCGAGCAGATCGAGCCGCCCGCAGAGGTAGCCCGTCACCTACGTCTCTCGATGAGCGAGCGATCCGTCCTCGTACGCGAAAACGTGTTCTTCGCCGACGCAGACCCCGTTCATCGCGTCACCACCTACATCCCGTGGGAAATCGCCGAGGACACCGGACTCGTCAACCCGGAGGTAGGGCATCCCTACGGCATACACGGCATCTTCGAAGAGCGTGGGCATGTGATGACCAGGCTTCGAGAGAGTGTCAGCGCGCGAATGCCCAAAGCTGACGAAGCCCGCTACCTCCAGCTTCCGCCGGGGGTCCCCGTGCTGGATGTCATGCACATCAGCATCGACCAGCACGGCGAGCCATACGAGCTGACCAGGTTCGTGATGCGCGCCGACCTCACCGGACTCCTCTACGACACACCCATCGAATAAGCGGGAACCGAATCCACATGCGCAAGGGCAGCACTCTGCGTTTGACGGCTCTGGCTCTCCTATGGGGATCTAGCTTCCTCTGGATCGCGATAGCCCTCTGGGCGATGTCTCCCGCGCAAATCGTCCTGGTACGGCTTGCCCTAGGCGCCCTCGTACTCCTCGCAGTCACGAGGATTCGGCACCTCAAACTGCCGAAAGATCGGGGCGTGTGGTTTCACCTCACAGTAGCGGCACTGTTCGCGAACGTAATTCCTTACCTGCTCTTCGCAGTCGCCGAACAACACGTAAGTTCGAGCGTTGCCGGCGTACTCAACGCCACGACACCGATATGGACAGTCGCCGTCGCGTTCGCCGTGGGCACTGACCGCCGACTCTCCCGCCTGCAACTCGCAGGACTGATCATCGGTTTCGCCGGAACGCTCATGATCTTCTCCCCCTGGGAGTCGGGCTCACAGATCACGAGCTGGGGCGGCCTCGCAGCCCTCGGCGCCGCCGCGAGCTACGGCATCAGCTACGTCTACATGAACCACTACCTCATCGGGCGCGGCATCGAACCACTCGTACTCTCAGCCAGCCAATTGCTGGCCGCCACCGGCCTAGTTGCCGTCGCGGCCCCGTTCATCGGCGGTCTAGACGCCCTACACCCCCGCTGGGACGCATTCTTAGCCGCCGCAGTCCTAGGCGTTCTCGGTACCGGAGTCGCCTACGTGCTGAACTACCGCCTCATCGCCGACGAAGGCACGACCGCCTCTGTCGTCACCTACCTCTTGCCAGTGGTAGCCGTCGCCCTTGGCGCGACCGTCCTCTCAGAGCCATTGACCGTACCTGTCCTCGCAGGCATGGTCATCGTGCTCGCCGGCGTCGCCCTCACACGCCGAGCCGCAACACGCGTCCCACCTGCCCAAAAGACTTCCCCAAGTACGCAAGACCCCGCAGAACGCTGACACCGCGAACAAGACGCCGAACGATCCCCGTTCATCGCCACGACAGTGCCAACCGTTGCATTGCCGAATTTCGCTCTTAGGTATCAAGGGCGACGCTCCGCGCCGCCTCGCGGCCTTGCGCCCGCTCGCCGACTGGGCAT
Source organism: Sphaerisporangium sp. TRM90804 (assembly GCF_029846175.1). Classification (GTDB taxonomy): domain Bacteria; phylum Actinomycetota; class Actinomycetes; order Streptosporangiales; family Streptosporangiaceae; genus Sphaerisporangium. Next base: position 180,217 of record NZ_JARWAC010000027.1, on the reverse strand, counting down.
GCGGCCTGGCGGCCGGTCCCAGCCGGCGGCGGCTTAGACCGCTCGCTTTCAGCTCCCGAGTACGTCGACTGCAGGTGCGGTACGATACCAACACAAAGAGGCGCCACCGCGTTCAAGGTCGGACTTGAACATGGCAGCGCCTGAAGGCCACTGCGAGAGACAGCCTGCTTAAGCACTACTACACACGTTACCAGTACTTAGCGCCTAGCGGCTAGAGATGGCAGGTGGCGACGTGTAGGAGTACGGCTGGCTCCCGCGACATGAGAGCTCGTGGAGGATCAGCATGCCGTTATCCGACGCCCTACTCCAAGCCAGCCTCAGCCTGGCGTTCCTCCTGGGAGTGCTCCACGCTCTCCAGGTGCTCGCGAAGCAGCTCCGCAGGTTCATCCGGCGCCTCAGACCCAAGGGCCAGCTCTCTTGGAACGGGAGCTGGTGCGGGGTCCAGCTCCGATTTGGCCGCTAGTCGGTCGAGGCCCCGGCCCTGACCGCCGATGCGCCTCCGCCTCTGGCGGGGGCGCTCCGGCTCCGGGATGATCGGCATGACCGCTCACAGCCACCTGCCCATGGGGGCTGAGGTTGAGGGCTGATCATCCCGTCCGCCATCGACCCGGGACAAGCCGAGCGGACCAGGGCCAGCGGGTCAAGGTCGTTCGTCCAGTAGGGCGCTCCACCTTGACCCGCTGGCCCTGTCCCGCTCCCCCTGCGGGCGGGTCGACGGCAGACGGGATGATCAGCTGGGTGGAGTGCGCGCGAAGCGCCGGAAGATCCACCCGCGTGCCCGATGCGTGCCCGATGTGCCGGTGATCCAGGGGGACTCCCGGGTACCCCCGGACAACCCACCTTGCCCGTAACCAGGGACGCAGCAGGTTGGGCGGTAGTGAGCCGAAATCTTCCAAACTGGCTACGCGGGTTCGATTCCCGTCGTCCGCTCTCATCATCAAAGCCCAGGTGGGGGATGCGCTCCCCGGCCCGGGCCCCACTTTTTTCCCGACCTGTTTCTGGTGTCGTGCCCATTGTGCGCCGCTCCCCTTTTCGGCCTGCCGGGGCGCGGGCGCCGGAGCCGCCGGCATACGAGGGGGTCCCCTTCCCCGCCGCGAGTTGTACGGTGCGATGGAGGAGGCGGACGCTTATGGCAGACGAGCAGATCACGACGATCGGCAGATGTCACGTGTGCAAGCGCACGTTCGGTTTCACGCCCGCGAGGGTCATGAAGGTCACGATGGACCCCGTGACGAATCTCCCGCTGGGCATGACGGTGGCGGGCACCTTCCGCGAGCCCACGCCGGAGGCCGTCGCCCGATCGGTCGAGGAACCCGTCTGCGCCGACTGCGTCGACAGGGCGAAGGAGTTCAAGGAGGCGATGGATGCTCCCCCGCTCCGGTTCGAGACCTGGCGGGCGGAGCGCCCTGATCGCGGCGACTGATCATGCTCGCGTCGTGTCGAAGTGGGGTCCTCGGGGCAGTGGCACCCTATGGCTGCGGATGTGGAAGAGGTCGACGTCGTCGTTCTGGGGCTCGGACCCGGGGGTGAGAAGGCCGCCGGGCGGCTCGCGGGAGCCGGGCTGGTGGTCGCGGGCGTCGAGGGCGAGCTGATCGGCGGAGAGTGCGCCTACTGGGGGTGCGTGCCGTCCAAGATGATGATCCGGGCGGCCGACGTGCTCGCGGAGGGGCGGCGCATCCCCGGCATGGCCGGGGACTCCACGGTGACGCCCGACTGGGCGCCCGTGGCGAGGCGGATCCGGGAAGAGGCCACCGACTTCTGGAACGACAAGGTCGCGGCCGACCGTCTGGTCGGCAAAGGCATGATCCTCGTTCGCGGACGCGGGCGGATCACCGGGGAGCGGGAGGTCACCGTCGGGACGCGGGTGCTGCGGGCCCGCCGCGGCATCGTGATCGCCACGGGCTCCTCGCCCGCCGTCCCCCCGGTGGCGGGGCTGGCCGGCACGCCGTACTGGACCAACCGCGACGCGATGGAGACCGAGCGGGTGCCGGAGTCGCTGGTCGTGCTCGGCGGCGGCGCCATCGGCGCCGAGCTGGCGCAGGTGTACGCCCGCTTCGGGGCGCGGGTCACCCTGATCGAGTCGGCCGGCACGCTGCTCCCGCAGGAGGAGCCGGAGGCGGGCGAGCTGCTCGCCAAGCTGTTCGCCGGCGACGGGATCACCGTCGCCACCGGGACGGAGGTCACCCGGGTGGACCACCACGGGTCCGCCTTCACGGTCATGACCGAGGAGGGCAGCCACCGCGGCGAGAGACTGCTCGTGGCCACCGGGCGCCGCTGCGACCTGGCGGCGATCGGCGCGGCCGCGGCCGGCCTGGACGAGTCGGCGAACGCCGTCGAGGTGGACGAGCGCATGCGCGCCGCCGAGGGCGTGTGGGCGGTGGGCGACGTAACCGGCAAGGGGCCGTTCACCCACGTGGCCATCCACCAGGCGACCGTGGCGGTCGCCGACATCCTCGGCGAGGACGGTCCGGCCGCCGAGTACCACGCGATCCCGCGGGTCACCTTCACCGATCCGGAGGTCGGCGCGGTCGGCCTGACCGAGCGGCAGGCGCGCGAGGAGGGCATGACCGTGCGCACCGCCATGACTCCAGCCCTGTCGGGGCGCGGCTGGATCCACGGGGCGGAGGGGCTCGTCAAGCTGGTCGCCGACGAGCATGCCCTGGTGGGCGCCACCTGTGTCGGGCCCTACGCCGGCGAGGTGCTCGGCGTGCTGACCCTGGCCGTGCACGCCCGGGTGCCCGTCGAGCGGCTCAGGACCATGCTGTACGCCTACCCGACGTTCCACAGGGCCGTCGAGGACGCCCTGAAGGGCCTCAAGTGACCACCTGACCGCACACGGCGCTCAAAGCGCCTGTGAGTGCCCGGTGGGGCCCGCTCGCCCCGCCGGGCGCCCGCGCCGTCACGCTCGGGGCCGAGGCCGGGCCGGCCGTTCGCGCCGCGGGCTGGCCCAGCGAGAGATGGGCGCCTGCCTCGGGCCGCGGCCCGGCCGGTCGTCGTGCCGGCCGCGCCGCGGGGTGGCTCAGCGGGAGGCGGGGCGCTTGCCGTGGTTGGCGGACTTCTTCTTGCGGGCCCTGCCCTTGCGTGCGCGTCGTCCCATGATGTCGTTCCTCCCGTGAAGGTTTCGGTGAGGCCGTAGCCATCAGAGTGGTCCGGCGGCACCTCCCCCGCAAGGCCCAAAGGCCTCGTTGGACGGACCGGCTTCCCGGGCGCGTGTCCCGGCCGCTCTCCTCACTGGTGTGCGCACCGATCCACCACCTTCAAACACCAATGTGTCCGAATATGGCATAATTTGGTGGAATCTGTGAAGGAGAGACGATGCTAGCCCAGCAACGCCGGCAGGCGATCCTGGAGCGCGTTCGCAGGAACGGCGCGGCGCGGGTCGCCGACCTGGTGCGCGAGCTCGGGGTTTCGGACATGACGATACGCCGCGACCTGGAGGTGCTGGCCGAACGCGGGCTGGTGGAGAAGGTGCACGGCGGCGCGACGACCGCCGGCTCGGGGTCCACCGAGGAGCCGGGGTTCGCCGCCAAGTCCGTGCGCCAGCAGGCCGAGAAGGAGGCCATCGCCCGGCGGGCCGCCGAACTCGTACGGCCGGGCAGCGCCGTCGCCCTCTCGGCGGGGACCACGACGTGGACGCTCGCCCACCACCTCGTGGACGTGCCCGAGCTGACCGTCATCACCAACTCCCTGCGGGTCGCCGACGTCTTCCACCGCGCGGGCCGGCCCGACCAGACCGTCGTGCTGACCGGGGGGGTGCGCACGCCGTCGGACGCGCTGGTCGGCCCGATCGCCGCCGCCGCCGTGCGGTCGCTGAACGTCGACACCCTCATGCTGGGCGTGCACGGCATGAACGCCCGCGCCGGGTTCACCACGCCCAACCTCCTGGAGGCGGAGACCGACCGCGAGCTGGTCGCGGCGGCCCAGCGGCTCGTGGTGCTCGCCGACCACACCAAGTGGGGCACCGTGGGCATCAGCACGATCGCCGAACTCGGGGAGGCGCAGGTGCTGATCAGCGACACCGGCCTGCCCCAGGAGGCCAGGACCGAGCTGTCGGGGCAGGTCGGCACCCTGCTGCTCGCCGAGCCGGCCGGCGCCTCGACGGCGGTGGCCCGGTGAAGCGCACGGTCACCCATCTGGCGGACGGCCGGGAGCTGATCTACTTCGACCGCCGCGACGACGCCGACCGCGGCGCGGCCGACACCCGTGACCTGCCGCCGCGTCCCCTGGCCTCGGAGCTGCGTCACGACCCGCTCATGGACGAGTGGGTCGCGGTGGCCGGGCACCGGCAGAGCCGCACGTTCCTGCCGCCCGCCGACCAGTGCCCGCTGTGCCCCTCGGCCCCGGGCAAGGCGAGCGAGATCCCGTCCGGCGACTACGACGTCGCGGTCTTCGAGAACCGCTTCCCGTCCTTCAGCTTCAACACGGGCGAGTACGCCGACGTGGGCGGTCTCAGCGAGGTGCGGCCGGGGGTGGGCCGGTGCGAGGTGGTGTGCTTCACCTCCCGGCACGACTCCTCCTTCGCCGCGCTCTCCCCCGAGCAGGTCGACCTGGTGCTGCTGGCCTGGGCCGACCGGACGTCGGAGCTGTCGGCGCTGCCGGGTGTGGAGCAGGTCTTCTGCTTCGAGAACCGGGGCGCCGAGATCGGCATCACGCTGGCCCACCCCCACGGGCAGATCTACGCCTACCCCTACGTGACGCCCCGCACGAAGCAGATGCTGGCCTCGGCGAGCCGGTACCGCGAGCGCACCGGGGGCAACCTGTTCGCCGACGTGCTGGCGGCCGAGCGCGAGGCGGGCACCCGCGTGGTCGCCTCCAACGCGCACTGGACGGCGTTCGTCCCGGCGGCGGCCCGGTGGCCGTTCGAGGTGCATGTCTACCTGAACCGTCAGGTCCCCGACCTGGCGGCGCTGGACGACGAGGAGCGCGCCGCCTTCGGGCCGCTCTACACCGACGTGCTGCGGCGCCTGGACGGGCTGTTCGGCGTTCCCATGCCGTACGTCGCCGCCTGGCACCAGGCTCCGGTGCGCGAGGGGCGGGAGCTGGCCTACCTGCATCTGCAGCTCTTCAGCATCCGCCGGGCGCGCGAGAAGCTGAAGTTCCTGGCGGGGTCGGAGTCGGCGATGGGGGCCTTCGTCAACGACGTGCTGCCCGAGGAGGCGGCCCGGCTGCTTCGCTCAGAAGGTAATTTTTAGGTCTTTCGCAGGACAAGTCGCCACAAAGCGGTCCTTCGCACTACTATCCACAGCACCGTTCGTAGCCAACGGTACGCCAAATCCCAGGTGCCCCGCCTGGGAGCCGGGGACCCATCAGTTCTGGGGTGAATCCACATCGTGGTAGGGCGACTCCGGCCCGAACCCGTCAGCTAACCCGGTCGGCAGATGGAGAGGAGAAGGGCTCTGCGCCCCACGTCCACCCGCTGCGCCTTCGTGGCCGCCGGTGTCCTGACCGCGACCGGCCTGGTGCTCGGCCACGGGACGGCGGCGACCGCCGCCCCCAAACCCACCCAGAAGCAGCTCAAGGCTCAGCTCACGTCGCTGAACAAGAAGATCGACAAGCTGATCGGCGAGTACAACACCAAGCGCGTCGCCGTCGCCGAGGCCAAGAAGGCCGAGAAGGCGGCGCGAGAGCGCCTGACCGACGCCGAATCGGCGTACACGACGGCCGAGGCCCAGGTCGGCGACATCGCCCAGCTCCGCTACCAGGCCGGCGGGCTGGGCATGGTCGGCGAGCTCATGTCCCCCGGGTACGGCAACGCCGCCATGCTGCAGCAGCTGCAAGCCGAGCAGAACGCCCGGGTGGCCGGGTTCGCGGCGGTGCGCGACGCCAAGAGCAAGGCGGCGGCCGACGCCGCCGAGGTGACCGCGCGGCTGCGTGACGACGTCGTCGAGGTCACCGACCGCCGGGCCGACGCCGAGAAGCTGATCGAGGAGATCAAGGAGAGGCTGAACGATCTGGTCCCCACCGCCCCCGGAAAGAGGGCGAACGGGGCCTGGGCTCCGGAGCTGCCGACCGGGAGCGACAACATCACCCCCCGTACGCGGTTGATGATGGCGCAGGTCAAGGCGGCTTTCTCCCTGCGCTTCCCCGTCGGCTGCTATCGGGCCGAGAACGGCGGAGAGCATCCGCTCGGCCGCGCCTGCGACTTCATGCTGAGCTCCGGCGGCGCGATGCCCTCGGCCGCGCAGGCGGCGCTCGGCGACGAGATCGCCGCCTGGACGATCAAGAACGGCCGCAAGCTGGGCGTGAAGTACGTGATCTACCGCCAGCGCATCTACAACATGGGCTTTCCCGGCTGGCGCGCCATGGCGAACCGCGGCGGCGTCACCGCCAACCACTTCGACCACGTGCACATCTCGATGATGTAGCGCGGCGCCCAGCGTGCGCTCGGCACCCAGCGCGGGCGTGGCGGGAAGAGCCTGCCGCCGGGCGAGGGAGCCGGGGGGGGGTGGCGCGGCGCCCCGCGCTGGCGTGACGGAAGCCTCAGGTGAGCACGACGCGGCGAAGGCCGGGCCCGGGCGGGCCCGGCCTTCGCCGTGTGTCACGGTGCACGGCCGCCGCCCGCGCGGGCTCAGCCCGACAGGCGGATGGGGTTGACGATGTCGGCGTAGATCAGCAGCGTGCCCATCACCAGCAGGATGACCGCCATCGCGTAGGTGAGCGGCAGCGCCTTGGCGATGTCGACGTGGCCGGGCATCGGGCGGCGCCGCACGCGGGCGAAGCCGCGCTTGAGGCCCTCCCACAGGGCGCCGGCGATGTGGCCGCCGTCCAGGGGCAGCAGCGGGACGAGGTTGAACATGCCGATGGCGAGGTTCACGCCCGCGAGCAGCATGAGCAGTCCGACGATCTTGTTCTCCACCGGCACGGCCGACGCGGCGATCTCGCCGCCGATGCGGCCGGCCCCGACGACGCTCATCGGGCTGTTCAGGTCGCGCTCGGCGCCCCCGAAGGAGGCCTGCCACACGCCGACGAGCCGCTGCGGGAACATCGCGATCGACTGCGCGGCCCGCTTGGTGAGATCCCACATGTAGACGACGACGAAGCCGGGGCTCTGCTTCTCGACGACGCTGGTGGGGAGCACGCCGAGGAAGCCGACGTTCTTGTCGAGCTTCGTGGGGTCGTCGACCGACGGGCGGTCTTGGGCGATCAGGGTGGTGTGCAGGGTCATCGGGCGGCCGTCGCGCACGATGCCGATGGCGACCGGGCCGGCGCCGTGGGAGCGGATCAGCGTCGTGGCGTCCTCCCACGAGCCGACCGGCTTGCCCCCGAAGGACACGATCTTGTCGTTGACCCGGAGCTTGGCCTGCGCCGCGGGGGTGGCCGGGTGGCTGGGCGTGCACTTCTGACCCTTCGTCTGCTCGGCCACGGTCATGACGCACTGGCTCACGGAGGCCACGACGGGCTTGGTCACCGCGATGCCGAAGCCCATGAGCACGCCGGCGAACAGCGCGAAGGCGAGCAGGAAGTTCATGGCGGGCCCGCCGACGAAGATGACGACGCGCTGCCACCACGGCTTGCGGTACAGGACGCGGTCGTCGTCGCCGGGGCGGACCTCCTCCAGCGAGGCCTGCCGCGCGCTCTCGATGAGCCCCTGCCAGGGGCCGGTCGACATGCTGCGCAGCTTGCCGTCGTCGTTAGGCCTGGGGGGCAGCGGGCCGATCATGCGGATGTAGCCGCCGAGCGGAATCCATTTCACACCGTATTCGGTTTCGCCGCGGCGCCGGGACCACATGGTGGGCCCGAAACCCACCATGTACTGGGTGACCTTGACGCCGAAGAACTTGGCGGGAACCAAGTGGCCGATCTCGTGCAAGGCAATCGAGGCCAACAACCCGACGAAGAAGATGACAAACCCGGCCACGACCAACCAGCTCATAGGTGCTACCCCCACCTGCGGAGAGACGCGACGCGTTTACTTTGCCCGGCTCCGAGCCTAACCGAACTCCGCCCGGGCTCCGTCCGTCCCCGGAATCGTCTCAACGACCAGTCGTAGGAGTGACTTGCGCGCAGTGGACCGAATCGGGAGACTGCATTGACGGTAAGCAATCATCTAGACACCGTGGGATATGAGTCGGCGTAGCAAGATTTGTCGGATCTGTTCCCAATGCCCAGCCAAGGGAGCACCTTGATACGCATCCTGGTCGCCGAACATCTGCCCCTCGTACGGCGAGGCTTGGTGGCGTCCCTGAACGGGGAGAAGGATCTCATGGTGATCGCCGACGTCGCCTGCGGCGAGTACGTCGTACCGGCGGCACTGGAGCTCGAACCGGACGCGGCCGTCATCGACGTCGACCTTCCCGACCTCGACGGCCTGACCGCCGCCGCGCGCCTACACGAGCAGGCTCCGCTGTGCAAGGTGCTGCTGCTTTCGGCGCAGCCCAGCCCCGGCCAGGTCCGCCGGGCGTTCGCCGCCCACGCGCTGGGGTTCCTCAGCATCGACGTGGCGCCGGAGCACCTCGCGGACGGCATACGCAGGGTGGCCGCCGGCCGCAAGGCGGTCGACTCCGACCTCGCCATCGCCGCGCTCGCGTCGGCGGACAATCCCCTCACCCCCAGGGAGCTGGACGTGCTTCGCATCGCCGCCCAGGGCGCCTCCTCGAAGGAGATAGCCGCGAAGCTCTATCTGTCCGTGGGAACGGTCCGAAATCACCTTTCGCGCATCATCTACAAGACCGGGGCGCGCAACCGGGTGGACGCCGTGCGCATCGCCGCCGAAGCCGGCTGGCTCTGACGACGCGTCGGTGGGGGCCTACGGCCGCCAGATGAGGATGAGCGCGCAGTCGTCGTTGTGGCCGGCCGACATGGAGTTCACCAGCGGGCGGGCGCCGTCGTGGAATCCCGACGGCACGAGCCGCTCGGCCTCGCCCAGCAGCCGGTCGAGCCCGGAGTCGATGTCTCTGCCGGGCTGCTCGATGAGCCCGTCGGTGTAGAGCATGAGGGCGTCGCCCCTGCGCAGCACGCCGCTGTCGGGCTCGCAGTGCAGGTCGGGAACGACGCCCAGCACCACGCCCTTGGCGGCGGACACCTGCCAGGTGCCCCGTCCGGCGTCGAACTTCACCACCGGCGGGTGGCCGGCGGAGGTGATCACGTAAGCCCCGGTGGACAGGTCGAGGCGCAGGTGGACGGCGGTGACGAACCCCTCCCCCTCGGGCTGGCGGTGCAGGTAGGCGTTGCACGCGGGCAGGAACGACTCGACCGAGCCGAGCAGCCCGCCGAAGGTGCCCGAGAGCATGAGCGCCCTGGTGCCGGCGTCGACCCCCTTGCCTGAGACGTCGACCAGCGCGACCTCCAGGATCGGGCCGTTGCGCGTGGAGACCAGGAAGTCGCCGCCGAAGGAGGAGCCGCCGGCCTGCTTGAGCACGACCCGGTGACCCCAGTCTTTGGGCAGGGCGGGGAGGTCGCCCTGGCGCTTGAGCCGGTCGCGCAACTCCAGCAGCATGACGTCGCCGCGCAGCCCCTGCACGCCGAGCTTGCCGCGGGTGCGGGCCATCAGGAGCGCGAGCACCATCGTGAACCCGAGGGTCACCAGCATGCCCGGCCCGACGTCGCGGACGCCCAGCACCACCGCGACGTACCCCAGGGCCACGCAGACGGCCCCGAGCAGCACCGCCAGGCTGCGCAGCCGCAGCTGCAGGCCGCCCACCAGCGTCACCAGGATGAACAGGCTGGGCGAGAACCACTCGGTGGAGACCCGGGCGGCGAGCACGCCGAGGAGCAGGGTGAGCACGCTCAGCGTGATGAGGAGGTTCCGGTCACGCGCCAACGGCCCCCTGCGCAGAAATCGCACGATCGGCACCAGGAACGGAATGCGTACCAGGATCGCGCGGAGCCGCGGGGGGATCAGCGGCGCCGGACGGGAACTCATGATGCACCCGACTCTATCTGCCCCTCTGCCCTTTGGGCAGCCGACTTGACCAAGACCTTGATCATTAAACGCGGATATTAGGTGGCCGATCCGGTTTGCCCGGACCTACCTTAGGCAGGGTGAACGCTGAATCCGCCTCCCCAGCCGGCTTCGTCCTCCGCCCCATCGACGAGTCGCAGTGGCCGCAATGGCTGGCGCTCGACGACGAGGCGTTCGGAGACGACACCTCCGAGATCCGCGGCGAGCGCATAAAGGCGATGACGGAGTTCGACAGAGCCATCGGCGCCTTCGACGGCGACCTGCTGGTCGGCAGTGTCGCGGGGCTGAGCTTCTCCATGACCGTCCCGGGCGGGCCGAGGCCGGTCTGCGGCGTGTCGGCCGTCGGGGTCATGCCGTCGCACACCCGCAGGGGCATCCTGTCCTCCCTCATGCGCCGCCAGCTCACCGACCTGCACGAGGGCGGCGAGGCCGTGGCGGCGCTGTACGCCTCGGAGTCGTCGATCTACGGGCGGTTCGGGTACGGCAGGGCCGCCGACACGCTGGCGTTCAAGATCGCCACGCGGGGCGCGCGGTTCGTCAAGGACGCCCCGGCCGACCCGTCGCTGAGGTTGCGCATCGTGCGCCCGAGCGCGGCGCGGGCCGACCTGCAGAAGGTCTTCGACGCCGTCCTGCCCACCCGCCCGGGCCTGTACGCCAGGACCCCCGAGCGCTGGGACTCCGTGCTCGCCGACGAGGAGGCCGTGCGCTTCGGCGGCAGCTCGCTGCGCTGCGTCATCGCCGAGGACGACGCCGGCGCGCGGGCGTACGCCCTGTTCCGCATCACCTCGTCGTTCACCGAGCACGACCTGCCGGACGGCGAGCTGCGCGTCTTCGAACTCTTCGGCCTCGACCCCGCCGCCTACGCGCTGGTGTGGCGCCACCTGCTCGACCGCGACCTGTGCTCGCGGGTGGTGACGCACAGCAGGCCGGTGGACGACCCGATCGTCCATCTGCTGGCCGAGTCGCGCCTTCTGACCTCATCGTGGTTCGACGAGCTGTGGGGGCGCGTGGTGGACGTCGACAGGGCGATGCCGCTGCGCGCGTACTCGGCGCCCGTGGACGTCGTCATCGACGTCAAGGACGACTTCTGCCCGTGGAACACCGGCCGCTGGCGGCTGTCGGCCGACGCCTCCGGGGCCGTCTGCGCCCGCACGACCGACCCGGCCGACGTCGCCCTGCCGGTGAGTGTGCTGGGCGCCGCGTACTTCGGCGGGCGCTCGCTGGGCGCGTACGAGGCCGCGGGCGTCGTCCGCGAGATCCGCCCCGGCTCGCTGCGGGCGCTGTCGGCCGCGATGCGGTGGGAGCACGAGCCGTGGGGCGGCCGCATCTTCTGAATGCTCGCGCGCTCGCGCGGCCGGTCGTGCGTACCGGCTTGGAGTCGCTTCGCTCGGCTTCCCGGAGGCGCCCGCCGCCGGCCCTCTCGGGGCGCTAGCCGTCCGCGCGGCGTCGCGGCTCGGGCTTGCGGTGCGTCTCGGGCCTGCGCTGGGGCTCGGGCCTGCGGGGCGGCTCGGGTTTGCGCGGGGCCTCGTCGCGCAGCGGCCGCCGGTCGGCGGCCTCCTGCTGGTCGGACGTGGGGCGCGACACGTCGCGCGCCCGCATCGCGGTGATCGCCGTGATCTGCAAGCTCTGCAGTGCCATGCCTGGAGTCTAGATCGCGGGACCCGGCCGCACGCCAGACGGCGGACGGCCCCGGACGGGGCCGCCCATGTGGTCAGCCCTCGGGGAGGGGCGGGATCGCGCCGGACTCCTCGTAGGCGCCGATCTGCGCGATGCGGCGCCGGTGCCGGTCGTCGCCGGAGAACGGGGTGCCCAGGAAGGCCTCCACGAAGCGCGTCGCCTCCTGCGCCGAGTGCATGCGCGCGCCGAGGCTGATGACGTTGGCGTCGTTGTGCTTGCGGGCCAGCGTGGCGGTCTCCTCGCTCCAGGCCAGGGCCGCGCGGACGCCGCGCACCTTGTTGGCGGCGATCTGCTCGCCGTTGCCCGACCCGCCGATCACCACGCCGAAGCCGCCGGGGTCGTTCGCGACGCCCTCGGCCGCGCGCAGGATGAAGGCCGGGTAGTCGTCCTCGGGGTCGTGGACGAAGGGGCCTTCGTCGACGACCTCGTGGCCGTGGTCCTTGAGCCAGGACACCAGGTGGTTCTTGAGTTCGTAGCCGGCGTGGTCGGCGGCGATGTAGACGCGCACGCGGTCATTCTCGCAGCCCGCGGCCACGGCGGTCCAACCGGCCGCGCCGCGTGCGCCCGATCGCCGGGACGGCCGCCGGAGCGGGGTCCCCACCGGCGGCGATTCCGATACAGTAACGGGCGGTTGGCCATCTCGACCCTTACAGGAGTGCCTCATGCGCGAGATCCGCGTCATCGGCGACCCGGTTCTGCGAAGCCCGGCCGAGCCGGTCACGGTGTTCGACCGCGACCTGCGGCGGCTGATCGACGAGATGGTCGACTCGATGCGCGCCGCCGACGGCGTCGGCCTGGCCGCACCGCAGATCGGCGTCCCCAAGCGGGTGTTCGTGTACGACGCGGGCGGGCGCAAGGGGCATGTGGTCAACCCCGAGCTCACCATCGACGACGCCGACGAGGTGCTCGACGAGGAGGGCTGCCTGTCGATCCCCGGCCGCGACACCGGCAAGCCGCTGTTCGCCAAGACCCCACGCGCCGCCGGGGTCACCGTCGAGGGCTTCGACCGGCTCGGCCGGCCGACGCGCACCCGGGCGCGCGGGCTGCTCGCCCGGTGCTTCCAGCACGAGTTCGACCACCTCGACGGGGTGCTGTACGTCGACCGCCTCGCCAAGGACGCCGCGCGCAAGATCCTGCTCCAGGCCCCCTGACCGGCGCGCGGGCACCCGCCCGCCCGGTCCACGGCGCGCCGCGGGCCGGCCGCGCCCGGCCCCCGCCGTCCCCGGCCGCCCCTAGAACTGCAGGGACTTGATCTCCAGATACTCCTGCAGCCCGAAACGCCCGAGCTCGCGGCCGTTGCCCGACTGCTTGTAGCCGCCGAAGGGCGCCGAGGGGTTGAACCGGCCGCCGTTGACCGCCACCTGCCCGGTGCGCAGCCGCCGCGCCACGGCGACGGCCTCCTCCTCGGTGCCGGCCCACACCGCGCCCGCCAGGCCGTACGGCGTGCCGTTGGCGATCTCCACGGCCTGGTCGACCGAGGTGTAGGGGATGATCGCCAGCACGGGCCCGAAGATCTCCTCCTGCTCGATGGCCATGCCGGGGTCGACCCCGGCGAAGACCGTGGCCTCCACGAAGTAGCCGCGCTCCAGCGGCCGGTCGCCTCCGCCCGCCACCAGGCGGGCGCCCTCCTCCTGGCCCCGGTTGACGTAGCGGACGACCCGGTCGCGCTGCGCGGCCGACACCAGCGGCCCCAGGCGGGTGGCTTCGTCGAAGGGACCGCCCAGGGTGTAGCCCGACGCGGCGGCCACGGCCCGGCCGACCACGTCGTCGTACTGGTCGCGGTGGACGAGCATGCGGCTCCAGGCCGAGCAGGTCTGCCCGGAGTTGACGAAGGCGTTGGCCACCCCGGCCTTCACCGCGACGTCGAGGTCGGCCTCGGGCAGGACGACGCTGGCCGACTTGCCGCCCAGCTCCAGCGTGACGCGTTTGATCGTGTGGGAGGCCAGCGCCGACACGCGCCTGCCCGCCCGGGTGGAACCGGTGAAGGACACCATGTCGACGTCGGGATGCGCGGCCAGCGCCTCGCCCACCACCGGCCCGTACCCGCTCACCATGTTGAAGACGCCCGGCGGCAGCCCCACCTCGTGGAGGATCTCGGCCAGCGCGTACGCGGCCAGGGGCGCCACCTCGCTGGGCTTCAGCACGACCGTGCAGCCCGCGGCCAGGGCGGGCGCGACCTTGCACACGACCTGGTGCAGGGGGTAGTTCCAGGGCGTGACGGCCGCGACGACGCCGACCGGCTCGCGCAGGATCAGCGAGCGGCCGGCGCGCTCGCCGGCGTCGTCGAGCTCTTCGGCCATGCGGGCGTGGTCGGCGAGCACCCCGGCGGGCATGAGCGTGTGCACCTTCAGCGCCAGGCCGTACGGGGCGCCCATGTCGACCGCGATGGTGCGCGCGACCTGCTCGGCCTGCTCCTTGAGCAGCGCAGCCGCCGCCATCAGCAGGGCGCCGCGCTCGGCGGCGGGCGTGGCGGCCCAGGCCGGGAAGGCCGCGCGCGCCGCGGCCACGGCGCGGTCGACGTCGGCGGCCGAGCCGGCGGGCACGCGGTCGACGACCTCCTCGGTGGCCGGATCGACCACGTCCACCGCCTCGCCCGAGGAGGACGCGACCCAGCCCCCGTGCACGTAAAGATGGCGCATATCCACATCCCCTGCGCGCGGTCCGCCGGGGCGGCCGGGAGCCCCGCCGGGAGCGGCCGTCCCACCCCCGGGACGGCTCTCGATCGGACGCGGCCCGCGCGCGATCGCCGGCATCCTGTCGCCTTCCCGATGACAGTACGTCGCGCGGGGCCCTCTGGATTGCGCTCGGCCCCGATTGCTGCCGCGCGGTCCCGCCCGGGGCGTTCCGCCCGCCCCGGCCCGTCCGGGCCGGCGGACCGCCCCGGGCGTGGCGGCTCAGTCGAAGACGGGCTCGCGGGTGCGGGAGCGCTTCAGCTCGAAGAACCCGTCGGTCTGGGCGACCAGGAGCACGCCGTCCCAGAGCTTGCCGGCGTCCTCGCCCTTCGGCGCCGGGGACACGACGGGGCCGAAGAACGCGACGCCGTCGACGGCGATCACCGGGGTGCCCACGTCGTGGCCGACCAGGTCGATGGCCGCGGCGTGCGACCGGCGTATCTCCTCGTCGTATTCGGCGGAGTCGAACGCGGCCAGCAGCGCCCGGTCGAGCCCCGCGGCTTCCAGGGCCTCGGCGATCAGGTCGCGCAGCAGCGTGCCGGGGTCGACGTCGCTGCCGGGAGCCGGCTCGCGACGCCCTTGATCATGGATACGGGTGCCGATCTGGGTGTAGAGCTCGCCGAGGGCGGCGCCGCCGTACTTCTGCGCGACGGCCTGGAGCACGCGCAGCGTCTCCAGCGAGCCGTTCAGCCCGGCGCGGTAGTCGTCGCTCACGTCCTTGTCCTCGTTGAGCACGACCAGGCTCATGACGTGCCAGCGGGGCGCGACGGGCCTCACCTTCTCCACCTGCAGCAACCAGCGGGAGGTCATCCAGGCCCAGGGGCACCACGGGTCGAACCAGAAGTCGACCGGGGTACGTTCGCTCATCACAGCTCCTGTTTCGAGCGGGTGTCACCTCGCTGCAACCCCTACCCGTCCCCCCGCTATTCCCTACCTCCACTGAGGGGAAATGGCCGGGTCGCGCGGCGCCCGCGGGGAGTCCGGCGGCCTCGCGCCACGCGCGCGGCGCGGGGGATCGCCGCACGCCCGGGCCCGCGGGTGGCCGGGGGCCGGCATCCCCGGAGACGGTGCGGCATTGCGTCGCCCGACGTGGCAGGATTCATGCATCCCTTCCGCGCCGAGGGCGGAGAAGAGCTGTGATGAGGAGTGGATGTGGCAGGCAACCTGACCCGCGATGAAGCCCGGGATCGGGCCCGACTGTTGAACGTCGAGTCCTACTCGGTCGAACTCGACCTCACCGAGGGTGAGGAGCGGTTCGAGAGCATCACCACGGTCCGTTTCTCCTGCACCGAGCCCGGCGCGACCACCTTCATCGACCTCGCCGACGCGAAGCTCCGCACGGCCACCCTCAACGGCGCCGAGGTCGACGTCACAGCGTACGACGCCGAGCGGGGCCGCCTGCCGCTGCCCGCCCTGGCCGCGTCCAACGTGCTGCGCGTCGACGCCGACTGCGTCTACATGCGCACCGGCGAGGGCCTGCACCGCTTCGTCGACCCCGTCGACGACCGCATCTACCTGCACTCGCAGTTCGAGACGGCCGACGCGCACCGCATGTACGCCTGCTTCGACCAGCCCGACCTCAAGGCGTCCTTCGAGCTGACCACGCTCGTGCCCGCCGACTGGGAGGTCGTCTCCAACGCCGCGCCCGACGTCGTGGACGAGCTGGAGGAGCACCGCGGCCGTCACGGCACGCTGCGGTCGGCCAAGCGCGTGCACTTCCCGCCCACCCCGGTGATGTCGACCTACATCACCGCGCTGATCGCCGGGCCCTACTCCGTGGTGCGCGACGAGCACGACGGCATCCCCCTCGGCGTCTACTGCCGCGCCTCGCTGGCCGAGCACCTGGACGCCGACAACATCTTCGAGGTCACCAAGCAGGGGTTCGACTTCTTCCACCGGGTCTTCGGGGTGCGTTACCCGTTCGGCAAGTACGACCAGCTCTTCGTCCCGGAGTTCAACGCCGGGGCCATGGAGAACGCCGGCGCGGTGACCTTCCTGGAGGACTACATCTTCCGCTCCCGCGTCACCGACGCCGTGGTGGAGCGCCGCGCCGAGACCATCCTGCACGAGATGGCCCACATGTGGTTCGGCGACCTGGTGACCATGCGCTGGTGGGACGACCTGTGGCTGAACGAGTCGTTCGCCACCTACATGTCCGTCCTGTGCCAGGCCGAGGCCACCCGCTGGGGCCAGGGCGCGTGGACGACCTTCGCCAACGTCGAGAAGGCCTGGGCCTACCGGCAGGACCAACTGCCCTCGACCCACCCCATCGCCGCCGACATCCCCGACATGCAGGCCGTCGAGGTCAACTTCGACGGCATCACCTACGCCAAGGGCGCCTCGGTGCTCAAGCAGCTCGTGGCCTACGTCGGGCTGGAGAACTTCACGGCCGGCGTGCGCGACTACTTCGGCGAGCACGCGTGGGGCAACACCGAGCTGAAGGACCTGCTGTCGGCGCTGGAGCGCACCTCGGGCCGCGACCTGGCGTCCTGGTCCAAGGAGTGGCTGGAGACCGCCTGGGTCAACACGCTGCGCCCCTCCTTCACCGTCGACGCCGAGGGCCGGTTCCTCGGGTTCGACATCCTCCAGGAGGCCCCGGCCGACTACCCGACGCTGCGCTCGCACCGCGTCGCCGTCGGCCTGTACTCCTGGGTGGACGGCGCGCTGGTGCGGGTCAAGCGGGTCGAGCTGGACATCGTGGGCGCCCGCACGGCCGTGCCCGAGCTGGTGGGCGTCGAGCAGCCCGACCTCGTGCTGCTCAACGACGACGACCTCACCTACGCCAAGATCCGCCTGGACGAGCGCTCGCTGCGCACCCTGGTCGACGGCGGCATCGCGGCCTTCACCGAGTCGCTGCCGCGCGCGCTGTGCTGGTCGGCCGCCTGGGACATGACCCGGGACGCCGAGATGGCCACGCGCGACTACGTCCGGCTGGTGACGGCCGGGGTGCACTCGATCACCGACATGACGGTCCTGCAGACCGTCCTGCGCCAGGGGCGGCTGGCCGCGCTGCAGTACGCCGACCCGGCGTGGCGGGAGATCGGCATGGCCGAGCTGTCGGCCCGCCTGCGCGAGCTGATCACCACGGCCGAGCCCGGCTCCGACCACCAGCTCGCCTTCGTCAACGCCTTCACCGCCGGCGCCACCGCCGCGGGCGACCTCGCGTACGTCAAGGCGATCGCCGACGGCACGTCCGTCCCGCCGGGCCTGACCGTGGACGCCGACCTGCGGTGGACTCTGGTGCACGCGCTGGTGTCGGGCGGGGTGTACGGCGCCGACGAGATCTCCGCCGAGCTGGTGCGCGACCCCACGGCCACCGGCGAGCGGTCGGCCGCCATGTGCCGGGCCAGCCTGCCGACCGCCGACGACAAGGCCAGGGCCTGGGCGGCCATCGTGGGCGGCGAGCTGAGCGGCGCGGTGCTGCGGTCGACGGTGGCCGGGTTCATGGACCCCAACCACGTCGATCTGCTCCAGCCGTACGGCGAGCGGTTCTTCGAGGAGGTCGGGCGCATCTACAAGAGCTGGTCCTCCGACAGCGCGCAGCGGTTCGCCATCGGGTGCTACCCCGCGCTGCTGATCGACGCGACCACGGTGGCCTGGACGCAGGACTACCTCTCCTCCTCCGCGCCGCCCAACGCGCTGCGCCGGCTGCTGCTGGAGGGCGCCGACGGCGTCAGCCGGGCACTGCGCGCCCGCGCCAAGGACGCCTCGGCCGCCTGACGCGGGCGGCGGGCGCCCGCCGCCCGCGCACGGCCCCGCCCGAACCGTCCGCGTGGGCGGCCGGGCGGGGCCGTCCGCGTCCGGGGGCGCGCCGCCGCCGTCAGGGACGCACGGGCCGGCCTCGGCGGCGGCGCGCGTCCTTGGGATGGCTCGTGGGAGGCTGTCCAGGTGTATTCGCCCCTCGAAATGCTCACCGACCTGGCCCGGCGCCACGCCTTCGCCGATCTCGGCGCGCTCGCCCCGCGGGTGCTGCCCGAGGCCGTCGTGGTGCCGGCGCTGTGCGAGTTCGGCCAGCGCCTGCTCACACTGGACGCGGAGGACTTCGCCACCGAGGGGGACGCCAGGTTCGTCCCCGGCGACCTGCGACGCCGCGCGCGCGACTGCCACATGCCCCAGACGGCCCGCGAGCAGCCGCGCGGCGCCCTGGCCTCGCTCCGGCCGGCCTACGGGCTGCTGCTGGAGGTGATCCGGGTGCGGTGGGAGCGGCGCGAGCTCAGCTCGATGATGGCCGCCGTCCACATCGCGGGCGAGTACCTGCCGCTGCTGGCGTTCGAGCCGGTGCTGGGGCACGCGGGCGACCCCGCCCTGTGGCCGCAGGGGCTGCGCGCCGAGGGCAGCCGGTTCGGCGTGATCGGCGACCGCGAGTGCGACCACACCAAGCCCGAGCAGTCGGCCGCCGAGCGCACGCTGCGGGTGGCGCAGGAGCCGCCCACCGGCTGGCGGGCCTACTTCGACCGCCAGCACAGCCAGCTCGCCGGGGCTCTGGCGACCTGCGTGGCCCGGTGCCGCAAGCCGTGCACGGCGATGGACTGGGTGCGGGCCGCCGACCGCGAGAGCCTGGCGGTGCGGTGCAAGGTCGCGCTGGCGTTCGCCGAGACCCCGCTGGTGCGGCTGCGTCACGCCACGCCGGTGGGCCACGGGTTCGGCGTGCCCTCCCCGGAGGAGGTGCTGGACGCCTGGACGCGCACCCGGGCGCAGCTCGACCGCAACGACGTCGGCAAGCAGGCGTCCCAGGACGACGGGTTCCCGCTGCCGGGGCTGCCCAGCCTGTTCTCGGCCGTGGCCGCCGCGCCCCTGGAGCCGTCCACGCTGCTCGGCGACGTCGCCGAGCACCTGGTGGCGCTGATCGAGCGCCCGCTCACGCCCGGCGTGCGCGCCTGAGTGGGCCGGGGGTCACCACACTGCCGGGCGGCGGTCGCCCCAGAACCCGCCGACGGCCGCCTCGACCTGGGCCGAGAGCGAGATCAGCGTCGACTCGCCGCCGAACCGCCCGGCGAGCATGACCCCGATCGGCAGGCCCTCCGGCGTCCAGTGCAAAGGCAGGTTGACGGCGGGCTGGCCGCTGACGTTGTAGGTGGCGGCGAACGGGGCGAAGCGCTCCATGCGCAGGAACGTCTCCTCCGGATCCTCGACGTCCTCGAACCAGCCCACGGGGACGGGCGGCAGGGTGACGGTCGGCGACAGGACGGCGTCGTACTCGTTCATCACCAGGTAGCCGAAGCGCGTCGCCGTCTGCAGGTCGGCCTGCGCCTGCAGGAACTGCGGCGCCGTGGTCGCGTAGCCGCGCTCGCGCAGCCACCTGGTCAGCGGGCGCAGCTTGGGCTCCATCGACGGGTCGACGGGGTGCATGCAGGCGAAGCAGAACCACAGCTTCTCGAACTGCGGCACTATCGCGGAGCCGAACGGCGCCGGCATGTCGATCACCTCGTGGCCCAGCGAGGCCAGCAGTGCCGACGCCTTCTCGTAGGCCTCCAGCACGTCGGGATGCACCCGCGCGCCGGGGACGGCGGGCGTGGCGTACCTGCCGACGCGCAGCCGCCCGGGCTCGCGCGTGGCCGCCTCGGCGAAGCCGATCTCGGTCGGCGGCGCGACGTACAGGTCGCCCGGGTGGTTGTGGGCCATCACCTCCAGCAGGGCCGCGGCGTCGGCGACGGTGCGGCTGATGGGCCCGTTGGTCGACAGGCCGGCCAGGTCGGGGACGACCGGGGCGAAGGAGATGCGGCCGCGCGTGGGCTTGATGCCGTACAGGCCGCACACCGACGCCGGGATGCGGATCGAGCCCGCTCCGTCGCTGCCCTGGGCGGCCGGGGCGAGCCCCGCGGCGACCGCGGCGGCGGCTCCCCCGCTGGAGCCTCCCGCCGACCGCGTGAGGTCCCAGGGGCTGCGCGAGGGCGGGGAGAGGTAGGTCTCGGTGTAGCAGGGGAGGCCGAACTCGGGGGTGGCCGTCTTGCCCGTCATGATCGTGCCGGCGTCCCGCAGCCGCTCGACGACGCTGTCGTCCACCGGCGCCACGAAGCCCTCGTAGGTGGCGGAGCCGAAGTGGATCGGCACGCCCTTCACGAGGTTCAGGTCCTTGACGGGGACCGGCACGCCCAGCAGGGGCGGCAGGTCGCCGCCGGCGAGCACCCTGGCCTCGGCCGCGCGCGCCTGGTCGAGTGCCAGGTCGGGGGTCGGCGTGACGAACGCCCCCACCTGCGGGTCGAGCCGTTCCATGCGTTCCAGGTAGTGCTGGGTGATCTCCACCGGAGACAGCTCGCGGGCGCGGACGGCCGCCGCCTGCTCCAGCGCTGTAAGATCGTGTATGTGCGCCACGCTTCCGCACAGTAGGGCGTTCGGCGACGAGTTATCTAGAGAGAAATGAGTAAGATACCCGGCTTTTCGCCTTACAAAGCGGGAACTGTGGGCCACAAAAATGTGAACCAGCCAACACTAGGCACGCCCTTGGGGCGTCAACTACCGTGAGTTATGTGGATTCCGGTCTAGAACCCGACGACGGTCACAATACGTCACCCATCTGGGTGAGTGACCGCTCCACGGAGCCGAGATCTCGGCCCGCGGCCCCCGAGGCGACCTACGCTCCTGTGGAGCGCGCGTCCCTGCTCGGGGTTCTCCAGCAGCCGAAGTACCGGCATCTGCGCCTACGGGTGCTGATCGCCGTCGGCGCGGGCCTGATCGTCGGCATCCCCACGTGGAGCTGGCGGCTCGGGCTGGTCGCGGCGATCCTCGCCGCCGTCGCCGACACCGTCTACCGCGCCCGCACGGTCTCCTCGGTGGCCCCGTGGCGCCGCGCCTCGGCCGCCGAGCGCCGCACCGAGGGGCAGCTCAGGAAACTGGAGCGCAGCGGCTACCTCACGCTGCACGCGCGGGCCATCCCCGACAGCGACGCGCAGATCGACCATCTGGTCGTCGGGCCGACCGGCGTGTACGCCGTCGACTCCGAGAAGTGGGACAAACGCCTGCCCGTGCGCGTCCAGTCGCACCGCAAGCTCTTCCACGGGCCGTTCAACCAGAAGCCGCGCCTCGACGAGGCCCGGTGGGAGGCGTCCCGGGCGGGCGAGCTGATCTCCAAGGCGCTCGAACGGGAGGTCACGGTGGTGCCCTCCCTGGCGATCTACGGCCCGGCGATCCCCTGGAAGATCCTCAACATCCGAGAGGTCGACGTCTTCGACGGCAGCCGCGTACGAAAGTGGATCACCAACCGGGAGCGGTCTTTGACCAGCGAGGAAGTCGAGGACATCTACGCCGCCGCGGAGCAGGTCCTCCCACCGCGGTATCCCGAGAGCTGACCGTCGTAAGGGTCCTTCGGGGTTCCCGTCTCCACCACTGCCCCCGGGAATCCCGAAGGATCTCGCTTTCGCGCGTCCATCCTGTGGACCGCCGGTCTCGCCAGCCGGGCGGTGGCCGTACCATTTGAAGACTCGGCGTCGTTGTGAAGACGCGGCGATCCTCGGATGGGAGACGATCATGCCGGCCCTCAGGTCTCGCACGGTGACTCACGGCAGGAACATGGTCGGAGCCCGCGCCCTGCTCCGCGCCACCGGTGTGGCGGGCGGCGACTTCGGCAAGCCCATCATCGCGGTCGCCAACAGCTTCACCCAGTTCGTCCCCGGCCACGTCCACCTCCGCGAGGTGGCCCAGGTGGTGGCGGGCTCGATCCAGGAAGCCGGGGCCATCGCGCGCGAGTTCAACACCATCGCCGTCGACGACGGCATCGCCATGGGCCACGGCGGCATGCTCTACTCGCTGCCCTCCCGCGAGCTGATCGCCGACGCGGTCGAGTACATGGTCAACGCCCACTGCGCCGACGCGCTGGTGTGCGTCTCCAACTGCGACAAGATCACGCCGGGCATGCTGCTCGCGGCCTTCCGGCTCAACATCCCCACCGTCTTCGTCTCCGGCGGGCCCATGGAGGCCGGCAAGACGCCGAACGGCAAGATCGACCTGATCGACCCCATGGTCGCCGCCGCCGACGCCGGCGTCTCCGACGCCGAGCTGCTCGAGATGGAGGAGGCCGCCTGCCCGACCTGCGGGTCGTGCAGCGGCATGTTCACCGCCAACTCGATGAACTGCCTGGCCGAGGCCATCGGCCTGGCGCTGCCGGGCAACGGCACCACGCTCGCGACCCACGCGGCGCGCAAGGGGCTGTTCGAGGAGGCCGGGCGGCAGATCGTCGAGATCACCCGGCGGTACTACGACCACGACGACGCGTCGGTGCTGCCGCGCGCCATCGCCACCCGCGACGCCTTCGAGAACGCCATGGCGCTCGACGTCGCCATGGGCGGCTCCACCAACACCATCCTCCACCTGCTGGCGGCGGCCCGCGAGGCGGGCGTCGACTTCGGCCTGAAGGAGATCAACGAGCTCTCCCTGCGCGTGCCGTGCCTGTGCAAGGTGGCGCCGGCGACCTCCAAGTACCACGTGGAGGACGTCCACCGCGCGGGCGGCATCCCGGCCATCCTCGGCGAGCTCGACCGTGCGGGGCTGCTGCACCGCGACGCGCACAGCATCCACTCCGCCTCGCTCACCGAGTTCCTCGCCAAGTGGGACCCCGTCTCCCCCGGCGTCACGCCCGAGGCCATCGAGCTGTGGCACGCGGCCCCCGGCAACGTCCGCACGGTCAAGCCCTACTCCCAGAGCGCCCGGTGGGAGGATCTCGACCTCGACCGCGCCGAGGGCTGCGTGCGCGACCTGGAGCACGCCTACACCCGCGACGGCGGTCTGGCCGTGCTCTACGGCAACCTGGCGCCCGAGGGGTGCATCGTCAAGACCGCGGGCGTGGACGAGTCGGTGTGGCGGTTCAGCGGCCCGGCCGTGGTGTTCGAGTCGCAGGAGGACGCCGTCGAGGGCATCCTGGGCGGCAAGGTCGCGGCCGGCGACGTGGTGGTCATCCGCTACGAGGGCCCCAAGGGCGGCCCCGGCATGCAGGAGATGCTCTACCCGACGAGCTTCCTCAAGGGCAAGGGCCTGGGCAAGGCCTGCGCGCTGATCACCGACGGCCGCTTCTCCGGCGGCACCTCGGGCCTGTCGATCGGGCACGCCTCCCCCGAGGCCGCCGAGGGCGGCCTCATCGCCCTCGTCGAGAACGGCGACCTGATCGAGATCGACATCCCGGGCCGCGGCGTCGAGCTGAAGGTCGGCGAGGCCGACCTCGCCGCGCGCCGCGAGCGCCTGCTGGCCGACCTCGGCGGCTACCGCCCGCGCGACCGCGTGCGCCAGGTCAGCGCGGCCCTGCAGGCCTACGCCGCGCTCACCACCTCGGCCTCCACCGGCGCGTCCCGCGACCTGTCGCAGCTCGCCCGCTGACCTCCGCCGCCGCGGCCCGCCCGGGCCGCGGCGTGTCCGCGCGGGGCCATCCGGCAGGGCAGAGGAGCCTCACCTGAAGGTGACGAACAATGGCCTTCAAGCGGGCCTTCCGGCGATCTGGTGTTCGAAAAACGTCGGTGCCGGCGGCTAGTCTAGAGGCATGGCCAACGTCACCACGCCCCTTCTGACGACCGCCGAAATCGCTGCTCTCGCCCTGTCCCTCGCCCATCTGGGCGAGGGGCCGCAGGCCATCACCGCCCGCCGCGGCCTGCGTAACGTGTTCGACAATCTCGGCGTCGACGACGACGTCGTGGCCGCCACCCTCGACACCCTCACCCGGCCGCTGGCGCCCGAGGTGGCCCGGCGCGCGCGCACGATCGCGGGCGCCGTCACCGGCCGGCAGGTCGTCCGCCTCCACTACCGCGACGCCGGCGGGCGCGTCACCTCGCGCGACGTCGAACCGGTGACCTGTCTGGTCCACCGCGACCACTGGTATCTGGTCGGGTGGTGCCGCACGAAGGTCGGCATCCGCGCGTTCAGGTTCGACCGCATCGTCGCCGTCGAGCCCACGATGGTTCCCGCCCGCCCGCACCGCGCCGAGCGCTACCTGCCCTTCCAGCGCAGGCGCGCCGCCGCGGCCTAGCCGCAGCAGCCGCCTCCACAGCAGCCGCCCCCGCCCCCGCCCGCGCCGCCGGCCGGGCGGGGCGCGGACGCGCCGCCGGTGACGGCGATCGTGGAGAGCAGCTTGACGGTGTCGTCGTGCCCCTGGGGGCACGGGGCCGTGTCGGCGGAGGCGGACATCGGTCGTGAGACCTCGAAGGTCGATCCGCAGGCGCGGCAGCGGTAGTCGTAACGCGGCATGCCCTCAGGGTACGACGAAACGGCCGTCCCGCGACGGCCGCTCGTCGTGGCAGTCAGGCCGCCGTCTCGGTCAGGTAGGGCGCCCACTGGGGGTCGCCGTCGAACTGGGCGCCGATGAGCCTCCAGTGGGCCCCTCGCGGCACCACCGGGGCGACGCGGAGCGACCACCCCAGTTCCTCCAGCAGACGGTCGGCCTTGCGGTGGTTGCACGTCATGCAGGAGGCGACGCAGTTCTCCCACGTGTGCAGCCCGCCGCGGGAGCGGGGGAGCACGTGGTCGATGGTCTCGGCGCGCAGCCCGCAGTAGGCGCAGCGGTAGTCGTCCCTGCGCATCAACGCGGCACGGGTCAACGGGATTCGCGAGCGGTAAGGGATTCGTACATATCGCCGGAGCCGTATCACCGACGGCACGTCCATCGTCCGGGTCGCCGAGCGCAGCACCGCGCCCCGGCCGTCCCGGTGGACGACGTCCGCCTTCTCCCGAATGATCAGCACCACGGCGCGGTGCAGGTTGAGAGTGGTGAGCGGCTCGAAGGTGGCGTTCAGCAGCAGCACCTGACGCATCAGCGGGCCTTTCCCGCCGCGCAGGTCGTCGTAGGGGATGCGCCGCGGCACACCCCGGGTTGCGGCCCGTCCGATTGGGCCTCGGATGCTTCCGTCACGTGGACCTCCGCCGGACGGCCCAGTGGATGGGTTCCACGGCACCGCCCTCAGCAAGTGTGGCCTTTCGGTCGACTCTCCCGCCACCCCAATTAACGGTCGTGTCTTCCAGACCCCGCCTTTCGTGTTATGTCCGTTTCACCCTGCTAAGCAAACCTGACAGCGAAAGATCACTCCGATCCCATGAAGATCGGGGTACCCCTAAGACCGTCGCATTCAGCCCAAATGATGTCCCACGCCAGGTCACGGCGGTGTCATAAGCTCGCCTCTATGACGCGAGAGCCGTACCCATACGCACGCCGTGACAACGTAGTCGACGACTACCACGGAACTCCCGTGCCCGATCCTTACCGCTGGCTGGAGGAGCCCGAGCAGCCCGAGGTCAAGGAATGGCTCGAGGCCCAAGGCGAGCTCTTCGCCAAGGAGATGGCCGCGTCCCCCAACCGTGAGGCGTTTCGCGACCGCATCGCCGAGCTGGTGAGGTCGGGCACGATCGGCGCCCCGGTCTGGCGGGGGGACCGCCACTTCTTCATGCGCCGCACCCCCGACCAGGAGCACGCCGTGCTCTACACCGTCGACGCCGAGGGCAACGAGACCACCCTGCTCGACCCGATCGCGATGGACGCCTCGGGGCTCACCACGGTCGACTCGTGGCAGCCCGACAAGGAGGGCCGCAGGCTCGCCTACCAGATCTCCGTCGGGGGTGACGAGGAGTCGTTGCTGTACGTCCTCGACGTGGCCGGCGGCGAGCGGGTGGACGGGCCGATCGACCGGTGCCGCTACTCCCCCATCGCCTGGCTGCCGGGCGGCGAGGCGTTCTACTACGTGCGCAGGCTCGCGCCCGCCGACGTGCCCGCGGGCGAGGAGCAGTATCACCGCCGCGTCTACCTGCACCGCCTCGGCACCCCCGTCGAGCAGGACGTGCTGGTCTTCGGCGAGGGGCGGGAGAAGACCAACTACTACGGCGTCGGGGTGTCCAGGGACGGCCGGTGGCTCTCGATCTCCGCCTCGCGGGGCACGGCCCCCCGCAACGACCTGTGGGTCGCCGACCTGTCGGCCTCGTCCCCCGACGCGCCCGCCCTGACCGTCGTCCAGGAGGGCGTGGACGCCCAGACGATGCTGTCGTTCGGCCGCGACGGCCGGGTGTACGTCTACACCGACCGCGAGGCGCGGCGCGGCCGCGTCTGCGTGACCTCGCCCGACCGCCTGGACCCCGAGAACTGGCGTGACCTCGTCCCCGAGGACGAGGAGGCCGTGCTGAGCGACTTCGCCATCCTGGACGACCTCGACCGTCCGGTCATGCTGATCGGCTGGACGCGGCACGCCATCAGCGAGATCAGCGTGCACGACCTCGCCACCGGCGAGAAGGTCGGCAGGGTCCCGACCCCCGGCCTGGGCACGATCGGCGGCATCACCGAGCGGCCCGAGGGCGGGTACGAGGCCTGGTTCGGCTACACCGACAACACCACGCCGTCGAGCATCCAGCGCTACGACGCCCGCACCGGCGAGACCACCCTGTGGGCGGCCTCCCCCGGCGCGGTCGAGGTGCCCCAGGTGACCACCGAGCGGGTGGTCTACCGCTCGGCGGACGGCACCGAGGTGCACATGATCGTGGTGTCCAAGCCCGGCGCCGGCCCGCGCCCGACGATCCTGTACGGCTACGGCGGCTTCAGCGTCTCGATGGCGCCCGGCTTCTCGGCCACCACCCTGGCCTGGGTCGAGGCGGGCGGGGTGTACGCCGTGGCGCAGCTGCGCGGCGGCGCCGAGCAGGGCGAGGAGTGGCACCGCGCCGGCATGCTGGGCAAGAAGCAGAACGTCTTCGACGACCTGCACGCCGCGGCCGAGCACCTGATCGCCACCGGGGTCACCACACCCGGGCAGCTCGCGATCTCCGGCGGGTCCAACGGCGGCCTGCTGGTGGGCGCCGCGCTGACCCAGCGGCCCGACCTGTACGCGGCGGTGGCCTGCTCGGCGCCGCTGCTCGACATGGTGCGGTACGAGAAGTTCGGTCTCGGCGCCACCTGGAACGTCGAGTACGGCTCGGCCGACGTCCCCGAGGAGTTCGCCTGGCTGTGGGACTACTCCCCCTACCACCGCGTTCGCGAGGGCGTGCGGTATCCGGCGACGCTGCTGGTGGTCTTCGGCTCCGACACCCGGGTACACCCGCTGCACGCCTGGAAGATGTGCGCGGCGCTCCAGCACGCCCAGGCGGCGGACGACCGGCCCATCGTCCTGCGCAACGAGAACGAGGTCGGCCACGGCGCGCGCGCGGTCAGCCGCTCGGTGCAGCTCATGGCCGACCAGCTCGCCTTCCTCGCCCGGCACACCGGGCTGTCGTCCTAGAGCCCGGCCCGGCGTCACCCCTCGCCGGGAGTTGACCTCAACCGAAGTAGAGGTTCCAGACTGCTCCCAGGAGTCCGGGCGTCCGGACCAGGACGACAGGGAGTGGTGGACGTGCGGGTGGCACAGGTGACGCGGTTCGGGGAGCCCGAGGTGCTGGTCAGCGCCGAGGCGCCCGATCCTGAGGCCGGCCCGGGGCAGGTCGTGGCCGAGGTCGCGGCGGCGGACGTCCTGTTCGTCGAGACGCAGATCCGCCGGGGTGGCCAGGGCGCCTACTTCGGATTCGTGCCGCCGTACGTGCCCGGCGGTGGGGCGTCCGGGAGGGTCGTCTCCACCGGGCCGGGCGTGGATCCCGCGTGGGCCGGCCGGCGGGTGCTCGTCCGCACCGGCAACCGGGGCGGCGGGTACGCCGAGCGGGTGCCGGCCGACCTCGGGGAGGTGCTCCCGGTGCCCGACGGGCTGGGCCTGCGGGAGGCCGCGTCGCTCACCGCCGACGCGGTCACCGGGCTCGGGCTCGTCGAGAACGCCCGGCTCCAGCCGGGCCAGTGGGTGCTGGTGCTGGGGGCCGCCGGCGGCATGGGGGTGCTGCTCGTGCAGCTCGCCCGCGCCGCGGGGGCGCGGGTGGTCGCCGCGGCGCGGGGCCGGCGCAAGCTCGATCTGGTCGACGGCCTCGGCGCCGAGGTGAGCGTGGACTACTCGCGCGACGGCTGGGTGGAGGCCGTGCGGGAGGCCACCGGAGGCAAGGGCGTGGACGTCGTCTTCGACGGCGCCGGCGGGACGCTCGGGGTGGCCGCGTTCGGCCTGGTGGCGCCGGGCGGCCTGTTCTCCGCGCACGGCGCGCCCAGCGGCGGGTTCGCCCCGGTCGACGCCGAGGAGGCGCGACGGCGCGGCATCGCCCTGCGCGGGATCGCCGACCTGCGGTTCGCGCCCGACGAGGCCGTACGGCTGCTCCGGCGCGCGCTCACGGAGGCTGCGGAGGGGCGGATCCGCCCGGTGATCGGCCAGACGTTCCCGCTGGCCGAGGCCGCCGCCGCCCACGCCGCCATCGAGTCCCGCGACGTCGTCGGCAAGACCCTGCTGCTGCCCTGACCCCCGGCGCGGACGCGCCGGCTACCGGGGGAAGACGATGGTCTTGTGGCCGTCGAGCAGCACCCGCTGCTCGGCGTGCCAGCGCACCGCCCGCGAGAGCGCCAGGCGCTCGACGTCGCGCCCCATGGCCGCGAGGTCCTCCGGGGAGTGCGTGTGGTTGACCCGCGCGACCTCCTGCTCGATGATCGGGCCTTCGTCGAGGGCGGCCGTGACGTAGTGGGCGGTCGCGCCGATCAGCTTGACGCCGCGCGCGTAGGCCTGGTGGTACGGCCGGGCGCCCTTGAAGGACGGCAGGAACGAGTGGTGGATGTTGATCACCTTGCCGGCCAGCTTGCCGCACAGGTCTTCCGAGAGCACCTGCATGTAGCGGGCGAGCACCACGAGGTCGATCCGGTAGTGCTCCACCAGGGTCAGCACCTCGGCCTCCTGGCGGGGCTTGGTCTCGGGGCCGACCGGCAGGTGGTGGTAGTCGATGCCGTACGACTGGGTGAGCGGCCGCAGGTCGGGGTGGTTGGACACCACGGCGGCGATCTCGATGTCGAGCAGGCCCGAGCGGGTGCGGTAGAGCAGGTCGTTCAGGCAGTGGCCGAGCTTGCTGACCATCACCAGCACACGCGGCTTGACCGTGAGGTCGTGCAGCCGCATCTCCATGGCGAACTCGGGCGCCAGGGCGGCGAGCAGGGCGCGCAGGTCGCGCTCGGCCATGCCGGAGGTGAACTGCACCCGCATGAAGAACCGGCCGGCGTCGCGGTCGCCGAACTGCTGGCTCTCGGTGATGTTGCACCCCTGC
Organism: Sphaerisporangium sp. TRM90804; assembly: GCF_029846175.1. Lineage (GTDB taxonomy): Bacteria > Actinomycetota > Actinomycetes > Streptosporangiales > Streptosporangiaceae > Sphaerisporangium. Next base: position 150,925 of record NZ_JARWAC010000027.1, on the reverse strand, counting down.
TCCGCGAGCAGGCCCGAGACGGCCGCGACCACGCCGGGCCTGTCCGGACAGGACAGGGTCAGCACATATTCGGAGCTCACCGACGACTCACCCCTTCATCACGTTGAGGCAGGGTACCGCTCCGCCGCGGGACCGCGTCCGGCGTTCCACAGGTTGGTCCGCCACTCACCGGCTCGTACGCCTGAATCGCCGTGATATGAGGGGATTACAGAGGTATCCGAGCCGTTCATGGCATTCATGATGATTAGCGGACAAGACGAAGACCCAAGGGAAGAGTCCGTATTGCCACTGTTTGACTAGGGGGTTCGTAGCCTCGATGACGTGAAATGGGTCGACAGCAGAGGATTCGAGGTCGAGGCGCTCGTCCTCGGCAACCAGCCCTGCCTGCGCGTGCGCAGGGGGCGGGAGTACGTCGCGGACTACGCCGACGTCACCGAGCTGTCCCGTCACCTGGACCTGACGGACCTGGTGGCCGCCGACTGACCTCTCCGCCGAGCGGCTCGCGCGCGGCCCGTCACATACGCGAAGTACAGTGGCGCCCGTATGAGCGGAGAGGAGCCGGCGGGTGCTGAAGTGGGACAGGTTGTCACCGGGAGAGAAGCGGGCGGCCGTCGCGCTGGCGGCGATGCTCCCCGGATACGTGAACGCGGTCTTCGTCGCCGAGCACCTGCCCGAGGCCATCGCCTGGCAGCGTGGCGAGCTGACCGACGATCAGCTCATGGAGCGCACCGGGTGGGTCCTCAACGCGACACCCGAGGAGTACGCCGAGATGGCGATCACGGCGGCGCGTCGGGCGGGGGTCAGCCCGGTCGAGTGGCTCGACGCGATGAAGGGCGCCTACCCCGAGCAGCGTGCCATCGCCGCCGAGCTGCAGCAGGAGGGCATGCGCCAGTCCGCGCGCCGTCCGGACGACTTCTGGCAGATCATCAACGCCAACACCTGGCCCGACCTCCCCATCCCCGACGACTCCGGGCCCGACGACCCGTCCAGGGAGCCCGGCCGGCCGGAGACGTGAGGGACGCCGCGGCCGTGGTGAGGCGCCGGTGACGATCAGCGACCGGCCCGCGGCGCGCGTGGTGTGCGTGGACGGGCTGGGGCGGGTGCTGCTGCTGCGGTGGCGCGACTCCGTGAGCGGCGTCGTCTTCTGGGAGCCGCCGGGCGGGGGCACCGACCCCGGCGAGGCGCCGCTGGACGCCGCCCGCCGCGAGCTGACCGAGGAGACCGGCCTGCCGGGCGAGGCGGTGGACGACGTGTGGGTCCCCGTGCCGCGTGACTTCCACTGGCTGGGCGTGCACTACGTCAAGGTCGAGCCCTTCTACCTCGCGCGCTTCGCCGAGCCCCCGGAGGTGGCCCCGGCCCGGTTCACCGGCGAGGAGCTGGACGCCTACCAGGGCCACGGCTGGTTCACGCCCGCGCAGATCGCCGCCCTGCCCGAGCCGGTCGAGCCGCCCGGCCTGCCGCGGATCGTCGCCCTGCTCACCAACCGCGCCGGCTGAGGCCGTCAGCTCACCGCGTCGAGGGCCCGGGCGATGTCGGCGTCCTCGGGGGCGAGGGCGCGCGCGCGGCGCAGATCGTCCACGGCCTCTGCGACCCTGCCGAGCTCCTTCAGCACGACGGCGCGGTTGTAGTAGTGCGCGGCGTCCTCCTGGAGCTCCACGGCGCGGGTGAGATCGGCCACGGCGCCCTGCAGGTCTCCCGTCTCGTAGCACAGGACTCCCCGGCTCGCCCAGGCCGCGGCCAGGCCGGGGGCGCCGGCCACCGCGGCGTCGAACGCGGCCCGCGCCTGCTCGACGCCGCCCGCGGCGCTCTCCAACTGGCCCAGCACGCACGACAGGTGGGGGTCGCCGGGGGCGATGGCGAGGCCCGCGGCGACGTCCTGGCGCGCCTGCCCGTCCAGTCCCAGCTCCAGCAGCAGGCCCGCCCGGTTGATGTAGGCGTCCAGATAGCCGGGGTCCAGCTCCAGGACGTGGTCGAGGTCGGCCCTGGCCCCCGTCAGGTCCCCCGTGGCCAGCCTGAGCTGGGCGCGGTTGTAGTAGCCCTCGGGCAGGGGCGGGCTGAGCCCGATCGCCGCGTCGTACTCGGCGAGCGCCTCGTCCAGCCGCCCCATGCGGAACAGCAGGTTGCCCCGGTCGAGACGGTAGTCGGGGTAGGCGGGGTCCACGGCGACCGCGGCGTCCATCTCGCCCAGCGCCTCGTCGTGCCGTCCCAGCCTGCCCAGGAGCTGCGCGCGGTTGGCACGCAGCACCATGCGGTGGATCGGGTGGCGACCCGAGGGCAGGTCGGTCTCGGCCAGGTCGATGGCGGACTCCACCAGCGACAGGGCACGGTCGGCGCGACCGCGGCGCATCTCGATGAGCGCCTTGCCGTTGAGGTCGAAGCCCAGCTTGAACGCGCGGACCGGCGGGTCGGGCAGCAGGGTGGAGATCGCGACGGCCTCGTTGATCCAGCCCTCGGCGCGCCCGAGGTCACGCCGTGCGGGGTCGGGGTGCCGGGCGTCGAGCATGGCCGCGCCGTAGGCGGACGCCGAGTGCACCTCGGGGTCGACGCTCGCGCGGCGTGCCCGCTCGTACAGCTCGCGTGCCTCCTCCCGGCGCCCGATGCCGGCGAGGGCGGTCGCCGTCGCCTGCGTGAGGTTCCACCACCGTCCGGCCCCCGGGGCCGCCAGCCGCAGAGCGCGCAGGCCGAGGTCGGCCGCCGCGGCCAGGAAGCCCTCGCTCACGCAGTGGTCGAGCGCGGCCCAGAGCGACTCGACGCCGGCGCCCGAGGGATCGGTGCCGTGCTCGCGGTGGAAGGGGATGGCGCCGAGCGCCCAGGAGGGGTCGCCGGTGGCGGCCAGCTCGTCACCGCGGCGGTCGTGCAGGGACGCGCGCCCGGCCGCGGGCAGCGCCTCGTACGCGGCGACGACCCGGGGGTCGTCCGACGTGCCGTCGGAGGCGACATAACGGTGCGCGAGGTTTTCCGGTTCCTCCGAAGCGGTTAATTCGGCCGCAATATTTCGCCCCTCAAAACCATCAAGCGGCGCGTTACGGGAGCACACCACAATTGTCAAACTCTCCGTGGGAAAACGACGCAGAAGCGTCGCCAGGAGTTCCAGGTCGGTCGCGTCGGCCTCGTGCACGTCGTGAACGACGAGGGTGCCGAGGGGCACGCCGCAGTCGCGCACGAATTCGGCGATTCCATTGGCGATCCGCAACGTCCGGCGCGGGGCGGGCACGAGGATGCGCTCCTCGGGCGGGAGGCTCGTCTCCAGCGGGGGACGGCGGACCCCGACCCGGTCGCGCAGACCGGGCGCCACCGCCCTGATCTCGATGTCGTGCTCGGCGGCCACGCCGGAGCGATGCTCCAGCGTGGCCGGGACGAGCGCGCCGAGCAGGGATCCGCCGAAGGTGTAGGGCCCTCGCAGGCGCCGGTGGGCGCCGAAGGCGAGCACCGGCGAAGGGAGGTCCATCCGGGTGAGCATGCTCTGGCGGTCCCGCGCCAGCCCTCCGTGGATCCAGAGATGCCCGGCGCGGGCGGTCACCCCTTGTGGATCGCGCTGGCCGCGCCTGTGAGGTGGGCGACTCCGGGCTTGCGGACGACGATCTTCTTCATCGTGTCATCTCCCCTAGGTCTTCAGCTACAAAGACCTAATTATTCGCGAGATATCATCATCCGCAAGCTTTGATTCCGAGATTGTAGGTTTTTCAGCCGATATTAGTGGAACGAGCGGCATGCGGTGCGGGGTGTGAGATCAGCTCCTTCTCACCGTAAAGAACGACAAGTCCACCCCGCTCCTCCCGGCGGACTTCACGCCACCCCGCCTTGCGATACAACTCCATGGCCGCCCCCTGCCGCAGGGTGGTGTCCCCGCGGAGCAGGGCGTAGCCCAGCCGTCTCGCCGACTCCTCCAGCGCGTCGAGCACGAGCTTGCCGTACCCGCGCCGCTGATGGTCGGGATGGACCCTCAGGCGGCACATCTCGGCCGTCTCGTCGTCGATGCGCCGCAGCCCGCCCATGGCCACGAGCTCCGGGCCGTCCACCTCGCCGACGAGGAACTCGCCGCCGTCGGCCAGGTAGACCTCGTTGATGCGCGGGATGTCGTCCTCGTAGTAGACGCCGTCGCCGTCGACGATGCCGACCTGGGCGAGACACGTGCGGTGGAGGGCCCAGACGGCGTCCATATCCGACCAGCGATACCGCCTGAGCAGCAGTGTCATACATCCGCCTCCGAGGGTGTCATCGTGGCCGCGGGCGGCGGCGCGGTGAGCAGGTCTTTGAGGGGACCGAGGCCGGGAAGGTCGCCGCATCTGTCCTCGATGGCCTTCACCAGGTCGTGGGCACGGCGCAGGATGATGTCGGTGCGGAAGCCCTCGCCGACGCGGGTCACCGCGTCCACGCCGAGCCTCAGCGCCTCGTCGCCGTCGCCCTCCAGCAACCGGCAGTGCGCCCGGTCGAAGCGGATGAGGGTCTGGTCGAGCAGATCACCCTCGTACTTCTCCAGGGCCTGTTCCAGGATCAGGTCGGCCTCGATGGTCTGCCCCAGCCTGGCCAGCGCGTCGCCCTGGTGGAAGTAGAGCTGGCGCTCGGTGTAGCCGAACACCGTGTCCTCCTGCTGGGCCGGGGCCATCTGCGCGAACGCGGCCCGCGCCCGGGACAGCGCCCGCTTCGCCTGGTCGACGACGTCCTTCTTGCCCCCGGAGTTGGCGAGCATGGACAGCGCTCGGGCCTCCACCACCGGGGCCATGGCCTTCGCCGCGCAGGGGGTCTGGCCGGCGAGGTCGCGGCTCTTCTTGGCCAGGGTGAGCGCCTCGCGGGGGTCGCCGTAGAAGAGCGGCACCAGGGACTCGCGGGCCGTGACCCAGGCGCGCAGGGCGCGATCGCCCGTCTCGTCGGCGGCGGTGCGCGAGGTGCGGAAGAAGGACCGGGCGAGCCGCTGGTCGCCGAGGTCGATCATGATGATGCCGGCCAGGCCGGACAGCCGCGCCGCCAGGGCGCAGAGCCGTTCCTGGAGATCGATGGGCTGATGGTTCTCCATCGCCTGGCGGACCGTGCTGAACTCCAGAAGCACGTCGCACAGTTGGCGCATCGGAGGCGTGTTCATGTACTGGCGGCCGAAGGCGGCCGCGGCCTCTTCCCAGTGGTCGAGCATGGCCGGGGAGACCGTGGTCGACACGAGCGTTTCGTCCATGCGCCGCCGAAAGTGCTCGGCGGCTCCCATGACGGGCGGGGTCAGCGGCACCGCGGCACCACCCGCGATCACCGCCAGCAGGGTCCTACGTAGCACGTTCTCGTCCTCCTCACCCCCGTCCACTGACGTGACGTCGAGCGGTTTGATCCACAGCTCGCGTGAGTCGGGGGAAGTGTCGGGTTTGGTCTCCTGGATGCCGCCCCGGACGACGCCCGGAATGCGGTGACCGTGGCCACAGATGCACGGGCCGTCATAACCGAGGGCGGCCGGTTCGACTCGGTAGACGGAACACAAGTAGTGGAGGTACTCCGGCCCAGGCCTCTTCAACCCGCTCTCGTAAGCGCTCACAAGCGTTTCACCGATGCCGGGAGCCGGTTTGCCGTCGCGTTCGAACAGCGCACGCACCTGCTCGACGACGTCGGCGAGGGCGATGCCATGAGCCAGACGGTGAGATTTAATGCGTGATGTCCCAAAATGAGGGCCACACGCCTCGTAAATCTCCTCGGCGATTCGAGCCATACCGCGCCCTACCGCCAAGCCGCGCGCCCGGGTTCGCCGCGCTAACTCCGTTTCCTTGTGCTGTCTGCCGGACATACCGGCCCCTCCCTGTGACCAGATTCGCGTCTGGTCACCGTCCCGACCGGTCCTTCACTAGGCTGACGTGACTTCACTCCCGGGTATGCCGCGTCCTGACAAAATGATGGACCAGCTATGGGCGGGAGTGAATGGACCGTAGAAGCTGCTGGCTTAGAATCGTCCCCCGCTGGGGACGTTCTTTCAACCTACTTCAGATATCACCTCACCCCGGAAGCCACGATCCTTCGTTGACCGGTCAGGGCAAGTTGAGTCAGATTTGGCCGAGCATCCAGATACGTCGCCTCAAGCGGCGAACGGAAAAGATCAGGAAGGCACGAAGTGGAGGACGGCTTCCGACACCTTGAACGACTGGTCGACGAACTCGACGCCCGCGGGCTGCACGCCCGGCTGGTGCACACACAGTCCGGGCGGGCGTTCGTCCGGGTGATCAACCCGAACGCGACGAGCCTCGCGGAGAACGTCACGTGCCGCCCCCAGGCGGTCCCCGCGTACTACTGGTGGTCCTGGGGTGAGCGCATGCACCAGGTCGACGACCCGGCCGGAGCGGCCACCAAGGTCGCCCGAGTGCTGGCCGCGGTGGGCGAGTAGGAGGCGCGCCGGAGGCGGTACAGCGCAGTCGCCGCGTCCACGCGTCACCTGATCCCCACCACGGCCTACGGGCCGGCGGAGCGCTCGGTGCGGAGCGCCTGGGCCGTTGCGAAGCGGTCGCCCGGGCGCTGAGCGCGCCGCCGGCCCCGGAACAACCATGAACGGCCACCGGCGTCCGGGGTCTCGTCCCCGGCATCGGTGGCGGCCGGGGAAACCCCGGCCGGAAGCGGTGCGGGACTCACTTCCGGGTGTGTGTCCCGCGCCGGGCCGCCCGTCACCGGGGTGCCCCGAGCCCGCCCTCCGCGGCCCCGGGCGAAGGGCACTCCCGTCTTCCCCGGCGTGATGTGACGGCGGCCGGGCCGGTCGGCGGACGCGATGAGGTCAAGTACCGTTTGCTTCAGGTCAAGTACCGAGACCGTTCCGCCGGCCGACCCGATCCGACCGAAAGGGGAACCGACCGCGTGTTGGCGCCCGCCCCGGACCCATCCATCACGCACGATCTGTCGCAGGCGGCGAACGCGCTGTTCGCGACATGCACCACCGGTGCTGGAAACGACGACGTGCTTTGTGCCACGCTGCTGAACGTGCTTCCCGCGACCTGGGCCTCACCGGTCGCCTGGTTGATCAGCCTCGTGCTCATCGTGATCGGCGCGCTCATCATCCGCGCCCTTCTGCAGCGCCTCATCGAGCGCGTGATCCGCCGCGCAGCCGACGGCGTGATGCCCGAACGCCTGCGCGTCAGGGCCGCCTCGGGCAACGAAGGCACCCTGGCCGTGCTGACCGAGAGACGACGGCAGCGAGCCGAGACCCTGGGGTCGGTGCTCAGCAGCCTCATCTCCATCGTCGTCCTCGGCACCGCCGCACTGATGATCATCGGCCGCTTCGGCCTCGACCTGGCGCCGGTCCTGACCAGCGTCGGCATCCTCGGCGTCGCCATCGGCTTCGGCGCCCAGGAGCTCGTCAAGGACTTCATCGCGGGCATGTTCATGCTCCTGGAGGACCAGTACGGCGTGGGCGACCTGATCGACACCGGCGCGGCCGTCGGCACCGTCGAGGCCGTGACGCTGCGCATCACCCGCCTGCGCGACGCCGACGGCCGCGTGTGGTACGTGCGCAACGGCACGATCACCCGGATCGGCAACGAGTCGCAGGGCTGGGCCCGGGCCCTGGTGGACGTGCCGGTGGCCTACGAGGCCGACATCGTCGGCATGCGCGAGCTTCTCAAGAAGGTCGCCGAGGACTTCTGGGCCGATCCCGCCTTCCGCGAGACCGCCATCGTCGAGGAGCCCGAGGTCTACGGCCTGGAGCAGATCTCCGACAAGGCCATGATCTTCCGGCTGACGGTCAAGACCGTCCCTTCGCAGCGGGCCGAGGTGGCGCGGGAGCTGCGCATGCGGGTCAAGTGGGCGCTCGACCAGGCGGGCATTCCGCTCGCCGGGGTCTGAGTAGGCTGAGACCTGTGTCCGCTACTCCTCCGGAATCCGAGTCCTTCTACGACGCCGTAGGCGGCACCGAGGCGTTCGAGCGCCTCGTCCACCGCTTCTACCAGGGCGTCGCCGACGATCCCGTGCTGCGCCCGCTGTACCCCGAGGAAGACCTCACCGGGGCCGAGGAGCGGCTGCGGCTGTTCCTCATCCAGTACTGGGGCGGCCCCACCACCTACGGCCAGACTCGCGGCCACCCCCGGCTGCGCATGCGGCACGCCCCCTTCGTGATCGGCGAGCGCGAGCGGGACGCCTGGCTGCACCACATGCGCGAGGCCGTCGACTCCCTGGAGCTGCCGGAGGAGCTGCGCGCCCGGCTGTGGACCTACCTGCAGTACGCGGCCCAGAGCCTGTTGAACGCATAAGTCTCCCGGAGGCGGGGCAGCCAAGGACGTGTGAAGAATTCCCCTTGGTGGCGTGACGCCGTCGTTTACGAGATCTACGTTCGCAGCTTCGCCGACGCCTCGGGAGACGGCGTCGGCGACCTGGAGGGCATCCGCGCCCGCCTGCCCTATCTGGCGGAGCTGGGTGTGGACGCGGTCTGGCTCACCCCCTTCCAGCCCTCGCCGATGGCCGACGGCGGGTACGACGTGGCCGACTACCGGGGCGTCGATCCCCTGTTCGGCACGCTGGACGACTTCGACGCCCTGGTGGCCGAGGCCCACGCGCACGGCCTGCGGCTGATCGTCGACGTCGTGCCCAACCACAGCTCCTCGGAGCACCCGTGGTTCAAGGCCGCCCTGGCCTCCCCGCCGGGCAGCCCGGAGCGCGACCGCTACATGTTCCGCGACGGCGACCGGCCGCCGAACAACTGGACGTCGACGTTCAGCGGCCCGGCGTGGAGCCGCGTCCCCGACGGGCAGTGGTACCTGCACCTGTTCGCGCCGGAGCAGCCCGACTTCAACTGGCGCAACCCCGCCGTGCACGAGGAGTTCCTCGACGTGCTGCGGTTCTGGCTCGACCGCGGCGTCGACGGGTTCCGCATCGACGTCGCGATGGGCCTGTACAAGGACGCCGACCTGTCGGACGTGCCTCCCTCGGAGGAGGGGTTCCAGTCGCGCTCCCCCATCTGGAGCCAGCCGGAGGTGCACGAGGTCTACCGCGCGTGGCGCAAGGTTTTGGACTCCTACCCCGGCGACCGGGCGGCCGTCGGAGAGGTGTGGACCGACTCCCCCGAGGACCTCGCCCTGTACGTGCGCCCCGACGAACTGCACCAGAGCTTCAACTTCGCCTGGCTGGAGGCGCCGTGGTCGGCGACCTCCTTCCGGAAGATCATCGACGACACGCTCGCGGCCGTGACCGCGCCCACGTGGGTGCTGTCCAACCACGACGTGGTGCGGCACGTCACGCGGTACGGCGAGGGCTCGCTGAACCCCGGGGCCGGGAACGCGCGCGCAAACGCCGCCCTGCTCGCGATGCTCGCCCTGCCCGGGTCGGCGTACCTCTACCAGGGGGAGGAGCTGGGCCTTCCGGAGGTCAGGGAACTCCCCCCGGAGGCGCGCCAGGACCCCATCTTCAAGCGCTCCAAGGGCGAGCTGCCCGGCCGGGACGGATGCCGGGTGCCGCTGCCGTGGTCGGGCACCGAAGCGCCGTTCGGGTTCTCCCCCGACGGCGGCCGCCCGTGGCTGCCGCAGCCGCCCGAGTGGGCCGCCCTCACCGCCGAACGGCAGGCCGGCGACCCGGAGTCGACGCTGGCGTTCTACCGGCGCGCGCTGGCGCTGCGAAGGTCGCTGCGGGACTCCCTGCCGGACGCCATCGCCTGGCTGGACGCGCCCGCCGACACGCTGGCGTTCTCGCGCGGCGAACTGGTGTGCGCGATCAACTGCGGCGACCGGCCGGTGCCGCTGCCGCCGCACGACGGCGTGCTGATCTCCAGCGGGCCGGTGGACGAGACCACGCTCGCCCCGGACACCGCCGTCTGGCTCCGCTCGGCGTAGAGCCCGAGGCAGCCGTGAGGCTGAGCACGGCGGGCGCCGTGCTCAGCCCCGGGAGGCGGTGCTCAGTCGCGGGTGAGCTTGCGGTAGGTCACGCTGTGGGGGCGTGCCGCGTCGGGACCCAGCCGTTCGATCTTGTTCTTCTCGTAGTCGGCGAAGTTGCCCTCGAACCAGAACCAGTTGGAGCTGCCCTCCCACGCGAGGATGTGCGTCGCCGTGCGGTCGAGGAACCACCGGTCGTGCGACGTGATCACCGCGCACCCGGGGAACTCGAGCAGCGCGTTCTCCAGGCTGGACAGGGTCTCGGTGTCGAGGTCGTTGGTGGGCTCGTCGAGCAGCAGCACGTTGCCGCCCTGCTTGAGGGTGAGCGCGAGGTTCAGCCGGTTGCGCTCGCCGCCCGACAGGATGCCCGCGGGCTTCTGCTGGTCGGGGCCCTTGAAGCCGAAGGCCGCGATGTAGGCGCGGGACGGCATCTCGACGTGACCCACCTTGATGTGGTCGAGGCCGTCGGACACGACTTCCCACACGTTCTTCTTGGGGTCGATGTTGCCGCGGCCCTGGTCGACGTAGGAGATCTTGACGGTGTCGCCGATCACGATGCCGCCGGCGTCGGGCGTCTCCTGGCTCATGATCATGCGGAACAGCGTGGTCTTGCCCACGCCGTTGGGACCGATGATGCCGACGATGCCGTTGCGCGGCAGGTCGAAGGTGAGCCCCTCCATGAGCAGCCGGTCGTCGAACCCCTTGGTCAGCTCGTCGGCCTTGATCACCGTGGTGCCCAGGCGCGGGCCCGGCGGGATCTGGATCTCCTCGAAGTCGAGCTTGCGGTACTTGTCGGCCTCGGCGGCCATCTCCTCGTAGCGCTGGAGACGGGCCCGGCTCTTGGTCTGGCGCGCCTTGGCGTTGGAGCGCACCCACTGCAGCTCGTCCTCCAGGCGCTTCTTGCGCTTGGCGTCCTTCTGGCCCTCGACCTTCAGGCGGGCCGCCTTCTGCTCCAGGTAGGTGGAGTAGTTGCCCTCGTAGGGGAAGCAGCGGCCGCGGTCGAGCTCGAGGATCCAGGTGGCGACGTTGTCGAGGAAGTACCGGTCGTGCGTGACGGCCAGGACGGTGCCGGGGTACTTCTCGAGGTGCTGCTCCAGCCACTGGACGCTCTCGGCGTCGAGGTGGTTGGTGGGCTCGTCGAGCAGCAGGAGGTCGGGCGCCTCGAGCAGCAGCTTGCACAGCGCGACGCGGCGGCGCTCTCCGCCGGACAGGGTGGTGACGTCGGACTCCGGCGGGGGGCAGCGGAGGGCGTCCATCGCCTGTTCGAGCTGGCTGTCGATGTCCCACCCGTTGCGGTGGTCGAGCGCCTCCTGCAGCTTGCCCATCTCGTCGAGCAGCGCGTCGCTGTAGTCGGTGGCCATGAGCTCGGCGATCTCTTCGAAGCGCGCGCGCATGGCGAGGGTCTCGGCGACGCCCTCCTGGACGTTGCCGAGCACGGTCTTGGACTCGTTCAGCGGCGGCTCCTGCTGGAGCATGCCGACGCTGAAGCCGGGCATGAGCCGCGCGTCGCCGTTGGAGGGCTGCTCCAGGCCGGCCATCATCTTCAGAAGGGTGGACTTGCCGGTTCCGTTGGGGCCCAGCACACCGATTTTGGCTCCGGGCAGGAAATGCAGGGTGACGTCGTCAAGGATGACCTTGTCACCGTGCGCCTTGCGCACACGCTGCATCGTGTAGATGTACTCGGGCATGCTCTTAAGACTAGGGGATCCCGCCTTCGGAGTTGTCCGCCCTGGCACGAGGCGGGGGTACCGGGGCCACCGGCATGCAGATGCGGTCGCGGCCGAGCTCCTTGGCCCGGTAGAGCGCGAGGTCGGCGGCGGCGAGCAGTTCGATCAGGTCGTCGCCGTGGACGCTCATGATGGCGACGCCCGCCGAGACCGTCACGGTGATCAGCGCCTCGTCGACGGGGATGGCCATCCTGCCGACGCGCGACCGCAGGCGCTCGGCCACCCTGCGGGCCTCGGTGACGTCGGCGCGCGGCAGGAGCACCACGAACTCCTCGCCGCCGAACCTGCCGACGATGTCGTAGTCGCGGAGCTGGCTGCGCAGAGCGGTGGCCACGCCCGCGAGCACCTGGTCGCCGACGAGGTGGCCGTGGGTGTCGTTCACCCGTTTGAAGTGGTCGATATCGACGATCAGCAGGGCCAGGGTGTCGCCCGTGCGGCGGGCGCGGAGGATCTCGGTGTCGGCCTCGCGCTGCCAGGCGCTGGCGTTGAGCAGCCCGGTCTTGGCGTCGGTGCGCGCGGCGGCCGTGAGCTGGGCGTGCAGGAGGCTGCGTTGCAGCAGGACCACGGGCGGCAGGGTGAGCACGAGCAGGGCGGGGCTCAGGCAGCACACGAGCGCGACGAGCACGCCGAGGCACAGCTCGACGACGTCGAGCGTGACCCGCTCGCGGTCCCACAGGACCTCGCGCCAGCCGTTCTCGGGGTCGGCCAGGTGCAGGGCCACGGCGATCAGCGCCGTGTTGAGCACGGTGAACAGCACCGCGCAGCCCACGGACAGGAACAGCGTGCCCGTGCTCAGCGAGCGGTCGAGCGGTTCGTGCGTCACCGCGTGGAACACCGCCGACGCGGCTCCGGCCGCCAGGCCGATCGCCGCCGCGCTGAAGAGCCTGCGGTGCAGGACGGTGGCGCGGACCCGCAGCTGCAGCAGGAACTGCAGGGGCAGCGGCGCCAGCAGCGCGTACACCGGGGGGAGCAGCAGCGCGGCCGGCAGCCACCACGCGGACAGCAGGTCGCGCGAGACGCCGGCGGGCATGCCGAGGCGGCGGGTGGCCTCGATGCACACGGTGCCGCAGGCGATCAGGGCCACGAAGGTCAGCAGCTCGGACCAGACGAACGGGGTCGACGCCCCGAGGTGCACGAGCGCGCCGATCGCGAGGCCCACGGTGCCGCACAGGTAGACGACCAGGGCGGCAGGCTGGGAGAGCAACGGCCAGCGGTCGGCCAGCGACGGCATCTGACTGCGCTCCTTGATGGGAATCTCCCTGGACGTTGTCATTACGCCCCCAACGTCACATCCGTCCGGATTGGTGTGGCACTTCCGACTCTACGTCTCACGATGTGTAACACGATAGTCGCAGAGTGTGCGCCACAGCACGAGAACCGATACGTTGTGCACTGCGGCCGTGTCCGTGCGTCACCGATGCCCGCCCTCAGCGGCCGGCGGCGCCCAGGGTCGCCCCCCGGCGCGACCGTCCACCCTTGCCGACAAGGAGCACTTCGGTGCGAGGCATCATCTGGATCTGAAGGCACCGCCGAATGACACCACCCCGCCCCCGACAATGGCCGACGACACGCCCAGCCGGAAGCACCCGCCAGACGACGCCGTTCCACAACAGGTGTGCCACGGTGCGTGACGGGGGGCACGGCGACGGGGGTCCCACGGGCGGCAGATGACACCGGGCGTCCCGGCGGCACCGGGGCGCCCGGCCGGCGGGCCGTTGCGCCGGAGGCGTCAGCGGCGGGCGGCGGTGAGCGCGGCGAAGAACTCGTTGTAGCGGCGCAGCTCCTGCTCGACCGGCTGGACCACCTGCTCCTTGGCGATCGCGGCGATTCGACGGCGCATGTCGCGTTCCAGCCGCTCACGCTCCCGGTTCGCGCCGAGCACCACGAAGTTGCGGCTGGCGATCGCCGAAAGCAGCCCGACCCCCAGCACGCTCACCGTCATCAGCCCCAGCCACGGCAGCGCCGAGACGTCGCCCAGCAGGTCGGCCGGCTCCTGCCCCACGCCCATGACGCCGTAGACCACGATCGCGACCGCCCACGCGAGCCCGGCGACGAACAGCGCGACCAGCAGGTACTGCCAGATCTTCAGCGCGCGCCACCACCCGGGCACCCGGTCGAGCGGCGGCGCGACCTCCCCGACGTCCTCGGAGATGACCTGCGGCAGGCGCGCCAGGTTGGAGCGCGCGGCGTCGCGCACGCCGTCCCGCCACGCCTCGGGCATGCCGGGGGTCAGGCCGTCGGCGAGCGCCTGCACGGCGTTCTCGACCTCGGCGGGCTGCGCGCTCACCGACGCGGCCGTCACCGCCTTGATCTCGTCGCGCAGGCCGCCCAGCCGCAGGCTGTTCAGCGGGTCGGGCCGCAGCCGGGCGGCCCACCTGGCGAACGGCCAGCCCACCCACGCGATGGAGCGGGCCCCGTAGACGTTCTCCATGGCCTCGCCGACCGCCGGCACGCCCACCGCGTCGCACAGGGCGTCGGTCAGGCCCTCCTGCCTGGCGAGGTCGACCGACTGCTGCACGCTCATGGCCTCGGGCGCGGGCATGACCTTGGTGAGCCGGCCCATGACGCGGTCGAGATCGGCCTGGAGCCGGTGCACCGCCGCGCGCCGGTTGACCACCGACTCGGCCAGCACGCTCTTGAGGCTGTTCACGCCCCTGCCGGTGGTCGCCGAGGTGGGGACGATGCGCGGTTGCTGCACGCCTTCCCGCTTGAGCAGGTCGGACAGGTCGACCACGCACTCGGCCAGTTCCTCCGGCGCGAGCCGGTCGGCCTGGTTGAGCGCGAACACTGTGACGGCCTCGTGCCCGGCCAGCTCGGCGACGTAGCGCGTGTGGGTGGCGGCGTCGGCGTACTTCTGCGGGTCGAGCACCCAGACGATCACGTCGGCGATCTCGATCAGGCGGTCGGCCTCGTGGTCGGTGATCGCCCGGATGGAGTCGTGGTCGGGCAGGTCGAGCAGGATGAGGCCGTGGAGCTGGCTCTCGCCCCGGTCGAGGGCGCTGGCGCGGGCGAACCTGTGCCGCCACTGCACCTGCAGCCAGTCGAGCAGCGGCCCGGCGCCGTCCAGGCCCCACACGCAGGCGTGGGTGCGGGCGGTCGTCGGCCGGCGGACACCGGTCGGCGACAGTTCCAGCCCCGAGATGCGGTTGAACAGCGAGGACTTGCCGCTGCCGGTGCCGCCCGCCAGGGCGACCACCGTGTGGTCGCCGGAGAGCTTGAGGCGGTCGCCGGCCCGCATGAGCAGCCGGCTCGCGTCGGTGATCAGCGCGGGGTCGACCCGTCCGGGGCCGAGCTCCACGACGCGGGCGAGGGCGGTGAGCCGGACACCCAGATCGCTTCGTGTGTCCACCGCTCCGGCACGCGCGCCGCTGACAGTCATCGGGAGACCTCTAGGTTGTACGTCGCCTGGTAGAGCCGCTTGGACGCGGCCTCGTCGGGAATGCCGGCCTCGTCGAGCACCTGCACGTATCTCAGCGTCTCCTCGTCGAAGAGCACGCTGACGCGGGCCCGCAGGTCGGTGCGGGCACGAGTGCCGATGGCGCGCAGCGACTCGGCGCCGAGAACTCCCCGCAACAGGCGCTCGGGAAGCGTCCCGGTGCCCGAGGAGGCCGCGATGTCGGAGTTGCCGTAGCCCAGCAGCCCGACCATGAAGACCAGCGCCAGCGCCTCCTCGTCGAACGCGACGACCTTGGCGACCGAGCGCTTGGCCACGCCGCCGGAGCGGATGAGCGCCACGACGTGCTCCTGCCAGGCGGCGACGGTGCGGGCGGCACGGCGAGGCAGCTCCTCGGAGGAGCGGCCCAGGCCGGGAGCGGCGGCCAGGCCGTCGCCCACGCCCGCGCGCTGCCGCCACCGCGCGACGGCCTCCTCCGCCGCGCGCTGACCCGCGGAGATGATCACCGATTCGAGACCGGCGCGCAGCGCGGCCTTGAACGCGCGCAACCGGGCGGGCGCCTGCTGGCCGGTCTTGGACGCCGCGCGGCCGGGGCGGCGCAGGTGCAGGGTGCGCATCATGTCGCCGGAGCCGGCGAAGTCCTGCCAGCGGGCGAGCACCTCGCCGCGCAGGATGGAGCCGTCGCTGGTGGCCCGGTCGATCTCGGCCAGCGCCCCCATGTAGGCGGCGTCGACGTCGGTGCGCAGCTCGGCGCGGAACGCGACCTGCGCCTCCAGATGCCTGGCGAGCGCGGGCAGGCGGCTGCGGAAGCTGTTGAGCACGCCGTCGAGCGTCGCCTGGATGGCCTGCGCGCGGCGCTGGTCGTCCACCGACAGCTCGGTCAGCCACATGCGCAGCTCGGCGACGTCCTCGTCGGGCAGACGGCCGCCGGTGACCTTGGACTCGTTGACGACGAACCGCTCGACCTCGCCGAGGCCGTACTCCTGGAGCATGCGGGCGAAGTGCTTCTCGACCACCTCGCGCGAGCGTACCGGGACGCGCGACAGGACGATGGCCAGGCGCGCGCCGCGCTCCTTCGCCAGGCGTAACAGGTTCCAGGCGGGCGCGTCGGCGTAGCGGGTCGCGGTGGTGACGAAGACCCACAGGTCGGCGGCGTCGAGCATGCGGTGCGCGATCTCGTGGTGGCTCTCGACCACCGAGTCGATGTCGGGGGTGTCCAGCAGCGCCAGGCCCGGGGGGAGCCGCTCGCTGGCGGCCAGCACCAGCGTGTCCAGCGAGCTGTCGGGGCCCGGCCTGGCGACGCGCACCATGCCGCCCAGCACGTCGCTCTTGGCGAACCACTCGCGGTCGTCGGGGTGGCAGGCCAGGACGGGCGTTCCCGTGGTGGGACGGCGCACGCCCGTGGCGCTGACCTTGGCGGCGGCGAGGGTGTTGACCAGCGTGGACTTGCCCGCGCCGGTGGAGCCGGCGATGACGACGAGCGCCGGGGCGGTGCTCATGTGCACGCGGGGGATGACGTAGTCGTCGAGCTGGGCGAGGATCTCGACCTGCGCCTTGCGCGCCTCCTCGACGCCGGGCACGTCAAGGCCCAGCCTGAGGCCGGTGACGCTGTGCTTCAGCCCGGTGAGGGCGGCGGTCAGGGCGCGTGAGACGGGCTTGGGCAACGGCACTTCCCGCACCGGCTCGGCCGGCCGCACCGGCCGCACCGCGCGGAACAGGCTGCCCTCGCCCTCCCCGGCCGGGGAGGCCCCGTCGCCGTCCCCCGCCGGCCCGGCCTCACCGGGCCCGGCCTCGGGAGCCGTGGGGCCATCCGCGGAGCCGTCGTTCGTGGAGCCGTCGCCCGTTGCCGGGTCCGCCGCGCCATCTTCGTCCCTGGCCTGGCCCGCCGTGGTCTGATCGTCCGTGGTCTGATCGTCCGTGGTCTGCTCGTCCGTGGCCTGGGGGTCCGTGGCCTGGTCGTCCGTGGTCTGGTCGTCCGTGGCCTGGTCGTCCGTGGTCCCGTCGTCCGTGGCCTGCTCGTCCATGGCCTGGTCGGTCGTCAGCTCGTTGGTCGACGGCTGGTGGACCTTCGGCTCGAACAGCGAGGCCGGCTCCGGGGCCGTGACCGTGCTCACCGGGCCCGCGGCGGCGTCCTCCGGCCCCGTGAGGGCGGCTCGCGGGCCGTGGACCTCGGGTTCCGGAGACGGGTCCTCCGGGCCGGTCGCCGAGGCTTCCGAGCGCGCCGTTGCCGACTCGGGGGGCGCGATCGGGGCTTCCGGGGCGGTGACCTCGGCTCCGGGTGACGCGGCCTCCGGCCCCGGGGACACGACCGCCGGATCCGGGGACGGGACCTGGGCCTCCGGGTCGGTGACGACGGCGTCCTTCGCGCGGGCAGGGGTCTCGGGGCTGTCCGCCTCAGGCTCGGCGGTGGTCATGACGGGAGCCGCCAACGGGCCGGATCCCGTCGCCGCGTTCGCGTCCTGCTCGGCGGACGTCTCCTCGCCCGGCTTCACGCCATCTTCGGCGGACGCCTCGGCGCCCGGCGTCGCGCCGTCCTCGGCGGAACCCGGATCGGCGTCGCCGGACGGGACGGCCGAGAACGTCGCCGTCTGCTCCTCGGGAGCCTCGGGAGCGTTCCGGCCCTCAGAGTCCTTGACCTCGATCACCTTGTCATCCGGCTGACCTGCGTGCTCGTCCGCGCGACCCGCCTTGCTCGCCGTCGACTTCACGGAACCCGCTCCGCTCGTACCATCTCGATCTCCTGGCCGACCCTGACGACGTCACCGACGACCACGATCGCCGGGGGCCGCGTCCCAGCGGCGGTCACGCGCTCCGCAACCGTGGAGAGGTTGGCGTACAAAGCTCGCTGGGTCGGAAGAGTACCGTCCTGTACCACCATCACGGGGGTTTCCGGCGAACGTCCGTATCGTTGCAGTGCGTCAGCGATCATGGCTATACGTTCGACAGCCATCAGAAGTACCAGGGTTCCCGGTGATCTCGCCAGTCCCGCCCAGTCAACAGTTGATTTCGGATCGTCCGGCGGGACGTGAACGGAGATCACGTGGAACTCCTGGCTCACCCCGCGGTGGGTGACGGGGACGCCCGCGGCGGCGGGCACGGCGATCGCGCTGGTGACACCGGGCACCACGGTGACGGGGATGCCGGCGTGGGCGCAGGCGAGCATCTCCTCGCCGCCCCGGCCGAACACGAACGAGTCGCCGCCTTTCAGGCGGACCACGAACTTCCCCTGCCGCGCGTGCTCGATGAGCAGCTCGTTGATCTTCTCCTGGGCGAGGAAGCGGCCGTAAGGGATCTTGGCGGCGTCGATCAGCTCGACGTCGGGCGCGAGCTCGTCGAGCAGGGCACGCGGCGCCAGGCGGTCGGCGATGACGACGTCGGCCTGGGAAAGGAGCTGGCGCCCGCGCACGGTGATGAGCCCGGCGTCGCCGGGGCCGCCGCCGACCAGGGCGACGCCGACCGGCTTGGTGCGGTTGCGCCGGGCGTCGACGGTGCCGTCGCGCAGGGCGTTGACCACGGCGTCCCTGATGCCGGCCGCGCGGCGCGGGTCTCCGCCGGCGGTCACGGCCACGCTGACCTCGTCGACGCGGCCGCTGGCCGGAGTCCACGCGGCCGAGGCGTCGCGGTCGTCGGCGCGCACGCACCAGATGCGCTTGGCGTCCGCCTCGGCGGCCACGGCGGCGTTGACCGCGCGCTGGCTGGTGCAGGCCTGGACCAGCCAGGCGCCGTCGCAGTCTCCCACCTGGTAGGGCCGCCGCTCCCAGGTGAACTGGCCGTCGGCGATGAGGTCGTCGAGGGCGGGCGTCACGCTCGGGGAGACGAGGACGACCGAGGCTCCCGCCTCAAGGAGAGCGGGCACCCTGCGCTGCGCCACGCGCCCGCCGCCGACGACGAGCACACGCCGGCCCTTGAGACGGAGGCCGAGCAAGTAGGGCGACGACATGGACGGTGTTCCCTTTCCGGGAATTCGACATGACCGGTGGTCCGTGGGGTAAACCTACCGGTCCCTCGCCGCGCGGGACACAGCTCACCCATCCTCCCGCCATCACCCCAGCTCGCCATGGGGACGGCACCCTTCCCCCCTCGGCCCGGCCTGGCCACCGCACGGCCGCTTTCGGTGGTTCGTCCTCGGTTCAGGCGCCGTCCGGCTCGTCCGCGCGGCCGTCCAGCAGGGGGCGGCGCGGGTCCCAGGGCTCGCCGCCCGCGGCGTCCCGCCTGCGGCGCGCGAGGGCGGACAGCGCCTCCAGGATCACCCGGTTGCCGAGGAAGGCGGTGATGTCGGCGTGGTCGTAGGGCGGGGCCACCTCGACGACCTCCATGCCGACGACCGGCAGCTCGTAGCAGATGCGCCGCACCGAGTCGAGCAGCTCGCGGGCCGACAGCCCGCCGGGCTCGGGGGTGCCGGTGCCGGGGGCGTGGCCGGGGTCGCACACGTCGATGTCCACCGACAGGAAGACGCCGTCGCACCCGTCGGTGGCGATCGTGAACGCCTCGGTGAGGCAGTCGCCGAGCCCGCGCTCCACGATCTCGGTCATCTCGTACGAGCGCATGTTCTGCCGGGCCATCCAGCGCAGGGTGTCCGGGCCCGGCCAGTAGCCGCGCAGCCCGATCTGCAGGAACCGGTCCCCCCTGATGGCGCCGGACTCGATGAGCCGCCGCATCGGCTGGCCGTGCCCGTACAGGTGGCCGAACTCGATGTCCCCGGTGTCCGCGTGGGCGTCGAAGTGGATCATGGATGTTCGGCCGAACCCGTGGTGACGGGCGACGCCCCGGGCGTCCGGCAGCGCGATGGTGTGGTCGCCGCCGAGGACCAGCGGCATCGCCCCGGAGGCGGAGATCGTGTGAACGGCCTCCTCGATGGCGGCGATCGAGGTCTCGATGTCGCCGGAGTAGCACTCGACGTCCCCGGCATCCAGGACCCTCAGGTCGCGCAGCGGATCGACCCGCAGGGCCAGGCTCGGCCGCGAACCGTCGTGCGGCAGGTAACAGGCCTGCCGCAGGGCCATCGGCCCGAAACGCGCCCCGGGACGGTTGCTGGTGCCGCCGTCGAACGGCGCGCCGAGGATGACGACGTCCGCCCCCGCGAAGCTCTCAGGCGCGGCCAGATCGCACCGCTCGACGCCGAGAAACGTGATGTCGGGCCCGAACATGGGGCCGTAACGGCTCATGCCCCCATCATGCTCGCCCCCACCGGTCCCCATGAATCCACACAACCCCACCAAAGTCAGCGCCGTACCGGCAACAGGCCGAGACCCGTACTGGCTGGGATGAGACCTGAGCGGGAGCCACCGACGACGGCATCAACGACGGCGACCCCTGACCGCCGACCTCATTCCGCCCACCACGGCGCCGACGAGACGAGCACCGGCACGGCGAACCCGGCGCCGCCTACGGCGCCCCACCCGCCACTCGCCACCGGTTGTGACGAACCGGCCGCCGCCCCTGAAATGGCGCCTTCGGCGCAGCCTCCCCAAGGGCGACCATCACCCGACCATCACCCACCGTCGTGCTTGAGCGGCGGATCCTCGGTTGGGTCGGCGGGCTGAGCACCGTACGGCGGCGCCGATTTCGCCATACCAGTACTCGCCGTCACGGCGCCTTGGTTGGTTGCCGTGCCAGTGACGAGCCGACGGCAACGCGCGGGTGGGGTGGGCCGACGGCAACGCGCGGGTGGGGTGGGCCGGTGGGGTGAGCCGGTGGGGTGAGCCGGTGGGGGGCTTCACGCAATGACGGGTGGAGGGCCGTACGACGGTTGCGAGCTGCCGTATCAGCTAGACACCGTTCGGCTCCCCTCACGCACCGCCGGGCGGACTTGCATGATCTCGGTGATGAGTCGCCTGCCGCGTCCGAGGGTGGTGCCGGCGCGATGGGGGTGCTCGCGCGATGGGGGGTGCTGGCGCGATTGGGGGTGCTGGCGCGATTGGGGGTGCTGGCGCGATTGGGGGTGCTGGCGCGATTGGGGGTGCTGGCGCCGTGGGGGGTGCTGGCGCGATCGGGGGTGGTGGCGCGATTGGGGGTGGTGTCGCGATTGGGGGTGGTGTCGCGATTGGGGGTGGCGTCGCGGTGAGAGCCACCTTTGAAAGGCTGCGCCGAAGGCGCCGTTTCGGTGGACGGCCGCCGTTGGCCGCACCGGCCAAGGGGGGGAAGCGTCTCAGGTCGCCTGGCCGTCCTTGCCGGTAACGCCGGCGGAGTCGAAGGTGGCGACCTCGTGCAGGACTCGTACGGCCGCGCCGACCAGGGGGTACGCCAGCAGGGCGCCGCTGCCCTCGCCGAGCCGCAGCTCCAGGTCGACCAGGGGGCGGAGGCCCAGGTGGCGCAGGGCCACCGTGTGGCCGGGCTCGGCCGAGCGGTGGCCGGCCACGCAGTAGTCGACGACGGCCGGCGCCAGGGCGACGGCGGCGAGCGCGGCCGACCCGGCGATCACACCGTCGAGGATGACCGGGACGCGGGCCTCGGCGGCGCCCAGGATGAACCCGGCGATGGCCGCGTGCTCCAGGCCGCCGACGGCCGCGAGCACGGTCAGCGGATCGGCCGCCCCGTTCCGCGTCGCGTCCCCGGCGCCCGGCGCCGCGTCCGGCGACCGGCCGTCACCCAAGCTTCGCGCCGCGTCCCCGACGCCCGGTACGGCGTCCGGCGACCGGCCGGCGCCCCAGCTTCGCGCCGTGCCGCCGGGGGCCGGTGCGGACTCGGGCGATCGGCCCGCGCCCCACACGGGGGGCGGGGGGATGGAGCGGGTGCGGCTGAGGCCGTTGGCCTCCAGCGCGCGGCGGACGACGTCGATCTTGTGTTCCAGGGTCGCGGCGTCGATGCCGGTGCCGCGGCCGGTGGCTCCGGCGGCGTCGGTGCCGGTGAAGGCGCAGACGAGCGCGGCGGAGGCCGTGGTGTTGGCGATGCCCATGTCACCGGTGATCAGGCAGGCGGCGCCCGCCTCCACCAGCTCGCGCGCCACGGCGATGCCCACCTCCAGCGCCGCGACCGCCTGGGCGACGGTCATGGCGGGCCCGGCGGACAGGTCGGCCGTGCCGTGGGCGACCTTGCGGATGACCAGGCCGGGCGCCGGGGACAGGTCGGCGGCCACGCCGACGTCGACCACGGTGACCGACGCGCCGACCTGGTTGGCGAACGCGTTGGCCACGGCACCGCCCGTGACCATGTTCGCCACCATCTGGGCGGTCACCTCCTGCGGCCAGGGGCTGACCCCCCGCGCGTGCACGCCGTGGTCGGCCGCGAAGACGGCGAGCGCGGCGGGCGAGGGCAGCGGCGGCGGGCTGACGCCGGCGATGCCGGCGAGCCGGGTGGCGACGTCCTCCATCGCCCCGAGGGAGCCGCGCGGCTTGGTGAGGCGGTCGTTGTGGGCGCGGGCCTGGGCCATCGCCTCGTGGTCGACCGGCACGATGGCCGCGATCGTCTGGTTCAGCGTGGGGGTGCCCATGTCACACCAGCCCCTCGGCCATGGCTGCCTCCTCGCGCGACAGCCGGCGCACCGCCGGCTCCCCGGGGCGCCTGCCCTTGCCGCTTGCGGCGCCGTCGCGTACCGGCGGGTCGAGGGCCTGACCTCCGGGAAGCGTGAGGACCGGAGCCTCGGCGGCGTCCCACGCGTCGACCGCTCGCAGCGGTTCCTTCCCGGCCTGCGGGAGAGCGCCGCCGTCGGGCACGCCTTCCCCGGCCGCAGCCTCGGCGGCGTCCCACGGAGCGGCCACTCGAAGGAGCACGCTCTCCTCCAGCGGGAGAGCGTCGCCGTCGGGTACGCCCTCTCGCGCCGAGACGTCGGCAACGCCCCGTGGACCGGCCGCTCGCAGGAGCACGCTCTCCTCCAGCGGGAGAGCGTCGCCGTCGGGCACGCCCTCTCGCGCCGAGACGTCGGCAACGCCCCGTGGACCGGCCGCTCGCAGGAGCACGCTCTCGTCCAGGGGGAGGGGGTCGTCGTCGGGGGTGCCTTCCTGCGTCGCCTCGGCGGTGTCCCACGAGGCGGCCGGTCGCGGTGTCTGCCTCTCGGCCGGGAGGCGGCGGTCGCGGTGCGGGGTGCCCTGCCGGGGCGGGGCCTTGAGGGCGGCCCAGGGGGTGGACGGGGCGAGGAGCTCCTCCTCGGGGTCGGACGGCAGGCGGGGCTCGTCGTCGTCCGGAAGCAGGCGGGGGTCGTCGGGGACGTGGTCGGGCATGGGTGGCTCGGCGGCGGCGAGGATCTCCTCGTAGCGCTCGATGATGAGGTCGGCCAGGCCCTCGCAGTCGCCGATGACCTCGGCGCAGCGCACGTCCAGGGTGGTGTGCCCGGCGGCGTAGGCGAGGGCCTCGGCCCAGATGCGCTCCAGCACGCCGCCGGCGAACAGCAGGTAGGGAAGGACGACGACGCGCCTGGCGCCCAGGCGGCGGCAACGCTCGATGCCCTGGGCGACGCTGGGCGGGGCGTCTGCGACGTAGGCGGTCTCGACGGTCAGCAACTCGGGGGCGTGCCGCTCCCAGAACAGGCGCGACACGCGGTGCACCTCGGCGTTGGCGGCGGCGTCGGCGGAGCCGTGGCCGACCAGCACCACGGCGGTCTCGGCCGGCGTCACCGGCTCCCACGGCGCCTCGCCGGACTCGTCGGCGTGGGTGACGGCGGCCAGGCGCGGCATCTCGGCGAGCGCGTCGGCCAGGCGTTCGGCCATGAGCGCCAGCACGCGGGGCGCGGCGCCGAGACAGGGGCCGCTGTCGCAGGTCAAGCTCGGGTGGGTGGCCCGCGCGCTCATGACGGCGGCCGGCACCTCGTCGCTCTCGAACAGGGTGAGCGGGATGGTCACGAGGCGGTGATGGCCACGGGTGACCAGCGACGCGACGGAGTCGCTCAGCGACGGGCGTCCTCTGGCCACGAACCCACCGGACACATCAGCCACAACCTGGTCGAGCCGGCACCGCAGGCGGTGGACGAAACGGCCGAACTCAGCGGCTCCTGTGTCGTCGTGGGCGCCGTGCCCTATGAGTACGAGCGGCGGCTTCATGTGGATCTCCGATACGTTGACCTGCAGTTACGTTGGTCGAGCCGCGAGGATATCCGAATCTGTCAACCCATGGACATGGCTTTGCCCTCCCTTGGAGAAAGACGACACGGTTCATTCACCGTCAACTCGCCCACCCCGTCCACCGGTTCCCCGAAACCGGTGCGGCTCAGAGAACCTCGTCCTTGAGGGCTCAGAGAACCTCGTCCTTGAGGAGGCTGAACAGCACCGCGTCCGAGATGCCGCCGGACACCGGCAGCGCCCGCCGCAGCACCCCCTCCTCCACGAAGCCCGCCTTGCGCGCGACACCCTGGCTGGCCAGGTTGCCGACGGCCGCGAGCAGGGTGACGCGGTGGAAGCCGCGCATCATCAGGTACGTGCTGACCGCCCGCGTCGCCTCGCACGCGTAGCCGCGGCGGCGGGCCCACGGGGAGATCCAGTAGCCGACCTCGGCGTCGCCGCGCTCCCAGTCGGCGCGCTGGACGCCGACCGACCCGACGAGCCGTCCGCCCGCGCGGGGTTCGATGGCGAACTGCACGCCGTTCAGCGCGTCGGTGTGCGCGTACCGGGTGCACCAGTCGTACGCGCGCTGGAGGTCGTACCCCTCGGCCCAGGGCATCCAGCGGTTGATCTCCGGGTCGCGGTCGACGGCGGCGAAGACGTCGCCGGCGTCCGTGCCGGTGAAGGGGCGCATGACGAGGTGTTCGCTCTGCATGCGGACGCCGGTGCCGAACCCCCTGCCGTTCACCGTGGGCGGCCCCATGGACAGGTCTTGGGACAGCAGCCCGAAGATGACCAGGTCGCGCGGGCCGTCGTCCTCGTAGCCGCCGCCGCGCAGCACGCCCTCGCGGGTGAAGCCGCACTTCTCGGCGACCCGGAGCGACGCCGGGTTGTCGAGGTTGGCGCGCAGCTCGACGCGGCGCAGGCCGCCGTGGGTGAGCGCCCACTCGGTGAGCCCGGCGACGGCCTCGGGGGCGTAGCCCCTGCCCCGGTGCGCCGGGTGGACGCCGTACCCGATCTCGGTGGTGCCCGAGCCCCAGACGGTGCGGAACAGGCTCACGGCACCGACGATCATCCCGTCGGCGACCATGGCGAGGTGGATGCCCTGGCCCGAGCGCCACAGCTCGTGGACGCCGTAGGTGAGCCACTGGGACACACCGGCCAGGTGGCCGGGCGCTCCGGGCGGGAGGAACGCCGCCCGGGACTCGACGATCGCGCGCACCCGGTCGGTGTCACCCGGCTCGAAAGGCCGCAGGACCAGGCGCTTCGTGTTGATCGTCAAGTGCTGCTCGAAAGCCGACAACTTCTTCCCCCTCGTGCGGACATATCAGCTCACCGCACTTGGAGGGTGGTCCGCAACTTGACCGGCCCTTGGCGGACAGGCGACCCGCGCCTTGCCGCCAAGGGCCGTGCCACTCAGGGCTCGTGCCTCACTTCTGACAGCTCACGACGCCATGCCGAACGCCTCGCGCAGGCGCACCTTGGCCCCCGTGCGCATCACCGCGCGGCGGTAGACACGCCCGCCGATGAACAGCACGACGGCGGCCGCCGCGAGCATCGCCCCGGCGGCGAGCGCGGACTCCCACAGCGGGACCTCGGTCACCGCCGACCGCACCGGCATCACCATCGCCGAGAACGGCGGGACGATCGACAGCACGTGGGTCAGCGTGCCGTCCGGCTCCTGGGCTGCGACGAAACCGACCAGGTAGCTCGCCATGAGCAGCATCGTGGCCGGGGTGAGCACCCCGCTAAGCTCCTCCTGGCGGGACACCAGCGAAGCGATGGCGGCGAACATGGCCGCGTAGAAGGCGTAGCCGAGCAGGAACCACCCCACCGCGCCCGCCACGACGCCGTACGTGCCGTCGGGCAGCCGGGGCACCGCACCGGTGAGCTGGGCCGCGGCGAGCCCCGCCCCGGCGATGACCAGGAGCTGCGACAGGCCCAGCACGCCGAGGCCGAGCGTCTTGCCCGCCAGGAGCTGCCACGGCCGCACGGCGGTCAGCAGGATCTCGACGATGCGGCTGCCCTTCTCCTCGACCACGCCCATGGCCACCCAGGTGCAGATCTGGATCAGCAGCATGAACAGGATGACGACGATGGTGATCGCGATCACGCGGCGGATCGTGGCGTCCTCGCCGCTGCCGTGGAGCGTGACCTCGGTCAGAGGGCGTACCTGCTGTGCCTGCCCGACCCGCGCGGGGTCGAGGCCGGCGGCACGGAGGTTCTCCTCGACGGCGACGGCGCGGTGGACGGTGTCGAGGATGGCCGACAGCCCCGTGCCGACGACGCTCTTGGAGACCACCGTGGCGTTGTCGACGACGGCCGCGTCGACCTCGTCGCTCGCCACGGCGGCGCGGGCCGCCGCCTCGTCGGCGTACGGCTTGACCTGGATGGTGAGGTCGGCGTCCGCGGTGTCCTGCGCCGTCAGCGCCGCGCGCAGCCGGTCGGCCTGGGCGCCCGCCACCCCGATCGTGTGCTCGGAGCCGGAGCCCATGAGGGCGGGCAGCGACGCCAGCAGGGCCACCAGCACGGCGGTGACCAGCAGGCCGTAGCGGTATCCCTTCGTGCGCCCCCGGACGGAGATCTCGCGGCGGGCGACCAGCAGGACGGCGTTCACGCGACCACCTCACGGAAGATCTCGGCCAGCGAAGGCTCCTGCCAGGCGAAGTGCTGGACGCGGCCGGCCTCCACGGCCACGTGCAGGGCCTGCTGGTCGTCGGCCGGGGCGAGGACCACGTCGTCGACGCGCTCCCCCGCGCGGTCGCCGGCCGGCGCCTCGGCCTTGGTGAGGATCGTGCCGGACAGCCGGTCGGTCCAGCCGGGCTCGGCGCCCGCGACGACGATGCGCAGCAGTTTGCGCGACTCCCGTGCGCGCAACTCGGCGACGGTGCCGGTCGCCACCATGCGGCCCGCCTTGATGATGCCGACCGAGTCGCACAGCCGCTCGACCAGGTCGAGCTGGTGGCTGGAGAACACGACGGGCACCCCGGCCGCCCGGCGCTCGGCCAGCACGTCGGCGAGAGCGTCCACGGCGATCGGGTCGAGACCGGAGAACGGCTCGTCGAGCACCAGCGCCTCGGGCTGGTGGATCAAAGCCACGGCGAGCTGGACGCGCTGCTGGTTGCCCAGCGATAGGCCGTCGACGTGGTCGTCGCGGCGCGGGCCGAGCCCGAGCCGCTCGATGAGGGTGTCGGCCGACCGGCGCGCCGTGGCGGCGTCCACGCCGGCGATGCGGCCGAAGTACTCGACCTGCTCGCGGACCCGCATCTTGGCGTAGAGGCCGCGCTCCTCGGGCATGTAGCCGAACCGGCGGCGGGTCTCGAAGCCGGCGGGCTCGCCCTTCCAGCGCACCTCGCCGCCGTCGGCCGCGAGCACGCCCATGACGATGCGCATCGTGGTCGTCTTGCCCGCGCCGTTGGCGCCGACGAAGCCGAACATCTCGCCCGGGCCGACGGACAGGCTGACGCCGTCGAGCGCCACGGTGTCGCCGTAGCGTTTTTCAAGCCGGTCGACCTCAAGCATGGGGGGATCCCTTCATGATCTTCTCCAGTACCGCGACGTATTCGGTGAAGGCCCTGCGGCCCTCGGGGGTGAGCGACAGCCAGGTGCCGGGCTTCTTGCTGACGAAGGCCTTGTCGACCTTGACGTAGCCCGCCTCCTCCAGCGTCACCATGTGCTTGGACAGCAGGGAGTCGCTGACCTCGATGGTGTCGCGCAGGAAGCGGAACTCGACCTTCTCGGCGGCGGCCAGCGCCGCCACGATCGAGAGCCGCACCGGCGTGTGGATGAGCGGGTCGAGGTCGTGGCGCGGGTGGGCTCCGTTGGCCGTCACCGGGCCGCCTTCCACGGGCGCACCCGCCACGCGCCGTAGAGCATCGGCAGGGCCGCCACGACGGCGGCGACCAGGCCGACGGCCACCCACCAGCCGGACGGATCGTCGGGCATGACGGCGCCGACGACCATCGCGGTCAGCATGGTGACGATCCAGGCGCCGGTGAGGACGTTCGTCAGGCGCGTGTGGTCGGGGCCGTAGACGCCCTGCCGGTAGCTGTAGACGACGGTGAGGACGGTCATCGCCACCCAGCCGATCGCCGCGATCGTGGGGTAGGGGCGCGGGGCGAGGTACATCGCCGTCCAGTAGGCCACGGCCGCCAGGCCCCAGGTGAGGTAGAGCCACCCGAGCCACCGCGTGGAGCGCCCGACGTGCCGGCGCATGCGGCCGATCTCCTGCAAGGCCTCTTCCGCGCTCAGTTCCCCACCGGTGTTCACGGGCTCGACCACCTTTCATGTTGTGGAAAATGTATCAAGCACTCAACTCCCATTCAAGTGCATGACCGTGATTCCATGACGAAGCGCCCGTGAGGGCGTGCGGGCACGCCGGAGGAGACGGCCGGCGTTCTCCGGGGCCGGAAGTCAGGACGTGCGCGTGCCCGGCTCGGCGACGATCACTTCGAGCGTGCGGGGGCCGTGCACGCCCTCGACGCGGTTCAGCTCGATGTCGCTGGTCGCGGACGGGCCGCTGATCCAGGTGAGCGGGCGTACGGGGTCGAGCCGGGCCACGGCGTCCGGCACCGAGGCGACGACCTGCGCCGCGCGCACCACGCACAGGTGGTAGTCGGGCAGCAGGGTCAGGGCCCTGCGGCCCTGCCCGGGGCCGGCGTCCAGCACGATCGTCCCGGTCTCGGCGACGCCGGCCGCGCAGGCGCTCAGCACGCCGTCCGCCGCGTCCAGGGCGGAGGCCGCGAGCGGCGGGTCGTCCACCAGCCGTTCGAGGCCGGGCAATGCGGCCAGCCACTCCTCGGGCAGCCCGGCCGGGACGACCACCCGTCGCGCGCCGCGGGCCGCCAGCGCGGCGGCGACGGCGGCCGGCACCTCGTCGTCGGGGACGACGTGGACGACCGCCCGGTAGTCGCGCACCCGCTCGGCGAACAGCTCCAGGTCGGCCGCCCCGCCGTCCGGGGCCCGGTACGCGCGGGCCGCCTCCCCCACCGGCGCCGAGCCCGCCACGGCCGCGCGGACGCGGGCCAGGATCACGTCGCGCGAGCTCATCGGGCGCCTCCCTCGGTGCGGTCCCACCAGTCGCGGAACGACTCCTCGGGCACCGAGGGGACGTCCCGGGTCTGCGTCCAGGCCGCGCCGGGCCCGGGCAGGCTCCTCTTCGGCACCAGCCCCCGGAACCTGGAGGCGAGCCGCTGGACGCGCCGCAGCCGCGCCGGCCGGTCGAGCACCCAGGAGGCGGCCTTGAGCCCGAGCCGCTCCGCCGGGCGGTGCGGGGCCTTCGCGCGCAGGTGGACGAGCACCTCGGGGATGTCGATGGCGACCGGGCACACGTCGTAGCAGGCGCCGCACAGGCTGGAGGCGTACGGCAGCGAGGCGTCCAGTTCCGAGCCCATGCCGCGCAGCTGCGGGGTGAGGATGGCCCCGATCGGCCCCGGGTAGACCGAGCCGTACGCGTGCCCGCCGACGCGCTCGTAGACCGGGCACACGTTGAGGCAGGCCGAGCAGCGGATGCAGCGCAGCGCCTGGCGCCCGACCTCGTCGGCCAGCACGTCGGTGCGGCCGTTGTCCAGCAGCACGAGGTGGAACTCCTGCCCCTCGGCGGCGCCGGTCCACATGGAGGTGTAGGGGTTCATCCGCTCGCCGGTGGAGCTCCTGGGCAGGAGCTGCAGGAAGACCTCCAGGTCGCGCCAGGTGGGCAGGATCTTCTCGATGCCCACCACGCTGATCAGCGTCTCGGGCAGCGTGAGGCACATGCGGCCGTTGCCCTCGGACTCCAGCACCACCAGCGTGCCGGTCTCGGCGATCAGGAAGTTGGCCCCGGAGACGCCCACCTTGGTGGACAGGAAGCGCTCGCGCAGGTGCAGCCGCGCGGCCTCGGCGAGGGTCTTCGGCTCGTCGGTGAGGTTCGCGGGGGCGGGACGGCCCCACTCGCCCATGTGGTCGAGGAAGATCTCGCGGATCTCCGAGCGGTTGCGGTGGATCGCCGGCACCAGGATGTGCGACGGCCAGTCGTCGCCGAGCTGCACGATCAGCTCGGCGAGGTCGGTCTCGTAGGCGGTGACGCCCTCGGCGGCCAGGGCCTCGTTGAGGCCGATCTCCTGGGTGGCCATCGACTTGACCTTGACGACCTCGGTCTGCCCGGTGGCCCTGACCAGGTCGGCGACGATGCGGTTGGCCTCTTCCGCGTCGGCGGCCCAGTGGACGTGGCCGCCCGCCTCGGTGACCATGCGCTCGGCCTGGAGCAGGTGCCGTTCCAGGTTGCGCAG
This sequence comes from Sphaerisporangium sp. TRM90804, assembly GCF_029846175.1. Taxonomy (GTDB): domain Bacteria; phylum Actinomycetota; class Actinomycetes; order Streptosporangiales; family Streptosporangiaceae; genus Sphaerisporangium. The sequence goes on along the minus strand of NZ_JARWAC010000027.1, from coordinate 120,757 downwards.
CGTGTCGTCCTTGATCGCCTTGCCGGCGGCGCGCAGGCCCTGCCAGTCGGGCAGCTCCTCCACCACGGAGGCGCGCCTGCCTCGGATGGTGTGCGTCGCCTTGCGCAGGTTGAACCTGAGCTGGGAGTCCGCCAGCGCCTTCTCGGCGTTGCGCGGGAACGCGGGCATGCCGAGGAACGTGCCGCTCATCGTGCCTGGCCTTCCGGTCGCGCGGGGCTCATCGTCCGGCCTCCGTGGCGGCGAGGATCTCGGCCAGGTGCATGACGCGGACGCCGGCGCGCTGCCGGCCGAGGGCGCCGCCCACGTGCATCAGGCACGAGTTGTCGGTCGCGCAGAGCACCTCGGCGCCGGTGGCGACGACGTGCCCGACCTTGTCGGCGCACATCGCCGAGGAGACCGCCGCGTTCTTGACGGCGAACGTGCCGCCGAAGCCGCAGCACTCCTCGGCGCCCGGCAGCGGGACGAGTTCCAGGCCGCGCACGTTCGACAGGAGCCGGAGCGGGCGGTCGCCCACCTTCAGGCCGCGCAGCGAGTGGCAGGTCGGGTGGTAGGTGACGCGGTGCGGGAAGTAGGCGCCGACGTCGGTGACGCCGAGCACGTCGACGAGGAACTCCGACAGGTCGTACACCTTCGGGGTGACCTCGGCGACCGCGCGGGCGAAGGGCGAGCGGCCGCCGTGCGCGGCGGCGAAGGCCTCGGGCCGCGTCGCCCCCATGCCGGCCGCCAGCTTCGGGTACTGCTCGCGCACCATGGAGGCGCACGAGCCGGACGGGACGACCACGGCGTCGTACGCCGCGAAGGTGTCCAGGAAGCTCCGCGCGAGGCGGACCCCCTCGTCGCGGTAGCCGGTGTTGACGTGCATCTGGCCGCAGCAGGTCTGGGCCGGGGGGAACTCCACCTCGCAGCCGAGGCGGCGCAGCAGCGTCACGACCGCCTTTCCCGTGCCGGGAAACAGCGTGTCGTTCACGCAGGTGATGAACAGGGCGACCCGCATCGCACCCCTTCTCTCGACTCCTCCGGGCCGGGCCGCCGGGCCGGATCACTCCCGGGCGCGGCGTGCGGCCCAGTATGGTCAGACCATACTCCAGGACGGCGGAGGATCACGTGGCGGACAGGGATCGGCGCCCGCGGGCGTTCGAGGAGGTGCTCATCCAGGTCGAGCGGCGCATCGCCGACGACGGCCTGCGGGTGGGCGACCGGCTGCCCGGCGAGCGCCAGCTCGCCGAGCAGCTCCGGGTGAGCCGGTCGTCGGTGCGCGAGGCGCTGCGCGTGCTGGAGACGCTGGGAGTGGTGTCCTCGCAGGCGGGGCGCGGGCCCGACGCCGGCGCCGTGCTCACCTCGCGCCCCGACGGCGCGCTGACCGACCTGCTGCGCCTCAGCCTGAGCCTGTCCAGCCTGTCGCCGCGCGAGGTCGTCGAGACCCGCCTGATGATCGAGCGCTGGTCGGCCGAGCACGCCGCCCGCCACGGCCCCGGCGCCTCCGCCGGGCCGCTGGCCGAGGCGCTTCGCGCCATGGAGACGGCGGCCACCGCCGAGGAGTTCGTCGAGCACGACATCGACTTCCACGTGGCCATAGCCGAGGCGTCCGGCAACCGGTTGTCGGCGGCGGTGATGCGCGCGCTGCGCGGCGCGATGCGCAGGTACGCGATCGAGGCCGTCGAGCGGCTCGGCGACACCGGCGTGCTGCGCGAGGACCACCGCCGCATCCACCACGCCATCACCTCGGGCGACGCGGCCGGCGCCGCCGAAGCCGTCACCGTCCACCTGGCGCACGCCTACCCCGAGCTCTTCTGACGCCCGCGGCCTCCCCTCGACCGCGAACCTAGAACGTGTTCTAATCACTGGGCGAACCGTACGACGCGGAGGTCTGGACGGCATGAGCGGCGACCTGAGGCTCGGACTGAACGTCGGCTACTGGCAGCGCGGCCCGCACGACGCGACCGAGCTCGTCCAGGCGGCCGAGCGGCTCGGATACGACTCGGTGTGGACGGCGGAGGCGTACGGGTCGGACGCCTTCACCCCGCTCGCCTGGTACGGGGCGCGGACCAGCCGGATCAAGCTGGGCACCAGCGTCGCGCAGATGTCGGCCCGCAGCCCGGTGACCACCGCCATGACCGCCATGACGCTCGACCACCTGACGGGCGGTCGCCTGATGCTCGGCATCGGCGCCTCCGGGCCGCAGGTCGTCGAGGGCTGGTACGGCGTCCCGTTCCCCCGCCCGCTGGCCCGCACCCGCGAGTACGTCGACATCATGCGCAAGGTGTGGCGCCGCGAGGAGCCGGTCACCTCCGACGGCCCGCACTACCCGCTCCCCTACCCGGGCGGCACCGGCCTGGGCAAGCCGCTCAAGTCGATCACCCATCCGCTGCGGCCGGACATCCCGCTCTACCTGGGGGCCGAGGGCCCGAAGAACGTGGCGCTCGCCGCCGAGATCACCGACGGCTGGCTGCCGCTGTTCGTGATGCCCGACAAGATCGGCGGCATGTACGGCGAGTCGCTGGCCGCCGCGCCGCCGGACTTCGACATCGCCGCGATGGTGCGCGTCACCGTCACCGACGACGTCCAGGGCGCCCTCGACATCGCCAAGGCGACGCTCGCCCTGTACATCGGCGGCATGGGCGCCAAGGACCGCAACTTCCACGCCGACATCGTCGCCAGGATGGGCTACGCCGACACCACCGAGAAGATCCAGGAACTCTTCCTCGCCGGCCGCAAGGACGAGGCCCTGCGCGCCATCCCCGACGACCTGGCCGACGGCATCTCCCTGATCGGCCCCCCCGCCCGCATCCGCGAACGCCTCACCCTCTGGCGCGAAAGCCCGGTGACCACCCTGCTGGTCATGGGCGCCGACGACGAACCCACCCTCCGCCTGATCCGCGACCTGGTCCTGGGCTGAGTTCTCCCCCGACCCTCGACATGGTGCCTTCGGCGCAGCCTTCCCAAGGGCGACCCTCACCCCGCCCACCACTCGAAGTCTCGCGGGTACCCGCCTTGACCGCCCGGGAACAGGTGCCGCGTCAATAGCCTTCCCCCATGACGACAGGCGATCGCGAGAGGTTGCGCAGGACGTTCGACGAGGACGCGGAGCTGTATGACCGGGCTCGGCCCCGGTATGTGGGCGAGCTGTTCGACGGCTTGGCCGAGCTGGCGGGGATCGGCGCTGGGGCGCGGGTGCTGGAGATCGGGTGTGGGACGGGGCAGGCCACGGTGTCGTTGGCGGAGCGGGGGTTCCGGGTCGTCGCGGTGGAGCTGGGTGCGTCCATGGCTTCGGTGGCTCGCCGGAATCTGGCACGGTTTCCGCTGGTCAGCGTGGTGAACTCCACGTTCGAGGAATGGGAGCTGCCCAGCGAGCCGTTCGACGCCGTGGTGTCGGCGACGGCGTTCGCCTGGGTGGACCCGGCCGTGCGGGTGGCGAAGGCGGCGGACGCGCTGCGTGCCGGGGGAGCGCTCGCCACGGTGGCCACGCACCATGTCGCCGGCGGCACCGTGGACTTCTTCCACGAGGCCCAGGACTGCTACGAGCGGTTCGACCCCGAGACGCCGCCGGGGCTGCGCCTGACGCCGGCGGCCGACATCCCCACCGACAGCGCCGAGGTGGACGAGTCGGGGCGGTTCAGCCCGGCCGCTTTCCGCCGCTACGAGCTGGACGTCGAGTACTCGACCGACAGCTACCTGGACGTGCTGCGCACCTACTCCGGCCACCGGGCGCTGGAGAGCGGCGCCCGCACGTCCCTGCTGAACTGCATCGCGGCGCTGATCGACGGCCGGTACGGCGGCACGATCACCAAGCGCTACATGTTCGAGCTGCGTGTCGCCCACCGAATCACCTGACGGAACGCCGACGCCGACGGCGCTGAGGAGATGGGGTCACCGGCGGGGGAAGGCGTCCCAGCCCAGATGCGCCTTCCCGCGCCGATGCCCATCGGATGCGGCGAGCCATCCTCGTTGAGCGCGCCCCGCTCGCCCGCCGTAGTCCGTCCTGCCACATTCACTGTAATCCCTACCTGCTATACATACAACAGGCGGGCAGGACGGCCCCTGGGCCGAGGTCGTCGTCCAGGCGGCGGCACCGGGCGTCAGCTTCTCGATCACCTCGACGGTTCCGGCGTCCACGCGGTTCGCGGCGCGGACGGCCGTCATCAGCCGGTCCTTCTCCGGCGGGGAGAGATGCCGCAGCAGCATCAAGGCGGGCGCGCCACCGAGCGCCAGACCCCCGGACGTTCGGTAGACCTGCGCGAAGAGGGCGACCGTGCGGGCCGTGGGGCGCTGGCCGCGTTGCGGCCCGTGCTCGAAGTCGTACAGGCGTGACTCGCGGAGCGTGGCCGTGCCCGCCGGAGATCACGTGCAGATCTCCGTTCCGGCAGGTCACCGGCTGTTTGCTGGGCAGCGGTCCGGACGGCCGAAGCCGGATCGGCGTATCACGCGGCACCGTCCAGGGTTCTGGGTTGTGTACCTGCTCTTCGACCCCGCGACGAGGAGGCCCGTGTGACGGCCGACCCCACCACCCACCCCGGCCCGGCTCAAGAGGAGGCCCGTGTGACGGCCGATCCGATCACGCTCCCCGGCCCGCTCGGCGAGGACCACCCGTCGCGGTCGGCGCCGATCAACGAGTCCGTCCGGCTGGGGCCCGAGGTCCTCATCTGGCGCCGCGCCTTCCCCGGGCGGGCCGATCAGGCTTCGGAGGCCAGGCGGTTCGTCCGCTTCCTGCTCGGCAGCACCCTCTTCGCCGACGACGCCGAGCTGATCGTGGGCGAGCTGGCCGGCAACGCCATCCGCCACACCCGCAGCGGGCCGCCCGACGGCCGCTTCACCGTCGAGATCACGCTCACCTCCGCCCGCCACGAGCCGCTCACCACCCCCGCGACGGCCGTCAACGTCCTGATCACCGTCTACGACCTGGGCGGGGGCGGCACCCCCCTGTCCACCGTCCCCGACCGGCGAGACTCATGCGAGGAGAGCGGTCGCGGACTGGCCATCGTCACCGCCCTCGCCGACCGCACCGGCCACCAGGGCACGCCCACGACGGGCCACAGCGTGTGGGCCTACCTCTCCGGCGAGCACGACCCGCGGCCCGCGCGAACCGGCGGCCGCACGGGCACCGCGAGTACGGATGGGTCGGGCGTTTTGTGATCTGCTGGCAGAATCGGGGCGGTGAGGGTACTCGTCGCGGATGACCAGGCTTTGGTGCGCACCGGGTTTCAGATGATCCTCGACGCGCAGCCGGACATCGAGGTGGTGGCCACGGTGGGTGACGGGGCAACGGCGGTCGAGGAGGCGCGGCGGCTGCGGCCCGACGTGTGCCTGCTCGACATCCGGATGCCCCGGCTGGACGGGCTGGAGGCCACCCGCATGCTGGCGGGGCCGGGCGTGCCCTCCCCCATGCGCGTGGTGATCGTCACGACGTTCGACCTGGACGAGTACGTCTACGGGGCCCTGCGGGCGGGCGCCTGCGGGTTCCTGCTCAAGGACAGCGGGCCCACGCTGCTGATCGAGGCCGTCAGGGCCGCCGCCAACGGGGACGCGCTGGTCTCGCCGTCGATCACGGTCCGGCTGCTGGCGCACCTGGCCCGGCCCGTGGCGGCGGGCGGCAGGCCGCCACGCGAGCAGCTCACCGAGCGCGAGCTGGACGTCGTGCGCCTGGTCGCGCGGGGGCGCACCAACCAGGAGGTCGCCGCGGAGCTCTTCGTGTCGCTGTCCACGGTGAAGACGCACCTCGCCAGCGTCCAGATGAAACTCGGGGCGCGCAACCGCGTCGAGGTCGCCGCCTGGGCGTGGGAGTGCGGCATAGTCACCTGAACTGCGAATCCTTGACGAGACCGGTCACGCCGGACGGGCCGGTCCTGGATCTTGTGAAGAATTTCGGCCGTCGTGTGAACATCCTGGATCTTCTCCGGCGCCTCGCCCGATTAGCGGAGAGGCCGACTGGATAGGAGTGAGTCAGGCGTCGCGCTACGTCACCTGCGATAGACGGACTTCAGCGCATGCCGAGGGAGGATCACATGCGCTACACCCGGTCCGCGGTCGGCAGGTCGGCGGTCGGCGTCTACCTGGCGCTCGCCGCCCAGATCGCGACGCTGGCCTGCCTGGTGGCCTTCGAGCTGGTGCGGGGCAGGCAGCTCGCGCGGCAGGTCTCGTTGCTGGGCGACGACCCCAAGGCGCCCGGCGCGGAGGCGGTCGTGGGGGACGTCACGTGGTTCGCCGTGCTGCTCCTGCTGGTGGTGGCCACCACGATCGCCGCCGGGTTCTCCTACTTCTCCTGGCTGCGCCACGCGGGGGCGACCTCGCGCATGATCGCCATCGCGTGGTTCGTCCCGGTGCTCAACCTGGCGGCCCCGGCGCTGCTCGTGCACGCCCTGCGGCAGGACGCCGGCCTTCGGGACGGCGGCCGCAGGCCCTGGCTCGCGCTGGTCGCCGCCTGGTGGGCGTGCTGGCTGGCCACGGTGTTCCTCGTCCTGGTGATGCCCGTCACCAAGTCCCACGGCGGCACGGCCCTGACCGGGCTCGGCGTCACCGAACTACTCGTGGCCGTCCTCGCCGCCCTCTTGTGCGCCGCCACCGTGCGCGCGGTGACCTCCGCCCGCCTCAGCGCCCGCCCCTCCCCCATAGCCCCGCGCCTGAAGCTGCTCCCCGCCCTGCGCTCCCTGCCCCGGCACACCTACCCCACCGGGGAGTGACCGCCCGGCACCACGAGCGGACGCCCGACCGGTTACGCGCCGCAAACGGCGCCGGCCTCACCGCACCACGTCCCACCGTGCCGGCGCCGAGACAGACACCCCGGGGCAGCACAGGGGCGCGCGGTGGGCAGGGGGCCGGCTCCCGGCCCACACGACCTGGGCAGGGCGGGCGCGCGGCAGCCTCCGACGCGGCGGGGCGGGGGCGCGAGCGGGACGGGCGAGTGTAGTGCGGCGCCGTCAGGTGCGGCGTGGGTCGCGGGCGGGGCGGGGGCGGGGGTCGCGAGGGGTGGTCAGGTCCATGGTCGGGCGGGGGCGTGGGGGGTCCAGGGGGCCGGAGCTGCCGGGGCTGGAGTGCCAGAGTTTGCTCGGGGGCTGGTGCATGCCGGGGGCTCCGCCCAGGTCGGCGTAGGGGGAGATGGTGTAGCCGTTGCCGTAGCGGATGCGGCGGCCGCCGACGGCTCCGGCGTCCTGCCGGGGGTCGCCGAGCATGGCTCGCACCTGAGCCAGGCCGCCGGTGCGCCAGGCCTCGTCCAGCTCGACGAGGTTCCAGCAGTCGAGGGCGCGCAGGGAGACCGCGCGGGCGCCGACCCTGCGGACCACCCCCTTGGCGACCATCAGCCACGAGCCGAAGACCGTGGCGGCGCAGCGGCCCTGCACCGACTCGAAGAAGGTCAGGTCGATGGGGCCGGTCGAGTCGTCCAGGGTGGCGAAGACGACACGCTGGCCCGAGCGCACCGCCGGGGTCTGGGTGGCGACCTTCACCCCGGCGACCAGGATCTCCGCGCCGTTGCGCATCGTCAGCAGCTCGTTCGCGCGGACGACGCCGATCGCGTCGAGCAGCTCGCCGTGGAAGGCGATCACGTGGTGGCTGACGTCCATGCCGAGGATCTCCAGCTCCGCCTGGACGGCCTCGGCCTCGGTCATCTCGGGCAGCTCGCCGGGCTCGATGCGCTCGCTGAACCCCATCGGGATCTGCACGGACGGCGAGGAGGCGCGGTCGAGGGCGCCGATCTGGGCGATCAGGTCGCGCCTGGTCAACTCGCCGGGGCGCCAGCGCGGGCCGCCCGGGCGCAGCCCGTACAGCGCGTCGAGGCCGCCGACCTGCACGATGCGCTCGGCCACCGGGCGGGACGGCCGCGCCCGCTCCCAGAAGTCGGCCAGCGAGGTGTACGGCCGGCCCGCCACCATGCGCGCCACCTCGGCCTCGCTGATCCCCTTGACCGACGAGAACGGCACCCGCAGGCCGTACCCCGCGCCCATGCGGTCGATGAGGTCGTCGATGCCGCCCTGGTCGCCCCCGCCGGCCGGCACCTGCGGAGTGCCGGGGTTCGCGGGTGCGGCCCCCGACTGCGGCGGGTTCTCCACGGCACCCGACACGCCCCGAGTGCCGGCGTTCGCCGGGAGGGCCGTCATCCGCGGCAAGCCCCCCACGGCGCCGGGCGCATCCCGGGGGGCGGGGGGCGGTAGAGGTTCCACCTGCCAGGTGGCGCCCGAGTGGTTGACGTCCAGGGGGAGGACGGTGACGCCGCAGCGGCGGGCGTCGTCGAGGATCACCCGGGCGGGGTACATGCCGGGGTCGTGGGTGAGGACGCCGGCGAAGAAGGCGGCGGTGTGGTGGCGTTTCAGCCAGGCCGACTGGTAGGTGGGCAGGGCGAACGCGGCGGCGTGCGCCTTGCAGAAGCCGAACGAGCCGAACGCGTCGAGCACCTTCCACGCGTGGTCGGTGGTCTCGCGGTCGAACTCGGGCAGCACCTCGTTCTCCCACCACACCTGGACCCTCGCGCGGCCCTCGGGGGTGCCGAGGTCGCGGCGGATCTGCTCGGCCCGGGACAGGCCGCAGCCGGTCATCGTGTCGACGACCCGCAGCACCTGCTCGTGGAAGACGACGACGCCGTGGGTCTCGGCCAGCGGGCCGCGCAGCGACGGGTGCGGGTAGGTCGCCTCGCGCCAGCCGTGGCGCGACTCCAGATACGGGGTGACCATGTCGGAGTTGACCGGGCCCGGCCGGAACAGCGAGATGTCGACGATCAGGTCGTGGATCGTGCGCGGCTCCAGCTTGGCCACCAGCTCCCGCTGGCCGGGCGACTCGATCTGGAAGCAGCCGAGCGTGCGGCCGGTGCAGATCATGTCGTAGGTGGGCGCGTCGTCCCGGGGCACGCCCCGGTCGACGTCGACGTCCACGCCGTCCACCCGCCGGATCTCGTCCAGGGCGTACGCGATCGCCGACTGCATGCGCACGCCGAGGACGTCAAGCTTCAGCAGCCCGGCCTCCTCCACGTCCTCCTTGTCGAACTGGCTCATCGGGAAGTCGAGCAGGCTGCGCTCGACCGGGGTGACGTCGCGCAGGCCGGCGTTGCCGACGAGCACGCCGCAGGGGTGCAGGGCGATGTGCCTGGGCAGCCCGTCGAGCTTCTCGGCCAGCAGGAACACCGTCTGCAGGGCGCGGTCGTTCAGGCCGCTGGACCGCAGCTCCGGCAGGTCGGACAGGGCCGTGCGGATCTGCCTGGCCCTGATGTGCGGGAACGCCTTGGCGATGGCGTCGACCTCGTGCGGCGGCAGCCCCATGGCCGCGCCGACGTCGCGGATCGCGCTGCGCGCCCGGTAGGTCTCCATCATCGACACGCACGCCACCCGGCTCTCGCCGTACCGGCCGAGGATCGCCCGGTAGCAGTCGAGCCGCCGCGCCGACTCCACGTCGACGTCGATGTCGGGCAGCCCTTTGCGTCCTTCCGACAGGAAGCGCTCCATGAGCAGGCCGTGGTCGAGCGGGTTCACCTCGCCGATGCCGATGAGGTAGTTGACGAGGCTGCCCGCCCCCGAGCCCCTGATCGCGCAGCGGACGCCCATCTCGCGGATCATGTCGGTGATGTCGGCCACGGTGGTGAAGTAGCCGGACAGCTGCTTGCGCTCGATGATCTGGAGCTCGGCGGCCAGCCGGTCACGGGCCTCGGTGGATCGTTCCAGGCCGCGTGCGGGCAGCCCGTCCTCGCACCGCCGGCGCAGCAGGGGGACGGGGTCCTCGCCGGGCTCGGGCAGGTTGAGCCGTCCGGGGTCGCCGCTGCGCAGCGCGAGGACCTCCAGCGGGTCGAGCACGCATCGCTCGGCGACCTTCCGGGTGGCCGCGAGCAGCCCGCGTGCCCGGTCGCGGTCGCCCCCGCAGACGCGCGCGGCCATCAGCTCCATCTCGGCGCCGCTCTTGAGGTAGGCGTGCGAGGCGGCCTGCTCCAGGTGCCGGGGGTGCAGGGGGACGAGCTTGCGCGCGGCGTCCAGCACGTTGCCGACCCGGTAGTCGCCGGGGTCGAGGTGCCGCACGGCGTTGGTGAGCACGGCCGGCACGCCGAGCGAGCCGGCCAGGGCCAGCATGCGCGTGGCGAGGGCCGCGTCGCGGTAGCCGTACTGGTCGACGACCTCCACCACGACGCCGGGGACCTCCGCCCGCCACGCGGCGAGCAGGGCACGGGCCCGCTCGTCCTGGCGCACGGCCATCGCGCGCCCGACGTCGGACCTCGGCCCCAGCAGGACCACCAGCCCGTCGGCGTGCGGGGCGATCATGGAGCGGGTCACCCGGGGCTCGCCCCGCTCCCCCGCGTGGTGCGCGGCGGTGGTGAGGCGGCACAGGCGCGCCCACCCGCCGGACCGCGCCAGCACGGTGACGCGGTCGTCGCCGGAGGGGGCCGGGCCGCCGCGGGGCGCGGGCCCGGCCGGGGGGCCGAGGGCCAGGTCGACGCCGACGACGGGGGCGATGCCGGCGTCGGCGCAGGCCTGGACGTGCTTCACCGCGCCGTACAGCCCGTCGCGGTCGGTGAGCGCGAGGACGTCCATGCCGTGCCCGGCCGCGCGGCCCACCAGGTCGCGGGGGAACGCCGAGCCGTACCGCAGCGAGTAGGCGGAGGCGACGTGCAGGTGGGGGAACATCAGTCCCACGCCCGGAGCATGAGCCAGCCGCCGCTCGCGGTGTCGAACCGCAGCTCGTAGGTGCCGATCTCCTTGCCGGCGCCCGCCTCGACGCGCCAGAACCGCCGCTCGCCGGGGTCGTTCTCGGAGATCTTCCACCATTCGCGGGAGGTCACCCAGTGGTCGAGGATCCGCCGGACGACGTAGAGCCGGTCACGCCAGACGAAGCGGGCGGGCTCGGCGTCCCGCGTCCACACCTCGATGGGATCGCCGTAGATTCTGCTCACAGGCGCTTCTTCTCCCTGGGGCTTTTGGAATGTGGAGCACCCGGGGGGAAGGACGGGTGGTACTGCTTCGAACATACGTTCCCAGCGACGGGAGGGCAAATCTGACTCCCGGGGACACGCCGGACGGTGACCGCCGTCACCCCGCCCGCGCATCGCGCCGGGTGAAAAAGCGCCTTCCACCAGGTTCGTTCACACACCGACACTGGAAGGAAGCGCAAAAGACACGTACCGTTGTTGCGTTCGGCCTACTTTGATCCCACACCTCCGAAAGTGGGAGCTAAGCGTGCTATCACCCCGAACTCGGGTCATCGGCCTCGCGGCCGTCATCACCTTCGCCACGTCGCTCGGCGCGGCGTGCGGCGCGGCGCCGACGACCGCCGCCGGCGACGCCTCGGCGAGCAAGGCCAAGACGGCCACGTCCGCCGCCGACCTCGGCGGCCTCGACAAGCTCGTCGAGGCGGCCAAGAAGGAGGGCGCGCTCAACGTCATCGCCCTCCCGCCCGACTGGGCCAACTACGGCGAGATCATCAAGACGTTCTCCGCCAAGTACGGCATCAAGGTCAACAGCGAGAACCCCGACGGTTCCAGCTCCGACGAGATCAACGCCGTCAAGACCCGCAAGGGCCAGGACCGCGCGCCGGACGTGCTCGACCTCGGCACCGCCTTCGCGCTCAGCGGCGCGGCGGAGGGCCTGTTCGCCCCGTACAAGGTGCAGACCTGGGACAAGATCCCCGAGGGCCAGAAGGACGCCGGCGGCGCCTGGTACAACGACTACGGCGGCTACGTCTCGATCGGCTGCGACGCCAAGCGCGTCGACACCTGCCCGCAGACCTTCGCCGACCTGCTCAAGCCCGAGTACGAGGGCAAGGTCGCGCTGAACGGCAACCCGACCAAGGCGGGCGCCGCCTTCGCCGGCGTGTTCGCCGCCTCGATCGCCAACGGCGGCTCGTTCGACGACATCAAGCCCGGCCTCGACTTCTTCAAGAAGCTCAAGGACACCGGCAACTTCAACCCCGTCGAGTCGACCCCCGCGACCGTCCAGAACGGCGAGACGCCGATCAGCATCGACTGGGACTACCTCAACGCGGGCTACACCGAGCAGTTCGCCGCCAAGGGCGTCGACTGGAAGGTCACCGTGCCCTCCGACGGCCGGTACGCCCAGTACTACGCCCAGGCGATCAACAAGGACGCCCCGCACCCGGCCGCCGCCCGGCTGTGGCAGGAGTTCCTCTACAGCCCCGAGGGCCAGAACCTCTACCTGAAGGGGTACGCGCGCGCCGTCCTGCTGCCGGCCATGCAGGCCGACGGAACGGCGGACGCGGCCCTGGTCGAGAAGCTGCCGAAGGTCGAGGGCACGCCGGAGTTCGCCAGCGACGCCCAGGTCAACAAGGCCAAGGAGGTCCTGGCCACCGGCTGGGGCGCCGCGGTATCCGGGTGACCGGCACCTTCATGCTGATCCACGCACATGGCTGAGACGTCTCCGGCGGCTCCCGCCGCCCCGCGACCGGGCGACCGGGCGCGGGCGGGCGGGGGCGGCAGACGCTCCCTGGGCTGGACGGCGGCGCTGCCGCTGCTGCTCTTCGTGGGCCTCGCCTTCGGCGTGCCGGCCCTCGCGCTGCTCGCCGGCGCGTTCACCTCCGAGGGCGCGCCCAGCACGGCCAACCTCACCCGGTCGCTCCAGGGGGCCTACCTCACCGCGCTGATCGGCAGCGTGAAGCTGTCGGCGCTGGTGGCGGTGGTCGGCGCCGTGCTCGGCACCTTCCTGGCCCAGGCCGTCGTCACCTCGCCCCTGCGCCGGCTGCGCGACGGCGTGCTGACCGCCTCCGGGGTGCTCGCCAACTTCGGCGGCGTCCCCCTGGCCTTCGCCTGGATCGCCACGCTCGGCAACTCCGGGGTGCTCACCACGCGCCTCGGCCTGGACGCCTACGGCTGGAGCCTGTACAGCTTCTGGGGACTGGCCCTGGTTTACCTGTACTTCTCGGTGCCGCTGATGGTGCTGGTCGTCGTCCCCGCCCTGGACGGGCTGCGGCCGCAGTGGCGGGAGGCGGCGCAGAACAACGGCGCGACCACCTGGCAGTTCTGGCGCCACGTCGGCATCCCCGTGCTCACGCCCGCCCTGCTCGGCGGGGTGGTGCTGCTGTTCGGCGGCGCCTTCGCGGCCTACGCCACCGCGGCGGCCATGGTGGGCACCGTCGTCCCGCTCGTCACCCTGCAGATCGCGGACGCGCTCACCGGCAACGTGCTGATCGGCTACGAGAACGTGGCACTGGCCCTCAGCTTCGACATGGTCGTGGTCGCGGGCCTGGTCATGGCGATCCACCTGCCGCTCCAGCGCAGGAGCGCGCGATGGCTGCGCTGACGCCCGCGGCGCCGCCCGTCACCGACGCCCCGGCGCCCGCCCGGCGTCCCGGCCGTCCCCGCGCGGGGCGCGGCTGGCGCGGCGCGGTGCTGGTCATCGCCGCGGTGTACTTCCTGACGCCGCTGCTGGCCTCGTTCGTGTTCACCGTGAACGACCCGGTCACCGGGTTCACGCTCGACGCGTACCTGGAGATCTTCTCCGCCGAGGGCTTCGTGTCGAGCCTGCTGCTGTCGCTGGGGCTGGCCGCCGCGACGATCGTGACCGTGCTGGTGCTGACGCTGCCGGCGATGCTCGCCGCCCGGCTCAGCGCGCCGCGGCTGCGGCCGGTGCTGGAGGTGCTGTGCACGCTGCCGCTGGTCGTGCCGCCCATCACCTTCGTGGCGGGGATCAGCACGGTGCTGCGCTGGGGCCCCGACTACCTGGCGACCACGCCGTTCTACATGACGCTGATCGCCGTCCAGAACCCGTCGTTCCCGGTCGTATTGGTGATCGCCAACGTGGTGCTGGCGCTGCCGTTCGTGTACCGGGCGCTGGACGCGGGGCTGGGCGCGATGGACGTCCGCACGCTGGTGGAGGCCGCGCGCAACTGCGGCGCCTCCTGGCCGCACGTGCTGCTGCGGGTGATCATCCCGAACCTGAAGTCGGGGCTGGCCAGCGCGTCGTTCCTCACGCTGGCGCTCGTGCTCGGGGAGTACACGGTCGCGCGGCTGCTCGGCTTCCAGCCGTTCTCGGTGTGGATCGTCACGATCTCCGGGTCGAACGCGGCCATGTCGGTGGCGGTGTCCATCTTCAGCCTGCTGCTCACCTGGCTGCTGCTGCTCGTCCTTTCGACCGCCGGTACAAGGCGAAGGAGACAATCGTGAACGGGGCTCAGGTGGAGTTCCGCGGGCTGCGCCGTGCCTTCGGCACGACGGTCGCCCTCGACGGCCTGGACCTGACCGTCGCGCCGGGCGAGCTGATCGCCCTGCTCGGCCCGTCGGGCTGCGGCAAGACGACGGCGCTGCGCTGCGTCGCGGGCTTCGAGACCCCCGACGCCGGGGCGGTGCTGGTCGGCGGCGAGGACATCACGCGCGTACCGGCCAACCGCCGCGACGCCGGCATGGTCTTCCAGTCCTACAGCCTGTTCCCCAACCTCAACGCCCGCGACAACGTCGCGTTCGGGATGCGGGTCCGCAAGGTGCCGGCCGCCAAGCGGCACGCCCGCGCGGCCGAGCTGCTGGAGCTGGTCGGCCTGCCCTCGCAGGGGGGCCGCTACCCGCACCAGCTCTCCGGCGGGCAGCAGCAGCGCGTGGCGCTGGCCCGCGCGCTGGCGCTGGAGCCCAGCGTCCTGCTGCTGGACGAGCCGCTGTCCGCGCTCGACGCCAAGGTGCGGGTCACGCTTCGCGAGGAGATCCGGCGGCTGCAGCTCTCCCTGGGCATCACGACGATCTTCGTGACGCACGACCAGGAGGAGGCCCTGTCGGTCGCCGACCACGTGGCGGTGCTCAAGGACGGGCGGCTGGAGCAGGTCGGGACGCCCGCCGAGGTCTACGACCGGCCCGCGACGCCGTTCGTGGCCGAGTTCGTCGGCACCATGAACCACCTGCCGGGCCGGCTGGACGGCGACCAGGTCGAGGTGATCGGCCAGCGACTGCCCGTCCACGGCGAGGTCCCCGCGGGGCCGGACGTCGACGTGCTGGTCCGTCCCGAGACCGTGCTGGTCACGGCCGCGCACGACGGGGACGCCGAGGTCGTCACCGCGTCGTTCCGCGGCGCGTCGGTGCGGCTGCGCCTGCGGCTGGCGGACGGCACGGAGGTCCTCGCCGACCTGCCCGGCCACGACGCCACCCGCCTCGGCCCGGGCGGCCGTGCCTTCCTGCGGCTGGTACGGCGCCCGGTGCTCGTCGCGCCGCGCGCGACGGCCCCGGCGAAGGTGCCAGCCGCCGGGGTGTGACGCCACTTAGCGTGCCCCCGGGCAGTGCGCGGGGCGGCCCCTTGTGAGACAGGACGGCGCCGACGGGCGGTGGCGGGTAGCCGCCGCCCGCCGGTGTTCCGTCGGGGGGTCACTGGCCGCGCGGATCGGGGATCAGCGGGCGTCGATCTCGATAGGGTGGCACCCGCGAACAGGTGCATAGCGGTAAGGCGACGTGGTGAACAACCTAAGTCCGGGTGATCCCCCCCAGATCGGCCGCTATCGGCTGCTCGGCCGTCTCGGCCGGGGCGGCATGGGCACGGTCTACCTCGGCCAGGACGGCACCGGGCAGCGGGTGGCCGTCAAGGTCATCAACCCCGAGTACAGCCAGCACGAGCAGTTCCGCACCCGCTTCCGCCGCGAGGCCCAGGCCGCCGGCAGGGTCCGCCGCTTCTGCACGGCCGCCGTCCTGGACGCCGACCTCGACGGTGACCAGCTCTACGTCGTCACCGAGTTCGTCGACGGCCCCAACCTCGACGAGGCCGTCCGGGCGTCCGGGCCGCTGCGCGGCTCCAGCCTGGACGCGCTGGCCGTCGGGGTCGCCACGGCGCTGACCGCGATCCACAGCGCGGGCGTCATCCACCGCGACCTGAAGCCGTCCAACGTGCTGCTGTCCCCGGTCGGCCCCCGGGTGATCGACTTCGGCATCGCCCGCGCGCTGGACACGCTGGGCGGGATCACCGGCACCGGCGAGCTGATGGGCACGCCCCGCTACATGGCCCCCGAGGCGCTGCGCGGCGAGCCCGTCTCCCCCGCCTGCGACGTGTTCTCCTGGGGCTGCCTGGTCGCGTTCGCCGCCAGCGGGCGCACGCCTTTCGGCGGCGACTCGCTTCCCTCGATCGTCTACCAGGTGCTCAGCGCCGAGCCGTCGCTGGAGGGCATGGAGCCCTCGCTGCACGCCCTGGTGGCGGCGACGCTGCGCAAGGACCCCGCCCACCGGCCGACGGCGCAGCAGATCCTCGACCAGATGGTCGGCCGCACCACCCCCGAGCGCGCCGAGCACTCGGTAGCCGAGGCCTGGCGCCACGCCCCGCCCACCCTGCACGGCCCCACCATCCCGGGCCAGGCGCCGACCCCGTACGACTCACCGACAACCGCGCCGGGCGCACACGGACCGGCGCCCACCGCACACGGGACCCCGCCCACCCTGTACGGCCCGCCCACAACCGTGCCGGGCACCCACGGACAGGCGCCCACCGCACACGGAAACGCGCCCACCCTGTACGGCCCGCCGACAGCCGCGCCGGGCGCGCGCGGGGCGGCGCCCACCGCGCACGGGAGCGCGCGGACGCTGTACGGCCCGCCGACAGGCGCAACCGGCACGGCGCCGACCGGGCACGGGACTCCACCCACCCTGTACGGCCCGCCGACAGGCGCGCACGGGGCGGCGCCCACCGCGCATGGAGCCCCGCCGACGCTCCCCGCTTCCGGCGCGGCCTCGCACGGGCAGGGCACCGTGCCCCCCGGGCCGGGCGGCGGCCCCGTGCCCCCGTCCGGCGACCGCCCCGCGCCCCGCACGGGCGCGAAGCGAGTGCGCCTGATCGCGATCGGCGTGGCAGCGGCGGTCGCGCTGCTGGGGGCGCGGGTCCTGCTGGCGCCGCCGGGGCCGCCCACCGACCTCGGCTTCCTGTACCGCGTCGACTTCAACGAGAGCGGCACCGGCTGGAGCGGGGATTACACCGGCGAGCAGTACGGCAAGTACGGCTACGCGCCCGGCGGCTACTACGCCGTCGACGTGGACGACGAAGGCTCCGAGCGCGTCGAGAAGGCGCCCATCCCGTTCGTCGCCAAGCAGCCCGCCACCCCCGACCCCTCGGCCACACCGACGCCCACCACGCCCGGCCACCTGCTCGTCAGCGTCACCACGACCGTGCGCGCGTTCAAGGGCCCCGGCGAGTACGGGCTCTACTGCCGCGCCGACGAGGAGTACCGGCAGAGCCGGTACGAGTTCCTGCTGACCCCCCAGGGCCAGGCCCGCATCCGCCGCCTGACCAAGGGAGCCGGCGGCGACCTCACCGCCGCCGTCCCCGTCGACGACCTGGAGAAGGGCACGCCCGCCCGGATGCAGGTGGAGTGCGCCCAGACCGCCGACGGCGTCCAGCTGACCATGTGGGTGAACGGCGAGCAGGTGCAGTCGTACCTGGACGCCTCCGGCCTCCCCAACGGCGACGTCGGCCTGCTGACCCGCGTCCCGGAGAAGTCCGGCGCCCTGCTGAAGACCTCCTTCGACGACTTCACCGTCCAGGGCACCGCTCCCAACCGCACCGGCTGACACGGCCCCACCGTTCACTGGTTCGCCTCCCGTACGGTGCCTTCGGCGCAGCCTTCTCATGGCGTCCCTGACCCAGCCGACCCGCCACCGTCGCGCAACCGTCCTCGAGTCGGCATGTTGCGCTGCCCATAAGCGCGCCGCCGTACAACGGCGCCGACTCCGCCGTACCGCCTCCCGCCGACGCGGCGCCGGGAGGGATGACCACACAGGACGGAGATGGAGGGCCGTCCCCCCGAGAGTGCTGCTCGGGCAACTGAGGCCGGGCTACCCGCGCGACGGTGAGGAGGGGCCCGGTGAGGGTCGCCCCTGAGAAGGCTGCGCCGAAGGCATCATGTCGGGGACGGCGACCCATTTCGAACCCTCAGGCCGTGGCGCGGTTGAGTTCGGCGGTGCGGGCTATCTCCTGTCTCACCACCTCTTGGGGGGGCCAGGCCGTCACGGCGATCATCATCACGAACAGGCCGCACAGGGACCAGGCGCCCACCACCACCGGCACGGGGAACCGTTCGGCGATCGCGCCGGAGGCGAGCACGGCGGCGGCGTGCGTGAGCTGGATGCCGCCTTGCATGATCCCGAAGGCGCGGGCGCGGAAGGCGTCCGGGAGCATCTGCACGAACAGGCCGTTCAGCGGGACCATCACGGTGTTGACGG
Source organism: Sphaerisporangium sp. TRM90804 (assembly GCF_029846175.1). Lineage (GTDB taxonomy): Bacteria > Actinomycetota > Actinomycetes > Streptosporangiales > Streptosporangiaceae > Sphaerisporangium. Next base: position 102,669 of record NZ_JARWAC010000027.1, on the reverse strand, counting down.
CGCCCGCCGACAGCAGCACCAGCAGCAGCACCACCGGGAAGGGCGGGCCGGCCAGGGCGGGCACCAGCAGAAGCGGGCCCACGATGAGCAGCGGCTTGACCAGCCGCAGCCGCTGTTCGGGGACGGTCACCCGCGTCACCACCGCGCCGATCACGCAGCCGACCGGCAGGGCCGCCATCAGCAGCCCCGCGATGTGCGAGCCGCCGCCGAACTCCGGCGCCCACGCCATCGCCAGGCCCTCCGGGACGATCACGATCGCCACCACGCTGAACACGACCAGGGCCATCGGCCGCATCACGGGGTGGCCGAACACCAGCCGCAGCCCGTCACCGGTCTCGCGGAGCAGCGAGCGCCGCACGACCTCCGCGCAGGTCACCGGCCGGGGCAGCACGCCGCGCCACAGGATGAGCGCCGAGGCGCCGAAGGCCGCGGCGTTGAGGAGCAGGGCGCCGCGCGCGTCGACGGCGCTCAGCGCGCCGCCCAGCGCGTAGCCGGCCATCTGGGCCGCCTGGGCGGCCATGTTCTGCAACGACAGCCCGACGACGTACCGGTCGCCGGTGAGCAGCCGCGCCACCAGCGCCGAGCGGGCCGCCTGGAACGGGGGCGTGAGCAGCGACGCGCCGAACAGCAGCAGGAGCAGGCCGGGAAGCGGCATCCCGGGCAGCACCATGGCGCCGATCAGCACCATGCGGGCGAGATCGCAGGCGATCATGACCCGCCGGTAGGGGTACCGCTCGGCCAGCGCGGCCAGCAGCGGGCCGCCGGCGACCCAGGGCAGGTAGCTGACGGCGAAGCCAAGCGCCGACAGCAGCACCGACCCGGTGTCGCGGAAGACCAGGAAGGTCACCGCGACCTTGGCGAAGTAGTCGCCCACCCACGACAGCACGGCCGCGCCGAACAGCGCGCGGTACTCCGCGACCCCGAACACGTCCCGGAAGGAGGCCGGGCGCTGCGCGACCCCTCCGACTTCCTGCGGCTTCGCCGTCTTGCCGATGACTCGCACGTGGTCGTCCCTGCCTCTTTCGACATGGCGGACTACAAAGAGTCATGATTACAGAGCGAATCGGGCTTTTACCTGCTGTCGTCACGGAATAGGGGTCCCATCCTGAGCCCCACGGGCCACGGCGGTAACCAGGCCGGCCACAGCCGTCCCGGCGGCCACAACCGCCACGTCCGGCACCCTTCGCGGGCCGTCTCAGGTCGAGCTTCTGACGACCAGCTCCGTGGGCAGGATGATCGAGGAGACCGGGCCGCCGTCGATCTGACGCAGCAGCAGGCGCACCGCCGCCAGCGCGTGGTCGGTGCCCGAGCTGCGCACGGTGGTGAGCGGCGGGACGGTGTAGGCCGCCGCCTCGACGTCGCCGAACCCGACCACCGCGACGTCGTCGGGCACCCGCCGCCCGCTCTCGCGCAGCGTGTGCAGGGCGCCGATCGCCATCAGGTCGCCGGCCGCGAAGACGGCGTCGAGCTCGGGGTCGTCGTCCAGCAGCCGCCGCATCGCCTCGGCCCCCGACGCGCGCGTGTAGTCGCCTAGAGCGATCATGGAGCGGCGCCCGGCGTCGCGGACGGTGTCGCGGTATCCCTCCATCCGGTCCTGCGCGGCCAGGCTGTCGACGGGGCCGCCGATCATGCCGATCCTGCGCCGGCCCTTCGCGAGCAGGTGCCTGACCGCCAGCGCGGCCCCGGCCGTGTTCTCGCCGTCGACGAACGGCAGCGCCGAGCGGCCCACCGAGACGATCGGCACCCCGGTGCGGGCCAGCGCGGCCGGCAGGTGGTCGCCGCCCCGCACCGACACCAGCACTACGCCGTCCACGTGCCCGCCGGCGACGTACTGCTCCACGCGCATCCGGGCGTGCGCGGAGGAACCGGCCAGCATGAGCGTGACGTGCTTGCCCGAGTCCTCCAGCGCGGACCCCGCCGCCCGCACCACGGCCGAGAACAGCGGGTCGTCGCCGCCCCGCCCGTCGGCGCCGAGCACGACGAGCGCCACCGTGTCGGTGCGGTCGGTCACCAGGCTGCGCGCCGCCGAGTTCGGCACGTACCCCAGCTCGCTGACGGCCTGCATGACGGTCTCGCTGATCTCCGGGCTGACCCTGCCCTGCCCGTTGATCACCCGCGACACCGTCGACCTGGACACGCCCGCCCGGGCGGCGACCTCCTCCAGGGTGGGCCGCCGGCTGCGCTCCTTCCACAGGCCGTTGCGGCGGATCACGTCGCGGTACCACAGCGCGCTGTCCTTCGGCAGCCGCCGCTGGGTGGTGTAGTCGACGTGCACGATGCCGAAGCGCTTGTGGTAGCCCTCGGCCCACTCGAAGTTGTCCAGCAGCGACCAGACCAGGTAGCCGCGCAGGTCGACGCCCGCCTCGATGGCGTCGTGCGCGGCGCGCAGGTGCGCCTCCAGGAAGGCGACGCGGTCGGCGTCGTGCACGCTGGAGCCGGTGACCACGTCGTCGAACGCGGCGCCGTTCTCGGTGACCAGCAGCCCCACCCCGGGGTAGTCGCGCGCCAGCCGCCCCAGGAGCTGCGAGAGGCCGGTGGGGACGATCGGCCATCCCATGGCGGTCGTCGGGGCGTAGGCGCCGCAGAACTCGACGTCCTCGGTGCCGGGGTAGGCGGGGTTGGCCGGCTCGCCGGGCCCCGAGCGCACCACGCAGGGGGTGTAGTAGTTGACGCCCAGCAGGTCGATCGGCTGGTTGATGGTCTCCAGGTCGCCATCGTGGACGTGGCCGAGGCCGGCGACGCGCTCGATGATGCGCAGCGCCGGGTCCGGGTAGACGCCCCGCAGCGGCGGGTCGAGGAACTGCCGGTTGATCAGGCAGTCCACCCGCTCGACGGCTTCGGCGTCCTCGGCGGACATCGGCGTCGCAGGGTCGTGCACCTGGCGCGGCGTCACCACCGGGGCGAGGTTGAGGGTGAGCGCGATCTCCCTGGCCCCCGCGGCGCGCAGCGCCTGGGTGCCGAGGCCGTGGGCGAGCAGCAGGTGGTGGGAGGCGCGGAACGCGTCCGCGTGCGAGGTGCGGCCCGGGGCGTGCACGCCCATGCCGTAACCGAGGAACGCCGACACCCAGGGCTCGTTGACGGTGATCCAGGTGTCCACGCGGTCGCCCAGCCGGTCGTGCACGACGCGCGCGTAGTCGGCGAACCGGTAGGCGGTGTCGCGCTCGGCCCAGCCGCCGCGCTCCTCCAGCGCCTGGGGCAGGTCCCAGTGGTACAGCGTGGCGTACGGGGTGATGCCGGCGGCCAGCAGGCTGTCGACCAGCCGCTCGTAGAAGTCGAGGCCGGGCTTGTTGACGGGGCCGCGGCCGTCGGGCTGGACGCGCGGCCACGCCACCGAGAAGCGGTAGGCCATGAGGTCGAGCTCGTCCATGAGGCGGACGTCGCCGGCGTACCGGTGGTAGTGGTCGCAGGCGGTGTCCGCGGTGTGCCCGTCCATGACGGCGCCGTGCCGCCGGGTGAACGCGTCCCAGATCGACTCGCCCCGGCCGTCGGCGTCCACCGCGCCCTCGATCTGGTAGGCGGCGGTCGCCGCCCCCCACACGAAGCCCTCGGGGAAGGCGAGCGTCTGCTTCCGGGTCGTGATGATCGGTGCGGTCATTCCGGGTGGCTCCCGTCGGGTGGTCCGGTGCGCGACAGGGGACGGCGGCACGCCGGGCCGCCGCCGATCTCCCCGTTGAATATGATGATCACCCATAATGCCCCCGCCGGGCGTACAGGGCCATTGCATTACATGTGCTCACCCGCGCGCCAGCCCCGGCGGGTGACGTGGGGCTGGCGTCGCGGTCGCGGGAACAACGGTGAGGCATGGCCGGTTGGCCACGAACGAGCGTCCAGTGATCGTGAAGGAGTCCAGCGCATGCGTGCCATCGTCGTCTCCGAACCCGGCGGCCCATCCGCCCTCGCCTACGCGCAGGCCCCCGACCCGGTGCCCGGGCCCGGCGAGGTGCTGGTGGACGTGGCCGCGGCAGGCGTGAACTTCATCGACGTCTACCACCGCGAGGGCCGCTACCCGCTGCCGATCCCCTTCACCCCCGGCCAGGAGGGCGCGGGCACGGTGACCGCGGTGGGCCCCGAGGTGACCGGCGTGGCGGTGGGCGACCGCGTCGGCTGGGGCGACGTGGGCGGCAGCTACGCCGACAAGGCGGTGATCCCCGCAGGCCGGGCGATCCCCATCCCCGACGAGGTGGCGCTGGACACCGCGGCGGCCGTGTTCCTCCAGGGCCTCACCGCCCACTACCTGACCCGATCAACCTACGCCGTACAGCCCGGCGACGACGTGCTGGTGCACGCGGCGGCCGGCGGCATGGGGCTGCTGCTCACCCAGACGGTCAAGCTGCTCGGCGGCCGGGTGATCGGCACCGTCTCCACCGCCGAGAAGGAGAAGCTCGCCCGGGACGCCGGGGCCGACGAGGTGCTGCGCTACGAGGACTTCGCCGAGGCCGTCCGCGACCTCACCGGCGGGCGCGGCGTGCGCGTGGTGTACGACGGCGTGGGCGCGGCGACGTTCGAGGGCAGCCTGGAGGCCCTGGGCATCCGCGGCACGCTGGCCCTGTACGGCGCGGCCAGCGGGCCGGTGCCGCCGTTCGACCCGCAGCGGCTCAACAAGGCCGGGTCGCTGTTCCTGACCCGGCCCACGCTGGCGCACCACATCCACACCCGGGAGGAGCTGCTGGAGCGCGCGGCCGACGTGCTCGGCGCGGTGGCCTCCGGGGCGCTGAACATCCACATCTCGCGCAGGTACCCGCTCGCCGAGGCGCGCACCGCCCACGAGGACCTGCAGGCTCGCCGCACCACGGGCAAGCTGCTGCTGGTTCCCTGACCTGCCCGTGCTCCGGGCCTACCCCTGCTCAGGACCTACCCCTGCTCCGGCGCGGGCCAGCCGAGCAGGCGGGCGCCCATGACGGCGGTCTCCAGAGTGAAGCGCTGGGTCGGGTCGTCGGGCGAGAAGCCGGTGAGGCGGCGGATCCGCTCAAGCCGGTAGGTGACCGCGCGGGTGCTCACCCCCAGCCTGCGGGCGGCGGCCGTCTGGTTGCCCTGGGCGGCGAACACCGCCTCCAGGGTCTCCAGCAGGGGCGCCGGTCCGCCGCGCGCGCCCGTCAGCGGGCCGAGCACCGTGGCCACCAGGTCGTCGATGGCCTCGCGGTCGCGCAGCAGCACCGGGAAGACGAGCAGGTCGGCGGCCTTGAGCACCTGGGGGAGCAGACCGAGCCGGTCGCCGAGCCCGATCGCCTCACCCGCCTCCCGGAACGACGTCACCACCCCGCCGGGGCCGCGATGCGAGCGGCCGACGCCGATGCGCCAGCCGGAGCCGAGGTTGCCCCGCACGTGGTGGGTGAACTCGCCGACGGCCGCCCCCAGGCTGGCGGGCGTCACGCACACCAGCAGGCCGTCGCGGACCGCCACCAGGATGTTGTGCGAGCCGAATCGGGTGACCAGCGCGTGCTCCACCCGGCGCAGCAGCGGGTCGCCGTCCTCTATGGGCTTGACGTCCCTGGCCACGGCCACCACGTACGCCTCGGCCAGGCGCAGCCCGAAGTGCGCGGCCCGCTCGGCCAGCCGGTCGGCCCGCCCCTGCAGGAGGTCGTCGACGAACTCGCGGCGGGCGTTCTCCTCCTCGCGGATCGCGCGGAGCTGCGCGTGCTCGTACCCGTCGGCGTAGGCCGCCACCGCCCGGCGCACCGCCCCGAGGACGGAGGCGTCGGCCGGGCAGGTGGCCCGGACGGTCAGCTCGGCGGCGAGCAGGCACGCGTCGGCGACCGCCCGCAGCGGCACGCCGCGCTCGGCGGCGGCCGTCCCCGACGCGCGCAGCGCCTCCACCGCGTCACGGCCGGGGAGGCGGCCGGTGGAGGCGGCGGCCGTCAGCACAGGAATGTACCCGCCGAGCAGGTCGGCGGGCACTCCGGTGGCCTCGCTCACGTGAGCGAGAACGTCCATCACACTCCTACGTCACGCCGGTCGAACGAGAGGACCGCGGTCATCACCAGGACGGCCGTCGCGGCGAGCAGCACCAGGGCGTCGCCGATCGGGAAGCCCGTGATCAGCGGCCGGCCCTCGCTGTAGTAGTAGAACGGGGAGAGCCGGTTCAGCCAGCTCATGACCTCGACGTTGGGCGCGAGCGCGTTGACCACGTACCCCGCCACCGCGTACACGCCCGCGACGCCCAGGGCCGCCGCCTTGCGCCCCGTCGCGGCGCCCGCCGTGAGCGACAGGGTGCCGAAGAACAGCACGAGCAGGAACACCATGGAGTGCGCGGCGAGGATGCGGCCGAACGGGACGCCGATGTCGACGCTCGCGCCCACCAGGGCCACCACCAGCAGGGACACCACGGCGACGCCGAGCAGGCCGACGACCAGGGCGGCGAACCGCTCCAGCACCAGGCGCTTGCGGTCGAGCGGCAGCGTCAACGTCAGCTCCAGCGTCTTGGACTCCTCCGGCTCGGCGATGGCCTTCGCGCCCAGGGCGACCGCGCACATGGTGAACAGGAGCGGCACGAAGAGCTGGTAGATGATGGACTGCATGAAGCCCGCGCCGCTGGTGATGTTCTCCAGCCCCCCGAGCAGGGTGCGCACGCTGTCAGGGTACTTCGACAGGGCGGCCTGGCTGTACAGATCGGCATTCGCTCGTATCTGCGGGAAGAAGGAGGTGTACATCCCGGCGAACGCGCAGATGCCCACCGTCCACCCGATGAGCGAGCGACGGTACTCGCGCAGCGTCTTAAGCACCAGCGTGGGCATGCCGCCCCTCCTCGCTGTAGTAGGTCAGGAAGATCTCCTCCAGGTCGGGCTCGGCGCTGACCATGTGCACGACCGTGAACCTGGCCGCCGCCTTGATCAGCGCGTCCGGGCGCCCGTCGATGGTGCAGCGCACGTTCGCGCCCTCGACCTTCAGGTCGCGCACGCCGGGCAGATCGCGGAAGGCGTCCTCGGGCACGGGGGCGTCGAAGTGCAGCTCGACCAGGCGCACGGCCTTCTCGCGCAGCGCCGCCACGTTCTCGACGGCGACGAGCCGGCCGCTCCTGACGATGCCGACCCGGTCGGAGACGTGCTCGACCTCGGCCAGCACGTGCGAGGACATCAGCACGGTGCGGCCCGCCGTCCTGGCCTCGCGGACCATCGAGAGGAACTCCTGCTGCACGAGCGGGTCGAGCCCGCTGGTCGGCTCGTCCAGGATGAGCAACTCGGGCTCGTGCATGAACGCCTGGATGAGGCCGACCTTCTGCTTGTTGCCCTTGGACAGCTTGCCCATCCGCACGGACAGGTCGGCCTCCAGCCGCTCGGCGAGCTGCTCGACCCTGCCCTTGGCCACCCCGCCCCGGACCCCGGCCAGGAACCGCAGGTAGTCCCCCGCCTTGTCCCTGCCCTCCAGGGCCAGCTCCCCCGGCAGGTAGCCGATACGCCCACGTACGCCCGGATCGCGGGGATCGGCCCCCAGCACCCGCAGCCGGCCGCGCGTCGGCCGGATCACGTCCAGCAGGAGCCGGATCGTCGTCGTCTTGCCCGCGCCGTTGGGCCCGAGATACCCGAACACCTCGCCGGCCCGGATCTCCAGACTGAGATCCTCCAGCCCCCGCCGCTTCCCGTAGAACTTCGTCAGCCCTTCGGTCTCCACCACTGCTGTCATGCCTCGTATGGTGGCCCCCGCCCGGGGTCCAGGGCAGGGCGAAACCTCCACACTTACCCCCCCTCTGCTTTCCGGGATCCGGAAACGCACCCGTTCCCCGTTCACCGTTCCCGGGGCCGTCCGCGTCACCGGCCCGGCATCACCAGGGCACGGCGCCCTGGTCGTCGAAGAACCCTCCCGTCGGGCCGCCGGCTTCGAGGGTGGCGAGACGGACGACGATCGCCGCCCCCTCACTCGCCGTCCGGGTGATCACGAAAGGGAGGTCCTTGGTGAAGTCGGTCGCGCACGCCCCGGGCGCCGCCGCGTTCACCAGGATGCCGTCGGCGGCCAGCTCCTTGGCGTACTGAACGGTGAGCGCGTTGAGCGCCGTCTTCGACATGGGGTAGGCGACCATCGGCGGCAACCCCGACATGTAGTGCGCCGCATCGCTCATGTTGGACAGCGAGCCCAGACCGCTGGAGACGTTGACGACGCGACCGGCGGCCGACCGTCGCAGCAGCGGCAGCATCGCGTTGGTCACCATGACGGGCCCCATGACATTGGTCTCGAACACCTCGCGCAGCACGTCCAGCCCGGCCCCGCTGGGGGTCTGCGCGGAGACGTCCCCGGAGATGCCCGCGTTGTTGACCAGGACGTCCAGCCGGCCGAACCGTTCGCCCACCTCGGCGGCGGCCGCCCGTATGGTGCCCTCGTCGGTGACGTCGAGGAGCAGCGCGTGCACGTCGCCGCCGATCTCCCGCGCGGCCAGCTCACCCCTCCGCCGATCCCTGCACGCCAGCAGCACCGTCATGCCACGCTCCGCGAGCCGCGCGGCCACCTCGCGGCCGATCCCCTTGTTCGCCCCGGTCACCAGAGCGGTGGTCTCAGTCATGGCCTCACCCCATCACCGGGCGCGGCGGCTGAGCCAGCACGGCCTGGGTCACAGCCGATACCCTCCGGGTATGGAGACGCGGGAACTCGTCTACTTCCTGGCCGTCGCCGAGGAGCTCCACTTCGGGCGGGCGGCCGAACGTCTCGGCATCACCCAGCCGCCGCTGTCCAGGACGATCCTTCGGCTCGAACGCCGCCTCGGCGTGCCGCTGCTCGAACGCGGCGGCCGAGGCACCGTGCTCACCGCCGCGGGCGAGGTGCTCGCGCGCGAGGGGGTCAAGGCGCTGGCGTCCATGGAGGCGGCGGAGCGGCGGGCCCGGCGCGCGGGGCGCGCCGAACCGCGGCTGGTCGTGGCGGTGAAGCCCGGCGGCGACGGAGGCCTGCTCCCGGCCATCCTGACCGCCTACCGGGACGAGGCCGCGGCGATCGAGGTGAAGGTGCTGGTCTGCGGGGTCGCCGAACGGGCGGCGCGCCTGCGCGACGGCACCGCCGACGTGACGTTCCTGCACGATCCCCTGGAGGACCTGACCGAGTTCGACAGCGAGCCGCTGCTGCGGGAACGCGGCGTCGTGGCGCTGCCCCCCGGGCACCGCCTGGCGGAGCGCACCAGCGTCACCATGGCCGACCTGCGCGACGAGCCCCTGGCGCGCTGGCGCGGCCTGCGCGGCCCGCACACCTGCGGGCCGGAGGTCCGCGACGGCGCGGAGCTGATGCAGCTGGTCGCCCTGGGCATCGCGGTGGCCGTCGTGCCGGAGTCCGCGGCGGCCGTCATGCGCGGCGACCTGGTGTGCGTCCCGGTCACGGACGCCGCCCCCACCACCGTCGTCCTGGCATGGCCGCGGGACACCCGCTCCCCCGCCCTGGCCGCCTTCGTCCACACCGCCACGCGCGTGGCGACCGCCGCCCACCGGTCATCCTGATCGCCCGGCGCCCACCAACCGTCTCAACCCGGCAGACGCCGGTGCCCCCCGGGCAGCCGGTACGAAGACGACCGTCGCGCACCGGGGACCACGGATCGGCCACCCTCCTGAGCCGGCCCCTCTACACCCGGCAGGCGCCGGTGCCCCCGGGCAGCCGGTGACGGATGCGCGCGACGAACCGGTAGCCGACCTCTGCCACCCAGCTCACCGGCGGAACCAGCATCGCGTGACCGAGCACCCGCCACCCCATCCGAGGCTGAAGGGCCAAGATCACCGCAACCGCTCGCGCCCCCGAGGCTCGCAATCCGCCGGGCCCGAGAAGCTGCACCGACGCGTTCACCTGCTCAAGCGTGAGCCGATGCGCGTCCAGATCAAGCTCCTGCCAGGCGCGTGTCTCCGGCATCTCAGGCAGATGCTTCTCCCCGAACTCCACACATCGCCGGCAGAACCCGCAGTCGCCGTCATACACCAGCACACGATCAATCCTCCCCCGTCACGGTCACCCGTCCCTTGCCCACAGCCCGGCCTCCCACGCGGCACCGAAGCGGCCTGCCGGACACCACCCAGCCGCAGAACCGACGGGCCAAGCGACCGTGACAACGCGACCGGGCCTACCGGACGCCGGCCGGCGGCAGAACCGGCAGGTCAGCCGGGGCGCCCTTCTCGATCAGCGTCAGCAGGGCGGTCGTGTCGACATGCCGTTCCACCAGGTCGCCGAGCGCGTCCATCTGCCGCTCGCGCAGCGCCGCGAACGAGACGTCGGGGGCGGGCACGAAGCTCCGGCCCGAGACGGCGGCCACGTCGGCGAGGAAGGCGCGGCGGAAGCCGTCGTTCTCCAGCGCCCCGTGCCAGGTGGTGCCCCATACGGCGCCCTCCCGGCAGCCGTCGAGAAACGGCTCGGCGCCGCCGTCCACCGACACCACGCCGTGGTGGATCTCATACGCCTCCACCGGGCAGCCGTACGCCTCACCGACCGGCCGTGCCAGCGTCTTGCCACGAGCGAACTCGACTGTCGCCGGGAGCAACCCGAGCCCGTCCACCACCCCGGCGCCGGACTCCACCTCGTCGCGGATGGACCGCGCGAGCATCTGGTAACCGCCGCAGATGCCGAGAACCGGGCCCCGCCGCTCCAGCACCGCCTCGGCCAGCCCCGTACGGCGCAGCCAGCCAAGGTCCTCGACGGTGGCGCGCGACCCCGGCAGCACCACCAGATCGGCGTCCCGGATCTCGGCGGCCTCCCCGGGCGAGGTGACGAACCGGACCACCACCCCCGGCTCGGCGGCCAGCGCGTCGACGTCGGTGAAGTTGGAGATCCTCGGATACCGCACCACCGCGACCCGCAGCGTCTCCCCGCCGTGTGCCCCGACGGCGAGCGGCCGCCGGTTGTCGAGCGCGAGCGAGTCCTCCAGATCCATCCACAGGCCTTCAAGCCAGGGCAGGACACCGTAGACGGGCCGCCCGGTGAGCCTGCCCAGCATGTCCAGCCCCGGAGCCAGCAGCTCGGGCGCACCGCGGAACTTGTTAATCAGAAACCCGGCGACCAGCGCCTGATCCTCGGCGTCGAGCAGCGCCACCGTCCCGTACAGCGCCGCGAACACCCCGCCCCGGTCGATGTCCCCCACCACGACCACCGGGATGTCCGCCGCCCTGGCCAGCCCCATGTTGGCGATGTCCCCCCGGCGCAGGTTGATCTCGGTGGGACTCCCCGCCCCCTCGCACACCACCACGTCATACGACGCCCGCAGCCGATGGTAGGACTCCAGCGCCACCGCCCTGAGCCGATCCTTGTACGCCCCGTACTCCATGGCGTCCACCTCGGCGAGCGGTTTCCCCATCACCACGACCTGACTACGCCGCTCCCCCCCGGGCTTCAGCAGAATCGGGTTCATATCCGCCGTAGGCTCCACCCCCGCCGCGTAAGCCTGAGCCACCTGCGCCCGCCCGATCTCCGCCCCATCGGCAGTCACGAACGAGTTCAACGACATGTTCTGCGCCTTGAACGGCGCCACCCGCACCCCCCGCCGAGCCAACCACCGGCACACCCCCGCCGTGACCACACTCTTCCCCGCATCCGAGGTAGTCCCCGCCACCAAAACCGCCCCATTAACCACCCCCCAACCCTCCCAGAAACCGCAAACTCCTCACACGCGGGCCAACCACCCCGCTCCGACGGACGCCGAACGTCGAAGCACTCCACACGCCAGCGCCCACAGCACCCTGCGCTCTGAGCACCACACTCCGCGCACCGCGCATCGCGCACCACACCCCGCGCACCACACCCCGCGCACCGCGCATCGCGCATCGCACCCCGCGCACCGCGCGGGAGGCTAACCCCCGCCCCCCTTACTCCCCTGTTGGCGCCGGTACAGCGAGCAACCAGTACGGCGAAGTCGGCGCCACCATACGGCGCGTCACACGGCGGGCGGGTACGTCACGCCTTCCGTGCACGTCCCATCTGACCCCGGCGACGGTGTCGGTACGAACTGAGAAACCAGGTCGCGGTGGCGGCCAGGACGGCTGCGGAAAGGTTGACCGCGCGGGCCAGGCGGACGGCGCGGGGGATATCGGCGACGGCCGGAGGCTCCCCGTCGCCCAGCTCAGGGCGGTGCTCGACACGCCCGGCGTAGTTGTTGCGCCCGCCCAGCCGGACCCGGAGCGCGCCCGCGAAGGCGGCCTCGCAGCGGCCGGAGTTGGGGCTGGGGTGACGGTGGCCGTCACGGCGCAGCACGGACGCCGCCTCGGCCGCCGTCCCGCCGACCAGCGGCGCCAGGACGCAGGCCAGCGCGCCGGTGAGCCGTGCCGGGACGTAGTTGGCCACGTCGTCCAGCCGCGCGGCGGCCCAGCCGAACCGCTCGTACCGCTCCGACCGGTGCCCGACCATCGCGTCCAGCGTGTTGACCGCCCGATAGGCCAGCAGGCCGGGGACGCCCGCCACCGCGCCCCACACCAGCGGCGCCACCACCGCGTCGGACGTGTTCTCCGCGACCGACTCCACCGTGGCCCGCGCCAGCTCACGCTCCCCCAGCGCGGAGGGATCCCGCCCGCACAGGTGGGGCAGCCGCTCCCGGGCCGCCGCCAGGTCGCCCGACTCCAGCGCGCCGGCCATGTGACGCCCTTCGCGCCCGAGCGTGGTGCCGCCGAGCACCGCCCAGGTGGACACCGCGGTCACCGCCACCCGCGCCGCCGGACGGGATCGCGTCAGCCGCTCGGCCACCGCCCCCAGGGCGACGGCCGACCCGACGCACAACGCGACATGCGCCACCCCCCTGGCCCGCGCCTTCCCGTACAACCGACGCTCCACGCCCGCTGCGGCCCGCCCGAACAACGCGACAGGATGCGCCCCACTGCGCGGATCGGCGAACACCGCATCTGCGGCGACCCCGGCCAGGATCCCCAGCGCCCGGCTCCGCGCACCCGACGCCCTACCGCGCCCCGAACTCACGTCAACACCCGTCCTCACACCCACAGACGCCCTACGCGCCCGCACTCGTACCTGGCCTCGAACTCGCGCCCGTTGACGGGCCTCACCGAAGGCGAGCGTCGAGCTCGTCCCAGTAGGCGTCGAGCCAGTCCGCCGCTCTGCGGATGCGCTCCCCGGCGCCGTCCTCCCACATGCGGGCCCAGGCTCCGCCTTCGGTGCGCGCCCGGGCGCGCATGGCGACGTACGAACGGCCGAACCGTAGCCGGCTGACCTCCAGCAACCTCCGCCGCTCCTTGGCCGCCAGGCCGTACACGTCGCAGAACAGCCGCAGCCGCGCGCCGACGTCCAGGTGGCGCTGCCGCGGGTCGCGGTCGATGGGGTCGGCTATCGGCGCCCAGTGGCGCAGGGTGGTGGCCACGTCGAACAGCCGGGTCACCGGCCGGGCCAGGTCGAAGTCGATGAGCGCCCACGGCCGCCCGCGGTCGAAGATGACGTTCTCCGGCGTGATGTCACAGTGCCCGACCAGCTCGGGCGCGGCGTCGTCGTATGAGCCGCCGGCCCACACCGCGTCCGGCGGCGGGACGAACCCCTCGACGGCGTCATGGAAGCGGCGCACCAGCGCGGCCAGATCGGCGAGAACCTCGTCGGTGACCGCGTACGCGGGCAGCGGCCGGGCGGCGGCCACCCCGGGAACGTAGGAGAGCACCTGCCGTCCCCGCTCGTCGACCCCGAGCGGACGCGGCGCCCCCGCGAAACCCACCGCCTCGAGATGCCGCAGCAGGGCATCCACGGCGGGAGCGGACCGGCCCCTGGGCCGCCGCACGGTGTCCCCGACGCGCACGACGCCATCCGTCGTATCGCCACCACGAAGGGCGATCTCGGGAAGGGCCGTACCAACGAACATGACGACCCAGCTTAGCGCCGGCCCCATGGGCCACGTGAACCCCAAGCGAACCCCGCAACCTGAGGACGAGCGAACCACTGTCCAGGTCACCCACCCGCGCTGAGGGCCCGCCCTCAGCCGGCGCAGTCCAAGCGCCCCCGAGCGGAGCAACGGACGCGACCACGCGACCCACCCGTGCCAACGGCTCCCGGCACGCCGGTGATCAGCGCCACAGTCGCCTGCTCGACCCGTCACGTCAGCGGAGCAACAGACGCGACCACGCGGCCGTCCATGTCGGCAGCTCCTCCGGGGCACTCCGACGAATCAGCGCCACAGTTGCCTGCTCCACGCGCCACATCATCCGAATCCAGGCGCACCTCACCCGCCGCACCTGACATGATGGATCATGCGAATCGGGACCCTCGGTGCGGCCCGCATCACACCCTCGGCTCTCATCAAGCCCGCACGTCAGGTCGAAGGCGTGACCGTGGCCGCCATCGCCGCCCGCGACCGCTCGCGAGCCGAACGCTTCGCCGCCAGGCACGGCATCCCGGCCGTCCACGGTTCATACCAGGCGCTCGTCGACGACCCCACGATCGAGGCCGTCTACAACCCCCTGCCGAACTCCCTGCACGCCGAGTGGACGCTGCGCGCCCTGAAGGCGGGCAAGCACGTCCTGTGCGAGAAGCCGCTGACGTCCAACGCGGCCGAGGCCCGCACAGTGGCGGAGGCCGCCAGAAGGTCCGGCCTGGTGGTCATGGAGGCGTTCCACTACCGCTACCACCCCCTCATGGCCCGCGCGCTGGAGATCACACAGACTCAACTCGGCGAGATCCGGCACATCGAAACCGCGCTGTGCGTCCCCCTCCCCCGCTTCTCCGACATCCGCTACTCACTGGACCTCGGCGGCGGCGCCATGATGGACACCGGCTGCTACGCCGTGCACTGTCTGCGCACCCTGGGCCCGGGCGAGCCGTCGGTCGTCGCCGCCAAGGCACTGCTCATGTCGCCGGGCATCGACCGCGCCATGACCGCCGACCTGCGCTTCCCCACCGGCGCCACCGGCCGCGTGCAGGCCTCCCTGTGGTCGGGCCGACTGGTGAAGGTCACCGCGCACGTCGAGGGATCCCGCGGATCCCTGCACATCAGCAACTACCTCATCCCTCAGTACTTCAACCGCCTCACCGTGACCACCGACGGAATCCGGCAGCGCGAGCGCGTCCAAGGCGAGGCGACGTACACCTACCAGCTCCGCGCCTTCAGAGCCGCCGTGCGTGACGGCACCCCCACGCTCACCCCGCCGGAGGACTCGATCGCCAACATGGCCGTGATCGACGCCATCTACACCGCAGCAGGCCTCCCCCTCCGAGGCACCTCCTGACCCACCCCAAGCTGAGGCAGTCACACCATCCAAGATCGCCGCTGGCCGAGCGTCCCGGGAAAGCCCAGGTAGAGCCGCCTACAGCCGCATCCGGCTCGTACCGCACACCTTGCGGGAGCGCTGAGAAGCCGTGCCTCGAAGGACGAGCGTCGCAGCTTTCCAGACAACGTGAGCCCTCGACTGTTCTCCTGGCAGCCCTCTGCGTAGAGAGTTGGACCCGGCAGTCAAGGAGGGGGAACGGCGAAGGAATTCGCCGCTCAGGCAGCCGGATCAGCGGGCTTCATCAGACGCCATGAAGAAGCTCGCGACGGGGTGACGTCGGTGCCGGCCGGCAGCGCTGTACATCAACGGGGGCATGGGCGGCGCCGCCCTGCGAACAGCTGGCGAAACATGAATCCGGCTCCGGATGGCGTGGTGAGCTCCACGCCCCAGGCAGGCCGACTTACCCGGCGTGCCCCAGAAGCGGATCAAGGCGCGCTCGCCGTCGTCGAGCGCCCGCACCAACCGAGCGTGAAAGGAGGGTCATCCCGCACGTCCAGCATGACGAGGACCCGGCCGACGTAGATCGCCACCACACCCCTCACGCAGGCACGCGAGGCACCGAACGGCGCGTGACCCGTCACCCGCGAACGTCCGCCCGGCGCCCGGCGGAAGTCCTCAACCAGCCCCCGAACACAAGCGGCCACTCAACGGGCGACGTCACCTCGCCCGGGCCGCACGCCAGATGACACGAGCCAGAAAGGTCGACACTCATGGCAGTAATGGCAAACGCGCCACGCGTCTCGCGGAAGGGCATGCTAGCCCTCATCGCCGCGCTCAGCGTCCTGTTACCGATCTTCCTGATCACCGCCCCATCGGCCCAGGCAACGGATACGACGGTTTCGACCCCGACCGACGCCCAGGCGATGGCCTGGACCCCGAAGGTCAGCCCGTTCAGCGGCGGCCAGGAAAGGGTGCACCGAAACGTGAGCACGGAGACACGAAACAGACTCCTCGCCAACTGCGGGCTCTTGTATCTATGCGTCGCCGCAGGCGAGGGCGACGGCCAGCACTCCGTCTTCGAGCTCTACTACTGCACCGAACGCACCCTCTCCAACTTCCTGGGCGCCGGCGCCGTCACCAACAACCAGACCGGAAAATCAGCCCGCCTGCTCAACCAAGACAGGTCCGTATACATGACCGTCAAGCCCAACCGCACCCCAACCCGCGTCCCTTCGTGGGACACGGTCTACTACATCCAAGTGTGCTGACAGGCACCTCAAAGGTCACCAGACGATCGGGCTCCCTGCACTCCCGCAGGGAGCCCGATCAGGCACTTGGCGCATCAACCCATCATGCCGCGGACGACCGCCCCAACCGCCGTCCCGAGAACCCATGGCCCTTCTCCCACACCTGCCCCCACTCACCCACCACCCCAACTCACCCCACGGGACCACCGGACCACCGGATCCGCGACCACCGCACCCACCTGAGCCTCTACGCCCCAGAGACCCACCATGCCCGAGGGAGCCCACCACGCCTAGAACGGACCACAGCCCGACCACGACCACCCACCCTGAACCCCCTGCCCGCACCACGACGACGAGCACGCCCCAACCGGACTTACAGTCGTTCCGAGCCACCCCCCGAACGCACATCCCCCTAGCCCCAGACCGCCACACCGTCAAAGCCCTCCGAAGCCACCCACACCTCGCAGCAAGACCTCCCCACCCACCCCTGTCTCCCCGCGAATCCGATACTGTTCTACCGGCGTGCGGCTGTGCTACCGTCCCACACGGCCAGCGAACCCGCAGGTCACACAACCAATGAAGCGCCCTTAGCTCAGCCGGATAGAGCACCGGACTTCTAATCCGACGGTCGCAGGTTCGAATCCTGCAGGGCGCGCCCTCCAGACCAGGCCATCTAGCCTCTGACCTGGTCTTTTACGTTGATCGGCTTGTGACACCACCCGCAGCCGGATGCCACCAAAAGCAGCCCTCAGCGGGTGCTCACGGGATATACACGGGATGAAACCAGCGACGTTTGCCCAGGTCAGGGGCCAGTTTTCAGCCCTCTGCGGGATGAGACCCACCCGGAGACCGCCGAAGGGTCCCGGAGTGATCCGAGACCCTCTGACATCGCCTTCAGTTCCCATCAACTTGCGTCTTGATCCAGTTGAGCCCGTCCTCGTAGGTACTGAACTCTTGCAGGTGCTGTCCCTGCGCATCGAAGACGTGCCACCGGTAAGGGCGTTGCCTCCCGGCCCTGACAAGGTCGTACGCCTCATCAGCCGAGCGATACCAGACGCACACGCTCTCCGGAGGACGTGAGGGAGAGGCATAGGCGTACTCGTGGGTGATCGACATGCCCGGATCGTAGGGGTCGGCTGGACAAGGGACAATGCTTCGCGTGGCCTCATACAGCTAGCGCGTCCATGATCCGCTGATTGGCCATCTCGCGTTGTCCGTCGACGCACTTGGCGTAGACCCTGAGCAGCACGTCCACGCTGTGTCCGGCCCGTTCGGCTACGTCCGGCGCAGGCACCCCGGAGTTGAGCCACAGGGACACCGCCGCGTGCCGCAGGTCGTACGGCCTGCCAGCCAGCGGCGACGCCACCTGATCAGGAGTCAGCGCATACATCCGGGCTTCCTTCCACACCTTGGCGTACGCCGTCGTGGAGAAGACGCCGCCGGTCGCAGTCCGGAAGAGCCGCCCATCAGCCGCCGTACCGTGCCGCTCGACGTGCTCACGCAGGATCTTCACCAGCTCGGGCGGAATTGGCACGTCCCGTATGGCCTTACGCCGACGCTGCTTGAGCCCGCGGATGTCATGCGTAGTCCCCGAGTCCGAGAACCGCCGCCCGCTCTCCGGCCTCGTCTCCTCCAAGATCAGTAGACCCCACCCAGTTGAACCGCGCCGGGATTGATGGAGGCTCTGGTGTGCCCTGGGTCTCGTGGAGCTGGATTACTGGATTTCATGCCACGGTGGACGCGTTCTCGAACTCTATCGGGCTCACCATGCCCAGGCTGCTATGGCGCCGTTGCCGGTTATGCCAAATCTCCAGGTATTCGAAGATCGCGTTGGCGAGCTCGATTCGGGTGTTCCAGCGCCGGCGGTCGAGGAGTTCGACCTGCATCCGGGCCCAGAACGACTCCATCATGGCGTTGTCGAAGCAGTCCCCGACGCTGCCCATCGAGGACAGCAGGCCAGAGTCTTTGGCGCGCTGGGTAAAGATCCAGGAGCCGAATTGCACACCCTGGTCGGAATGGATGATCGTGCCTGCCGGTGGTGTTCGGTTGTCGATGGCCATGCCTAAGGCACTGGTCACCAAGGTGGCGGTCTGGGTGGAGTCGATCGACCAGCCCACCACGCGGCGGGAGTAGGCGTCCAGCACCGCGCAGCAGTACACCTTGCCCTCGCGGGTCGGGTGTTCGGTGATGTCGGTGATCCAGAGCTGGTTGGGGGCGGTCTGGGTGAAGGCCCGATCGACAAGGTCGGTGGCGATCTGGTCGGGCTTGGTGCGCCGCCACTTGGGCCGGCCGCTGAGGCCTTCCAGCCCCGCTCGCCGCATGAGTGACTCGACCGCTCCGTGGCCGACCACCACATGGTGGCCCAGGGTCAGCTCGGCATGCACGCGCCGGGCCCCGTAGGTGCCGCGGGAGCGCTGGTGAATCTGCTTGATCATGTCGGTCAGCCAGGCGTGCCGGATGGCCCGCAGCGACAGTGGCCGGTCCCGCCAGGCGTAGTAGCCGGACACCGAGACCTCCAAGACCCGGCAGGCGACCTCGACAGGGATGTCTTCGCCGGCCATCACAGCGACGGCCTCGAACCGCCTTTTGGGGGCACCACCTGGCGGACCAGCTCGATCGCCCGGCGGGTGGCCTGGAGCTCGGTTTCCAACTCGGCGATGCGCCGCTTGGCCACGACCAGCTCGGCCTTCTCCGTGCTGGTCAACCCTGGCTCCAACCCCCGATCGATACGATCCTGCCGCCGCCACGTGTAAATCGTTTGCGTGCTGATGTCCAGATCGCGGGCCAGGTCGACGACCTTACGTCCAGCCTCGATCAGGTCCAGCACCTTCCGCCGGAACTCCGGCGGATAGCCACGCCGTCCCATGCCACTCTCCCATCAACGAGTGGCACAAGAATCCACCTACCTCCCTCCACTAAACCCGGGGAACACCACATTCGGAGGTCACCCCGTCGCGCCGATCACAGAATCTTCGCAACAAAGCTCCGTTCGGAGGCTCGCCGCAAGCAGGCGTAACCATAGCGAGACACTCCGCCTATATGGCAGACCGCAGCCGACTCTCACCGAGTCACTAGAAGGGCTGAATCATTCTGCTGTGCAGTGCAGAATATAGAGGCACACTGGCGAAGTAGGCCATCCGCGCCTCGGAGCAACCCAACCCTGTGGGAGCAGTTCGTGACAGAGAGTAGTCGGCAGCAGTACATCCAGCGAGCTCTGGCGGATCACAAGGAGCGGACAAACCCGGAGACGGTCCGATTGCCGCTACGGAATACAGAAATTGTCCCCGTCATAGAGGTGCCACTCAGCATCCCGATCTTGAATGCCGACAGTTTCCGAATCGCGCCTCAACTAGCCGAACACCCCAAGCGGCAACTTGTAGCTGCCAGTCCGGACTCCGCAGAGGCGCAGGATGTGGTCGCGGAACTTGTACGAAGCGCACACCGAAAGGCCGAGGACCTCAAAGCCAACCTCCTAGCTGAAGGCGGTCAGACGCAGCCGGGCGTTATTACCCGCAAGGGAAAACTGATCAACGCCAACACACGCTGCGTGCTGCTGAGAGAGCTCGAACGGGAAGGGAACGGGCCGACCGGCACCCTCAGAGTCGCTGTATTACCACACGGCGTCACGGATCAAGAGTTACTCGAACTTGAGATGGTGTTGCAGCAGCAACTTGAGTTGAAGGACGAGTATCGACTCGTAAGTGAGCTGATGATGATCCAACGGCTCTACAACGAGGGATTCGCTGATGAGCAAATCGCGCGAAAACTTCGCAAAAAGGGCAAGGAAGTCAAGGAAGCTCGCGAAATTCTCACACTAATGCACCGTACCCGCGCTCTGCCAGATACCCCTCTCCCGCTAACCGCATTTGACTCGGAAGTCGATCGTCGTCAAAATTGGGCTGAATTGCTGCGTGACGTAAAAAACCTTGACGAGCGAGAAGGACATTGTGCCGGCGACCTACACATCAAACGTTGGCTAATAGCCTACTTCTCGCGCGCGAACTCCGTGCACAAGCTGCGGTTCGCCGAGGATGACTGGGTTGAACGCGACGGAGTAGTAGAGGTCTTACAGGACCACATGGATCTACGATCGATCCTGCCTAACTCAGAAAGAGACACTTCGAGAACGGGTAAGAGCACGGCGAATGAGACTGAGATTAGCCCCCCTCGCGACATAGCGATCAAAAATCAGGAGGACGAACTGGGGCTGGATCTCCTCGGTGACGAAGAACCGGAGATAGACGTAGCCGCGGCCGAACAGGTCGACGCGATCTTGAACCTTGTCATCGCCGCGAACAAAGCTGGCGATGAGCCAATCACGCTACCAAATGGTGAGTCTATTGCTGGGACGGAAGCGCTCCACACCATCGGACGTGGAGTCGAGGTAGCTCTTGAAACCGTCAAGCGACGACGACAGGCCGGTGGCCGGCTTGTTCGTCCGCTGTCCGAACTGGAACGAGCTCGCAACGCGTTGAAGAGCGCAGCAGAAGCATTGGACGAGGTGGGAAATGACCCAGGCTTCGCCTCACAGTGGCAGCACGTGTCTGTACGAGTTCAACAGATAGAAAGCCTTTTGCGAGAGCTGATGACAAAGCTGAGTCAGCGCGGTGCTGGTACAGACACAGGTAACTGGGAGAGCGCCGTATGACCTCGCTGCCCCAACCACGATTGTCCCTTAGCCTTTCAGGTAGTCCAGTACGCATATACATTAATCGCCATGACGTCTCCGATGATCAATGGGTGGAGATCGGGCTTCTAATCGCAGAAGAACAACCACGGCCAGGTAGACCAATGCGTGTACGCCCCGAAACCCTGCTGGCGCGCCGTGGCGGCCTTAAAGGAATTCTGAGCCGTCATCGCATCCGTCTAGACGCCGATCTGGCTGTCAAAAATCTTCTAGAACGCACAAAAGCCGATGACGTGCAGGCGCTCACATCTCTCGCCCTCAACCCGGTCAGCCATAGAGAAGAGCTTTCGGCAGATATGTCGGAGGGGCAGCCGCTGAATCGACTAAAGCGTAAGTTGCGTCCCTTCCAGCAACGCGACCTGCGTAAACTGTCCACTCTTTCTCACGGCGCCAACTTCTCCGTTCCCGGTGCTGGCAAGACGATGGTGACCCTTGCCCTGCACCTACGCGCGCGAAGCGAAGGGCTAGTTGAACGTTTACTTGTGTTTGCACCACTATCAGCTTTTGGGGCATGGGAAGAGGAAGCCCAAGAAATTGAACCGCCCCTGCGCGTGGCACGGTGGCGTGGAGGATCATTGCCTCTCAACGATGACATAATCCTGGTTAACTACCAACGCCTACCCAATGCGGTGGAACGGCTATCGGACTGGATGAGCCGCCAAGCTGTGCACCTCGTCGTCGACGAGGCACATCGTGTGAAGAGAGGCGCGGCTGGCGGCTGGGGCAGAGCACTCCTCGAGCTGGCCCCCCTTGCGGCGCGTCGCGACATTCTCACCGGTACACCAGCGCCAAACCACCCACGAGACCTCAAATCTTTGATCGACATTCTATGGCCTGGTGGTCGTGTCTCAGCACGACTCCCACGTCAGGCGCTACAACGAGAACCCCCGCTAGACGCAATGACCGAAATCGCCAAGGTAATACGTCCCATTTATGTTAGGACCAACAAGCGGGAACTCGACCTTCCTGAGATCACCATAGATCTTATGCGCGTAGGCATGGGTCCACTACAGCAGGATATCTACGACGCCATGTTGAACCGGTATGCAGGAATGTTTGATCTCGACAGGCGTGACAATGCCATATTCTCCCAGATGGGGGAAGTGACAATGTACCTCTTACAGGCGGCTTCCAGTCCGAGGCTCCTGGCAAGAGAAACAGATCAAACTCGGAGCTACCGATATCCATCTCTAGCGATTCCACCAGGGAGCCGTCTTGCTTCCCTGGTGGAGAGATACGCCGAGCATGAGATGCCTACCAAGATCCAACGCGCGTGCGCCATGGTTCACGAAAATAGCAACAACAACGAAAAGACTCTAATCTGGTCAAACTTCCCTGGAAACTTATTAGCTCTAGAGAGACAACTCGCCGCTCTGCAACCCGCAGTGATTTTCGGCGCGATCCCGAGCGACGAGGAGGCCCGGCCGGGGATACGCACTCGAGATCGGGAGCTAGGTCGATTTCGAGATGATCCCAACTGCAAGGTGCTCCTCGCGAACCCCGCAGCGATGTCTGAGGGGGTAAGCCTTCACAAAATATGTCACCACGCCGTTTATCTTGATCGCACGTTCAACGCAGGGCAGTATCTTCAGTCGCTCGATCGCATTCATCGTTTAGGCCTAGACAAAAACGATGATACAAAAGTGACAATACTCATAGCTGATGGAACTATCGACGAGCGGGTTGCCAGACGCGTCGAGGAAAAGACACGCCGCTTGTCACAGATGTTGGAGGATCCAGGGCTAGTGCAAATGGCGCTACCTGATGATGACGACTCCGCTGAGCTAATAGATGACCCCGAGGATCTCGAGGAAATCCTCCGGCATCTAGGTGATGCGACGACAAGCACGCTGGCCAATGAAAAGTAGCGGCCTAACACATCACCAGTTGCAGGCAGCCCTCTATGTGGCAAGAACTATAGATGCTAACGGCAGTGATGTCACTGCAGCACAGCGGGCTTACCGCCATGCAACTACCGATGGCATGCATAGGTCGGGCGATCTCAAAGACGCCGAAGATGCACTTCTCGCTGCCAGTCTCATTCGCCTTGTGGATGACCGAATCAATCCTGCGCCAGCTCTGACCGCAGTTTGCGCCATGCAGGACGTTGACGCTATCGACGTCCTATCGGCTGCCCTCAGAGATAACTGGGCTTCCAACCCTTCCCTCTACCAATCGCATGCTGACGGCACATGGACTAAGCCTAGCCAAATCCAACTTCGGGTGGAAATCGGGGAAGCCGCAGAAGAGCTTGTCGTAGCACGTTGCAGAGAAGACCTTATAGATCTTGGCCGACCTGATCTCTCAGCTCAGACGCAGCGAGTCAGCCTTATCTCCGACTCCCTAGGATATGATGTAATAGCCCCCGCTATTGCTGGGCCATCCAGGAAATTGGAGATAAAGGGGCAAAGCCGTTCTACAACCTACGGCGTCCGATTCTTTATCACGCGCAACGAATATGAGGCCGGAAAGACTCTCGAAGAACGGACGCTCGTATGTTGCTCTATCGGGGCCACACAGGAGGTAGTAGGTTGGTGCAGAGCGGCCGCCCTGGCACCTTACTTGCCACAAGATTGCAACGGTCGGTGGACCGAGGCTGTGGTAGCGCTTCCCCTCGACGCTTTAACCCTCGGGATTCCGGACCCGATCTGACAGCCATGCTCCGGCGACACCGCGACTAGGTCAAGATCGATTCTACGAGGATCCAGTGCTATAGTTCCCAAGTATGCAACCGACAGCCAACCACCGTTCAACCCGGCAATATGGTAACTCTTTCAAAGGGACTATTCGCGTGTCTCCGCAAGTACCAGACCAGCACAGTATCCTTTCCGCACTGAATGCAAATACTAATGCAGCAGGAAAAACTGTTCGCGTTTGGCCTGCATCTGTGTTGAACATTGTGCGCTGGTGCAGGGCGGCGAAAGTTGATCCGGTCCCTCAGAGCGCGGTCATTGGCGCTAACTATCACGAGCGTCAACAGCTTGCTGCTCTAGGAGGTGTAGCAGCGGCCCTCGCCGAACGCTCAAATATGCCTATCAATCTGGAGACCTTTCCTCCTCCCGTGCAACGCTGGCTCACCAGTGCACCGAATCCTCCGTCCGAACTTATTGACGCACTTTGCGATGACCTAAGATACGATGTCGACCCGCTGGCCCTCGTCTACGAACGAATCGTGTCAGGCCCCCGTCGTCGCTGGCTTGGAACATTCTTTACTCCTGCTCCAGTTCTCGAGTATATGCATGGGATCGTTCAGAAACTGCCTCAAGCTCCTCGTGTGGTGGCCGATCCGGGGGCAGGGGTTGGAGCTTTTACAGTCGCAGCACTTCATTGGTGGCGAAAGCCGGAAGTTCATGCCGTCGATGTCAACGTGGTGACGCTCGGTCTTTTGGCTACTCGACCAGACCTGGCACCCCGCCGGCTTGGCACTGCATCGCTCTCGAGGTTGGGGATAGTACAGGAAGATTTTCTCGAATGGCTCAAACATCACTGGCCAAAACTCGAAGGCCCACGTCTAATACTAGGGAATCCCCCGTATACTCGCCACCAGCAAATGACTCTTGCAGAGAAGGCGGCTGCTCGAACCGCCGCCGGGGACCTAGCACCTGGGGCTCGAGCCGGCCTGTCGACGTACTTTTTCGCAGCCACCCTTGCTGCCTTGCGAGCTTCGGATTCGCTATGTCTATTGCTACCGGCAAACTGGCTTGAAGCAGACTACGCACGGCCAGTGAGACACAAGCTATGGCAAATGACCAATAGGCCAACCGAACTTCACCTCTTCCCCAATGATCTCAACGTATTTCCAGGAGCACAGGTTGCCGCGATGGTCGTATTCATCGGGCCTGAGAGGAAGAGAAGGCAACGACTGAAGCTTTTCAGGGTAACCGGCGACCTTGGAACGGGTTTCAATGAGCGGAGCGCCGAGGAGATCGACAGGATCGGAGTCACGCCGCCAAGCTTCAGCCCACGGAGGCTTCTTGTTATTACGCATTCACCGGCTGGATCTGCGACTACGACGACTTTACCCCTTGGGGCGATGGCCGTAATCCGCAGAGGCGTTGCCACTGGAGCGAACTCCTTTTTCTTGCGTACAAAGCTGGAAATGGAAGCACTTCCGGCCTACGCATGCGTTCCTGCCATCAGTCGTCTTCGTGACTTGGTAGCCAATAACCTAGACGAAGCCGAGCATGCTGGTCTCGGTATCCGGGGGGCGCGTTGCTGGCTCCTTAGCATCGACGAGGAATCTGCAAAGGACCCCAATATCAAGCAAGTGATCGACGAGGGCGAGTCTTCCGGAATCAACGAAAGATACCTTTGCCGAACTCGCCAGCCATGGTACATGGTCGAAAAGATTCCGATTCCGGATATCCTAATCGGGCCTATGGGGAAAAAGGCGTTCCGTGTAGTGGTCAACACGGTGGGCGCTATACCCACGAACACGGTCTACGGAATCAAGCTAAGATATCGTACTGCGGAGAACTTCGCCGGGAAGGTAGAGCACTTAGCGACATGGCTGAGAAGCATAGAAGGGCAGGAAGCTTTACTGGCACTTGCTCGTAATCACCATGGCGATGGACTTGTGAAACTGGAGCCAGGCGCTCTCAAGCAGGTACAAGTGCCGGCGCGTATCGCAAGCCGTTTGATGAAGTAGCGATACCGATCTCGATTCCCTAATCGATTATTTCGCCATCACCTTATAGGCAGCTCTCACTCGCCGGATCACCATCAAAAGCGTCAGTATTAGATGAATGAACAACGTAGAAAAAATGGCCGTCATATCCGAGCTGAGCCCGGCCGCGACGATGGACGGTTCAATAAAAGCTACAGGAACAACGAGAAGGACTGTAATAAGCAGCCCTACTCCGCAGGAATATGACACATTGGCACGGAGCTCGTCGATCAGAGTGGGCAGCTTGTCGCCCGACTCGTGCCGAGGATCGTCTGCCACCTTTATTCCGAGACTGAACACGTGCACCAGCAGGCCGAAGAGAAATCCTGTGAGTATCGCTACACCGCTCAGGAGCACATCGCTAACGTACAGCTCAACCCCTCTCATCCAGCAGATCATCCCCACACCTACTGGAAGAAGGTAGAATAATGTGACGTCAGGCCAGCTAACATGACTTCTATTGTCGCGGCCGAACTCATACAGGGTATTGATATGATCTCTGATCAGATCACGGATACCGAGGCGTCCGAAGTAACGATGCATACGGGGACTCACCCGACAGACACCTCCAGTCAGCTGCTCAGTGAGCAGCTAAGGCGGTTTCCTCATCCTGCCTTCCCAAGGGTAGCGCCTAGGTCCGACAAAATTTCCGCGGCGTGATCTAGGAACTGCTCCCACATGGCGTCGTCCGGCAAGTCCTTGTCGAGCTCGTATATGAACTGGGGTAACTGTCCTCTCTCTATGACAATCGTTCGCTTAGTGTTATCCCTACCAACCTGCATTTCGACCCGCTCGTGGTCGAAATGCTCTTCGTCACGGGGCCTCAACTCGGCGGGCCGGGGCACGTCGTGAATTAGTACACCGCTATGACTACCGTTTACTCCTTCGCGCTTCTCCGCCATCTGCGTCAATATCATGCGGAAACTCTTCCCCACGCGCCGGGCGACACCTCCAGTAACTGTCATACGAAGATCCCCTGCGCTACGCCGCTCAGGCGCAAGATCTTCTATCCTCGTGGAGCGATAGATGTAAGAGATCTCATATGTCTCGGCGGTATCAAGGAACTTCTGCCACGCCTTCGGGTCAACGAAGGGGAAGACATTGAAGCGAACATTCCGTCGAGTACCAATCACCCTAAGAACGTGTCTATCAACGACGTTCTTCAGATGCCGCGCACCTCTGCGTTCACAAAAAAGCAACCCAATTCGCTCCCCGGCTGGCATAATCAACATCGCTCGTAGATCAATCATGGTCGCATCGCGAGCGCCATAGCGGCGGGTGTTGCCCGAGTCGACATTGGTCAGATTCCCGGCGCTTCCATACGGGCCTGCCGACCCCCGAATAGTGAGCGTCCTTCCCGAGCGATCAAAACCCCGAATATCGAACGCCTGTTCGTTGCGTTCATCAGCTTGAGGATTCAGCTCATCACTGAGGGTCTTCAAGATCACTTCTGCTTCATGGAGAGTATCGGCACCATTGCCGTTCAGGTCGTCGAGTGGACGAGCATCGTCCTTCCGCCTCAGGGTATGTGCCGTTACCTCGTAGATGACATAACCAACCTTAGCCACAGCCGCCCCCTCTGCACCGCACATAATCACTGCCTGAAGGTCTATATCACATATCTCCCGTCTGTGCATCTTTTGTCTTCAGGCGTGCACCTGGCAGTGTTTGATTAGCCTGAATTGTGTGGATTGTCCGGAAATAGTTATCTCTGACCTTGATGCGCGGATGATCAGTGCGCGCACTCCTGATCAGAACGCTCTCCTGATGTGGGCGTCGGACGCATGGTTGTCTTGCCGAATTGTGCTCGTAATTCATCAAGGGCGGCGCCTTGCGCCGCCACCCCGACCGATCCTGCAGGTGGATCGCTACGCCCTCCGCACCTGAGTTGGTTCTCGCGTACGCTCACCGACCATGCCTGGCTGAGCTGCAATGCCGCCTAACGGCACACATCAAGGACCGATAACAGTTCGCCCACGCCAGATGACGCTCGGTGATTCAGCTGTAGCCTGGTCCGGCTCTACCAGTCTTCGAATCCTTACACGGAGCGCTCATGAAGCCAAAAGGTGGGGGCATCATTGCTGCTCTCGTCTTCTCCGGCATAGTGTTCCTGCAGCTACGCAGCTGTATGAACGATGCCAGCAACGGCCAGGACAATCTCGCTAAGTGTGCGGGGTACGCGGTCAACGAGGCTCGCAAGAACGGGGATGACCCTGCAACCGTTGTGCCTCCTATCATGGCACTCGCAGCCGACTGCATGCGCGGGACGTACGAAAACCTTGATATGTGCAGGACCAATACGACCGCTAGCGACATCGAATGCACCGTCGACCTTGGTGACAGAGGTGGAGTGGGCACGGTGCTCAGCGTAAGAGGTGCGGTCGAACGTGCTATCTCACAGTAGTCGAGGTACTCGTAATCGAACCGGACTACTACGGCCTCGCCATGGGCGGATCGTAGTTATTGCCGTTCGCTAGTTAGGGCGATCAGATGTCAGGCCTTCGCTCCTCACTCCGGTCCGCCTAACTGCTAGCCGTGATCCGGACGGCGGCGCTCGGCGCCGCTGCACGGCCCGCCGCCCGCCCGTCGTCCGGGCGTGCGGCGTGGGCGCCGGTCCCGGACGACGGCGGGACTGCGAGCCGCCCGCCATACTCAGCACCCGCCGCACTAACCTCAGCCGCCGAACACG
This sequence comes from Sphaerisporangium sp. TRM90804, assembly GCF_029846175.1. Lineage (GTDB taxonomy): Bacteria > Actinomycetota > Actinomycetes > Streptosporangiales > Streptosporangiaceae > Sphaerisporangium. The sequence goes on along the minus strand of NZ_JARWAC010000027.1, from coordinate 74,306 downwards.
GCCGCACCGCTGCCGGCCTTGCCTCCGGTCTCCTTCACGCAGCGCTGAAGCTAGGTCCATTGGTTGCTCGTAGCACTCAAGGACTTGCAGAACCATCGTCCGTAATGAGTTTGAAATTTAAGGGCCTGTGGATCTAGTCCATGTCCGTCATGCTAGATGCATGGCTGCTAAACCAATCCTTATCGGAGAGCAGCTCTTCTCTAAGAAGAGCGATGCTCTACAAGCATGTCGCGACGTTCTCTACCACTACCCTGCCGGGGCACGCGTCCATGATCCTACGCACGAGCGATTCCTGATTGATCTCCTTCAACTCCATCCGGACACGGAGCGCAAGGTCGGGTCGGGTATAGATCATTTCGAGATACGAGCCAATCCCCTCTATCCGAACCAGGTCTCGTTCTTCATCGTCAGGACAGACGGATCTGAGACGGAGTTCAGCTTCACCAAGTGTCTAACACCACCCACGCAACGCCACTTGGTGCTTAACGCGATGCGTCAGGCGGTCGGGCCACAGGTCATTGCGTTCCTCCACGCGACGTTTCGTGATGGCGATGAAGTTCGATGCGCGGTTACCGGCGCGATCCTCAATGGCCCGGATGGGGCACATGTCGACCATTATGATCCAGAATTTCTTGTACTGGCTACCGATTACGTGCTAGCTCATGGCGGCTGGGATGCTTTCGAGCTGTTCTCAACCGACGGAGCAGTAGGTCCAAGCTTTGCCGATGTCAAGCAGGCTGAGGCATGGGTCGATCACCATCGGATGCCTGCGTCGTTGAGGGTGGTTTCTATACGGGCGAATCTGTCCCTCCTGCGACGTGGACGCATCCGACCTCGCATGGAGGAATGATCATGATGGCTACTCGGAAGCGAAGGTGTAGGGGCTTCTCATGACGGCCTCAGGTACATCCAAGCGAGGCAGGACGTAAATCTCGGTGGCACGTCGCATCCCCCTCACGATCGCCCTGCGGTGGTTGGGCGCCGTACGGGGCTGGGGGCGATCGGCGGAACGGGCTTCGTTCCTAATGGCGGTGCGGGTGCGTTCCCCGGTTTGGTCGGGGTGGCGGATGCCTTCTTCGTTCCCGGTACCTCGAGTCCTTCTTGCTGAGACTGGCGCTGTTGCTCCGAACGGTCGGACAGGGGCGTGCCCGCACTGGTAGTTCGTGGTCTGAGCCCGTCTGTGCAGGCAGTACCCCTTCTGTTCGTTGGTGAGCAGTGAGCTCTGAAGCAAGACCGGGGCCTGTGCAGATTGCTGGGTCACGAACGGCTGATCGGATGGTAGGCCTCGAGCCTTGTCATTAGGGCGCCGGGTGACTCCGCCACGGGACAGATAGCCAGATCAGCGGAGGTGAGGATGGGAGTCTTCTGCGGAATCGACTGGGCCGAGCACCACCACGATGTGGCGTTGGTGGACGACAGCGGGAAGGTGATCGCGCAACGGCGGATCACCGAGAGCGTGCAGGGCTACCAGCAACTGCTGGACATGCTCGCCCAGGCCGGCGACGACCCACAGAACATGATCCCAGTCGCGATCGAAACGACCCACGGCCTGCTGGTGGCCTGCCTGCGCGCCGCGGGCCGTCCGGTGTTCGCCATCAACCCGATCAGCGCGTCCCGCTACCGGGAACGGCACGCAGTCTCCCGCAAGAAGTCCGACCGCCAGGACGCCATCGTGCTGGCCGGCATTTTGCGCACCGACATGGCTCTGCACCGGCCGCTACCGGCCGACACCCAGCAGGCTCAGGCGTTGGCGGTGCTGGCCCGCGCCCAGCAGGACGCCGTCTGGCGGATGCACCGCACCGGCAACGAGCTGCGCTCGATGCTGCGCGAGTACTACCCGGCGTTCCTTCAGCTGTTCGCCGGCCAAGACGGCGGAGTGACCTGCCGGGAGGCCCGTGCCATCTTGGCCGTCGCCCCCACCCCCGCCACAGCCGCCAACCTGACCCGGCCGCAGATCCGCGCCGCCCTCAAACGCAGCGGACGCGTCCACCACCTCGACACCTGGACCGAGAAGATCCACGCCGGGCTGCGCGCCGAGCAGCTGCGCCAGCCCGCCCTCGTTGAAGAAGCCTTCGGCCACCAAGCCCTGGCACTGCTGGCCGTCGTCGACGCCACCTGCGCTTCTGCCGCCGCCCTGCAGGACGCAGCCGTTGCCGCCTTCCGCGCCCATCCCGACTACGCCATCATCACCAGTTTCCCCGGCCTTGGAGACCTCGCCGGCGCCCGGCTGCTCGGCGAAATCGGCGATGACCGAACCCGCTTCGCCGACGCCCTCGCACTCAAGGCCTACGCCGGCGCAGCCCCCATCACCCGCTCCAGCGGACGCCACCGCGCCGTGGTCCACCGCCGAGTGAAGAACCGCCGCCTGGCCGCGGTCGGCTATGTGTGGGCATTCGCCGCTCTCACCGCCTCACCCGGCGCTCGCGCCCACTACGACCGGCGCAAACACCACGGCGACCGCCACGCCTCTGCCCTACGCCACCTCTACAACCGCTTCCTGGGCTGCCTGTTCCATTGCCTGACCACCCGCCAGACCTACCAAGAGCACACAGCCTTCCCCACGGCCCAGCAGCGCTCAGCGGCTTGAACCACAACGGCTGACCGCCGATACCGCTGGGGGCTTCGCAGCCCCCAGACCCCTGCGCGCCGGAGCAACCACCGACGCGCCCTTCACCATGCCCACATCCCGCCGTTCGCGTCGGCGGCCACTCCGGACCGACTTGACACCCCCCGCCCATCGGATGTCTCAGCCCGCCCCACCGGGTTACGGGGCTGAGAGCCGTTGCGGGATATGCGCGGGATGGGGCTGGCCGCCAGCCGGTTGCCGAAGAGTTTCTGTGCAGGTCGGAGGGGTGATGCACCTGGTGGGTGCGGCTCCACTTCTAATCCGACGGTCGCAGGTTCGAATCCTGCAGGGCCCGCCCTCCAGACCAGGTCATCTAGCCTCTGGCTTGGCCTTTCTGCTGATCGTCCCCTGACGCTACCCGCAGCCGGATGCCACCAAAGCAGCCCTCAGCGGGTACTCAAGGGGGATATGCGCGGGCGAAACAAACGACGTTTGACCAGTTCAGGGGCAACTCTACGGGCCTCTGAGGAATGAAGTAAGGGTACGCGGAAGGGACCTGGCGGCCGGCTGGGAGCCTCAGTACCGTCTGGTCATGGGCGTCGATGCGGTACTGATGCGAGTTGAACAGCAAGGCACCAGCCCCAGACGCAGGAGCCTCACCGCGGTGGGTACTGCGGTGGATCGTAACGATGCCTTGGTGCGCCTCGTTGACCAGACCCGAGGGCGCAGCGCGACTCCCATGCTCCAGCGGCTCGACCCGTATGGGAGCGTGATCTTCTCCTCGGCCGAGATGCCGCAGTTCCTCGAAGAGCTGACCCGACTTGAGGCACTTGCCGAGACCTCGGAGGAGCTTCGCGTCATCCAGGCATTCGAGGAGCTTGCTCATGAATGCGCAGCGGACCCGACGCTGGAACTTCACCTCGACGGAGACTGACACCCTCATAGAGTGAGAGCAGCCAAGATCGGCTGGCTGGCGATCTCCCGCGGCCTATCGATGCACGTGGCGTAGACCTGCAGCACTCCATCCCGCCATGCCCGACCGTTCTGCCACTTCGGCGAGGGGACCTGTCAACAGTTCTCTTCCAGATAGATGAGCTCGCCGCCGGCATCGTTGACGAACCATGTGGCCTTGTAGCTCGACCCTTCGACGGGCACTTTCTTTACGCCGGGGCCGTCGAACGAAGGATGCAGTTCGGCCCAGACCCGCGCCCGATCTTCGGGAGCGATGACAGAGCGGTGGAACCCTCCAACTGCGCCGACCACCAGCGGCACCCCTGGTTTGGCAATCAGCCGCTTGACGATCCGGCGATCGGCGTTGCGTCGCCGGGCCCACCACTTTGTTCCATCCGGAGTGACCAGTTCGCCCGAGGATCCTGGACTCAAGCCACCCACCTGAGATCCGTGCCACAGCGGATCACTCTGATCCACGGCGACGGCCTCGGGTGATTCGTTCTCTCCCCGGCGGGATTTCCGTTTCGACACCTGGGTCCTCCTTGGGAGGTGGCAACTGCCCCGCGTCCTCTCCATGCCAGTGGCGCGAACCCCTGAAGGTAGAAGGGGTATCCCCATGGGCCAGTATGGGGTCCGGGGGCTCCAACGACAGATCGTCTTTAGGGCCGTCAGAGCCTCGGCTATGTGCCGGGTGGCGGTCTCACGGTGGCCATCGACGGATCTGACGTAGTCCCGCAGTAGCACGTTCACGCTGTGCCCGGCCCGCTCAGCCACGTCCGGCGCTGGGACTATCTATATGCCCGCGAAGCATCGACCGCAAGACTCGGACATCCGGCTTACCCATGCCTGCGACGTTCCGGGGGCTTGTAGGCCATGAAACGGCGTCCGTTGTGAGGGTGAGAGGTCGTGAGCGGGATCGCCAGGTTCCGTCTAGCGCCCTGTTCGAAATTTTCATCTGCGTGGACCCGGGCCTGATTTTGACCTGGGGGGTGGGGAGAGATTTTTCCGGCCTGTTGTGCTTGGGGGAAGGCGGTTTTACGGTGACCCCACTCCAAGGCGGATTCGGGTCGCGATCAAGTCGAAATGTCGTCGAAGCGCTTCGATAGTCGATTCGACGGCGCGATGACGACGAGATGAGGGTGCTGGCCGCCGGCGGCACAACGGTAGGAGAAGATCATGCTCAGGACGGTACGTCTACTCGTCCCGACGTCCATGCTCGTGCTGCTCGTGGGGGTGCTCGCCAACCCGGCGCACGCGGCGGCCTGGTCATCGTCGGATCAATGGGGCACATGGAACAACGGGGGGTACACCCTCTACAACAACATCTGGGGCGGCGGGGCGGGACCGCAGACCATCTGGGCTAACTCGTACAGCAACTGGGGCGTGTGGGCGAACCATCCCAACACCGGCGGGGTGAAGTCCTACCCCAACGCGACCAGGAATGTGAACCGGAGGATCAGCGCTCTGGGAAGCGTCAGAAGCAGCTTCAACGTCACGGTTCCGAACGCCGGCGCGTACGTGTCCACTTACGACATCTGGTGCGACAATCACGCCTACGAGATCATGCTTTGGATGAACAAGTACGGGCCGGTGGGGCCGATCGGCTCGCGGCAGACCAGTGCGTCGGTCGGCGGTCACAGCTGGGACGTCTACCGCGGCTCCAACGGCTCCAACCAGGTGTTCTCGTTCGTCCGGCAGGGCAATACCAGCTCCGGGACCGTGGACATCAAGGCGATCCTCGACTGGCTGCGGAACAGGGGCTGGTTCGGTGACGTGACCCTGGGCGACGTCCAGTTCGGCTACGAGATCACCTCCTCCAGCGGCGGCATGGACTTCCACACGAACAGCTTCTCGGTATCGGCGAGCTGACCCCCGGTCGAGACCGCGGCGGGCGTGCGGGCGCACGGCGTCGTCCCCGGACGCCCGCCGCGCGATCACGCCCACCGGCCATCCCGTGTTCATGCGGATCACGGGCGACGAGGAGAGGAATCAGCAGTTACTCGCAGATGCGCAGTAGGGCTACCTCTACGCTCTACAGTCTGTAGAGTATGCGCCGGTACCGGGTGAAAGGGTGAAGCGTGCTGCGCTGGTTTCGGGTCGTGGCGGTGGCCGAGGCGTGTTCGTGGGCGGGGCTGCTGGTTGGGATGTTCTTCAAGTACGTGACCGATACCGGCGAGCTCGGGGTCAAGGTGTTCGGGCCGATCCACGGGGCGATGTTCGTGCTGTATGTGGTCGCAGTGCTGCTCTCGGCTCGGGAGGCGGGCTGGAGCCGGGGCGCGGTGGTGCTCGGCCTGGCGTGTGCGGTGCCGCCGTTCACCTCGCTGTGGTTCGAACGGCGGGTGGCGGCGCGCACAACGGCCCCGCAACTCGCCTGACCGGCACCGTCATGAGGGTTCCCACCCATGGGACAGCGGCCCAGAGTCGCCGCTGGCCGCATCGTGGCCGCCTTGGAACGCGACTCTCCCTCGGAAGCCTGGAACTTCACGCCCTGGTGGTGCCCGCGCCCCTCTTTCCCTGATCTCAGCGTCTACGTGGGCGGCCGGGCACGATGGTGCCGGGACCACTCGAGTCATGTCTGTTATTCGTGCTGATAGGCCCGTGAGGTCCCGGCAGCCAGATGCCACCGAAACCCCATGCAGGCGGCAGCGGCATGTACCCGAAATGAACCACAGTGCCATGGCGAGACGCCGCACGCCCGGAGGTGGCGAGCCAAGGCGCCTCTTGCTCGTGATAGCCGTGGACGGAGATCGGCTGGGGCGTCATGCTTCGACGATGCTGGCGGACTTACAGGTGGGTGCGGCTCAGGGGCAGGAGGAGCGGGCGGTCAAGGCGCCCGAAGATGCATCGTGTGACCGCACCATGCATCTGGTCGGTCCGTGGTGGGGCTGCCGGACGTGGGATGGGTGGTGATCAGGCTGACGGGGCTTCCTGCCGGGTATCGACCATCGTGCCGAACCACCTGGAATCCGCCCGCCGACGAGGGGTCAGGATTCGGAGCTGGTTGCGACCAAGCTCGATCGAATGAGGAAGGCTCCTTCGGCGGCCGGGTCGTCGAAGGAGCCTTGCTCTACCCGCAGTGTTCGAAGGGGCTGGTGTAGGTGCTGCTGGTTATGGAGCCGCCCCATTTGACGCATTGGCCCGCAGCGGCGCGTTTGACTGGGCCGGCGTAGTAGGCGTAGTTGCCGGAGTCGGTGGTTCTGGATTCGCCTTGGGGTTCCAGGAAGGCGGAGGTGGAGGTGGAGCTTCCTAGGTTTGTGGTCTTGAGGGTTGCTACGCAGTTGTTGCCGTTGCCTGCGTTGTACAGGAGGTAGGTGCGGCCGCCGGTCAGGGCGGCGCTGTCTATGACGGTGAAGCCGCTGCCGCAGACCTCTTGGGGGGTGTACGGGTTGCCGGCGCCGCCGCAGGAGTTGGAGCTGGTCACGGCTTTTCGCTGGCCCAGGGAGACGGTCGTGCCGTCCACGGTGGGGCTGGTGTCTACGGCTCCGGAGGAGGTTCGCTGTTCGTAGTGCAGGTGGGGGGCGCTGGAGCCGCCGGTCGATCCGACGGTGCCGATGGCGGTGCCCTGGCTGACGCTCATGGAGCCGCCGGCCGCTCTCACCATGGTCGCGAGGTGGGCGTAGCGGGTTCTGGTGCCGTCGCCGTGGCGGACCTCCACCCACTTGCCGTAACTGGTGCTTCCCGCGTCGGAGAAGTACGCGGTGCCCGCGGCGGTGGCGCGCACGGTCTCGCCGGAGATGGCGTCGCTTCCGTAGGTCTGCCAGTCGATGGAGCCCGAGGGGTTGTGGCCCGGGGACCAGTTGTTGGCGTAGAACGTCTTGCCGCAGTTGAAGGGGCTCTTGTGGGACGCCAGCACGTTGATGCTCTGCGCTGAGGCGGGCTGGGGTAGCAGCGTCGTCGCGAGAGCGAGCGACAGGGCGAGGGAAGCGGATCTGAGGGACGTCTGCCGGGTCGGTCTGCCGGGTGTGGGCATACTCACCTCTCTGAACAGGTGCGTATCGGGGGGTGGATAGGCGCCCAGTCCGTGATGTCGATGAGCCCGTGGCGGCGGGACTACGAGGTGTCGCCATCCCCGGTGCCGTACTCGGAGATGATCTGCTTCTTGGGCGCCACGTTGGTCGGCCTTCGACGGGAGGGGAAGACCTCCGCCAGGGGACAATGCGACATCTCACCGCCTATGGGGTGGGACGGGTCGATCGTTAACATATGTCTGAAGGTTCTCTTCATCAAGCGCTGAGTCCATGAAATTTCGCGGAACATGGAAGGTCGGTGCCGAGGACGGGATCGGCCGGCTTGCGAGCGCCGGAGCAGGCGGCGCGCGATGGCGCCGGACATGCGGGAGGGCCGCCCGGGAAGCCGGGCGGCCCTCGTCGGTCTGGCGGAAGCCCTCATTGAGCGAGCGGGCTAGCAGAGCCTCACACGGGGTTCAGGTACCAGATCTCGTTGCCGGCGACGATGCCGAGGCCGGGGTCGCCGTTGCCTGTGATGGTCTGTTGGTCGAGGGTCGTGCCGCTGCCGGGCGGCGAGTGGACGACCTTGCTGCTGTGCCGGTTGACCAGGTAGAACGTCCCGTCGGCGACCCGTCTGAACGTCCATTGCTGGCTGTTGGCGGAACCGCAGTTCGCCTGCCTGATCTGGATGCCGCTGGACGTGCTGGCGCTGACCAGGTCGAGGCACTTGGAGCTGTTGACGTTCACCAGGTTCCAGTAGGAACCGGTGGCCTGGAGCCTCCACCGCTGGCTGTTGGCGGTGGTCGGCGTGTTGTGCGTGACGAGCGCGCCGGACGCGGTCGAGGCGCCCGCGGGCTCGGCGTTGTCGCGGCTGTTGTAGTTCTGCAGGTAGTAGACGCTGTTGTTCACCGGCGCGATGCCGGAGACCGAGTTGAACACCCACTGCTGGTTGGTGGCGCCGGTGTAGACCTGCTGGGTGATGGGCGCCGGGTGGGCGCCGCCCGCGGTCAGCGCCAGCCCCGAGAGCCAGTCGAAGATGGCGAAGGTGTTCCCGCCGGTCGACAGGTACGCGAAGCGCATGCCGTCCTGGCCGGCGCAGGGGTACTGCAGCAGCGTCGTGCCCGGGGTGGTGCCGCTGTAGGAGCTGTCGGCGCACAGGCGGCTGCCGACGTTGATGAACTGCAGGCCGGTGGTGTAGCCCATCAGCCACTTCTGGCTGGGGGTGTCCACGCGGGTGCGCTGGCTCAGCTCGGTGAGGGAACTGGTGGACCCGTTGATGGGTTCCAGCGCGCCCCCTGTGGAGACGTTGGTGATGACGTAGGTGTTGCCGACCTTGGGATGCGGGTCGCTGTCGGCCGAGCCGCCCGCGATGAGGTAGGCGCTGTTGGCGGTGTTCCAGTGTGTGGCCAGGTAGCTGCCGGCGGCGGGAGCGGCGTTGTAGTAGTCGTCCCGGTTGCAGTCGGGCAGCCGGTAGTCGTTCCACTGCAGGCAGCTCCACGTGGGGCTGCCGCCGTAGCACATGAGGTCCCACTGGTCGAGGCAGTGCCAGCTGCCGTCCGAGTGCGGCGCGCTGAGCTGCACGGCGCCGAAGGTGTGCCCCAGTTCGTGGGTGATGGCGTTGGCGCCGAAGCAGCCGGGGATGGCGTCCACGCGGGCGTAGGCGAGCCCGTTGTTGGCGTTGGAGGAGCCGGTCGTCAGGTCGTCGCCGTGGATCTGGCCCACGCCGCAGATCACCGTGGCCTCGGTGAGCATGAGGTAGTGCCGGTCGGTGCTGGTGTAGCCGAGGGCCTGGACGGCGGCCACACTGGAGTCGAAGTTGGCCAGCGAACCGGCGGGCACCGTCAGGTTGCGGACGACCGCGGCGCAGCCGCCGCTGACGGCGGTGGTGACGTACCGGATGTGCCTGCTGCGGTTCTGGGTGGCCGCGCCGTCGTTGAACGCGTCGTCGGCGTTCGCCAGCCACGCGCGGAAGATGGGCAGGAGCTGCGTGTAGCGGTTGGGCATCGACGACTCGCGCACGTACAGGACCTCGACGCGCTTGCCGCTGGTGCCGTCGCCGTCGCAGACGACCCGTTGCATGTCGGCGGGCGCCTTGGGGGCGAGGTTCGGCGGTAAGGGGGCCGGGCCGGCGCGCTGGCCGATCTTGGCGCCGGGGAAGACGTCCTCCGCGACGCGGATGGGAACGTCATCCGGGGGGGCGGCGGCCGACGCCGCTGGGGGTGAGGCGACCAGGCCGGTCGCGAGGAGGATCCACGCCGCGGCCAGGGTGACTTTTCGCCTGAGCTGCATTCCGATGAACTCCGATCGGTGCGCATACGCCCTCGGGGGCGATTCATCGGCAATGATCACACCACGGACTCACAAAACATCCCCAATGTTAGATTTGTCACAACCCATTGACGCGGGGCGTTTTAGGTGAGCAATCCGACGATTGTGACGGGGCGTAATAATTCAGTCTCACTGTCCGAAGATGGCCCAGGTGAGGGGCCGAAAAGGCGCGGCGGTTCGGCGCGACGACAGCGACCGGAGGCATCGGTCGCTACAGATCCGGCCAGGTCACGAGACTGGAATGGCATTCGGGGACGACGCGGGGCCGATCCCGGATGGCAGGATATTTGCCGCTAAGTGTCCCCTTTGGCCTTTCGAGGGGTGGATTCAACGGCATCGCTCACGAGGCTCAAGGGAACGGCAATGTTACCTGCGAGGGATGTGGCGGCGCTTACGCATCGCACATGGGGTGATACGCATCCGACAAACATCCTATTGTTAGCCGACAAACGTATTGACAGGCGACAAATCGCCATTCGCCAATAAGAGGGTCGTCTTCCGTACACTTTGGTCTTATAAGACGAATCCGCCCAAGTAGTCATGTGCATCGTTCCACCGGGCGCTCCCCCGGCTACCGGAAGCTGAACTCCTCGAAGTGGATCGTCGTGGCCGGGACGCCCAGGCGGCGGAAGCCGCGCTCGAAGGAGTTGATCATGGAGACCGGCCCGCACATGTAGATGTGCGCGCCGTCGAGGTCTCCGGCCGTGGCGACGATGCGGGGGACGGTCAGCGAGCCGGCCTCGGAGGAGACGTTCGTGTGCACCCGCAGCCGGGGGTGCCGGTCGGCGGCGGCCCGGATCTCGTCCCAGAAGAGCGCCTCGTCGGCCTGGCGCACCGTGCAGAACAGGTCGATCGTGTGCTCGGTCGTCTGCTCCATGTCGCGCAGCCAGCTCAGGAACGGCGTCACGCCGATGCCGCCGGCGATCCAGATCTGCCGCGGGCCTCCCCGCCTGTAGTCGAGCATGCCGTAGCTGCCCTCGACGGTTACCCGGTGTCCGGCCTGGATGTCCCGGTGCACCCTTCGGGTGTAGTCGCCGCTCGCCTTGATGGTGAGGCGCAGGTGTTCCGCGGACGGCGCGCTGCTGACGGTGAACGGGTGCGGCTCGCGCAGGCCCCACCGGTGGAACCTGACGAACACGAACTGCCCCGACCGGAAGGTCAGCCGCTTCTTCTTGCGCGGCCGCAGAGAGACCTCGATCGTGGCGCTGTTCAGCCGCCGCACCACCTCGACCAGGTAGGGGAAGGTCGGCCTGACGAACCTCGCCAGGAGCAGGGTGTACAGGTAGGCGGCGATGCCGGCGACGTAGGCGGCCACGAGTACGGCGAAGGGCACGGCCGTCGTCTCGACCACCTGGTCGACGAGCAGCATGTGGGCGAAGCCGAAGGTGAAGAACAGGCCGATGAACTTGTGGGTGTGCCGCCAGCCCCGGTAGTTCAGCGTGACGACCCGCCTGACGAGGGCCAGGCGCGGCCCCACGGTCAGCAGGACCAGGATCGCGATCCCGGCGAAGGCGATGAAGCCTGACGGCGTGCCGCCCGGGGAGCCCAGCGTCCACGGGATGAGCGCGACATGGGCGGTCAGCAGCAGGAAGCCGGCCTGACCCGTGCGGCGGTGGGCGCGGTACATGCGGTCGAGGCCGCCGAAGTAGGGCTCCAGGAACCGTGCCCGCGTGGCCAGCACGAGGGTCACGGAGAACAGCAGGACCGCGGTGGACGCGACGAACTCCCCGAGCACCTGCCGGACGGCGTGCGGTCCGGCGGCGGCGGGCGGGAGAACGAGCCACAACCCGGCGTTGACCGCCACGATCGCCACCACGACCGTCATACCGACGCCAGCCCTGCGCACACACCCTCCGCCCGCCGTCTACCGCCAAGTATCGCCACTCGCCTCGGGAGACGGGCGGGTTCCGGAGGTCCCTTCAGCGTCTGCGGCCGTGAGCCTCTCAGGACAGCGTCTCGCGGACGATGCGCAGCAGCCGGGTCAGGTCGGCGGCCTCGGCCGGGGAGAGGCCGATGGCGCCGGGAGCGTTGAAGGCGGCCACCGGGGGCTGGGCGTGGTGGAGCAGGGCGCGGCCGGCCTCGGTTATGCGCAGGCCGGTGCGGCGGCCTCGGCCGCCCGGGCCGTCCCGGGCCACCAGGCCGCGTTCGAGAAGGGAGACGAACAGCTCGTTCATGCTCTGCGGGCGCACCATGATCGCCCGGGCCAGCTCGGCCTGGGTGAGGTCGTCACGGTCGGCGAGCGAGGCCAGGACGCCGAACTGGGTCGGGGTCAGGCCGACGGAGGCGAAGACCTCGGTGAAGCGCCGGGCGACGACGTGGGAGGTCTGGATCAGCTCCCACAGCGGCAGGTCGGGCTCCCCATCGCCCCAGGGGCCGCCGTCCGGCTCGTCTTCGGCCGGCGCGGGGTGTGCGGGGCCGCCGTCCGGTTCCGCGTGATTCCGGGCGGTGTCGTCAGGCTTCGTGTGGTTTCTCAGGCCTTCCGGCTCGCGGTCAGGCAACGGGGGCTCCGGTGACGTGGCGGCCGATGTGGGCGGCCGTGGCGAGGACGGGGAGGGTGACGCGGGCCAGGCCCGTGCCGACCGGGCCCGACAGGCGGTGTATCCAGCGCAGGGGCTGGGACGACGTGCGGACGGCGTCGGCCGCGTAGGCGCTCATCCTGCGGTGGTAGCGGTGCACCGCAGTCGGGACGGTGGACCGGCCGGCGAGCACGCAGGCCAGCTCGTCGGCCAGGACGTCGGCGTCGCGGATGGCGGTCGCGGCGGCCATGCCGCCGGTGGGCGGCATGGCGTGGACGGCGTCGCCCAGGGCCGTGACGGCGCCCGCGGGCCAGGGCGTGAGGTCGGCGTCCGGGTCGGCGGTGTGGAAGCCGAAGAACGCCGTCGTCGCGGGGTCGCCGTGGCCGACGAGGGCGCGCACCGGCTCGTCCCACCCCCGGAGCAGGGCCCGCGTGACCCGGATGAGCGCCGCGCCGTCGAGGTCGCGCGGGGTTGCCGGGTAGTGGTCGTCGGGGGCGAGCACGCCCCAGATCAGCGTGGGCGGCTCGACGACGGCCGCGACGTCCGTGCAGGACGCGGGGTCGACCATGGTGCCCGCGGCGGGGTCGTGGACGGTGAGGAACAGGCCGACCCCGCGCGGCCCGAACGCCAGAGCCGGCCCCCGCGCGAGCAGACGCGGCACGAGCGGGCGGGTGCGGGAGGTCAGCGGGGTGCGGCCGGCGATGCCGCTCACCCCCGCGGGCGCGGAGGTGGGGCGGCCGGCGAGGGCCGCCGCGACCCGTGACCCCGCGCCGTCGGCCCCGACGAGCAGGTCGCCGTGGTCGGTGCGGCCGTCGGCGAAGCGCGCGGTGACCGTGCCGTCGGGGTTGGTCTGGTGTCCGGTGTAGGTGGCGCCGAACGTCAGCGCGTCGCCCAGGCCGTGCGCCAGCAGCCCGCGCAGCGGGATGCGGCCGATCATGAGGGTCTCGGACGAGCGGGGGCGCGCCTCCGAGAAGAGCAGCCGCATGCGGTGGTCGGCGACGGCGAACCGGCGGTACGCCCGCCATCCCGGCGAGCTGCCGAGCAGCGCCTGGTAGTGGGCGGGCGCCAGGTGGCGGCGCAGCGCCGCGCAGGCCTGGTCGTCGAGGTGCAGCCGGTAGCCGCCCGTGGCCTCCACCGACGGGTCGCGGTCGTAGACCGCCACCTCGACCCCGGCACTTCGCAGGGCTTGGGCCAGCGTCAGGCCGCCCATGCCCGCTCCGATGACCAGCACCTTCATGACCCACTCCTCAATCAGGGACCTGATAGAGGACTGTAAGGCGCCTGATACTTTCGCACAAGCGCCTCAGCCGGCGGGGGCCGCCGATGCGCGTCACCGAGCGTGCACGGGCCGGGCGTCCCGTGTCACGGGACGGCGTCCGCGCGGCCCGTGTGGGGCCGGCTCACGGATAGGCGCCCGGGCGGACGATCATCAGGATGACGACGACGGCCCACAGCAGGTTGTAGACCCCGGCCTGCATGGCGAGGCCGCGAAGCCGGGCGCCGTCGTCGGGGGTGGCGAGGGCCTCGCTCTGGCCGGGGTAGATGCGCAGGGCCAGCAGGGCGCCCGCGGCGGCGGTGAGCAGCATGGCGATGGTGAGCCAGATCTCGCCGGTGCGGCCCTGGACGACGGCGAGGACGATGCCGACGATCGGGACGATGATCCCCAGGACGCCGTAGACCCGGGTGATGCGGTGCAGCGCGACGGCGACGGCGCGGTTGCGCTCCCCCGGAGCACCGCCGGAACCCGCAGCGCCGTCGGGGTCGGCAGCGCCGTCGGGACCGGCAGCACCGTCGGCCCCCGCAACACCGTCGGGACCGGCGGAACCGTCGGGACCCGGAGCGCTCACGGCGACGGGCGCGTAGCGCGGGAACAGGCTCGCCGCCACGGCGGAGCCTCCGACGAACACGATGCCGGCGAGTACGTGCACCGACAGCAGCACGGCTTCCATGATTGCCCCCCTCAACCTTCAGGCAGCCTGAAGCCTAGCACGCAAGCTTCAGGAAGGCTGAAGGTCAGGGGTCGCCCCGGAAAGGGGGCCGTGGGCCGGCGTCAGGACGAGGACGGCCCCGCGAAGGCCGCGTGCACGGTGTGGGCGATCTGCCGCTGGATCGGGTCGGCGTCCGGGCCGAACAACCGGTCGTCGACCTCGGCCACCTCCTTCCGCGCCGCCTCCAGAAGGCGGGCGCCGGCCGGGGTGACCTCGATGACGGACGCCGATCCGGCCCGGGCGGTGCTGTCGCGCACCAGCCCGGCGGCGGCGAGCGCCTTCACCGCGCTGTGAACGCTCTGGACCGTGGTGCCCGACATGCGCGCCAGGTCGCTGAACGACACGCCGGGCACTCCGGCGATGTGGCCCAGCAGCCCCAGCCTGCTGACCGTGAGATCGAGCGGCGCGAGCGCGCCGTTGAGCTCGGTCTCGATCCGGCGCGCCAGCGTGAGCAGGATGATGGAGACGCTGGTCACCGGCGGGCGGGGACGGTCGTTCTCGGCGGTCACCTCCCCAGTCTCCCGCACCGGCGTGCCGTGACGGCGCCTGTCGGAGGGCCGGCGCGCTGTGTAGGGTCGGGCGGCATGCGGCTCACCGTGTTCGGAGGGTGGGGGGCCTGGCCCGGCGCCGGGCAGGCGTGCGGGGGTTACCTGCTGGAGCACGACGGCTTCCGGCTGCTGATCGACCCGGGGTACGCCGTCGTCCCGCGACTTCTGCGCGACATGGACGCGCGGGACGTCGACGCGGTGCTGGTGAGTCACGGGCACCCAGATCACTGCGCCGACCTCAGCCCCCTGCTGCGGGCGCGGGCGTTCGTCGACGACCCGGCTCCCCCGCTTCCGGTGCACACGCTTCCGGGGGCGGTCGACCCGGTCATCGCGCTGGATCGGGCGACGGCCCTCCAGGACGCCCACCGGGTGCGTGACTTCACGGCGGGCAGCCGGTTCGAGATCGGGCCCTTCCTCGTGGACTCCTGGCCGCTGCCGCACTCGGTGCCCAGCGCCGGGCTGCGCCTGGAGGCGGGCGGGCGGGTGCTGGCCTACACCGGGGACACCGGGCCGAGCCCCGACCTGGTGACCCTCGCCAGGGATGCCGACGTGTTCCTCGCCGAGGCCAGCTACGCCGAGCACGTGCCGGCGGGCATGGCCTCGCATCTGTCCAGCGCGCGGCAGGCGGGGCGGTACGCGGACGAGGCGGGGGTCCGGCGCCTCGTCCTCACCCATCTGATCCCCGGGACCGGGCCGGAAGCCGCCGAGGACGCGGCCCGGAGGTCCTACGACGGTGAGATCGCGGTGGCCCGCCCCGGACTCGCCGTCGACCTCGGTTGAGGGGGAACCCCCGGCACACGGGGCGCCTTGAGGCCGGGCCGGGGGGCGTGACCATCCGGCGTCCCGCCAGGGGGCGCGGGAAGGCGTGGGGCGGGATCAGGCGAACAGCTCGCGGATCTTGGTGACGAGTTCGACCACGACCGTGACCTCGGCCGCCCTGACGGCGATGCGCTTGAGCGCGTCCAGGACGCGCCCCTGGTCGGGAGACGCCTCCCGCAGCTCGCTCCGCACGTCCGCCAGGTCTCTCGACGCCTTGCCCGGCTCGTCGATCGAGGCGGCGTGCGCGGCGATCGCCTGTTCCAGGCGGTCGAGCAGGTCGGCGGCGTCCCGGGAGAGTGCGGGCACGCCGATGTTGTTGACGGTGGCGGAGGCGTGCGCGCCGAACGCGATGGGCCCGCTGACATGCCCGCCGCTGATGTGCACGCCGCCGTACTCGGTCGCCATGGATGAGTCTCCTTACGGGATCAGCCGGACGCCTGGCCGACGTTGTTGACGGTGGCGGAGCTGTTCGCGCCGAAGCTGATCGGGCCCACCGTGCCGCCGGGGCCCACCCACACCGAGCCGTTCGTCACGTTCGCCGCCTGCCGGCGATAGTCGGCGGTGTCCACGTTCTGGTCCTCCAGGAAGTCGAGCACCGCCGCGGTCAGCCGCTGCTCGATCAGCTTGGTGTACTTGGCGGCGTCGAGCAGCTGGATGTACGTCTGCAGCTCGGGCGCGGCCCCGACCTCCCGCACGCTGAACCTCGCGCCGTACTGGTAGATGAGCGCGTCGGCGGGATCGGTCTGGGTCATCGCCTGCGTCACGGCCTTCCAGCCGTAACCGAACAGCCGGAAGGGCGCGGCCACCACGTCGAGCAGCAGGTGCGTCTTGAGCGCCCGAACCGCCTCCCAGGCGACGCGGGGTGAGGACATCGCCGGGAGGGCGTCGACGACGTGGTAGATCGGCTGGACCGGCGGCAGCGTGGTCACCACGAACTGCGTGTAGAGCATGCGGCCCTCGACCGCGAGGTAGATGAAGGCCGAGGTGAGGGCCTGCTGGTCCTCCGCCGGAGCGATGAGCCTGCCCGAGGCGTCGCGGATCTCCTGCCCGATGCCGCCGACCGTCACCCGCTGGTAGTAGCGGACCCCGCCCTGCGGATGCCGCATGATGGCCGCGGCCTCCTGGGGGGTGACGTGGTAGCGCGGGAGCCCTGCGTCCTCGGCCCGTTCGAGCCCTTCGGCGACCCGCTGCGGGTCGGCCCCGGTGATCAGGGGATGGGCTCGTCCCCAGGCCCAGTCGGTGGTGGTGAAGGCTCCTCGCGTCACGACGTGGTCGCCGATGTCCAGCGCCTGGATGCTCTCGTTGTGCCGCAGCACGTGGTCGCGCATCCCCCGGAGCCTGGCGCGGACGAACTCGTGTAACTCCACCGGGTCGATGTCGACCGGATCCCGCTCCCGGCGCACCGCGCCCTCGCCGCGCACACGGTCGAGCTCGACGGCGATGGACCATACGCGTTGGATTTCGCCCGCTCCCATGAAGGCGTCCTCGTTGGCGTACATGGTGACGTTGCCCCATTGCGCCCTGCGGACGTAATCGATGCGCCTCGCGGTCTTGGCATCGAGCGTGGGAATATCCGGCTCGGGCGATCCGGGCCGCAGCGACCCGACGAGCTTCAGGTATATCGCGATGCGATATCCGACCGTGACGACCAGCGTGGCGAACGGAACGAGGATGGTGCCGACCACCAATGGCGTCGCGCCCAGGAGCGTGAGGGCCGAGCCGAGTGCTCCCGCGATTCCGGCCAGAACCGATCCCAGCACGAGGTAAGCCAACCAGATCAGCGTCGAGATCAATAACACGAGCACGCTGTAGGCCGCCCACGCCCGGATCAGCCAGCGCACCACCGGCGGCCCTTCGCGGACCCGGTCGAGGGAGAGGAGAGCGAACGGCACGAGCAGCGACACCCAGGCGATCGTGGCCCAGGGCTGCATGTAGAGCCCGATCAGCAGGAGGACGGCGATGAGCATCTCGCGGACGAGGAGCATGGTGCGCGCCTCGCGGCAGTGCTGGATCACCGGCCCGAGGTCGAAACGCCCCTGCGAAGGGGCCACCGCCCGGAACCGGTCGTGCAACATCTCGTCGAGAACCCGCTCGCGAAAACGGGGGTCGAGGTATGCGGCGGCGCAAAGATAACGCGTCGCATTGCTCATCGGAGGGCGTGGGGCATGGGGCGTGCCATGCAGCCGATCTGTTCTAGAGTTGTGGATGACCATTCACCCTCCGGCCAATCGGTTCGGTGCTCCCGAGTTTACGTCTCCATCGCATTTCCTGAGCACTTTCTTGAGATGGATCGGATGACGCGACTCCGGCACCGCTCACCGAATGACCGGCTGCTTATCAGGCTTTATCGGGGTTTAACCGGATTAACACTGATTTACTGACTCCTGAGAGGTAAGTACTTCTGTGAACGAATCCAGGTCGGGCACCGTCTGCGGACGCTGCGGAGCCGACATGGGGCGTCTCCCCCGGTGCCCCCGTTGCGGCGCCTCTGTGGCCACACCCGTCACCCCTCAGGCCCGGCCCGCGTCAGGTGGGCGCGGGCGGGCACGCCGGGAGCGCGGCAAGGCGTGGCGAATCGCGCTCGCCGCTCTCGGCTGCGCGGTCGTGGCGCTCGGCGCGACCTGGTGGTTCCTGGCCGGCCCCGGTGCCACGACGGCATCGGAAGCCGGCCGGCCCGCCGGGGCGACGGCGGAGGCGAGCACCGCCCCGGACGCCGGCTCGTCCGGCTCGGCCCCACCCGCCGACTCGACGGGCCCCGACGCGTCGGCGGACCCGGACACCACGGACCCGGACACCACGGCCCCGGACCCTACGGATCAAGACACCGCGGACCCCGGCGCCGGAGATGCCGCCGCGCAGGCCGGGGGCGTCGACGCCCTGCTGTCCGACAGCGGCAGCGCGCGCTCCGGGCTCGGGGACGCGATCGCCCGCGCGAGCCGGTGCGAGCGGGCGGGCGTGCGGACCATCCGCGAGGTCACCGCGGCGCGGCGGGAACAGCTCGCCCGGGCCCGCGAGCTCGCGGTGGACGCGCTGGACGGGGGAGCCGAGCTGAAGCGGGCGCTCGTCGAGGCCCTGGACGCGTCACGTGCGGCAGACGCCGCCTTCCTCGCCTGGGCTACACGCCATCTCGACGGCGGCTGCGGCGGGCCGATCGCCGAGGACGACGACTACCGCCTCGGCCTGTCCCACTCCGAGGAGGCCCAGGCCGCGAAGCGGCGCTTCGTCGACGTGTGGCGCCCGATCGCCGCCACCCACGGCCTGCCCGAACGCCAGGTGGACGACATCTGACCGGTCGGCGCTCCCTCGGCCGGGGCATGCCGGGGAGACCGCTCAGGACGCCGTCAGGTTTCCGCGCCGCGGCCTGTTCGGCGCGACACAACCCGACAGGGAGCCTCATATCGCTGCGATGGTGGGGAAAAGGCGCATTGGCTGACGCCGATGCGGAAACCCGATCCGTCCTTAGGAGAGCGCCGATGTGGGGAACCCCCGTACCCGAGCGGAACGCCGAGGCGGCAGGCCGCGAGCCGTCCCCGAGGAGGGCGCCGATGGCGGTCTCCGCCACCCTGGCGGTGAACGAGGAGGTCGCGCGGCGGCGGCGGGCGGGGCTGGACACCGTGCCGCTGGGGTTCGGGGAGGCCGGGGTGCCGGTGCATCCGCTGCTCAGCGCCGAGCTGGCGCGGTGGGCGGGGATGGCGGCCTACGGGCCGTGCGAGGGGGTTGAGGAGCTGCGGGTGGCCGCGGCCGGGTACTGGGACAGACGCGGGCTGGCCACCGACCCGGAGCAGGTGGTCGCGGGGCCGGGGAGCAAGGCGCTGCTGTGGGCGCTGTTGGGCGCGTGCGGAGGGGCGGTGGCGCTGGCGCGGCCGAGTTGGGTCAGCTACGCGGCGCAGGCCGCGCTGCACGGGCTGCCCGCCCACCTCGTCCCCACCGTGCCCGGCCAGGGCGGGGTGCCCGACCCCGAGCGGCTGGAGGTCACCGCCGTGCGCGCGCGCCGCGACGGGGTTCCGCTGGGCGCGGTCGTGCTGACCCTGCCCGACAACCCCACCGGAACCCTCGCCGAGCCGGGCGTCGTGGCGGCCGTCTGCGAGGTGGCCCGGGCCCACGACCTGCTGGTGGTCTCCGACGAGATCTACCGCGACCTGCTGCACGACGAGAGCGCCGCGTTCACCAGCCCGGCCGAGCTGGCTCCCGAGCGGGTGGTCCTCACCACCGGGCCGAGCAAGAACCTCGCCCTCGGCGGCTGGCGCCTGGGCGTCGCCCGGTTCCCCGCGACCGACGAGGGTCGTGCCCTGCGCGAGACGGTCGTCGCGGTGGGCAGCGAGGTGTGGTCGGCCCCCGCCCATCCCGTGCAGCGGGCGGCGGCCCTGGCGTTCACCGAGCCGCCCGAGCTGCGCGACAGGGTGCGGGCGAGCGCGCGCCTGCACGCCCGCGTCGCCGAGGCCACCGCTGACGTCTTCACCGCCGCCGGGGCGGACGTGCCGCGTCCCCAGGCGGGTTTCTACCTCTACCCCGACATGACTCCCCTGCTCGGAAACCTCGGCATCACCGGTGATCCGGCCGGGATCACGGACACCACGGTCGCGTCGACCCTGCTGGCCGGGCACGGCGTGGCCACCCTGCCCGGCTCGGCCTTCGGGGACGACCCCGCCCGCCTGCGGCTCCGCATCGCGACCAGCCTGCTCTACGGCGACGACTCCCAGCGTGAACAGGCGCTGCGCGGCGACGACCCGGCCAGGCTCCCGTGGATAGCGGCCCACCTGGACCGGCTGGCCGAGGTCCTGTCGGGACGCCCGCGCGCGTAGGAGCGGGTGTCGCCTCGGCCTCAGGGGTGGCCGACGACGAGCCGTAGCGCGCCCTGGAACTCGGGCTGGGTGCGCAGGTGGCCGTGGCGGGCGTCCCAGGTGCCGTCCTCCAGGTCGCGGCGCAGGTGCTCGACGGCGCGGGCCGCCGCGGCGTCGCCGACGACGCCCCAGGCCGACTGGGACGCGCGGACCTCGGGGTCGAGGAAGCGTTCGGGGCGGGCGTAGTAGGCCTCGGTGAAGCCGTCCACGCAGTCGATCGGGACCGGCACCGGGCGGACCTCGGCGGCGGCGCCGACGAGGGAGGCGATCGTGTCGATGGGCGGGAAGCGGCGGCCGTCGACGACGAGCAGCTCGGGGAGGTACTCGGCCAGCCACAGCAGGCCGAGGGCCGCGCCGTCGAGGGTGAGGACGACCACCGGGCCCCGGCTGACGCGGCGCAGCTCGCGCAGCCCCCGGGCGGCGTCGGGCCACTGGTGGACGGTGACCATGGCCATGGCGGCGTCGAAGGCGTCGTCGTCGAACGGAAGATCCTCGGCGACGGCCGAGACCGCCGGCGCGAGGTGGCGGGGGCGCTGGGCTCGCATGGCGGCCGAGGGCTCCACCGCGACCACGTGGCGGTCGACGGGCTCGTACGAGCCCGCACCGGCGCCCACGTTGACGACCGTGCGGGCGTCGCCGAGAGCGGCGTGGACCCGCGCCGCGATGCGGGGGTCGGTGCGGCGCTGGATGGCGTACCCGTGGCCGTGCCGTTCGTAGTCGAAGTCTCCCGCGAGCGAGTAGGCCAAGGGTGTCTCTCCGTTCGATACGGCATCGGGGACCCGAAACGAACACCGAGCTGGTACAAGATCGACTCATTATGGCATTGGGAGTGTTTTCCGTATTGTCGGGCGCCCGGGCACCGACAATACGGAGAGATCACGGCTGCGGGCGGCCGGAACGTCGTCGCAGGTGGGAGCCCGGGCAGGGTGCCTCGATCCCTGTGTCGCCTGACCAGGACCGGCCATTCACGGCGCGGCTCCGGGCGGGGGCACGTCCTTGGCGGGAGTGCCAAGTACTATCGCTCAATGACCGAAATGACCGAAACCTCGCCCGGTTGGTTGTCTCCCGAAGAGCTCCGGCAGGCACGTGCGCGGCTGCCGATCCTCTACATCGACGCCGTGCCCGTGCGCGTCGACGAAGCCGGCGTGGTCACGCATATCGGCCTGCTGCTGCGCATCGGGCCGGACGGGGCGGTGAGCCGCGCGCTGGTCTCCGGCCGGGTGCTGCTGCACGAGCGTGTCCGGGACGCGCTCATGCGCCACCTGGAGAAGGATCTCGGCCCGACGGCGCTGCCGCGCATCCCGGCGTCCCCGCAGCCGTTCACCATCGCCGAGTACTTCCCCGACGAGGGCGTCACGCCGCACCACGACCCCCGGCAGCACGCCGTGTCGCTGGCCTACGTCGTGCCGGTCGCCGGTGACTGCCGTCCCCGCCAGGACGCTCTCGACCTGGTCTGGTTCACGCCCCAGGAGGCCTCGTCTCCGATGGTGCAGCAGGAGATGACCGGCGGGCAGGGCGTCCTGCTCAAGCAGGCGCTCGCGCACGTCGGCTGCCTACCCTGACCCGCCGGGCCGGGACGGTCGTCACGGGTGCCCCAGACGTCGCGGGCCCTGGCGGGCGGCGAGTTGACCCGCCGGGCCACAGGTGGGCATGGTGAGGTGGTGACCACCGATGAGGTGCGGGACGAGGTGTCGCTCACCAATCTCGACCAGCCGCTGTTCGACGGGGCCGGCGCCACCAAGCGCGATCTGGTGGACTATCTGGACGCCGTCCGCGACCGCATCGTGCCGGTGCTGCGGGAGCGGCCGCTCTCGGTCGTGCGGGTGCGTCAGGGGCAGGACCCCTTCATGCAGAAGAACGTGCCCAAGTACACGCCCTCATGGGTGCGCACCTTCCCGATGTGGGCGGAGGCCTCGCGGCGCGAGGTGTCCTACGCCCTGTGCGACGACCGGCGCACCCTGCTGTGGTTCGCCAACCAGCGGGCGGTGGAGTACCACCCCATGCTGGTGCGCTCCGGCCGTCTCGACCGGCCCACCCACCTGGTGCTCGACATCGACCCGCCGGACGCCGACGCGTTCGGCCTGGTGATCGCCTCGGCCCACCTCGTCCGGCAGGCGCTGGCCGACTGCGGGCTGGAGGGGGCGGTCAAGACCAGCGGCGCCAAGGGCGTGCACATCTTCGTGCCGGTCGACGAGCACGAGAAGGTCGAGGACATGGCCGCCGCCACCCGGGCGATCGCGGCGCGCGCCGAACGGCTCGACCCCGTGCTCGCCACCACGGCGTTCATCCGGGAGGACCGCGGCGGCAAGGTGTTCCTGGACTCCACCCGCGCCGGCGGGGCGACGGTGGTCGCGGCCTACAGCCCGCGCGTGCGGCCGGGCGTCCCGGTGTCGTTCCCCGTGGCCTGGGACGATCTCGACCAGGTCGTCCCCGCCGACTTCACGATGCGCACCGCGCCCGGGCTGCTCGGCGAGCGCGACCCGTGGGCCGAGCACATGCCCGAGCCGCGACGGCTGCCGCCCGACCTCGTCGAGGAGGGCCACACGATCCCGGTCGCCCGGGTGCAGGCCATGCACGAGGGCAAGCGGCGCGCCCGGGCCCGCCGCGGCTGACCGCTCCCGCGCCGCCCGGGTCCCTCTTTTCGAAGAGGTCGCCGAACATCTTGACGAGGGCCGCGGCCCGGGGCCGCGAAGTGTCGGTGGCGGCGGCTACCGTCGAGGTGCGATGCGTATCCACGACATGACGGCGGGCCTGATCGGCAGGGAGCACCCTGCCGCGCTGCTGCGCGCCGAGGCCGAACGGGCCGCCGAGAGCCACGGGGGGCTGGTGCTGGTCACCGGCGAGGCCGGCATCGGCAAGACCACGCTGGTCACCAGCGCGGCCGACGAGGCTCGGCGGCTGGGGGCGCTCGTCCTGGGCGGCTCCTGCTGGGATTCCGACAGCGCGCCCGGCTACTGGCCGTGGGTGCAGGTCCTGCGCGGGCTGCGGCGCGGCGCGACGCCCGCCGAGTGGGCGGCGGCCGAGGAGGTCGGCGGCGGCAGCCTCGCCGCCCTGCTCGGCGAGGCGTCGAGCGCCGAGGCCGTCGACGGCTTCCCGTTGTACGACGCGGTGACGAGCGCGCTCGTGTCGGTGTCGCAGAGCCGGCCGGTCATGGTGGTCCTCGACGACCTGCACTGGTCCGACGTCGCCTCGCTCAAGCTCCTGCGGTTCGCCGCCCAGCACACCTGGTTCGAGCGGCTGCTGCTCGTCGGCACCTACCGCGACGTCGAGGTGGAGGCCGCCGACCACCCGCTGCGCCCGCTGCTGCCGCCGCTCGTCGCCAAGGCCACGACGATCTCGCTCACCGGCCTCGATCGCGACGACGTCGGCGCGCTCATGGCGCGCACGGCGGGCGACGAGCCGTCCGCCGATCTGGTGGCCGAGGTGCACCGGCGCACCGGCGGCAACCCGTTCTTCGTCGAGCAGACCGCGCGGCTGTGGCGCAGCGGCGGCTCGGTGACGGCGATCGCGCCGGGTGTGCGCGACACGCTGTTGCGACGGCTGTCCCTGCTGCCGAAGCCGGTCGTGGAGATCCTCACCGCCGCCTCGGTGCTCGGCCGCGAGTTCCACCGCCAGGTGCTGGCCGCCTTGGCCGCGGCTCCCGTCCCGCACGTCGACCGCCTGCTCGACCAGGCCATGGCGGCCCGGCTCGTCGCGGCGAAGGGCGGGGGCGTGTTCGCCTTCGCCCACGATCTCGTGCGCGAGACCCTGTACGACTCCCTCGATGACGCGAAGCGGCCCCGGTGGCACGCCGGCGTCGTGCGGGCGCTGGACGCCTCGGCGGAGCTCGGCGGGCGGCTGCTTCCCGCCGACCTGGCCCGCCACGCCCACCTCGCCGGCGAGCACCTCGACCCCCAGGTCGTGGTGAAGCACCTGCTGGCGGCGGCGCGTGACGCCGGCAGGCGCCTGGCCACCGAGGAGGCCATCGGGCACTACCGCCGGGCGCTCGCCGCCACCCCGGCCGACGCGCCGCGCCGACGGGTCGAGGTCGCCCTCCGTCTGGCGCACGAGCTGCACGTGTGGGCCGACCGCGTCGACGGGCGGCGCATCTTCGGCGAGGCCGTCGCGATCGCCCGGCAGCTCGACGACCCCCGGCTGCTCGCCCGTGTCGCCCTGTCGATCCACCGCACCTACGACGAGCACCTCGGGCCGGCGGGCACCGAGGTGCTGGTGGAGGCGCATGCCAGGCTCGTGGGCGGTGACGCGCCCACCGAGGGCCTGCTGGCCCGCGACCGCCTGGCGCAGGACCTGGCGATCCATCTCGCCGTCCAGGCCCGGAGTGAGGACGACGACGAGGCGCTGGCGTTCGGTCTGTGGGCGCGGCACGACACGATCTGGGGGCCGGGCACCGCGTCCGAACGGGTGGCGCTCACCGAGGAGCTGCTGGCCGTCGCGCGCCGCGGCGGCGAGGTCGAGATGGAGACCATCGCGGCCGCCCTGCGGTGGGTCGCCCTGCTCGAGCTGGGCGACCCTCGTTACCTCGACCAGTTTCGCGACTACATCGTGCTCGGTGAGCGCAGCGGCGTGCCGCGTGTCGGTCTCTCCCTGGTCATCGACCGCAGCATCCTGGCCGGCCTCATGGGGCGCTTCGAGGAGGCCGAGCACCTCGTCGAGGAGGTGCTGACGCACGGCCAGGTGCACGGCCACGAGCACCTCGAGTTCATGATCGATCATCACCGCTGGGCGTTGCGGCTGATGCAGGGCCGCTTCGACGAGCTGGACGCCGTGCACCTGGAGCTCCGGCGCACCCGGCATCCGTGCCCCGACCTGCTCGTGGCGATCGCCGAACTGCGCATGGGGAACCTCGACGCCGCGCTGCGCCACCTCGCGGAGGTCACGGCCGCCGGCAAGCCGGGCGATCGGTCGATCCAGCCCCTGTGGCTGTGCTTCCAGGCGGAGGCGGCCGCGGCCTCGCGTGATCCCCGGCTGTGTGAGATCGCACGCGCCGAGCTGCTGCCGCACTCCGGCGAGTGGGCGGTCTCCCTCTACGGGTGGGACATCCGCGGCCCCGTGGTCCTCTGGCTGGCGGTCCTGGACGCCGCCCAGGAGCGCTGGGACGAGGCCGTCGCCGGCTTCACCGCCGCCTGGCACTCGGCCGACCTGCTGAGGGCACGCCCCTGGTCGCTGGAGGCCAGGGCACGCCTGGCCGAGGCCCTGCTGGCACGCGGTGGCCCCGGCGACGCGCAGGAGGCTTCGCGGCTCCTGGAAGCCGCGGAGCCCGAGGCCGCCGAGCTGGGAATGCGCTCCCTCCTAGCCCAGATCCGCCGAACCCGCCACCTCCACGCCTCCCCCACCCTCCCCGTCCCCGGTGACCCCCAGCGCCCGGCTTCCCGTGACCCCGTGCTCCCGGCCGCCCGCGGTCTCGCCGTCCCCCCGCCCCTCGAACTCCCACACGCGGCTTCCGGTGACCTCTCGGTGCCCGCATCCCCCGGGCCCGCGCTCCCGGCCGCCGGTGACGTCGCCGCATCCCCTGAGCTGGGGTTCCTGGCCGCCGGTGACCTCGCCGTCCCCGCCACCTCCGCGCCATCGCACCCGGCATCCGGGGAGGTCGCCGTCCCCGTATCCCCTGGTCTGCCGTCCCCGGGCCGAACCCCCGGGCCGGTGACACTGCCGAAGATCACGCACGTGCCGGCGGTGGACGGTCCCGGGGCGGACGGCTCCGCGTCGCGGGGTGGGGGCGCGATCAACGAGTTCCGGCGGGACGGGGCGGTGTGGTCGCTCGGGTTCGGGGGGCGCACGGTTCATCTGCCGGACGCCAAAGGCCTGCGCGACCTGCACATCCTGCTCAGCCTCCCGGGGAGCGACGTTCCCGCCGTCCGGCTGCTCGACCCCCGTGGCGGGGAGGTCGTCGTGGCCGCACGGCGCATGGGTGGCGACCCGGTGCTCGACGACGAGGCGAAGGCGCGGTATCGGGCGCACCTGTCGCGGCTCGACGAGGAGATCGACCGCGCGGCCGAGCAGGGGGACGACCGCAGGGCGGCGGAGTTCGACAGGGAGCGCGAGGCTCTGCTCGCGGAGCTGCGCTCGGCGTCCGGCCTCGGCGGCCGCGACCGCCGCCTGGGCGACGAGGCCGAACGAGCCCGCAAGACCGTCACCGCCCGCATCCGCGACATCCTCCGCAAACTCGACACTCTCCACCCCGCCCTGGCGGCCCACCTCCGCGCCACCGTCTCCACCGGCGCCACCTGCCGCTACCAACCCCCTGACAAGACCTCCTGGCGCCTGTAGACAGGCCGACACGGCCACCGTGCCCGCGCGACGATGGGGATGGCGTCGGGCGAGGGTCGCCCTCAGAAGGCGCGCCGAAGGCACCTTTTCGAGAATGCGGCCCGGCTTGCACGAGATGAGTGCTCGAGAAGGCTGGGGCGCACGTCAGAAGCACGCGTCCTTTGACGTGACAGGCCGAGAACCGACTTCCCCGCGCACCACCTCCCACCGGCCCGGCGCCGGGACGTCGCATCGGATGGAGGGAGCGGTGATCCCCGCCCGTGGGGTCGGGCGGGGATCGGGTCTCGGGCTACTTGCGGTTGTAGAGGCGCATGGTCAGGGCGCCGAAGATGACGATCAGGAGGGCGCCGGAGGTCAGGACCCAGGTGATCTCGCCGTTGTCGGGGGTGCCTGCCATCAGGGAGCGGACGGCTGCGACGAGGTGGGCGACGGGGTTGACGCCGACGAAGGCCTGGAGGAAGCCCGGCATGGTCTCGGGGCTGACGAAGACGTTGCTGAGGAAGGTGAGCGGGAACAGCACCAGCATGCTGACGCCCATCACGGACTTCTCGCTGCGCAGCATCAGGCCGAACATCGTCCAGATCCAGGAGAACGCGAACGAGAAGCCCACCAGCAGCGCGATGCCGGCGATCACCCCGGCGGGACCGCCCGCCGGGCGGAAGCCGAGGATCAGGCCGACCGTCAGGATGACCGTGGAGGCGAGGGTGTAGCGGAGCATGTCTCCGAGCAGGTAGCCGACCATGGTCGACGGACGCCAGATCGGCAGCGTGCGGAAGCGGTCGAACACCCCCTTCTCGATGTCGCTGTTGACCGCCACGCCGGTGTACATGGTGATCATCACGACGCTCATCACCATGATGCCCGGCAGCACGAACTGCAGGTACTCGGTCGTCGAGCCGGCGATCGCGCCGCCGAACAGGTAGGTGAACATCAGCGTCATCATGATCGGGAACGCGGTGACGTCGAAGAGCTGCTCGGGCACGTGTTTGATCTTCAACATGGCCCGCCAGCCGAACGTCATCGACGCCGACAGCGCGCTCGGGCGCGGCGGGCGCGCCCCCGGGGCCAGGACGGCGCCGAGCGCCTCGGGGGCGGGGACGTAGACGGTGCTGGTCTCGGCGGTGATCGCGCTCATGCTGCGGCCTCTTCCTGCGCTGCGGTGGTACGGAACGTGATGGTCTGGAGCGCCGTGCCGCTCATGCGGCGGTCTTCTCGGCGGGGCGGTCGGTGAGGGCCAGGAAGACCTCGTCGAGGCTGGGCTGGCCCAGGGAGAAGTCGCTGACGGCGATGCCGGCGGCGGCCAGCTCGGCCAGGGCTCGGGAGGCCTGCTCGGCCGCCACGTGGTCGGCGCCGTCGCCGGGGACGCGGGCGGTGAGGGCGCTCGGGTCGGCGTCCAGCAGGACGGGGGCGTTCAGCTCCTTGGCGAGCAGCAGCTCGGCTTCGGAGCGCTGGGACGGGTCGCGCAGGCGAACGTGCACCGAGCCGGCGCCGACGGAGGCCTTGAGCTGGCCCGGGGTGCCCTCGGCGATGAGCCTGCCGTGGTCGATGACCGCGATGCGGCCAGCCAGCCGGTCGGCCTCGTCGAGGTACTGGGTGGTGAGCAGCACGGTCGTGCCGTGGGCCACCACGATGCGCACGATGTCCCACACCTGGTTGCGGCTGCGCGGGTCGAGGCCGGTGGTGGGCTCGTCGAGGAACAGCACGTCGGGGGTGTTCAGGATGCTGGCCGCGATGTCGAGCCGCCGGCGCATGCCGCCGGAGTAGGTCTTGACCTGGCGGGCGCCTGCGTCGGTGAGCCCGAACGCCTCAAGGAGCTGGGCGGCCCTGTCTCTGGCGGCCGGCTTCCTGTGGCCGAGCAGCCTGCCGAGCAGGACGAGGTTCTCCCAGCCGGTCATGTCCTCGTCGACCGAGGCGTACTGGCCGGTCAGGCTCACCAGGCCGCGGACGGCGTCCGGTTCGCGGATGACGTCCCTGCCGAAGATGCGGGCCTCGCCGCCGTCGGGGCGCAGCAGGGTGGCCAGCATCTTGACGGCGGTGGTCTTCCCGGCCCCGTTCGGGCCTAGCACGCCGTACACGGTGCCCGCGGGCACCCGCAGGTCGAGGCCGTCGACGGCGCGGTTGCCGCCGAACGCCTTGACCAGGCCGGAGGCCTCGATCGCCAGGCCGGTCTTCTCGCTTTCACGCATGTCTGAGGTCCTTCTTCGCTTTCAGGGGGTCAGGAGACGTAGGGCCGGGCGGCGCGGGCCGTTCGCAGCGCCAGGCCCCACCAGGTGAGCTGGTCGAGCAGCGTCGCGGCCGCCTGCAGCTGGTCGTCGGTGCCGCACGGCACGCCGGCGTCGTCGACGCCGGCGCCGAGCAGGTTGAGGCGAAGGCTGTCGCGCATCGTGACGGCCTGCAGCTCGGTGAAGACGCCGCGCAGGTGCTCGACCGCGTACACGCCATCGGACCGGCAGCCGTAGGCGACGAAGCCGACCGGCTTCGCCTGCCACTCGTCGTAGGCGAACTCGATCGCCTGCTTGAGGGAGGCGGGGAAGCTGCGGTTGTACTCGGGGGTGACCACCACGAACGCGTCGGCCCTGCCGACCTGCCCGGCGAAGTCGCGCATCGAGGGCGTCGGCTCCTCGGGGTACCTGCCGGGGAAGGCGTAGTCGGCGAGGTCGACGAGGTGGACGGCGAGATCGGCCCGCCGCCGCGCCCGGCCGGCGAACCAGCGGGCGATGGTCTCGCCCGCCCGCCCCTCCCTGGTACTCCCGACGATCACGGCCACGCGAAGCGGCGGCGGAGCCTGTGCGGCCGGCATCGTCGCCCCCTTTCGCCCGTTCGGATCGGTCACCCCTCAGGCGCGAGATCCGGCCGGGCATCCGCTAGATCGGATCTAGCGGATCCCGACCGGCACGAGACGGACGCGGGAGGACACGGCGCGTCCGCGAGGTCTCCCCTCGCAAGGACCGGTCCTCAGCCGCGGAAGGGGCGCGACGGGGCAGGGCGACCGGCGGCGTGCGGGATTCGGTGAGGGCGTGACCCTCGCGACGGCCGAGCCGCGTTACGGCGCCGGGGCGGCGGGGGGTGGGGAGATGGGGAGGGTGAGGATCATGGTGAGGCCGCCGGCGGGGGTCTCGTCGGGGGTGAGGGTGCCGCCCATGGCCTGGGCGAGGCCGCGGGAGAGGGCCAGGCCGAGGCCCACGCCGGTGTGGTTGTCGCGGTCGCCCAGGCGCTGGAAGGGCATGAAGACGCGGTCGTGGTCCTCGGGCGGGATGCCCGGGCCGCGGTCGACCACGCGGATCTCCACGTGCCCGCCGAGCCGGCTCCCGGTCACCAGCACCTCCCGGCCCGCGGGGCTGTAACGGGCCGCGTTGGAGATCACGTTGACCAGCACGCGTTCCAGGAGGGCCGGGTCGGCGAGCACCTCGGGCAGGCCGGGCGGGATGTCGCCGCGGATCGGGACGCCGG
The DNA here is from genome assembly GCF_029846175.1 of Sphaerisporangium sp. TRM90804. Lineage (GTDB taxonomy): Bacteria > Actinomycetota > Actinomycetes > Streptosporangiales > Streptosporangiaceae > Sphaerisporangium. The sequence goes on along the minus strand of NZ_JARWAC010000027.1, from coordinate 44,085 downwards.
TCGGGCCGAGGTCGTCGATCGCCCGGGGCACGATCTCCTCCACGGCGACCGGTTCGAGCGACACCCCGAGCACGCCGGCCTGCAGGCGGCTCATGTCGAGCAGGTTGGCCACCAGGCGGCCGAGCTTGTCCAGGGACTCGTCGGCGGTGGCGAGCAGCTCGTCGCGGTCCTCGCGCGACCACCGGACGTCGCGGCTGCGCAGGCTGCCCACGGCGGCCTTGGCCGAGGCCAGCGGGGTGCGCAGGTCGTGGCTGACGGCGGCCAGCAGCGCCGTGCGCATCTTGTCGGCCTCCGCCAGCGGCTTGGCCCGCTCGGCCTCCTTGCGCAGCCGCTCGTGCCGCAGCGCGACGGCGGCCTCGGTGGCGAACGCCTCCAGCACCCGGCGGTCGGCGGCCTCCAGCAGCCGTCCCCGGGCGGCCAGGACCAGGGTGTCGTCGATGACCACGTCGGTGTCGGCGGCGGACGGGCAGCCGCAGGGGGCGCCGCCGGAGGTGGCGACGATCCGCCACGCCTCGGGATCGGAACGGTCGTCGGGGCCGGCCTCGGGGCTGCGTTCGAGCAGCGCCACCGAGGTCAGCCCGAAGGTCTCGCGCATGCGCCCCAGCAGGGACGGCACCGCGGCCTCCCCGCGCAGGACGTGCCCGGCCAGCGTCGAGAGGATCTCGGCCTCGGTGGTCGCCCTGATCGCCTCGCGCGTGCGCCGCGCCGCCAGGTCGACGATCGCGCTGACCGCGGCGGCGACCAGCGCGAACGCCGTCAGGGCGAAGATGTTCTGCGGATCGGCGATCGTCAGGTTGCCGTACGGCGAGGTGAAGAAGTAGTTGAGCAGCAGCGAGCCGCCCACCGCGGCGGTCAGGGCCGGCCACAGGCCGCCGGCCAGCGCCACGCCCACCACGAGCAGCAGGAACAGCAGGATCTCGCTCGGCAGCGACAGCGTCTCGCGGAACGGGGCCAGCACGACCGTGAGCGCGGGCAGGCCGAGCAGGGCGAGGCCCCAGCCCCACAGCCGGCGCCGGCGGGTCAGGGCGGCGCGCGACCGCGAAGGCCGCCCGCGTCCCCTCCGCGCCTCGCCGTGGGTGATCACGTGGACGTCGATCGACCCCGACCGTGTGATCGTCTCGACCCCCACGCCCCGGGACAGGATCTGGGCCAGCCGCCCGCGCCGCGACGCCCCCAGCACGAGCTGGGTGGCGTTGACGCCGCCCGCGAAGTCCAGCAGGGCGCGCGGCACGTCGTCGCCGACCACCTGGTGGTAGGTGCCGCCGAGGCTCTCGACCAGCGCCCGCTGGCGCGTCAGGCCCGCCGGGTCGCCGCCGCCGAGGCCGTCGGCCCGGGTGACGTGCACGGCGAGCAGGTCGGCGCCCTTGCCCCGGGCCGCGACCCGGGCCGCGCGCCGGATCAGCGTGTCGCCCTCGGGCCCGCCGGTCAGCGCCACCACGACCCGCTCGCGCGTGTCCCACGTGGAGCCGATGCCGTGCTCGGCGCGGTAGCGGTCGAGCTGGTCGTCCACCTCGCCGGCGACCCAGAGCAGCGCCAGCTCGCGCAGCGCGGTGAGGTTGCCGACGCGGAAGTAGTTCGACAGCGCCGCGTCGACCTTCTCGGCCCCGTACACGTTGCCGTGCGCCATGCGCCGGCGCAGCGCCTCGGGCGACATGTCGACCAGCTCCACCTGGCCTGCCCGGCGCACGACCTCGTCGGGCACGGTCTCGCGCTGCGGGACGCCGGTGATCGCCTGGACGACGTCGTTGAGCGACTCCAGGTGCTGGATGTTGACGGTGGAGACGACGTCGATGCCGGCGTCCAGGATCTCGTCGACGTCCTGCCAGCGCTTGACGTTGCGCGAGCCGGGGACGTTGGTGTGCGCCAGCTCGTCGATCAGCGCGACGCGCGGCGCCCGGGCGATGACGGCGTCCACGTCCAGCTCGGTGAACTCGGCCCCCCGGTGGACCAGCGTCCCGCGCGGGATGATCTCCATGCCTTCGAGCAGGTCGGCGGTGCGGGGGCGGCCGTGGGTCTCCACGAGGCCCACGACCACGTCACGGCCGCGTTCGCGCGCCCGGCGGCCCTCGCAGAGCATCGCGTACGTCTTGCCGACCCCGGGGGCCGCGCCGAGGTACACACGGAGCCTGCCGCGTGGCATCGCGGCGATCACCCCCTGTCGAGTGCCAGATTGAGCCGGAGCACGTTGACCGCAGGCTCGCCCATGAAGCCGAGGCCGCGGCCGGTGGTGTGCTCTTCGATCAGCGTAAACACCCTGGCGAGGGCGATGCCCCGCTCCCCCGCCACCCGGGGCGCCTGCAGCCTGGCGTAGGCCACGGAGATGTCGGGGTCGAGGCCGCTGCCGCTGGCGGTGACCGCGTCCGCGGGCACCACCGGGATGGGCGCCGAGCCCCGGACGGGGACGGTGCGGCCGGCCGCGTAGTCCTCGCCGGGCCTGCCGCACTCCACCGCCACGCCCTGGTAGCGGGCGAGGAACGGCGCGGCCGGGCAGGCCTGGTTGACGCTGACCGCGCGGGTGGGGGTGCCGGTGGCCGGGAAGACCTTGAGCACGGCGCCGACGCCGTCGGGCGTGCAGTACGGGCGTGCGCCGCTGACGCCCTCCAGCCGGCCGATCGCCGCGGAGCGGGCGCAGACCTGGGTGAGCAGCGACCGCGAGCCCTCCCTGGCCGCGTCGTCCGCCCCGGCCGGGTCGGGCAGGGTGTCGACGACGTCCTCGGGGCCGAGGTTGCTCGCCGCGGTGGCGAGCATGTCGTAGCCGGCCGCCGACGGCCGGCTCTGGAAGTACCTCCTGACCGGTTCGCCCCGCTGGTCGGTGAACGACTGGCCGACGACGGCGCTGCCCACCTGCCTGCCGCCGCTCGACAGAAGGGACCCGTCGGCCCTGCCGCCGAAGAAGGCCTGGGCGACGCCGGTAACGGCCAGCGGGTAGAGCACGCCGGTCAGCAGGGTCAGCACGATGACGGCCCTGAGTGCGGCGAGATGGCCGCGGAGCCAGCTTGGCAGACGTTCCATTACGACATCCCCGGGAGGAACTGGATGAGTAGGTCGAGCAGCTTGATTCCGGCGAACGGCGCGACGATGCCGCCGAGGCCGTAGACGTACAGGTTGCGCGTGAGCAGGGTGGACGCGCTGGAGGGCCGGTACCGCACGCCGCGCAGGGCCAGCGGGATGAGCGCGATGATCACCAGTGCGTTGAAGACGACCGCCGAGAGGATCGCCGACTGCGGGCTCGACAGGCGCATCACGTTGAGCGTGTCCAGGCCCGGGTACACCGCCGCGAACATCGCCGGGATGATGGCGAAGTACTTGGCGACGTCGTTGGCGATGGAGAACGTGGTCAGCGCGCCCCGGGTGATCAGGAGCTGCTTGCCGATCTCCACGATCTCGATCAGCTTGGTGGGGTTGGAGTCGAGGTCGACCATGTTCCCGGCCTCCTTGGCGGCCGAGGTGCCGGTGTTCATCGCCACGCCGACGTCCGACTGCGCCAGCGCGGGCGCGTCGTTGGTGCCGTCGCCGGTCATGGCGACCAGCCGTCCGCCCTCCTGCTCCCGCCTGATCAGGGCGAGCTTGTCCTCGGGCGTCGCCTCGGCCAGGAAGTCGTCGACCCCGGCCTCGTCGGCGATGGCCTTGGCGGTCAGCGGGTTGTCGCCGGTGATCATGACGGTGCGGATGCCCATGCGGCGCATCTCGTCGAACCGCTCGCGCATGCCCTGCTTGACGACGTCCTTGAGGTGGATGACGCCCAGCACGCGCGCCCCGGCCCCGCCCACCTCGCCGACGACCAGGGGGGTGCCGCCGCTGGCGGAGATGCCGTCGACCAGGTGGCCGACGTCGCCGGTCGGGTGGCCGCCGTTCTCGCGGACCCACTTCATGACCGCGGTGGCCGCGCCCTTGCGCACCCGCCGGCCGTCCACGTCGATGCCCGACATGCGGGTCTGCGCCGTGAACGGCACCCACTCGGCGTGCGCCAGCTCGCCCGGCTCGCGTTCGCGCAGCCCGTACGCCCGCTTGGCGTACACGACGACCGAGCGGCCCTCGGGGGTCTCGTCGGCGAGGCTGGCGAGCTGGGCCGCGCCGGCCAGCTCCTGGGCGCTCACGCCCTCGACGGGGACGAAGTCCGACGCCTGCCGGTTGCCCAGGGTGATCGTGCCGGTCTTGTCCAGCAGCAGGGTGCCGACGTCGCCGGCCGCCTCGACCGCCCGGCCGCTCATGGCCAGCACGTTGCGCTGCACGAGGCGGTCCATGCCCGCGATGCCGATCGCCGACAGCAGCGCCCCGATGGTCGTGGGGATGAGGCAGACCAGCAGCGACACCAGCACCACGCCGCTGACGCCGTCGCCCGTGAGGGCCAGGGAGTCCGGGACGCCCGGGTTCTGGGCCTTGGAGTAGATGGCGAGCGGCTGCATGGTGATCGTCGCGACCAGGAAGATGATCGTGAGCGCGGCGAGCAGGATGTTGAGCGCGATCTCGTTGGGGGTCTTCTGCCGGTCGGCGCCCTCGACCAGCGCGATCATGCGGTCGATGAAGCTCTCGCCGGGCAGCTGCGTGATCTTCACGATGATCCGGTCGGACAGCACCCGGGTGCCGCCGGTCACCGCCGAGCGGTCGCCGCCGGACTCGCGGATGACCGGGGCCGACTCCCCGGTGATCGCCGACTCGTCGACCGAGGCGATGCCCTCGACGACGTCGCCGTCACCGGGGATGATCTCCCCGGCCTCCACGACCACGAGGTCGCCCTGCCGCAGGTCGGCCGCGCCGACGGTGTCCCAGGCGTCGTGGTCGCCCGCGTTCCTCAGCCGCCGTGCGGTGGTGTCGCGTCTGGCGGCGCGCAGCGTGGCGGCCTGCGCCTTGCCGCGGCCCTCGGCCACGGCCTCGGCGAGGTTGGCGAAGATCGCCGTCAGCCAGAGCCAGACCACGATGGCCCAGGCGAAGAAGGACGGGTCGAGGATCGCCAGCACGGTGGTGAACACGGCGCCGATCTCGACGATCAGCATGACCGGGTTGCGCCACAGCGTGGCCGGGTTCAGCTTTCTGACGGCTTCGGGCAGGGATCGGACGAGCTGCCGGGGGTCGAGCAGGCCGCCGCCGACCCGGCAGTCCTTCTCGGGGGCTCCCGGTGATTTCACTGCTTGGGATGACATCTCAGGAAAGTCCTTCCGCGAGCGGCCCGAGCGCCAGCGAGGGGAGGAAGGTCAGGGCGACCAGGATGAGCGTCACGCCGACGACCATCCCGACGAACTGCGGCCGGTGGGTGGGCAGCGTGCCCGCCGACTCCGGCACCGGAGCCTGCGCGGCCAGCGACCCGGCCAGCGCGAGGATGAAGATGATCGGCAGGAACCGGCCGAACGCCATGCACAGGCCGAGCGCCACGTCGTACCACGGCGTGTTGACGGTGACGCCGCCGAACGCCGAGCCGTTGTTGTTGGACGCGCTGGTGAAGGCGTAGAGGATCTCCGAGAGGCCGTGCGGGCCGCCGTTCAGCATGGCCGCCAGGCCCGCCTGGTTCCCCATCGCCACCGCCGTGCCGACCAGCACCAGCACCGGGGTGACCAGGAAGTACAGCGACGCCAGCTTGATCTCGCGCGCCCCGACGCGCTTGCCGAGGTACTCGGGCGTCCGGCCTACCATCAGGCCCGCCACGAAGACGGTGATCACGGCGAGCACGAGCATGCCGTACAGGCCCGTGCCGACTCCGCCGGGCGCGACCTCGCCCAGCATCATGTTGAACAGCGTCATCATGCCGCCGAACGGGGTGAAGCTGTCGTGGAAGGAGTTGACCGCGCCCGTCGAGGTCAGCGTCGTCGCGGCGGCGAAGGTGGCCGAGCCGGGGACGCCGAACCGCACCTCCTTGCCCTCCATGGCCGCGCCGACGGCCTGCGGCACCGTGGCCGTGCTGGTCAGCTCGAACACGTTGGTCAGCACGACGCTGGCCAGGGCGATCGTGGCCATGACGGCGACGATGGCGTAGCCCTGCCTGACCTGCCCGACCATGCGGCCGAAGGTGCGCGGCAGCGAGAACGGGATCACCGTCAGCAGGAGGATCTCGAACCAGTTCGTCCAGGTGGCGGGGTTCTCGAACGGGTGCGCCGAGTTGGTGTTGTAGAAGCCGCCGCCGTTGGTGCCGAGCTCCTTGATGGCCTCCTGGCTCGCCACCGGGCCGCCGGTGACGACCTGGGCGCCGCCCGTCAGGGTGGTCACCTCGTGCGGCCAGAAGAGGTTCTGCACGACGCCGCCGGCCACGAGCACCAGCGCGCCGGCGAACGCGATCGGCAGCAGGACGCGTACGGTGCCGCGGACCAGGTCGACCCAGAAGTTGCCGATGGTGCCCGCCCTGTTACGGGCGAACCCGCGCACCAGGGCGATCGCCACCGCCATGCCGGCCGCGGCCGACACGAAGTTCTGCACGGCCAGGGCGCTCATCTGCACCAGGTAGCCCATCGTGGACTCGCCCGAGTAGGCCTGCCAGTTGGTGTTGGTCACGAAGCTGACCGCGGTGTTCCACGCGACGTGGTCGGGGACCGCGGGGTAGCCGAGCGACAGCCAGAGCCTGTCCTGCAGGCGCTGCATGGCGTACACGAACAGGATGGAGACCGCGGAGAAGGCCAGAAGGCTGCGGGCGTAGACCGGCCACCGCTGCTCGGCGTCGGCGCGGACGCCGACCAGCCGGTAGACGCCGCGCTCCACCACGTTGTGCCTGGTACCGCCGTAGACCCTGGCCATGTAGTCGCCGAACGGCCGGTGCGCCAGCGCCAGCGCGGCGACCAGGGAGACGACGAACAGCGATCCGGTCACGGTGGCGCTCATCAGAAGCGCTCCGGGAACAGCAGGGCCGCGACCATGAAGGCCACCAGGACGGCGGCCACGACCAGCCCAGCGGCATTGATCGCGCTCACAGGCGCTCCACCGCCTTGACGACGATCCCGAAGATCACGAATACCGCGATCGTCAGGGCGACGAAGATGACGTCCGCCATCCCCACTCCTCGAATCCGGACATGCTCATTCCGGCCACCCGGACAGATGGCCACGTCATCAGCGAAGCGCAGGGAAAGGCGGGGATTTACCACCTTGACGGGTTCTATACGCGCGGCGCCGAAGTCTTGACGCCGCCCCTACGGCCGCGCCACCTGGGCGGACGCGCACCGTCGCCGGAGTCTCCGGACACGGGTGCATCTGATCGGCCGGGCGGCGCGAAGGGCTGTGTGTGGAAGACGCCACCGATGATCGGTCCCGCCCGGGCCGGCCGCCCCTGACCCGGCCGACTCCCGGCACGGCGGGCCGTGCGCCGGAGTCCGGCACGGCGGGCCGTATGCCGGAGTCCGGGACGGCGGGCCGTGTGCGCGCCCCAAGGACGGCGGACGGTGCGCCGGCCCCCGGGCCGGTCGGCCGTGTGCGCGCCCCCGCCGCGCGCCGGGCGTTCCTGGTCGCGGGCACGGTGGCGCTGGGCGCCATGATCGTCGCGCAGGTGCTCTCCGGGCTTGAGCCCGCGCCGGTGCGGCTCACCAGCGTCGTGGTGCTCCTGCTGGCCGCGGCGGCCGTGGCCTACGCGGCCGCGGCGCACACCTCGCCCAGGGCTGTGGCGGCGTTCGCCGGGACGGTGGTCGTCGGGTATGCCGCTGAATGGGTCGGCATCCGGACGGGCTTCCCGTTCGGCGAGTACCGGTACACCGGCCTGCTGTGGCCCGAGCTCGGCGGCGTCCCGGTGATCGTGGCCGTGGCCTGGGGCGGCATGGGCCTCGCGTCCTACGCGGTCGCCTCCGCGGTGGCGCGCGGTACGACGTCCCGGATCGTGGTGGGCGCGCTCGCCCTCACCTCGTGGGACCTGTTCCTCGACCCGCAGATGATCCGCCTGGGCCTGTGGGCCTGGGCCGAACCCGGCCCCTACCGGGGAGTGCCCGTCAGCAACTTCGCCGGCTGGCTCCTGGTGTCCGTCCTGGTCATGGCACTGATCGGCAAGATCCTCACCAACCCCGGCCACGCCGCCCCCGGCCTGGTCGCCCTCTACACGGTAATGGCGGTCATGGAGACGATCGGCTTCGCCGCGGTGTTCACCCCGCCCGACCCCCTCGTCGCCACCGCCGGCGGCGCCTGCATGGGCACCCTCGCCTTCCTCGCCTGGAGACGCCGATGGACATCCTGACCACCCCCCGCCCGGCCCCACAAGGCCCGGTGTTCCGGGCCGGGTGCCGTACGGCGGCGCCGGCTTCGCCGCACCACGGACTCGCCCTACCGGCGCCGGAGGGGCGGGGGGCCGGAGCGGCGGGAGAGGGCCGGCCGCACCACGCTCGTGGCGGGGCACCGTCCCCACAAGTCCCGGTGCTCCGAGCCGGGCGCCGTACGGCGGCGCCGGCTTCGCCGCACCACGGACTCGCCCTACCGGCGCCGGAGAGGCGGGGGGCCCGAGCGGCGGGAGAGGGCCGGCCGCACCACGCTCGTGGCGGGGCACCGTCCCCACAAGGCCCGGTGCTCCGAGCCGGGCGCCGTACGGCGGCGCCGGCTTCGCCGCACCACCGACTCGCCCTACCGGCGCCGGAGGGGCGGGGGGCCGGAGCGGCGGGAGAGGGGGGCGACCTCGTGCGGGGTGGCGAGTCGGGGGGCGGGGTCCGGAGGGATGTCCTCGGTCGGCATGGGGGTGGCGGCGTGGCTTCGCTGGGGGTGTCCCGTGGCTGAGGTGGTTGTGGTCGGGGGTGGGGTGGGGGGCATGGTTTGTGCTCTTCTGCTGGCTCGGGGTGGGCATGAGGTGCGGGTCTATGAGCGGCTCGGCCGGCTTGGGGGGAAGCTGGCGGAGGAGCGGCGGGACGGGTTCACGTTCTCGATCGGGCCTTCGCTGCTCACGCTTCCCGACCTGTTCGGGGAGCTGGGGGTGAAGCTGGATCTCCTTGAGCTGGACGAGATCTGCCGCTACCGGTTCGCGGACGGGTCGGAGCTGGCCGCGCACCGGGAGCCGGGGCGCATGGCCGAGGCGGTGGAGCGGCTCGCGCCCGGTGAGGGGCGCAACTGGATGGGGTTCTACGACTGGGCCCGGGGGTGCCTGGAGGCGTCGCGGCGAACGTTCTTCACCGGGCCGCTCGCCCGGCGGCCGGGCGACGCGGGACTGTCCGACCTGCTCGCCGTGGCGCCCGGGCGGACGCTCGACGGGCTGGCGCGCCGCTACTTCACGGACGACCGCCTGCGCCAGTACGTCGGCCGCTACGCCACCTACGCCGGGTCCAGCCCCTACCAGGCGCCGGCGGCGCTGGGATGCATACCGGCGATCGAGCACGGCGACGGCGGCTGGTACGTGCGGGGCGGGCTGCCCCGCGTCGCCGACGCGCTCGCCGTCCTGCTGGAGGAGGCCGGCGTGGAGGTCCACCTCGGCGCCGAGGTGACCGGCGTGCTCGCCGGCCGCGACCGGGTGTCCGGCGTGCGGCTCGCCTCCGGGGAGGAGGCGCGGGCGGACGCCGTGGTGGTGAACGGCGACGCGGCGGCGCTGTACGGGCGGCTGCTGCCCGACCGGCGGCGGCTGCGCAGGATCGCGGGGCTCGGCCGGTCGTCCTCGGCGTTCCTGCTGCTGGCGGGGGTGGAGGGGCGGACCGAAGGTCTGCCGCACCATTCCGTCGTCTTCTCCGCCGACTACGAGCGGGAGTTCGCCGACATCTTCGACCGGCGGCGCCCGCCCGAGGACCCGACCGTCTACGTCGGCTGCTCGGCCGTCGACGACCCCACACAGGCCCCGGACGGCGCCGAGAACTGGGTCATGCTGGTCAACGTCCCCGCCGTCGACCCCGCCCGATGGCCGATCTCCCCCGAGGCCTACCGGGACCTGGTGCTCGAACGCCTGGCCTCCCGCGGCCACGACCTGGCGGGACGGCTGCGGTTCGTCGACATGATCACCCCCGCCGACCTGCGCGAGCGTTACGACGCCTGGGGCGGCGCGATCTACGGCACGCCCTACCGGGGCGCGCTGGCCCCGTTCCGCCGTCCGGGCAACCGCGGCCCCCGCCGGGGCCTGTACCTGGTGGGCGGCTCGTCGCATCCCGGCGGCGGCCTGCCCCTGGTGACGATGGGCGGGCGCATCGTCGCCTCCCTGGTCGAGGACGACTTCCCCACGACGGGCGGGCCGAGCCAGGCGGCGCCCGGGCCGAGGAGCCACGCCCGATGAAGCCGTCGACGATCCTCACCGCCGCCCAGGCCGTGGCCGCCCTGGCCGTGCTGACCCGCCTGGCGCGCGGCCGCGGCCGCCGCGCCCCGCTACGCGCCCCCGCCGACCCCGGCCCCGGGACCGCCCCGGCCATGACCACGGCCCGGGAGGAGCGGCACCGCGCCGAGCCCGCCCTGACCGCCGAGCCCCTTCCGGCGGGCGGCGGCCCCGAGCCGGCCCTGGACGTGAGTGCCCGGACCGGGCAGGGCATCGAGCCCTGGACGACCGGCCCGGCCGCGCCGGTCGGAGCGGCGTGGGGGGGCGCGCGTTCGCGGACGATCTCGGTGGTGATTCCGGCGCGGGACGAGGAGCACCGCATCGGGCCCTGTGTGGCGGCGGCGCTCGCCGATCCCTCGGTGGGTGAGGTGCTGGTGGTGGACGACGAGTCCGCCGACGGGACGGCGCGGGTGGCGGCGGAGCTGGGGGCGAGGGTCGTGGCGGGCCGGCCGCTGCCCGCCGGCTGGGTCGGCAAGCAGTGGGCGCTCCACCAGGGGCTCGCGGAGGCGCGCGGCGACGTGGTCGTCACGCTGGACGCCGACACCCGCCCCCGGCCCGGGCTGTTCGGCGCGATGGCGGCGGAGCTGGACGGCTGCGACCTGCTGAGCGCGGGGCCGAGGTTCGCCACCGGCGGGCCGGTCGAACAGGCGCTGCACGCCTCGTTCCTCGCGACGCTGGTCTACCGGTTCGGCCCGATCGGCTCGCCGGTGCCGCCGCCCCCGCACCGGGTGGTGGCCAACGGGCAGTGCATGGCGTTCCGGCGCGGAGCGATGCGGGCCGCCGACGGCTTCGCGCGGGTGCGCGGCCACCTCACCGACGACGTGGCGCTCGCCCGGGCGCTGGCCGGGCGAGGCTGGGCGGTGCGCTTCGTCGACGCCGGCGACCTGCTGGAGGTGGACATGCACGACTCCACGGCCGAGGTCTGGCGCGAGTGGGGCCGCACCCTGCACCTCAGGGACGTCACCGGCCGCCTGTGGCAGGCGGGCGACCTGGCGGTGCTCTGGCTGGCCGCCGCCCTCCCCGTGCTGCGGCTGGCGGCCGGACGCCCGACACGGCTCGACCTCGGGCTGCTCGGCACCCGGTTCCTGCTGACCGCCGCCCTGCGGGCCAGCTACACCCGCCCGGGGCCCGGCCTGCCGCTGTCCCCCCTGCTCGACCCGCTGACGGCCCTGCGCCTGACCTACGCGACCCTGCGCCCGGCCCGCACCTGGCGCGGCCGCACCTACGAGACGCTGGACACGACCGCCGCCCGCCTGGCGCCGCCGCGCGCCGGGCTCGACGGCGGCTGCCCGCCCGTCACGGCCCGGCCCGCCCGGGACGGCGACCGGCCAGCGCCGCCTGCCCGAAACGCAGCCCGATGAGGCACATCAGCAGGCCGGTCGCGGCCACCTGGAGCACCGGGACGAACAGCAGCTGCAGGACGGGCACGGCGAACACGCCCACCCGCGCCCCGACCGCGAACGACCGGGCGGCCAGGGCCGTGACGACCAGCAGGCCGACGGCCAGCAGGAACCCGGGCGGGCAGATCACCGCGACGCCGCCGGCGAACGCGAGGATGGACCGGCCGCCCCTGAACCCGGCGAACACCGGCCAGGCGTGCCCGGCCATCGCCGCCGCCACCGCCGCGTACACCGGCACCACGCTGTCCCCGGCCACCGTCCCGTACAGGGGCAGCAGGCCCGCGCCGACCATCATGTGCTCGGGCAGGACGCCGCCCGCGGCCACGCCCCCGGGCGCGGTGACGGCGAGGCCGGCGGTGTGGGCGCCGCTGACCAGCAGGCCGAGCAGCCCGGCCAGGGTTCCCTTGAGGAGGTCGCCCGCGAACACCGGGACGGCCGGCCGCCCGCCCAGCCGTCGCCTCATGTTCCAGAAGCCGGGGTTGCGGTCGCCGACGTCACGCGGGTCGAAGCCGTGCGTCCTGGCGACCAGCACCGCGACCGGCACCGAGCCGAGCAGGTAGCCGCCGATGACCGCGACGAGCACGGGAACCATCGCTTCGTTTCACCTCATCAGGTATCCGGACCGCGGTGGCATGCGGTACATGGCCTACGACCGGCCGGTGCTGCGCGGCACCGGCGGGCTGCTGTTCTCGCGCCTGCTGGGCACGGGCCGGGGGACGTCCATGTCCCTGGGAGCCGACCTGCGCCGCTGGGCGCTGCTGGCGGTCTGGCGCGACGAGCGCGCGCTGGAGGCGTTCCTGCGCGACTCGCCGATCGCCGCCCGCTGGCGGTCCCGGGCGCGGGAGTCCTGGCACGTGCGGCTGGCGCCCGTGGCCTCCCGGGGCCGCTGGAACGGCGTCGACCCCTTCGAAGGGGCCGGGTTCGCGGGCGGAGCCGTCCCTCCGGTGGCGGCCGGGGGGCCGGTGGCGGTGCTGACGCGGGCGTCCATCCGGCTGAGCCGGCTGCCCGCGTTCTACCGTGCGGTCCCGGCCGTGGACCTCGACCTGCGGGCGCAGGACGGCTGCCTGGCGTCGGTCGGCATCGGCGAGTGGCCGCTGGCCAGGCAGGCGACGTTCTCGCTGTGGCGCGACGCGGACGCGGTGCGGTCGTTCGCCTACAAGCGTCCCGGGCACCGCGAGGTGATCGGCCGCGTGCGGCGCGAGGGCTGGTACTCCGAGGAGCTGTTCGCCCGGTTCGTCCCCTACGGCAGCGAGGGCGGCTGGGACGGCGCCGACCCGCTCGCCTGAGCCCGGCCCCGCCGCCGTCGCGGCCGATGGGCTCACGTGGCGGGCTCGGCGGTGAGGTGCGGGCGGATGCGGCTCACGACCCCGCCCTCCGCCAGGTCGCGGGCCACCACGCAGGCCCGGGCTATGGTTCCGGCGCGGGAGGAGCCGTGCGCCACGACGACGGTGCCGTTCAGGCCGAGCAGGGCCGCGCCGCCGTGCGTGCGCGGGTCGTAGAGCCGGGCGACCTCGCGCAGCCGCTCGGGCGCGGCGATCCCGGCCGCCGCGACCAGGGCCAGCGTGGCCCGGACGGAGCCTTCGACGTTCTTCAGCACGACGTTGCCGGTGAACCCGTCGGTGGCGATCACGTCGACCGTGCCCGCCAGCACGTCGTGCCCCTCGACGTTGCCGTGGAAGCGGAACGGCGGCCAGGGCGGCGCCCCGGGCCCGTCATCCCGCGCGAGCCCGTCCCCCGAGGAGAGCGAGGCGGCCGACAGCAGCTCCTCGGCCCGGCGGGTGAGCCGGTTGCCCTTGCCGGGCTCGGAGCCGATGGACAGCAGACCCACCGAGGGGTCGGCGACGCCGAGCACGAGCCGGGCGTAGAAGGCTCCGAGCAGCGCGAACTGCGCGACCATCTCGGGGGTCGGGTCGGAGGTGGCGCCCGCGTCGACCAGGACTGCGGAGCCCCCGGCGGCCGTGGGCAGGGCCACAGCCAGGGCGGGGCGCAGCACGCCCGCGGCCCGGCCGAGCAGCCGGACCGCGCACGTGACGACCGCGCCGGTCGAGCCCGCCGAGACGAACGCCGCGCCCGCGCCGTCCCGGACGAGCCGGCAGCCCACCGCGAGGCTGGAGCCCTCGCTCCCAACCCCGGAGCCGCGCTCGGTCATGGGGACGACGTCCTCGGCGTGCACCACGCCGATCTCCCCGGCGGCGTCGTGCCTGGCCAGCTCGCGGCGCACGACGCCGGCCCGGCCGGCGAGCAGCACCGGCACGCCGTGCTCCCGCCACGCCGCGACGGCGCCGCGCACGGCCTCGGCCGGTCCGTGATCCCCACCCATCGCGTCGACGACAACGGGCTTGCCCATCACTGTCCTCCCCGGCGGCTCCGCCGGCGGGTCTTCCCGCCTCACGGCACCGGGACGGTGACGCGGCGTTCGTCCCTGCCGGCCGCGGAGGCCGCCGCCAGGTGGCGCGCGAAGATCGCCAGCCGGCGGCGGCGCGGAACACGCGCGCGGGCGGCCAGCACGTCGTGGCCGGCGCCCTCGATCTCGTCCAGGATCCCGCCGTACAGGTCGTAGGAGGCGCGGATGCACGGCCGCGACGAGGGGACGAGCAGGTCGACGCCCGCCAGCGCCTGCCGGTAGTGGTCGCGGGCGCGGCCCGCCTCGAAGGCCACCAGGTCGCGTACGGCCTGGCCGGCGCTCGCCGCCCCGAGGTCGTCCACCTCGACGCCGAACTTCTCCAGGTCCTCCATCGGCAGGTAGACCCGGCCGCGCGCCAGGTCCTCGCCCACGTCGCGCAGGAAGTTGGTGAGCTGGAACGCCAGCCCGAGCTGGCGCGCGGGCTCGCGGGCACGCGCGGCGGCGCCGGGCAGCGCTTCGAGCACCGGGAGCATCATCGTGCCGATGACGGCGGCCGAGCCCTCCATGTAGCCGAGCAGGTCCTCGTAGGTCGCGTAGCGGGTCACCGACAGGTCGGCGCGCATCGACTCCATGAACGCCATGACGTCGGCCGGGTCGACGCCGAAGGAGCGCACGGTGTGCGCGAACGCCGGGAGCACCGGGTCGTCCACCGGCGCGCCGTCCAGCGCGGCTGCGAGCCGTCCGGCCAGCGCCTCCAGCGCCGCCCCCCGGTCGGAGGTCATGTCGAAGGAGTCGACGATCTCGTCGGCGTAGCGGGCGAACCCGTACAGGGCGTGCACGTGCCGCCGCTTCCACGCCGGGAGCAGCAGGGTGGCCAGGTAGTAGGAGCGGCCGTGCTTGGCGTTGAGCATGCGGCAGCGCTCGTAGCTGGCGGTCAGCGTCATCGCCGGGCCCGCCCGTCGTGTCCGGGGGCGTCGGGCCTGCGGGGACGGCCGTGCGGGCGGCGAGGTCGGCGGGCTGTGGTGGGCGTCATCGGCGGGTCTCCAGGATGCGCTCGGCGGCCAGGCGGCCGGAGATGATGACCGGCGGCACCCCGACGCCCGGCGCGGTGTACATGCCGGCGAAGTGCAGGCCTGGGACGCGTCCGGCGCGGCCCGCCGGGCGGAACCAGGCCGTCTGGGTGAACCGGTGGTCGAGGGCGAACGGGGTGCCGGCCGAGTGCCCCATGCGCTCCCAGGCCGGCGGGTCCAGGGTGAGCCGGGGGGCCGCCGACAGGTCGCCGTAGCCCAGCGCGGCCAGGCGTCCGAGCAGCCGCTCCACCAGCTCCGGGGTCAGCCGGTCCCAGTCGGCGCCGCCGGCGGTGTTGGCGGTCGGCTCCAGCACGGTCAGCGTGGCGTGCCCCGGAGGCGCCGCGCTGGTGTCCTGGCCGGGGCAGGTGACCAGGAGGCTGGGGTCGGGCTGCGGCCGGCCCGCGGCGAGGGCGTCGAACGTGGACGCCCACTGCTCGCCGATGTGCAGCGTGTGGTGGGCCTGGCCGGCCGGGCGCCGGTCGAGGCCGAAGTGCAGCACCAGGCATGACGGCGAGTAGCGGGGGCGGCGCAGCCGCCAGTCCCCGGCCCCGGCGGGCAGCAGCCCGGCGTGGGCGCGCGGCAGGTCGCACGCCACCACGACGTCGCCCGCGGTCAGGCGCTCCCCGGTGTCCAGCCGGACGGCCGACACGCCGGAGGTGTCCGTCTCGACCCGGGTCGCCCGCACCCCGTACCGGATGACGGCGCCCGCCTTCTCGGCGACCGCCGCCATCGCGCGCGGCACGGCGTGCATGCCGCCGTCGCGCGGGAAGAAGACGCCGCCGACGGTGTCCATGTACGCCACCGCGGCGTAGATGCCCAGCGCCCGCCGCGGAGGCATGCCGACGTACAGCGCCTGGAAGGTGTGCGCCCTGACCAGCCGCTCGTCGCTGAGGTGGCTTCTGACCAGCGAGTCGAGCCGCCGGAAGCCGCCCAGCGCGGCCAGCCGGCCCAGGGCGTACGGCCGCGCCAGGGCGCGCAGGCGGGTCATGTCCCTGTCGATGAACGCCGGCCACTCGACCGCGAACATCCTGCCCAGGTGCCGGCGGAAGCGGCGGTACCGCTCGGCCTCGGCGTCGCCGCACAGCAGCCGCACCCGCTCGGTCATCGCCTCCTCCCCCGCCACGACGTCCAGCCGGGAGCCGTCGTGGTAGGCGAGCCGGTAGTACGGGTCCAGCCGTCGCAGCGGGAGCACGCTCTCCAGGTCCTCCCCCGCCGCGCCGAAGGTCTCGGCCAGCACCTCGGGCATGGTGAGGACCGACGGCCCGGTGTCGAAGCGGTAGGGCCCGAGGTTCGCCGTGCCGCAGCAGCCGCCCTGCACGTCACGCGCCTCAACCACCACCACGTCACGCCCGGCCGACGCCAGGCGGATCGCCGCGGCCAGCCCCGCGAGCCCCGCCCCGATCACCACGACCGGTCGGGCGGCGGGCGTCACGCGTGCCCGCCGGTGGCCACGCCCGAGGGGCCGCCGGGCGCGGCCATAGCGTCCGCGGGGACGGCGGCGCCGGGCGCCGGGGCGGCCATCAGGCGGTCCTGCCGGTCGCCGCGTCCGCGAGGTCGGCGAGCGCGGCCCTGGCGTCCGGCGGGATGCCGGTGCCGTCCAGCGCGTCCACCGCCGAGGCGGCCAGCAGGGAGATGCGGCGTTCGACGGCGTCCAGGGCGCCGGTGGCGACGATCAGCTCGCGGGCCGCGGCCACGTCGGCCTCGTCGCGGACGTTGTCGAGCAGGGCCGCGCCGTACGCGTCCGCGTGCTGGCGGGCCTTGGCCGTCAGGTAGGTGCGCTTGCCCTGGCGCAGGTCGGCTCCGGCGGGCTTGCCGGTGAGCGCCGGGTCGCCGAACACGCCGAGGACGTCGTCGCGGAGCTGGAACGCCTCACCCAGCGGCAGCGCGTAGGCGCTCAGGACGGCGCGCAGCCCGGGGTCGCCTCCGGCGATGGCGTGGCCCAGGTGCAGCGGGCGCTCGACGGTGTACTTGCCGGACTTGTAGGTGGCGACGCGGGTGGCCTCCTCGGCGCCCCCGGCGCCGCGGGCGGCGTAGGCGACGTCGAGGTACTGGCCGCCGATGATCTCCACCCGGAGCCGGGTGAACACCTCCAGCGCCTCGGCCAGCCGGGGGCCGGCGCCCAGCAGGGCGGCGTCGGCCCAGGTGAAGGCCAGGATTCCGAACAGGGTCGCCATGGACTCCCCGAACCTGCCGGGGTCGCCCCACCAGCCGAGCCGCCGGTGGCGTCCGGCCAGGGCCAGGTGGGCGGTCTCCCGGCCGCGCCGGGTGCCCGCCTCGTCCATCACGTCGTCGAGGATCATCGCGCCCGCGTGCAGCAGCTCGACCGCGCAGCCGGCCGCGAGCACGGCGTCCTGGTCGTCTGGGGAGCCGCCGGCGGCCCGGTGCCCCCAGTACACGAAGCGGGGCCGCAGCCGCTTGCCGCCATCGCGGACGAAGTCCGCCAGGTGGCGGCGCAAGGTGTCCTGGCCGTCCCGGCCCAGGAAGGACAGCCGGTCCATCTCCTGCTCCAGCAGCTCGCCGAGGCGTTGATCGACCAGCTCCCGCAGCCCGGCGGCGTCCCGTGTCGCCATCACCATCGGCGTAGCTCCTTTGATCAGATGTACACACCTTCGGGACGGATACGGCTTTCGGATGCACACACGATGGAGAGCCCGGCCGGGGTGTGCCCACCCGCCGGCGCGGGGACGTCATGGACACGGATCCCCCACGGATGCATCCGGTCGAAGACAACCACCGAAGGTACATTCACCGACATTTCACCCAGCGGGGACGATCATGCGTGCAGACGAAGCCACGGCGGCAGCCGAGAGCCCGGCACCGCGCGAAGAACCCCGGCCGCTCGGCGCGGACGGCGCCGTAAGGCCCCGGCTCGCGGTGTCGAGCTGCCTGATCGGGGAGCTTGTCCGCTTCAACGGCGGCCACAGCCGCGACCGGTTCCTGTCCAACGCGCTGGGCGGCCACGTCGACTGGGTCCCGGTGTGCCCCGAGATCGAGATCGGCCTCGGCAGCCCGCGCGAGCCGGTGCGCCTGGAGCGCTCCCCCTGCGGGGTGCGGCTGATGAGCCGCAGGACCCGCAGAGACCTCACCGCTCCCATGCTCGAGCTGGCGGCGACGCGGGCCGGCGCGCTGGACGTGGACGGCTACGTCTTCAAGTCCAAGAGCCCGACCTGCGGGACCCACGGCATCCCCGTGCACGGCGAGGGCACGTCCGTCGACCGGCACGGCCGGGGGATGTTCGCCGAGGTGATCATGGAGTCCCACCCGCTGCTGCCGGTGGAGGACGAGGGCCGCCTGCACGACGACGTGCTGCGCGAGGCGTTCGTCGAGCGGATCTTCGCCCACGCCCGGCTACGGGCCTTCCTCGACAGCGCCTGGCGGCCGGGTGACCTGGTGGCCTTCCACGCCCGCCACAAGATGCAGATCCTCGCGCACGACCCGGCCGCCTACGGCACGCTCGGCCGCCTGGTCGCCAGGGCGGGCACCCTGCCCAGGGATCTGCTCGCCGCCGGCTACGCCCACGGCTTCGCCTCGGCGCTGGCCACCCGGGCGTCGATCGGCCGCAACGTCAACGTGCTGCACCACTGCCTGGGCATGATCAGCGAGAGGCTCGACCCGGCGCGCCGCGCCGACCTGCTGGAGGTGATCCACGCCTACCAGTCCCGCCGGGTGCCGCTCAGCGTCCCCCTGGCCCTGCTGCGCCACCACTCCCTGGCGGCCGACGCCGAGTACGTGCGCGACCAGACGTACTTCTCGCTCTACCCGGACGACCTGGGCCTGCGCAACCACGTCCCCGCCTGACCATCCCAGCCGGGACCGCGCCCAGGGCGCGGGGCCTTCCGTGAAGGACGACGGCCCGTACCCCCTTCTCGCCGGGCCGGCGAGAAGGGGGCGGGGGACTTGAGGACCGCCATCGTGTACGTCATCCTCCCCGCCGTCGCTGATGGGCCTGGGATTGTTCGGCGGTTCGCCAGGCGGTGACCGGAAACTCGTCCCGATACCGTCGAACTGGTCACGCGAACTGCCCGTAGCTCTAGATGAGCGACCATCGCCGTAGTGGCGATGGGTTGCGATTCCCCAGGCAAGAAGGGATCGGGCAGAGATGCGACGCGCGCGTATCGCCTCGGTCGCCACCGTGGTTCTCAGCCTCATCGTGCTTCAGACGACCACGGGCTGCTCCGGAGACTCCGGCAGGCCGGACGCGGCCGCCACCGGGCCGGCGCCGAGCGCCCTGCCGGCGGAGGAGCTGGTGCCGCAGATCATCGCGTCGCTGCAGGCGTCCGATGCCGAGCCCGAGCCCGAGGTCGCCGCCTCTTCGGCGCAGGTCCTCGAGGACGGTGCGGCGCCGCAGGACGGCGCGGCCCCGGCGGACGGGGCCGCACCGACGGACGGGACGGCGTCCCAGGACGCGGCGGCGCAGGCGACGATCTCGACGCCGTGGGGTCCGCTGAGCCCGGCGGACCGTGATCTGGTGGTCAAAGTACGTCTGGCCGGCCTCTGGGAGATCCCGACGGGCAGGCAGGCCGCGCGACGCGGCTTCCGGGCCGTCACCAGGAAGAACCTCGGGGAGATCGCCCGGCAGCACGAACTTCTGGACGCCGAGGTTCGGGACGTGGCGGCGCAGCTTCGCGTGCCGCTGCCCGATGAACCCAACGAGGACCAGAAGGGATGGATGGCCGAGATCTCCGCCAAGAAGGGACTCGCCTACGACGAGCTGGCCGTCACGCGCCTGCGGCTGGCGCACGGGAAGATCTTCCCCGCCATCGGCGCGGTCCGGGCCTCCACCCAGAACACTCTGATCCGCGGCTTCGCCGAGAGCGCGGCGAAGTTCGTGAACACCCACATGGGTCTGCTGGAAGGCACCGGCCTGGCCGGAGACCACGCCCTGCCCCCCGCCCCGACGGTGAGCGCGGTCCCTTCGACGGTCCCCTCGGGAGAGCCCGCGCCGAGCGCGCCGCCCGCGACCTCGCTGCTCGATGACATCGAGGAGAGTCACCACTCCACCGACGCCCAATGACCTCGTCGTCGGGCACGCCACCCTCGCAAGCATGGCGCCGCGCACGGTGACGCCGGGCCGCTGAGGAACTTCGCGGCCTGACCCGCCAGTACGGCACGTTGCCGGCCTTCGACGAGACTCACGCCAGTGTCATCGGGCCCAGCGGGGCGACCGCGCTGCGGGGGCTGCGGCTCACCCGCGCGTGCACGGACACGCCGCCGGACGCAGCCGTCAGCCTTTGTCGTGTGGGCTACTCCCGCGTAACAGAGCGTGAATCACCTTCTAAGCCGGGACGTGCGGATATGTCCCCAGAACCGGCGCAGCCTTCCTCCGGAACGGCCACCGGAACTGTCGGTGACCCGTGCCATAGTGCTGCCACCAAGAAGCTGAAGGGCCCGAGCCAGGAGGTCAACGTGGCGCAGTCGGTGTTGCTCGCGATCGGAACCCGCAAGGGGCTGTGGCTGGCCCGCAGCCGTGACGACCGGGCGGGGTGGGAGGTCACCGGCCCGCACCGTCCCATGACCGACGTCTACGCCGTGGCGATCGACACCCGCGGTCCGGCGCCGCGCATCCTGGCCGGGGTCACCAGTGAGCACTTCGGCCCGAGCGTGGCCGTCAGCGACGACCTCGGGGCCACGTGGCAGGAGCCCGAGCATCCACCCGTCGCGTTCCCGGCCGAGACCGGCGCCGCGCTCACCCGCGTCTGGCAGCTCGCGCCCGGCCCGGCCGGCGCGCCCGAGGTCGTCTACGCGGGCGTCGAGCCGTCGGCGCTGTTCAGATCCACCAACGGCGGGGTGACCTTCGAGCTGGTCAAGAGCCTGTGGGATCACCCGCACCGCGAGCACTGGACCCCCGGTTACGGCGGCATGGCGATCCACACCGTGCTCCCCCACCCCTCCGACGAGAAGCGCGTCACGGTCGCCATGTCCACCGGCGGCGTCTACTGCACCTCCGACGGCGGCGAGAGCTGGGAGGCCGCCAACAACGGCGTCCGCGCGCACTTCCTGCCCGATCCGTATCCCGAGTTCGGCCAGTGCGTCCACAAGGTGGCCGTCCATCCCGAGCGGCCCGAGCAGCTCTTCCTGCAGAACCACGGCGGCGTCTACCGCAGCGACGACGCCGGCGCGAGCTGGTCGTCCATCGCCGAGGGCCTGCCCAGCGACTTCGGCTTCCCCATCGTCGTGCACCCGCACCGGCCCGGCGTCGTCTACACCTTCCCGCTCTCCGCCGACCTTCGCCGGTTCCCGCCCGAGGGCAGGTGCCGGGTGTACCGCAGCGAGGACGCCGGTTCCACCTGGAGCCCGCTGACCGCCGGGCTGCCGCAGGAGGGCTTCTGGACGACCGTGCTGCGCGACGCCTTCTGCGCGGACGACGCCGACCCCGCGGGCCTGTACCTCGGGTCGCGGTCGGGCGAGGTCTACGCCAGCCGCGACGAGGGCGACAGTTGGGGGCTGGTCGCCCAGCACCTTCCCGACGTGCTGTGCGTCCGCGCGGCCGTGGTCTAGGGGTCCGCGATGCGGGTGACCGTGCTGCTGCCCGGCGTGCTGCACGCCGATGCCGACGGCCGCTCCCGGCTCGACGTCGAGGTGGCCGAGGGCGCCACGCTGACCGCGGTGCTCGACACCGTGGCCGGCCTCTACCCCGCTCTCGACCGCCGCCTCCGCGACGAGCAGCGTGGCCTGCGCCGTTACGTCAACTTCTACGTCGGCGGCGAGGAGTGCCGCCGTCTCGACGGCGCGGCCACCCGCCTGGCCGACGGCGCCGAGGTCCACGTCATCCCGTCCGTGGCCGGCGGCTGAGGGGCTCCGCGGTGCTGGCGGGGCCGGTGATGTTACGGGTGCGGGGCGGCGGGTAGGGCCGAACACGAGTTCGACGGAGGGAGAGGACCATGGACAGAGGACCGCTGGAGAAGGACCCGGAGGACTGGGCCACCGGTGACGAGCCGATGACCGCCCCGCAGGAGTCCTACCTGCAAACGCTGGCCCGCGAGGCGGGCGAGGAGGTCCCTGCGGACCTCAGCAAGGCCGACGCCTCCAAGCTGATCGACGAGCTCCAGTCCCGCAGCGACCGCCTGAACCCGTCCTGACCTGCCGCCCCGCCCCGGCCACCTGGCCGGTGGCGGTGGCGGTCAGAACCGCCGGGCCACCCACCCCCACCGCGCCGCAGCGCGGGTGCGGGGTGGCCGTACCGCGGACCTGGGCTCGGCGCGCCCCGGAGAAGCGGGGCCCGCGCCGGTGGTCGGCGCGGGCGTGGAGGGCTGTACCGGTCGCCTGGTTTGGCCGGTCACCGGGAGCGGCGGGCGGGGGTCAGGGGCGGCGGCCTACGCCGGTGGTGAGTTCGTGGAGGCGCATCTGCAGGTTGTCGGGCTCCAGGGGCGGGGTGTCCATGCCGGCGCCGCCCTGCATGCCGTCCAGGAGTTCGCGGATGGCCTGCAGGGAGGTGTGGCGCGGCTCCCAGCCCAGCTCGGTGCGGGCGCGGGTGACATCCATCACCGGGATCTGCAGGGCCATCTCCACCAGGCCGGGTGAGGCCGGCACCAGGCGCAGGCGCCAGCCGGTGGCGACGGCCGTTCGGGCCAGCCAGGGCGACACCGGCACCAGGCGGGTCTTCAGCAGGCCGGCCAGCTCGACGGGGTCGATGACCGGGTCGGCGGCGAGGTTGAAAGCCCCCGACACCGGGCGGGTGACGGCCAGCCGGTACGCCTCGCCGGCGTCGTCCGAGTGCAGGGCCTGGAACCGCAGGCCGGGGATGTCGGGCATGAAGGGGATCCAGCCGGGGCGCACCAGGCGCTGGGGCAGCAGCGGGCCGGCGAACAGCCGCCGCTGCCCGCTGGCCGACTCCCGCTTGAAGATGAACCCGGGGCGCATGCGCACCACCCTGACCCCGGGGTGGTCGCGCTCGAACAGGTCGAGCAGCCGCTCGACGTAGGCCTTCTCGCGCCCGTACGCCGCGCCCGGCCAGCCGTGGGTCGGCCAGCTCTCGTCCACCGGGGAGTCCTTCGGTCCGGGCGAGTACGCCCCCACCGAGGAGGCGTACACCAGCGCGGGCACGCCGGCCTCGGCTACGGCCTCGAACACCCGCCTGCTGCCCAGCACGTTGCCGCGCCACGTGACCGTCGGGTCGTGCGTGGGCTGGAACAGCCAGGCCAGGTGCACCACCGCGTCGGCGCCGGAGAAGACGGCCGTGAGGTCGGCGTCGGTGACGTCGGCCGCGCGCCACTCGGTCTTGCCCGGCGCCCAGCCGGGCAGCCGGCGCGCGATGCCGACGATCGAGGTGACCTCCGGATCGGCCTCAAGCGCGGAGACGACACTCGTGCCCACGTTGCCCGTGGCCCCAACGACGATGACTCGCATGACAGGACCGCTCCCCCTTGGGCCCCCGTCGAAACACGGGAACCCAAGGAGGATGGTCACGACCCGCAGAACTCGACCCGCGAACCACGACCCGCGAACGAACCTCGACCCGCGAACCACGACCCGCGAACGAACCTCGACCTGCGGAACGCGGCGAACCGCGAACCGCGAACCGCGAACCGCGAACCGCGAACCGCGCCGCGAGCCTCGACCCGCGTACGTCAGTCGCGGCCCCGGCCGGTGACCGCGTCGCGGATTCGGTCGACCAGGCCGGTGCCGGGGGCCAGGAGCTTGTTGACGGGCGGGGTCACCGGGGCGGACGGGTGCGGACGGGTCGGGGCCACCTTCTTCATGGTCTGGATCTTCCTGCCCAGGCTGACCAGCTCCTCCACGTCGGCGTACTGGACGAGCTGGGGGAACAGGCGGCTCTCCTCCTCCCGCACGTGCTCCCGGACGGTGGCCGTGAACCTGTCCAGCAGCGGGTCGAAGGCCGGGTCGCCGACGTCGGTGCGTTCCAGCTCCTTCATCAGGCGCTCGGCCTCGGCATGCTCGGCGATGTCCCGGTCGGCCAGCAGGTCGCCGCCGGGGATCAGCTTGCGGGCGGCCGGGTACAGGTAGGCCTCCTCCGCGACCGAGTGCCTCACCAGCTCGATGATCACCTGCTCGGTCAGGTCCTTGCGGCGATCCCTCTCATCCGTGCCACGCAACCGCTCAAGCTCGGCGAGCATCACCTCGATCTCACGGTGGTCGGTGGTCAGGACGGTGATGACATCACCGCCGTGCTGCATCATGGAACTCCCCTCCTCTGCCTCGGGCTCCCGGGTTCGCTCGGCGGTACCCCGATCTTCCGGTGGGAAACGCGACCCGCACCGCCGCCGGGCGGCGGCGCGACCGCCGTCACGACGGGCGGTGGGCGCCCGGCGCCGCCGACCGCAACCGGAGCGGGGCCCGGCTACTCCGCATGGCGGCGTTCGCGTCCGAGACCGAGCGCCTCGGCGATGTCCCCGATGTTGCGGAACTCGCGCGCGTCCGGCAGGGAGCGGACCGCCGCCACCACGGCGTCGGGCACCGCCGGGTTCCGTTCGACGTGCCGGAGCAGGGCGGCCGGGTCGGCCGGGTAGGCGGCGTCGCTCAGCCACTTGGCCAGGTTGCTCCGCCGCTCGACGTCCGCGGCGGACATCCCGGGCGCCACTCCGGGCTCGTGGCCGGGGGCGTATTCGCGCGGGGAGAGGTCGGCCTCGGGGTCCTGGACGGGCTCCGGCTCCATCCACTCCTCGGCGCGGCTGGTGCCGCCGCCGCGGACGATCCCCTCGGTCTCGTGCTTGATCGCCTCGTCGAGGCGACGGCCGTGCTTGTCGCTACCGCGTTCCATGATCATGGGTTCCTCCCGAGCCGCTGCGATATGGCCGAGGATCCACGGGGAGGCGCCCGCGAACCCGCAGGTCGCCGCCGGGACTGGCTCGGCGGCGGGATCGCGCCTCATACCCCCTCTGAACTGAGCAAACATTCTCAGTAAACGACCGGCCGCGATCCGGGCCGGCGGCGGGGTCTTCGGCGCGGCGCCCGCCGGCCGGGACTCCTCCGGCGCGGCCGGGTCCGCGATCCCCCGCCACCGGGCGGACGGTCCGGGGCCCCTGGCGCCGACGGGGCCACGAGCGCCCGCAACGGTCGCCCGGCGAGGGTGTGAAAGATCGAACCCGCTGCTTTGCAGGGCCGGGCCGAGGAGTTGTGTATGGCCCAGGTTGCGGGGTAGGCGGCCAATAGCCAGCGGAAACAGTATCCCCCAGCCCTCGGGAGGCGTCATGGACGTCGCACACTCGCGCAACACGCGCACACCGCTGCAGACGGCGGCACTCGTCGTGGGAGCGGTCTTCCTGCTCGTCGGGATTCTCGGTTTCATCCCCGGCGTCACCACGAACATGGACCAGATGCAGTTCGCGGGACACCAGTCGGACGCCATGCTGCTCGGCGTGTTCGAGGTGTCGATCCTGCACAACGTCGTGCACCTGCTCTTCGGCGTCGCCGGAGTGGTACTCGCCAGGACGTGGTCGGGCGCGCGCTCGTACCTGATCGGCGGAGGCGCCGTTTACCTGCTGTTGTGGGTATACGGCCTCCTGGTCGGGCATGACACCGCTGCCAACTTCGTCCCGTTCAACAACGCCGACAACTGGCTGCACCTGGTACTCGGCCTCGGCATGGCCGCGCTCGGCTTCCTGCTGAGCCGCCGGTCGGCGACCCGCGGCCGGCTCTGACCGGCC
This sequence comes from Sphaerisporangium sp. TRM90804, assembly GCF_029846175.1. Classification (GTDB taxonomy): domain Bacteria; phylum Actinomycetota; class Actinomycetes; order Streptosporangiales; family Streptosporangiaceae; genus Sphaerisporangium. Next base: position 18,491 of record NZ_JARWAC010000027.1, on the reverse strand, counting down.
CCGTCACAAGGTCCCGGCGCGGCGCCGCCGCGCCGGGACGGCTTCACGGCAACACCGAATCGCTCGAAGGAGTCGACGATGACGACCGCACGAGAGATCATGACGCCCAACGCCGAATGCGTGAACGTGGACGAGTCCGTCCAGGACGCGGCGGAGAAGATGTCCCGCCTGGACGTCGGCTCGTTGCCCATCTGCGGCACCGACAACCGGCTCAAGGGCATGCTCACCGATCGTGACATCGTGGTGAAGGTCGTGGCGCACGGCCGCGACGCGAAGGCCTGCCTGGCGGGCGAGTTCGCCCAGGGTGAGGCCGTCACCATCGGCGCCGACGACGACGCGTCCGAGATCCTGCGGACCATGGCCGCGCACAAGGTGCGCCGCCTGCCCGTGATCGACGGTCACGACCTGGTCGGGATGGTCGCGCTGGCCGACGTGGCCCGCGCCCTGCCCGACGCGCGCGTGGGCGACCTCATGGACGCCCTGACCTCCGACTGAGCCGCCGGGACCGGCGATACGGCGGCCCTCACGCGCAAGCCCCGGTCACCCTCGTGCCCGGGGCTTCCCGCGACAAGGGCCGCGCGCGGGCCGTCCGCGAACCGTCATCGACACAGAGAGAGGCACCATGAAGGCCGTCACCTGGCACGGCAAGCGCGACGTGCGGGTCGAAGAGGTCCCCGACCCGGCGATCAAGGAACCCACCGACGCCATCATCAAGATCACCGCCACCGGCATCTGCGGGTCCGACCTGCACCTGTACGAGGTCATGGCCCCGTTCATGGGCGACGGCGACATCCTCGGGCACGAGCCCATGGGGATCGTTCAGGAGGTGGGCGCCTCGGTGACCCACATCGCCCCCGGCGACCGGGTCGTCATCCCGTTCAACATCTCCTGCGGCCACTGCCACATGTGCGACATGAAGCTGTTCGCGCACTGCGAGACCACCCAGGTGCGCGAGCACGGCACCGGCGCCGCCCTGTTCGGCTACACCAAGCTGTACGGCGAGGTCCCCGGCGGGCAGGCGGAGTACCTGCGGGTGCCGCACGCCGACTTCGGGCCGATCAAGGTGCCGCACGGGCCGCCCGACGAGCGGTTCGTCTACCTGTCCGACGTGCTGCCCACCGCCTGGCAGGCGGTCGACTTCGCCGGCATCCCGGCGGGCGGCAGCGTCACGGTGCTCGGTCTCGGCCCGATCGGGCAGATGTCCGCCCGGGTCGCCAAGCACCTCGGCCACCGCGTCATCGCCGTCGACCTGGTGGCCGAGCGCCTGGAGATGGCCCGCCGCCACGGCATCGAGGTCGTCGACGCCCGCGAGGCCAAGGACGTCGTCGCGGCCGTGCGCGAGCTCACCGCCGGTCGCGGCACCGACTCCGTCATCGACGCGGTCGGCATGGAGGCGCACGGCTCCCCTGTGGCCAAGGCCGCGCACACCGCGACCGGCCTGCTGCCCGACGCCGTCGCCGCCAAGCTCATGACCACCGCCGGGGTCGACCGTCTGGCCGCGCTGAACCAGGCGTTCGAGATCGTGCGGCGCGGAGGCACCATCTCGATCTCCGGCGTCTACGGCGGCATGGCCGACCCGTTCCCCATGCTGCGGCTGTTCGACAAGGGCGTCACCCTGCGCATGGGCCAGGCCCACGTCAAGCGCTGGATCGACGACCTGCTCCCGCTGGTCACCGACGAGGCCGACCCGCTGGGCGTGATGGATCTGGCGACCCACCGCATGCCGCTGGAGCAGGCGCCGCACGGGTACGAGATCTTCCAGAAGAAGCAGGACGGGGCCATCAAGATCCTTCTGGTTCCGTAACCCGCGTTCCGGCGGGGGACAGAAGTCGAGCCGCGCGGTTTCGGTCATGCCGCGCGGCTCGGCGTCGGGCGGGCTCGGCCCGCGTCGTTCAGGGACGTGAACGCGCCGGGCCCGAGCCGACCAGCCGGGTGCCGCGCGACCCGGTGACGCGGACGCGGCGGCGGGCGCGTTTGCGCGCCGCCTCCGCCCGGCGCTCGTCGGGGTCGGTGCCGCCCCAGATGCCGTATTCCTGGCCGGTGTCCATCGCGTAGTCCAGGCAGGTGGCCTGCACGGGGCAGCGGTGGCACACGGCCTTCGCCCGTTCGAGCTGCGTGTGGCCGGGGCCTTTGGCGGAGATCGGGAAGAAGAGCTCGGGGTCCTCACTGAGGCAGGCCGCTCTGCGCAGCCAGGCCACGTCCGGCATGACGGGGTTATGGAGGCTCATGATGATCCCATGGCAGTCGGAGAATTCGGTCGTTATACAAGGGTTAGTAGAGTCGCGTGCCCACTTGCGGGGCCTTAACACTAATTTGTGGGCAATCAGGGAGGTTTTTGACGGAGTCTGGTGATTTCCCCGCGCTAGTGGACCGCCAGGCTGCGGCGAGGCCTGGGGCCGATACTGGGAGCGGCGACGGGACGGGAGCGCCGGAGGGCACCGCTCCCGCCGTGGGCGGCGCGGTGGGCCCGATCGGGCCGGGCGCCGCGCGTGTCCGCAACGCGGAGGGCACGCACGTCGGACACGCCGAGCCGGCGGCCGCTGTGGGCCATCGTCTCCGCGCGACTGATGCGGCGTGGGACATGCAGGTCAAAAAGGTCGGACGCAACGGCCTGGTCTCTTCCGCCATCGGCCTCGGTGGCCTGGCGCTGACCGGCGCCTACGGGCGGGTGGAACCGGCGGAGTCCTTCCGCACGGTCGGGCACGCGCTCGACCTGGGCGTCACCTTGATCGACCTCGCCGTGCCCGGCGCGGGCGGCGCGCGGGGCACGGTGGAGCGTCTGGTGGGCAAGGCGGTGTCCGGCCGCCGCGACGAGGTGCTGATCACCTCCTGCGGCGGGCCCGCCCGGCCCGAGCGGTCGGTCGAGGCGTCGCTGCGGCGGCTGCGGACCGACCGCATCGACGTCTACTCCCTGCATCTCGGGGGGACGGCACGGGTGGAGGAGACGGTCGGCCGGATGGCCAGGCTGGTCGCGGACGGCAAGGTCGGGAGCCTCGGCCTCTGCGGCCCGACGGCAGGCCAGCTCCGCCGGGCGCACGCCGTCCACCCGATCGCCCTGGTGGCGAGCGAGTACTCCCTGTGGGACCGGCGCGTGGAGGAGAGGCTGCTGCCGGCCGCGCGGGAGCTGGGGGTGGGCTTCTCCGCCTGCCGTCCGCTGGGCCGCGGGTTCCTCACCGGCCGGGTCGTCTCACCCGAGCAGTTCGAGCCCGGTGACCACCGGCTCGCCGACCCGCGGTTCGAGGCCGGGAACCTGGCCGTCAACCGCAAGCTGCTCCCGGCGGCCGAGTACGTCGCCGCGCAGCTCAACCTGGGCCTGGGCAGGCTCGCGCTGGCCTGGCTGCTCAGCCGGGGCGACGACGTCGTCGCCGTGCCGAGCACCCGCTCGCGGATCCACCTGGAGATGAACGCCGCGGCGGCCGGGGTCAGGCTCACGCCGGAGCTCGGCGCCTCGCTGGCCGCCGCCTTCCCGGCCCAGGCGGTGGCCGGGGGCGGCCGCCGCCGCCCGCCCTGACCGGGCCGTCCGCCGTCCGCGGCCGGCCCGGTCAGGGCGCTCAGTGGATCGGGCGGCTCAGTGGTCGGCGCCGCGCGGCCGCTGGGGGGCGGGGATGCGGTCCTGCGGTTTGATCAGGGACGCGCTGACCGCCTTGTTGACGGCGTCGATGCGTGACACCGCGCCCAGCTTCACGAAGATGTTGCGCAGGTGGCGCTTGACGGTCGCCTCGGTGAGCGAGAGCCGGGCGGCGATCTGCGTGTTGCTCAGCGCCTGCGCGGTGAGCTCCAGGACCTGGCGCTCGCGGTCGGACAGCACGGTCGTGGACTGCCCCTCGACCTGCGCCAGGCTCTCGCGCGAGACGGCGAGCACCACCCTGCCGTCGTCGCCGCGCACGCTGCGGATCGCCGAAAGCAGCTCCTCCCTGGACACGCTCTTGAGCAGGTAGCCCCGGATGCCCACGGCCAGCAGGCTCTTGAGCAGGTGCGGGCCGTCGTACATGCTCAGGATGATCACCTGGGAGTCCGGGCAGAACTGGCGGATCCGGGAGACCGTGGTCGTGACCTCCTCACCGGGGATCTCGATGTCGAGCAGGACGACGTGCGGCTGCCGCTCCACCGCGAGGGAGACCGCCGCGTGGCTGGTCCCCGCCTCGCCGACGACGGTCATGTCGCCCTGGGCATCGAGTATCTCTTTGAGCCCTTCGCGGACGAGGGCGTGGTCGTCCACGACGAGGACCGTCGTGGGGCCATCGGATCCGTTCATGTTCAACGTCCCTGAAGAGGTATTACGAGCTCCGCGTGGGTGCCCCGGCCGGGCCGGGACATGATCGTGATCGTGCCTCCCATCAGCTCCGCGCGCTCCCGCATGGTCGACAGTCCCATGCCTCCCGAGGCGGGCACGTCGTCCACGTCGAACCCGCCTCCGTTGTCGTCGACGGACCCGCGCAGCTCGTGCGGGGCGATCTCGACGCTGACCAGGATCATCTCGGCCCGGCCGTGGGCGACCGCGTTGCGGATGGCCTCCCGGATGACCAGGAAGGACTCGTCGCGCACCGTGGCGGGCGCCCACGTCTCGTCCCCGTTGACGTACAGCCGGAAGCCCATGCCCTGCGGCAGGGTCTCCAGGTAGTTGAGCAGCGCCTTCTCCAGGCTCTTCAGGGGTTCCTGGAGTCGCAGCTCGGAGGTCACCGCCCGCAGGCTCTGCATCGCCTCGCGCACCCCCTGCTGCGCCGCGGCCACGCGGTTGAGCGCCTGGGCGGAGTCCTTGTCCTCGTAGAACTCGTGCGCCTCCAACTGGCGCTGGGCCACGCTCAGACCCAGGCCGACGCGGTCGTGGAGCTCGCGCGCGATGCGGCGCCGCTCCTCGATGTGGGACTCGTGGATCTTGTTCAGCAGGTAGCCGGAGTAGGTGGTCAGCCCGCCGCCGAGCCTCTGCATGGTGCTCTCGTTCAGCGCGAGGGAGACCAGGCCGAAAAGGTCGACCGCATGCTCGTCACGTTCCAGGTCACGGCGCACGGCGTTGACCACGGCGCTGAAGAACCCGGCGGCCGTGCGCAGCGACTCGCGCGGGTGCATGCCGCTGGCGGCGCGGGTCACGCCGCTCTCGTACGACATGCGCTTGTGGCTGTCGTCCAGGCGGACCTCGCCCGACCTCAGGCTCTCGATGACGTCGGTGAGGATCTGGTCGGCGTGGACCAGCACCTGCCGGGCCGCCACGGGGTCGCCCGCGATGATGCTGCTCATGGACGCGAGATCGGTCTCGTAACAGGAGATGATCTCGGTCCGGCAGGCTTCCAGACGTGCCGCGAGGGCGTTCGCCGCCTCTGCACGAGATCCTCCGGCCACAGGTCCCTCCGCGAAGCGCGCAACACGTGCACCCACTTTAATCCGGACAAGTCACGCCGGAAAGGCCGATAGGCCTCACCGTGTCACCATGGTTCCGGACTCGCCTCGCGACACAATACAACAGGAGCATCCGATCCAGACAGTTCGCCTGATCAGAATACATCGGTACATCTTTCGATATTCCCGACTACACCTTCGGATGACCCGGCTTGAAAGCGCCTAAAAGGATCAATACCGTGTGTTTAGCCCCGAAAAGATCGATAACTGACTCTGCATACGCCCCGGTCAGGCTGGGAACGGTGACGCCGCAGGCTCCACCCGGACCACTCTAGCCGAGAAAGAGGCGGATTCATTTCGGTCTTCCGTTAGAGCAGCATATTGAGACGTCCGGCGAGGGACTCATGAGGCGTCGAACCACCATGGGCTCGCCGGCGAACCGGCACCAGGAACGGACAAGGAAGCGGCCTCGGGAGGCAAACTCCCGGGAATTCCTGAATGACCGTTCTTTTCGACAATTCGTCAACCGGGAGGTCACGATGAGACCTGCCTTGGCCGAGAGCGTCCAGCCGTCACCGACGGCCGTGGACACCTCTCCCGCCCCGGCCTCAAGGCGGTGTACGACCCTCCTCGCGCCGGTCACCGTCACTCCGACGAAGCCACTGACGCCGAGCCACGTGAAGTTCCTGCTGTGGATGGACGTGTTACAGCGGGCCGGCGCCTGCCTCGGCGAGGTGACCTGCCTGTACAACCACCGCACGTTCGCGCTCACCCGGCAGGTGCTCGGCTTCTGGGAGTACCTCGACCGCGCCCACCCCGGCGCCGACTACAGCGGCATGGGCGAGGAGGAGATCGGCGCGCTCTACGTCGCCTCCCACGCCGCGCCCTGCACCGCGAGCGCCGCCGCGCTCCGGCCCTACGCGGAGGCCGTCGAACGCGACGGCTGGTTCCACCCCGCCTCCCGCCGCCTGCTGGACATCTGGCAGGAGCAGTACCGCGTCATCGGCCTCCTGGACCCGCTGCTCGGCCGGCGCCCGGTGGAGTCGCTCGGCGAGGAGGAGGTGGTGGGCCACCTCCTGGACGCCGGGCTCTGCCTGGACCTGCGGCACTGGGGCGGCCCGGTCTACCTCGACCTGTCGGCCCACGGGCTGCCGCTGCGGCAGCTCGTCGACGCGGGCGGGCGGCCCAACTTCCTGATGTGCGCGCTGAAGGAGCTGCTCCCGCTGGCCTCCCGGCACGACCGGGTCGTCCTGGCCTCCGACGCCGACCTCTCGCCCGACTACCGCCTGCTCGCCCGCACGCTCACCCACTTCGGCGGACGCGTCTCCCACCTGCCGGTCACCCGCGTCCCGATTGCGGGCGTGACGGCGTCCAGCCGCCACGGCGGGTGGCAGGGGTACACGCTGGGCGCGCTGATCGACCGCTTCGTGCCCGAGCACGGCCCCGACGCCTTCCGCCTCGGCCTGCGCCTCTACCTGGTGGCCGGCCTGGGCAAGGGAAGCGGCCAGTCCTTCAGCGACGATCACCTGCGCCGGCAGCTCGCCCGGGCCGCGCGGCTGCTCGCCCAGGCCGGGCCCGCCTCGCCCGCCGCCGGCCCCTCCCCCGCCCTGTGCGAGTTCCTGCTCACGCGAACGGCGCCCGAGGGGTACGTCGACCCCTACCGGCTCACCAGCTCGCTGCTGGACCGCCACCGCAGCGTCCCGCTGCCGGAGCTGCTCGGCACGGTGTACCCATGACCGCCGCCATCCTTCCGCGGAGCGACCCGGACGCCCGGGGCCGGAACCGCCCGCCGGACCGGCAGGAGCGGCAGGCGCTGCTGCGCGACCTGTACGACGAGCGGGTGGACGCCTGCACGGGCGGGCTGCCCGCCGTACGCGACCTGTCGGTCATCGTGGTGCTCGCCACGCTGGACCCGGCGGCGTTCGCCAAAGGCGCCCTGAAGTTCGCCCTCGGCCTGCGGCCCGCCCGGGCCGAGGACTGGATGCGGGCCTACACCCGGACCGCCTTCCTGGCCGGCAACCCCGCCAACCTGGGCGCCCGCTTCGGGTTCGACCACCTCACCCCGGACGGGCACGCGGCCTGGACCGCCCCCGCCGACCCGGGAGAGCACGTCGGCCTGCGGCGCCTGCTGCGCGCCTTCAGCGGCACCGCGCCGCTCGAACTGCCCGCCCGGGTGGACCTGGACGTGCCGGGCGCCTCCCCCACCGGCGCCGCCCACGACCTCTACGTCGTGACCTCCGGCACCGTCGGGACCTACCTGGTGCACCTGCACCACACCCTGGCCGAGGCGGCCCTGCGGGGCATCCTTCGCCCGGGCGACCGGCTGCGCCTGCGGCACGTCCGCGACCTGGGCGGCATGGGAGGGCGGCCCGCGTACGCGCGGGTGCTGCCGGTCCCGGCCGCGCCCGGCCGGCTGCGGCCGGTCACCTGGCTCACCGCCGAGGACGCCGTGCCGGGCCCGCGCCCCGACTTCTCCCACCACCTGCGACACGCTCGGAAAGGTAGGGCGGCATGACGGATTTCAGCGTGCTTCTCGGGCCGGATTACGTGGGCAAGACCACCGTGCTCCGGGAGCTCGCGGAGCGCGGGGTGAACGTCGCCGCCTGCGACGACGCGCGATTTCCCGTTCTCGGCGCCCTGCGCCTGCTCTGGCTCGGCGAGGTGCTGCCCGAGCTCGGGCGCCGCTACTCGCGCACGATGGCGATGGCCGTGCTGAACCCGCTGGTGGTGCACCTGCGCGACCAGGTCGAGCTGCTCGCGGCCGACGGCCCGGTCGTCGTCGACTCCTACTACTACAAGCTGCTGGCCAAGCTGCGCATGGCCGACGCGCTGGCCGTGGGCACGGCGTCGGCCTGGCGCGAGCTGCCGCGCCCCTCGCGCGTGGTGTTCCTGGACGCCGACCCCGAGTGCACGTGGGCGCGCACCCACGACGGCGCGGACCTCAACCCCCTGGAGCACTACGGCAGGCGCCCGACCCGGGAGGCGTTCGTGCGCTACCAGCGCGACCTGCGCGCGCACCTGCTGAACACCGCGAGCGGGGTGCCGCTGACGGTCGTGGACGCCACGGCCGACCTGGACTCGGTGGTGGCGGCCGTGGAGGCCGCGCTGGGCGTCCGCGTCCCGCAGGGGCAGCCGGCATGAGCGCGCCCGACCTGCGCGAGGTGTCGCGGACCGGCCTGGTCACCGCGGCCCTGCGCGCCGCCGAGACCCGCCGCGCCGACCGCCTGTACGCCGACCCGTACGCCGAGCACCTGGCCGGGCGGGACGGGATCGCGCTCGCCGGCGAGCTGCAGGAGTTCTTCGCCCGCAGCGGCGAGGTCCCGCGGCTCACGGCGTTCAACGCGATCAGGACCCGCTTCTTCGACGACCGGCTGCTCGCGAGCGCCCGCGCCGGCGTCCGCCAGGCGGTGATCTGCGCCTCGGGCATGGACACCCGCGCGTACCGGCTGCCCTGGCCGCCGGGGGCGCGCGTGTACGAGCTGGACTACCCCGAGGTGCTCGCCGCCAAGCACGAGGCGCTGACGGGCCTCGGCGCGGCGCCCCGCTGCGACGGGCACCGGCTGGTGGGCGCCGACCTGGCTGCGCCGGGCTGGGGCGAGCGCCTGGTCGAGGCCGGGTACGCGCCCGGGGAGCCGTCGGTGTGGATCCTGGAGGGCCTGCTGTACTACCTGGACGAGCCCGACGTGCGCACGCTGCTCGGCCGGATCGCCGCGCTGACCGCGCCCGGCGCCACGGTGGCGGCCAACGTCGCCGCCGCCTCGACGCTGCGGGCGCCCGCGCTCCAGCCGATGCTGCGGGTGTTCCGCGACTGGGGCGCGCCGTGGGTGTTCGGCGTGGACGACCCGGCGGCGCTGTGGCGCGAGTACGGCTTCGCGGCCGAGGTCGTCCGCCCCGGCGAGCCGGGAGCGCACTTCGGGCGCTGGAGCGAGGCCGACGCGACCGCCTCGCTGACGGTGCGCCTGCTGTTCGTGGACGGCACCCGCTCCCCCTGACCCCGCCGGGCCGGGCGGCCGGTCTCCCGCCGCGGGCGTGCGGCCGGTCTCCCCCCGCGGGCGTGCGGCCGGTCTCCCGCCGCGGCGTGCGGCCGGTCTCCCCCCGCGGGCGGGAGCCGGTCAGCCGCCGGGATCGGTCAGGCTGACGTGGCGGGTCTCCGGGGCGAAGAGCACCGCCGTGAACGCCACCGCGCCCAGCGCCACGACCATCAGCGCGATGGGCCACGTGGCGCCGCCGTAGCCCTGGAGCAGGGCCGCGGCGGCGAACGGCGTCGGCCCGGCGATGACGGCCGCGCTGGACTCCCGCGCCAGGGCGAACCCGCTGAACCGGTAGCGGGTCTCGAACAGCTCGGCGAACAGCGCCGCCTGGGCTGCGACCATCGCGCCCAGCGCGCCCGCGACCAGGGCCAGCGCCGTCACCACGAGCACGGGGTCGCGCGTCTGCACCAGCCAGAACAGCGGGAAGGCGAACGCCATCAGGAAGGCCGAGCCGCCCAGCCACACCGGGCGGCGGCCCACCCGGTCCGACAACGCCCCGCACAACGGGACGGCGGCGATGGCCACCAGCGAGGCGACGATGTTCGCCACCAGCCCGACCGCGGACGGCAGGCCCAGCGCGCCGGTGAGGTAGGACAGCACGAAGACCTGGACGAGGTAGTACAGCGCGACCATCGGCCCGTTGGCGGCGGTCGCGATCAGCACGCTGCGCGGCCGCCTGCGGACCACCTCCAGGATGGGGAAGCGCGCGGGCCGGTCCTGCGCGCGGAACCGGGTGAACGCCTCGGTCTCCTCCACCGCGAGCCTGAAGTACAGCCCGACGAGCACCGTCACCGCGCTCAGCAGGAACGGCACCCGCCACCCCCACGAGGCGAACTGCGCGGCCGGCAGCAGCGACACCGCGGTGAAGGCGAGCGTCGCCAGCAGGACCCCCAGGAAGAACCCCGTGCCCGGCAGGCTCGCCCGCAGGCCCCGCCGCCGCGTGCCGCCCGACTCGGCGACCACCAGGATCGCGCCGACGTACTCGGCGCCCGCGCCGAACCCCTGGAGCAGCCGCAGCAGCACCAGCAGCGCCGGGGCCAGGACGCCGACGGTGTCGTAGGTGGGCAGCAGCCCGATGCCGGCGGTCGCCAGCCCCATCAGGACGAGTGTGAACACCATCATGGGCGAGCGGCCGACCCGGTCGCCGAGGTTGCCGAGCACGAGAGCGCCGAGCGGGCGCACGAAGAACCCGACGGCGAACGTCGCCAGGGACGCCAGCAGCGCCGTCGCCTGGCCCGTGGGCGGGAAGAACAGCTCGCCGAACAGCAGCGCCGCGCCCAGCCCGAACAGCGCGAAGTCGTAGGACTCGATGACCGTCCCGACCACGCTGGCGGCCTCCACGCGCCAGAGCCCTCGCCGACGGCCTTCCTGCGCACGGCGTCCCGTCACCACCATGAGGACTCCTAAAGCGGCCCGTGCCCGCGGGCACCGGGGAGCGGTCCAGACCTCAACAGTCACTCACCTCGACGGCGCGGCGATAAATACAACTTTCGATACCCCACGCCCCCTTTCGACACCTCCGGCCGAACATTCGATCATCGGCGCATGACTTTGGTGGGATCCGCCGCGCATTCTCTTGTCGTGCTATGGAATGGCTGACTAATCTCGCAAATACCTGCGAGCCCACCAATGGAGCAAACCCGGAGAGATTCGCCGTCAACGGAGAATCAGATGATCGAATTCAGGGCGCTCGGGGCGTTGGAGATAAGGACCGATATTCGGGTCTGCACCCCCACAGCGCCTCGGGTTCGCCAAATTCTCGCCCTGCTCCTCATGCGGGCGAACCAGGTGGTACCTCTCGATCTGATCATCGAAGAGTTGTGGGACGACTCTCCGCCGAAGACCGCGGTGACCACGGTCCAGACCTACATCTACCGTCTTCGTACCAACATCCTGCGCAAGACCATGGGCACGGCCGGGCACGCGATGCTGCCGACCATGGCGCAGGGCTACCTCCTGCGGGTCGAGCACGGCGCCCTGGACACCGAGGTGTTCCGCCGGCTGGTCACGCGGGGCCGCGTCCACCTGGAGCAGGGCCGCCACGACGAGGCGGCCCACGACCTGCGGGACGCGCTGGCGATGTGGAGCGGTCCGCCGCTGGCGAACGTCCGGCTCGGCCCCCTGCTGCAGACCCACGTGGCGCTGCTGGAGGAGGACCGGCTGCGCGCTCGTGAGCTGCGCATCTCGGCCGACCTGATGCTCGGGCGGCACCGCGAGCTGATCGGGGAGCTGCGGTCGCTGGTGGCCGCGCACCCGCTGAACGAATGGCTGCACGGCCAGCTGATCACCGCGCTCGGCCGCGCCGGACGGCGCAGCGAGGCGCTCCAGGCGTACCAGAACCTGCGCATCATCCTGAAGCGCGAGCTCGGGCTGGAGCCGTCGGCCGAGGCCGAGCGGCTGCAGGCCGAGGTGCTCAGGGCCGCCGGCCACGCCGGACGCACCGATGTCCCGCTAAGTATCCGCTAGGTACGTGGGGCATCCTCTCAACAGACCAACGGACAAGGTCGACGCTGGAGGCGCGATGCGGCTGCTCGCCTCGCCACTCCGCCCGCCTGGGGCGGCCCGCCACGGAACGCGCGGACTCCGCGTGTGGATCCCGACACCCGCCGCCGTCACCGTCCCGCGCCACGTGCCGGTGCTGGGCCTCCCGCGCCCGTGGACGGTGTTCACCCCCGGCCCCGCCGACGGGCTCGCCGCCCTGGTGAGCGGCTGGGCCTCCGCCGGCGGCGGCACCGTCGCCGTCCTGCCCGACGCCTTCACCCGGCCCTGCGCCGCCACCCTGCTGGACGCCGTACGCCACGCCTCGCGAGGCGGCGCCCCCCTGGTGCTGCTGCACACCGGGGCCGGCGGCGAGGGGCTGCTGCGCACGCTGCGGCGCGAGGCGCCCGAGCTGGCGCCGCTCGCGCTGGAGGTGGCGCCGTCGGCGGCGGCGCTGGCCGCCGCGCGCGACCTGGCCATGACCGCGGCCACGTCCGGCCGGGCCGGCACGGGCGAGGTGGCGGTCGACGCCGACGGCCTGGCCTGCTCCACCTCCTGGACCCGGGGCGCGCTGCCCCGCGAACCGCCGCCGCTGCGCCCCGGCGACCTGGTGGTCGTCACCGGCGGGCTCGGCGGGCTCGGCCGCACGGTCGCGCGGCGGCTGGCCGAGCGGCTCGGCGTCCAGCCCGTCCTGCTCGACCACATCGACCCCACCACCTCCGGCGCGCACGGCTCCCTGTCGGCGATGCGCGCCTCCGGGCTGCCGTTCGTCCACCTGCCGGTGGACGTCACCGACGGGGAGGCGGTCCGGGCGGTGCTGCGCGGGGTCACCCGCAGCAAGCCCGTCTCGGCCGTCGTGCACTGCGCTGGAACGATCGAGGGCGGCATGGTGCGCGGCCTGGAGCCCGCAGACCTGCTCCGGCTCGCCGCCCCCAAGGTGGAGGGCCTGCGCGCGATCATGTCGGCCGCCGACCCCCGCCGGCTCAAGGTGGTGCTGGCCTTCGGCTCCATCCTGGCGCGGGCACCGCACCGGGGCGTGGGGGCGTACGCGCTGGCCAACGAACTGCTCAGGCGCGAGGTCGACCGGCTGGCCCGCACGGCCCCCGGCCCGCGCTACCTCACCGCCGAATGGTCCATCTGGGACGGCGCCGGCGTGGCGGCCGAGACCGGCGCCGTCGCGACGGCGCGGCTCGCCGGATACGTCCCGATCAGGCTCGCCGAAGGGCTGGCAGCGGTGGAACGCCTGCTCGCCTGGCGGGGACCCGGCACCAGCGTGCTCCTCAGCGAGCAGCCGCCGGAGGGCAACACACCGAAGAAAGGGCAGCCATGAAAGAGCGTGAGTCGGGCCGGGGGACGGCCGTGGTCAAGGTCCGCGTGGACCGCCCGGTGGCGGCGGCCTGGGCGGCCCTCACCGAGGCCGCCGGGCTGGGCAAGTGGTTCGGCGCCGCCGACTCCCCGCTGGAGGAGGGGACCGCCACCAGGGTCGACTTCGGTGACGGCGACTTCTTCGCCGTCCGCACCGACCTGGTGCGGGCCCCGCACCTGGTGGAGTTCCGCTGGCGGTTCCTCGGGTTCGGGCCCGAGTGCTCCATCCGCTGGCGGCTGCGCGAGACCCCGTGGGGATGCGAGATCACCGTCACCGACCACGAGCCGCGCCGTGACGACGACGGCGTGCGCGAGATGACCGAGGGCTGGACCGACTTCCTGGGCCGCCTGGGCGCCTACCTGACCACCGGCGAGCAGAGCCGCTACGTCTGGCGCGGGGACGTCGACGGGTCGCTCGACCTGCCGCCGGGGCCGCGCAGCCCGCTCGCGCCCGACCTCGTCCACCAGTGGCTTCCCATCGCCACCGACGGCTTCCGGCCCCGCTGGTTCTTCGTCGTCGACGACGAGGGCCCGCGCCGCTTCGAGATCGCCGACTGGCGGGACGACGGCGAGCGCGAGCTCGACTTCAAGGTGCTGCTCCCCGGCGCGCTGCGCCCCACCGAGTGCTCCGTCCGGCTGCGCCCGGTGGGCGACGTGCTGCGGCTGAGCTTCCGGCACGGGGGGTGGCGCTCGCTCGGGCTGCCCGACGAGCGCGCGCGGGGCCTGCGTGCCAGGTTCGCCTCGGCCTGGGTGGCGGGGATCGGCGATCTCGGCCGGCGGAGGGACGGCGCCCGATGATCGACGCAGACACGATGCCGCCGAGCCTTCCGCGCGACCGCCTTCCGGCGGAGTCGACCGCCGAGATCAGAGCACGTTCCATCACCTCAGCCATCGTCGCCATGCGAGAGAACCTCGGTGAGCCCCAGGAGCTGACCGACGCCGCCCGTGCCGCCCTCATGAGTCCGTTCCACTTCCACCGGGTGTTCCGAATGATGACGGCAGCGACCCCCGGCCGGTTCCTCACGGCCATGCGGATGGCGGAGGCCAAGCGGCTTCTGCTGGAGACCGACCTGAGCGCCACGGAGATCAGCATCACCGTGGGCTACTCCAGCTTCGGCACCTTCACCAGCCAGTTCAACCGGCTCGTCGGCATGCCCCCCGGGCGGTTCCGCACGTGCGCGGCCCCGCTGGCCGACGTCCCGGTGCGGCTGCTGCTCGACCAGCTCCCCCAGGCCGAGGACGACGGGCGCGGCCCGTGCGGGTGGCTCAGCAGCCGTCCCGACCACTCCCCGGGCATCGCCGTGGTGGGGCTCTTCCCCTCGGCCATCGCCCAGGAGATCCCCAAGTCGTGCGCGGTCATCGAGCCGCCCGGCCGCGTCGCGCTGCCGCCGGTGGCCCGCAGGGGCGCGTACGCGGCGCTGGCCGTGAGCGTGGAGGCCTCGGCGACGGTGTTCGAGGTGCTCACCGAGAGCGCCGCCGCGGGCCTGTACGTGGGCGCGGCGCCCGAGCCGATCGAGATCCGGGGGCCGGGCATGCCGATGCCCACCGACTTCTTCATCGCCCTGCGCGAGCCGCGCATCACCGACCCGTCGGTGCTCACGGCCTTCCCGCTGCTCGCCGCCGGCGGCGGGCCGCCTCGCTCCGGCCGCCGCGCCACCTGACGCCCGGCCCGAACCCTCCCGTCCGGCCACGCGCGCCGGCACCCGCCCGGCGCGCGGCCGGCTTTCGCGTGCCCTGGGCCGCCGAGCCGGGCCGGCGCGGCCGCGCCTCCGGCCCTCAGGGCACGCGCATTCCGCATACCCATTCCAGGCATCATTTCATGGCGCACAGTTCGCCGTATAACCACTTCTACCAATATCGATATCGACCCTTCTTCTTCCAGATTGCTGATCACCCCTTTCATAAGCCGCAAATGGTGAGAAGTCGCGGGGGCGGCCGGTTTTTTAGTGTGATGACACAAGGCCAGCGAATACGAAGGAAGGACGTGAGATGGCGATCGACCTGTGTAACAAATCGCCTGCCACGCTCGCGGAGAACGCGCCGGGGACATGGAGCGACGCCCTCACGTCGTCCAGCACCCCGCCGATCCTCCTCGACGACCTTGAGCAAGAGCAGAGCAAGGCGCTCAACTTCGCCTACCGGGCGACGCTGAGCAACGTCGACCCGCGTTTCGTGGCCGGCGACCCCGCCGCCTGGGCGAGCGACTTCGGCTACGCCCTCGACCGCGTGGCGGTCCGCCTGGACAACCGGACCAACTCGGTCCTGCGGGAGCAGGCGCTCAAGCACCCCGACCCGGCGCTGCGCGAGCAGGCCCTGTTCGAGTACGCCGACCGCGACCACCCGGACGCGATCGAACTGCTCGTCCAGGCCGTCAAGAACGACACCGACCGGCAGGTCCGCTGGGACGCCCTGTGGGCCATCGAGAAGCTGGGCGGGCCGCAGGCCGTGGCCGCGCTGTCGGGCTTCCTGAAGGACGACGACCCGGAGATCGCCGAGTGGTCGAAGCTGTTCATCAGCGAGCTGCAGACCGGCGACCCGGCGTTCGACGGGCGGTCGGCGGTGCTCACCCCCGGGCGCACCTTCGACGAGACGCTCTTCCTGCTCATCCACTGCGACCTGTACGTGCGGCTGGACGACTCCAACCAGCACTGGGGCAAGATCTCGCTCGCCCCGCAAGGGCTGGCCCGCATCTACGGCCAGGCGCACGCCTGCCCGAACGTCGAGACCCGCGAGCGCAAGCTCGTGATCGCCAAGACGATCGAGGGCCTGCACGCCGACGGTTCCCCGCACGTGGACAACTACCTGTTCCGCGGCTTCACCGACCGGACCCGGCGCGACCGCGGCAACTTCTTCTTCGAGTCGCTCGTGCCCCGGCCGTTCTTCAAGTCCGGGCACGCGGACGACCCGTCCCAAGGCATCCGCGAGGCCAACATCGGGTTCGCCCGGCACGGCACGTGGTACCTGGAGCCGACCTTCCAGATCAGGGAGTCGCCGGCGATCCGCTACGTCCGCGGCCGCTTCCAGGGCTGGGGTTACGTCAACCTGGCGCGGGTGGCGGGCAAGCCGCTGGAGGAGATCCTGCTCCCCGGCAACGGCGTGCTGTCGACGCTGCACGACCCCGAGGTCGGGCCGATGACCAACGCGTTCATCCTCGGCACCTTCAAGGGCAAGCTGAACGACTGGGACGGCGACGGCCGCATCGACCTGAACTCCCGTGACGTCTACTCGACCACCGAGGGCGAGATCGACACCGACATGGACGGCATTCCGGACGTGCCAGGCCTGACCTGCTGCGACTGGACCCAGCACCCTCGTCCTTGAGTCCCCCGCAGTCCTGACATCGAAGGAAACCACCATGTCTGCCGCAACCTCCGATCCAAAGATCGTCTACGGTCCGAAGGTCAACCTCGACGGCGTCGAGAACAAGTACGCCGGGACGCCGGTCGTCCCGTGGACGCCGCCGCAGCCCGGAATCGACAACCTCGGCCTCTACTCCGTGGACACCTTCGCGGTGCCCGGCGTGGGCGAGTTCACCGTCCCCTTCGACGGCTGGGTCCGCGTGGTGCGGTCCGAGCCGACCGACGCCGAGTGGGCGGGCGCCGAGGTCTACACCAACCTCATCGAGATGAAGATGGTCGGCGAGTCCGAAGAGCTCGGCACCATCACCGTCACCCTCAACCCCGACTGCCTGTCGGCGGGCCAGATCCGCACGCCGTTCGACCCGTACGCGGGTGAGGGCCCCTCGGCCAAGGCGTGCCGCATGGCGGTCGGCTGCATCTTCGACGTGCCCAAGCTGGGCATGAAGCTCTACAACAAGGAGCCGGTGATCCTCACGATCGACGACGTGCGGTCGATCCCGCCGGCGGGCGCGCCCGGCAAGGGCCAGATCTACCGCATGCTGCCGCTGTACGACATGGCGCACCCCGAGCGGGAGCCGGTGGCCTACCTCACCAGCCTCCGCTTCAACATGGGCGGCTACCTCGTCAAGGAGGAGATGTAGCCTCCCGCCTCGGCGGGCGGGCCGGGAGCATGCCCCCCCTTTCCCCCGGCCCGCCTTCCGGCGCCCTTCCCCATCCCCGTCCCCGCCGGCCCGTTGACGATTGGACGACACGATGTCCGCCTCACCGACCACGCAGCCCGGACCTCCCACGCCCAACGGCCGGCAGGCGTCCAGACCCCAGCCGGTCTGGCTGGCGATGCCCGACATCACCGCCGCCACCCTGCCCCCGCTGCTCAGCGTGGTCGCCCGTCCCGTCTCCCAGGACCGGTGGGAGCGGCTGGTCAGCGAGGTGACGGTGCCCTACTCGGCCGCCGAGGTGTGGAGCGCGCTCACCGAGCCCAAGTCGCTGGGCCGGTGGTTGGCCAAGACCAACGGGCGCTGGGCCAAGCAGGGCAAGGAGTCGATCCTCGACTTCGAGGACGGCGAGTTCTTCCTGTGCAGGACCGAGGCCGTCACCGCCCCGGACGGCGGCAGGACCGGCACCCTGCGGTACCTGTGGCGCTGGGTGGGCATCGGCCCGGCGACGTCGGTCACCTGGGAGGTGCGTCCACGCGGGCCCGAGGCCACCACCGTGCTCGTCACCGAGGAGGCCGTCAACCCGCCGTCCGACTGGCGCTCCTGGAACGGCATGGGCTGGCCGGGCATCCTGGAGCAGCTCGCGGCCCACCTGCGCAGCGGCACCGACAACCGGTGGACGTGGCGGCGGATGGGCCCCTACATCCAGGCGGAGCTGCCGCTGTCGGCGTTCGAGGCGTGGGAGGCGCTGACCAGCCCCGGGGCCGTGAAGCACTGGCTGCAGCGCACCACCGGCTCGCTGGCCGTCGGCGACCCGATGACGGTGATGATGGGCGACGCCAGCGGCACCGTGCGGCTCGACGTCACCAAGGCGGTCGAGGCCGCCCAGGAGTTCCCCTCCTACATGCCGTACGTGGAGTTCACCCTCGCCCGGCCCGCGTGGGACGAGGCGCTCGGCGGCCGGCTGTGGATCGAGCACGCCGGGCTCGGGCGGAGCCTTCTGCAGGTCTTCCACCACTCGTGGGAGGGCCTGCGGATCATCGACCCGCTGCCGGAACGACGACTGATCACCAACTTCTGGATGCTGGCGTTCCGCCGCGCGCAGTCGATGTTCGGTCCCCCCGCGGGCGCGCCCATGGGCCCGCACGGATGGTCCACCTGATCGGCTGCCGGAGCGACGAGATGTTCGAGAGGTTCACTGACCGCGCACGGCGTGTTGTCGTCCTGGCCCAGGAAGAGGCCCGGATGCTCAACCACAACTACATCGG
>NZ_JARWAC010000026.1 GCF_029846175.1 Sphaerisporangium sp. TRM90804 | reverse complement strand
CCGCCGCCGGCCGGCCCCGGGGGGGGGGCGGGGGCCCCCCCCCCCGGCCGCCGGCTCTTCACAGCGGTACTCAGCTCAAGGCGCGGCGGCTCGGTGAGCGTACGCCGCCGACGGCTCTAGCTGGAGAAGAGCATGCCCGCCCAGCCGCGCTTGTGGCCGCGGTGGTGGCCGCCGTGGTGCGGCGCTCCCCAGGCGGGGCCGCCGGGCGGCGGGGGCGGAGCGGAGTACTGCTGCTGCGCGTACTGGCTCTCCATGCGCGAAAGCTGCTCCAGCTCTCCGTAGTCGAGGAAGATGCCGCGGCAGTTGTCGCACTGCTCAAGCTGAACGCCGCTGCGGTTGAAGGTCCGCATGGATCCGTGGCACTTCGGGCAATGCATTGGGCCGATCCCTTTCGACGGTGGTGAGGCGACACTACTGCGGCACGGCGGTTCCCGCGATCCTCCCGCAGGAGGAGACGAGGGCACGTTCCACATCGTCCAGAGGAAGGCCCTCGCCGCCCGCCGCCGCCACGGCAGTGGCCGCCAACTGGACCGTCAACGCGCGAGCCGGCAGGTCGAGTTCCCGCCATGGATCCCCGTGTGCCACGGCGTTCCCGCCCGCGGCGAGATAGGCGTCCAGGAAGCGCCGCCACAGGGCGGGATCGAGCAGCCCGGTGGCGAACCAGGCGGCCGGGCGGGCCAGGTCCCACGCGGGGGCGCCCACCCCCATGTCGTCCACGTCGATCAGCAGCCATTCGCCCTCGTACCGGATGATCTGCCCGAGGTGCCAGTCGCCGTGCACCACCGCCCCGGCCCGTCCGCCGGGTGCCGGCGGGCCCTCGCCGTCCGCCGTCGCGGGCCGCAGGAGGGAGGCGGGCAGGCTCGTGTACGCCGCCCGCAGGACGGCGACCGCCTCGGCGTACCCGCCGTCGAGGGCGTCCAGCCCCGCGACGGCGCGCGCCACCCGGGCGGGGCCTCCGGAGGGGGGCAGGCCGAGGGTGTGCGCGGGGGTGGCGTGCAGGCGGGCGAGCAGCTCGGCGCCGGGCTCCCACGGGGCGGCGACGGGATCGGACGGGTCGACCGGCTCGCCGGCGGGCCAGACCGTGACCAGGTGGCCGTCGACGTGCTGGACACGGTCGGACAGCGGCGCCAGCAGCACCCCCGGCAGCCGCGCGGCCGCGCGGAGCCGGGCCGTGAGGTCGGCCTCGTCGGTGCCGGGCGGGTGGGCCTTCACCACGACGTCCCCGGCGCGGACCACGGTGACGCGGGTCTGCTTCAGCACCCGCACCGGGCCGGAGGACAGGCCGGCTCCGGCGACGAGCGCCAGCCGGTCGGCCAGGGTGGGGGTCACGTCTCTGTACGGGGGGCGATCACCGGTCCAATGTACGCCGGTCAAATAAGGTGAGGCCATGAACATCGGCTTCGGGGTTCCGGTATCCGGATCATGGGCCACGCCCGCCAACATGCTGCGGGTCGCCAGGCGCGCGGAGGAGCTCGGGTACGCGTCGCTGTGGACGTTCCAGCGGCTGCTGTACCCGGTCGGGCACTCGATGGGTCCCGTCTACCGCAGCGTGCAGGACCCCCTGGTCACACTCTCCTATCTCGCCGGGGCGACCAGCCGCGTCCGGCTGGGCGTCGCCGTGGTGAACATGCCCTTCTACTCCCCGCCGCTGCTGGCCAAGCAGCTCGCCACCCTTCAGGACGTCTCCGGCGGTCGCCTGGACGTCGGGCTCGGGCTGGGCTGGCTGGAGGAGGAGTTCGTCGGCTCGGGCGTGCCGATGGCCGGGCGCGGGCGCCGGGCCGTGGAGTACCTGCAGGTGCTCAGGCGGCTGTGGACCGAGGAGATGATCTCCCACAAGGGAGAGTTCTACGAGATCCCGCCGGCGCACCAGGATCCCAAGCCGCCGGTCGTGCCGCCGGTGCTGCTCGGCGGCACCGCCGAGGTGGCGCTGCGCCGCGCCGGGGCGCTCGCCGACGGCTGGATCAGCTCCAGCCGCACCGACCTGTCCGCCATCCACGAGCAGATCTACATTGTAAAGGACGCCGCCCGGGAGGCCGGGCGCGACCCCGAGTCGCTGCGCTTCGTCTGCCGGGGCGTCACGAGGGTCCGTCAGGCCGGGCTGCCGGACCGGGCGCCGCTGACCGGCTCGGTGGAGGAGATCCGGGCCGACGTCGAGGCGCTGGCGGGCACGGGGCTCACCGAGCTGTTCCACGACCTCAACTTCGACCCCGAGATCGGCTCTCCCGACGCCGACCCCGCCGCGTCGATGCGCCGCGCCGAGCAGGCCCTGGAGGCGTTCGCCCCCGGGGCGTGACCCCGGCCGCGAGACCGGCCCGCCGGCCTCGCGGGGCCGGGCCGCCGGAGCCGCCGGCGCGCGGGGTGAGAAACCGGGAGCGTTCACCTGTCATCCTGGTGCGGTACTCCTAGGAACGAATGCGGGGAAACGGTGAACGAGCGCAAGTCCATCGACTGCTGGCTGTCCGACATGGACGGTGTCCTGCTGCACGAGGGCGTGCCCGTCCCCGGGGCCGACGCGTTCATCCGCAAGCTGCGCGACTCCGGCAAGCGGTTCCTGGTGCTGACCAACAACTCCATCTACACCCCGCGCGACCTTTCGGTGCGGATGCGCGGCATCGGGCTGGAGGTGCCGCCGGAGGCCATCTGGACCTCCGCGCTGGCCACCGCGCGGTTCCTGCGGGACCAGCGGCCGGGCGGGTCGGCGTACGTCATCGGCGAGGCGGGGCTGACCACGGCCCTGCACGAGAGCGGGTACGTGCTGACCGAGACCGCGCCCGACTACGTGGTGCTGGGCGAGACGCGCACCTACAGCTTCACCGCGATCACCCGGGCGATCCGGCTCATCGACTCGGGCAGCCGCTTCATCGCCACCAACCCCGACGCGGTGGGGCCCTCCGCCGAGGGGTCGCTGCCGGCCTGCGGCGCGGTCGCGGCCATGATCACCAAGGCGACGGGGGTGGAGCCGTACTTCGTCGGCAAGCCCAACCCCATGATGATGCGCAGCGCGCTCAACGCCATCGACGGCCACAGCGAGAGCACCGCCATGATCGGCGACCGCATGGACACCGACATCGTGTCCGGCATGGAGGCCGGGCTGTACACGATCCTCGTGCTCACCGGCGTGACCACCAAGGAGCAGGTCGACCGCTACCCGTTCCGGCCCTCGCGCGTCGCGGCGTCCGTGGCCGACCTCATCGACCTCGTCGAATAGCTGCCGGGCGTTGTCAGGTATACCGGGCAGGATGGCGACATGACCGACATATACCTGGAGATCGGGCCGAAGAAGGTCTTCGCCTGCGCATACGACTGGCCCGGCTGGTGCCGCGTCGCCAAGGGCGAGGAGGCCGCCATCGACGCCCTGCTCGAGTACGCCCCCCGCTACCGCCTGGTCGCCGAGCGCGCCGGCCTGCCGTTCGAGCCTGCCGCGCTCACCGTCGTGGAGCGGGTGACCGGCGGCACGACCACCGACTTCGGGGCGCCCGAGGCCGTCCCCGGCATCGACGGGCACCCGGTGGACGCGCCGGTGGCCGAGCGCGACACCGCGCTGCTGCGGGCGTCGTGGGAGCTGCTCGACGAGGTGGCCGCCGCCTCGCCCGAGGAGCTGCGCAAGGGCCCCCGGGGCGGCGGCAGGGACCGCGACAAGATGGTCGCCCACGTGGTCGAGGCCGAGCGCGCCTACGCGCGCAGGATCGGCGTGCGCCACAAACCGTTCCCGCCGGCCGACCTGACCGCACGCGAGGCGCTGCGCGCCGACATCGCCGACGTCCTGAGCAAGCCCTCCGACGGCACCCCTCCCCACCCCGGCGGCTGGCCCGCCCGCTACGCGGCCCGGCGCATCGCCTGGCACGTGATCGACCACGTCTGGGAGATGGAAGACCGCCGCCTCTGAGCCGGCGTCCCCGAAACGTTGCCTTCGGCGCGCTTTCCGAAAGGCGACCCTCGCACCTGTTCTCCACCGTCGCGCGGGCCCCCGGGCGCGGGTCGAGCCGCGCGAGGCGGGTCGGGGCGGCTGGTGTGCCGGGGAAGCGGTGCGTCAGGTGTCGCCGGGGCGGCGGAGGCGTTTGAGTTCCGCGCGGTGCTTCTTGGCGGTGATGCGGCGCTCGACGGCGCCTCGGGAGGGCTTGGTGGGGCGGCGGCTCTTGGGCGGGGGAGCGGCGGCCTTGTCGAGCAGGGCGGCCAGGCGCACCTTGGCGGCCTCGCGGTTGCGCAGCTGCGAGCGGTACTCCGAGGCGGTGACGGTGATGACGCCGTCGACCAGGCGGCCGGCCAGCCGTTCGAGCGCGCGGGCCTTCATCGCCGGCGGAAGGGCCTCGCTGGCCCCGAGGTCGAAGCTCAGCTCCACCCGGCTGTCGGTGGTGTTGACGCCCTGGCCGCCCGGACCGGACGACCGCGAGAAACGCCAGGCCAGCTCGGCGTCCGGGATGACCACCGAGCCGCGCACCCGCAGCGGTTCGACCATGAATCCAGGGTATCCGGACCCCTCAGGTACCGATCAACCGATTTGTCGTGCAAGGCGCCTTCGACCTCGCCCCCGGCCGCCTTGTCGCGGCCGGGGGAGGTGGGGCAGAGTGTCGGTGTCCCTCCGCCGGACGGCCGGCCGCGCGGAGTACGCCAGCTCTGGGAGGCCGTGCGGTGGCGACGATCGTGGGGGTTCACGGCATCGGCAAGTACCGCTACTTCACGGCGGCGGGCACGGCGCGCGGCGCGAGCGAGGCGATGCGCGTCAAGTGGGACCGCTATCTGCACGCGGGGCTGTCCGGCGGCGCCAGGTACACCGGCCAGTCGTACGTGAGCGAGGTCGCGTACTACGCCCACCTGCTGCGCGCCGACGCTCCCGCCGCCGCCGCCAAGCGCGACCTGCGCAAGATGGACGCCGCGTCCCAGCTCGTGCTGGCCGACTGGATGAAGCAGATGAGCGGGGCCGGGGCGTTCGCGGGGGAGACGCTGACCGGCCTGATCCACCGCTTCGCCGAGTGGCTGCTGCTGCGCCTGGGCCCGCAGGCCAAGGACTTCGCCGAGGACTTCTGTCCCGAGGTGGCCGCCTACTTCGCCGGCACCGCGGCCGCCGCCCGCGTCCGCTCGCGCGAGGCCGTCGCCGACGCCATCCGCCGCAACCGGCCCAAGGTCGTGATCGCCCACTCGCTGGGCAGCGTGGTCGCCTACGAGGCGCTGTGGGCGCATCCGGAGCTCTCGGTCGACCTGCTCATCACGCTGGGCAGCCCGCTGGCCATGCGCGGCGTCGTGTTCGAGCGGCTGCAGCCGCTGCCGGTGTCGGGGCGCGGCAAGTGCCCGCGCGGCGTGCGACGCTGGGTGAACATCGCCGACAAGGACGACATCGCGGCCATTCCCGGCGCATTGCAGAAGTGGTTCGACGGGGTGGCCCTCGACACGAAGGTCAACATCGACTGGGCCGACTTCCACACGGTCCGCAACTACCTGAGCTGCGGGGCCGTGAAGGACCACGTGGCGCCGTTCCTCAAGGCCTGACGGCGGCGGCCACGGCCGGGGCCGGCGCGGGGCGAAGGGGCGGTGCAGGGGTGTTTCGCACGATGCCGACGGGTTAGCGATGACTCGGGAAGGAACTCTCTACGCATGACGGGCGGTAACCTCGCGATCATGAAATGGCTGCTTTTCGACTACGGGGAAGTGCTGTGCCACGCGCAGCCGGAGGCCGACCGGGAGCGCATGGTCGCCGCGTCCGAGGTCGAGGCGACCGCCTTCTGGGAGCGCTACTGGGAGCACCGGCTCGACTTCGACCGGGGCACCCTGACCCCGGCGGCCTACTGGTCGCTGGTGCTCGGCGGACGTCCCTCGCGGGACCGGGTGGAGCGGCTCGTCGAGCTGGACGTCCAGAGCTGGAGCCATCCCGACGACGACGCGGTGGCCGTCATGGAGGAGGTCCACGCGCTGGGCCATCCGGTGGCGCTGCTGTCCAACGCCCCGCTCTGCGTGGCCGAGGGCATAGAGCGGCTGCCCTGGATCCAGACCATGAACGCCCGCTTCTACAGCGCCCGGCTCGGCATGGTGAAGCCGGACGCCGAGATCTACCTCCGGGTCGCGTCCGAGCTCGGCGCCGAGCCGGAGGACTTCGTCTTCGTGGACGACCGGCTGGCCAACGTGGCCGGGGCCGAGGCGGTCGGGATGACGGCCATCCACCACCGCGGCGCCGAGTCGCTGCGCGACGACCTGAAGCCGGCTCTCGCCTCGCCCCGCTGACGGCTCCGGCCGGGCGAAAGCCATGGCCGCGCAATGTGATCCACCGATTATCCTCCGACGACCTGCGACGACGTATCGGCCGCCGTGCTCACGGGCATACGGGTAACAACTCGATAACGGAGGCGAGATGCACGTCAGCGGAATTATCAGCGCCATCATCGTGGGACTGGTGATCGGTGTGATCGCGCGGCTCCTGATCCCCGGCCGCCAGCCCATCCCGATCTGGCTGACCATCGTCATCGGCATCATCGCCGCCCTGATCGGCACCGCCATCGCCGCTTCGCTGGGGGTCGCCACCACCCGGGGCATCGACTGGATCGAGCTGATCCTGCAGATCGTGCTCGCCATCATCGGGGTGCTGCTCGCCAGCTACGCGTACGGCAGGCGAAGGGCCACCTGAACCACCACCGGCCCGCGCGCACGGCCCGGGCCGGGCGGACACCGCCGTGCGCCCGCTGGGCGGGCGGTCCGCGCACCCGTCCCGGGCCGGCCGGACACCCCCGCCGCGCGCCCGCGCGCGGGCCGGGCCCGCGCCGACTCGCCTTCGTCAGGGATCCTGACCGCGATGTTCGCCCGGCGTCCTGTGAAGGGTCGCCGGGCCGTCGGCGGGCGTTCAGCCACGATGGGTAACCCCCGCCGCTGTCCGGCAGGTGTTCACGCCGCCGTCACCGCGGCATGGCCCGCAGGTCAGCCTGGTCGCCTGCACTGTGTACGTGGAGCAGAACCCCTCACGCAGAGTGTTCCTTCTGGCCGCCGCGGCGGGGGCGGGCGGCCTGGTCCTGCCCTCCTCCGTGAGCGCCTCCAGCGCCCGCCCGGCCACCTCGCGCGGGCGGAACCCGCGCGACCCGTTCACGCTCGGCGTCGCCTCCGGCGACCCGTCGGCCGACGGCTTCGTGCTGTGGACCCGCCTGGCCCCCGAGCCGCTCGCCCCCGACGGACGCGGCGGCATGCCCGGCCGCGACGTCGAGGTGGCCTGGCAGGTCGCCGAGGACGAGCGCTTCCGCGCGATCGCCCGCGCCGGCACCGCGACCGCCCGCCCCGGCGCCGCGCACACCGTCCACGTCGAGGTGGACGGGCTGCGCCCGGGGCGGGAGTACTTCTACCGCTTCCGCGCCGGCGGCGACCTGTCTCCGGCGGGGCGCACCCGCACCGCCCCCGCGCCGGGCACCTCCGGCGCGTTCACCTTCGCCGCGGTGTCGTGCGCGCAGTACGAACACGGCTTCTACACCGCCTACCGCCGGATGGCCGAGCAGGAGCCCGACGTCGTGGTCCACCTGGGCGACTACGTGTACGAGTACGGGGGCGGCGTCTACACCGCCGCCGACGGCAACGTGCGCCGGCACGCCGGCGGCAAGCTGCAGACCCTCGCCGACTACCGGGTGCGGCACGCGCAGTACAAGACCGACGGCGACCTGCAGCTCGCCCACCTGAACAGCCCCTGGCTGGTGATCTTCGACGACCACGAGGTGGAGAACAACTGGGCCGCCGGCACCCCCGGCACGCCCGTCCCCGCCTTCTCCGAGCGCAAGGCGGCGGGCTTCCGCGCCTACTACGAGCACATGCCCCTGCGCCGGTCGTCCGTCGCCCGCGGCACCGCCATGAAGATCAACCGGCGGGTGGCGTGGGGCTCGCTGGCCACCTTCCACCTGCTCGACACGCGCCGGTTCCGCGACGACCAGATCTGCGGCGACGGCATGCGCGCCGGATGCGACGAGCGCCTGGACCGGGACCGCGTCATGCTGGGCGCGGGGCAGATGGAGTGGCTGTCGGACGGGCTCCGCTCCTCCTCCGCCACCTGGGACCTCGTCGCCCAGCAGGTCATCGTGGGTCAGCGCGACTACCGCCTCGGCCCGGGCAGCGAGCTCAACATGGACGCCTGGGACGGGTACGCGGCCGACCGCGACCGCCTGCTCGCCACGCTCGCCGAATCGGGGACCGGCAGCCCGGTGGTGCTCACCGGCGACGCGCACGTGGCCTCCGCCGCCGACCTCACGCTCGACGCCGACGACCCCGGCTCCGCCAGGGTCGGGGTGGAACTCGTCAGCACGTCCATCTCCAGCGACGGCGACGGCTACCGCGACCCGGCGAGAAACGCCGCCCTGCTCGCCGAGAACCCCAACCTCAGGTTCGTCGACGAGCGCCGCGGCTACATCATGGCCCGCGCAACCCCCCAGGAGCTGACGGCGCAGTTCCGCACCCTGGAGTACATCAGCAGGAAGGGCGCCCCCGCCGAGACGTCCGCCACCTTCACCGTCCCGTCCGGCGAGCACGCGCTCACCTGACCCGCGCCCGGGCCGGCTGTCGTCAGTTCATGGAACGCAGCCGGTCCAGCTCGCCGCCGATCGCCTCTCTCAGCGCATCGTGGCGCGGGCCGAGGGCGAACCGCTCGCCGGTCCACCTGTCGCGGGGATACAGCCACACGGGCACGCCCACGAGGCCGGCCGGCTCCCACTCGTACCTCGGCCACACGTGCGCGTGCAGGAATGGGTCGGTGTTGCCGAGGATCTCCAGGTTGACCCGGCGAAACGCCGGGTCGAGACGGCGACAGGCCCGCTCGACGGCCTCTCCCAGCCGATCCATGTCGGCCAGGAAGGACAGCCGCCTGCCCTTCGGGAGGCCGGACAGCCGCTCCGCGCGCGGATCGTCCGCCAGCAGCACCGAGTATCCCGGCAGGAACTGAACATCCCCGATCACCGCGAACCCGGCGTCCAGCCGCCGCAGCACCGTGGGGTTCTCCCCCCGCAGCGCGCTTCCGATCCGGTCCGTCCGCCAGTTCTCCGTCATGACCGCAACCTACACAGGCGTGATCATCGGGTACCTCCCGGCGGCGTGGGCGCCGTCCACGTGCGCCCGGGGCAGGGCGCTCAGGAGGTGACGGCGAAGCCGAACAGGGCGTCCGCGGGGCCCGAGAGGACGCGGGAGGCGTCGGGGCGCAGGCCGGTGTAGGAGCCCTTGCGCACGTGGGAGGGGGTCAGCGTGACGCGTGCCGCGCCGGGGGAGCCGGTCACCAGACCCGACGGGGTGACGGCCAGCGCGGAGCCGGACAGGTCGCCGGGACGGCCCTTGCGGCCCTTCACGACCACGTGATGCACGGAGGTCAGGCCCCCGGCGCGGGTGCCGGGCAGCACCAGCGCCGCGCCGCGGCCGGGCAGGCCGACGGCGAGCTCGGCGTCACCGTCGCCGTTGAGGTCGCCGGCGGCCAGGGCCGAGCCCAGGCGGTCGGTGTTGCGGGTCCCGAGCTTGATCCCGCGGGCCCTGCCCGACCAGAACTGCGCGCCGGACGCCGACAGCCCCCGGGCCGTGCCGTACAGGACGTGCACCGCTCCGTCGCCGTACATCGGGCCGTCCTGGAAGGAGTCCAGGCCCTCGCCGGGCACGCCGACCGCGAGGTCCGCGCGGCCGTCGTGGTCGAAGTCGGCCGCCGCCAGCGCCGTGCCGACCCCGTCCCACTTCTCGGCCTCGCCGGACACGCCCGGGCTGTTCTGGGTGAACACCGTCGCCCGGCGGGCCCGCGGGTCGACGACGGTGAACGACCCGGCGCCGGACCGGTCGCCCACGTCGTCGCCGGGCGTCCCGACGGCCACCTCGGCCCTGCCGTCGCCGTCGAAGTCGCCCGCGGCGACGGCCGCCCCGAACTGGTCGGTGGGGGTGTGCCGATGCCGGGCCCAGGGGGTGGCCCGGGTGATCAGAGTGCCGCGCCCGGCGGTCTCGCGGCCGTTCATGCCGAAGACGCCGACGCCGCCGCCCTCGCGCGTCCCGGGCGCGCCGACCACCAGCTCGTCGTCGCCGTCCCCGTCCAGGTCGCCGGCGGCGAGCGCCGCGCCGAACCTATCGGTGCCGGCGCGGCGGCCGAGGCGGCTCATGTCCAGCGTGCCGGCGGGCTCCAGGCCGCGCGCGGTGCCGCGCAGCAGGTGCACGACCCCGTTGCCGTCGGCGCCGCCGGGGACCGGGGCGCCCGTGGCCTCCTCCGACGCGCCCACCGCGAGGTCGGCGCAGCCGTCCCCGTCGAAGTCCCCGGCGGCCAGGGCCGACCCGAACGCGTCGCCGCGCTCGGGGGTGTCGTCTAGCCCGCCGGCGCCCTGGGAGAGGGTGGCCGCCTTCCTCGTCCCGCGGTACAGGGTGACCGTCCCCGCCCGTGCCTGCCCGTCCACGGTCGCGTACGGGGCGGCCACCGCGAGCAAGGCCGCGCCGCACGCCCGCGAGGGCTTCGCGGCGGCCTGGGCGGGGGCGGGGGAGAGGGCGCAGATCGGCGGGACGACCACGAGGGTCGCGGCGGCGAGCAGCCGGGTGGCACGCGAGGCACTCATGGTTCGATCGTTTCCGCAGATCAGGGCGCCCTGCCCACCGTGGGATGAAGTTCCCGCGTCAGTCACCTTAACGACGGGCCATGCACGCCGAGCGCGCCTTCAGCGCATCGGGCAGGGGAGGGCGAAGGCGACCGCCTTGCCCATGCCGCCGCCGTCCGACAGCGTCGTGGGGTAGGCGCAGCAGTGCCCGCGCGACAGCCGGTGGGCGAGCATGAGCCCGCGGCCGTTCTCGTCGAGCGACATGGGCGGGGCCGAGGCGGAGGCGTGCAGGAGGGCGAGTATCGCCGGGATGGTCCCGAGGTCGAGCCCGCCGTCCACCATCTCGCACCACGCCGGGACGCCGCCCAGCCAGTGGATCCGCAGCTCGTACGGCCCGTTCGCGTGCCGTTCGGCGTTGGCCGCCAGCTCGGACACGACGATCTCGGCGTCGCCGACGTCGTCGGGCGCGGTGCCCGTCCGCGCCAGCGCGGCGCGCACCGCGGCGCGCGCCACCCGCGCGGCCGAGCCGGGACACAACGGGGTGACGACCACGCGGAAGGCGTCGTGCCCGGCTGACAGGCCTCCGCGACCGAGGACCCCGGTGCGGTGGAACGCCTGCTTCGGGGCGGGTTGCTCGGCGCGCATGACCTGATCACTCCTAGAGCTCCTGGTCGAGTGACTCGACTGAAAGCGGACGGAGGGAGCGCGCGGTGATCCCCCGAGGTGGTGGGTCCGATGGTGCGGGGTGCGGGCGTCGGGCGGCCAGCCGTCACGCCGATACCCAACCCGGGTCTGCCCCGATCGGCCGAACCGATCAGCCCGGGCGATCGGTCCAACCGTTATCCCCTCCGAAACCCCGGACGGCCTGGTTAATTGGGAGGCCTGAGTTTCCGTCGAGAGGCCAGAGGCCTTCACCGCCGAAGGGTCGGCATGAACGTCACTCATGCGATCGAGCAGGCCATAAGCTTCGCCGTCTGGGAGCGTCCCCAGATGCGGCGCGCGCTCGCCGAGCGCGACATAGCCACGGTCTACCTGCTCCTGCAGCGCGTCGGCATCTCCCAGCGCCGCATCGCGGCGCTCACCGGGCAGTCCCAGTCCGAGATCTCCGAGATCCTCAACGGGCGCCAGGTCATGGCGTACGACGTGCTGGTGCGCATCGCCGACGGCCTGGGCGTCCCGCGCGGCTACATGGGCCTGGCCTACGACGAGGCGTCACACGACCTCGTCGTCCCGCCGCCCGCCGGCCCGAGGGGCGACGCCGGCGAGGACGAGCGGGTCCGCCTTCTGCTCGCGCACGCCGCCCAGGTCACGATCGGCGCCGCCGACGTCGAGCAGGGCCGGTGGCGCCGGCCGCTCCCGCGCAGCGAGACCCCGGTGCCCCGGCGCATCGGCGACGCCGAGGTCGAGCAGGTCGAGACCGTCACCCAGACCCTGCGCGGCCTCGACTACCGCTACGGCGGCGGCGTCTGCCGCGACGCCGTGGTCGCGCAGCTCGCCTGGTCGCAGAACCTGCTACGCGCCGACCGCACCGAGCAGGTCGGCCGCCGCCTGCACCTGGCCCTGGCCGACCAGCACAACCTCGCCGGCTGGACGTCCTTCGACACCGGCCTGTACGGCGCCGCCTGCGACCACCTCACCCGCGCGCTCGAACAGGCCAAGCACGCCGGAGACCCGTCGCTGGCGGCCAACGTCCTGTACCGCATGGGCCGGGTCCACCTGCACCGCGGCCGCGTCAAGGACGCCCTGCGGTTCTTCCAGCTCGGCCAGATCAGCGCACAGGACGCCAGCTGCGAGCTCACCGTCTCCATGCTGTGCGCCAACGAGGCGTGGGCGTACGCGCTGCTGGGCGACGAGCGGCTGGCGCTGAAGTCGATCCGCCGCGCCGAGGACGAGTTCGCCAGGGCCGACCGCGACGCGGCGCCGTGCTGGGTGCGGTTCTTCGGCCTCACCGACCTCCAGGCCGCGAGCGGCATGACCCACGCCAGCCTGGCCGCCACCCATCCCGGCCACCTGGCCCGGGCCGCCGAGCTGCTGGCGCGCAGCGTCGGCAGCCGCGACGACACCATGGCGCGCAGCAAGGTCTTCGAGCTGATCGGCCTGGCCACGGCCCGCCTCATGCTCGGGGACGTCGACCTCGGGCTGCGCGACGGCCACGAGGCCGTCACGCTGGTCACCCGCATCAGGTCGGTCAGGACGATCGACCGGCTCAGCCCCCTGGAGGAGGCGGCGGCCGAGCGGTCCGGCCTCTCGGACGCCCGCGAGCTGTGCCGGCGCATCGTGGAGCTGCGCGCCGGATGAGCGTCACGACCGTCGACCCCTCCGGGGGGCTCACCCGCGACAACCTCCGCTCCCTGCTGGCCGCCGCGTGCGCCGCGGTCGGGCTGGACGCCGAGGGCGCCGAGCTGATCAAGTTCACCAACAACGCGGTGTTCCGGCTGCGCACGGCGCCGGTGGTGGTGCGCGTGGCCGGGTCCGCGGCCACCCGCGGGCAGGCAGGCAACGTCGTGCGGGTCGCCCGGTGGCTGGCCGCCCACGACTTCCCGGGCGTGCGGCTGCTGCCCGGGGTCACGCAGCCGCTCGTGCTGCGCGGCCAGATCGTCACGTTGTGGGAGGACGTGCGGCCCACCGGGCGCCGTCCCGACGGCGCCGACCTCGCCGTCCTGCTCAGGCGCCTGCACGCGCTGCCGTACCCGCCCGCCGTCCTGCCGGCGTGGCGGCCGATGGAGGACGTCCGGCAGCGGCTGGCCGAGCCGGAGGAGCTCGACCCCGCCGACCACGCCTTCCTGCTCGCCGAGTGCGACGAGATCGACGAGCGGCTGGCGGCCCTGCGCTTCGAGCTGCCGCCCGGCGTCATCCACGGCGACGCCTTCTGCGGCAACCTCATCGCCGGGGAGCAGGGCCCGGTGCTGTGCGACTACGACGGCACCGCGATCGGTCCGCGCGAGTGGGACCTCACCCCGGTGGCGGTCGGCCGGCTGCGCCTCGACTACCCCACCGACGACCACGCCCTGATGGTCGCCGCCTACGGCGTCGACGTCACCCGGTGGGACGGGTTCCCCGTGCTGCGGCGCCTGCGCGAGCTGAAGCTGGTCACCAGCGTGCTGCCGGTGCTGCGCAGCAACCCCGGCGTCCGCGGCCAGTGGGAGCACCGCATGCGCACCTACAAGGCCCGCGACCTGACCACCCGCTGGCAGCCCTACCGCTGAGGCCGCCCGCGCCCGCTCCGGCCGTCGCTTTCGGGGTGGGCGCGGGGCGGCGGCGTGCCAGGATGGGACCGTGACAGCGGTGGTGGAGACCGGCATCGACCTTGCGGACCTCGCGTTCTGGCGCCGCCCGCCGAGTGAGCGCGACCGCGACTTCGCGCGGCTCAGGAGGCTCGGCAGCCCGGTGTTCTTCGCCGAGCGCCGGGTGCCGCTGCTGCGCTCGGGCAAGGGGTTCTACGCCCTGGTGCGGCACGCCGACGTCGTGGAGGCCAGCCGCGAGGCGAAGGTCTTCTCCAGTGAGCCGGCCGTGACCAACCCCGAGCCGCCCGGCTGGGTGAAGCACGTCTTCGGCGACTCCATGGTCAACCTCGACGACCCCCGGCACGCCCGCCTGCGCCGCATCGTCTCGCGTGCCTTCTCGCCCAAGATGCTGTCCAAGCTCGACGCCGACATCGTCAGGGCCGCCGAGCGCATCGTCGACGACGTCGTCAAGGAGGGCCCGCGCGACTTCGTCTCCCAGGTCGCCGCCCGCCTGCCCATCCACGTCATCTGCGACATGGTGGGCGTCCCCGACGACATCCGGGCCCGCGTGCACCGGCACGTCGACGTCTCGACCGCCTACACCGGGGTGCGCATGAGCCTGCCCCGCACGCTGGCGATGGCCGGGCGCAACATGGCCGCGCTGTTCGCCCTGCAGCGCCTGGTGATCGACCTCGGCCGCCGGCGCGAGAAGGACCCCGCCGACGACCTGGTGTCCGCGCTGGTCACCGCGAACGTCGACGGCGAGCGGCTGACCCCCAGGGAGCTGGGCTCGTTCTTCACCCTGCTGCTGGTCGCGGGCAACGAGACGGCGCGCAACACCATGGCGCACGGCCTCAAGCTGGTCACCGACAACCCCGGCGCGCGCGAGCGGCTCACCGGCGACTTCGACGGCCACATCGCGGGCGCCATCGAGGAGACCGTCCGGTACGTCTCGCCGATCATGCAGTTCCGCCGCACCGTGACCCGCGAGTACGAGATGCGCGGGGTCCGGCTCGCGCCCGGCGACAAGGTCGTGCTGTTCTACGGCTCGGCCAACCGCGACGAGGAGGTCTTCGCCGACCCCGACCGCTACGACATCACCCGCCGCCCCAACCCGCACGTCGGCTTCGGCGGCCCCGGCCCCCACTTCTGCCTCGGCGCCAACCTGGCACGCCAGGAAATCAAGATCATGTACCGCGAACTGTTCACCCGCCTCCCCGCCATCCGAGCCGTAGGCGAGCCCGAACTGCTGCTGTCCAACTTCGACAACAGCGTCCGCTCCCAGGCTTTCGCCTTCTGACCTGGGTCGTCGACGTCCGGGAAAATTCTTCGAAGAGATTTCGGCGGAAGTGTCGAATCCCGGTCTCCCCGTTCGAGGCATGGGTGAAGGGCCGCCGGAACCGGCGGCGGCCCACGCCGGAGGGAGCAACGCCCGGGCCGTCCGGGCCGAATTCCCGCAAGACCCAACATAAGGAGAGATCGCATGCGTTATCTGGTGCTGCTCAAGGCCGGTCCCGCCACCACCCCGCCGCCGCCGGACCTCATGGAGGCCATCATGAAGCTGGGGGAGGACGCCCTCAAGGCCGGCGTGATGCTCGACAACGGCGGCCTGGCCCCCAGCGCCGCCGGCGCGCGGGTAGAGCTCGCCGCCGGGAAGCTGAGCGTCACCGACGGCCCCTTCGCCGAGGCCAAGGAGATGATCAGCTACGCCCTGTACGACGTCCGCTCGAAGGAGGAGGCCGTCGAATGGACCTCCCGCTTCATGAAGCTGCACCAGGACCTGTGGGACGGCTGGGAGGGCGAGGCCGAGGTCCACCGCGTGTTCGGCCCCGAGGACCTCCCGCCCCAGCCCTGACCGTCCCCCGGCGCGACGAGGAGTGCGCCGTGGCGGGTGCGGGGCCCCTGACCCAGCCCGGCCGCTCGGCCGTCCCTACAGCTCCCACCGCTTGTCGAAGCCCTCGTGACCTTCGTACTGGCCGGCGAAGTGGACGGCCATGGCGAGCACCTCGCTGAGACGGCCGATCGCCATGGCGACCTCCCCAGGTCTCCTGAAGGACAGATCCTCGTCCGCCAGGTCGTCCGCTATCTCCTCGCTCAGCAGGCGTTCCAGGGCATCCGCGAGCGCCCGCTTGGCGGCGAGATCGGCCCTCAGCCGGCCGGCGTGCCGCCGAAGGTAGTCCTGGACGGGCCGCGTCCGGGTGAGTCTCGCCAGCTCCGCCTCTTCCTCGGCCCAGCGGGCGCGCAGGAACAGGACGAGATCGATGCGGGGGTCGGCCTCCGCATCCGGGTCGATCTCCTCCATCTGCCCCTCCTCCTCGCGTGCCCGGCCCCGCGGCCGAGGCGCTTCCAGCCATGATGGCGGCCGGATCGTAGACGGGCGACGCCCGTCGCCCTGGCCGGCGTCCATGCGCGGCTCCTCGTCTATGCGACCACGAGAAGGATTATGGACCCGGACCGATATCACCCCGGCACGGCCGGGGCGTGGTCGTGCGGGTGCCGGAGCTCCGCGCGCGGCTCCTCGGGCCTTACCGGCCCCGGCGCGTCACCTGCCGCGCTCGGCGACGGCCTCCGCCGAGGACGCGGGGGCCGCGGCCGGCGGGTGGCGTGGTTGGATCGGTAGCCGTGACGGCCGCCGATCCGCATCGCACCACCCATCGCGCGATCGAGGCGGTCTGGCGCATCGAGTCGGCGCGGCTCGTCGCCGGGCTCGCCCGTGTCGTGGGGGACGTCGGCACGGCCGAGGAGCTCGCGCAGGACGCCCTGGTCATCGCGCTGGAACGGTGGCCCGGGGACGGCGTCCCCGACCGCCCCGGCGCCTGGCTGATGGCGACCGCCAAGCACCGGGCCGTCGACCTGCTGCGCCGCAGGACGACCTACGACCGCAAGCTGCAGGAGCTGGGCCGCGACGTCGAGACCCGCTCGGAGGCGGGCCCGGAGGACGGGCTGGACGACCACATCGGCGACGACCTGCTGCGCCTGATCTTCACCGCCTGCCACCCGGTGCTCCCCGCCGAGGGACGCGTCGCGCTGACGCTCCGCCTGCTCGGCGGGCTGAGCACCGAGGAGACCGCTCGGGCGTTCCTGGTGCCCGAGCCCACCGTGGCCCAGCGCATCGTCCGCGCCAAGCGCACCCTGGCCGCCAAGCGCGTCCCGTTCGCGATGCCCGCCCCCGGCGAGCTGGCCGCCCGGTTGCCGCCCGTGCTGGAGGTCGTCTACCTGGTCTTCAACGAGGGCTACTCCGCGACCGCCGGCGGCGACTGGATGCGCCCGGCGCTCTGCGAGGAGGCGATGCGCCTGGGCCGCGTCCTGGCCGGCCTCATGCCCGGCGAACCCGAGGTGCACGGCCTGGTCGCCCTGATGGAGATCCAGGCGTCCCGCACCCCCGCCCGCACCGGCCCGTCCGGGGAGCCGGTCCTGCTCCTCGACCAGGACCGCCGCCGGTGGGACCGCCTGCTCATCCGCCGCGGCACCGAGGCCCTGGCCCGCGCCGAGGCGCTCGGCGGAGCCTTCGGCCCCTACGCCCTGCAGGCCGCCATCGCCGCCTGCCACGCCCGCGCCCTCGACCCTAAGGACACCGACTGGGAGCGCATAGCGGCCCTGTACCGCGTGCTGGCCCACGTCCGCCCGTCCCCGGTCGTGGAGCTGAACCGCGCCGTCGCGGTCGGCATGGCCCACGGCCCCGCCCAGGGCCTGGCCGTCCTCGCCCCGCTGACCACCGACCCCTCCCTGCGCGACTACCCCCACCTCCCCGCCGCCCGCGCAGACCTCCTGGCCAAACTGGGCCGCACGGACGAAGCCCGCCAGGAGTTCCACCGCGCCGCCGCCCTCACCCGCAACGCCCGCGAACGCGCCGTCTTCCTCACCCGCGCCGCCGCCTGCGAACCCCCTTCCTGACACCCGACGCCTCCGGCCCGGCCGCCGATGGAACGTGAACCAGGATGTGCCCGCCCCCATGGGGGCGGCGGGCCGGGGTTGGGCGGTTCGGGGGTGAGGGGAATGGTTAGGGTCCGTTAGGTGGATATCGACGATTTCAGCCTTGACCCCGGCGTCGTGCATCTGAACCACGGGTCCTTCGGGGCGGTGCCCAAGGTGGTGCGGGAGCGGCAGGGGGAGCTTCACCGGGAGTTCGATCACGACCCCGACGTCTTCTACACCACCCTGCTCGACCGCATCGCCAAGGCCAGGAACGAGGTGGCCGCGTTCCTGGGGGCCGAGCCCGAGGGGACGGCCTTCGTCGCCAACGTGACCGAGGGCGTGGCGGTCGCGTTGAACTCGGTGCCGCTCGCGGCGGGCGACGAGATCCTGGTCGGCGACCACGCCTACGGCGCTGTGGGCATCGCCGCGCGGCGGCGGGCCGAGCTCACCGGAGCGAAGGTGGTCACGGTGACGCTTCCCGGGCGGGAGGACGGCGACTGGTCCGGCGAGGACGCCGCGGAGGCGTTCCTCGGGGCGGTGACCCCGCGCACCAGGCTGGCGGTCTTCGACCACGTCACCTCGGTCTCCGCGCGCCTGCTGCCGGTGGAGCGCCTGGTGGAGGGGTTCCGCGCCCTCGGCGTCGTCACGATCGTCGACGCGGCGCACGCGCCGGGCATGCTCGACGTCGACGTCAGCGGCCTCGGCGCCGACTTCTGGACCGGGAACCTGCACAAGTGGTGCTTCGCGCCCGCCCCCTCGGGCGTGCTGGCCGTCGGCCCGGCGTGGCGGGAGCGCGTCGAGCCCCTGGTCGTCTCCTGGTACCAGGACGACGGCTTCCCCAGGTCGGTGGAGTTCCAGGGCACCCGCGACTACACGGCCTGGCTGGCATCGCCGCACGGCACCCGCCTACTGGATGGGCTGGGTGCCCGCACCGTACGCTCCCGCAACGCCGCCCTCGTCGCCCGCGGCCAGCGGATCGTCGCGGAGCAGGTGGGCCTGGTGCCCTGGCGGTCGGACCCCGAACTGTCCATGCGCGTCCTGCGACTCCCCGAAGGCGTGGCCCAGACCCTCCCCGAGGCCGAGGCCCTGGCGTCCGAGCTCTACACCCGCCACCGCTGCCGCGCCGCGATCAGACCCTGGCCGGCCGCCGGCCTCCTGCGCCTCTCGGCCCAGCTCTACAACCAGGAACAAGACTACGAACGCCTCGCCAGCGCCCTCCGCGCCGTCCTGCCCCACTGAGTCCCCGCATGCCGCCGGCCGCGGCCGGTCGGGGGCGGTCCGCGAAGTATGACCTGTCCGCAGTGCGCCCCCGTTGCGCCTGCCGTGGCGTCACGGGGCCACGGCGGCACCTGCACCGGTGGGGACGGCGTCGTGTCGTACGTCTCGGAACGGGTGTCAGCGCGGGTGCCCGGAGCGGAGCCAGCCGGCGTAGTCGCAGATGCCGCGGTCGAGGTCGTATTCCGGCTCGAAACCGGTGTCACCGCGCAGCCGTCCGATGTCGAGGTGCGCGGCCCGCTCAGGCGCGTGGGGGCCGCGCCCCTCGGTGAGGACGGGCGACGCGCCGGGGAGGGCGCGGGTGATCGCCTCCGCGACCGCGCGGTTGGTGGTGGTCCGCCCGCTTCAAGGCGACCGTCACCAAACTGGTGGAGCTGACCCGGGCCCACCCGGCCTGAGCGCGCCGCCGCGCGACCGGGCGGGTGCCCGGGTCGCGGCGGGTGGGCTCACGCGTCAGTCGTCGTCGACGTCGTTCGCGTCGTCCTGGTCGTCAGTCGCGTCGTCCTGGTCGTCCTGCTCGTCGGTGTCGTCGTCCTTCTCGTTGGCGATCACGGCGCCGCTGGTGGCGTTCACGGTGATCTCGTTCTCGACGCCGTCGGTGCCGGTCACGTCGAACTCCCAGACCTGGGTGTTGTTCTCGGTGTCCAGCTCCGCCTCGGTCACCTTGCCGCCGGGCACCTGGGCGAGGGCCGTCTTCTCGGCCGCCTCGCGGGCGACCGCCGGGGCGGGCTCACCCTGCTTGCGGTCGTCATCGGTGGGGACCGACGTGGACGGGGTGCCGGCCGGCGTGGAAGGGGCCGGGGCCGGAGCCGAAGAGGAGGCGGCGGGGGTGGGGGTCTCCTGGACCCCCGCGACGGCGACTCCGCCGCCGACGACGAGCGCGGCCGCGGTGGCCAGGCCAGCGATGATCATAGGCTTACGCATCAGAACCTCCGGTGCATTGCTGTCTCGGTTACAGGTTCGAGACTGCCGGAGGCAGGGATAGCGCCGGGATTGACGAAGGCTAACGCCGGGTTAACGCGGCGGCGGGCCGGGCTCCACGGTCATCGCTGACGTCGGGTCAACGTGGCGGCGGGCCGGGCTCCACGGTCATCGCTGATGCCGGGCCAACGTGGCGGCGGGCCGAGCTCGACGGTTACCCGGGCGCCGCCGCCCGGGGCTGAGCCCAGGGTCAGGGAGCCGCCGGCGCGGCGGGCGGCGCGGCGGACGATGTCCAGGCCTAGGCCGGTGGAGCTGCCGCCGCTGACTCCGCGTTCCGAGGGGTCGTGGTGGGTGAAGCCGGGGCCCCGGTCGGTCACCTGCAGGACGGCGCCGCCCTCCGGGCGGCCGCTCAGGTGGACGGCCAGGGCGGTGCCCTCGGGGGTGTGGGCGAACACGTTCTCCAGCAGGGCGTCGACGCAGGTCACCAGAGTCTCCTGGGCGAGCCCCACCCTGAGTGGGGCGGACGCCAGGTCGCGCTCGACCGCGCGTCCCTGGTCGCGGGCGAGCATCGACCAGTGGTCGAGCCGCTCGGCGACCACCTCGGCCGCGTCGCACTCGCCGGTCGCCTCCTGCCGCGACCGGCGGGCCTCCTCGATCACCTTGGTGACCATGCGCTCCACGCCTTCCACCGCCGTGCCGACCCGGGCCGACTGCTCGCTCGCGGGCAGCCCGTCGACCTCCACCCGCAGCACGGTCAGCGGGGTGCGGAGCTGGTGCGACAGGTCGGCCACGGCCTCGCGCTCCTGGGCCAGCAGCACCCGGATGCGCTCGGCCAGGTTGTTGAGCGCCGAGGTGACGTCCCGGATCTCCGGCGGCCCCTCCGGCGACGCCCGCGCCGTCAGGTCGCCCGCGGCCAGGCGGTGCGACAGGCCCGCCAGGCCGGCGATCGGCCGGATCAGCGAACGGGCCAGCCGGTCGGCCACGACCAGGCTGATGATCAGCAGCCCGAGGCCGAGCAGCCCCAGGATCAGCCAGGCCCGCCCCACGCCGCGGGTCAGCTCGGCCTGTGAGACGAAGGTGCGGACGACGGCCGTCCCGCCGGGGCGTCCCTCGACGGCCACGACGATCTCCCGGCCGCCGGCGGCCTGGGCGGTCAGGCTGCGGCCGGTGAAGGCGAGCCGGACGGCGTCCGAGGGCGAGGCCGGGGCGCCGAGCACGGCGCCGCCCGGCAGGTAGACGGTCAGCGGCGGCCTGTCCTCGCCGTCGGCCTGCTCGACGGCCAGTTGCAGGGCTTCCGTGCCGGCCACCGACACCACGGGGACCAGGGACTGGGCGCGCACGAGCGCGTCGGCGGTGGCGCGGTCGGCGGCCAGCTCACGGGCGAGCAGCGCCAGCGGCACCAGGAAGGCCACGAGCGCCAGCGAGACCGTCGAGGCCACCAGCACCAGCAGGCGGCGCCTCACCGCTCCGGATCCACGATCTTGATGCCGACGCCGCGGACCACGCGCAGGTAGCGCGGCTCCTGCGCCGACTCGCCCAGCTTGTTGCGCAGCCACGACACGTGGACGTCCACCGTCTTGTCGCCGCCGCCGTAGGGCACCTGCCAGACCTCCGAGAGCAGCTCCCGCTTGCTGACCACCTCGCCGGGGCGGGCGGCCAGGTAGCACAGCAGGTCGAACTCCTTGGGCCGCAGGTCGAGGACGCGGCCGTCGACGCTGGCCTCGCGGCCGCGCGGGTCGACCCGCAGGGCGCCGACGGAGAGCGGCGCGTCGGCGGCGTCGTCCTCGTCGCGCTGGCGGCGCAGCACCGCGCGGATGCGGGCGTCGAGCTGCACGGCGCCGAACGGCTTCACCAGGTAGTCGTCGGCTCCGGCGTCCAGCACCCGGGCGATCTCGTGCTCGTCGTCGCGGGCCGTGGCGACGATCAGCGGCACTGCGCTCACCGCCCTGAGCATGCGGATCACCTCGTAACCGTCGACGTCGGGCAGGCCGAGGTCGAGTATCACCAGGTCGGGCCGCTCGTCGACGGCCATGCGCAGGCCCGCCATGCCCGTGCCCGCCGAGCTCATGGCGTGACCGCGCTCGGTGAGCGCGCGCATCAGCGCGGACCGCACCGCGGCGTCGTCCTCGATCAGCAGTAGCTGCGCCACGACCACACGGTACAGCCGCCGCGCGGTCGATCCGGTGCGGGGCACCTGGCAGGCTGGGGGAATGAACCGCCGATCGCTGCTCGCCGTGCTGGGGTGGCTCGCCGTCGCGGCGCTCACCACGCTCACCAGCACCTGGGCGATCTCCCTGCTGGGGGAGGGGTTGTCGGAGCGGGTGGTGACGCCCGTGAGCCAGGCCGACCTCGCCCGCACGCTGGCGAGCGCCTCGGCCGTGCCCCGGCCGGCGGTGCCGTCCCGGCCCTCGGCCGCCCCGGGCAAGGCGTTCAACACACAGGGCGGGTCGCTCGTCGCCTCCTGTGACGCCGGGCGCGCGGTGCTCGGGTCGTGGAGCCCGGCCCAGGGTTACGCCGCCGACGACGTGAAGCCCGGCCCGGACGCCGCCGCCTCCCTGGAGTTCGAGGCCGACGCCGAGACGGTGAAGGTGACCGTCACCTGCCGGGGCGATGTGCCGGTGACGGCCGTGAAGGTCGAGCGGGAGAACGACTGAGCCGGCCCGTCACACCCGCCGGTGCTTCTCGCCCGCCGGGTTCAGGGGCGGGACGCACGGGTCGCAGGGGTTCGTGGCCTCCGGCTCCATCATCGCGTTCGTCCTGATCGTGACGAACGTGAGCAGCGCGGCGCAGGCCAGCATGCCCGCGCTCACCAGCATCGCTGTGCGGAACCCCGAGGTGAACGCGGTCGCCGAGGTGTACGCCTCGCCGGTCAGGCCGACCAGCGGCGGGATGGCCGCGACGGCGAGAAGGCTGCCCGTGCGCGCCACCGCGTTGTTGACCCCGCTGGCCACCCCGGCGAACCGCTCCTCGGCGGTGGCCAGCACCGTCGCCGTCAGCGGGGCGACGGCCGCCGACAGGCCGAGCCCGAACAGCGTCACCGGGAGCAGCACGTCGACGACGTACGAGGCCCCCGGGCCGATGCGGCTCATCCACACCAGGGCCGCCGCGCAGGTCAGGATGCCCGCCGTCATCGGCAGCCGCGGCCCGATGCGCTTGCCGAGCTCGCCGGCCCTGGCCGACAGCAGCAGCATCAGCAGCATGACCGGCAGCATTGAGCTGCCCGCCGCGAGCGGGGAGAAGCCCACCGCGACCTGCAGCTCCACCACCAGCAGGAAGAACACGACACCCATCGCGGCGTACATGACCAGGGTGACGACGTTGACGGCGGTGAACTCGCGCGAGGCGAACACCCTGACCGGGACCAGCGGCGACACCGGCCCGCCGCGCGAGCGGCGGATCTCCAGCGACACGAACGCCACCCCGAGCGCGAGGCCGGCCGCCGCGGCGCCCAGCGCGAGGGGCGCGCCGTGCTCGATCAGCCCGTAGGTGATGCCCGCCAGGGCCACGGCGGCCAGGACCGCGCCGAGCACGTCGAACCGGCCGGTGGCCGCCTCGTCCCGGCTCTCGGGCACGTGCCGCACGCCGGCGGCGATCACGAGCACCGCGATCGGCACGTTGATCAGGAAGACCCACCGCCAGCCCGCCGTCTCCACCAGCCAGCCGCCGAGCAGGGGCCCGATCGCGCCCGCCACGCCGCCGAGCCCCGACCAGGCGCCCACGGCGCGCGGCCGGTCGCCCCGGACGAAGGACGCCTGGATGATGGCCAGCGAGCCGGGGGTGAGCAGGGCGCCGCCGACGCCCTGGAGCCCGCGGGCGAGGATGAGCGTCTCGATGTTGGGCGCCAGCCCGCACAGGGCCGACGCGAGGGCGAACCAGGCGACGCCGACGACGAACACCTTGCGCCGGCCGAACCGGTCGCCGAGGGAGCCGCCCAGCAGGATCAGCCCGGCCAGGGTGAGCGTGTAGGCGTTGACCGTCCACTGGAGCCCCGACATGGACGCCCCGAGATCCTCGCCCAGCTTGGGGAGGGCCACGTTGACGACGGTGCCGTCGAGGAACGCCATGCCCGAGCCGAGGACGGTGACGAACAGGACCCATCGTCCGCGGGGGGTGTTCATGCGGATGCCGCCGTTGTCCATGCGGACCATCATGCTGGAAGCCGCGAACGTCCTCGCAGGCCCCTCCCAGGTCTGGTGCCGGTATCAGGGGGCAAGGCCGCGTCAACTCCCGCCCCGGCAGGGGTTCGGGCGGCGCGCGGCGGGGGCGTTCGTCCCCTCGGGAGGTGATCTGTGGCGTTCTGCCGGGCCAGGCGATTACACGATTACGATCGCTGGCAGCGAACACGCGCAAGGTGGGGAACATTCAGGCGCTCCCATTAATTGAGTCCATGTAACTCAACTTTGGGAGTCCGCATGAGTGAAAGCTTGATCCTCCCGGTCCTGCCGCTCGACGACGAGGTCGTCCTCCCCGGCATGGTCGTCCCGCTCGACCTGTCGGACGCCGAGGTGCGCGCGGCGATCGACGCCGCGAGGGCGTCCGCGGGGCAGGCCAAGCCCCGCGTGCTGCTGGTGCCACGCATCGACGGCAGGTACGGCGCCGTGGGCGTCTCCGCTTTGGTGGAGCAGGTCGGGCGCCTGCCCGGCGGCGAGCCCGCGGCCGTCGTGCGGGGCCTTGAGCGGGTTCGCATGGGTTCGGGGACTACCGGCCCCGGTGCCGCGCTGTGGGTGGAGTCGACCCGCATGGAGGTCCTGCCGGCCGACGAGCGCGCCGAGGAGTCCGCCAAGCAGTACAAGGCCCTGGCGACCACGATCATGCAGAAGCGCGGCGCGTGGCAGATCGTCGACGCCATCAACCAGATCGAGGACGCCTCCGAGCTGGCCGACAGCTCCGGCTACGCCCCGTGGCTGACCACCGCCCAGAAGGTCGAGCTGCTGGAGAACCCCGACCCGGCCGACCGGCTCGCGCTGCTGGTCGAGTGGGCCCGAGAGCACCTGGCCGAGCTCGACGTCGCCGAGACGATCCGCAAGGACGTCCAGGAGGGCATGGAGAAGCAGCAGCGCGAGTTCCTGCTGCGCCAGCAGCTCGCCGCGGTGCGCAAGGAGCTGT
Organism: Sphaerisporangium sp. TRM90804; assembly: GCF_029846175.1. Taxonomy (GTDB): domain Bacteria; phylum Actinomycetota; class Actinomycetes; order Streptosporangiales; family Streptosporangiaceae; genus Sphaerisporangium. The sequence continues at coordinate 181,211 of NZ_JARWAC010000026.1, read as the reverse complement.
CGGAGCTGAACGGCGAGGCGTCCTCCGAGGAGGAGGACTACCGCGCCCGCGTCGAGGCGGCCGACCTGCCCGAGAAGGTGCGCGAGGCCGCGCTCAAGGAGGTCGACAAGCTGGAGCGGACCTCCGACCAGTCGCCCGAGAGCGGCTGGATCCGCACCTGGCTGGACACCGTCCTGGACATCCCGTGGAACGTCCGCACCGAGGACTCCTACGACCTCGCCGCCGCGCGCGCCGTGCTCGACGCCGACCACACCGGTCTGGACGACGTCAAGGAGCACATCGTCGAGTACCTCGCCGTGCGCAAGCGCCGGGCCGACCGCGGCCTCGGCGTCGTGGGCGGGCGCCGCAGCGGCGCCGTCCTGGCGCTGGCCGGCCCTCCCGGGGTCGGCAAGACCTCGCTGGGCGAGTCGGTGGCGCGCGCCATGGGCAGGAAGTTCGTCCGGGTCGCCCTCGGCGGCGTCCGCGACGAGGCCGAGATCCGCGGCCACCGGCGCACCTACGTCGGCGCGCTGCCGGGCCGCGTCGTGCGGGCCATCCGCGAGGCGGGCAGCATGAACCCCGTGGTCCTGCTCGACGAGGTCGACAAGGTCGGCGCCGACTACCGCGGCGACCCGACGGCCGCGCTGCTGGAGGTCCTGGACCCCGCCCAGAACCACACCTTCCGCGACCACTACCTGGAGGTCGAGCTCGACCTGTCGGACGTGCTCTTCCTTGCCACGGCCAACGTGCTGGAGGCCGTCCCCGGCCCGCTGCTCGACCGCATGGAGATCGTGACGCTCGACGGCTACACCGAGGACGAGAAGGTCGCCATCGCCCGCGACCACCTGCTGCCGCGCCAGCTCGACAAGGCGGGCCTCACCGCCGAGGACGCCACCATCGACGAGGAGGCCCTACGCCGCCTCGCCGGCGAGTACACCCGCGAGGCCGGCGTGCGCTCGCTGGAGCGGTCGATCGCGCGTGTCCTGCGCAAGGTCGCGGCGAAGGCGGCCCTCGACCCCGAGGCGCTCCCCGTCCACGTCGGCACGGGCGACCTGGTCGAGCACCTCGGCAGGCCGCGGCACGTGCCGGAGTCCTCGCTTCCGGAGTCCGCCCAGCGCACGGCGGTCGCGGGTGTGGCCACCGGCCTGGCGGTCACCGGCGCGGGCGGCGACGTCCTTTACGTGGAGGCGTCGCTGGCCGACCCGGAGACCGGCTCCACCGGCGTGACGCTCACCGGGCAGCTCGGCGACGTCATGAAGGAGTCGGCGCAGATCGCGCTGTCCTACCTGCGCTCGCGCGGCGCCGAGCTGGAGCTGCCGGTCGGGTCGCTGAAGGACCGCTCGGTGCACATCCACGTCCCGGCGGGCGCCATCCCCAAGGACGGCCCGTCGGCGGGCGTCACCATGACCACCGCCCTGGCGTCGCTGCTGTCGGGCCGCCCCGTGCGGCCGGACGTGGCGATGACCGGCGAGGTCTCGCTCACCGGCCGGGTGCTCCCGATCGGCGGGGTCAAGCAGAAGCTGCTCGCCGCGCACCGGGCGGGCATCACCACGGTGCTCATCCCGGCGCGCAACGAGCCCGACCTCGACGACGTGCCCGAGGCGGTGCGGCGGGAGCTAACCGTGCACGCGGTGAGCGACGTGCGCGAGGTGCTGGAGATCGCGCTGACCCCGGCGACGGTCGCGGAGACCGCCGCCGCCTGACCCGGCACGCGGCGCCGCGCGGGCCGTCCCCGGTGATGTCCCACCGGGGGCGGCCCGTCTCTCACCGCAGGCGCGCCGGCTTGGGCGGGGCGGGCGACGCCGCCGGCGAGACGGAGGCGGGCGGGCCCACCGTGGGCGGCGCCGTCGGCGTGGGCTGCACCGTCGGCGTGGGCGACGCTGTGGGCCTTGGCGGCGTCGGTGTCGGCGGCGGCGTCGGCGTGACCGGTGTGGGCGTGACCGGTGTGGGCGCGATCACCGGCTCGGGGCAGCCGTAGAGCGCGCGGATCGAGGTCAGGTCGACCGGGCTGAAACCGGTTCTCTGGCCGATCACGGCCGGTTTCCTGGGAACCAGGGTGTCCTGCCCGTTGCTGCTGAAGAAAGTCCTCCCGTACAGCATCACCGACCCGTAGTCGAGGTCTCCGAAAAGACGGTTCTGTTCGGGGGAGAGTTTCTGGAACTGCTCCTCATACCCCCTCATGACGTTCTCCAGGTGAACGGTCACCGCCGAGTCGCGGTCGGAGCGAGAATGCTCGTGGTAGAAGCCGATCGCGTGCATCAGCTCGTGGATGACGATGCCTTTGCGCTCGCATCCCCTGCCGATGGACACCTCCTGCGCGGGAGCGTCCACGCGGCCCACGTAGGAGTAACATCCGGCGCCCGGGAACAGGCTCAGGTAATTCGTCTCCGAGGTCCGCGGCACGAAACGCACGCAGGTGTGGTCGTGGTAGTCCTTCATCGCGTCGGCGACGGCGCTGAGCGCGGTGGCCGGCAGGTCGGCGGCCAGGACGTAGGGCACCTTGCCGCCCGGCCACAGGGCTCCTCGCTTGGTGGTGGCGGCGCCCGCGGGCGGCTGATCGCAGAGCGCCATGCGCGCCGGCGGGGCGGGGGCCGGGGTGCCGGGCCGGCCGATCGGGCCGGGCCGCACCTGCGCGACCTCGGGAAAGATGCCGGGGAGCTGCAGTTTCCCGGACGCGGCCTCCGCGGCCGTCCCGATGACGATGTCCCCCTCGGTGACGGCGTGCCCGTCGATGTCGACGTAACCGATGGTGTGCTGCTCCCCGGTGACGTCCGTGGTGGTGATCGAGAGGGACGGGCGCTGGGCCTGCTGCCGCCAGAGGCGTTCGAGCGGATCCTCCTCCGCGGCGGCCGGCGCGGCCCCGGCCGCCAGCGCCAGCAGTACGATCGCCGGCAGTGCCCGGCTTTTCATATGAACTCCCCCGGAAGGCGTGCGGTTCGGTTTCCGGCTGTCATTCCACAAACTTAATGCGATGTCGGCCGGTTCCGTGGGAATGGCGCACGTGCCGCCTAGGACGGCCGCGGCCGGTGGTGATATTCCCCGATATGACGGCACGGCCACGGTTTTCTTGCTCCGGATATCGGGTGATGCGTCCCGGGTGGCCGCGTGTCCGCCCCTCGATTTCGAGGCCGGGCGGGGGAGCGGCGCCGCCCCCCGGGCCCGCGCCGGGGCGGGCGCCGGGCCGTCCCCCGAGGCCCGCCCCGGCGCGCCCGGCGTTCAGCCAACGTCCAGGAATCGCTTAGGCAGCTCTTATCGGTGGTTTGTCATCATTGATTTGCCGGTCGAAACCGACGACGCCGAATGACCGGCACGTGTGACCAGCTTTGGGGGATGAGATGAACGCCGAAGACCCGCGTGAGCAGAGCACAGACGTCCCGGCTCAGGAGCCGGACGCGCGGGGGTGGACCCAGTTCGGACGGACCCCGCCCGAGCCGGGCGCCTACCGCCCCCGTGCCGGGGACACCCAGCGGCTCCCCGCCGCGTCCGGGCACGGGCCCGAGCAGGGCCCGGCCACGGCATGGCCCGACATGACGGCCCGGAGCACCGCCCAGCCGGGCGCCGCCCCGGGGCCGGTGGGGCCCGCAGTGAACCTGCCCCCGCCCGGCCACCTCGGCGGCACGCACCCGGGCGCCCCGCGGTCCGGGGCCGACCAGCCGGGCGCCGGTGGGCCTGGTGCCGTCCAGCCCGGAATGAACCAGGTCGGTGCCGCCCCGCCCGGGGGCTACCAGCCGGGCGCCGGTCAGCCCGGCTCGGGGCACGGGGACACGGCGCGGTTCGGCGCGGTCCCGTTCGGCATGGGCCGGCCCGGGCCCGGTGGCGCTGACCAGTGGTCGGGCGTGGGGCAGCCCGGAGCGGCGCAGCCCGGCCGGTGGGGAACCGGCCGCAAGGTCGCCGCGGGGCTGGCGCTCGCCGCCATGGCCCTCGGCGGCGGCGCGGCCGGAGCCGTCGTCGCCACCGCCGCGTCCGGGAACGGCACGGTGATCACGAGCCCGATCGTCCGGCCCGCCTCCGACTCCGCCGGCACCACGGTGGCCGACGTCGCCCGCGCCGTCCAGCCCTCGGTGGTGTCGATCACCGTGACCAGCGGCACCGGGCAGGGCGAGGGCTCGGGCGTGATCCTCTCGGAGGACGGCCTGATCCTCACCAACAACCACGTGGTCGCCGGCGCGGGCCCGGACGCGAAGGTGCAGGTCAAGTTCACCGACGGCACGAGCGCCACGGCCAGCGTCGTCGGCACCGACCCCACCACCGACCTCGCGGTCGTGCGGGCCCAGAACGTCTCGGGCCTGACCAAGGCGACGCTGGGCGACAGCGACAAGCTGAAGGTGGGCGACGCCGTGCTCGCCATCGGCAGCCCGCTCGGGCTGGAGGGCTCGGTCACCGCGGGCATCGTCAGCGCCCTCGACCGCACGCTGACCGTCGGCGGGCCGTCGCAGAACCAGCAGCGGCAGCTGCCGCCCGGCTGGCCGGGGCAGGCGCAGCCGCAGCAGCAGGGCACGGCCACCACCATCGGCGGCGCCATCCAGACCGACGCCGCCATCAACCCCGGCAACTCCGGCGGCGCCCTGGTCAACGCCTCCGGGCAGGTGGTCGGCGTCAACAGCGCGATCGCCACCAACGGCGGCGACGGCAACATCGGCGTGGGCTTCGCGATCCCCATCAACACGGCCCGCCAGGTCGCCGACCAGCTCATCGCGACGGGAAAGGCCACCCACGCCTTCCTCGGGGTCGACCTGGCCGACGCCACCGGCGACGTCTCCGGCGCCGTGATCGGCTCGATCCAGAGCGGAAGCCCGGCCGAGGCCGCCGGCCTCAAGGCGGGCGACCTGATCACCAAGCTGAACGACAAGCCCGTCGCCGGTGCCGACACTGTGGTCGGCGCCATCCGCGCCCTGAAGCCCGGCACCAAGATCACCGTCACCTACGTCCGCGGCGGCCAGACCGCCACGGCCACGGTGACCCTGGTCGAGCGGACCACCGCCAACTGACGACCGCCGACTGGCGACAGCCCGACCCATCGACAACGACCGAGAGCCGGCGCGCCGCCGGGGCCCCCGCGGGCCCGGCGGCGCGCCGGCGGCTCGGCTGAGGCGTCAGGAGAAGCGGCGGCCCTCGTCACGGCGGTAGGCCCAGGTGGCCAGCACGCCGGTCACCACCGTCCAGACGGCGAGCATCACGAGCGAGGTCACCTTCGGGGTGAAGTCCCCGATGGCCGCCCAGACCAGCTCGACCGCGCCCCGGGTGGGCAGGTACGGCGCGATGTTCTCGATGAAGGCCGGCGCCTGCTGCGGGCTGGTGAGCAGCCCGCCTCCGAACGCCAGCGGGAAGAACAGGATCTGCGCCACCGCGATCGCCGCCTTGGACGGCAGGGAGTAGCCGATCAGCAGCCCCAGGAACGTGAACGGCACCGCCCCCGCCGCCAGCGCGACCAGCCCCAGCAGCACCTGGAACGCGGACACGTTCGCCTCGGTCAGCAGAGCCGCGATGACGACGACCGGTATGAGGGCGATCGCCATGAACGCGAGCCCCGTCATCAACCGCCCCGCGAACCGCGGCCCCGGCCCCGCCGGCAGCGTCCGCAGGTAGGGATCCCACGGCTGGGCCCGATCCTCCGAGACCCCGATGCCGTAGGTGAACAGGCAGCTCGCCATGACCGCGAACGTCATCATCGACCCGGTCGCGTACGTGGCCGCCACCGGATCGTCCCCGGCGAACGGCACCACGAAGAACAGCATGGAAGCACTCGGAAAGAACGCGTTCCCGATCACCGCGATCGGGATCCGGATCGTCTCCAGGAACTGGTACTTGGTGTGCGTGACGACAAGCGACATGAGAGCTCCTGACGGGAACGTCATCGAGAAGGACTGGTGCCGGTCCCCACCCGGCCCGAGCGGACGGTCCTCCCGCGAACGGGGTGGCCTGGTCGCGTGGGTGGTCTTCGTGCCGCGACGGTGGGGTCTGCCGCGAGGGAGGGGCGCCCGGGGACCCCCGTCGGCGGTCGCTTGGGCGCCGGTCCGGCCGGTACGCGGTGCGTGGACGCCCGTCCTCAGACGGCGGGGGCGGGGTGGGCGTCGCGGGTGGTGATCGTGAGGAACGCCTCCTCCAGGGTGGTGGGCTGGATCTCCAGGCCCGAGAAGGGGACGTCCGACCTGACCAGCTCGCGCACCAGGCGGTCGGCGTCGGTGGTGAGCAGGCGGGTGCGCTCGCCGTCGCGTTCGACGCCGAGCACGCCGGGCAGGTCGGGCAGCTCCGGGACCGAAAGGACGACGCGGCGGACGCCGACCATGCCGCGCACCGCCGCCAGGGTGTCGTCGGCGAGCACGCGGCCCTGGCCGACCACCACCACGCGCTCGGCCAGGGCCTCGATCTCCTCCAGGTAGTGGCTGGTGAGCAGGACGGTGCCGCCGTCCGCGTGGAAGTCGCGGATGGCGTCCCACAGGGCACGGCGGGCCTCGACGTCCAGGCCGGTGGTGGGCTCGTCCAGCATGACCAGCCGGGGGCGCCCGGCGAACGCCAGGGCGACCGCGACCCGCCGCTTCTGCCCGCCCGAGAGGCCGCCGACCTGCCGGTCGCGCAGCTCGGTGAGGTCGAAGCGGGCCAGGAGCTCGTCGCGGCCGGCCGGGGAGGGGAAGTGCGCCGCGACGAAGTCGACGACCTCGCGCACCCGCAGGGTGGGCGGCAGGCCGGTCTCCTGCGGCGTCATGCCGAGCCGCAGCCGGCTGGCGGGGTCCCCGGGAGGACCGCCGAACAGCGTGACCGTCCCCGAGCTGGGCCGCCGCAGCCCGGCGAACAGGTTGACCAGGGTCGACTTGCCCGCGCCGTTGGGCCCCAGCAGGCCGACCAGCTCTCCGGCGCGGATCTCCAGCGAGACGTCGTTCAGGGCGACCACGTCGCCGTACCGGCGGGTGACCGCGTCCGCGTGGGCGAGGACCTCTGTCATGTGCTTTGCCCCATCTCTGATGATCCATTGCCTGTGGGCGGCCCGCCCGCCGGCCCGGGGCCGGCCGCGTCGAGGAGCGCGCGGATCGCCGTGGTGTAGTCGTCGAACGCCAGCCGCCCCCGGCGCGTGAGGGCGAGGTAGGTCACCGGTGTCCGGCCCTTGTGCGTCTTGGCGATCTCGACGTACCCGGCGTCCTCCAGCTTGCCCAGGTGGACCGACAGGTTCCCGCCGGTCATGCCGAGGATGTCGCGTAGCCGGGGGAAGCTGATCTGGTCGCCCTCCGGGATGGTCGAGAGGGCGGTGACGACGCGGAGACGGGCCTGTGCGTGGATGACCGGGTCGAGCTCGGGGAGCCCGCCGCCGGGAAGGCTCATGCCTTCGCCATGCGACGGCGCAGCACCAGGGCGGCGACGATGTACCCGCCGCCCACCACGACCGACATGAGCAGCGCGTGCCACCCAGGCCCTGCCGCCACCCCGGCCGCGTTGACGACCGCGATGGCGGCGCCGCCGGCGAACATCGCGCGGAGCCGCCACACCGCCCCCCCGGCCATGAGCATGATGCTCACCACCCAGATCGACAGGGACGCCCACAGCAGGTCGGCCTCGTCGGGCGGGAGGTGGCGGACGAACCGCGAGGCGACGAAGCTCATCGTGATGTACGCGGCCGACCACGTCAGCCCGTACATCGCTCCCCGGTCCTGCGACTCCCCGCGAACGTGGTGCCCCTGCCGCCACCCGGCGTACCCCGTGAATGCCAGCGCCACCCCGATCGACACCAGCAGCACCGTCAGGCTCGCCCCCCGGGAGAGGTCGACGTACGGCTCGCCCGAAAGCCCGTGCCGCAGGAAGAAGGCCCCGAACCCGACGAACCACGCCACCCCCCAGGGCACGTAGAAAAGCAGCGGATTCAGCCCCAGCCGGCGGTTCATCTCGGCCCGCTGGTCGTTGATGAGCCGCAGCGAGTCCTCCGGACTCAGCACCCGCTCGTCGTCGTCCCCCTCGACCGCACGCATGCGACCCTCCCATGTCCAAACTAGTTTGTACTGTAAACCAAACAGGTTTGGAATGTAAACCTCCCCGGCATCGCCGTTCCGTCCTCCGAAAGGTGCCTTCGGCGCAGCCCTCTGAGGGCGACCCTCTGATCGGCCACCACAGCCCATCTCCGCACGCTGGGGGTACGGTGCCGCGTCACCCGGCAGGCGGCGACACCCGTGATCGTCCGTTCGAGCGGGGAGAGCCGGTTCGCTCCGTCAGCGGGTGCCTGCGGTGAGGGTTTCCGAGGTCCACAGGTCGTGGTAGTAGCCGGGGGTGGTGGTCAGGGTGTCGTGGTGGCCGCGCTGGGTGACGCGGCCGGACTCCAGGACGATGATCTCGTCGACCTGTTCCAGGCCGCGCAGGCGGTGGGTGACCAGGAGGGTGGTGCGGCCCCGGGTGGCGTCGAGGAGGTCGGCCATGAGGGCGTCGGCCGTGGGCTCGTCGAGGGACTCGGCGGGCTCGTCGAGGAGCAGGATCTCGGGGTCGTGGAGCAGGGCTCGGGCTAGGGCGAGGCGCTGGAGCTGGCCGCCGGAGACCGTGCGGCCGTCCTCGCCCAAGGTGGTGTCCCAGCCGGTGCGCTCGACCCAGGTTTCCAGGCGGGCGCGTCGCACGGCGTCCGCCAGCTCCTCCTGGCCGGCGTCGGGGCCGGCGAGGCGGAGGTTGTCGCGGAGGGAGGCGCGGAAGACGTAGGGGTCCTGGGTGAGGCCGGTCATCCTCGCGCGGACGTCGTCGGGGGCGAGGTCGCGCACGTCGACGTCGTTGAGGCGGATGGATCCGGACTCGATGTCGGCGGTGCGCATCAGGGCCGACAGCAGGGTGCTCTTGCCCGCGCCGCTCGGCCCGACCACGGCCACGCGCCGGCCGGGAGGCAGGGTCAGCGACACGCCGTCCAGGGCCGGGGGCAACGCGGGGTCGTGCCGGACCACCAGGTCGTCCACCCGGACCGTCAGGGGCCCCTCCGGCGGGGCCGCCGGGGTCGCGGGCCCGGGGACGGCGGGCGGGGTGGCGCGGATCTCGCGCAGCCTGCGCAGCGCCGCCATGACCCCGGCGAGTCGCTCGCCGGCGGCGGCCAGCGGCAGTACCGGCTCGAAGGAGACCAGCGCGGTCAGCGCCAGCACGGCGGTGGCCACCTGGCCGATGCCGGCCGCCTGGGCGACCAGCACGATCGCGGCGACGGTGAGGCCCTGGACCAGCGTGCCGAGCGCCAGGGCGGCGGCGTTCGCCCGGGTCTGGCGCCGCTCCAGCGCCGCCAGCCGCGCGTCCGCCCGGGCGGCGGCCTCCAGCGCCCGCTCGGTCGCGCCGTAGGCGGCCAGGTCGGCGGCGCCGTGCACCAGGTCGGCCACGCCGGCGGCGAGCTCGGCGCGGGCGGGGGCGAGCCTGGTCGAACGGCGCCGCGCCGCGGCGGCCGTGCAGGCGGGCAGCACCACCCCGGCCACCAGCAGGCCCGCGAGCAGCACCAGCGCCGCGGCCGGCAGCAGGAAGGCTCCCACGGCGATCGCAGCGGCGGCGGTGACGGCCGCGGCGGCGGCGGGCAGCAGGCAGCGGACGAGCAGGTCCTGCACGGCGTCGGTGTCGTCGACCATCCGGCTCAGCAGGTCGGCCCCGCGCCTGCCCAGCGGTCCCGCCGGGACGAGGGCCTCGTACAGCCGCTCGCGTGCCGACGCCTGGGCGCGCAGGGCCACCTCGTGCCCGGCCAGCCGCTCGCCGTACCGGAACAGCCCCCGGGTGGTCGCGAACGCGCGCACCGCGACGATCGCCACGCTCAGCGCCGCCAGCGAGGGCTGCTGGGCAGCCCGCGTGATCAGCCACGCCGCCGCCCCGATGAGCCCCACCGCCGCCAGCTCCGCCGCGGCCCCCGCCGCCACCGCGACGAGCAGCCGCCTGCCCATGCCGGGCGCGAGCCGAAGAACGTTCACCACGCGCCTCCCGACGTCGACGGCCGCCCGTTCTGCTCCGTCGTAGGCCGGAGGCCGATCATCGTGCCCCTCCCGGCGGCGGCAGGCGGCGGGGTCGGACGGGGTGCGGGCTCGCGACCGCCCTCGGTGTCCGCTCGGAGGTGGTTCATCGGGTGGCCCCCGTGGTGGGGCGGGTTTCGGCGGTGACGCGGCCGGCCTCCAGGCGGATGACGCGGTCGGCGAGGTCGATCATGGCGGGGCGGTGGGCGACGACGATGGCGGTCCGGTCGTGGGCCAGCGCGCGGGTGGCCTCGATGACGGCGGCCTCGCTGCGGCCGTCCAGGCGGGCGGTGGGCTCGTCGAGCAGCAGGACCTCGGCGCCGGGACGGCAGAAGGCCCGGGCGAGCGCGATGCGCTGGCGCTGGCCCGCCGACAGGTTGGCGCCGCGTTCCCCGATGGCGGTGTCGTAGCCCTCGGGGAGGGCCTCGACGAACTCGGCGGCGTGCGCCGACGCGGCGGCGGCCGCGACCTGCGCCGGGGAGGCGGGGGAGCCGAGGCGGATGTTCTCGGCGACCGAGGCGGCGAACAGGTGCGGCCGCTGCGGGACGAACGCGAGCCGCCGCCGCCACGCGTCGAGGTCCAGGTCGGCCAGGTCGACGCCGCCGGCCAGCACCCGGCCGCGCGCCGGGGTGACGAAACCGAGCAGCAGGTGCAGCAGGGTGCTCTTGCCCGCGCCGCTCTCGCCCACCAGCGCGACCCGCTCCCCGGGCGCGATCACCAGCGAGACGCCGTCGAGCGCGGCGTCCCGCCTGCCGGGATAGCGCACCGTCACCTCCTCCAGCCGGATCTCCGGCACGCCGGGAGAACGGACGGCGTCCCCGCCGCCCGCGTCGCCGCCGGTCACGAACCGGGCGACGGCGAGCGCGGGGGGCGGCGTGCCGCCGTCGGCCGGGATCTGGCGGGCCGCCGAGGGGGTCCGGGCGAGGCGGCCCTTTCGGGTCGGGGGCCGAGAGGCGGCGTCGGGTGCGGAGGAAGGGGCGTCGCCGTCCGGGGCTCCGTCGCCGGCCGGAAGCCGGGGCCCGGTGCTCGCCGCGGACAGGGGGGGAGCGCTGGGTTGGAGGGCGGGGACGCCGGGCTTGGCGGCCGGGACGCTGGACAGGAGGGCGGGGGCGACGGGCTGGAGGGTGGGAGCGCCGGGCTGGAGGGCGTCCGGGTCGGTGGTCTCGGGGTCGGGGCGCAGGACGGTGAAGGTCTGGTCGGCGGCGGCCACGCCTTCCATGGCGGCGTGGAACCGGGCGCCCATGGCGCGCAGGGGGATGTACGCCTCGGGGGCCAGGAGCAGGACGAGCAGGGCGGTGTGCAGGTCCAGGGAGCCCGAGAGGAGGCGCAGGCCCACGGGGACGGCGACGAGGGCCAGGGACAGGGAGGCGACCAGCTCCAGGACCAGGGACGACAGGAACGCGACCCGCAGCGTGCGCATGGTGGCGGCGCGGTGCGCGCCGGCGACCTGGTGGATCACCTCGGCCTGGTGGCGCGCGCGGCCGAAGGCCCGGAGCGTCGGCAGGCCGCGGACGACGTCGAGGAAGTGGCCGCCGAGCAGCGACAGGGCCCGCCACTGCCGCTCGGTGACGGCCTTGGTCTGCCAGCCCACCAGGGCGCCGAACACCGGGATCAGCGGGAGCGTCAGCAGCACGATCACGGCGGTGGCGAGGTCGGCCGTGAACAGCCGCACCAGCACCGCGAACGGCACCACGGCGGCCACGGCGACGGCGGGCAGGTAGCCGGTCACGTACGGGTCGAGCGCGTCCAGGCCCCGGCCCGCCAGCGTCACCAGCTCGCCCGACCGGTGCGCGCTCAACCGGGCGGGCCCGAGGTCGCGCAGCCGCCCGAGCAGCAGGCCCCGCAGCGCCGACTTCAGCGCGCCGGCCGTGCGCCCGGCGGCGACGCCCTGCAGCAGGCCCAGCAGCGCCCGGGCCGCGACCACCGCGGCCAGCGGGAGCAGCGCCGCGGTGGCGAAGGCGCCGGACAGCACCCCGGCGAGCAGCTCCGCCTGCACCAGCACCAGCAGCCCTGCGAGCACGGCCGCGGTGACGCAGACCAGCAGGTGGCCGCGGACCGTGCGTTCGGCCCGCGCCAAGCGCAGGAGATCCTTGTGCATCGTTCCCCGAAGTCCTCGAAGAGGCGGACGGTGGCTCCGGTCCCGCCGGGGCCGGAGTGAAGGACGGCAGGTCGCAGGCGGGCTCCCGACCCCGGCCGGGGCGGGAGGCCCGCCGATGGTCAGAAGAAGGACGGCAGGCGGGCGGCGGTCTTCGGGTCCCGGGCGGGGCCGAAGGTCCTCCATACCCATACTTGCGCCGCGAGGACGATGGGGAGGACGGGAAGCGCCATGATACTGAGCACATTCAGCGCCGCGGGTGACGCGCTGTGGTCGAGCAGTGTCGGCGCGACTACGGCCAGCGGGACGGCGACCGGCAGGGCGGCCAGCGCGGCCGTCAGCGCCAGGCGGCGCCCGGTGCCGGGCTCGTCGGCGCCCGACAGCCGCCAGGCGGCGAAGGCACGGCCGTGCACGGCCAGCGCCGCCGCGACCACCGCCCCGTACAGCAGGCCGAGCGCGTCGAAGGGGTTGGCGGGCAGCCCTCGCACCACCGACGCCAGCGCCACGCCCCAGGTCAGGGCGAGGCCCCAGGACGCCGCGCACAGCGCCGCGTCCCAGAAGGCCCGCCACCGGGCGCCGTCCAGCCTGCGCCGGAACCACAGGCCCGCGTCGCGCATGACCCAGGACACCAGCAGCGCGACCACCACCGGGTAGAGGCCGTGCAGCACCTCGCCCTCCAGCGAGGGGTAGACGCCGATCAGCGCGCCGGCGACGGCCACCAGCCACACCTCGTTGGCAAGGACGAAGGGCGCGACGGCCGCGACCAGGCGGTCGCGGTGCGCCTGGGGCGTGCCGGGCTCGCCGGCGCGTTCACTGGCGCGGCTCAGCACCGGGAGCAGCATGCCCACCCCGATGTCGAACCCTTCCAGGGCGAAGTAGCCGATCAGCAGCGCGGCGAACACCGCGAGCCAGATGATCTCCATGAGGGGAGCTCCTTGCGGGGTCGTCAGAGCGCGAGCGCGGGGGCGGGGGCGTGGTCGGCGTCACCGCGTGCGCCGAGGGCCACCTGGCCGGGGCCGCGCCGCACCGCACGGGCGATGAGCAGGTAGTCGACGACCGCGAGCATGCCGAGCACGCCGACGAACGCGACGAAGGAGAACGTGATCATGCCAGGCGTCAGGCCGGGGGACATGGCGTCGGCCACGCTCAGCTCGCCGTACACCAGCCACGGCTGGCGCCCGACCTCGCGCGCCAGCCATCCGAGGATGGCCGCCACGAACGGCAGCGGCGTCATGATCATCAGCACGGGGTGCAGCCACCGGAAGCGGGCCAGCAGGTCGCGGAAGAGCAGCGGCAGCAGCGCGAACACCGTCACGAGCTGGAGTAGCTGGCCGATCAGGATCATGAAGCCGAGCGCGCCCCCGGCCAGGGGATCGTCGAATTTCTCCGGCTGGATGGGGCCGACGACGCCGAACTGGGCGTACCCGAAGCCGACGGTGAGCGTGGTGCCGACGGCCCCCCAGACCACGCCGGTGCGCAGCGACCGGCGGAAGAACTCCTGCTCGGGGGTGCGCCGGAACAGGTGCCAGGCGCTGGCGCCGATCATCACGAAGCTGCCGGTGAACAGCGCGGCCCCGATGACGTGCGGGACCGCCATCACGAGGCTGGGGTTGAGCAGCAGGGCGCCGAAGTCGGTGAGCGCCAGGTGGTCGCCCTGCCGCGCGGCGCCGGCCGGGTGCTGGAGGAACGAGTTGGCCACCATGATCCAGTACGCGCTGGCGTACGCGGTGAGCGTCACCAGCCAGATGCACGCCAGGTGGAGCCTGGGGGGCAGCCGGTTCCAGCCGAAGATCCACAGGCCGAGGAAGGTGGACTCCAGGAAGAACGCGCCGAGCGTCTCCAGGGCGAGCGGCGCGCCGAACACGTCGCCGGCGAAGTGCGTCAGCCCGCTCCAGCTCAGCCCGAACTGGAACTCCATGACCAGGCCGGTGAAGATCCCGAGCGCGTAGTTGATGACATAGATCTGCCCCCAGAAGCGCGTCATCCGCTCGAACACCGGCTTGCCGCTGATCAGGTGCCGCGTCTGCATGATCGCCACGAGGGGGGCCAGGCCCAGGGTCAGCACCACGAACAGGAAGTGCAGGCTTCCCGTCACCGCGAACTGAAGCCGGGCCAGGTCGAGCACGTCCATGGCTCCTCTTTCACACTTGTCATGCCTGCCTACATATAGAGAGCCTACATGTAGACTGGCGACATGTGGAATCTGGATAGGCTGCAACGGTGAACACCGACGCTCTGCGCGGACACATGGACGCGTTGCTGCTCTCCGTCCTGGAGCACGAGCCCCTGCACGGGTACGCGATCATCGAGGCGCTGCAGCAGCGCAGCGGCGGCGCCCTCAGCGTGCCGACCGGAACCGTCTATCCCGCCCTGCGCCGGTTGGAGCGGGTCGGTCACCTCACGAGCGCGTGGGCGACGGTCGGCGGCCGCAAGCGCCGCACCTACCGCCTCACCGCGTCGGGGCGCGCCGCCCTGGCCGGGGAACGCTCGGCCTGGCAGGAGTTCACCTCCGCCATCGGCGCCGTTCTGTCCCCCCGGCCCCAGCACGACGCCTGAACGGCGCCCGGCCGCCTCCCCGTGACGTCTCGCCGGGAGAGGGCGGCTCCAGCGGCGCGTTCGTCAGCGCCCCGGGGGCCGGTGCGTCCCGGTGAGGCCCCGGGTCAGACGGTCAGGTCGTGAAAGGAGGCGCGGGCCGGCGGCGCGGGGGAGGAGACGCGGCGGCAGACGGTGAGGCAGCGCGTGGCGTTGTACAGCAGCCAGGCCGCGATCAGGTAGCTGAGGATGGTCGCCACGGTGCCGGGCGGGTAGTGCTCGAAGCCGGACAGGTTCCAGGCGCCCTGGGCGGTCAGCATGATCGACATGCCCACGACCATCGGCATCTGGATCCACAACGCGATGCCGAGCACCCGCGTCACCAGCTCGGGGCGCCGGACGACGCGCCGCGCGCGGCCGCCCAGGGCGACCAGGGCGAGGGCGCCGAAGACGCCCATGGCGAGCTGGAACCAGTCGAGGAAGCGCGAGAGCGGGCCGAACCACCCGGGGCTGGTGTCCATGGTCCCCGGCGGGGCGTCGGGGAAGACCCACCAGATCACGCTCCACATGGCCGTCATCAGCGGCACGGCGATGAACACGGTGGCGGCCGTCCTGCGGCCCTGCTGGACGGTGAGCTCCTCCTGGTAGCCCGGGGCGATCTCGCCGACCGTCCCGAACTCCGCGACCGCCCGGCGCTCGGCCGCCGCGGGCTCCAGCCCCTCGGCGAGGTGGGCCTCGGCGGCGTCCGACAGGCTGTCGCGGGCCTCGGCGAGCATGTCGCGCCGGACCCTGGCGGGGCCGTGGAGCGCATGGGCGAGCGTGCTCACGTAGTCGTCGATGACACCCATGCGCTCCCCAGTTCACGCCCGCCGCCCGCCCGTGGTGGAGGGCCGCGTCCATTGTCGCTGCGGCCCAGGGCGGTCCGGAATCCGGGGGAACCCTGAGCCGACCCTGGAAGGCCCCCTCCGCATCGCCCGGCGCGCCCGGCAGAGCCGAACCCAGGCCGTTCCAGGTGGCAGGCGGCTCACCCGCGCGGGCGCCACGGGCGCGACGGCCGGGAGGGGTCAGCCCGCGCCGGCCTCCGCCTCGTGGACGGCCGAGGGGGCAGCCCGCGCCGGCCACCGGCCCGTGCACGGCCGGGAAGGTCACGGCCAGGCGCGCGGTGAACCGGCCGGTGATCCGGGCCCCGCCCAGGTCGACGGGGCAGCCCGACGCCTCCAGCTCCAGCGGGGCCGAGGCGCGCACGCCCGACAGCGTGAGGCTCCGGCCGCCCCGCACCTGGGTGAGGAACGCGGGGCCGTGGAAGCGCGCCCCCTCGAACCCCGCGGCCCCGGCGAACGCCGTCCCGCGGTAGGAGACCGTCCGGTGGAAGCACGCGCCGCGAAAGCCCGCGTCGCCGCCGAACACGGCGCGGTCGAAGGCGGTGAACCCGTGGAAGCGGGCCGCGTGGAACGACGCGTCCCTGCCGAACCGCGCCTCGCCGAAGAGCGCGTCGCCGCCCATGTGCGTGTGGTCGAAGGCGCCGTGCCCCAGCACGCGCGCGCCGTGCAGGGACAGCTCGCGGCAGAACCGGGCCCCGCGGAAGGAGGCGTTGCGCGCGAACTCGGCGCCGAAGAACGAGGCCAGGCGGTCGAACCGGGCGTGGTCGAAGGTCGCGTCCCCGGCGAAGACCGCCTCGCCGAACCGGGCCTCGCCGGTGAAGACGGCGTGGTCGAACCTCGCCCGGCCCGGCCGGCGCCCGGTAGCGTCCAGGACACGGGCGAGCAGCTCCGCCCCGACGGTCGTGCCGCGCAGGTCGACGCCCCGCCCGGGGGCCAGGCCGCCGAGGACCTGTTCCAGCTCGGCCGCCGTCAGGTGCGCCATGCAGCGCCCGTGCGGGTCGTGCGCGACGCCCGGGCACGCGGGCGAGGCGCCGCAGGTGCGCCAGCCGACGTCCAAGGGCGGGGGGTTCGCCGAGGAGGCCATGGCAAAGGAATACCCATTATCAGCCAACGAGACGCTAAATCGTGACGGAATGGTGACAGACTGTCGCAACGGGTGCCGGGTTTCCGCGTCTCGCTAGGTCATAGGGTGCCAAGCCGTCCTGTCGCTAATCGACACGAACCGTCAAGGTTGCCTTAATTCACCTTCTATCTAGTTCTAGTACGAGATATAAAACTTTCGGACGCTTACGCTCCCGGTCATGCGTGCTCTATCCCGGGCGTTCGCCGCCCTAGTCGCCGTCGGCGTGGCCGTCGCCGGCGCCGCCGTCTCCTCGTCCCCGGCCTCGGCCGCCCCCGGGACCGTCGTGATCAGCCAGGTCTACGGGGGCGGAGGCAACTCCGGCGCCCCGTTCACCAACGACTTCGTCGAGCTGTTCAACCGCAGCGGCTCGGAGGTCTCCCTGGCCGGCTGGTCCGTCCAGTACGCCAGCGCGAGCGGCACCGGGCACTTCGCCGCGAACAAGGTCGACCTGTCCGGCACGCTCGCGCCCGGCCGGTACCACCTGGTGCAGCTCGGGGCCGGGACGACGCCGAGCGAGCCGCTGCCGGCGCCCGACACCACGGGCGCCCTGGCCCTCAGCGCCACCGCGGGCAAGGTGGCCCTGGTCGAGTCGGCCGACGGTCTCGCCTGCAACGGCGGATCGACGGCCTGCACGCCCGAGCAGCTCGCGCTCGTGGCCGATCTGGTCGGCTACGGCGCCGCGAACTTCTCCGAGGGCGCCGCGGCGCCCGCCCTCACCAACACCACCTCGGCGCTGCGGGCCGGCGGCGGATGCGCGGACACCGACGCCAACGCCGCGGACTTCTCCGCGGGCGCGCCCGCGCCGCGCAACTCCGCCACCCCCGCCGCGCCCTGCGACGGCACCCCCACCCCCACGGCCACCCCGACCGTGACCCCGACCGTGACGCCGACGCCCACCCCGACGCCCACGCCCACGGCGGAGCCGTGTGAGGCCGCGGCGACCCACCAGATCGCCCAGGTGCAGGGAAGCGGCGCGGCCAGCCCCCTGGCCGGCACCGCCGTGCGCGTCGAAGGCGTCGTGACCGGCGACTTCCAGGCCGCCGGCGGCCTCAGCGGCTTCTACGTCCAGGACCCGACCCCCGACGCCGACCCGGCCACCTCCGACGCGGTCTTCGTCTTCTCGAGCACGCCCGTCGAGACCGGCGACAAGGTGCGCGTCGACGGCACCGTCACGGAGTTCAACGGCCTCACCGAGCTGGCCTCGGTGACCTCCGTGGAGGTGTGCGGGACCGGCACGATCAAGCCCAGGACGGTGAAGCTGCCGATCGCCTCCGGCGCGAGCTACGAGCCGCTGGAGGGCGTCCTGGTCACCTTCCCCGAGCAGCTGACCGTCTCGGAGGTCTACAACCTGGCGCGCTTCGGCGAGCTCACCCTGTCGTCGGAGGGCCGGCTCTTCCAGCCCACCGACCGCCAGAACGTCGACCCGGCCCTGAACCAGCGCCGCCAGATCCTGCTCGACGACGCCTCCAGCGTGCAGAACCCGCCGGTCCTGCCGTACCGCACGGCCGGGTCCACCACCGTGCGGGTGGGTGACGGCGTCACCGGCCTGACCGGCGTGCTGACCTACGGTTTCGACCTCTACCGGATCCAGCCCACCAAGCAGGTCGCGCTGAAGACCGGCGAGCCGCGCCGCGCCAAGCCCGAGAAGGTCGGCGGCGACGTCCAGGTGGCCGGCTTCAACACCCTCAACTGGTTCACCACCCTGGGCTCGCGCGGCGCCACCACCGCCGCCGAGCGCGACCGGCAGCTCCCCAAGCTCGTCGCGGCGCTCAAGGGCCTGAACGCCGACGTGGTGGGCCTGATGGAGGTCGAGAACAACGGCGCCACGGCGCTGAACGCCCTCGTGGACGCGCTGAACGCCGAGGTCGGCGCCGGCACGTACAAGGGCGTCGTCTCGCCGGTGCCCGGCACCGACGCCATCCAGGTGGCGCTCATCTACAAGCCCGCCGTGCTCAAGCCGGTCGGCGCGACGCGCTCCTCCACCGACCCGGTGTTCCGCAGGCCGCCGCTGATCCAGACGTTCCAGCGGGTCAAGGGCGGCGACGGCACCGCCTTCACCATGATCGTCAACCACTTCAAGTCGAAGGGCTGTGACGGCGCCACCGGGCCCGAGGCCGACCAGGGTGACGGCCAGAGCTGCTTCAACCCCGAGCGCGTCCGCCAGGCCCAGGCCGTCCTCGGCCTGATCGACACCCTCGGCCTTTCCAACCCGGTGGTGCTCGGCGACCTCAACGCCTATGGCGAGGAGGACCCGATCGACACCCTGGAGGCCGGCGGCCTGACCAGCGTCACCAAGAAGTTCGTCCCCAGGAACGACCGTTACAGCTACGTCTTCGGCGGCCTGTCCGGCGAGCTGGACCACGCCATGGTCGGCAAGAAGCTGCTCAAGCGGGTCACCGACGCGACGATCTGGCACATCAACGCCGACGAGGGCCGGTTCCTGGACTACAACACCGAGTTCAACCCGCCGTCGCTGTACTCTCCCGGCCCGTTCCGCTCCTCCGACCACGATCCCGTGCTCTTCGGGCTCGACCTGAAGTAGCTCGCGAGCTCGACCTCACGACGTGACGAGACCTCCGCGGGCCGCCCGGCCCGCGGAGGTCTCGTCACGTCGCGCGGGGGTCCACGCCGCGATCGGCGCCGACCGGCCCGGCCGGGCGTCAGCTCACCGGGGCGTCACCGTAGTAGACCTTGTAGTCGCCGCCGTCGTCGGTGAACGGCATCACCGCGGTCTGGCCCGCCACCACGGTGGCGTAGCTGTCGCCCAGGATGTCGTCGTTGACGAGATAGGAGTCGACGGTGGACCGCAGGACGCTCCGCAGGCCGGCGATCCTCTCGCTCTTGGACTTCCAGAAATAGATCTGCCAGGCGTTGTGCATGTTGTTACCAATCCACTGGATCTCCTGTGCCGTCAGATCCTTGGCGTCGTCCTGATCGAGCATCACGCTGATGGTGAGCGCCCCGGCCTGCGCCGAGTTCGAGATGACCGTGTTCGCGATGTACGTGTGGCCGGAATCGGTGCTGATACCGGGATCGACCTCTACCGTGGTGTCGAGGTCGGGATTTCCCGGGTTTCCGATGAACACAAGGAAGTACGGATTGTCGGCGCCGAACAGGTCGCTCCGCTCGATACAGTCGATCTTCGTGATGCGCAGCGCCCCCGCGGCCGCCGCGTTCGCCGGGACGGCGGCGGACAGGACCGGGGCGGTCGACGCGGCGAGCACGGCCAGGATGCCCACAGCGCGCCGGACCTTGCGTGACAGATGTGACATGGGATTTCCCTTCCATCGCACACCCCGAAGGGAAGTGCGCCTGCGGATGAATCGGCTTTCGCACGCCGTTATGGCGCCCAGGGCCGCCGGTGAGCCCTTTTCCGAATCGTGGAGCGAATCGCTCGCACACCGAGGAAGCTACTTCCCGGGCTCGAATTCCCCGTCAGGGAAATCCCCCAGAACGCCACCCAAACAATCGGGCGGAAATCGTCGCCGCGTGCCGCGGCGAGTCCGGGCGCGCCCGCCGGGGGCCCCTCCGGGCGCGACGGCCGTGCGCCCGCCCCGGTTCCCGCTCCTTCGGCCCCGGCCGGGCTCCGTCCCGCCGGGAGCCCGCGGACTCCGATCGCTTGAGATCCTGGTGCGGGACGCCGCCGCCGGTGGCGCCCCGTGACCGGACGGCACCCGGAGGGCCCGCCCTGGCCGGTGAGACCAGGAATGAGCGCGCCGGGCCGTTGGTTATGCCTGCCGGAACCGACGAGAAATGAGACGAGGACCACCAGTGGCGACCATCGCGGTGACCGACAAGAACTTCAACGAGATCGCCGACCAGGGGATTGTGCTGCTCGACTTCTGGGCTTCCTGGTGCGGGCCCTGCCGCGTCTTCGGGCCGGTCTTCGAGAAGGCTTCGCAGAAGCACGAGGACATCACCTTCGGCAAGATCGACACCGAGGCCGAGCGGGCGCTCGCCGAGGGCTTCGACATCACCTCCATCCCGACCGTCATGGCGATCCGCGACGGCATCGTCGTCTTCGCCCAGCCGGGCGCCCTGCCCGAGCCCGCCCTGGAGGACCTGATCCGCCAGGTCCGCGAGCTCGACATGGAGGCCGTACGCAAGGAGATCTCCGACGACATCGACGCGGGCCGCGCCGAGGGCCCGGAGGACGGCCGCAGGCCCTGACGCGCCCGGTGGCGACCCCACCCCGCCGGCGGGCAGACCGCGGGCGGGGCTTCAGGCGTGAGCCTGTGTGCCGATGACACGGCCCGGCCGGTTCCGGAACGACGACAGGGGCCCTCCCGTACGACGGGAGGGCCCCTGCACGTTTCGCGGCCGGACGGCCCGCGCGGTCAGGACGGACGGCACGGCGCCCGCGTCAGGGCGAGGAGCCGCGACTCGGGGTCAGGACGAGCGGTACAGCTCGGCCACCCGGAACGCCAGGTCGAGCGACTGTCCACGGTTCAACCGCGGGTCGCAGGCGGTCTCGTACCTCAGCGCCAGGTCGGTCTCGACGATGGGGTGGCCGCCGCCGACGCACTCGGTGACGTCGTCGCCGGTGAACTCGATGTGGATGCCGCCCGGGTGGGTGCCCAGCGCGCGGTGCACCTCGAAGAAGCCCGCCACCTCGTCGAGCACGTCGTCGAGCCTGCGGGTCTTGTGGCCGCTCGGCGCCTCGAAGGTGTTGCCGTGCATGGGGTCGCAGATCCAGGCGACCTGCGCGCCGCTCGCCCTGACCTTCTCGACCAGCGTGGGCAGCGCGTCGCGCACCCGGGTGGCGCCCATGCGCGCGATGAACGTCAGCCGGCCGGCCTCGTTGGCCGGGTTGAGCTTGTCGATCAGCGCGAGGGCCTCCTCGGGGGAGGTGGTCGGCCCGAGCTTGACGCCGATGGGGTTGCGGATGCGGCTGAAGAACTCCACGTGGGCGCCGTCGAGCTGCCGGGTGCGCTCGCCGATCCACACCATGTGGGCCGACACGTCGTACGGCAGGCCGGTGCGCGAGTCTACGCGCGTGAGGGCCCGGTCGTAGTCGAGGATCAGCGCCTCGTGCGAGGAGTAGAACTCCACGGAGTGGAACTCCTCGGGATCGGCGCGGCAGGCGTGCATGAACGCCAGCGCCTGGTCGATCTCGCGGGCGAGCTGCTCGTAGCGGCGGCCCGCCGGCGACTCGGCCACGAAGTCCTGGTTCCAGGCGTGCACCTGGCGCAGGTCGGCGTAGCCGCCCTTGGTGAAGGCCCGGGCGAGGTTGAGCGTGACCGCCGAGGAGTGGTAGGCCCGCAGCAGCCGCGCGGGGTCGGGGGTGCGCGACTCGGGGGTGAAGTCGAAGCCGTTCACCATGTCGCCCCGGTAGGCCGGGAGCTCGACCCCGCCCCGGACCTCGGTGCCCTTCGAACGCGGCTTGGCGAACTGCCCCGCCAGCCGGCCGATCTTGACGACCGGGACGCGCCCGGCGTAGGTGAGCACGATGGCCATCTGCAACAGCGTCTTCAGCTTGTCGCGGACGTTGTCGGCGGTCGCCCCGGCGAAGGTCTCGGCGCAGTCGCCGCCCTGCAGGACGAAGGCCTCGCCCCTCGCCACGGAGGCCATGCGGGCCTTGAGGTCGTCGCACTCGCCGGCGAACACCAGCGGCGGCAGGGTGCCCAGCTCGGCCACCACCCGCCCGAGAGCGGCGGAGTCGGGCCAGTCGGGCTGCTGTGCCGCGGGCAGGCTCCGCCAGGAATCCAGGTCGATAGGTTCGGCGCTCACGCTAAGAGGCTATGACACCGACCCCTCCCCGGCCGAGTCGCCGTCCACAGAGTGAGAAAGGCCTCTCATCCGGGGGTGCCGGCGACCGGGCGCGGCGGGGTGGTCGCGGGGGAGCGGACGTGCTCGGGAAGCACCCCCAGGCCGATGAACCGGCGGACGACCGGCCCGACGACCAGCAGGCGTGACGGGTCGGCCGGGAAGCGCACGGGGCGGGCCGCGCCCTGGAGCGCCGGGCGGATCAGGCGGTCCTGCACGACGCGCTGGGCGAACTGGGTGATCACCGTCGGCAGGGCGCGGCGGCGCTGCACCCGGTGCAGCAGCGACTCGGGCGCCCGCCCGGCGCTCAGGGGCCCGGCGAGCAGGTTGGCGGCGGCCACCGCGTCCTGGATGGCCAGGTTGATGCCGACCCCGAAGATCGGGGACATCGCGTGGGCGGCGTCGCCGATCAGCAGCAGCCCCGGGCGGTGCCAGCGGCGCACCCGGTTCAGCGCGACGCGCAGCACGCCGACCTCATCGAAGCCCGCCAGCTCCTCCATGCGGCCGGCCAGGAAGGGCAGCAGTCGGCCGACGGACGCGCGCAGCGACTCGATGCCGTCCTCGCGGAGCCGGTCGAAGCCGTCCTTGGGGATGACGTAGGCGAGCTGCCAGTAGGTGCCGCGGGGGATCGCGACCATGAGGCGGCCGGCGGACAGGCGCAGGAACGGCTCCTCCCCGTCGCCCGGCAGGGCGGGCACCCGGAACCAGACGACGTCCATGGGGGCGCCCCGCTCCACGGGCGTCAGCCCCGCCGCCCGCCGGACGTCGGAGTGGCGCCCGTCGGCGCCGACGGTGAGCGTGGCGCGCAGCTCGTGCTCGCCGTCCGCGTCGCGGTAGCGGACGCCGCGGGCCGCGCCGCCCTCGCGGATCAGCCCCACCACCTCGGCGCCCATGAGCAGCCGGAAGTTGGGATACCGGCTCGCGGCACGGGTGACCAGGTCGAGGAACTCCCACTGCGGCACGAAGGCGATGTAGGGGTACTTGTGCCGCAGCCCGGCGAACGAGGCCAGCGGCACGACGCCGTCGTCGGTCATGATCTGCATGCCGTACGCCTTGCGGTGCGGCAGGGCCTGCAGCTCCCCGGCCAGCCCCAGCTCGTCCAGCACCTGGAGCGTCGACGGATGCAGGGTGTCGCCGCGGAAGTCGCGCAGGAAGTCGTCGTGCTTCTCCAGCAGCGTGACCTCGACGCCGGCGCGGGCCATCAGCAGCGCGAGCACGGCCCCGGCGGGGCCGCCTCCGGCGATCACGCATGTGTTCGACATATTCATCACCCGTTGAATTTATCGCATGGATCCCCCGGATGAAAGGACCTCTTCCATCGGCCTACCCACACGGGCCCGAGTAGGAATAAGGGGGGCCCTCCTGGGCAGTCGGAGGTCGGCCCCCTCCCCGGGGCCGGCATCGAGGCGACGTGGAGTTGAGGTCACATGATTGTGCTGGGCCTGCTTTTGATCGTGCTCGCCGGCGCGGGCCTTATCGCGGTGGCGAACGACGAGACCGGCGGCGTTACGGCGTCGATCACGGTCCTGGACCGTACGCTCCAGCTCACCAACCTGGAGCTCTTCCTCGCCGGGGCGGCCACCGCCGCGGTCTTCCTGATCGGCCTGATGATGCTCACCGGCGGCATGCGCCGGGCGGGCGTCCGCCGGAAGAAGGCCGTCGCGGCCCGCGCCGAGACGCGCGACCGCGTCGCGCGCCTGGAGGAGGAGAAGCGCCGGCTGGAGCGCAAGCTGGAGAAGGAGAGCGCCGCCACGGCGGAGACCCCCGCGGGCAAGCACGCCAACGTGCCCGACCGTGACGGCGACGGCGTGCCCGACCGCACCGCCGCCCCCGCCTCGGCCGAGCCGGTCGTCGCGGGCGGCAGGCCGGCCGCGGACCGGCAGCCGGCCACCGACCAGCTCGTCGCGGGCAACCCCCGGCGTGACAGCGGTGTGTGACACGCCGGCGCGAGCCGGCGGCAGGACGTGCGCGGCCGCCTGGGGACCTGGTCCCTGGGCGGCTCTGCCCGTCCGCCGCCGCCTGTCCCGGCCGGTGGGCCACCGCTGCGCGCGCCGCGTCCGCTTCGGCCGGGCGCGGTCCCGTCACCCCCTGAGCAGGGCCAGGCTCTTCGTGAGACCGGCGGTCGCCTGGTCGCGGATCCGGGTGTAGTACTTCGCCGGATACTGCCGCGGCCCGTTCTCCACCAGCAGGATGAGGTTCAGGTAGATGCGGTAGAGCTCCTCCCTCACCCTCGCCTCGGGCGTCAGGACGAGCGTGCCGCCCGCCTCCCGGTAGCCCGCCACGAGCGGATCGTCCTCGCTCAGCTCGCCGAAGAGGGTCGGGGTGATGAAGTCGGCCAGCGGGTCGCCCCAGAAGGCCCGTTCGTGGTCGATCAGCGCCTGGATGCGCGGCGGCTCCCCGGGGGTCAGTGACAGGAACACGTTGCCGGGCCACACGTCGAAGTGCACCAGCGAGGGTGTCGTGACCTCCTCCAGCGCCCGCGCGTTGCCGTGGACGGCGCCCGCCACCTCCACCTGCGAGCAGGGCAGCGGGATGGCGTAGCGCACGGCGTCGTCCAGCAGGGCGCCGGTCATCACGATGAACGCCTCACGCCAGGTCGGGCCGGTCAGGCCCGCGATCGGGTAGCCGAAGACGCCCTCGCCGGGGATGGCGTGCAGGGCGGCCAGGTGCCCGCCCAGCTCGCGCCGCAGCGCCGCGTCGTCGGCCTCGCCGAGGGACTCGGCCCGATTCCACGGGACGCCGTCCAGCTCGGCCATGATCAGGTAGTCGCCGCCCAGCTCGGGGTCGTCGAAGCCCGAGTGCAGCAGTCGGGGGAGCGGCAGCCCGGCGGGGCCGGCCAGGTGGTACACCAGCGCCTCGGTGCGCAGCAGGTCGCGCTCGTAGCGCAGCAGGTCGATGTCGGGCGGCGGGGCGACCTTCAGCACCACCCGCCGGCCGTCGTCGAGCACCAGCCGCCAGACGGCGTTGGCGAACCCGTCGGTGAGCTCCTCCGAGGACACGACGCCGGCGCCCAGCGTGCCGCCGATCAGCGCGTCGATCTGGGCCGCCGGCAGCCGGCGCTTCGTCCTGCTCTCCATGTCACTTCGCTTCGGCTCGTCGGGACTGCCCGGGCCGGGCCGTGGCGAACCGGGCCGGGGTCACGGGTGGTCGGGGTCTGGTGGGGGCCTTGACAGCCCGGCCGGGTGCTTCCGGCGCCGGGTCCTCAGAGGGGGGAGATGGTCCAGGCGGCTTCGTGCTTCTCGCCTGGACCGAGCACGATGAGGTCGGTGCCGGAGTTGAAGGCGTCCGGAGGGCAGGTCATCGGCTCGACGGCCAGGCCGGGATGGCCGAAGCCCGTGCCCGTGCACACCTGGACCCACGGCATCGCCGAGGCGTCCCACGCGATCTGCACGCCGCCCTCGGCGCCGAGCACGCGCACCCGGGTGACGCCGTCCGCGGCCGGGGTCAGGCCGGTGAACGCCTCGTCCAGGACGGTGTCGCCGATCGGGCGCTCGGCGCGGAAGTCGTACGGGGTGCCCTGGACGTCGGTGAGCTCGCGGGGGAGCAGCACCTCGTCGGTGAGCAGGACGCGGCCGGCGGGCAGTTCGAGCCGCCAGCCCTCCTTGGGGCCGTCGCCGGCGAGCAGCCACGGGTGGGGGCCGCACCCGTAAGGCGCCGGCTCGTCGCCGGTGTTCTCGGCCGTGAGCGTGGTGGTGAGCCCCTGGGCGTTGAGGGTGTAGCGCACCCGCATCGCCAGGCGGAACGGGTAGCCGGGCGACGGCTCGACGGTGTGCGCGAGGCCCGCGAACCCCGGGCCCTCCTCGGCGAGCTGCCAGGGGGCGAACGCGACCAGGCCGTGCAGGGCGTGGCCGCGCTCGGGCTCGTTGATCGGCACCGACAGGGACCGGCCCCCGAAGGTGTAGCGCCCGCGGGCGAGGCGGTTGGGCCAGGGGGCCAGCAGGGTGCCGCTGTAGTACGGGATGGGGCCGTCCTGCGGCCAGCTCGTCACCAGGTCGCGGTCGCCGTGCCTGAGCACGCGCAGGGCCGCTCCCGCCTTGGTTATCTCGGCGTGGAAGCCTCCACCGCGGACAACGAGCTGTGGCACGGGAGATGTCCTCTCATCGACGCGCGGACGCCGGATCCGGGCGGCCAGGGCGGGCGCGCCTCCATCATCCACGTCCCCGTCAGGCGGCCAAAATCCGGCCGCCGTGCCGGTGGGGGAGTGGGAGCGCTCCCATTAACGGCCACAAGGTAAGGGGTGCCGGTCGGGGCGTCAACCACGGCCACTCGCCCGCCCGCCGCGGGCCGCCGTCGCCCGCGCGACGACCGCGCAGGTCATTCCGCGTTTTGCCGGTCCTCGCGGACCGGGCGCCCGGCCCGGCCCGCATGTACGTTTCCCGGAGGCCGGGCGCGGGCGGTGCCCGGCCCGCCCGTGCGCGGGAGGACCGGGGACACGGGCCGTGACCGATTTCGGTCAGGGCCGGAAGCGGTCGGTGGCCTCGATGACGTGGTGCAGGGTCGCGGGCTCGTCGCCGGCGTGGCCGGCGCCCTCGACCATCACGAAGTCGGCCCGCGGCCAGGCGCGGTGCAGCTCCCAGGCGGTGAAGGGCGGCGTGCACATGTCGTACCGGCCCTGGACGATCACGCCGGGGACGTCGCGCAGCCTGCCCGCGTCCCGCAGGAGCTGGTCCTCGGCGAGGAAGGCGTGGTTGCGCAGGTAGTGCAGCTCGATGCGCGCGAAGCCGAGCGCCACGTCGGCGCGGGCGTGCATGGCCACCAGGTCGGGCCTCGGCAGCAGGGCGGCCGTCGAGCCCTCCCAGACGCTCCAGGCGAGGGCCGCCTCGGCGCGCACCGCGGGGTCGGGGTCGTTCACCCTGCGGTGGTAGGCGGCCACCAGGTCGCCGCGCTCGTGCTCGGGGATCGGCGCCACCAGGGCCTCCCAGGCGTCGGGGAACAGCCCGGGGCCGCCGACCTGGTAGACCCACCGCAGCTCCCGGGGGCGGAACATGCACACCCCCCGCAGGATCAGCTCGCTGACCCGCTCTGGGTGGCTCTGGGCGTACGCCAGCCCCAGCGTGGTGCCCCACGACCCGCCCAGCACCGTCCACCGCTCCACGCCGGACGCCACCCGCAGCCGCTCGATGTCGCGCACCAGGTGCCAGGTGGTGTTGGCCGACAGGCTCGCGCCGCCCGCGCCCGCGCGCGGGGTGCTCCGGCCGCACCCGCGCTGGTCGAACAGCAGCACGCGGTACGCCTCGGGGTCGAACAGCCGCCGGTGGGCCGGCAGGCAGCCTCCGCCGGGCCCGCCGTGCAGGAACACCGCCGGCTTGCCCCGCGGGTCGCCGCACAGTTCCCAGTAGAGGCGCTGGCCGTCTCCGACGTCCAGCACGCCCGTCTCGTAGGGCTCGATCTCCGGATAGAACGTCCGCACGCGTGCCTCCCGCCGCCGGCCTCCCACCCTAGATCGCGGATCGGCCGGCCGATGTCGGCCCCTTCTATTTCATCGGATGATGAATTAGTCTGGAGGCATGACAACTGATGTGCTGGTGGTGGGGGCCGGCCCCACCGGGCTGACGATGGCGGGGGAGCTGCGGCGGCACGGCCTCGACGTGCGTATCGTCGACCGGGCTCCCGAGCCGGCGCGGACGTCGCGCGCGCTGGTGGTCCAGTCGCGCACCCTGGAGATCCTCGACGACCTCGGCGTCGCCGACGCGGCGATCGCCGAGGGGCGCCTGGTCGACGGGTTCACCGGGGTCTTCTCCGGCGGCAGGTCGGCGCACATGAACCTCGGCGCCGACCTGTCGGCCCTGCCCGAGCTGGACACCCGCTACCCCCGGCCGCTGATGCTCTCGCAGGACCGCACCGAGGCGCTGCTCGCCGCCAACCTGGAGGGGCTCGGCGTGCGCGTGGAGCGCGGCCTCGGGCTGGAGTCGTACCGGGAGACCGGCGAGGGGGTGACGGCCACGCTGCGCCGCGCCGACGGGCGCGAGGAGCCGGCCGAGGCGCGCTGGATCGTCGGCTGCGACGGGGCGCACAGCGCCGTGCGCCGGTCGGCGGGCATCCCGTTCGACGGGGTCACTTACGAGCGCGAGTTCATCATGGCCGACGCCCGCCTCGACTGGGACCTGCCCGACGGCGAGCTGTACGTCTTCCCGGGCGAGGGGCTGTTCGCCGCCTGGTCGATGCCGGGCAAGCGCCGCTTCCGCGTGTTCGGCGACGTCCCGGCGGGGGAGGGCGACCCGACGATGGCCGACTTCCAGCGCATGCTCGACGAGCGGGTCCCGGTTCCGGCGAAGGTGATCGACACGGCGTGGGTGTCCCGCTACCGGCTGCACCGGCGCGGCGTGCCGCGCTACCGGGCCGGGCGGGCCTTCCTGGCGGGCGACGCCGCCCACATCCACAGCCCGGTGGGCGGGCAGGGGATGAACACCGGCATCCAGGACGCCTACAACCTGGCCTGGAAGCTGGCCCTGGGGGGCGAGGAGCTGCTCGACACCTACCACGCCGAGCGGCGGCCGGTGGGGGAGGCGCTGCTGCGCACGACCGACCGCGCCTTCGGCGTCGTGATCGCCGACTCCTGGACGGCCAGGCAGGTGCGCACACGGTTCGTCCCCAACGTGCTGCCGAAGCTGCTCGACCGGCCCGCGGTCCAGCGCCTGGCCGTCGGCCTGATCTCCCAGCTCAAGATCAAGTATCCCGGCAGCCCGCTGTCCGGGCAGTCGGGGCGCTGGAGCGGCGGCCCGGAGCCCGGTTCACGGGCCTGGGACGCCCCGCTCCCGGGCGATCGCCGCCTGTACGACGTGCTGCGCGGCCCCCACCACACCGTGCTCCTGTTCGGAGCCGCCGCCACCCCGTCCCGCGCCCGCCGCCTGGAGGAGCGCCACGGCCCCCGCCTGATCGCCCGGGCCGTCACCACCGACGGCCCCGCGGACGGCACGCCCGTCCTGCCCGACCCCGGAGGCGTCCTCCACAGGCGCTACGACGCCTCCCGGCGCCCCGCCGCCTACGTCATCCGCCCCGACGGCCACATCGCCTTCCGCACCCGCGACCCCGCCGCCCTGGAATCCGATCTCACCCACCGCCTCCCCACCCCCTGACCACCGCCGCCCCGGAGGCGCCCAAGGGCTGAGCCTGGCGGTGCCTCTGCCGCCGCCTCCGGCGCCGACGGGCGGAACTCGGGCGAGGGGGTGTGGGTGGCTGCCGTGGGGGTGGTGCCGGCTTTCCCCGGCAGGCGCGGCCGGCCCTAGGTGAGGCGGCCGGTGGCGACGACGTCGCGGTACCAGAGGGCGCTGTCCTTGAGGGTGCGCTTCTGGGTCTCGTAGTCGACGTGGACGATGCCGAAGCGGGGGTCGTAGCCCTCGGCCCATTCGAAGTTGTCCAGCAGCGACCAGACGAAGTAACCCTCGACCGGGACGCCCTCCGAGAGGGCGGCGTGCACGGCGGTCAGGTGGTCGCGCAGGAAGGTGACGCGGGCGGTGTCGTGGACGCGGCCGTCCGGGGCCACCTCGTCGGGGGCGGGGACGCCGTTCTCGGTGACGTAGAGCGGCACGGCGGGGTAGTCGCGCTTCAGGCGGACCAGGAGGTCGTACAGACCGCCGGGGAAGATCTCCAGCCACTCCAGCTGCGCCGTCGGGTGCTTGAGCACGCGCTCACCGGCGGCGTCGACGAAGTGGGAGGTGTAGTACTGCACGCCCAGCAGGTCGATCGGCTCGCTGATCGCCGCCAGGTCGCCGTCCCGGATGAAGGACGGCATCGGGCTGCGCTCGGCGATCCACGCCAGCGTGTCCTCGGGGTAGGCGCCCCGGAAGACGGGGTCGAGGTAGAGGCGGTTCTCCAGGCCGTCCTTGTGGCGCACCGCCTCGGCCGTGCCGGGGGCGTCGTCGGCGGGGTAGGCGGGGTGAAGGTTCAGCGCGGGGCCGATGCGCCGCCCCGGGTGCCGGTCGTGCAGCACCCGCGAGGCGCGCCCGTGGGCGAGCAGCAGGTGGTGCAGGGCGACGAAGGCACGCCCGTCGTCCTGGACGCCGGGCGCGTGCACGCCCGAACGGTAGCCGCACTCCACGACGGTCTTGGGCTCGTTGACGGTCAGCCAGTCGCGGATGTCCAGGGCGTCGAAGACGATCTCGGCGTAGTCGGCGAACCGCTCGGCGGTGTCGCGGTTCTCCCAGCCGCCCTTGTCCTGCAGCCGCTGGGGGAGGTCCCAGTGGAACAGCGTGGCCATCGGGGCGATGCCGCGCTCGCCGAGGCCGTCGGCCAGGCGGCGGTAGAAGTCGAGCCCGCGCTGGTCGGGACGGCCCGCGCCGTCGGGCTGGACGCGCGGCCAGGCGATGGAGAAGCGGTAGGCGTCCAGCCCGAGCGACGCCATCACGTCGAGGTCCTCGGCGGAGCGGTGGTAGTGCTCGACGGCCCCGTCGCCGGTGGCGCCGTCCTTGACGTTGCCGGGGACGGCGCAGAAGGTGTCCCACACCGACGGGCCGCGCCCGTCCTCGGCGGTGGCGCCTTCGATCTGGTAGGCGGAGGTCGCCGCCCCCCAGACGAAGTCGGCGGGGAAGAGCGGGTCGGCCACGGTGGTCTCCTGGGGGAGTGGTCGCAAGGGGCCGCGCCTCAGGCGGAGCCCCGCTCGACCAGGTGGGTGTCGAGGATCACGACCGGCTGCTCCAGGCGCTCGCCGTTGATGCGGGAGACCAGGAGCTGGGCCATCTGGCGGCCCATGTCCTCGGTGGGCTGGTGGACGCTGGTCAGCGGAGGCGTGGTGTGGGCGGCGGTCGCGGAGTCGTCGAAGCCGATCACGGCGACGTCGCCGGGGATGGAGGCGCCGCGCTCCTTGAGCACGCGCATCGCCCCGATCGCCATCGGGTCGGACGCGGTGAAGACGGCGTCCAGGATGGGGTGCTCGTCGAGCAGCCGCCCCATCGCCGCGGCGCCGCTGGCCTCGCTGAAGTCGCCGTACGCCACCAGCTCGGGCATGCCGGTGGCGAGCAGCGCGTCGCGGTAGCCGGCGAGGCGGTCGACGCCCACGCCCATGTCCTGCGAGCCGGCGATGGTGGCGATCTGCCGGCGGCCCTTGCCCAGCAGGTACTTCACCGCCTGCCGGGCGCCGGCCCGGTTGTCCATGTCGACGTAGCTGTACGGCGTGAAGCCGACGGGACGGCCGCCGAGGACGGTGGGCACTCCCATCTCCTCCAGCCGGCCGGGCAGCGGGTCGGCGCCGTGCAGCGAGATCAGCAGGACGCCGTCGACGTGCTGCCCGGTGAGGTAGAGCTCCAGGCGGTCGTGCTCGTCACGCGACTGGGCCATCGCGAGGATGAGCTGCAGCCCGGTCTCCGACAGCGAGGAGCCGATGCCGCGGATGATGCCCGCGAAGAACGGCTCGTCGAAGATGCGCTGCTCCGACTCCGACACGACCAGCGCGATCGTGTCGGTGCGCCTGGTGACCAGGGTGCGCGCCGCCCGGTTGGGCACGTAGCCGAGCTCGTCGATCGCCTGCCGCACGGCCTCACGCGCCTTCTCGCTCACCTTCGGCGAGCCGTTGATGACGCGTGACACCGTGCCGCGGCCGACGCCGGCCCGGGCGGCCACCGCCTCAAGGGTCGGTCGCGCTCCCGAGCGGCGGTCCCCGTTCATGACTAGTGCCCCCTCCTGAGGTTTGGCATTATTCTGCCGGACCGCGGAGGCCACCTCTGCGTATGGCTTCGGCGTACCAGCGGGCGCTGGCCTTGGGGATCCGGCGCTGGGTGGGATAGTCGACGTAAACCAGCCCGAACCTCTTGCCGTAACCCCACGCCCACTCGAAATTGTCCATCAGAGACCAGGCGAAGTAACCCTGCAGCGGTATGCCCGCCTCGATGGCCGTGTGGCAGGTGCGCAGGTGCGCCTCGATGTAGGCCAGGCGCTCGGCGTCGTCGATCTCGCCGTCCTTGACGACGTCCTCGAAGGCCGCGCCGTTCTCGGAGATGACCAGCGGGATCCCGGGGTAGTCGCGGTCGACCCGCTGGAGCACCTCCAGCAGCCCGCTGTCGTCGATCTCCCAGCCCATCGAGGTCACGGGGCGGCCGCCGTTGACGAACGACACGTGCTCGCTGCCCGGCCACGGCGACCCGGCGCCGGTGGGCGCGGCGGCGGCCGACGCGGCGCCGCCCGGCTTCCCCGACACGGTGAAACGGCTGTAGTAGTTGACCATCAGCGTGTCGAACGGCGTCGCGATGGTCGCCATGTCGCCGTCCTCGATGAAGTCGATCGCGGTGACCTCGCGCAGATCGTCGAGCACGTCCTCCGGGTAGACGCCCTTGAGCAGGGCGTCCAGGAAGAACCGGTTCTGCAGGCCGTCGATGCGGCGGGCCGCGTCCAGGTCGGCGGGGTCCTCGCTGGCCGGGGTGACGGCGTACAGGTTGACCGAGCCGCCGATGCGGGCGGTCTCGCTCTGGGCCCGCAGGGCCTGGACGGCCAGGCCGTGGGCGAGGTTGAGGTGGTGGGCGGCCCGCACCGAGGCCGCGGGCTCGCGCCGTCCCGGCGCGTGCTCGCCCGAGGAGTACCCGAGGAAGGCGGCGCACCAGGGCTCGTTGACCGTGCTCCAGTTGCGCACGCGGTCGCCGAGGGCCTGGTGGACGCAGGCCGCGAAGTCGGCGAAGCGCTTCGACGTGTCCCGTGCGGGCCACCCGCCGAGGTCCTCCAGGGCCTGCGGCAGGTCCCAGTGGTAGAGGGTCAGCCACGGCTCGACGCCGCGGGCGAGCAGCTCGTCCACCAGGCGCCGGTAGAAGTCCAGGCCGGCCTGGTTCACCCGCCCGGCGCCGTCGGGCATGATCCGCGGCCAGGACACCGAGAACCGGTACGCGGTCAGGCCGAGGTCGGCCATGACCGCGACGTCGTCGCGGAAGCGGTTGTAGTGGTCGATGGCGACGTCGGCGTTCTCTCCGTTGAGGACGCGGCCCGGCTGCCGGACGAACGTGTCCCAGATCGACGTGCCTCGCCCGTCGACGCCGGTGGCGCCTTCGATCTGGTACGCCGAGGTGGCGGCGCCCCACACGAACCCGGTGGGGAACGCCAGTGCGCCGGTCTGGTGTTGAGTCTGCTGCGTGGTCACGCTTTGACCGCACCTTCCATGAGTCCGCCGACGATCTGCCGGCCGAACGCGACGAAAACGAAAATGAGGGGCAGTACGGAGAGTGCTGTGCCGGTGAAGATCAGGACGTAGTCCGTGGCGTGGGCCGCGGTGAGGAAGCTGATCGAGACCTGCACCGTCGGGTTCTCCGGCGTCAGGACGATCAGCGGCCACAGGAACTCGTTCCAGTTGAGCATGAAGGTCTGCAGTGCCAGCACGGCCATGCCGGGGCGTACGGCGGGCAGGATCACGTTCCACCAGATGCGCATCGTCGACGCGCCGTCCACGCGGGCGGCCTCGACCAGTTCCTCGGGCACCGCCTGGCGGGTGTACTGGGTCATCAGGAACACGCCGAACCCGTTGAGCAGGTACGGCAGGATGACGGCCTTGAGCGTCCCGACCCAGCCCAGCTCCACCATGAGCTGGTAGAGCGGGACGATGCCCATCTGCTGCAGGGGCACCATCATGGTGAGCAGGATCGAGCCGAGCAGCAGGTTCCGGCCGCGGAAGTGCAGCCGGGCGAAGGCGAAGCCCGCGAACGTCGAGATGAGGACCACCGAGATCGTCACCGACGAGGTCACGATGAGCGAGTTCAGCATGCCCTGCAGGAAGTGGGCGTCCTCGGTGGCGAGCACCCGCTGGATGTTCTCGCCCAGGTTGCCTCCGGGCAGCAGCGGCGGCGGCACGTCCACGGCGTCGGAGTTGGTGCGCGACGCGATGATGACCATCCAGTAGATCGGGAAGATCGACAGGATGACCGTCGCGAGGAGGGCGACCTTGGTCAGCGGCGTGGCCACGAACGGGTCGCGCCTGCTCCTGCGGCGGCCGCCGCTCACCGGCCTCCTCTGTGTGAGCGCGGTCACTGGTTGCCCCCGATCCGGCGGATGAACGTGTAGTTGATCGCGACGCCGACGAGGATCAGGATGAACAGCAGCCACGCGGCCGCCGCGGCGTAGCCGTAGTCGAAGTCCCTGAAGCCTTCTTTGACGATGTACATCGCGATCGTCTGGAACTGGCCGGTGCTGCCGCCCTCCATCCGGTTGCTGCCGAACATCACCGGTTCGGCGAACAACGTCAGGCCGCCGATGGTGGAGACGAAGACCGTGAAGATGATGGTCGGGCGGATCATCGGGAGCGTGATGCTCCAGAACTGCCGGCGGGAGCTCGCCCCGTCGATGGACGCGGCCTCGTACAGGTCGCGGGGGATCGTCTGCATGCCGGCGAGGTAGATGATCGCGTTGTAGCCGGTCCACCGCCAGTCGACCATGGTCGCGATGGCGATCCAGGAGGACCACTTGGCGTTCTGCCAGTTGATGTTCTCCACGCCGAAGAACCCGAGCAGCCAGTTGACCATGCCGAAGTCACGGCCGAAGAGCTGGGTGAAGACGATGGCCACCGCGACCACGGAGGTCACCAGCGGGATCAGCACGCCGAGGCGGAAGAACAGCCGCCCGCGCAGCCGCTTGTTCAGGGCGTTGGCGAGCATCAGGGCCAGGACGAGCTGCGGCACGGTCGCCAGGACGAAGATGCCGACGGTGTTGACCACCGCGTTCCAGAAGGAGGCGTCGGTCAGCAGGTTGGCGTAGTTCTCCAGGCCCGTGAAGGCGGCGTCGCCCCCGGCCAGCTCGTAGTCGTGCAGCGAGACCCACAGCGTGAAGACCAGCGGGAACAGGCCGAACACGGCGAACAGCAAGAAGTACGGCGAGATGAGGAGGTACGGGGTGGCCCGGATGTCGAACTGGGAGAGGAACCGGCGCTGTGGCCCGGCGTGGTGCCGCCCCGGCCGGAGCCGGGGCGGCGGTACCGGGTCCGCCCGCTGGCTGTGGAGGTTGACGCTCATGGAGGCGTCCTTTCGCGGTCGGAGCGGGGGCGGCGTGCCGCCCCCGCTCGAACGGAAGGTCACCGGTCCGCCGGGAGTCCGGGCGGCGGACCGGTGACGATCGGGGGGACCGGTCAGCCCGCCGCCTTCTGGCCCACCTCGCCGAACCGCTGCCAGGCCTGGCCGTAGGGCACCGCGCCCTGGTCCATGCCGATGACGACCTGCTCCACCGCGGCCTTCACCTGCGCGTGCTTCTCACCGAGGAAGGTGGGCTGCAGCGACTTGATCGACGGGCCGAAGATCTCGCCGATCGGCGCGTTGTTGAAGTACTCGTTGGTCGCGCTCTTCAGGTCGGGGCTGTCCTGCGCGGGGATCGTGCTCGGCAGGTTGCCGCCCTCCTTGAACGCCATGAGCTGGGCCTCCGGGCTCGTCAGGTAGCTGGCCAGCTCGGCGGCCTCCTTCGGGTGCTTGGACTGCTTGGGCACGGCGAGCCAGGAGCCGCCCCAGTTGCCGCCGCCGCCGGGCACGGTCGCGACGTCCCACTTGCCCTTGAACTCCTCGCCGGCGGTGCCGGACACCACGCCGAGCATCCAGCCCGGGCAGCCCAGGGTCGCGAACTGCGACTTGACGAAGCCGGTGTTCCACGGGTCGGTGAAGTTCTGCAGCTTCGCGGTGAGCCCCGCCTGGCTGATCTTCTGCGTGAAGTCGAAGGCCGTCTTCACCGCCGGGTTCTTGTCGGCGATGAGCTGCTGGTCCTTGTCGAAGTACGTGACGTTGCCGTTCTTGGCGGCCTCCTGCGACAGCACCACGTTGTAGATGGTGTTCACGCTGTCGACGAACTTGGCGTCCTTGACCTTCGACTGGAAGTCCTGGCCGGCCTTGATGAAGTCGTCCCAGGTGGCCCAGAGCTTGGAGACCTCGTCGCGGTCGGTGGGCAGGCCGGCCTTCTTGAACAGGTCGGTGCGGTAGCAGATGCTCATGCCGCCCACGTCGGTGCCGAGGGCGAACAGCTTGCCCTCAGCGTTCAGGCCGTTCTCCCACTTCCAGGCGGGGAAGTCGGCCTGGCGGCTCTGCAGGCCGTACTGGCCCAGGTCGGTGAAGAACTGCGGACGGGCCTTGGCCAGGCCCATGCCACCCTCGTCGATGCCCACCACGTCGCCCGCGCCGGTGCCCGACTGCAACCACTGCAGCATCTGCGGCCAATAGACGTTCTCGAAGCTGTCGGTCAGGTTGTTGTACTTGACCTGCACGTTCGGGTGCTCGGCGTTCCACTTCTCGACGGCCGCCTTGTAGCCGAAGTTGGTGCCGCCGCCGAAGGTCTGCAGCGTGAGGGTGATCTTCTCAGGCGCCGCGGCAGAGGAGCCGCCGGTCTGGCCCCCGGTGTCGCCTGATCCACAAGCGGCGCTGACGGCCAGTGCGGCTGTCATCACCGATGCGACCGCGAGCATCTTGCCGCGGCGCATATTTCCTATCATTCCGGACCCCTCTCAGGTGGTGGGAGATGCATCGAGGGCCGGCCCCGACAGTCGGGCCCCGCGATGTGCTGGATCCCTCTGTCGGATCCGCAGGGGATGATCCCGGCGGACGAGGTTTGGGAGCGCTCCCACGAAGAGTCCCCGATCGGCAATGCTGGCGTCAATATGCTGAAACCTAACTGTTACTCCTGGGGGCGTTAGGCGCGATAAATGGGACGATCAGTGGCAAAAGCACCAATGATGGTCTTGGGAGCGCTCCCATCCAGTGTCGGGATAGTCCGCCCAAAACCGTCCATACACAGTGCCGCCGTGCGGCCGGTGCGGGCATTCGGCCGCACGGCGGCGGGGAGGGCGGGCGTCTTCCGAGGAGGTGGCGAGGCGCCCGCCGTGGTTGCGCGGTCAGGCGGCGTAGGCGGGGTATCCGTAGCCGGTGACCTGGTAGGTGGGACGCTCGCGGACCTCGACCTTGCCGTTGCCGGTGTTGCCCTCGACGGTCTTGATCGTGCCGTCGCCGTTGTCCTGGACGACGAAGCCGACGTGGTCGATGCCGTCCACGCTCTTGGCGCCGCTCCAGTCGAAGAACACGACCGCCCCCGGCTTGGGAACGGCGCCCCAGCGGTTCTGGGAGGCGAACCACTTGGCGTGGGCCACCGTGTAGGCGTCCGCGCCCATCGTGTCCTCGATGCCCAGCTGGTGGCCGACCCAGGAGACGAACATGTCGCACCAGGGAGCGTTGGCGAACCCGGCGATCGAGCCGCCGTCCCGCGCCACGGTCTCGTGGGCGCGCTCTGTGCTCATGTACCACTGGTGGAACTTGGTGCCGCCGCCGTAGGCGTTCTCGCTGACGCCCACCTGGCTCTCCGCGAGGCGCAGGACCTCGTTCGCGCTGACCTGCCGGGCGGTGGTGGCCGGGGCCTCCGCGGCCGCGGCCGCGGTGATCGGGTCGCGCGGGAGGTCGGACGCGTACGCCATGGTGGCGCCGGTCGCCACCTGGGCGAGGATCAGACCGCCGACGACGCCGGCCTTGAGGTGGTTCTTCGGGGCATCCAGAAGCCGATGTAGGAACATTGACAAGGGGAAGACTCCTTCTTCCAAGCCGCCTACCGGGTTAGCTGACGGGTTCGGGCGTGGAAGTCGCCCTACGGTGCGCCCGTATGGGTGGCGCCCCGATTCACCCCAGGAGAGATGGGTCCCCGGCTCCGCGCGAAGCGGACTCGACGGTGGCGCACATCGGCGGGAGAGGCTCTCCGCGGCGGACCGGTCGTGCGCTCTGGCAATCTCCACGGCACGTGCAGACCGCCCAGGTAGGCAGTTGTAGTGCCGGGAATCCACTTATGGTAATCCATGGGACAAAGAGATGCAAACACGACAAATCACCGGGCCTAACCGAGGCTCGTCAAGGTAAAGCCGAGGGTCGCTCATGAATACCGTCGGGACCGGTCCGGGAGGGTGTTCGCGTGTCGTCCGATGGTCGCGAGCGTGGGTGCACGCGGGCGCCGGTGATCTTTCGTCCGCGGTGCAGATACGGCAGGTGACCTCACCCGATGCATTTCCATGCGGTGAACCGGCGTTATCGAATCGGGATGGCGCGCGTCGAATCCGCTTTTCCCGAAGGGAATCGCGGGAAGTCGCGGCTGGTCGGGGAGAATCCGCAGGTCGCCGGGCTGTCGGAGGGTCGCCCGAGCCCCGGCCGGGCCCCGTGACCGGCGGGTCGCCGACTCGGAAAGGCCGTGCACGCGGGTGAATCCGGCGGTACGTCCGTCGCGCGACCCGGAAGGCTGGCACCATGGGCGGTGTTTCTCCGCCTCCCCGGCACCCCCTGTCGCCGAAAGTCGAGAAGGTAGGATGGGTGGAGAAAAGCACCTTTTGCAGCGCAATTGCGCCGCGAATGTCGCGGCGCTCGATGCGTGACCACAAAACTTCGTGAAACGGGGTACGTAACCCCTTGACCGCCGACGCCGGGCTCAGACCGGAGGGCGGCGCCCGCGTCCCCGGAGCGTCCAGGCGGCGGCCGCGTCCCGCCCCGCGCGGGGCGCCGACCAGGACGCCGACGGGACGCCGAGCGGGGGAGGCACGCCATGGATGATCGACTGTTGTCCGCTGTTCATCGGGCGTTACCGCGGTCGTAGGGCCCCGCCGTTATGTTGCTTGCGTCGTGAACGTGTCAATACCCGGCGTGGAGAGGATCGGTCGAAGCCGCGTGCGGGAGCAGGGGTCGGCCGTCGCGTGGGTGGAGTCCCCCCTCCAACTGCTCTGCGCCGTGGAGGCGCGGTACGCCCAGGTGGTCGGGCCGGCCACCCGGGTGGTGACCCGCGCCAAGCTGCCGGCGCTGCGCGTGACGCGCAGAGAGCTGGCCTCCCTCGACCTGCCCGAGGGCCTGATGATGGAGACCGCCGAGGACGGCATGCCCCGCCCGGGACGCCACGCCGACTGGGTGCTCGGCGACGCCTTCTCCGGCCGGATGCAGCTCACCTCGCTGACCTCCGCCCCCTCGCGCCTGGTCGTCGTGGACGACGGCCTGGCCACGATCCGGCTGCTGGAGCTCCTGGTCGCCAAGGGGGGCACGCCGCTGCTGCGCGCCAGGGCCGAGTCCGGCCTCGGGCGGCGCGTGCTCGGCGCGGCCGCCGGGGTCCGGCTGCGGGCCGCCGCCCGCGCGGGCCGGCTGACGATCTTCACCGCGCTGCCCGTGCCGGCCGACCTCGCCAAGGAGGTGCGGGCGCTCGGCGCCGAGCTGGTGACCCACGACTTCGCGTGGCTGCGGTCCCAGCCCTCCCTGGCCCACCCCCGCCCGGCCGAGAACACCGTCGTGCTGGGCACGTCCCTGGTGCGCAACGGCCTGATCCACCGCGACCGCTACCTGTCATGGCTGTTCGCCCTCCAGGGCCCGCTGGCCTACTACCCGCACCGGCGCGAGGACCCCGGTGATCTCGCCGCCGTGCGCGACCATCCCGGTGTTACGGTGTACGACGGCGGGGTGCCGGTCGAGATGACCCTCCGCGACCTGCGTCCCGGGCAGCGTGTGCTGAGCCTCCCGTCCACGGCGGTCACCTCGCTGCGCGTGCTGCTGTCGGCGCGCGGCGTCCCCGTCGAGACCGTCGACGTCCCCGACGACTGGTGGACGCCCTCGGCCAGCGTGTCGCTCCGTACACACCTGCAGATGTTCGCGCACGAAAGGTCTTCCCCTTGACCCGGGTTCTCGCCGTCGCCGACTCAGACTCCTACCTGAAGTGGGCGGCGGGCCTGCTGGACCAACTCCCGTCCGGGTGGTCGTCGACGCTCACCGTGGTCCGCACGCCGATCCTGCCGTCGCCCGCCCAGGTGGCCGCCGCCGTCAGCGGCACCCGGGCCGGGGCGCACGAGCCGCCCGTGGTGGTGTCGGCCCGGGCCCTGCGCCGCATCGCCGAGCGCACCCGGCCCGACGCCGTCCTCGTCGCCTGCACGGGGCCGGTCGTCGACGTGCTGGTGAGCGAGGTGCTGGCCGGGCTGGTCCCGCGCCCGGTGTTCGTCTCGGGCCTGCCGGGCATCTCCATCCCCGCCACCGAGAAGGCCTGGCTCTTCCGCGGCGCCTGCGACCTCTTCGTCGTGCACAGCGGCAAGGAGGTCGAGGAGTTCGGCCGCATCGGCAAGGAGCTGGGCGCCGCGGGCTCCGTGGGCCTGGCCCGCCTGCCCTACCTCGACCACGGCGCCGCCCGGCCGGCCGCGCCCGCGCCGTTGCCGCCCGCCGCTCCCACCGGGCCGGGCCCCGCGCCGGGGGTGACGGCCGCCGCGGCGTCCGGCGCGGTCGTGCCCACCGTGCCCGCCGGCCAGGCCCCCGCACCGGGCGCGACGGCCGCCGGGGCAGCCGCGGTGCCCGGCGTGGTCGTGCCGGCAGCGGTCGTGCCCGGCCGCGCGGCCGGCGACGTCGTGCCCGGCGCGGTGGTGCCGGCCGAGGGCATGGCGCCGCTCGCCTCGCCCGCCGCCGACCGGGTGATCTTCGCGACGCAGGCGAAGGTGCCCAGGCGCCGTGAGGAGCGTGAGAGCATCCTGCTCGCCCTCGCGGCCCTCGCCGACGCCCGCCCCGACCTCGACGTCGTGGTGAAGCTGCGCGCCCTGGAGTCCGAGCGCCAGACCCACAACGAGCGCCACCACTACGAGCGGCTGTGGCGCTCGCTGGTGGAGACCGGCGCCGTGCGCCCCGGCGCCGTCCGCTTCGCCGCCGGGCCCATGCACGAGCACCTGGCGAGGGCGTCGGCGTTCGTGACGGTCAGCTCCACGGCCGCCCTGGAGGCCATCGCCGGGCGGGTGCCGCTGCTGGTGCTGTCCGACTTCGGGGTCAGCGCCGAGATGATCAACCTGGTGTTCGAGGACAGCGGGTGCCTCGGCACCCTCGACGACCTCGCGCGCGGGGAGTTCCGTCAGCCCACGGCCGCCTGGTGCGACGCCAACTACTTCCACGACCCCGCCCTGAGCGACTGGACCGGCCGGCTCGCCGCGCTGGTGGAGCGGTCGCACACCGGCGGGCTGCCCCCCGCGCGCCCGCTGCTGGACGGCCCCGCCCACGTGGCCGCCCGCCGCCGCGCCCGCATGCGCGTCGAGGTGCCGCCGAACGTGCTCAGGGCCGGCTACCGCGCCCGCCGCCGGGTGCGCCGCTACCTCAAGGCCCTCGGCTGACCCACGAGACGGCCGCGCGCCGGGGGACGAGGCGGCGTCCGGCGCGGACGGAGCCCGCCCCACGCCGTGACGGCCTGTGCCCGTCGGCGTGGGCCGGGTGGGCCACGGCGCGTGACGGGCACGGTCCGGCGGGCCGCGACGAGACGCCCCCGGGCGCCCGGCCCCCCCGGCCGGGCGCCCGGGGGCGTCGGGGTCAGCGGGCCAGGACGCGGCGGAGCCGGCCCAGCGCCCGGGAGGCCGTGGTCGGCGGCTCGGGCGCCGGCACCAGCCCCACCGACGCCAGGCGCCGGTTCTTGAAGTAGCGCGCCTGGGCGCCGTGGGTCTCGATATAGGCGGCGGCCGCGTCGCGAAGCTCGGGGTAGTGCTCGCTCTGCATGCAGAAGCCCACCGCCTCCACCAGCGCGGGCACGTCGGCGGCCGGCGGCTCGGTGATCGTGCCGTCGGGGGAGAGACGGGGCACGGTCGCGTCGACGATCGTGACCGGGACGCGGTTGCTGTTCTCGTACGGCGCGAGCCGTTCGAGGACGACGTCGCAGCCCATCGTGGCGATCGGCAGCCCGAACAGGCGGTGCGCGGTGACCAGCGCGGTGGAGAAGCAGCCGACGACCAGCTTCGGGCGCAGCGCCTTGAAGCAGACCTCGGCCGGCACCGTCTCGCCCGCCACGTGCAGCTCGACGCCCAGCTCGGCGGCCGCGGCCCGCATCCGCAGGGAATGGCGGTGCCCGGCCGCCGGATGCGGCTTGAACAGCACCTTGGTGTGCCCGCGGGCGGCGACCGCGGCGAGCATGTCGGCGTGCAGCCGCTCCTCCTCCTCGGCGGTGACGATGTCCAGGGCCGACAGGTACTGGCCGAGGATGACGGCGTCCCCTTCGAGGTCCTCGGGTGCCGGGATGTCGGCGAGCACCCGGTGGAAGGCGGCGTCCGGCAGCGGGTCGGGCGCGACGCCGGCCTCCCGCAGCAGCAGCGGCGTCAGCTCGGGCACCAGGTCGAGGTGGAGCAGCCGGGTGATCCGCCCGGAGATCTCCAGTGGCAGCGGGTCGCGCGTCGGCCCGTAGCTCATCAGCCCGTCGGAGTACACCGTGATCGGGCAGTCGCGGATCAGGCCGGCCAGGGTCCTGGCCGGGGGCACCGCGATGGACTCCACGATCAGCTCGGCCGGGCCGTCGGCGAGCCTCAGGTGCGCCCGCAGCATGCGCGAGAGCATGGGCACCTCGATGACCCGCGCCCTCCAGTCGGAGGGGTGCAGCGGCGCCACGATGTCGTTGTAGGACCACACCTCGTCGAAGCGCGGCCGGATCGCCTCGAAGCCCGCCGTCTCGTCCAGGGACGGCGTGATCTCCGGGATCGCGGCGTTGTTGGACACCAGCAGAACGCGGCGCCCGGTGCGGGCGCCGAACCTGCCGGCGTCGACGGCCGCGGCGAGGGTCATCGCCCCGAAGAGCGTGGAGCTGTAGAAGACCTGGGTCATGGGAAGCGCTCCTGGGACTCTGCGTGGTGCCGGGGGAGCAGGGGACGCAGCAGCTGGAGGCGGTCGGCCTCCAGGCCGGCCGCGGCGATCTCGCCGGGCGTCAGGCCCGCCAGGGCGTCCTGCGCGCGGGCGGTGAAGCGGGCCCGCAGGTCGGGGGAGAAGCGGCCGGCCAGCTCCAGGTGGTGCGCCAGCAGCGCGCAGAAGGTGCGCACCGCCTTCGGCCGCAGATCGGGCTCCTCCTCGACCTGCTTGAGCACCAGCTCGAAGGCGTCGAAGAAGTGGAGCTGCCGTTCGTCTCCGATCTGGGTGAGCGAGGTGGGCACCAGCCGCCGGTAGAACACCCCGGCCAGGGAGACCACCGCGAACG
Source organism: Sphaerisporangium sp. TRM90804 (assembly GCF_029846175.1). Classification (GTDB taxonomy): domain Bacteria; phylum Actinomycetota; class Actinomycetes; order Streptosporangiales; family Streptosporangiaceae; genus Sphaerisporangium. The sequence goes on along the minus strand of NZ_JARWAC010000026.1, from coordinate 138,050 downwards.
AGCGCGCCTCGCGGTGCAGGCGCCAGATCCACGGGCGGTCCTCGGCGGTGTGCAGGTGGCCGGGGAAGGCGAGAAGATCGCCCAGCTCGCGCCGGTAGACGCCCGCCCAGGCGTACGGGTAGTCGACCATCGTCTTGGCGCGGACGGGCACGATGTGGTCGCGGGGGCGCAGCACCACGCCGCGCCGGGCCTCCGGCGCCCGGTGGGTGACGCGCTTGCGCCCCTCCACCTGCACGTGGTCGACCCGGACGAAGTCGCAGCCCAGCGTCTCCGCTGCGTCCACCAGATCGGCCAGGTAGCCGCGCGCCAGCCAGTCGTCGCCGTCGAGGAAGGTGACGTAGCGGCCGGACGCCGCGGCGAGGCCGGCGTTGCGCGCGTCCGCCAGCCCGGCCGGGGTGCTGTTGCGCAGCACGGACAGGCCGGGCAGGCGCCCGCGGAAGTCGTCGATGATCTGCGGGGTCTGGTCGGCCGACCCGTCGTCGACCACGATGAACTCGAAGTCGGGCCGGGCGTTGCGCACCAGGGAGGTGAGGGCGTCGGCGATGAACGGGTCGGCGTCCCGCACCGGCACCACGACCGACAGCGTGGTCACCGGCGCTCCCGAGCATGGGTCACTGTTCGGGTCTCCTTGACGGTGTGGTCAGTCGGTGACGCGGCGCAGGCGGGCCTTGGGGGCCTCTTCGCCCGGGAAGACCCGCTTGACGCCGTCGCCGAGCGCCGACTCGATGATCCGGATGTCGCGGACCAGGTGCTCCAACCCGTTCGGCTCCAGGGAGGCGGCGTGGTCGGAGCCCCACATCGTGCGGTCCAGGGTGATGTGCCGCTCCACGGTGACCGCGCCCAGGGTGACCGCGGCCAGCGAGATCTGCAGGCCGCGCTCGTGACCGGAGTAGCCGACCGGCACGCCGTACCGCTCCCGGAGGGTCACGATGGCGCGCAGGTTGGCCTCTTCGGGGGGGAGCGGGTAGGTGGACGTGGCGTGCATCATCACGAGCCTATCGGTGCCGAGGATCTCCACGGCGGCGTCGATCTCCTCCAGCGTCGACATCCCGGTCGACAGGATGATCGGCTTGCCGGTGGCGGCCAGCCTGCGCAGCAGCTCGCGGTCGGTGACGCTGGCGGAGGCGACCTTGTGGCAGACGACGCCCATGTCCTCCAGGAAGTCGACCGACGGGACGTCCCACGGCGAGGCGAACCAGTCGACGCCGCGCTCGGCGCAGTACTTGGCGATCTGGGAGTACTCGTCGGCGCCGAACTCCACCCGGTACTTGTACTCCAGGTAGGTCATCTCGCCCCACGGGGTCTGGCGCATCTGGTCGCGCTGGTGGACCGGCACGGCGATCTCGGGGGTGCGCTTCTGGAACTTCACCGCCTGGCAGCCGGCGTCGGCCGCCACGTCGATGAGGCGGCGAGCGATGTCGAGGTCGCCGTTGTGGTTGATGCCGATCTCGCCGATCATGTACACCGGATGCCCGGGACCGACCGGCGACTCGCCGATCCACACGGCCGCGGCGGGCGACTCCGCGGGGGCGGGGGCGGCCTCCGCGACCGGGACGGCCCTCAGCACCGGGGCGGGCGGCGCCGGCGCGGGGACGGGGGGCACCGGGGAGAGGTCCACGGCGGGCCGGGCGGCCAGCACGCGGTCGCACAGCTCGCGCACGGCGCCCGAGCCGCCGGGGCGGGTGAGCACGACACGGGCGGCGGCCAGGACGCGCGGGTCGGCGCCGGGGACGGCGGCGGGCCAGCCGACCAGGTCCATGCAGCCGAGGTCGTTGACGTCGTTGCCGAGGTAGGCTACACGGGCCGGGTCGAGCCCCTCGGCGGTCATCCACTCGCCCAGGGCGACGTGCTTGGCCGACTGGCCCTGCAGCACCGGCACGCCCAGCTTGCGAGCGCGGGCGGAGACGACCGGGTTGCGCTCGGTGGACAGCACCAGCACCTTCACGCCCGACCGCTTGAGCAGGTCGACGCCCAGGCCGTCGGAGCGGCTGACCGCCACGGTCTCGTGGCCGTCCTGGTCGACGAAGACGTGGTCGTCGGTGTGCACGCCGTCGAAGTCGGTGACCACGGCGTCGACGTCCACCGGGCCGGGCCGGTCGACCACGGGCGCCAGCGCCCGGACGATCTCCAGGTCGTCGGGGGTGTCGACCTCCACGGCGTGCCCGGCCGGGACGGGCTGGACGGCGACGGTGCCGAAGAACCGGTGGCCGTGCTCGCGCAGGCCCGCGGCGCGGATCGCGTAGAACGCGCCGGTCTCGCGGTACTCGGGGTCGCGGTCCTGGCGGCGCGGCCGGTGGGCCGGGTCGTGGTTGACCCCGCCGACGCCGCCGTCGCGCGGCGCCCACACGAACTCGTGGGTCTCCAGCCCGGAGAACACCACGTCGGCGGTGCCGTCGAGGACCTTGGCGATCGCGGCGTCCAGGTCGGCCGGGTCGATGAAGGCGCTGGTGCACTGCACCAGCACCACGACCTCGGGGTCGGCGCCGAGCTGCCCGAGCGCGTGGATCAGCGCCGACTCGCTGGAGGCGGCCGAGCCGCTCAGCTCGGCGGGACGGTCGACGACCCGCGCGCCCGCCTGGGCCGCCGTGGCGGCGATGCCCTGGTGGTCGGTGCTGACGACGACCTCGTCGACGAGCTCGGCCTCCCGGCAGGCGCCCACCGCGCGGGCCACGAGGGGCGTGCCGCCCACCTTCGCCAGGTTCTTGAGCGGGACGCCCACAGAGCCGCCACGGGCGGGGACGACGGCCAGGACTCGCAAGATGACTCCCTGTGATATGCGGAAACGACGAGCGCTCGCCAGGGGCGCTCGGAGGGTGTCACGCACGCTAACGAGCGGCCGTCTCCAGCATGGGGGGTCTCCGATGAACGCCTGACGTAGCTCCCATTAACACTTGGGGACGCCTCATTCGACCACGGGAAGGCGCAGGACGAACCTGGTTCCTTCCGATACGTCCTCCACGTGCAGCGTCCCGCCGTGGGCGATGGCCACGTCGCGGGCGATGGCGAGCCCCAGGCCGGTTCCGCCGAGCTCCCGGCTGCGGGAGGCGTCCAGGCGGGTGAAGCGGTGGAAGACCCGCTCGCGGTCCTCCTCGGCGATGCGGTCTCCGTCGTTGGTGACCGACAGGACGGCCTCGCCCTTGTGGGCGCGCAGCCGCACGGTGATGGCCGTCTCGGCGTGCCGCTGGGCGTTGCCGAGCAGGTTGTCGACCACCCGGGCGAGCTGGGTGCGCACGCCCAGCACGACCACGTCCTCCTCCAGGTCGGTGGTGACCGGCACACGCGGCGGGCAGCACCTGGCCTGCGCGGTCACCAGGTCGGCGAGATCGACGCTCTCCTGCACCGCCGGGCCGCTCGACCCGAGCCGCGCCATGAACAGCAGGTCGGTGACGATGACCTCCAGCCGGTCGGTGTCGCGCAGGGCGCCCTCCACCAGGGTGTCCAGCTCGACGTGCTGGGGATGCAGCCGCGCCTCCTCAAGCTGGGCGCGCAGCCCGGCGATGGGGGTGCGCAGCTCGTGGGAGGCGTCGGCGGCGAAGCGGCGCTGCTGCTCCACCGAGTGCTCCAGGCGGGCCAGCGTGCTGTTGACGGTCCTGGCCAGGTGGGCGATCTCGTTGTCGCCGGAGGGCTCCCTGACGCGGGCCGACAGGTCGCTGACGGTGATGTGGGCGAGCTGCGCCTGGATGTGGTTGACCGTCTGCAGCGCGCGGTGGGCGACCTTCCACGCGAGCCAGCCCAGCAGCGCCGCCAGCGCCACGACGTGCAGCCCGAGCGCCACGTCCAGGGCGCGGGTGGTCAGCAGGGCCGGGGTCGGCTCGGCGGCGTAGACCACGGGCGCGCCGGGGGCGTTGCTGGTGGCGATCGCGGTCACGTGGAAGCACTCGGTGGGCGAGCGCGGGCAGGTCACGTAGTCCCGGCTGCGGTTGGGGGCGGGCTTGCCGCCGTCGAGCACGGGCAGCCGCTCGGCCTTCGGCGTGGACGCGAGCAGGCGGCCGTCCGGCCCGGTCACCTGGATCAGGTCGGCGCCCCCCGGGCGGGGGGCGATGGGGTTGCGGAGGGTGGACTCGCGGTAGGCGCCGACGACACGGGCGGCGGCGACCCTGGTCTCCTGCCACAGCGTGTGGGCGACGGTGTTCCTGATCACCATGTCGGCCGCGAGGCCGAGGGGGACGAGGAAGAGGGTCGCCAACAGGAGGGTGAGAACGGCGACCTGTCCGCGGATGGATCTGGGCCACGCGGCCGCCCATCGGAGGGACATTGGCAAAGGCTACTCGCGAGCGCCGCCGCCAAGATCCGGGTGGCGGGAAAGAGCTGGTCAAGGCATCGCAAACTCACGCGGCCCAGTGTCGGCAAGGTCTAACTTCCGGCGAGGCGGACCCTCCGCCACGGTCGTCCGCGATTAGGGTCTCCCGGCTGGAACGCCGGACCGCTAGCGTGAGCGGCACTGATCTTTTGGACCGGTCTAACCCCGTTGGGACGAGTGTGGGAACCATGGCGCCAAACGCGTTGCGAGCGGGTCTGCCGGCGTCGCTGATCTGCCTGCTGCTGCTCGGCGGCCAGGAGACGGTGCGGGCCGCGCCGGAGGCGGCCGCGACGGGCGCCCTCCCCGCCGGGCTCGTGGCCGCGACGGCCGGCGCCCTGCCCCGCTTCGCCGGCAGGACGTACCACGTCGACGCGCGCGAGGGCGACGACGACGCGCCGGGCACCTCCCCGGGCACGGCGTGGCGCTCGCTCGGCCGGGTGGAGGCCGCGCGCCTGCGTCCGGGGGACGCCGTGCTGTTCCGGCGCGGCGGCCGGTGGCGCGGCACGCTCACGCTGGACGGCTCGGGCACGGCCGCGCGGCCGATCAGGGTCGGCGCGTACGGGATCGGTCCCCGGCCGAGGTTCAGCGGGGGCGAGGAGGCCTGCGTGGCGATCGACGGCTCGCACTGGCACGTGGCGGGGGTGCGGGCCAGCCGGTGCGGGTGGGCGGGCTTCCGCCTCGACGGCCGCCACAACGACCTGTGGGACGTGTACGCCGACGGGAACGTGACCGGCGTGTGGGTGACCGAGCGCGGCGCGCGCAACGTCATCCGCAACAGCCAGATGGTCGGCAACGACCGCATGAGCGTGAACGACGACGCGCCGGACAACGACTCCGGCGCCTTCGGGGTGCTGCTCAACGGCGACGACAACCGGGTCGTCGGCAACCGGATCATCGGCAGCTACGCGCGCAGCCGCGACTACGTGGCCGACGGGGCGGCCGTCGAGGTCTACGACGGCGACCGCAACGTGGTGACCCACAACATCGCGCGCGACAACGAGACCTTCGCCGAACTGGGCCACGCGCCCGGCCGGACCGCCCACGGCAACCTGTTCGCCAGCAACGTGGTGACCTCCTCGCGCCCCCGGGGGTCCTTCCTCATCACCCGCGGCGCCGGCCACTCGGTCGGGCCGGTGCACGGCACGGTCGCCGTGCACAACTCGGTGCGCCTGAGGGCGAGGAGGACCATCGGCTTCTCCTGCGCCGACGGCTGCTCGGCGCGCGTGCTGAGGCTGCGCAACAACATCGTGAGCGTGGGCGGCCGCGTCGGCTTCGAGGACGGCTCGGGCATCGACGACGCCGGCGGGGTCTACGAGGGCGGCAAGGGCGGCTTCCGGCTCGGGCGCCGATCCGTGCTGGCCGACCCGCGGTTCCGGAGCGCTCGCGACCTGCGGCTCGGGGCCGGCTCGCCCGCGATCGGGCGCGGGGTGCCCCTGGGCCCCTCCTGGTACGGCGGAGCCGGGCTGGCCTACGACGCCGCCGGGCGGCCGGTCGCGCGGAGCGGCAATCCGGACGCCGGCGCGTATCAACACTGAGCTGGCTTTGATCCGGACATATTTCTGCTACATGGTCGAAACCTCTATCGGCAACGCTGTGGGGCGTGGTCCGGTGGAGAGGAGCACGAGGTCGGCCGGTATAAAAAAGGGGTCTGGCTCGGTGATATGGAGGTGGTGAAGATGGTGCTGCGAGTACGGGTTTCGCTTCCCGACCGTCCTGGCGTGCTGGGCCAGGTGGCCCGGGCGTTCGGCGTGCTCGGCGCCGACATCCTCCAGGTGACGGTGCTCGAACGGGAGGGCGGCCGGGCCGTGGACGACTTCACCGTGTCCTGGCCGGGCGGGTTCGCGGCCGAGGAGCTGCGCGAACGGCTCTCGGTGGTGCCCGGCGTGCGGGTCGAGGGCGCCTGGCCGACCAGGGAGGTGCCCGGCACGAGCCCCGACTACGACCTGCTCGGGCACGTCGTCACCGACGCCGGACGGGCCTTCGTCACGCTCGTCGACGCCGTGCCCGACCTGGTGAGCGCCCAGTGGGCGGTGGCCGTCGACTCCGCGACCGGCGAGGTGGTGCACGGGAGCTGGCAGGCGCCCGGCATGGACGAGATGCCCGACCTGACCCCGCTGCGCCCGGCCGCGTTCAGCGAGGGGGCGCTGCACCTGCTGAGCCTGCCGGTCAAGACGGCCGGCCTGCACCTGGTGGTCGCCCGCACCGAGGGGGCGCCGTTCCACCAGGTCGAGATGGACAAGGTGGCGCGCGTCGTGGAGATCGTGTCCCTGCTGGCGACCGTCGACGACGACCGCACCGTCGCCTGAGCCCGTTCGGGGCGCGGGGCTCTAACGGCGGGGCGGGTCGATCCGGTCGCCCTGCTGGGTGAACAGCATCAGGCGGCTGAGGTCGACGGCCACGCGGCCGTGCTCGCCGGCGCGCCAGACCGGCCGCGAGCCCAGGCGGACGACCAGGTCGGCCCGCCGGTGGGTGCCGCTGCCTGGCACGGGGGGCGGCTCGGCCGCGACCGGCTCCTCGCCGCCGGCGATGAGGCGCCGCACCATCGACCGCACGCGCCCGGACGGCCCGGCGTGCCCGTTGCCGTTGACGGCGTGCCCGTTGGCCTCGGCGCGCGGGGCCGGCTCGGGCGCGGTGACCGCGGGGATGCCGACCTCCAGGTAGGCCAGCCATTCGTGGCCGTGGTACTCCAGCGCACGCACCCGGCCGGCGAAGTGCGGCCCGTCGACGCCTTCGGGGATGGGGGTGAGGCCGTCGGGGCGGATGCCGATGATGATCTGGCGCCCGGTGTGCTGCGACAGCGCGTAGGCCCGGGGATCGGTCCACGGCATCGTGATCTGGTGCAGCCCGAAGTCAAGCAGTATGTACTGGTTCTGCGGGGTCCGCACGGTCGCCGAGAGCAGGTTGAGCTGCTGCGAGCTGAGGAACGCCGCCACGAACGCGGTCGCGGGGTCGTTGTAGATCTGGCCAGGCGTGCCCACGTCCTGCAGGATGCCGCGGTTGAGGATCGCGATGCGGTCGGCGAGGGTCAGCGCCTCGACCTGGTCGTGCGTCACGTAGATGGTGGTCACCCCGAGGGCGCGCACCAGCGACGAGATCTCCATCCTCAACTCGGTGCGCATGCCGGCGTCGAGGTTGGACAGCGGCTCGTCCATGAGGAACAGCGACGGCTGCCTGACGATCGCGCGGCCCATCGCGACGCGCTGGCGCTGGCCGCCGGAGAGCGTTCCAGGCCGGCGGTCCAGGGTCTCGTCGATGTGCAGCGCGCGGGAGAGCTCGACCACACGCTCCTTCACCATGGCGGGGTCGGCCTTGGCGATCTCCAGGGGGAAGGAGATGTTGCCCCGGACGGTGCGGTGCGGGTAGAGGGCGCCGTTCTGGAAGACCATGGCGACGTCGCGGTCGCGAGGGGCGAGGTCGTTGGCGATCCGGCCGTCGAGATAGAGGTCACCAGCGGTGATGTCCTCAAGCCCCGCTATCATCCGCAGCAGGGTGGATTTCCCGCAGCCTGACGGGCCGAGCAGAACCAGCAGTTCGCCCTCTTCGGCGCGCAGGCTCAGGCGGTCGACCGCGAGGTGCCCCCCCGGGTACACCTTCGTCACGCTGTCGAGAACGACGGTACTCATCGTCACTCGCTCCTCCCGGGCGGCAGCGCCCGGATGCAGCCGTCATTGTGATTGATGAGGTAGTACATCGCGTACCGGGCCACCGTGTCCATACATAGCGTTAGAAATCGCTCATCTGGTGGTTACTTGACTGTTGCCTGTTCGCAAACGTCAAAACAGGCGCAACTACGACGCTGGGCAGCCGTCGCCGGGGGTCCGCCGGAGCCGCGTCTCCGGCCCCCGGATGCCGCCGCGCGGGGGCGGGCGCAGCCTGGTGAGGTCCGCCGTGTCACAGTTTGCAGAAAGTTTCCGAAAGGTCTTTCACGAGTGTTCACGTAGCTGTTACGTTCCGCGTACCCCGGCGACGCCGCCTGCATCGGGGGACGCGGAGCGGCCCGCGCCGAACCACTGGGCAAGAAGCGTGAACAAGGAGTGCAGAACATGCGGCGACGCATATCGGCCGTGGCGGCAGCCGCGGCACTGGCGCTGGCGGTCTCCGCCTGTGGCGGCGAGGACACCGCGACCCAGCCGTCGGCCCCGGCCGGCAGTGCCAACGCCGCGGACGTCTCCGGCCAGGTCACCTGGTGGGACACCTCCGACGCCACCAACGAGGGGCCGGCCTTCCAGGAGCTCGTCAAGGAGTTCCAGGCGAAGTACCCGAAGATCACGGTGAACTACGTCAACGTCCCCTTCGCCGACGCGCAGAACAAGTTCAAGACGGCCGCGCAGAGCGGTTCGGGCGCCCCCGACGTGCTGCGCGCCGAGGTCGGCTGGGTCGCGGAGTTCGCGTCCCTGGGCTACCTCGCCCCGCTCGACGGCACCCAGGCGCTCGACGCCCCCGAGGACTTCCTGCCCAGCCCGCTCGGCAGCGGCAAGTACGACGGCAAGACCTACGCCATCCCGCAGGTCACCGACACCCTCGGCCTCCTCTACAACAAGGAGCTGCTGAAGAAGGCCGGGCACGACGCCCCGCCGAAGACCTTCGAGGAGCTCAAGCAGGTCGCCCTGGACGTGAAGTCCAAGGCCGGCGCCGAGGGCCTCGCGCTGAACGTGGACGCCTACTTCCTGCTGCCGTTCATCTACGGCGAGGGCGGCGACCTGCTCGACGTGAACACCAAGAAGATCACCGTCGCGTCGCCGCAGTCCGTCGCCGGCGTCAAGGTCGTCGAAGACCTGATCAAGTCCGGGGCCGCGCCCAAGCCCGCCATCCAGGACAGTTACACCAACGCCGAGACCGCCTTCAAGGAGGGCAAGGCGGCCATGATCTTCAACGGGCCGTGGTCGAACACCAGCAACCTCGACGGCAAGGCGTTCAAGGACGACCCCGACAACTTCGGCATCGCGCCGGTTCCGGCCGGGTCGGCCAAGGCCGGGTCGCCGACCGGCGGCCACGACTACGCCGTCTACGCCGGGTCCAAGAACCTCGACGCCTCCTATCTGTTCGTCAAGTTCATGGCCTCCGCCGAGACCCAGGCCAAGGTCGCAGGCAAGCTCGGCCTCCTGCCGGCCCGCCCGTCCGCCTACGACCTGCCCGAGGCCAAGGCCAACGACATGGTGGCCCGCTGGAAGGAGCCGATGGCCGCGGCCGTCGAGCGCCCCTGGATCCCCGAGGGCGGCCAGCTCTTCCAGCCGCTGCTGGAGGGCTACCAGCAGATGGCCACCGGCGAGAACGCCGCCGAGCCGGTGCTGCAGAACGTGGCGAAGGCCTACCAGGGCCTGCTCAAGGGCTGGAGCCTGTAACCCATGACGACGCAGGTCGTCGACGGGTCGGCCGCGGGCGCTCCCGCCCGCGGCCGTGCCCGCCGGCCTAAGGGCGGGCGGGGCGGCGGCTCCGTCCTGGCCCGCCACTGGTACGCCTGGGCGATGTGCGCGCCCGTGGTGATCGTCACGCTGGTGCTGGTCGGATACCCGCTGGTGCGCGGGGTCTACCTGTCGCTCACCGACGCGACCGAGGCCAACATGGGCCGCACGATCGGCATGAACGTCATCCCCTCGACCTACGAGTTCGTCGGGCTGTCCAACTACACCGCCATCGTCACCTCCGCCGAGTTCCTGTCCCGGCTCGGCTGGACGGTCGTCTGGACCGTGGTGTGCGTGGCGCTGCACTACGGCATCGGCCTCGGGCTCGCCCTGATGCTCAACCGGCCGCTGCGGTTCCGCTCGGCCTACCGGCTGATGCTGGTGCTTCCGTGGGCGGTGCCGGCGTTCGTCTCGGCGTTCATCTGGCGCTACCTGCTCAACGGCGAGTACGGCGTGGTCAACGCCATGCTGCGCGCCGTGGGCCTGCCCGGGGTGAGCTGGCTGGACGACCCGCTGTGGGCCAAGGTGTCGGTGATCACGGTGAACGTCTGGCTGGGCGTCCCGTTCATGATGCTGGCGATCCTGGGCGGCCTGCAGGCCATCCCCAGGGAGCAGTACGAGGCGGCCGAGGTGGACGGCGCCACGCCCTGGGACAAGTTCCGGCACATCACGCTGCCGGGGCTGCGGCCGGTGGCCAGCACCGTGATCCTGCTCGGCACCATCTGGACCTTCAACCAGTTCCCGGTGATCTACCTGGTCACGCGGGGCGGCCCCGGCGGGTCCAGCGAGATCCTCGTCACCTACGCCTACCGGCAGGCGTTCGAAGGCATCAGGAACTACTCGGGATCGGCCGCGTGGGGAGTGCTCATCCTCGCGCTGCTCGTCATCCTGGCGGTCGGCTACCGCCGCGCGCTGCGCAGACAGGGGGAGGCATGGTGAGCGACGTCGCGGCGCCGCCGGTGAAGGGGCGCGGCACCCGGGGGCCGGGCGGGTCGATCGCCCTGCACGGCGCGCTGATCGTGGCGAGCCTGGTGGCCGTCTTCCCCGTGGCCTGGCTGATCCTGACCTCCCTCAAGCCGAGGGACGCCTGGCAGTCCAGCACCGTCACGCTCTTCGACAGCCCGACCCTGGCCAACTACGTGCAGGTGCTCGGCGAGACGGGCTTCCCGCGCTGGCTGGCCAACTCGCTCATCGTGGCGGCGCTGACCACGGTGATCGGCGTGGTCATGTCCGCCAGCACGGGGTACGCGGTCAGCCGCATGCGCTTCCCGGGCTTCCGCTCGGTCATGTGGATGCTGCTGATCACGCAGATGTTCCCGGTGGCCATCCTGATCGTCCCCATCTACAACCTGCTGGCCGGCCTGGGGCTGATCAACCAGTTCCCCGGCCTGGTGATCGCCTACCTCACCTCGACCGTGCCGTTCTGCGCCTGGATGATGAAGGGCTACTTCGACACGATCCCGACCGAGATCGACGAGGCGGGCCGCGTCGACGGGCTGACCCACTTCGGCACGTTCTGGCGGCTGATCCTGCCGCTGTCCAAGCCCGGGCTGGCCGTCGCCGGGTTCTACTCCTTCATCACCGCGTGGGCCGAGGTGGCGTACGCGACCGCGTTCATGACCGGCGACGACAAGTACACGCTGGCCGTGGGGCTCGGGCAGTTCGTCGGCCAGCACAAGGCCGAATGGGGCCTGCTCACCGCGTCGTCGGTGCTGATCGCCGTCCCGGCGGCCGTGGTGTTCCTGCTCGTCCAGCGCCATCTCGTCACCGGCCTGACCGCCGGCGCCACGAAGTCGTAACGCCGCCGTGGTATCTGTTCCGATATTTCCGACAATCGGGGGAGACCTTATGACAGAGGTGGTACACGAAGCACACCAGCCGAAGGCGGCCACCCGCTGGTGGCGCGACGCGGTGATCTACCAGGTGTACGTGCGCAGCTTCGCCGACGGCGACGGTGACGGCGTGGGCGACCTGGTGGGGGCGCGGGGCCGGCTCGGCTACCTGGCCGACCTGGGCGTGGACGCGGTGTGGCTCACGCCGTTCTACACCTCCCCGATGGCCGACTTCGGGTACGACGTCGCCGACTACCGGGACGTCGACCCGGTCTTCGGCACCCTGGCCGACGCGCGCGCGCTGATCGACGACGCGCACGCGTACGGCATGAGGGTCATCATCGACGTGGTGCCCAACCACACCTCCGACCGGCACGCCTGGTTCGCCGCCGCAGTCCAGGCCGGCCCCGGCGCGCCCGAGCGCGGGCGGTACATCTTCCGCCCCGGACGCGGCGCGTCGGGAGAGCTGCCGCCCAACGACTGGGAGTCGGTCTTCGGCGGGCCGGCCTGGACCCGCCTGCCCGACGGCGAGTGGTACCTGCACCTGTTCGACCACCGCCAGCCCGACCTCAACTGGGACTCCCCGGAGGTGCACGAGGAGTTCACGGCCATCCTGCGGTTCTGGCTGGACCTGGGCGTCGACGGCTTCCGCGTCGACGTGGCCCACGGGATGGTCAAGGCCCCAGGGCTGCCCGACATCGGCACGGCCGGGCAGGTCGAGCTGCTCGGCACCGCGGTGCTGCCGTACTTCGACCAGGAGGGCGTGCACGAGATCCACCGCGGCTGGCGGCGCCTGCTGGACTCCTACGAGGGCGAGCGCATCGGCGTCGCCGAGGCGTGGGCGCCGACGCAGGAGCGCCTGGCCCGCTACGTGCGGCCCGACGAGTTGCACCAGGCGTTCAACTTCCACTTCCTGAAGGCGCCGTGGGACGCGGCCGTGATGCGCGTCGTGATCGACGAGTCGATCGCGACCGTCAGCCCGGTCGGCGCGCCGTCGACGTGGGTGCTGTCCAACCACGACGTCAAGCGGCACGTGACCCGGTACGGCGGCGGCGAGGCCGGCGTGCGCCGGGCCAGGGCGGCGGCCCTGCTCATGCTCGCACTGCCGGGCTCGGCCTACGTCTACCAGGGGGAGGAGCTGGGCCTGCCGGAGGTGCTCGACCTGCCCGACGAGGTGTGCCGGGACCCGCAGCGGCTGCGCGCCCCCGGCGACGGCCGCGACGGGTGCCGGGTGCCGATCCCGTGGGCGCACGCCGAGCCGCCGTTCGGGTTCGGCCCGCCGGGCGTCGCGGACACCTGGCTGCCGATGCCGCGCTCCTGGGCGCCGCTCACCGTCGAGGCGCAGGCCGGCGACCCCGGCTCGACGCTCTCGCTGTACCGGGCGGCGCTGCGCCTGCGGCGCGGGCACGCCGCGCTCGGCGACGGGACGATGCGGTGGCACGGCTCCCCGCCGGGCACGCTGGTGTTCGGCCGGGGCGAGGACTTCGTCTGCACGGTCAACATGACCGGCGAGCCGGTCGAGCTGCCCCGCCCGGGAGACCTCCTGCTCGCCAGCGCCCCCGTCGCCCAAAGGGGACGGAGCGTCGTGCTCGCCGCCGACTCCGCGGCGTGGTGGGCGGCCGGGCGTGCGTAAAGTACCCAGCGTGAACGGAAACGCCCGACTCTCCGACATCGCCGCACAGGCGGGCGTGAGCGAGGCGACGGTCAGCCGGGTGCTGAACGGCAAGACGGGCGTGTCGGCGAGCACGCGCCAGCTCGTGCTCACCGCCCTCGACCTCATGGGGTACGAGCGCCCGCAGCGGCTGCGGCAGCGCAGCAACGGCCTGATCGGCCTGGTGACGCCCGAGCTGGACAACCCCATCTTCCCGGCGTTCGCCCAGGCCATCGAGAAGTCGCTGACCCAGCACGGCTACACGCCCGTGCTGTGCACGCAGAGCCCGGGCGGCGCCCCGGAGGACGAGTTCACCGAGCTGCTGCTCGAACGCGACGTCAGCGGCATCATCTTCGTCTCCGGCCTGCACGCCGACACCACCGCCCGCATGGACCGCTACACCCGGCTCACCGACCGGGGCCTGCCGATCGTGCTGGTCGACGGGTACAGCGAGCACATCGAGGCGCCGTTCATCTCGCCCGACGACCGCATGGCGGCCCGCCTGGCGGTGCAGCACCTGGTCGACCTCGGCCACCAGCGCATCGGCCTGGCCCTCGGGCAGCGGCGTTTCGTCCCGGTCATCCGCAAGATCGAGGGCTTCACCCAGGCGATGGCCCACCTGCTCGGCGTCTCCGACTGCGAGCCGCTCATCCAGCACTCGCTGTTCAGCGTCGAGGGCGGCCAGGCCGCCGGGGCCGCGCTCATCGAGCGCGGCTGCACCGGCGTGGTGTGCGCCAGCGACCTCATGGCCCTGGGCGTGATCCGCGCCGCCCGCGAGCGGGGCCTGGCCGTCCCCGGCGACGTCTCGGTCGTCGGCTTCGACGACTCCCCGCTCATCGCCTTCACCGACCCCCCGCTCACCACCGTCCGCAAGCCCATCGGCCCCATGGCCGTCGCGGCCGTCCAGACCCTCCTGGAGGAGATCGACGGCGCCGCCCCCAAGAACGCCGAGCTGATCTTCCAACCCGAACTGGTGGTAAGAGGCAGCACCGGCTCCGGCCCCCTCGTCAATCGCTGACCCTTACCTACCCGGCCGGTACGAGATCGTGGCGCGCCTTCGGACATGGTCCTCGCCTGCGCGCCCCAGGGACGCTCCGGCTCTGGCTGTGCTTCTTTAGGGGCTTCAGCCCGATGTGGTCGATGTCCGTCGATGTCCGTCGATGAAGCGTGCGAAGGCGGGCCCCCGGCAGAGCCGCGTCTACGGCGGTTGGCCCGCTGATCACGAGGCTCGGCAATGGTGTGCGAGATCTTACGCCTGCGCAGGTAGCGCCGGGTTTCGCGATAGCTGTAGGCCTTGTCGGCGCTGATGCTGTCCGGCCGCCGACGAGGACGGCCGGCCCAATCCGTGGCACCGGATCCGGCGTGGTCGATGACGGGTCGAGCGCCAGGCCGCGGTGAGGAGCCGTCGAGAAGATCGCTTGACGCACGTAGTTAATGGCGTTAACCTACAGATAGTGCCGTTAACCAATCTTGTGGAGGTCGTCATGACCGAGTACTTGAGCATCGCCGGTAACAACCTCGCCTATGAGGTGTCCGGGCGGGGCCCTCTCGTCGTCCTGGCGCACGGTATCGGCGACAGTCGGCACTCCTACCGTTTCCTGGCTCCGGCCCTGGCCGACGCCGGGTACCGGGTCGCCAACGTCGACATCCGCGGCTGCGGCGACTCCAGCCTGGGCTGGGACGGCTACAGCCGCACCGACATCGCCGGCGACCTCATCGCCGTCGTGCGCCACCTCGGCGGCCCCGCCGTGATCATCGGCCAGTCGATCAGCGGCGGCGCGGCCACCATCGCGGCAGCCACCGCGCCCGATCTGATCAACGGCATCATCGAGCTGGCGCCGTTCACCCGCGTACAACCCCTCGATCTTGGCGGGCTGATGAGGGTGAAGCGCTTCCGGACCGGTTACAGCCAGATGGCGCGGGTCATGGTCCTGGGAAGTCTGGCGAGCTGGAAGAAGTACCTCGATGCGGCCTATCCGGTCAAGCCCGCCGACTGGGACGCCGAACTGACGCGTATCGAGGCGAAGCTGACGGAGCCCGGCCGGATGAAGGTTCTGCAGGCCATGTGCAAGACCAGCCCGACCGACGCCGGCGCGCAGCTGGCCAACGTCACCTGCCCGGTCCTGGTCATCGAGGGCAGCCTCGACCCCGACTGGGCCGACCCCCGCGCCGAGGGCGAGAAGATCATCGCCGATCTGCCCAGGGGCCTCGGCGAGCTCGCCGTCATTGAGGGTGCCGGTCACTACGCACACGTCCAGGCGCCGGATCAAGTCCTCGCGCTGGCCCGGCCTTTCCTCGACAGGACCCTGACGAATGCCTAGGGCCCGGCTCACCCCGCTGTCGGTCACCGAGGCCGGCGCCGCCCTGATCGACGAGATCGGCTTCGAGAACCTCAGCATGGGCATGCTCGCCGAACGGCTCGGAGTCAAGACCCCCGCGCTCTACAAACACGTCACCAGCCAGGCCGATCTGGCCCACCGCATCGCCATCGTGTCCATGGCCGAGTTCGCTGACGCCATTCGCGACGCCATCCAGGGTCGGGCCGGCAGCGATGCCCTCGCCGCCGGCGCCCAAGCGATGCGGACCTACGTGCAGGAACACCCCGGCCGGTACGCGGCCGCCAATGCTGCCCGCCCGACCGGACCCGACGACCCGCTCATCCCCGCCGTCGAGCGGGTGGTCGCCTCCTGGGCGGCCATGCTGCGCGGCTACCACCTGGACTCCGGCCAGGAGATTCACGCCCTGCGGATGCTCCGCAGCGCCCTGCACGGGTTCTCGACCCTGGAAGCGGCAGGCGGGTTCCAGATCGACGCATCCGTCGACGACAGCTTCACCTGGATGATCAACTTTCTCGACCAGGGCCTGCACCCCGCCACCAGCAGCACCCTCGGCCGCTGACGGATCGTCGACGAGCCCGACCACATCATCCCGGAGAAACCGACATCAGCATCACCCGCGCACCCACGATCAATCGTGACCATGATCGGCTACATCCTTGTCGGAACCTTCCACGGTTCCCTGCAGGCACAGCAGAACGGCACGCTTCCCCTGCACTTCAGCGGAGCGACGCTGACGATCGTCGGCGGGAACGTGCTTGCCCTCGTCCTGGGTATCCACTGGCGAAAGACTCCCGAGACGCGGCTGACCGGAAGCGGCGACAAGGCCTTGCACGACAGCCGCGAACAGGCTCTGGAGCGAGCCGGCCCGCTCTGCCTGCTCACAGACCGATCGTCTCAAGGCGGCGGACGAACTTCGATGGCAGATTGCATCGTGGCGCGCGCGATACAGCGGCTTCAGCCGCTCCCACTCCGCATTCGTCAGATCACCACGACCCATGCACGGAGCGTCACGAAACTGACGCCCACTGTCAGGAGATCTGAGAAACAGGTTCTGGGCCGTCAGATCGTGCCGCGGCGTAGCTGCTCGAACTTGGTGTAGAAGGTGTCCAGCGTGATTCCGAACGCGTCGGCGAACGCGGTGCGCCAGGGGCGGCCCTGGGCGGTCGCGCGGCAGAAGTCCAGGAGCGCGGGGGTGCCGTTCGGGCCGCGGGCCAGGGAGCGGACAGCCAGGTGGAACAGCGCGTACGCCGGATCGCCGAGGCCGGCGCCCGTGCGTTCGAAACCGGACAGCGGGCCGAGCGAGGGGTCGTCGGCGCCCCAGGAGCGGATCCTGCCGATCTCGTCCTCCTCGCGCCACCGCCCGCCGTCGACCATCGCCCGGTAGGCGAGATGGACGGCCATCCCCTCGAACAGCCATAGCCATTCGTGGTCGTCGGCGGCGCGGAAACAACCCACCTGGCCCTGGAGGTTGTGGACGTGCTCGTGGGCGATCACGTCCTGCGCCTGTCCGGTGCCCGCGGTCATCGCCTCGCGCCATCCGGGTGACAGGGTGTTCACGCACATCAGCCGGGGCTCGGCCCAGGCGGTGCTCGGGCCGTCGGCGGAGGTCCGCCACCGGCACCCCTGGCCACGCGCGAGCCGTACCTCCACCCGCTCGCGCACCCCCTGGCCAAGGGCGGATCGCAGGTGGCGGTCGGCCAGCCGCAGGCCGTCCTCGACGGCGCGGACCTCCGGCCCGGTGACTCCCGGCTGGATCACCAGATCGAACGGCAGCCCCGCCATCGCCACGCGCCGCCCGTCGAAGCGCGCGGCACTCCACACCACCCCGGCCGCCAGCACGAGCAGCACGGCGACGCCCCCGGCCGTCCAGGCGATGACACGGCGGCGCCTCATCGAGCTTCGCATCCCGGTCCCCGCGATTCACTCGGTCGCTGCGGGTCGGAGACCGGCCCGGTGTCGACAGGACGACGAGCGCATGATCCCACAGCGGAGCGCCGTGGGGCACCGGGTATCCGGGACGAGTGGTGATGAGGCGGCGCTCTCCAGTCCTCCGGCCGGCCGCGGCCCTCCGGCCGGCACGTTCGGGGCCGGGCCGGAGGGTTCTCTGGTCGGAACGGCGCTTCGCCGGTCAGGCGCCTATGGAGCAGGTGTCTCCGTTGAGGGCGAACATGCTCGGAAGTGCCGCGTCGCCCGTGTGGCTGACCAGGTAGCCCATGGTGACGCTGGCGCCGGGGGCGATGGCGCCGTTGTGCGTGGCGTTGGAGGCGGTGACGACGTTGCTGCCCTGGGTGAGGTCGGTGTTCCAGTCCGAGGTGACGGTCTGGCCCAGGGCCAGGGTGAAGGTAAGCGTCCAGCCGTCGACCGGCGCGGTGCCGGTGTTGGTGATGGTGAGGTCCACGGTCATGCCGCGGCCCCAGCCCTGCGTGACGACCTTGACCCGGCAGGTCGGCGCGGACCGCTCGAACGCCACCCGGTGCAGCCCGCCCGGAAGGTCGTTGACGACGTAGAGCTCGCCGGCGGGGGTGTGCGCGAACGCGGTGACCTGCGTGGGCATCTCGCCGATCTGGGCCTTGAGGTAGCCGCCCCGGCCGTCCTCACGCAGCGCCCACACGTCGGAGGAGCAGTAGTCGGTGGCGATGTAGGTGCCGCCGACCAGGTTGGCGTACTGCGCGCCGCGGTACACCTCTCCGCCGGTGACCGCGCAGCCGCCGGTGTACGGCGAGTACGTGAAGACCGGCTTGGTGTACGTGACGCCGGACCGGCACTGGGCCTGGTCGAAGACCTCGAACCCCTCGTAGCACGACCAGCCGAGGTTCGCGCCCGCCTGCCGCCCGGTCTTGACGTGGTTGATCTCCTCCCACCTGCCCTGGCCGACGTCGCCGATCCACATCGAGCCGTCCGCGCGGTCGATGGAGAAGCGCCAGGGGTTGCGTCCGCCGTACATCCAGATCTCCGGCCGGGCGTTCGCGACGCCGACGAACGGGTTGTTCTGGGGGACGCAGTAGGCCAGGGTGCCGCACTTGCGGTTCACGTCGACGCGCAGGATCTTGCCCAGCAGGGTGTCCAGTCGCTGCCCTGACTTGAAGGGGTCTCCGGCGCCGCCGCCGTCGCCGATGCTCATGTACAGGTAGCCGTCGTTGCCGAAGGCGATCTGGGTGCCGTTGTGGTTGCCGAACTGGGAGTGCTCCTGGGAGAGCAGCGGCTCCAGGGTCCCGGTGCTCATCCGGTAGCGGCCCAGGGTCACCGCGCCGTCCGGCAGCGCGGTGTAGGCCAGGTAGAGCACCTGGCTCCTGGCGAAGTCGGGCGCCAGGGCGATGCCGAGCAGGCCGCGCTCGTTGTCGGACTCGTCCACCGACGCCGTGACGTCGATGATCGTCTGCCCGAGCCCGGTGGTCGGGTGGTAGACGCGCACGGTGCCGCGCTTCTCGACGATGAACAGCCTGTTCGTCCCGTCGTCGGGCGCGGCGATGGCGACGGGGCGCCGCAACCCGGAGGCGACCTGGGTGGTGACCGTGTTGATCTCTTCCAGCGGCGGCAGGGCGGCGGCCCGCGACGCCCGTGCGCCGCTGCCGGCGACGGACGAAGACGCGGCCGGGGCCGATGAGGATGACGCCGCGACGGCCGGTGGAGTGAGCGCGGGGGCGAGCAGTGGCAGGGACAAGGCGAGCAGCACGGGGGCTGCCCAGCGTTTTCCTGGCATGTCGGCTCCAGTGAAGGGGCTTCGTCGAGGTCCGGAGGACAGGGGTTCCCCGGGACCGGAGCGCGTCCGGGCACGCGACACGCCCGGCCCGGTCGCATCCCGCCCGGATGCGAGCGGAGTACGACACCGACCAGGCGGGTTCCTTGCCCTGACGTTCCGACCGGACGGTATCCGCTCGCCCGCCGTCACAACCAGGCCCGCACCCGCGCCTTGCGTCCGGGGAGGCGACACCAGGCCGTCCTGACCCCTCTCTTCCCCGCTGACCAGGGACGATACGAGACCCCTGGGACGAGGCCCACGACCGGCCGCATGAAACGTACATCGCCCGCGCGCCGGAGCGCTTCTGCGCGGCGGTTCAGGCGGACCCCGGGCGGCGGTCCTTGCGTGCGTTGAAGGCGACGATGTCCGACCGGGCCCACAGCTTGCCCGCGGCCAGGACGTAGCGGGGCTCGGGGAAGCCGGGACGCTCGGCCAGCCGGTGGAGGTCGCCGCCGGTGACGCCCAGGATGTCGCCGGCCTCGGCGGCGCCGACCAGGTCACGACGGCCGGGGTCGCGCCGGGTGAGCTCGGCGAGGGCGACCAGCAGCAGCTCGGCGGTGGACCAGCCGCCGCGGCCCTCGCCGCCCATGCTGACGGCGAGCTCGGTCACGTCGGCCGCCGTGAAGCCGAGTGCGCCCGCGACCTGCCTGGACGCCACCAGGAGGTCGCGGTTGCGTGGGGTGCTCGTGAAGTCCATGAACCCAGCATCTTGAATACGGCCGAAGACGGGCAAGGGCTGACGCCGTGACGGGACCTCGCGGGCGGTCCGGAACCCTCGGCCATCGGCGTCACGCGCCGGTGGGCCCGATCGCGGCCGTGCGGGTCGTGCGCGGACGACCCCGGCGGCGGGCGGAACAGGCGGAACAGGCGGAGTGGGCGGGATGGGCGGCCCGGGCGGAAATAGGGATGAGCCGGTCGGGGAGCGCCAGGCAGAATGCGGCCATGGCTCAGAAGACGTTGACGACCGGCCGGATCACGCTCGTCCCGCTGTCGGACGACCACCTGGAGGGGGAGGTCGAGCTCGACGCCGACCCGGAGGTCATGCGCTACCTCGGCGACGGGCGGGCCCGCACCCGGGAGGAGGTGGAGGGCTCTCACCGGCGGCGGCTCGCGGCGGCGGGGCGGGTGCCGGGGCTCGGGTTCTGGGCGGGGCTCGTCGGCGGGGAGTTCGTCGGGTGGTGGATCCTGGAGTCGCCGGAGCGGGCCGACCAGGGCCCGGTGGAGGGGCAGGCGGAGCTGGGGTACCGGCTGCTGCGGCGGCACTGGCGGCGCGGGCTCGCCAGTGAGGGCGCCAGAGAGCTGGTCCGCCACGGGTTCGAGGACCTCGGCCTCGACCGCGTCTTCGCCGAGACCATGGCCGTCAACACCGCCTCGCGGGCGACGATGACGTCCGTCGGGCTGCGCTACGTCCGCACCTTCCACCTGGAGTGGGACGAACCGCTTCCCGGCAGCGACCTCGGGGAGGTCGAGTACGCCGTCACCCGCGAGCAGTGGCTCGCCGCCCGTACGCCGCGCGCCTGAGCTCCATCGGCGCGCGTGTGATAGCAAGGACGCCGTGAACCGGGATGACCGTGTGGTGTACGACGTCGTGGTGGTCGGGGGCTCTGGGGTCGACACCACCGTGTACGTGCCGGCACTGCCGCTGCCGTACGCGGACACCCATGTGGTGCCGCCGGTGGTCGACCGCATCGGGAACACCGGCAGTGGGGTGGCGCTCGGGTGTCACGCGCTCGGGCTGCGGGTGAAGCTCGTCGACCTGATCGGCGACGACCCGCAGGGGGCGCTCGTCCGCGACCACCTGGCCGCGCGGGGGGTCGAGTTCGGGTGGGCGGTGGTGCCGGAGGGCACGCGGCGCAGCGTGCTGCTCGTCGGCCCGGACGGCAGGCGCACCTCGCTGTTCGACCCGCGCGCCGCCGCCGGGCAGCGGCTGCCCGAGGAGCTGTACCGCCCGGCGATCCGCGGCGCGCGGCACGTCCACGTCTCGATCACCGACTTCTCCCGCCACCTGCTCCCTGAGCTGCGCGCGCTCGGCGTGCCGACCTCCACCGACCTGCACGACTGGGACGGCGAGAACGACTACCACAGGGACTTCGCCTACTCCGCCGACCTGGTGTTCCTGTCGTCGGCCGGGCTCGGCGACCCCTCCCGCGTGATGCGCGACGTCATCGCGCGCGGGCGCGCCTCGCTGGTCGTCTGCACGGCCGGCGCCGCCGGGTCCTACCTGCTCGCCGAGGGCGCGGACGAGGTCCGGCACGTCCGGGCCGCCCCGCTGCCCGGCCCGGTGAGGGACAGCGACGGCGCGGGCGACGCGTTCGTCTCGGCGTTCCTCTACGGCCGGCTGCGCGGCCTGCCGCCCGAGGAGTGCGCGCGGCTCGGCGCCGTCTCCGGCGCCCACGCGTGCACCTCCGAGGGCACCCACGAGAACCCCGCCGACGAGGACACCCTGCTCGGCCGGGCCCACGGCCCCTCTGACGCGCCCGGCGCCGGTCGCGCACACGGCCCGCGCTGACGCGTTCGTCACCGGCCGTGCGCGCGGTCCGCGTGGACGCGCCCGGCATCGCCGCGACCATCCGCCGTGCGGGGCGAGCGCGCCGCCCGGCCGCACGCCGGCCCGCTGCCGACACGGGGGCGCCCGGCTCGATCGCACTTGTCATGATCTGCCAGTTAGGAGGGGTGCCGGTCGGGAAGGGGCGTTGGCCGGGTGCCCGCTCGGTACGGCTGGGCCGGTCCGGGCGGGCTGGAGGCGAGCGCAAGGCGGGTCGCGATGGAGAACACTGTGCGGACGCTGGTGCCGGCGCGGTTGGACCGGCTGCCGTGGTCGGGGTTCCACACCAAGCTGGTGCTCGCGCTGGGTGTGGCGTGGGTGCTGGACGGCATGGAGATCACGATCGCCAGCGCGGTCGGCTCGGTGCTGCAGGAGCGGGAGACGCTCAGCCTCTCCGCCGTCCAGGTCGGCCTCACCGCCACCGTCTACCTGATCGGCCAGGTCGCCGGCGCCCTGGTGTTCGGACGGCTCTCCGACCGGTTCGGGCGGCGTCGTTTGTTCATCCTGACGCTGGCGCTGTACCTGGTGGCCAACGGCATCACGGCGTTCTCCCCGAACCTGGCGTTCCTGCTGGTGTTCCGGTTCTTCGCCGGGGCCGGAATCGGCGGCGAGTACGCGGCCATCCACTCGGCGATCGACGAGCTGATCCCCTCCCGCTACCGGGGCCGGGTCGACCTGGCGGTCAGCGGCACCTACTGGCTGGGCGCCATCATCGGCACGGCGAGCACCTATATCCTGCTCAACCCCGACATCCTGCCGGTCGACCTCGGCTGGCGCCTGGGCCTGCTGATCGGCCCCGTGCTGGGCGCGCTGGTCTGGGTGCTGCGCCGTCACCTGCCCGAGAGCCCGCGCTGGCTGCTCATGCACGGCCGGCACGAGGAGGCCGAGCGGGCCGTCGAGCAGGTCGAGGCGGCCGTCGAGGCGAGCGGCGTCCGGCTGCCGCAGGTCGACGAGAGCAAGGCCATGGAGATGCGCCCGCACGGCGCCCCGTCGTACCGCGAGATCGTGCGGGTGCTGCTCAAGGAGTACCCCAAGCGCACGATCCTCGGCGCCTCGATGATGATCAGCCAGTCGTTCCTCTACAACGCGATCTTCTTCACCTACGTCATCATCCTGAACACCTTCTACGGGGTGTCGGCCAGCGACGCCTCCAAGTTCCTGCTGGCCTTCGCGGTCGGCAACCTCGCGGGCCCCTTCATCCTCGGCCCGCTGTTCGACACGGTCGGGCGCCGGGTGATGATCTCCAGCACCTACGTGAGCTCCGGCCTCCTGCTGGCCGTCACCGGATGGCTGTTCAACGAGGGGGTCCTCACCGCCACCACCCTCGCCCTGCTGTGGTCGGTGATCTTCTTCATCGCCTCGGCGGCGGCCAGCTCCGGCTACCTGACGGTCAGCGAGCTGTTCCCGCTGGAGATCCGCGCCCTGGCCATCGCGGTGTTCTTCTCCGTCGCCCAGGGCTTCGGCGCGCTCGGCCCGCTGCTGTTCGGCGCGCTCATCGGCGACGAGGCGAACCCCGACCCCACCGGCCTGTTCTACGGCTACCTGCTCGCCGCCGCCATGATGGTCGGCGCCGGCGTCATCGCCTGGTTCTTCGCGGTGAACGCCGAGCGCCGCTCCCTGGAGGACCTGGCGCCCAGCCTGTCCATGCGCGACGCCGCCCCGTCCCCGAGCGGTTCCTGAAGACCGCTCGGGGCGGGCGGGCGTCATCCGCCTCGGGTCACAGCCATCTGCCCAGCAGCAACCGGCTCCCGACGGGGGCCAGGTTGAACGGGCCGGAGGTGTACCAGTTCGCGGGTGCGCCGGTGCCGCCGGCGAAGACCTTGTAGGTGAACGTGTCGTCGGCGTTCTGGTGGGCCATGACGGTGTCGTCCTTGCCGTCGCCGTCGACGTCCCCGGCCGCTACGCGCTCGGCGACGTTGTCGAGGTCGTTGGTGTAGGTGGCGGTGCTGAGGCTGCTGAAGGAGGCTCCGGTGGAGAACCAGCGGTACAGGATGGTCGCGGTGCCGCTGTCGTAGGCCAGGATCGGCTCGGCCGTGCCGTTGCCGTTCCAGTCGCCGACTACGAGCCGGTTGCCGACCGGGGCGAGGTTGAACGGGCCGGAGGTGTACCAGTTCGCGGGCGCGTTGGTGCCTCTGCTGAAGACCTTGAACGAGAAGGTGCCGTCGGGGTTCCGGTGGGCCATGACGGTGTCGTCCTTGCCGTCGCCGTCGACGTCCCCGGCGGCCACGCGCTCGGCGACGTTGTCGAGGTCGTTGGTGTAGGTGGCGGTGCTGAGGCTGCTGAAGGAGGCTCCGGTGGAGAACCAGCGGTACAGGATGGTCGCGGTGCCGCTGTCGTAGGCCAGGATCGGCTCGGCCCTGCCGTTGCCGTCGAAGTCGCCCACGATGAGCCGGTTGCCGACCGGGGTGAGGTCGAACGGGCCGGAGGTGTACCAGTTGACCGGCGCGATGGTGCCGTGCAGCAGGACCTTGAAGGAGAAGGTGCCGTCGGCGTTCTGGTGGGCCATGACGGTGTCGTCCCTGCCGTCGCCGTTGACGTCGCCGGCGGCGACGCGGCCACCGACGTTGTCCAGGTCGAAGGACTCGTGGGTCGCGGTGGAGAGGTTGCGGAAGGCCGTCCCGGTGGAACCCCAGCGGTACATCACGGTCGTGGTGCCGGCGTCGTAGGCCAGGAGCGGGCTCGCCGATCCCTGCCGGCCGTCGCAGTTCTTGCTGACCAGGGTCACCGGGCCGGACTGGGGCTCCCCCTCCGGGGATCCGTCGGTGGTGATGCCGGAGGGCTTCCCGTCGAACCACGACTCCACCTTCGAGCCGTCCCGCAGCTGCTCGAAGTGCAGGTGGTCGCCGGAGGAGTCACCCGTGGTGCCGACCCTGCCGATCTGCTGCCCGATGGACACGCTCTCGCCGAGCGAGACCGACGCCGGCTCGATCATGTGCAGGTAGCGCGTCTGCCAGCCGTCGCCGTGGTCGATGCGCAGGTAGTTGCCGCCGCCGTCCTCCTCGTAGCCACGGGAGACGACGGTGCCGCCGTAGGCCGCCACGATCGCCCGCCCGCGGCTGCCGCCGGAGGTGGCGGTCATGTCGATGTCGTAGTCGTCGTGCCCGGGGTACGTCTGCAGCAGCCATGATTCGCCGCACGGGAAGGGGAGCTGGAACAGCGGGCGGGGGCCTGCGGCGGCCTGCGGGTCGTCGGCGTGGGCCGTGACCGGTGAGATCCACGCCGTCACGGCGATCGTGCCCAGCATGGCCATGACGGAACACGCGCGGTACAGGAGAGATCGGGATGACCGGTGCCTTTTCGGGGAGGGCATTCGATTCCTTTCGACGCGGCCGCATCGGCGGCGGGGGAGGAGTGGGAGGGAATCCGGCCTCCCGCGCGCTCACTGTCGCCCTCCCGGGTTTCACCGCGGTATCACCGGATCCCGGTGACCGACCGCCGCTCTCCCCGTCGCGATCGGCAGGCGCGTCACCGGAGGCCGGTGCGGCACGGCCGCGCCGCACCGCGCGCCCCCGGCGTGATCCGGACGGCTCGACCGTCATGATCGCTACGCTGGGTGACCATGGGGGGCGTCGTCCGGAGTCTGATCCCGGCGCGGCTGGATCGGCTGCCGTGGTCGGGGTTCCACACGAAGCTGGTGGTCGCGCTGGGTGTGGCGTGGGTGCTGGACGGCATGGAGATCACGATCGCCAGCGCGGTCGGGTCGGTGCTGCGGGAGCGCGAGACGCTCGGGCTGACGACCGTCGAGGTGGGGCTGACGGCCAGCGTCTACCTCGCCGGCGAGGTGGCGGGGGCGCTGGTGTTCGGGCGGCTCTCCGACCGGTTCGGGCGGCGTCGTTTGTTCATCCTGACGCTGGCGCTGTACCTGGTGGCCAACGGCATCACGGCGTTCTCGCCGAACCTGGCGTTCCTGCTGGTGTTCCGGTTCTTCGCCGGGGCCGGAATCGGCGGGGAGTACGCGGCCGTCCACTCGGCGATCGACGAGCTGATCCCCTCCCGCTACCGGGGCCGGGTCGACCTGGCGGTCAGCGGCACCTACTGGCTGGGCGCCATCATCGGCACGGCGAGCACGTACGTCCTGCTCGACCCCGACCTGCTTCCGGTCGACCTGGGCTGGCGCGTGGGCCTGCTGATCGGGCCGTTGATCGGCCTGCTCATCTGGCGCCTGCGCCGCCATCTGCCCGAGAGCCCCCGCTGGCTGGTCACGCACGGCCGTCAGGAGCCGGCCGAACGGGCGACGGCCGAGATCGAGGCGTCGGTCGCCCGGAGCGGCCGCGCGCTGCCGCGCGTGGAGGAGTGCAAAGCCATCGAGCTGCGCCCGCACGGCGCGCCGACCTACCGGGAGCTGGCGCGGGTCGTCCTGCGGGAGTACCCGTCGCGGACCTTCCTCGGCGTCACGCTCATGATCAGCCAGTCGTTCCTCTACAACTCCATCTTCTTCACCTACGTGCTGGTGCTGAACGTCTTCTACGGCGTGTCCCCGCAGGACGCGTCGAAGTACCTGCTGGTCTTCGCCGTCGGCAACCTGGCCGGCCCGTTCCTGCTCGGGCCGCTGTTCGACACCCTCGGCCGCCGCGTGATGATCTCCGGGACGTACTTCGCCGCCGGGGCGCTCCTGGCCGTCACCGCCTGGCTGTTCCGCGGCGGGGCGCTCACCGCCACCACCCAGACGATGCTGTGGATGCTCGTCTTCTTCTTCGCCTCGGCGGCGGCCAGCTCCGGCTACCTGACGGTCAGCGAGCTGTTCCCGCTGGAGATCAGGGCGCTGGCCATCGCGCTGTTCTTCTCGGTCGCCCAGGGGTTCGGCGCGCTCGGGCCGGTGGTGTTCGGCGCGCTGATCGGCGACCGGAGCAGTCCCGACCCGGCCGGGCTGTTCTACGGCTACCTGTTCGCCGCGGGGCTGATGGCGTTCGCCGGCGCGGTCGCGCTGAGGTTCGCGGTGGACGCCGAGCGCCGTTCCCTGGAGGATCTCGCCCCGTCGCTGTCGATGGCGGCCTCCCGGCGCACGTCCGGCTGAGCCGTCCGCGGCGGAGGCGGGCTCGCGGGCGCCTGGTGAGACGCCCGCGAGCCCCGTGGTCCCATGAACGTCGCATCGGGTCGCGGCGACCTCCATGGCGATCGCCCGCGGTCCGAGGGAGGAGGGGCGCGGGCGAAACGCGTCGGGCTAGTGCCGGAGTGCGGCCGCCTCGGAGGCCAGCTTCTCGATGCGGCCGAAGTCCCCGGAGGCGATCGCGTCGGCCGGGGTGAGCCAGGTGCCGCCGACGCAGCCGACGTTCGACAGCGCCAGGAACTCGTGCGCCGTCTCCGGCCGGATGCCGCCGGTCGGACAGAACCGCACCTCGGGGATCGGCCCGGCCAGGGCCTTGAGGTAGGCGATCCCGCCGGCCGGGACGGCCGGGAAGAACTTCAGCTCGTTCAGGCCGCGCTCGGCCAGCACCATGACCTCCGACGCGGTGGCCGCGCCCGGCAGGAAGGGCAGCCCGCTGCCCTCCATCGCGTTCACCAGGTTGGGCGTGCAGCCCGGGCTGACCAGGAACTGGGAGCCCGCCCGGGTGGCGGCCTCGACGTCGGCGGGGGTGCGCACCGTGCCGGCGCCGACCACCGCGTCCGGCACCTCGGCGGCGATCCGGCGCACGGCGTCCAGGGCGCACGGCGTGCGCAGGGTCACCTCGATGACCGGCAGGCCCCCCGCCACCAGGGCGCGGGCCAGCGGGACCGCCGTGCCGACGTCCTCGATCACGACGACCGGGACGACGGGGGCGAGGTCGAGGATGGTCACTTCGCGGTACTCCTTGCCTGCGGGGACGGCGACGGGGACCGCGGTGCCCCCGGCGCCGTGAGGGTGGACTCGCGGTCGGCGACGCGCTGGGCGAGCCAGGCGGCGGCGCCGGTCAGCGCCGGCTGCTCGGCGACGATCGCCGTGGTGGCGATCCCGGTCAGGTAGCCCGACAGCACGAGGTTGGCCTCGAACCGGCGCCGGAAGTCGCTGTCGTTGATCCGTCGGACGATCCGCGGCACGATCCCACCCCCGAGGTACACTCCGCCGTGCGCTCCCAGCGTAAGAGCGACATTAGCGGCGAAGCTCCCCAATAGGCCACAGAACACGTCGACCGTCCGCGCGCACAGCGTGTCGTCCACCCGGGCGACGATCTCCGGCGCGGCGAGCGGTTCGACGCGGACGCCGTCCACCAGCCCCAGCCCGTGGCGCAGCCGCACCAGGCCCGGCCCCGACAGCAGGTGCTCGGCGTCCACGAACGACATGCCGTCCGCGCGCAGCGCCCGGATGACCTCGATCTCCAGGTCGGTGACGGCGGGTGCCGAGACGTGCCCGCCCTCGCCGGGCACCGGCACCCACCCCGACCGCGCCGGGACCAGCCCGGCGACGCCCAGGCCGGTGCCCGGGCCGAGCACCGCCTTCACCATGTCCGGCGCCGGATCGGGGCCGCCGAGCGAGGCGAGGTCGGCGCCCTCCAGGTGCGGCAGGGCGAGGGCCAGCGCCTCGAAGTCGTTGAGCAGCTCCACATGGGGGATGCCCAGCGCGGTCGCCGAGCCCGACCACCCGGTGTTGGTGAGCCGGTAGAGGTCGGCGTTGACCGGCCCGGCGACCGCCAGGCAGGCCGCGACCGGGCGCGCCCCGCCCGCGTGCCCGGCCAGGTAGGCGTCCACGGCGTCCGGCAGCCCGACGTGCCCGGCGCCGGGCAGCACGGCGACGGCCGCGGGACGCGCGCCGGGCTCGACGACCAGGCCGAAGCGGGCGTTGGTGCCGCCGATGTCGGCGACGAGCCAGGGACCCTCCGGGGAGGGTGGTGGGACCGGTGAGGTCACGTGCGGCTCTCCGCGGCGCCGGCGAGCGGGGACGGCGCGCTCTCGACGCCCTCCGCGCCGCTGATGGCGAAGATCCCGGCGCCGCGCTCGGCTGGCCCCGCGGCGCGGCGGAAGGCGGCGAACAGCTCACGGCCGGTGCCGACCCACTCGCCGTCGCCGAGCGGCCGGCCGCCGGGGGTGCGCCGGGCCAGCTCGGCCTCGGGCACCAGCAGGTGCAGCGTGCCCGCCTTGGAGTCGAGCCGGATCGGGTCGCCGTCGCGCACCAGCGCGATCGGGCCGCCGTCGGCCGCCTCCGGCGACAGGTGGATGGCTGCGGGCACCTTGCCCGAGGCGCCGGACATGCGGCCGTCGGTGACCAGCGCGACGCTCCGGCCGCGGTCGAGCAGGACGGCCAGCGGAGGCGTGAGCTTGTGCAGCTCGGGCATGCCGTTGGCGCTGGGCCCCTGGTAGCGGATGACCGCGACGAAGTCCTGGTCGTCCAGGTCGCCGGCCTCGAACGCGGCCAGCAGCTCGGCCTGGTCGTCGAAGACCTTCGCCGGAGCCTCGATCACGAGGTGCTCGGGCTTGACCGCGGAGACCTTGCTGACCGCGCGGCCGAGGTTGCCGCTGAGCATGTGGATGCCGCTGTCGGCCGAGAACGGGTCGGCGACCGGGCGCAGCACGTCCCAGTCGGCGCTGGTGGCCGGGCGCTCCTCCCAGACGACCTGGCCCTCCTTGAGCGACGGCCCGCCGCGGTAGTGGCCCAGGCCGCGGCCGGCGACGGTCAGCACGTCCTCGTGCAGCATCCCGGCGTCCAGCAGGTCGCCCATCAGCACCTGCATGCCTCCGGCCGCCTCGAAGTGGTTCACGTCCGCCTGCCCGTTGGGGTACATGCGGGTGAGCAGCGGCACGGCCGTGGACAGCGCGGCGAGGTCGTCCCACAGCAGCTCGACGCCGGCCGCGGCCGCGATGGCGACCAGGTGCATGGTGTGGTTGGTGGACCCGCCGGTGGCCAGCAGCGCGACGGCCGCGTTGACCAGCGCCTTCTCGTCCACCACCTCGGCGACCGGGGTGTACTCCTCGCCGTGCGCGGTGATCTCCACGATGCGGCGGGCGGCCGCGCGGGTCAGGCCCTCGCGCAGCTCGGTGCCGGGGTTGACGAACGTCGCGCCCGGCAGGTGCAGGCCCATGACCTCCATGAGCACCTGGTTGGAGTTGGCGGTGCCGTAGAAGGTGCAGGTGCCGGGGGAGTGGTAGGAGGCGGCCTCCGCGTCCAGCATCTCGCCCCGGCCGATCCTGCCCTCGGCGAAGAGCTGGCGGGTGCGGGCCTTGACCTTGTTGGGCAGCCCGGACGGCATCGGCCCGGCGGGCACGAAGATCGCGGGAAGGTGCCCGAAGTGCAGCGCGCCGATCAGCAGCCCCGGCACGATCTTGTCGCAGACGCCCAGCAGCAGCGACCCGTCGAACATGTCGTGCGACAGGGCGATCGCGGTCGCCATCGCGATGACCTCGCGGCTGTAGAGCGACAGCTCCATGCCGGGACGGCCCTGGGTGACGCCGTCGCACATCGCGGGCACGCCGCCGGCGAACTGCGCGACCCCGCCCGCCTCGCGCACGGCCTTCTTCAGCACGGCCGGGTAGGTCTCGTACGGCTGGTGGGCCGAGAGCATGTCGTTGTAGGCCGAGACGATGGCCACGCCCGGGCGCTCGTTGCCGCGCAGGGCGAGCTTGTCGCCGGGGGAGCAGGCGGCGAAGCCGTGGGCGAGGTTGGCGCAGCCGAGGCTCGCCCGCGCCGGCCCGCGTTCCCTGGCCTCACGCGCCGCGGCGCCGACCCGCCGCAGGTAGGCCGCGCGGCTGCGCCGGCTGCGTTCGGTGAGACGTTCGGTGACCTCGTGGACGACGCGGTTCACGCGTTGTCCTCCTCGTGCCAGGCGCGGCCGCTGCGGGCGAGGAGCTCGTGAGCGGCGCTCGGCCCGGTGGTCCCGGCCATGTAGTGCTCGGGCAGGGCCTCGCTCGCCTCCCAGGCGGCGATGATCGGGTCGATCCACCGCCAGGCGGCCTCGACCTCGTCACGCCGCATGAACAGCGTGGGGTTGCCCGACAGCACGTCCATCAGCAGCCGCTCGTACGCCTCGGGGACGCGGGCGCGGAAGGTGTCGGCGAAGCTCAGCTTGAGCGGCACCGGGCGCAGCACGATCTCGCCGGCTCCCGGCTCCTTGGCCATGATGTGCAGGTCGATGCCCTCGCTCGGCTGCAGCCGCAGCACCAGGCGGTTGGGGCCGCCGCCGGGGAAGATCGAGTGCGGCACGTCCTTGAACTGCACGACGATCTCCGAGCGGCGGTCGGGCAGCCGCTTGCCGGTGCGCAGGTAGAACGGCACGCCGGCCCAGCGCCAGTTCTTGATCTCGGCGCGGATCGCGGTGAACGTCTCCACCCGGCGCGAGGCCTCGGTGGGCGGCGTCTTGTCGGGCTCGTCGAGGTAGCCGGGCACCGGCTCGTCGTCGACCTCGCCCGCCACGTACTGGCCGCGCACGGTGAACCGGCTCGCCTCGCCGCCGGTGATGGGGCGCAGCGACTGCAGGACCTTGACCTTCTCGTCGCGGATCGACTCGCGGTCGTTGCGCGCGGGCGGCTCCATCGCGACCATGCACAGGAGCTGGAGCAGGTGGTTCTGCACCATGTCGCGCAGCGCGCCCGCGTGGTCGTAGTAACCGCGACGGCCGGGCGTGCCGACCGACTCGGCCGCGGTGATCTGGACGTGGTCGATCCACAACGAGTTCCAGATCGGCTCCAGGAACGCGTTGGCGAAGCGCAGGACCAGCAGGTTCTGGACGGTCTCCTTGCCCAGGTAGTGGTCGATGCGGAAGACGCGGTGCTCGTCGAAGATGGCGCCGACCTCGGCGTTGATCTGCTGGGCGCCGGCCAGGTCGCGTCCGAGCGGCTTCTCCAGCACCACACGCGAGCGGGGCGTCACCAGGCCCGCGGTGTCCAGCGCGCGGCAGAACGGTCCGAACGTCATCGGGGGGCTGGCCAGGTAGAACACCCGGTCGATCTCGTCGCGCCCGGCGAGCAGGCGGCGCATCGAGCCCCAGCCGTCGTGGCCGGGGTCGCCGACGTCGACGGCGACGTGGTGCAGCCGCTCCAGGAACCGCTCCCAGCCGTCGGCGTCGTCGGGGTAGAGCCCCGGCCGCACCCCCGCCCGCACCTTGTCGCGGAAGTCGTCGTCGCTGAGCGCGCCGCGCGACAGGGCGATGACGCGGGTCTGCGGGGCCAGCCGCCCGTCGCGGTCCGCGTGGAACAGCGCGGGGAGCAGCTTGCGCATGGACAGGTCGCCGGTGCCGCCGAACACGACGAGGTCGGCCAGGTGCGCGCCGTCGCCCCCCGCCTCGATCGCCGGCGCGGCGGACCGCTCCGAGGTGGCCTCGGGCTCCGCCCGGGCGTCGAGCGCGCGGGCGTCGTCGGGCGCGGACGGGGAGGGCGGGGCGAGCGTGGTGGCTGGCTCAGGCACGGGGGAGACTCCGTTTTTCACCAAGTAGGGGACAGATCGGACACTAGCCGGATCTTATGGTGGCGCACAACCACAGTTTTGGCATTAGGGGTGAGCAACTTAGGAATTTTGGTTTACAAAAGAGGGTGTGGTTGACTGTGCCGATGGTTCGACGATCAGCGTCCACGGTCGCCGGCAGCGGGGAGGTCCTGCGCCTCATCCGCACCGGTGAGGCCCTCACGCGCGCCGACATCGGCAGGATGACCGGGCTGTCGCGGCCGGCCGTGGCGCTGCGGGTCACCGAGCTGCTCTCCGCCGGCCTGATCGCCGAGGACACCGACGGGCCTTCCACGGGCGGCAGGCCCCCCGCCCGCCTGAGCTTCAACGCCGCGGGCGGCGTCGTGCTGGCCGCCTCGCTCGGCGCCAGCCGCACCCAGATCGCCGTGTGCGACCTCGCCGGGGCCGAGCTGGCGCGCACCGACCTGGAGATCGACGTCGAGCGCGGCCCCGACGTGGTGCTGCCGCTGCTGATGGACGTCTGGGCCGACCTGCTCGCCGGACGCCCGCTGTCGGCCGTCCGCGGGGTCGGCATGGGCGTCCCCGCGACCGTCGAGTTCGCCGCCGGGCGCACCGAGAGCGCCCGCGTGATGGCGAGCTGGACCGGCGTGGTCATCCCGCCGCTGATCTCCGAGCGCTACCCGGTGCCCGTCTTCGTGGACAACGACGTCAACGTCATCGCCATGGGGGAGTACCGCGCGTCGTACGCCCGCAGCGTCGACGACCTGCTGTTCGTCAAGGTGTCCACCCGCATCGGCGCCGGCGTGATCGCCGGAGGCGAGATCCTGCGCGGCGCGCTCGGCGCGGCCGGGGAGATCGGGCACATCCCGGTCCGCGACGGCGGCGGCGTGCTGTGCCGGTGCGGCAACGTCGACTGCGTCGACTCGGTGGCCAGCGGCACCGCGATCCTGCGCGACCTGCGGGCGCGCGGGCGCGAGGTCTTCACGCTGGCCGACGTCACGCGGCTGGTGCGCGCCGGCGACGCCGAGACGATGACCGTCGTGCGCCGCGCGGGCCGCCTGCTGGGCGAGGTGGTGGCGAGCGCGGTCAACCTGCTCAACCCCGCGGTGGTGGTGCTCGGCGGCGACGTGGCGGAGGCGTTCCAGCCGCTGGTGTCGGCGGTGCGCGAGGTGGTCTACCGGCGCTCGACGGCGCTGTCCACGCGCAGCCTGCGCATCGAGCGCAGCCGGCTCGGCCCGGGGGCCGGGATCACCGGCTGCGCGCTCATGGTCATCGACCACGTCCTGGCCCCCGAGGCCTTCGACACCGCCGCCGACGCCGTCCTGCCGGCGGGCGCCGGAATGGCGTCCCCTTCGCAGCGCGCGACGGCCTGAGCCGGGTCAGGCGCCCGGCGCGCTCCCGTGCGGGCACAGCAGGCAGGCCAGGGCCCGCTCCAGCTCGGCCGGGCCGTCGACCGGCGACGGCCACGGCAGGCGGATGAGCGTGGGGTCCTCGATCCCCGAGCGGACGGTCGCCCCGTAGCGGTCGAGCTCCCACAGCCAGACGTCGGGCACCGGGTGGCCGAGCAGGACGCGCATGGCGTGCTGGAGCTGGTCGCGGTGGGACTCGTTGACGTGGCCCAGCATGCGCTCGGCGGCGTCCAGCAGCGGGTCGGGCCCGGCGCCGAGGTAGTCCTCGGCGTCCAGCATGCCCGACTCCTGGCCGGTCAGGTAGATCACGTAGCCCACGTCCACCCGGAACAGGCGCGAACCGGCCGGGCCGCCCTCCACGGCGGCGAAGAGCGCCTCGTCCGGGCACCGGCCGGCCACCGCCACGGCCGCCTCGCGCACCAGCTCACGCGGCACGGCCTGCGCCCACCCGTGCACCTTCAGCAGGCCGCGCGCCTGGTCGGCGCCGCCGAGGGTGCGGCAGGCGGCGAGGTCGACGGTGACCACCACGTCGTCGGCGTCCGGCACGCCGTGCAGGGGGTCGCCCGGCTTGACCAGCAGCAGCGGGCGCCCGGCGTCGTCCACCCCGCCCCTGGCCGCGTGGGCCGAGCCGTCAAGGGAGACATGGGTGGGGACCGCCGTGGCGGCGAGGCTGCGGACTCGTTCGGTGATCGGTGGGACGGTCACGTGCATGGCCGGGGCTCCTCGTCGTCGCATCGTCAATATAGGTTAGGCTTACCTAACTAAGGTAAAGCTAACCACGTGGAGAACGCCATGCGCTACACCGGACCGAAGGTGCGACTTTCCAGGAGGGCGGGTGTGCCGCTCACCCGCAAGGCCGTCCGCTACTTCGAGAACCGGCCCTACCCGCCCGGCGAGCACGGCCGCAAGACCAACCGCCGCGCCGCCGGCGACTACAGCCTGCGGCGGATGGAGAAGCAGAAGCTGCGCTGGTACTACGACGTCTCGGAGCGGCAGATGAGGCGGTACTGGGACCTGGCGGTGCGCCGGCCCGGACGCTCGGGCGCCGAGCTGGTCAGCCTGCTGGAGAGCCGCCTGGCCTCGCTCGTGCTGCGGGCCGGGCTGGCCCCGTCCATCTACGCCGCCCGCCAGTACGTCAACCACGGGCACATCACCGTCGACGGCCGCAAGGTGGACATTCCCAGCTACCTCGTCAAGCCGGGGCAGACCGTCGCCGTGCGCCCCAGGTCGCGCCAGGCGCAGCCGTTCGTGGCGGCGGCCGAGGGCACCTACGCCGACGAGATCACCGCGCCCTATCTCGACGTGAACCTCGACGAGCTGCGGTTCACGCTGGTCTCCCGGCCCGAGCGCGCGCAGGTCGCGATCCCCGTCGACGAGCAGCTCGTCGTCGAGCACTACTCACGCTGACCGTCCTCGGCGGCGCGCCGGCCGGCGGGCGCCGGGCCTCGACCGGGTCGCCCGTCCGGCGCGCACGGTCGTCGCCCGCCGTCACGGACCGCCCTGTGACGGCGGGTCACCGGGCGCAGGACAGGTTCTCGGGGGGCGGGGTGCCCACGTAGCGGCGCCATTCGGCGGCGGTGAGATCCCGTCCGACGGAGGCGCAGGCGGCTGAGATCCAGGCGGACGGGGTCAGGGCCCAGCGGACGAGCAACCCGTTCTCGCCGCCGGCGTCCGCGGCGGTGACGAGGTGTGTTCCGTCGTCGGTGAGCCTCATCGAGGTCTTGGCCTGGACCCATTCGCCGGGCAGTCGCAGGGTGCCCACGTCGGTTCTCGTGGTCAGGTCGGTGATCACGATCACGCCGTCGGAAGTACGCTGGACGAGCGAAGCGGCGCCGACGGCCGGGATGCTTCGCGGGGACAACTCGTCGGGGCTGAAGCTCGCGTCGCGAGTGATCCTGCGCTCCAGTCGGGTGCCCGACCGGTCCCAGAACTCGAGGTCGCCGTCGCGACGCTGGACGACGACGTGCCCGGCTCCCACGGAGATGTTCTGCGCGCGCCCGGACCCCACGATGCGGCTCTTTCCCGAGGTGAGGTCGTAGAGAACGGCGTGTGACGCGAACTCGACGAGGCCTTCGGCCACGACGATCCCCCGCTGGAAGTCGACGACCGGCAGGAGCACCGCATCCAGCCCTTCCGGGGGTTCGATCCGGCGGCGAAGCGACCCGGTCGAGGCCGCGCGGACCTCCAGCGCCCCGGCCGTGTCGAGGATCAGCAGATCCCGCCCGTCCCTGGACACGGCGATCGGCTCGAGCGGCAGCTCCCCGGTGGTGTGCCGCATGGCCCGGCTGGAGTCGCGCATGCTGAGCGTTTCGAGGCGGTTCTCGGTGTTGGCCAGGAAGAGCCCGGAGCCGTCGGCGCTCCACCCGAGAATCCGCCGGGCCGCCTCGAAGACGTCGCCGGTCCGCCGGCCCCAGTCGTACACGGAGAAGAGGCCCGCCGACCCGTCGGTCTGCACGGCCACGCGCTTGCCGTCGGCGCTCACCTCGGTGTGCGGCGCACCGCATCCGCTGCACGCCCCCGTCAGGCGCACCTCCGCCTGTTGCGCGATGCGTCCCGCGTGATCCAGGTCCCACAGCGCGACGGACTGCCCGGACGCCGACACGAGATGGTCACGGTCGCCGAGGAAACGCAGTCCTCCGTCGATCACCACACCGCTGCCGGGAAGGGTGGTCTGCTCGACACCGGCCTCGACGGAGGACACGTAGATCGCGCTCCCGTCGGCCACCGCCGCGTGGACGCCGTCGTCGCTGACGGCGATCGCCTGGGGTGAGGTGCCGTGGGAGAGCGCCTCCTGCGGCGCGGAGTCGTCCGCGATCGACAACGCGACGCTGGTGGGGTAGATCGGCAGGGGCCCGCCGAAGGTGCGGGTGAAGGTGAGGTAGGCGCCGTTGTTCGCGAGCGTGGGGGCATAACCGTGCACGCCCATGGGTGAGTGGAGCGAGCTGAGACCGCGCCGCAGGTCCGCGCCGGTGTAGTGCTCCCACTGCCCGCTCACGCTGCTCACCACGATCTTCGTCTCGTCGGGCATCGCCACCGAGAGGGCCGTGACGAGGGTGCGTGTGGCGCGTAGCGCGCCCGTCGCGAGCTCGACCCTCGTCAGCCTGTCTCCGGCGGCCACGACCAGGAACCGCCCGGACGGCGACAGGGCGAGGCCCCCGATGGCCCCGCCCCACGTCTTCGGGAGACGTCCGGGAGGCTCGGTCAGCACCGAGGTGCCGTCGGTGGCGGCCACGACCCGGCCCGTGCGGTCGGCGGTGACGCTCCTGACCGCCTTCGCCAGCTCGAAGGACGCCGTCCTGGCCCCGTCCGCCGCCCGCCAGCGCAGCACCCGCCCGTCGTGCGTCCCCGCGACGACGGTCCGCCCGTCCATGGAACCGCCGACGGCCGAGACGCGACCACCGGCCTGCAGGTGCCGCACGAGCGCCGGGCTCGCCGTCACCGCGCCGAACAGCGCCGACCGCGTCTGCGCGTCCGGCCACATGCGATACGCCTCCACGGCCACGAGCTGCGCGACGTCCACCTGCCTGGGCAGCAGGGCCTCGGCCTCGGCGCCGGCCCGCCCGGCCGTGGCGATCGTGGCCTGCCGGATCGCCTCGTCGCGCTGCGCGAAGGCCACCACGGCGGCGATCGACGCGATGAGCGCCAGCGTGGCGAGCAGGGCGACCACCTGCCGGATCACCCGCTTGGTCTGTCGCCGGCGCCGGACGTGCTCCCCGACCAGCGAATCCTTCGGCACCCCGTGCACGGGAGCGGCGAACTCCGCCACGATGTCGCCCAACCGGGGACGCTCGGGCGTCGTCCCCGGATCCTCCGGCGGCCGCAGTGCGCGCAGATCGATCCAGAGCGGTTCGTGGGCGAAGACCCCTGACAAGGATGGAGGGATCGCATCGGTGCGGCGCCAGTCGAAGTCGTCTCCCGCCCACGTGATCGTCCCCTCGGTGAGGGCGATCAGCATGCGCTCCGGGGACCGGTTGGCCACCCACCAGTCCACCTCCTTCCGCACCCACGGGGACTGCGCGGAAGCCGTGGACGCCATGAGCACGAACCAGCCGGACACGCCGAGGGCCTGCTCGATCATGGGCCATAAGAAGGGGCTGGCCGAAAGGCTCGTCTTGTCGCGGAAGACGCGCAGCACCCTCGGTCGGTACCAGGGACAGGCGAAACGTTGCAGCTCCGACTGCAACGCCTCCGCCAGCCCGGTGTCCCGGCGATGGCTGTAGGAGATGAATACGTCGTAGGCGTCTGACTGTGAGGAACCCGCACCACGTCTCATCGCCGGTCCGATCGCCTGAAAGTCGGTGGCCGACATTCTAGAAGGAGCGGGTGAGCGGATTCCAGTGGAACGATTCCACCCGCGGAGATCCTTGTTTTCCCGTGTCGGGAATTCGCCGGCGATATAGGGCGATGAATTCGAGGACTTCGCCCGCCGTCTTTCTTTCGACTAACGCGAGTGGATTTGTGGTCCGTTGTTCGGTCCGGGGGTGATTGTCCTTTCCCGGTATCGTGCCGGGCCTAGGTGCGCAGGGTGCGTTCGAGGCGGCGTACGGCGACGGCGAGGGTCACCGCGCCGAAGACCGCGAGGTAGACCACGGCGGTGGCCAGGTGGGCGCCGCCCGTGCCCAGGAAGGAGGCCCGCACGATCTCGATGCCGTGGTAGAGCGGCAGAGCCCGCACCAGCACCTGGACGAAGGGCGGGTACACCTCCAGCGGGAAGAACGTCGTGGCGAACAGGAACATCGGCAGCATCACGAGCTGGATGAGCTGGAAGTCCTGCCAGTCGCGCAGGAACGTGACCGTGAGCAGCCCGGCCGACGCGAAGGCGAAGCCGATGAGCAGCGCGCTGGGGACGACGAGCAGCGCGGCCGGCAGGCGCGCCAGGCCCAGCGCGCTCACCACGACCAGGAACGCGGTGGTGACGAGGGTGCCGCGGATGAGCGCCCAGCACACCTCGCCCAGGGCCACCGAGCGGACCGACATGGGCGTGGTGAGGATCGACTCGTACGTCTTGTCGGTGGTGAGCTTGCCGTACATGTTGAACGTGGTCTCGTTCATGGCGCCGTTCATCGCGGCGGTGGCGAGCAGGGCCGGCGCCACGAACTGCGGGTAGGTGATCGCGGTGTCGCGCAGCCAGGGCACCTCGCCGACGAGCGTGCCGATGCCGACGCCGAACGCCAGCAGGTAGAGCAACGGCTCCAGGATCTCGGCGAGCAGCACCGGCCAGGTGTGGCGGTAGATCATCAGGTTGCGCTCGACCATCGTCCAGGCATGGCCGGGGCGCCTCGGGATCTCGGCGGGCGCGCCCGCGATCGTCGCCGTCACGAAGGCTCCTCTTGTCTCGGCTTCTCTCGGCGGCTCAGACGTGCAGCCGGCGACGGTAGTTGCGGCGGGCCAGCAGCAGGCCGGCGACGGCCATCGCGACCAGGTAGCCGAGGTGGGCCAGCGTGCCGAGCGGCGTGGCCGTGCCCAGCGCGACCGTGCGGCCGAGGTCGACGCCGTGCCACAGCGGCGTCGCCCACGCCACCGGCCAGAGCCAGGACGGCAGCTGCTCGATCGGGAAGAACGTGCCGGAGAACATGTACAGCGGCAGGATGGCGAACCGGAACATCGAGTTGATCTGGGACGGCCGGGTCATGGTCACCGACCAGGCCGCGGCCGGGGTGGCGAACGCGACCGCGACCAGCACCGCGACCGGTACGAGCAGCGGGATCCTGGAGGCTTCCACCGCGCCGAAGAGCATGCTCACGAGCGTGAACAGCGTGGCGTTCATGACCGCCCGGAGGGTCCAGTACATGAGGTGCCCGTGCAGGATGTCGGCCGGCGACAGCGGCGTCGAGGCGGCGGCGCGGTAGTTGCCGCGCG
The DNA here is from genome assembly GCF_029846175.1 of Sphaerisporangium sp. TRM90804. Classification (GTDB taxonomy): domain Bacteria; phylum Actinomycetota; class Actinomycetes; order Streptosporangiales; family Streptosporangiaceae; genus Sphaerisporangium. The sequence goes on along the minus strand of NZ_JARWAC010000026.1, from coordinate 98,668 downwards.
CGAGCACGCCCTGCATGACCGGGCCGGCCGCCTCCAGGAACGTGGTCTGCATGACGGCGGCGACCAGCAGGCCCGGCAGGAGGAACTCCAGGTAGGAGTCGCCCCGCAGGTAGGCGCCGCCGTCGCGGTCGACCAGGGTGCCCAGCCCCAGGCCGAGGGCGGCCAGGAAGAGCAGCGGGTTCACCACGCTGATCACGATCGACCCGCGCCAGGTGCGGCGGTATCGGAACAGCCAGTAGCCGAGCTCGCGGAACGCGGGCGCCGAGAACGCCCTGACCAGCGTGTCCATGTCTCCTCGTCATCGAAGTCGCGCCGGGGGTGAGGTGGTCGGTCCAGCGGCGTCGGCCGGCTCGCGGAGGACGTCCGCCGCCCCGCGCGTGCGGTGGCCGGTGGTCAGTCGAGCAGCGAGCGCCCGGTGAGCTTGAGGAAGACGTCCTCAAGGCTGGACCGGCGGACCAGGGCCGTCACCGGCCGCACGCCCCGCCGGTGCACCGCGCCGAGCGTCTCCTCGCCGTCGTCGGTGGACAGCAGCAGGCGGTCGGGCAGCTCCTCCATGTGTTCGACCAGGCCCCGGCACCTGTCGGTCATGGTCTGCCGCTCCAGCCGGTCGAAGCGCAGCTCCAGCACCTCGCGGCTGGTGTGGCGGGCGATCAGCTCGGCCGGGGCGCCCTCGGCGACGATCCTGCCGGCGTCCATGACGACCAGGCGGTCGCACAGCTGCTCGGCCTCGTCCATGTAGTGCGTCGTGAGCAGCAGCGTCACGCCGTCCTCCTTGAGCTGGAACAGGCGCTCCCAGAGCAGGTGGCGGGCTTGCGGGTCGAGGCCGGTGGTGGGCTCGTCGAGCAGCACGATCTCGGGCTCGTTGATGAGTGCCCGCGCGATGGTGAGCCTGCGCCGCATGCCGCCCGAGAGGGTCGAGACCGAGTCGCCGGCCTTGTCCGACAGGCGGGTGAACTCCAGCAGCCGCGTGCTGCGCTCGCGCAGCACCTTCCACGACAGCCCGAAGTAGCGGCCGTAGATGAGCAGGTTCTCGCGGACGGTGAGCTCGCCGTCGATCGTGTCGTCCTGCGGGACCACGCCGAGCCGCGCCCGGATGGCGGGGCCGTCGGTGACGCTGTCGTGGCCGAGGACGCGCAGCCCGCCCCCGGTGAGCGGCGAGACGCAGGCGATCATGCGCATGGTCGACGACTTCCCGGCCCCGTTGGCGCCGAGCAGCCCGAAGGCCTCGCCGCGGCGCACCTGGAAGTCGATGCCGTCGACGGCCGTGAACCCCGCGCGGCCGCCGCCCCTCTCGTACACCTTCGTCAGGCTCGAAGCCTCTATCAGCGCTGCCGGCGCGTCGGCGGCCATACACGTTCCCCCTGAGGCCTGGCCTGCTCGTGTCGAGAAACCTACTGGATTCTGCACACCGTTTCCAATCTTTTGTAGGTCACTGACGGGAATCTGCTCACCGTCCTCTGTGGCGCCGGGCCGCCGGGCGCGTCTCCGTCGTTCGTGACCTTGGAGTCGTCTGGGAAACCGCGCGGGGGCGGGCCGGGCGCACCGGGTGCTCGCGCCGGTCGGCGCGGCGGGACGGGCCGGGCGGGCCCGCGGGGGCGGGGGCGGTTCACAGGGCTCTCACAGGATCGCCCAGAAGCCCTCCAGCCGGGTGCGCCAGCCTTCCCGGCATCGACTCGCGCATGTCCGGAGAGGAGCACCGATGATCGAGGTGAGGGGTCTCAGCAAACGCTACGGCCCGGTTCTGGCGGTGGACGACCTGACGTTCGACGTCAGGCCGGGCGCGGTGACCGGCTTCCTCGGCCCCAACGGGTCGGGCAAGACGACCGCCATGCGCCTCATCCTGGGGCTGGACGCGCCGAGCGCCGGCACCGCGCGCGTGCTGGGCGGCCGGTACGCCGGCCTGCCCGCGCCGATGCGGTCGGTCGGCGCCCTGCTGGACTCGGCCGGGGTCCACCCGCGCAGAACCGCGCGCGACCACCTGCTCTGCCTGGCGCTGAGCAACGGGATCCCCCGTGGCCGGGTGGAGGAGGTGCTCGACGCCGTCGGCCTCGGCTCCGTCGCCCGCCGCCGCGTGGGCGGCTTCTCGCTCGGCATGACCCGCAGGCTCGGCATCGCCGCCGCACTGCTCGGCGACCCCGGGGTGCTGCTGTTCGACGAGCCGGTGAACGGGCTGGACCCCGAAGGGATCATCTGGATCCGCACGCTGATGCGCGGCCTGGCCGCCGAGGGGCGCACGGTGCTGGTCTCCAGCCACCTGATGGCCGAGATGGCGCTCACCGCCGACCACCTCATCGTGCTCGGCCGGGGACGGCTCATCGCCGACACCCCCGCCGACGCGGTGGCCGGCGCGGAGGAGGTCCTGGTCCGCACCCCGGACGGCTCCGCGTTCGCCCGCCGCCTCACCGCCTCGGGCGCTGCCGTGCGCCGGGAGGGCGACGCCCTGGTCGTCACCGGCGCCGCCGCCGACCAGGTCGGCCGCCTGGCCGCCGCCGAGGGCGTCGTCCTGCACGAGCTGACCCCGCGCCGCCCGTCCCTGGAAGAGGCCTTCATGCGCATGACCGGCGGCAGCCTCGAATACGGCACCACGAACGGAGCCCCCCGATGACCCACCGCACCAACCCCCCGCACCCCGCGTCCCCGCACCCCGGGCCCCCGGGCACAGGCGAACCCGCATCGCTCCCGGACGGAGCGGTGGGCGGGGCGGCGAGTGACGGGATCGACGGGCGGCGGGGCGGGACCGCCGGCCCAGCGGGAGCCGGTAGGGCCGCGGCGCGCCGGAGCGGGTTTCGCGACGTGCTGCGCTCCGAGTGGTGCAAGACGCGCACGTTGCGGTCGACCTGGATCACCCTGTTCGCCGTCGTGGCGGTCGGCGGGCTGTTCGGTGCCATGTTCGGCGGGGCGGGGGCCAGGGAGTACGGGGAACTGCCGCCGGCCGACCGGGCCTCCTTCGACCCCTTCGCCTCCGTCTTCCGTGCCCAGCTGTTCATCGTGCTCGTCGCCGGCTACCTCGGCCTGCGGGCCGTGACCGTGGAGTACGCCACCAGCACGATGCCGGGCACCCTGATCACGGTGCCGCGCCGCGGGCGCGTCCTGGCGGCCAAGGCGGTCGTCTGCGCGGCCATGGGGCTGGTCGCCGGCTGGGCCGCCGGCCTGGCCGTGTACTTCACCGGCGCGGCCGTGCTCGCCGCCCAGGGGGTGCCCGCCTACTCCTTCGGCCAGCCGGGGGTGCCGCGGGCGCTCGCCGGGGCCGGGCTGGTCGTGGCGGCCTTCTGCCTGATCGGATTGGCGCTGGGAACGCTGGTCCGCTCCACGGCCGGGGCGCTGACCATCGTGACGATGGTGGGCCTGCTGATCCCGGCGATGTCGCCGCTCTTCCCCGGCTGGCTGGCTCGGTTCGTGGTGACGTACTGGCCCACGACGGCCGGCGGACGCCTGCTCAGCCTGCGCCATGATCCCGCCCTGCTCGACCCGTGGCCGGGCTTCGGCGTCCTGTGCGCCTACGCCGCCGCCCTGATGCTCCTCGCCTACGCCGCCTTCCGCGGGCGGGACGCCTGATGCCGCCGTCGCCACGCCCCCCAGCCGAGCCCCCGGGCCCGACGTCCCCACCAGGCGCGGCGGGTCGCGGTCACCGGCTTGGGAGCGCGCCGGGGTACTCCGGGTCCTCGCCGGGACGCTCCGGGTCTCGGCCGGGGTGGTGGAGGTCCTGGCCGGGAGTGGTGGGTCGCGGTCGCGGGCCCGGGAGCGCGCCGGGGTACTCCGGATCCTCGCCGGGACGCTCCGGGTCTCGGCCGGGGTGGTGGAGGTCCTGGCCGGGAGTGGTGGGTCGCGGTCACCGGCCCGGGAGCGCGCCCGGGCGCTCCGGGTCCCTGCCTGGGCGGTCGGCGCCCTGGCCGGGAGCAGGGTGGTTTCCGGTGCGGGAGGCCGGACGGGGCGTGGTGGCCGCCCTGGGGGCGGTGGCCGCGATGGGCGTCGTCGCGGCCACCGGGCTGTACCTGCTGGGGGCGGGCTCGCTGGCCCCGCTGGGCGCTCTCACGGCCGCCGCGCTCGTCCTGGCGACCGGCGGCGCTCTCACCGTCTCCGGACAGGCCGCGCTCGCGCCACCCGCGGGGGCGCGGCCGGGACTGCCCGGCCTGCCGGGGACCGGGCAGCTCGGTCGCCTGGCGGACCTCACGGTCGAGGGCCGGCTCTCCACCGTCCTACTGGGCGTCACCCTCGCGGGCCTGATCACCCTCGCCGTCCTGTTTGCCCGGATGTCGCGCCGCTCGCGCCCACCAGGCTTCGCGGTGGCGGAGCAGCCGGGTGCGCCGGCGGCTCCGGCCCAGCCGGACGGGGCGCGGTGGCGGGCGTTGCTCCCGGCGGTGGTGCGGGCGGCCGCCGCGGCGGGCACGATGATCGGCGCCGTCGCGGCCGTGTCGGCGGCGGCCCTCGGAACCGTGGCGATAGGCGACCTGGCGGAGTTGCTCCCCGGCGCCGGGCCTTCCGGCGCCGGGCTGGGGCGGGTGCTGGAGGAGGTGACGGCAGGGTTCCGCGCGGAGCCGGGCGTCGCCCCGATCGTCGTGCCGGCGATGGTCGCAGCGGCCGGTCTGTTCGCGGCCCACCGGAACCGGCCCTCCACGCGCCCGCGCGCACTGGCCGCGCTGAGGGAGGCCGCCGCCGCCTCGGCCGGCGTCGTCCTGGGGCTCGTGGCCGCGGTGACCCTCCTCGGGCTGGTCGTCTCGGCGGTCACGCTCCGGCCGGTCGTCGCGGGGGCGACCCTGCTGGCCGGGCCGAACGCGGTTCTCGCCGCCCTGGGCGCCGGGCTCGGCGTCCCCTGGGCGAGCTCCCCGGCGGGCGAGCCCGGCCGGACCGGCGGCCCGGGGCGGGTCTCCGGCGCGGGAGGACCGGACATGATGTCCGTGCCGGATACGTGGCCGTGGCCGATGGCGGCGTTCACGGTGCTCGGGGCAGCGGTCCTGCTGGTCGCGGGGATCACGGCCGCCCGGCGGATGCGGCCTGCGGAGGCGTTAGGCCGGGCAGGATGGGGAGCGGGCGCGATGGCCTTGGTGTGGGCCGTGCTGCTGCCACTGGTCACGGTGGCGTCCGGCGGCTCGGTGACGGTCGGCGTACGGCTGCTCGGCGGAGCCGTGCCGCTCGCCTCCACCGGGCTGGGCGGCGACGTCCTCACGGCCGTCGTGTGCGGCCTGACGGCCGGCGCGCTGGCCGGTCTCCTGGGCGGCCTGGCCGGCCGATCCGGGCCGGCCCGGGCACGGCCACGGGCTGGATGACGTCGCCTCCGGGAGACGAACGGGCGGCGCCGGACGCGATGTCGGAAGACCCGGAGCAGGGGTGCTGGATGCGGTGCGGCCTTGGAAGGGGAGTGCGGCGCCGGAGTGGCGTCGGGTGCGAGGAGATGGTCGGGTGGTGCCGGAGGGGCGTCGAGTTGGAGGAGATGAGCGGATGGCGGCGGACGAGGCGGGGCGCGGCTCCCGGGGCGCGCACACGGGGGAGCGGCTGCTGGTCGTGGACGACGAGCCGACCGTGCGGGAGCTGCTCTCGGCGACGCTGCGGTTCGCGGGCTTCGACGTCACCTCCGCCGCCACCGGCGCCGAGGCCGTCGAGGCGGCCCGCGACCAGCCGCCCGACCTGGTGCTGCTCGACGTGATGCTGCCCGACCTGGACGGCTTCGAGGTCGTTCGCCGGCTGCGTGAGCAGTCGCGCCCGCCGGTGCCCGTCCTGTTCCTCACCGCCCGCGACTCCCCGAAGGACAAGGTCACCGGCCTCACGCTCGGCGGCGACGACTATGTCACCAAGCCGTTCGACCTGGAGGAGCTGATCGCCCGAATCCGGGCCGTGCTGCGCCGCACCGGTTCCCCCGGCGCGCACACCCTCGTCGTCGGCGACCTGGAGGTGGACCCCGAAGGCCACCAGGCGCTGCGCGGCGGCAGGCCGGTGCGGCTGTCTCCCACCGAGTTCCGCCTCCTGCACTACCTCGCGCTCAACGCCGGGCGGGTCGTGTCCAAGGCCCGCATCCTGGACGACGTGTGGCAGTACGACTTCGCCGGGGACGCCAGCATCGTCGACACCTACGTCAGCTACCTGCGCCGCAAGCTCGACGCGACCGGCCCCAGGCTCATCCACACCGTCCACGGCGTCGGCTACGTCCTGCGCGAGCCGCGCCGATGAGGGGACGCCTGGCGCGAGCGCGGGCGCGGGCGCGGGGGTGGGGGCGGATGTCGCTGCGGGCGCGGCTGCTGCTGATCACCAGCGCGCTGCTCGCGACGGGGCTCCTGGTGAGCGGCTCCATCCTGGTCGGGCTGCTGCGCGGCGCGCTCGTCGAGCGGGTCGACCGGCAGTTGCGCACGATCGGCGCGCTGGCCATGGTGCTGCCGCCCGACCTGCGGGCCCAGAGTGTTTCCGGGCGGGCGCTGACCGGCGGCCTCGACCTGATCGCCGACGTCTACATCGCGCAGCTGTCCCCCAGGGGGCAGGTGCTGGCGGAGGCCCACCTCGGCGAAGGCCCGGATTCCGGCGGCCCCGTCCTGTCCGGGCTCGACACGGCGGCCGTGACCCGCCTGGACCGCCGGCTGTTCGACGCGCCGGCGCGGGACGGGGCCGAGCCCTGGCGGGTGGTCGCCGCCGTCCGCGACAGGATGCCGCTCACCGTGGGGCCCCGGCCGGAGCCCGGCAGCTCCGTCGTCGTGGCGGCGTCGCTCGCCCCGGTCGCCTCAACCGTGGGAAGGCTGCGCACCGCCTACGTGATCACCGGCGCCGCCCTGCTCGCCGTGCTCACACTGGCCGGATGGTTCGCGATCAGGGCGGGGCTGCGCCCGCTGCGCCGCATCGAGGAGACGGCGGCGGCCATCGCCTCCGGCGACCTCACCCGGCGGGTCCAGGACGCCGCGTCGCCCGAGACCGAGGTCGGGCGGCTGGCGGTGTCGCTGAACGGCATGCTCGGCCAGATCGAGCGGGCGTTCGCCGCGCGCACCGACTCCGAGGCGCGGCTGCGGCGGTTCGTCGCCGACGTCAGCCACGAGCTGCGGACGCCGCTGTCCGGCATCAAGGGCTTCTCCGAGCTGTACCGGATGGGCGGCCTGGACGACCCCGATGTGGCGATGGCCCGCATCGAGAGCGAGTCGGGACGGCTGGCCCGCCTGGTGGAGGACCTGCTGCTGCTCGCCCGGCTGGACGAGGGCGGCGAGTCGCTCCCGCTGGACCTGGCCCCGATGGACCTGCGCACCCTCGCCGCCGACGCGCGCCTGGACCTGCGGGCGCTCGCCCCCGAACGGCCCGTCGAGCTGAGCGGCCCCTTCGGGGGCGGCGCGCCCACCTCGGCGCCGGTGCTGGGAGACGAGGCCCGCCTGCGCCAGGTGGTGAGCAACCTGGTGGGCAACGTCGTCGCCCACACCCCGGCCGGCGGCGCCGTGCGGATCGGCGTGGGCACCGTGGGAGCGGAGGCCGTGCTGGTGGTCGAGGACCACGGCCCCGGCCTCACGCCGGAACAGGCCCACCGGGTGTTCGACCGCTTCTACCGCGCGGACGCCTCGCGCACCAGGACGGGACGCGGGGGCGCAGGCCTCGGCCTCGCCATCGCCCGCTCCCTGGCCGCCGCGCACGGCGGCCGGATCGACCTGCGCACCTCCCCGGGCCACGGCGCCGCCTTCTCGGTGGTGCTCCCGGCCCTGCCGCCGCCGGACGGGTGAACCGGCAGGACCAACCGGCCCGCCTCCCCGCCTCCTCCGGTTTGCCGGCCCGCGGCCCGCCGGTCCCGTCGTCTCCGGCGTCGGCGCGAGGAACGCCGCACGACCGGCCGGGCCCCCGAGCGGGGCCGATCAGTGCGGGGGGCCGTAGGGCTCGATGGGCGGGTCGGAGAAGGGGCCGTCCGCCTCCGGGGGGAGGCGGCCGGCGGCGGTCTCGGTGACGCGCAGGGCGTACAGGCCCTGGCCGGGGTCGAGCGGCACCAGGCCGTAGGCGGTGTCCACGTCGTCCTCGTGGAGGCCCAGCGTTCGCAGGGCGTCCTGCATCGTGGCCTCCACCGGCAGCCGGACCGTGATCAGGACCATGTCACCACGCTACGCGCCCGCCCGGCCGGGGGAGGCCGAGCTTGCCCACGCGGCGGGTTCCGGTCTCCGGCCGAGGGCCCCGGCCGGGCCGGGGGGCGTCACAGGGGAAGGCGGGAGGCGCGGCGTTTCAGGGCGGACAGCAGGGCGGCGGTGTCGGTGACGCCGTAGCCGTACTCGTAGTCGAAGCCCACGTCGCTGCGGTCGTCGGCGGTGCGGTGCAGGAGGGTGCGGAGCTGGGCGGGGGAGATCAGGGAGGCGGGCCAGCGGGTGCGGACGGCGGCCACCAGGCCGGCGGCGACGGGGCAGGCAGCCGAGGTGCCGGAGTCGGGCTTGTCCTCGCCGAAGGCCTTGGAGCCGGAGAAATGCGTGTACGAGCAGATGTCGGGCTTGCGGTCGCTCAGCCGCCCCGGGCCCTTGGAGGAGTAGCCCACCCGCCGGCCGTCGGTGTCGACGCCGCCGACCGACAGCACCTGCGGGTGGGAGTTCGCGCCGCCGATCGGCCGGTCGGGGTAGGCGCACCGGCGATCTCGGCATTCGGTGCCGCAGTTGCCGGCGGCGAACAGGATGTCGGCGCCCGCCTGCTCCAGGCTGCCCACGATGATGTTGAACGGGTGGGCCGCGTTGTCGGAGTAGTTGCCCGGCTGGCCGGGCGCGAGGTCCCACAGCGGGGAGAAGCACCCCCAGCTGTTGCTGACGACCAGCGCCCGGCTCTCGGGCGGCTGCGCCTCCAGCACGGTGCGCAGGTGGGCGAAGGCCGCCACGGCGTCCGAGAGCAGGCCGTCCATCGCGGTGCCGCCCCGCCGCCGCGACAGCAGGACGGGGATGTCGATCACCGAGGCGCGGGGGGCGCAGATCAGCGCGTCGAAGGCGCACATCGTCCCGTGGTCGACGTCGAACTCCCCGGCGTCGCCGGAGACGCCGCCGGGGTTCCAGCTCCGTTCGCGGTCGACGGCGACCTCCAGACCGAGCCCCTCGGCCACGTGGGCGGCGTTGACGCCGGTGTCGCAGACGGCGAGCGCGACGCCCGCGCCGTCGTAGCCCTCGGCGCGCAGCTCGGGGACCGACAGCATGCGCTCGACGTCGCGCCAGGTGCCGACCGGCGGGGACCCGCCGCAGGTGAGGCTGGTCTCGATCACGGGGTCGGCGTACACGCCGACGACGTCGCGGTGGCGGCCGGGCAGCAGGGCCACGCGCGCCGAGCCCTCGTCGTCGGAGATCTCCCCCCGCACCAGGACCGAGGCCTGCTCCGCCGCCATCGAGAACACCAGAGGCTGGTTGAGCGACAGCGGGTCGCCGCCGGGGCTGGCGGGCTGGGCCCGGGGGAGCGCGACGGGGGTGAAGGAGTGGTCGAGCGCCACCCCGGGAAGCTCGTCGGTGACGTCGGCGGTGGTGGCCACCAGGTCGGGGGCCGCCACCGCGGCGACGACGTCGGGTGTGGGGCGGAGCTGGATCAGGACCCGCATGGGAACACCACCTCGGCACGTGGATCGACCGGACGCCACCACGTTCCTGCATACCGTCCGACCGCGTCTACCTGCAGAAACACCGTGTCGTTCGGCATTTCACCCGATAGCCGGGTGAAATGCCGAAGGAATTTCGGCCCGCTTCCCCCTATGAGGCTTTCATCGGCCCGGCGGGGCGTCCGCCCGCGTCCGCCCGCCTTTGACCGGCCGACTCTGCGGCCTGGCGCCCCTTCCGGGTGGCAACGCTCCATTCGGCAGGTCGTCAAGGCTTTCGCCGGGGTCGGCGTTTGGCTACGTTGAGACCCGTGATCGCCAAGGTGGACACCCCGTCACGTCCCGAATCCGGCAGCGGAGAGGAGCAGCGTCTCCCGGTGCGGCCGAGGCTGGTGGTCGCCAGCGCCTTCATGCTCTTCCTCGAACTGGCGCTGATCCGCTGGACCGGGTCGAATATCGTCCATCTCAGCTACTTCACGAACTTCGTGCTGCTGGGCTCCTTCCTCGGAATCGGGCTGGGCTTCCTCCGGGTGGGCCGCAGCGCCAGGCAGCCCTACTACTCGCCGATCGTGCTGGCCGTGCTGGTGCTGATCGTGCTGTTCTTCCCGGTGACGGTGAACCGCGAGACCGAGGGCGTGCTGTACTTCACCAGCCTGTCCACCACCGGCCCGCCCGCCTGGGCCATCCTGCCGATCGTGTTCGCCGCGGCGGCGCTGGTGCTGATGGGGCCCGCCGAGCTGGTCGGCCGGTGCTTCCCCGAGCTCGACCGGCTGGAGGCCTACCGCTACGACCTCATCGGCAGCCTCACCGGCATCGCGCTGTTCTCGCTGCTGTCGTTCGCGGGCGCCCCGCCGGTCGTCTGGGGCGCGGTCGCCGCCATCGCCTACGGGGTGCTGCTCCAGCCGCGCTCGCTGGTGCGCTACCTGGCCCTGGTGACGGTGCCGTCGATGGTGGTGGTGGGCGCCCTCGCGGTCGAGACCCTCACCGCGGGCGCGCTGTGGTCGCCCTACTACAAGGTGACCTCCAAGTACCTGTCGATCGCCGGCGTCGCCGTCATGGACATATCGGTGAACGGCATCCCGCACCAGCAGGCCGTCCCCGCGGTCAACCGGCTGCAGTGGGAGCGCCAGTACGCGCTGCCGTACGAGCGGGCCGCGGTGACCTCCCTCGACGACGTGCTGATCGTGGGCGCGGGCAGCGGCACCGACGTGGCGATCGCCCTGTCCAAGGGCGCCAAGCACGTGGACGCGGTGGAGATCGACCCCCGGCTCAGGGAGCTGGGCGCCCTGCACCACCCCGACCGGCCCTACGGCGACCCCCGCGTCACCACCCACATCACCGACGGCCGCGCCTTCCTGGAGTCCACCGGCAAGAAGTACGACCTCATCCTGTTCGCGCTGCCCGACTCCCTCACCCTGGTGTCCGGGGCCAGCTCGCTGCGCCTGGAGAGCTACCTGTTCACCGAGGAGGCCATGCGCGCCGCGCGCGACCGCCTCAAGCCGGGCGGGGCGTTCTCGATGTACAACTACTACCGCGAGCAGTGGCTGGTCGACCGGCTCGCCTCCACCGCCCAGGCGGCCTTCGGCCACCGTCCCTGCGTGGACGAGGTCGGCGCGGGCCGGCAGGCCGTGATCACCGCGGGTGTGAACGCCGCCGCGCAGCGCTGCGGCGGCGAGTGGGCGGGCGCGCAGGCCGACACCCCGCCCCCCGCCGTCGACGACCGCCCGTTCCTGTACCTGCACGGCCGCGACATCCCGTCCCTGTACCTCATCGCGCTCGGCCTGATCCTGCTGGTCAGCCTGATCGCGGTACGGGCGGTCGCCGGGCCGTTCCGCAGGATGCGCCCCTACGCCGACCTCTTCCTGCTCGGCGTCGGGTTCCTGCTGCTGGAGACCAAGAGCATCACCGGCTTCGCCCTGCTGTTCGGCACCACCTGGGTGGTGAACGCCATCGTCTTCGCGGGCGTGCTGGTCGCCGTGCTCGCGGCGGTGGAGGTGACCCGCAGGTTCCGAACTCCACCCCTGCCGGTCATGTACGCGATCCTGTTCGGCGGGCTGGTGCTGGCCGCGCTGGTGCCCAACTCATGGCTGCTGGGCCTGCCCCTGCCGCTGCGCGGCGTCTGCGCGGTGGTGGTCGCGTTCCTGCCGATCTTCGCCGCCAACGTCGTCTTCGCCAAGCGCTTCGCGCAGACCGCCGACGGCACCGTCGCCTTCGGCGCCAACCTGCTCGGCGCGATCCTCGGCGGATGCCTGGAGTACCTGTCCCTCGTGATCGGCTACCAGGGCCTGCTCGTCGCGGCCGCCCTCATCTACCTGGGCGCCTTCGTCCTGCTCCCGCGCACCGCCCGGGCGGTCTCCGCGCCGTGAGCGCGGCGCCGTCCTACGGCACCGCCCGTCCGGGCGCGGCCGGTCCGCCGGCCGCCGGGAATGACGGCCGGGTCCGCCGGCCGCCGGGTCTGACGGCCGGGTGAGACGGCGCCGGGTCTGACGGCCGCCGGGTCTGACGGGCGGGTGGGACGGCCGCCGGTCTCACGCCGACAGGTTCAACGGCCGGCCTGCCGGCCGGGCCTGACGGTTCTAGAAGCCGCAGGCCTGGGCGAGGGACTTGGCGGCGGGCTGCTTCGACCGGTTCGGCGTGGGCGTCCGGGGCTTGCCGGAGCTCTTGGCGGTGCCGTCCGGCGCGGTGGCGGCCGGGGTGGGCGTGGTGCCCGGCGCGGCGGTGGGGGAGCCCGAGACGGAGGCGCCGGGCGTGGCGCCGACCCCGGCGGTCAGGGTGCGACGCTCGGGCCGGGTAGACTCGCGGATCGCCTGGTCGGTCATGCGGCGGATCTTCGCCCAGTCGGCGGCGCCCGGCCAGACGGCGGGCGGGACGAACTGCAGGCTCGTCGTCCTGGCGTCCTTGACCTTCAGCGCCAGCGGCACCAGGTGCTCCAGCAGATCGCGCGGGATGTCCGTGCGGAACATGTGCCGGGTGGCCGACGCGATCTTTCCGAAGTTGGCGAGCACGACGCTGGGCGTGGCCTGGTCCAGGAGCGCGCCCATGACGCACCGCTGCCGCGACATGCGCGAGAAGTCGTCGCTGCCCACCCGCGACCTGCCGTACCAGAGCACGTGCTCGCCGTCGAGCCGCTGGTAGCCGGCCTTGATGGTGCCGGCGGTGCCGAAGTCGCCGCCCCACTTGATGTCGCTCTCGACGCGGATGCGCAGCCCGCCGATCGCGTCGATCAGCGCCGCGAAGCCGTACATGTCGACGATGGCGTAGTAGTCGATCTTGAACCCGAGGGTGTGGCCGATGGCGCTCTTGAGCTCCTGCGGCCCCTTGCCCTTGCCGAGGTGGTCCTCGGCGTACTGCCACAGCTCGTTGAGCAGGCCCTGCCCGGAGTCGCCGGTGAAGCCGTTCGGGAACCGCGCGGCGAGCGGGTCGCCCTTGGGGAAGCGGACGTACTGCAGGTTGCGCGGCAGGCCGAACATCACCGAGTCGCCGGTCCTGACGTCCACGCTGGCCACGGTCATGCTGTCGGTCCGCACGCCGGTCCGGTTGCCCGCGGCGTCGCCGCCGACGAGCAGGAAGTTGACGCGGTGGCGGCCGTTCCAGGGGTCCTCCTGCTGCACCGGGACGGCGGTCGGGTGCGGGTCGGAGGGGAAGACGGCGTTGGCGGTCTCCCGCACGGTCATCATGCTGCTCGCCGTCACCGCGAACGGGGCCATCACGGCCACGCACAGCACCCCGACGACCACGCCGGAGACGATCTGCCCCGTCTGCGGCAGCCGGTCGGGCCGCAACGCGATGTAGGACATGATCACCAGGGTGAACCACCCCAGCGCGCCGGCGGACGCCACGACGATCACGGCGGCCAGCGTGCTGTCCTTGACCGCCAGCCCGAGGTTGGACCCCAGGGCCAGCGCGAACGTCGCGGCGCCCACCATGAGCGCGCCGAAGACGCCGAGCAGGATGAACCCGGCCCGGCGGCGCCCGGCCCGCAGGTGGGCCGCGCCGGGCACCAGGGCCGACAGCGCCGTCCACCCGATGAGGGAGGCGGCGGTGGGAGGCGTGGCGTAACGCGGCGGCCGGGTGGCCGCCGCGGGGCGGGCGGTGGCCGGTGGCCGGTCCGGCGCCGGTGGCCGGTCCGGGGGCCGGCTCGCGGCCGGAGGCTGGTCGGGGGTCGGGCCCGCGGCCGGAGGCTGGTCCGGGGCGGGACGGCGCCGTGCGCGCGGGGGCCGCCGGCGGGGCCGGGTCGGGGGCGGCGGGCCGTCGCCGCCCTGCTCAGCGGCCGCGCGGCCCCCCGGAGCCGCCTCCCCCGCGTTACCAGGCGTGGTCACGGGCGCTCCCTCTTGCCTGTCGCAATCCAGCCGCTCACCAGGCAGAACGCCTACGTCGGCCCCCGTAGATCTAACGGAATTCCAGGATTCTAACCCCCATACACGGACATGGCCGACTCAAGACCAATATTGGGCAATGGGACGGTGACAAATAACCGAAGCCCGCCTGTCGTCCGGCGGTCGCCGCGCACCCGTCAAGCCAGGGTTCGAAGGTGACGGCCGCCGGTTTCGGGCGTCATGACGTGCTGGAAGAGGAGGCCAGCCACGTGTTGCACTGGGCCGCCGTGCCGCGCTGGTACCCCTGCCTGAACCACCGGCCGCTGTTGGCGGGGGAGCCGTGGTCGCGCGGGTATCCCGGCCAGTCGCCCACGTTGGAGAAGAAGTTGAACAGCGTGGCGCGCCGGGCGGGCGGGATGGGGTAGCTCGCCGCCGCCGCCCTCATCCACATCCCGCCGAAGCAGTTGGCCTGGAGCTCGTGCCGCCGGCTCAGCGCCAGCCTGCCGCCCTCCGAACGCGACGCCAGCGTCCGGCTCCACCAGGAGTTGGACAGCCCGGTCAGATGCTGCACGTGGTGCCCGTACTCGTGGGACATCATCCCGATGATCGCCCCGTGCCAGGTGGACAGCGCGCCGTACCCGCGCTGGTTGCCGCGGCCGCCCGCCATCGCCGAGGTGGAGGCGTAGATCGTCGTGTTGCGCGGGCAGTAGTACGGCACGATGCTGCCGCGCTGCGGGAAGTCGCCGCACGCGCCCCTGCCGCCGCGCGCCGCGATCGCGTACCCGGGCGGGGCGAAGTCGATGCCGGCCTTGCGCAGGACGGGGCCCCACGTGCGGTTCATGCACTGCCCCGTCCGCAGGATCAGCGCCTTCATCCGGGCGTTGTCGAAGATGTCGGTCGCGGGGGCGCGGCAGGCCGAGCGCGGCAGCGCGCCGATCGTGTAGACGGTGTTGCGGGTCAGGGTGGTGTTCGGCCTGAACACGCGGGTCCGGGTGAGGGCCTCCGACGGCGCGGGGGTGGCGCGCGGCTCGCCGGTGCGCGTGGTGTCGTCCGGCGCCCGGGTGAACGGCGCGTCGGTCGGGAAGGTGAACGTCGGAATGGCCACCGGCGACGGCGGCTGCGGTTGCCGGGCGCTCTTGAGCAGCGCGCCGCCGACCACCAGCAGCACGAACACGGCGGCGACCGCGCCGAGAAGGCCGCCGATCACCACCCCGGCGCTGGACTTGCGCCGCGGCGGCGCCCAACCCGCGTGCCCGGGGCCGCCGCGGGGCCCGTACGGCCCCACCGGCCCTCGCGGGGGCGGCAGCCGGTGCGGGCGCCCGCCCGGCGGTCCGGCCACCGGGCCGGGTCCGTGGCCCGGCGGCCCGTACGGCCCAGCGGGCGGTGCCCCCTGAGGCGGGTATCCGGGAGGTCCCGGCGCGGGCTGCCCGTGCGGCGCCCCCTGGGGCGGGTAGGCGGGAGGTCCCTGCGAGGGCTGCCCGGGCTGCCCGTGCGGCGGCCCTTGGGGTGGATAGGCGGGAGGTGCCGGCGCGGGCCGCCCGTACGGCGGCCGCCCGTATGGGGGCTGCCCGTACGGCCCCCGAGGCGGCTGTCCGGGCCCCTGCGGAGGCTCCCCCTGCGACGGCCGGCCGTACGGCCCCCGGGGCGGGTACGGCGGCTGAGGCGGGGCGGGCGTGGGTGCCCCGTGCGCCCCGGGTGCGGCCTGCGGGGGGTATCCCGGCGGCGGCTGGTCCGGGCCGCGCGGCGGGTACGGTGGGGCGGCGCCCGGCGGCGGGGCGGAGCCCTGGGGGCGCGGCTGCGGCGCCGCGGGGCGCGGGGCGTAAGGGTGGCGGCCGCCCGGTGGAGGGGGCGGAGGCCGCCGTTCGTCGCTCCCCATGATGCGCGCCCCCTTCCCGGCCTCAGAAGGCCGAGCAGAACTCCCCAGTCACAAGATCCACATTCTCGACCATTTTGGGCAGAACACAACTCAATTCCCAGTAGTCACGGAAGTCGCGGTATCTGGTTACATTCTGAAATCATCCAAGGTGATCTCTGCGATGTTCCGGAATCGCCGCACTCCTCTGCCCTAGCTTCGAGTGCATGAATCTGCAGCAGCTCCGTTATGTGGTCGCCACTGCGGAGCACCGCACCATGACCGACGCGGCCAGGTCGCTTTACATCGCGCAGCCCGCGCTTTCCCGCGCGATCCGCGATCTGGAACGCGAGCTCGGCATGACGCTTTTCGCGCGTTCGGGCCGGGGAGTCGTCGTGACCGCCCAGGGCCGCCGCGTCGTGAAGCTCGCCAAGGAGGCCCTCGAGGCGGTCCACGAGATCGAGGCCCTCGCCACGCAGACGCACTCCGGCGCAGGCGAGCTGCGCATCGCGTCCCCTCCGAGCCTGGAGCCCGGCCTGGCCGGCCGTCTCCTGCCCGTCTACGTCTCCGAGCACCCGGGCGTACGGGTGCAGATCGTCAGATGTGACGGCCGGGACGGCGTCGTGAACGCCATCCGCGAGCAGCGAGCCGATCTGGGCCTGACCGATCTGCCCGTCCCGGCCGATCTCGTCAGCCACCCGCTGGAACGGCAGGAGATCGTCCTGGTCTCGCCGCCCGGCCTCGACCTGCCCGACGTGGTCCCGATCACGCGGCTGAACGGCATGCGCCTCGTCCTGCCTCCTCCGGGCAGCGCCCGGCGCAGGGAGTTCGACCAGCTCTTCGCCACCTACGGCGTGCGGCCGTCGGTGGCGGGGGAGACCGACGAGCGCGGCGGCTGGCTGACGGCCATCCGGGCGTCCTCGGCCTCGCTGCTGTGGTATCGCGGCATGTCCGACCAGGCGGTGAAGGCCGGGCTGGTGGTCCGCTCGCTCGACCCGGCGCTGCGGCGCATCATCGCGCTCGTCCACGCGCGCAGGCGCCTGCCCGGCATGGCGCAGGACTTTCTCGCCGTGGCCGAAAGCGGCACAGCCGTCTGACCGGTTTGGAGCGTTCCCGGGCGACCCTGGCCGGCGAGGCGGCCACGGTGGTCGAAGCGCGTCGTCGAGGTGAGGACGCCGCACGCGGGCGGGACCGTTCCACGGCCGGGCCGCGCCCCCGCGCGACGGGCGTACGCTTGCCGCGATGCATACCTTGCGCCTGCGTGACCGCGAGTTCCGGCCGGGCGATCTCGCCGTGATGGCCGTGATCAACCGCACGCCCGACTCCTTCTACGACCGGGGCAGGACGTACGGCTTCCGCGCCGCGCTCGCCGCCGTGGCCGGCGCCGCGCGCGCCGGGGCCGACATCGTCGACATCGGCGGGGTGAAGGCGGGCCCGGGCGAGGCCGTTGACGCCGGCGAGGAGATCCGCAGGGTCGCGGGCCTGGTGGCCGCCGTGCGCGAGGCCCACCCCGAGCTGCTGATCAGCGTGGACACCTGGCGGGCCGAGGTCGGCGACGTCGTCGCCCGCGCCGGAGCCGACCTGCTCAACGACACCTGGGGCGGCTACGACCCCGCCCTGGCCGAGGTCGCGGCCGCGCACGGCATCGGGCTGGTGTGCGCGCACGCCGGCGGCGCCGAGCCCCGCACCCGGCCGCACCGCGCCGGCTACGCCGACGTGGTGGCCGACGTCGTCGCCCGCACCACGGGCCTGGCCGCCCGCGCCGTGCGCGCGGGGGTGCGCGAGGACGCGATCCTGGTCGACCCGGCGCACGACTTCGGCAAGAACACCTGGCACTCGCTGGAGGTCAGCCGCAGGCTCACCGAGCTGGTGGACACCGGGTGGCCCGTCCTCGTCGCCGTCTCCAACAAGGACTTCGTCGGCGAGACCCTCGGCGGCCTCCCGGTCGACCGGCGCCACCCCGGCAGCCTGGCCACCCTGGCGGTCTCGGCCTGGCAGGGCGCCCGGGTGTTCCGCGTCCACGACCCCGCGTCGGCCAGGGCCGCCCTGGCCGCGGTCGCCCGCCTGCGCGACGGCCTCCCCGGCGAGCTCTCGCCCGCGCCGCCTCACCCGTAGATGACCGACAGGAACCTGACCAGGATCGCCTCCCTGGTGGCCGCGGGCAGGGCGTCCAGCACCGCGTTGACCATGGCCATCCTGGGCTGGCCCGAGCCGGTGAGGTCGACGCCGACCGACGCGGCCAGCTCGGCGAACGTCGCGTCGTCCAGCGTGTCCAGGTCGACCGAGGCGAGCAGGTCGGTCAGGCCCTGCGGGATCTGGACCGGCCCGCGCGCCCTGGCGGCCGTCGCGGCCCGCTCGATCGCGTCCAGCATGGCCTCCACGCCCGCCAGGGTGACCCCGGTGACGGTGATGTGCAGGTTCGGCGGGATGCCCGCGTAGGAGAGCTGCGGCTGCAGGAACCAGCCGAGCGCGCGCGCCTCGTCCGACAGCGCGAACACGTCCAGCTCTTCGGCGTCCTCGGCGGCGAACGCGACCAGCGACGACTCCGGCTCGCCCAGCACCCGCAGCCCGGGGATCGCGCCGATGCCCTCGACCAGCCGCCGGGTGGCCTTCAACGTGTCGCGGGCCAGCGCGATGTAGCCGTCGCGCCCGAGCGCGTTCAGCGTCGCCCAGGCGCCGCCGAGCGGCCCGGCCGACTTCGAGCTCTGCACGGTGGCGTTGATCAGCGTGTACCCGGGCCACGCGGCGGAGGCGAAGTAGGCGGCCCGCCGCAGCGCCGGGTCGGCGAACAGCACCACCGAGGCGCCCTTGGGGGCGTACCCGAACTTGTGCAGGTCGCAGGAGATCGAGGTCACGCCCGGCACCGACAGGTCGAACGGCGGCACGTCCGCGCCCGCCTCGGCCAGCCACGGCAGCAGCCAGCCGCCGACGCAGGCGTCCACGTGGCACAGCACCCCGCGCCCGGCGGCCAGCGCCGCGATCTCGGTCACCGGGTCGACGACGCCCTGCGGGTAGGAGGGGGCCGAGGCGACGACGAGCACGGTGTCCGGCGTGATCGCCGCGGCGACCGCGGCGGGGTCGGCCTGGAAGGTGGCCGGGTCCACCGGAACGGGCGTGACCTCGACGCCCAGGTAGTGGCCCGCCTTGTGGAAGGCCGGGTGGGCGGTCACCGGCACCACCATGCGCGGCGTGCCGGCGACGGGACGGGCGTCCCTGGCGGCCTTCACGGCCAGCATGATCGACTCGGTGCCGCCGCTGGTGAAGATCCCCGGCGTGTGCGGCCCCCCGCCGAGCAGCTCGGCCACCGCGCCCACGACCTGCTTCTCCATCGCGACGACGCTGGGGAACGCCGTCGGGTCCAGCGTGTTCACCTCGAGCATCTCGAAGTAGGCGCGGGCCGCCGCCTCGTGCACCTCCGGCCGGCCGGTGTCGTAGACGTAGGCGGTGACGGTGCCGCCGCGCACCTCGAGGTCGTCCCGCCGGAGCCGGCTGATCTCGGCCAGGAGCTCCTCGGTGGATCGGCCGTTCTCGGGTAGCACGTGGTTCTCCCTGGCGACGGGGGCACGGCGGAATGGCGGAATGGCGGCTGCGAGGCGCGGGCCCTGGCGTGCCGGACCAGGACGGCCGGGACATTACCAGTTCTACCCCCGTTATATGAGGCATGCTCAGGTCGCGGTCCGGCGGCATAGGGGGCACCCGCGTGTGACCTGCCGGGACGGCGTCTCCCCGGTCACGAACCCGGAGGTCTCCCGGCCCCGCCGGCGGCCGGGGCCGGGGAGTGCAAGCCGGGTCCTCGCCCGGTGGTCAGGGGCGGGGGAGCGAGGCCGTGCCGTCGCCCCGCGGCGTCAGGGGCGGGCGAGCGGGAGCCGTACCACGGCCCGCAGGCCGGGGCCCGCGGCTCGCCGCCCCTCCTCAGGCGCGCCGCCGGCGGGGCCCGGGGCCGCGGCGCCGGGCGGCGTCTCCCACGGCGGGACGGCGGCGGGGCCGGCGTCCTCCAGGCGGACGGTGCCGCCGTGCGCGAGCACGGTCTCCCGCACGATGGCCAGGCCCAGGCCGGCGCCGCCCTCGTCGCGGCTGCGTGCGCTGTCCAGGCGGGTGAAGCGGTTGAACACCCGCTCGCGGTCGGCCGCCGGGATGCCGGGGCCGTCGTCGGACACCGTGACCTCCGCCGCGTCCCCCCGCGCGCGCACCTCGACGACGACCCGCGAGTCCGCGTGCCGGACGGCGTTGTCCAGAAGGTTGACCAGCACCCGCTGCAGGTCCATGGCGTCCCCGGCCACGACCGCCGGCTCCACCGTGCCCGCCTTGACCACCGCGCCGTCGTACCGGTCGGCCATCGAGGCGGCCAGCTCGCCCAGGTCGACCGGCTCCCGGCGGGCCCGGACGCGGCGCTCGTCCAGCCGCGCGAGCGTGAGCAGGCCCTCGGCGAGCCTGGCGAGGCGCAGCGTGTCCTCCAGGACGCCCTCGGCGGTCTCGCGCCACTCCTGCCCCTCCGGGTGCCCGAGCGCCACCTCCAGCTGCAGGCGGATGCTCGCCAGCGGGCTGCGCAGCTCGTGGGCGGCGTCGGAGACCAGCGCGCGCTGGGAGGCGTCGGCCGTCTCCAGGCGGGTGAGCATGTCGTTGAGCGTGGTGGCCAGCTCGCGCACCTCGTCGTGGGCCTCGGGCACCGGCAGCCGCCGCGACCGCGCGGTGCCGCTGATCTCGGCGGCCCCCCGGCGCAGCGCCGTGATCGGCCGCAGCGTCCGACCGATGATCATCCAGCCGGCGGCCCCGAGCAGCGCCAGCAGCAGCGGCGTGCCGATGGCGAGCATGTGGACGGTCGTGGACAGGCTCTCCGCGACGTCCTTGAACGACCGCGCGGCGATCACCGTACGGCCGTTGTCGGCCCGGACGACGACCACGCGCAGCGGGCCGGGGATCCCGTACTGGTCGCCGTCCACCATCCGGCCGCGGCCGTCGGGCGGGGCGCTCGCGCGCTCGCGGGCGTTCAGCAGCGGCACCAGGCGGTCCCCGCCCAGGGTGACGTGCGTGATGCGGCCGCTCGCGTCCAGCACCTGCACGATCGTCCCGTCGGAGACGGCCACCGAGTTGTCGTACAGCCGGCCGGCGTCGGCGAGGGCCGCCACCTCCCTGGCCCGCTGGTAGGCGACGTCGTCGGTGGAGGAGATGAGCGCCCTGCCGAGCACGCTCACCAGCAGCGACGCCGCGGCGGCGAGCGCGACCGCCAGGGCGGCCGAGGCGGTGGCGGTGAGCCGGAACCGCAGGCTCTTGCGCCGCCACCACGCCAGCGGCGTCCGCGGGCCGTGCACGGGCTCAGCCGCCATCGCCCGCCAGCCGGTACCCGGCGCCGCGCACGGTCTGCAGCGCGTTGCGGCCGAACGGGGCGTCGATCTTGCGGCGCAGGTAGCCGACGTAGACCTCGACGATGTTGGGGTCGGTGTCGAAGGTGTCCCAGACGTGTTCGAGGATCTCGGTCTTGGACACCACCTCGCCGGGACGGCGCAGCAGGAACTCCAGGAGGCCGAACTCGCGCGGGGTGAGCTCGATGGCCGCGCCGCCGCGCGCGACGGCGCGGCTCGCGGGGTCCAGGGTGAGGTCGCCCGAACGCAGCACGGCCGGCCGGCGCCGCGCCCCGCGGCGCAGCAGCGCACGCAGCCGGGCGACCAGCACCACGTACGAGAAGGGCTTGGTCAGGTAGTCGTCGGCGCCGAGGTCCAGGCCGTCGGCGAGGTCGTACTCGCCGTCCTTGGCCGACAGCATCAGGATCGGCACCCAGTTCTCCTCGGCCCGCAGCCGCTTGCACACGTTGTAGCCCGACAGCCTGGGCAGCATGATGTCCAGCACGACGGCGTCGTAGTCGCCCTCCCTGGCGAGGTGCAGCCCCTCCTCGCCGTCGTGGGCCAGGTCGACGGCGAAGCCCTCCGCCTGCAGCCCGCGGCGCAGCGCGGCGGCCATCCGCCTCTCGTCCTCCACGACGAGCACCCGCATCTGGACTCCTCACACGACCGGCATGTCCCCCCATCTTGCTGCCTCCTGCTGAGACCCGCCTGAGAGGCGTCCCGCCTGAGAGCGGTCTCAGGCGGTCTCAGCTTCGGCACAGGGGGTTCGCGGCAGCCTGATGGTGTCGAGATCGAGGACATAACGTTGAGGAGTGACATGCCGACCCAGTCGAGAAGGACACGCGCCATGAGGTGGGGGGTGCCGGTCGCCGCCGTCGCGGTGGTGGGCGCCGCGGTGGGGGCGGGCCCGGTGGTCGCCGCCGTCCAGGGTGAGCCCTCCCTTCCCGAGCGCACCGCGCAGCAGCTCCTGGCCGAGGTCGCCAAGACCGCGCAGCGGCACAGCCCGCCCGCCATGTCGGGCACCGTGGTGGAGACCGCCTCCCTGGGCCTGCCGGCGCTGCCGATCCCGTCGGGGGCCAGCAGCTCGCCGCTGTCCCTGCTGTCGGGCTCGCACACCGTCAAGGTCTGGTACGGCGGCGACGACCGGCTGCGCATCGCGCTGCCCGGCCAGATGAGCGAGACCGACCTGATCTCCGACGGCGAGGGCCAGGCCTGGCTGTGGGACAGCGAGAAGAACACCGCCACCCGCATTAAGCTGCCGGCCAAGCCGGAGGCCGGGACGCCCGGCACCGCGCGGTCGGCCCTGCCGTCGGCGCTGACCCCGGACGCGGCGGCCGCCGAGCTGCTCAAGGCCGCCGGCGAGGACACCGCCGTCACCGTCGAGAACGGCCAGACGGTCGCCGGACGCGCCGCCTACCAGCTCGTCCTCGCGCCCAAGGACGCCAAGTCCCTGGTCGAGCGGGTCAAGGTGGCCCTGGACGGCGAGAACTACATGCCGCTGCGCGTCCAGGTCTACGCCAAGGGCACGGCCGAGCCGGCGTTCGAGGTCGGCTTCACCCAGGTGTCGTTCTCGACGCCCGCCCCGGAGAACTTCGCCTTCACCCCGCCGGCGGGGGCCAAGGTGGAGACGCAGGAGCTCGGCTCGGCGGCCTCCGAGGCCGGGGCAACGCCGTGGGGCGAGGGCGCGGGTGACCACGCGGCCAAGCACGCCGGCGCGCCGCGCACCTTCGGCAGCGGCTGGACGACGGTCGCGGAGCTGCCGTTCTCCCTGGCCGAGCTGACCGCGTCGCCCGCCGGTGGGGGGCGCCACGGCGAGGCCGCCGACCCCGGCCGGCTCGTGAACTCCGTGCTGAAGTCGGCCAAGCAGATCTCCGGCCCGTGGGGCAGCGGCAAGGTCCTGCGCACCAAGCTGGTGTCGGCGCTGTTCACCGACGACGGCAGGCTGTTGGTCGGGGCCGTCACCCCCGAGGCGCTGGCAGAGGCGGCCGGCCGCGGATGACGACCATGACGGGGGAGGGGGCGCCCGAGGCGGCGTCCCCTCGGGGCGCCCCGGCCGGGGCCTCGACGGAGCCGGCGTCGATCCTGTCGCGCGGGCTCACCAAGCGCTTCGCCGGCGGCCAGGTGGCCGTCGACGACCTCCACCTCACGGTGCCGCGCGGCTCGGTCTTCGGCTTCCTGGGCCCGAACGGGTCGGGCAAGACCACGACCATCCGCATGCTGCTCGGCCTGGTCCAGCCGACCAGCGGCGCGTGCGAGGTGCTCGGCCGGCCCATGCCCGCGGGGCTCTCCGAGGCGCTGCCGAAGGTGGGAGCCCTGGTCGAGGGGCCCGCCTTCTACCCGTACCTGTCGGGTGAGGCGAACCTGCGCCGGTACGACGCCGCCGACCCGCTCGCCGACCCGCGCACGGTGGGCGCGCGTGTCGGCGCCGCGCTCGACCGGGTGGGGCTCGGCGCCGCGGCCGGCAAGCGGTACCGGGCGTACTCGCTGGGCATGCGCCAGCGGCTGGCCATCGCCGCCACCCTGCTGGGCCCGCGCGAGCTGCTCGTGCTCGACGAGCCGACCAACGGCCTCGACCCGCAGGGCACCCGCGAGGTGCGGTCGCTCATCAAGGAGATCGCGGCCGACGGCACCACGGTGTTCGTGTCCTCCCACCTGCTGGCCGAGGTGGCGCAGATGTGCTCCCACATCGGCGTGATGCGCGCCGGGCGGCTGGTCGCCCAGGGGCCGATCGCCGAGCTGACGGCGGGGCACGCCGCCCGCCTTCGCGTGGAGACCCCGCACGCCGCCCGCGCGGCGGCGGTGCTCGACCGGCTCGAACTGGCCGGGGTACGCGCCGCCGACGGCGAGGTGTCCGCCGAGATCGGCGGCGTCCCGCCCGAGCGCGTCTGCGCCGAGCTGGTCGGCGCGGGCGTGGCGGTCAGGGGGCTCGCCGTGCTGCGGCCGAGTCTGGAGGAGGTCTTCGTGGACCTGACAGGGGAGGGCTTCGATGTCGACGGCTAGAACCACCCGGGACTCGGCGGGCTCGGCCCGGCCGGACGCCGGGAAGCCCTCCGGCCGTACCGGTGCGACCGCCTCCGGCGCGGCCGGGGGCCTCGTGGACGGGCGCGCGGATGGAACCGTCTCCGGCGCGGCCGACGGGCGGGCGGATGGAACCGTCTCCGGCGGGGCCGGGAGCCTCGTGGACGGGCGGGCCGCCGGGCGCGTCGCCGACCAGGACGGGAGGCCGGCCGGCGCCGGGCGGGCGGCTGGAACGGCCGCCTGGGCGGGGGCCGGCGGGCCGTTCGCGGAGCCCATGCGGCCCCGGCCGCTGCGGGCGACGGGGCGGTTGCTCCGGTCGGAGCTGGGGCTGACCTTCCGCAGGCCGCGCAACATCGCGATGCTGGTCGTGCTGGCCGTCGTGCCGGTGATCATGGGCGTCGTGCTGCGCGTGGTCGGCATGGACGAGGACACCCCGTCGATCGTCACCCAGGTGGCCGGCAACGGCGTGATGCTCACCTTCGTGGCCATGTCGATGCTGATCCAGCTCCTGCTCCCGCTGGCGGTGGCGGTCGTCGCCGGCGAGTCGATCGCGGGGGAGGCGGGCGGCGGCACGCTCAGGTACCTGCTCACTGCTCCGGCCGGTCGCACCCGGCTGCTGCTGGTGAAGTTCGCCAACATGGCCGTCTTCGCGCTGGCCGCCTGCGCGGTGGTGGCGCTGGCCGCGCTGGTCACCGGCTTCGCGCTGTTCCCGGTCGGCCCGGTCACGCTGCTGTCGGGCACGACGATCCCGCTGTTCGACGGGCTGCTGCGCCTCCTGCTGGTCGTCGCCTACTGCGCCGCGGGCATGGCGGCCTTCGGGGCGATCGGCATCGCCGTCTCCACCATGACCGAGGTGCCCATCGGCGCGGTCGCGGGAAGCGTCGTGGGTGTGGTGTTCTTCCAGGTCTTCTCGCTCATCCCGCAGCTGGAGCCGATCAGGCCGTACCTGCTGACCACCTGGTGGAGCACGTTCGACGGCGCCATGCGCGACCCGGTCGCCACCGACGTGATGACCCAGGGCCTGTTCGCCTTCGCCTCCTACGCGCTGATCGCCGGCGCGATCGCCTGGGGCCGCTTCACCAGCCGGGACATCACCAGCTGACCGTCGCCCCCCGGGGCCGGGGCGCCGTGACGGCACCCCGGGCCCCGGCCGGGCGGTGACCGGTCAGGCCTGCGGCGCGCCGCGCCCGCGGCGCAGGGCGGCGACGGCGGCGGCGACGCCCGCCAGGCCCACGGCGATGCCGACGCCCGCGAGTACCCGGGCCGTGCCGTCGGAGGCGGAGGCGGCCTCGGCGTGCCCGGCCGGCTGCGCCTGGACGGCCAGCGTGGGCGTGGCGGAGGGAGCGGCGCCGTGGGCGTCCCCGCCGGCGGCCGGGGCCACGAGCTTGAGCGTCGGCACCGGGTGCTCGGCCTCCGACCCGTCGGCCTTCGGCGGGTCGGCCCACTTCACGACCTCCCCGCTGGAGTAGGTCTGCTCCGCGGGGAACATGAGCTGGTCGGTGTCGTCGGGCATCATGCCCATCGACACCTCGAACTCCTGGAACTGGCCGGCGTCGATCTTCCCGCCCGACCACGTGACCCGGGTGACCGCCTCGGTGATCTCGCCGTACTCGGTCGTGACCGGCTTGGGCAGTTTGCTCTCGGTCACCTCGACCTTCCACCCCGAGACGGGCCGCACCGACACGAACGGCAGCGGGTGGTCCTTGGGGAAGTCGACGACGAGCCGGGTCGTGGACGCGTCGTCCCGCTCGTTGGGCACGCGGAAGGCGACCTTGGTGAAGCCGCCCTTCTCGGCGGTGCCGGGGTTGATGCTGACGTGGGCGAGCGCGGGCAGGGCGAGGCCGGCGGTGAGCGCGAGGGCGCCCGCGAGGACGACGGCCGCGCGGCGGCCGGCAGAGCTGAACGACATGGGGATCTCCACTTCATCCGCGAAAAGGGAACGTCCGAGCCGGGCCCGGGCGGGACGCGCGCGGGGCCGGGCGCCGCGAGGAGCGCCCCCGTCGGCGGGGGCTCGCGGCCGGGTTCTTCAGAAGGCGGCGGGAAGTGGAGGGCCGCGCCTGCGGACGGCATGGCGCAGCTCCCGCCGTGCCGGAAGCGGGGTGTCACACCGGAACACGAGGGCGCCGGGCCGGCGCGGGCCGTCCGCGCCGCCGCCCGGCACGCCGAGCAGGCGGCGCAGCAGGACGGCCGCGCGTGCGCCCGCCCGGCGCAGCACCGACCACAGGGCCGACTCGCCCCGGGCCAGCCACCAGCCGGTGAGCAGCGTGGCGGTGAGGTGGGCCACGATCATGCCGATGCCCGCGCCCAGGCCCTCCGCGTGCGCGGGGTGCAGGCTCAGGACCGAGCCGCCGCCCCCCGAGGACAGGTCGAAGAGCTGGTGCAGGGCCACCTGCGCGCCGGCGAGCGAGCCGATGATCGTCTGCGGCGACCGCTCGCGCCCCGCCATGCAGGCCGCCGCGAGCGCCACCCCGGCGACGCCGGCCGTCGTCGCCCACTCGGGCGGCCCGGCCCCGCCGGCCACCCGGTGCCCGAGCACGGCCAGCGTCACGCAGACGACCGCGAAGGCGGACGCCCGCACGAGGCGCAGGGGGAGCCGGGCATTCATGACGCCCCACATCGTGTCACGGCCGGGCCGCCGTGTCTCGGCCGCGTCAGCACGGTGCCCGGGCGGCATCTGCCGCCATAGGGGTTTTGTCGCTACTGTTTGCCGCACTTCACATGCGCGATGAGCGAGGTGGTGACCATGCGGCACTTTCTCGGGCTGCTGCTCGGCGTCGTGGTGACGGCGGTGCTCCTGGCCGGCGCCGGGTGGGCCTCGCAGGACGCCGCGCGGGGTCTGGTCAGCGTCGCGAGCGGGGCCGCGAACGCGGTCGACCCCGTGCGGGACACCCGGGCGCTGGTCGGCATCGGCGGCATGCTGGTGGCCGGGCTCGTGCTGGGTCTCGTCCTGGCGGGCAGGGTCTCGCCGCTGGCCACGTTCGTGCCCTCCATGGTGCTGCTGGCGTGGACGGTGGTCTACGCGCTGGACGTCAGCCGCGCGCTCAGCCTGGCCCCCACCGGGGCCTCGCTGGACCCGATGATCGTCCAGGCCGGCAGGGGCATGCAGGACCTGCTCGGCACGGGCGTCTTCGCGCTGGCCGGCCTGGCGTTGTTCGTCCCGGTGCTCATGCCGTCCCGGTGGGCCTCGCGCGGCCGCCGCCGCGAGCAGGAGTACGAGGAGAACCCCGAGCCCGCCGGTTACTACTGACCGGGGCGGCGCCCGGCGCCGTCACGACGGCGACGGGCGCGTGTAGAGGCGGGTCACGACGTCCTCGATGGACGTCTCGCCGGGCGCCGTCGCCCGCAGCTCGTCGACGGTCCCGTCGAAGGCCAGCCGGCCGTGGTCGATCAGCATGACCCGGCGGCAGAGCCGCTCGATGTCGCCGAGGTCGTGGGTGGTCAGCAGCACCGTGGTGCCGCGCTCGGCGTTCAGCGTCCGCAGGAACTCCCGCACCGCCGCCTTGCTCACCACGTCCAGCCCGATCGTCGGCTCGTCCAGCACCAGCACGGCCGGGTCGTGCAGCAGCGCCGCCGCGATGTCGCCGCGCACGCGCTGGCCCAGGCTGAGCTGCCGGACCGGCGTGTCCAGGAAGCCGCCCAGCTCCAGCACCTCGCACAGCTCGGCCAGCCGGGCCGCGTGCACAGTCCGATCTACTTTGTAAAGGTGGCGGACCAGGTGAAAGCTGTCGCGCAGCGGCAGGTCCCACCACAGCGTCGTCCGCTGCCCGAACACCACGCCGATGCGCCGGGCCAGCACCGCGCGCCGCCGTGACGGGTCGAGCCCGGCCACCTGGATGCGGCCGCTGGTCGGGGCGAGGATGCCGGTCAGCATCTTGATCGTCGTGGACTTGCCCGCGCCGTTGGGCCCCAGGTATCCCACGAACTCCCCGGCCGCCACGTGGAACGACAGGTCGCGGACGGCGTGCACGACACGCGGGCCCCCGCGGCGCCGCCAGCGCGGCCCCTGCCGCACCGTGAACGAACGGCCGACGCCGTCGAGCTCGATCATGTCAGCTCCCGGTGGATCGGTAACGGCGCAGCCCGGCCCGCCACGCGAGCGCCGCGACGCAGGCCAGGGCGAGGGCGGCCGCCGGGCTCAGGAAACGCAGCAGGTGCGGCAGGCCGAGCGGGTCGGGGCGGCCCAGGACGTACAGCGCCGGCTGCCAGTTGACGAACGCCAGCGGGACGATGAACGTGACGCCCCGCACCAGGTCGTCGCCGTACACGCTCAGCGGGTACTGCGTGAGCTGCCCGCCGCCGTAGGTGAACGCGTTGGCCACCTCCGGCGCGTCGGTGAGCAGGAACTGCAGCGCCCCGCCGAGCGTCCACAGCGCGGTGAAGATGACGATGCCGCACACCACCATCACCGGGATCATCCACGCGCGCCGCCAGGGCACTTCCAGCCCCGGCAGGGCGATCGCGAGCACGACGCCCGCCTGGGCGATCCGGCCGACGCGGTGGAAGGCGAACCGCTCCACCGCCATCTGGACGAAAGGGCTCGCGGGCCGGATCAGCATCGCGTCGAAGGTTCCCGCCCGCACGTGCTGGCTCAGCCGGTCGACGTTGCCGAACAGCAGGTCGGCGATGGCGAACGACAGGCCGGCCGTCCCGTAGAGGAACATGACCTCCAGCAGGGTGAAGCCGGCCAGCGAGCGGGTGTGCGTGAAGATCACCGCGATGGCCGCCACGTCCAGCGCGGTGACCAGGAAGGCGGCGACGGTCGTGATCGCCAGTGACACGGGGTACTGCGCGGCGGCCCGCACCCACGTGTAGGCCAGCAGGACGTACGTGCGCACGAGGTCGGTCATCTACGGCTCACCCACCCTGGATCACCACCTTGCGACGGGCGGCCCGGGTGGCGAGGGCGCCCGCCGCGAGCAGCGCCGCCGCCCACAGCGCCTGGAAGGCCAGCGCGCCGGCGAGGTCGGCCTTCCCGAGGAAGACGTCGGCCGGCACCTGCACCATGGCCGCCCACGGGAGCGCGCGCGCCAGCGTGCCGAGCCACCCCGGGAAGATCACCAGGGGCAGGATCATGCCGCTGAAGAAGGTCGTCATGACCAGCGACAGCGACTGGACGCCCAGGTCGTCGAAGAGCCAGCAGGACGACAGCGCGACCAGGTAGCGCAGCCCGAAGCTCACGACGACGCCGATGACCACCGACAGCGCGAAGGCCGCCCAGGTGAGCGCCTCCGCCGGGAAGCGGATGCCGAACAGCACGGCGCCGACGAGCGTCGGCGGGATGCTCCTGAGGAGGAACAGGTAGGCGGCTCGGCCGAGGTCGTCGGCGAGGCTCCAGAGCAGCAGCGACCCCGGGCGCACCAGGTCGAGCGCGATGTCGCCGGATCGCACCCGCTGGGCGAGGTCCAGGGTGCCGCCGAACACCTGCATGGGGCCGATGAACGCCTGGGTGAGGAAGCAGAAGGTGACCGCGTCGGCGACGTCGTAGCCCGCGAGCCCAGGGCGCGCCTGCCACAGGGCGATGAGCACGTAGGCGCGCAGGATGCCGAAGACGGTGTTGGTGAACGCTCCGGCGACGGCCGCGGCCCGGTAGGCGGCGTGGCGGCGGAAGCCGTACCTGAAGATCGTCAGATAGAGCGAGAAGGTCGGACACCTCCAGGACGGCGGAGTCCGCATCCTATCGGCCGCCCTCGCGGCGGGCCTCTTGTTTTCTCCGGGTAACCCCTGCGGAGGGCCCTGGAAGCCCCCCACCAGGTCAAATATCTCCCCCTACCCTCGACAAAGCATGTAACACGCGTGTAAACCGGGGTATACCCGTCGGTAGATAGAACACGGTTCGGCTTGACCTGGGTATGGAGGTCCGGCGCATGCAGCAGGAGATCGACGTGGACGTCACCACGTCCTATCCCATGAGCTGGCAGGCCACCGCGCTGAACGCGCTCCTGCGCGGCACGACCAAGCCGATGTCGGCGCTGCTGCTGCGGCACGGCGTCGCGGTCACGCTGTTCGCGCGCCTGGTCTCCATGGGGGAGCGGCTGCCGCTTCCCATCCCCGTGCCCGACGCCGTGTCCATCGTCAAGGAAGGCTCGGGGGCGTGCGGCGCGGAGTGGGTGCGTGCCGGGCAGGACGTCGACGAGGGCAAGGTGGTGCTCTACTTCCACGGCGGCGGCTACTTCTTCTGCTCCCCGGCGACCCACCGGCCGATCACCTGGCGCCTGTCGGCGGCCACCCGGCGCCCGGTGCTGGCGCTGGACTACCGCCAGGGGCCGACCCACCCGCTGGCCGCGTCGCTGGACGACGCCCTGGAGGCCTACCAGGGCCTGCTCGACCAGGGGTACGCCGCCTCGGACATCGTGCTCGCCGGCGACTCCGCGGGCGGCCACCTGACCCTCGCCACCCTGCTCGCGCTGCGCGACCGGGGGTTGCCGCAGCCCGCCGCCGCCGTCTGCCTGTCGCCCTGGACCGACCTGTCCGACACGCCGCGCAGGGCCAACACCTGGGTCGACCCGATGCTGTCCGCCGGCCGGGTCGAATGGCTCGCGCGCCGCTGGACCGCCGGCCTGGACTGCCGCGACCCGCTGGTCTCGCCCGTCTACGGCGACTACGAGGGCCTGCCCCCGCTCATGATCGTCACCGGCTCGACGGAGGTGCTGCGCGACGAGGGCCGCCGGGTCGCCCTGCGCGCCCGCGAGGCCGGCGTCGCGGTCACCTACGAGGAGTGGCCCCGCATGCCGCACGTGTTCGCCATGCTGGCCGACGTCGTCCCCGAGGCCCGGCTCGTCTTCCGCCACATCCAGCGCTTCGTCGACGCCGTCGAGGAGGCGACGACCGGAACCCGACCGGCCGCAGCCCCCGCCCCCGCCGCCAGCGACGCGGCCTGACCATAACCCCGCCCCCGCCGGCGCACAGGCGGGGCCTTCCTCCGCGCCACCGCCCGCGGTTCAACCGTCCCCCGTTCCGGAAACGACGCCTCCGGCACGCCTTCCAGGGCGCCCCCGCCCAGCCCGCGGATCTCTCCCTCGCTCACGAAGTGCCCATCTCCGGCGCCGCGTCGGTGAGAAGGGGGTCGGTGAAGCCGGCGCCGCCGTACGGCGCGTTACTCGGAGGGCTTCGCGGACCGGGCCGGTCATCGACGCGGGGCCCCGGCAGGGCCTGACCGTAATTCGTCATCGGCCCGTCGCGCGTCCGTCAACGGCGGGATCGCCGAGGCAGGGGCGTCCGAGTCGTGGTCACTTCCGCCACGTCACGTCACACGTGACACTGCAGTTACTTACCTCCTGGTATCAGTCGCCTTACCTGCCATGCCACTTCGAACTAGTACGCGCCGAATGCCCTTCTGGAGCGCCACAGTGGCCTGTGCTGCACCACTCGAAGAGAGGTCATCCCGGATGGCACGTGGCGGATCGGGCGCCCCCGGCGGGACGCCTCCAGGGGTTCGGCCGCTGACGGTCGGCGACCCGGTCATCATCGGGCGCTACCTCCTGCTCGGCCGCCTCGGCGCGGGCGGCATGGGGGTCGTCTACCTCGCCGAGCGCCCCGGGGGCGGCCTCGTCGCGCTCAAGACGCCGCACCCGGTCCATCTCGCCGACCCGACGCTGAGGGCGCGGTTCGCCGAGGAGGTCGACTTCTCCCGGCGCGTGGTCCCGTTCTGCACCGCCCCGGTCCTGGAGGACGGCACCGACCGCGACCGCCCGTATCTCGTCACCGAGCACATCACCGGGCCGTCCCTCTCGCAGGTGATCAAGGCGCGCGGCCCGCTCACCTCCGACCTGGCGTACGGGGTGGCGCTGGGCTCGGCGGCGGCGCTGGTGGCGATCCACGAGGCGGGGCTCGTGCACCGCGACCTCAAGCCCGGCAACGTGCTGCTGTCGCCCGACGGCCCGAGGGTCATCGACTTCGGCATCGCCAGGGACGTCGACGCCGCCGTCGCCCACACGCAGGCCGGCCAGGTCATGGGCAGCCCCGGATGGGTGGCCCCCGAGCGGCTGACCGGCGGCCCGGCGATCCCCGCCTCCGACGTGTTCGCGTGGGGCTGCCTGGTCGCCTACGCGGCGACCGGCCACCACCCGTTCGGCACCGGTGACGCCGAGGTGCTGACCCGGCGCATCCTGGTCGAGCAACCGCGCCTGGCCTCGGTGCCCAAACTGCTGTGGGGCCCGGTCTCGGCCGCTCTGGCCAAGGAGCCCGACGAGCGGCCGGACGCCGCGACGCTGCTGGCGTGGCTGCTGAACGCCGGCGGCGTGGACCGCTCCTGGGACCCGCGGCAGGCGGTCGCGGCGGTCCTTGAGGAGATCTGGGTGCCCGTGCCCTACCCGGCCTCGGCCGGGGGGCGCCTGCGGCTGGTGGACTCCGGAGGCGAGGCGGTCGTCGACGCGCCCGCCACGGGCACCACCGGGGCCCGGGCCGCCCGACGGTCGGCGGCGCGGCGCGGCCACGCCTCGCACGCGGGCTTCGCCGCCCTGGCCACGGTGTCGATCGCCGCGGTGACGGTCGTGGCGGCGGGCGGCAACGGCGCCGGCACCATCGACGCCATCTCCGGCGGCCCGCAGGAGCGCGTGCCGGTGGTGATGCCGTTCCAGAAGACGCCCGCGCCCGGGGCGGACGCCGGCACCGGCGGGGCGGTCGTCGCCGCGTCCGGCCCGCGGCGCTCGGGCGGCGTCGTCCATCCCCCCGGACTGACCCACACCTCCACGCCGACGGCCGGCTCCACGCGCCCGGGCGAGCCCTCGGAGGGCACGCCCAGCCGCAGCCCCTGGCAGACGCCGATCCCGTCGCCCACCAGGCGCCCCACGCAGCCGTCCACGCCCGAGGGCCCCGAGACGTGCACCAACAAGAAGGGCAAGGAGAAGCCGTGCCCCACCGGGGAGCCGCGGCCCACCCGCACCAAGCCCAAGCCGACCGTGAGCATCACCCAGATCCCCGAGTGGGGCGACGGGGAGGAGACCCCCTCCCCGACGGTGCCGCCCCCCACCCCCACGGCCGTCGAGACGCCCATCACCTGAGCGCCCGGGCGTCCGTGAACCGCTCCGGCCGGTGACGAGCCCGCTGACGGGACGGGCCCCGCGATCGTCGCCGATCCCGGGGCCCGCCGCGTCCCTCCACGCCCCCGGCCGGGGACGTGGAACGCGGGCGCGTCCGGAGGGGGCCGCTGCCCAAAGCGGATGTTGCCGGACGCGCCCGCGGGCTCGTGGGGTGCCCGGCGCCGCGCCGGGGACGTGGTGTCAGCGCGTCTCGGCGAACTGCTCGGCCTCGGTGGAGCCCTTGAGCGCCACCGTCGAGGAGTCCGGCGCCACGGCCGTGCTGACCAGGTCGAAGTACCCGGTGCCGACCTCCCGCTGGTGGCGGGTCGCGGTGTAGCCGCGGGACTCGGCGGCGAACTCGGCCTCCTGGAGCCCGACGTACGCCGTCATGCCGTCCTCGGCGTAGCCGCGCGCGAGGTCGAACATCGAGTAGTTCAGCGAGTGGAAGCCCGCCAGGGTGATGAACTGGAAGCGGTAGCCCATGTGCCCGAGCTCGCGCTGGAACTTGGCGATCGTGGCGTCGTCCAGGTGCTGCTTCCAGTTGAACGACGGCGAGCAGTTGTAGGCGAGCAGCTGGTCGGGGTACTCGGCCTTGACCGCCTCGGCGAAGCGTCGGGCCACGTCCAGGTCGGGCGTGGAGGTCTCCATCCACAGCAGGTCGGAGTACGGCGCGTAGGCGATGCCGCGGGCGATGCAGGCCTCGATGCCGTTGCGCACCCGGTAGAAGCCCTCGGCCGTGCGCTCACCGGTGGTGAACCGCTGGTCGCGCGGGTCGACGTCGCTGGTCAGCAGCGTCGCGGCCTGGGCGTCGGTCCGCGCGATGATCACTGAGGGCACGTCGCACACGTCGGCCGCCAGGCGGGCGGCGTTGAGGGTCTTGACGTGCTGGCCCGTCGGAATCAGCACCTTGCCGCCGAGGTGGCCGCACTTCTTCTCCGACGCGAGCTGGTCCTCCCAGTGCACGCCGGCGGCACCGGCCGCGATCATGCCCTTCATCAGCTCGAAGGCGTTCAGGACGCCCCCGAACCCGGCTTCGGCGTCGGCGACGATCGGCGCCAGCCAGTGCGGCGCCCCGCCGTCGCCCTCGGACCAGGTGATCTGGTCGGCCCGCAGCAGCGCGTTGTTGATCCGCCGCACCACCGCCGGCACCGAGTTGGCCGGGTAGAGGCTCTGGTCGGGGTAGGTCTGGCCGCCGAGGTTGGCGTCCGCGGCGACCTGCCAGCCCGACAGGTAGATCGCCTTCAGCCCCGCCTTCACCTGCTGCACGGCCTGGTTGCCGGTCAGGGCTCCGAGCGCGTGCACGTACTCCTCGCTGTGCAGCAGGGACCACAGCCGCTCCGCGCCGAGGCGGGCGAGAGTGTGCTCCTCCTGTACGGAGCCGCGCAGCCGAACGACGTCTTCGGCCGTGAAGGTCCGCTCGACGTTCGACCAGCGCGGGTCGATCTCCCACTCCTGCCGCAGCTCGTCTGCAGCTCCCTTGAGGCGATCTTTCATTTTGTTGACTCCTTTGGCGTCCTCTGGGCGCTTGCTTCGAGTCTGTGCCGCCTCAGGCGATATGCAAAGGCCTGGATCATGAAAAATCGGGATAGTTTTCGCCTTAAGTGAATACTCGCCAGTATTACACCTAGAAGAAATGCAAACTTTTCTATATGGCCTAGACCAATTCGTGTGATCCAGCTCACGCCGCACCGGCCGGAAACCCTCGCCCCGTCCGGCGGACGCGGCGCGCGGCGTTCCGGCGGCCGCGCTACTGGAAGATGTGTCGAATTTGCGCTTAGGATCGCCTCATGGCCTCCTTGGTGGGAGAAGAACCGCTGTCTTTGACGCAGGAGCTCGACCTCCTGGCGTTCGGCCAGCGCCTGAAGCACCTGCGCAAGCAGCGCGGGCTCACGTTGTCGGAGCTCGGCGAGCGGGTGGGGAGGGCGCCCAGCCAGCTGTCGCTGCTGGAGAACGGCAAGCGCGAGCCCAAGCTGTCGCTGCTGAAGTCGCTCGCCGTCGCGCTGGCCGTTCCCGTCGAGGAGCTGCTGCGCAGGCAGGCCCCCAACCGCCGGGCCCAGCTGGAGATCGCCCTGGAGGAGGCCCAGCGCGACCCGCTCTACGCCGGCCTCGGCCTGCCCCGGCTGAAGGTCTCCGCCCGCGTCCCGAACGACGTGCTGGAGCACATCCTCGGGCTGTACGAGGAGCTGCGCTCCCGCCAGGCCAAGGGCACGGCGACACCCGAGGAGGCCAGGGCGGCCAACGCCGAGCTGCGCCGCAAGCAGCGCGAGCAGGGCAACTACTTCGCCGAGATCGAGGCCGCCGCGGCCGAGGCCCTGTCCGCGGTCGGCTACCGCACCGGCGCGCTGTCGCAGGGCACCGTGCAGGCGCTGGTCACCCACTTCGGCTTCGCCGTGCAGACCGCGCAGGACCTGCCGCGGTCGGTGCGGTCGATCACCGACCTGCGCAACCGCCGCATCTACGTCAAACACGAGCAGCTCGGCATGCACACGCCGCGCACCATCCTGCTGCAGACCCTCGGGCACCTGGCGCTCGGCCACCACAAGCCCCGCGACTTCGCCGACTTCCTGCGCCAGCGCACCGAGGCCAACTACTTCGCCGCCGCGGTGCTCATCCCCGAGGCGACGGCCGTCCCCTACCTCAAGGAGGCCAAGCAGGACCGCGCTCTGTCGGTGGAGGACCTGCGGGACGTCTTCGCCGTCTCCTACGAGATGGCCGCGCACCGCTTCACCAATCTGGCCACCCACCACCTCGACCTGAGCTGCCACTTCGTGCGCAACGACGCCGAGGGCATCATCTACAAGGCCTACGAGAACGACGGCATCGTGTTCCCCGCCGACGAGCAGGGTGCCATCGAGGGGCAGCGCATGTGCCTGCACTGGTCGGGACGGCAGGTGTTCCGCTCGCCCGACCGCTTCTCGGTGTACCACCAGTACTCCGACTCACCCACCGGCACCTACTTCTGCGTCGCCCACGTCGACCCCTCCGGCGAGCGCGACTTCGCGATCACGCTGGGGGTGCCGTACCGGGAGTCGCGCTGGTTCCGCGGCCGCGAGACCACCACCAGGACCAAGTCGAACTGCCCCTCCGGCGACTGCTGCCGCCGTCCGCCCACGGAGCTGACGCAGCGGTGGGAGGGGTACGCCTGGCCCTCGGCCCGCGCCAACTCCCACGTGCTCGCCGCCCTGCCCCCCGGGTCCTTCCCCGGCGTGGACGAGGCCGACGTCTACACGTTCCTGGAGCGCCACGCCGCGTCCTGAGCCCCCGGCAGTGCGGCATATACCTACAGGCCGGTTAACGCTGATGAAAAGTATGTAACGCCGGGCGTGTCCATATGCCCGGAAGGGGTGGATCTGCGGAAGGCTTGGACCGCCACCCTTCCCCCGGGAGAACTCTCGATGCTCAAGCGCAACACCCTGTTCGGCAGGAAGACCCGCGTCACCTTCGCCCTGCCGCTGGACCACCCCTACGGCGTCGTGAGCGTCGTCGGCGACTTCAACGGCTGGAACCCCGGCCGCCACGAGCTGCGCCGCCGCCGCAACGGCACCCGCACCGTGTCCGTCATCCTGCCCCAGGGCGTCCACCGGTTCCGCTACCTTGCGACCGGCGGCATGTGGTTCGACGACGACACCGCCGACCACATCGACCACCACGGCAGCCTGCTGCACCTTTGACGTCCGGAAACCCGGCGATCTCCGGCACCGGGCCCTCCCCGGCGCGCACGGCGTCCGCCCGCGCGGCCGCGCCGACGCCGTGACCGTCGTCGAGGTGCTCGGGCTGATCGGGGTCGGGCTCGTGGCGGGCGTCGTCAGCTCGGTCGTCAGCCTGGCCTCGGTCGTCTCCTATCCGGCCCTGCTCGCGTTCGGGCTGCCGCCGCTCGCCGCGAACGTGACCAACACCGTCTCGCTGGTGTTCTCCGGCCTCGGCGCGGCCGCCGGCTCGCGCCCGGAGCTGTCCGGCCACGGCGTCCAGGTGCTGCGCCTGGCCGGGGGCAGCGTGCTGGGCGGGGCCGCCGGGGCGGCGCTGCTGCTGCTGACGCCGTCGCGGGTCTTCGAGCTGGCGGTGCCGTGGCTCATCGGGCTCGCCTCGTTGGCTCTGTTCCGGCGCCCACGCGCGCCCGGCGAGGTCCCGGCGCAGCCGAGGAGCGCGGGCGACCGGGCGCTGCGCGCCGGGGTGGCCGCGGTCGCCGTCTACGTCGGCTACTTCGGCGCCGCGGGCGGCCTCATGATGTTCGCTCTGCTCTCCTCGGCAATCGGCGAGCCGCCGGCCCGGTTGAACGCCTTCAAGAACGTGCTCACCGCGCTGGCCAACCTGGTCGCCGCGGCCGGCTTCGCGGTGTTCGGGCCGGTGCAGTGGGCCGTGGTCGTCCCACTCGCGACCGGCTTCCTCGCCGGCGGCTGGCTCGGCCCCGGCATCGTCCGCCGCATGCCCGGACAGACCCTGCGGGTCGTGGCGGCGCTCTGCGGCATCGCGGTCGCGGTGAAGCTGGGACTCGACGCCTACCGGTGACCGCCGGACAGCCGGCGGGCGGTCTCGGCGAGAGCCTGGCGCGCGTCCGCGCCGAGCCGCGCGACCAGCTCTCCGGCGGGCGTCTCGTCAGCCAGCGGGTACGCCTGCCCGGCCCACAGGTTGATCGAGCCGGCGTCGCCCGCCCGGCGGGCCGCCGCCCGCAGCGGGGCCGTCAGCTGGTGGACCTGCGGGTAGGCCGCCGGCGCCTCGGCGGTGTGCTCCTCCAGGAAGCGGTTGACCAGCCCGCGCGCCCGCCGGCCGGTGAAGGCCCGCGTCACCGCCGTCCGGTCGCCGGCGGCCAGCGCCGCCCGGTGCGGGGCGTTCGTGCCGGCCTCGGGGGTGCGAAGGAACGCGGTGCCGACCTGCGCGGCCACCGCCCCGGCCGCGAGCACCGCGGCCACGCCGGCGCCGTCGGAGATCCCGCCGGCGGCTACCACGGGCAGCGGCGTGCGGCGCAGCACCAGCCGCACGAGCGCCAGCAGCCCGAAGTCTCCCGCGTCGTCGGTGAAGCCGCCCCGGTGCCCGCCGGCCTCGATGCCCTGAGCCACCAGCGCGTCGGCTCCGGCCTCGTGAGCGGCGGACGCCTCCTCGGGGGTGGTGACCGTCACCAGGACGTAGGCCCCGGCCGCGCGTGCCCGCGCGATCGTCGCGGCCGAGGGCAGCCCGAAGGTGAACGACACCACCGGCACACGCTCCTCGGCGACGACGGCGAGCTTGGCCCGCCAGGCGTCGTCGTCGTCCGCCGGGACGCCGAGCCGCACGCCCAGCCGCTCCGCCTCGCCCGCCAGCCGGGCGGCGTAGGCGTCCACGGCGGCCGGGTCGGCCTGTTCCGGCGAGGGGACGAAGAGGTTGACCCCGAACGGCGCCGCCGTCAGCGCCCGCACCGCGGCGATGTCGGCCCGCACGTCGTCGGGGGAGCGGTAGCCGGCGGCCAGGAACCCGAGCCCGCCGGCGGCCGAGACCGCCGCGGCGAGCGCGGGCGTGGACGGCCCGCCCGCCAGGGGCGCCTGCACGATGGGGTGGGGCAACGCCGCGAGGTCCACGAGATCACTGTAACGACCGCCCGCGCGTTCCCCGTCCCGGGGGCGATCAGACGGCGTGTAAAGCCGGCATCAGGTGATCGAATTCGGCAGGTCCGATAATCGGACGTGGTGACGCAGTGTGGTCAGCCGGTGACGTCGATGCGGCGCATGCGGTTGATCTCCGCCGCCTGGGTGACCGAGATGTCCTGCGCCAGCTCCTGCGCGATGGCGTGGGTGCCCTTCTCCATCTCCTCGGCGGCCATGGTGAGCGCCCCCATGTGGTGTGCGGTCATGAGCTTCAGGTAGAGCCGGTCGAACTCCGCGCCGGTCGCCGCCCTCAGCTCCGTGAGCTGCTCGGGCGTCGCCATGCCGGGCATGTCGTGATGGTCGGCGTGATGGTCGGGGACGCGCTGGCCCTCCTGCCGCAGCCACCGGATCATCGCGTTGATCTCGGGCCCCTGGGTGGCGGAGATCCGCGCGGCCAGCCGTTTCACCTGGTCGGAGGCGGCGCGTGCGGGCGCCGCCGTGCTCATGTCCAGCGCCTGGCGGTGGTGCACGACCATGTCCTGCATGAACCGGATGTCGGCGGCGTTCGCGGACAGGCTCGGAACGGCGGTGACGGCCTCGTCCGGGCCGAGGGTCCTGGCCGTCTCGCCGGGCCTTCCCGGGGCGATGACCGGGGCCGTGGACTGGGCCGACGGGGTCGCCGGCGACCCCGAGCAGGCCGCCAGCGCGGCGAGGGCGGCCGTGGCGATGACGACGTGGAGCGCGGCGCGCACCCGACCTCCTAGGGGATGTCCACTGGGCGCGTGCACCCTAGCTCGTCGTTGACGTACGAGTAAAGACGGCATGTCGGAACGTTTTGCTGACATTGTGACCTATAGCTAACAGTTCTGGTCTGGGAGAAAATCTGCCCGACTGTGTTCTCCTATGGCAGTAAGCACCAAGGAGGGTTCCTGAGTGTTGTCCATCCCCCGCAGAGGCGGCCAGGCGAGCCGGTTCCTCATCCTGGTGGGGTCGGTGACGGCGTTGATGCTGTCGGCGACGCCCGCTCAGGCAGCGGACATCCCGGGCACCGACCAGATCGTCATGAGCCCGAACGTCGAGCACGTGACGAACGTCCCCAAGCCGGCCGCCATCGCGGCCACCATCAACACCGACATCGCGTTCCAGGGTGACTACGCCTACGTGGGCAACTACGGCGGCTTCTCCATCTACGACATCAAGAACCCGAAGAAGACCTCCGTCGTGAGCTCGGTCGTCTGCCCGGGCTCGCAGATGGACATCTCCGTCTACGGCGACCTGGTGTTCGCCTCCGTGGACTCCTCCCGCAACAACGACTCCTGCAGCAGCGTCGCGCAGCCTGCCTCGGAGAAGACGTCCTGGGAGGGCATCCGGATCTTCGACGTCAGCGACAAGGCCAACCCGAAGTACATCAAGTCGGTCGAGACGGCGTGCGGTTCGCACACCCACACGCTGCTGCCGGACAAGAAGCGCGGAAACGTCTACCTGTACGTCTCCTCGTACTCGCCGCAGCCGACCTTCCCCGACTGCCAGCCGCCCCATGACAAGATCTCGATCGTCAAGGTGCCGCTGCACGACCCGACCGCCGCCGCGGTCGTGGCCACCCCCGTCGTGTTCCCCGACGGCGGCAACGAGACCCAGCCCGGTCTGCTGGTTCCCACCAGCGGTTGCCACGACATCACCGTGTACGCGGAGAAGGGCATCGCCGCGGGCGCCTGCATGGGCGACGGCGTGCTGTTCGACATCCGCAACCCGGAGGCGCCGAGGGTGACGGCCCGCGTCACCGACCCCAACTTCGCGTTCTGGCACTCGGCGACGTTCAACAACTCCGGCACCAAGGTGGTCTTCACCGACGAGCTGGGCGGCGGCGGCGCCGCGACCTGCAACGAGGCCGTCGGCCCCACCCACGGCGCGGACGCCATCTACGACATCACCCGCGGTCAGCTCGTCTTCAAGAGCTACTTCAAGATCCCCCGTTACCAGGCCGACTCCGAGAACTGCGTCGCGCACAACGGCTCGCTGATCCCGGTCAAGGGCAAGGACATCATGGTGCAGGCCTGGTACCAGGGCGGCGCCTCGATCTGGGACTTCACCGACTCCAGGCACCCGAAGGAGATCGGGTACTTCGAGCGCGGCCCGGCCTCCGAGGGCGGCGGCGGGTTCTGGTCCGCGTACTACTACAACGGCTACATCTACGCGAGCGACTTCAACAAGGGCTTCGACGTCATCAAGATCAACGATCGGCGTACGGACCCGGCCAAGAAGGTCCGCTCCGACCGTCTGAACACGCAGACCCAGACCTCCTACCGTGAGCGCGGCCACGGCGGCTGGTTCTGGGGCAGCGACGACGACTGACGCCGCACAGCCCAGGGGCGCCCCCGCCGGCCGGAAGGACGGCGGGGGCGCCCGCACGTCCGGCCCGCGCCTGCGGTGTTTCCTTCCGGTTAACCTTCCTCACCGCTGTCGCGGCCCGCCCGCCACCTGCGGAAGGATCACGCGGACGGTGTTACCGTTGGTAACGTCGAGGGCGCGGCGACGCGCCCCATCGGCAGCCGGTCCGTCCCATCGGCTCCTGACCGCCCTGAGGAGTTATCGAGAATGGCCGACAGCGCTTTCGCCTTCTGCCCGGAGATCGGCGGGGAGCTGCGCGAGGTCCGCGACTGGGTGCGCGAGTTCGCCGCCACCGTCGTGCGCCCCGCCGGCGCCGAGTGGGACGAGCGCGAGGAGACCCCCTGGCCGGTGATCCAGGAAGCCGCCAAGATCGGCCTGTACTCCCTCGACTTCTTCGCCCAGCAGTGGTTCGAGGAGAGCGGCCTCGGCATCCCGGTGGCCTTCGAGGAGCTGTTCTGGGGCGACGCCGGCATCGGCCTGTCCATCGCCGGCACCGGCCTGGCGGCGGCGGCCCTGTCGTCGAGCGGCACGCCCGAGCAGATGGGCGAGTGGCTGCCCGAGATGTTCGGCACCGCCGACGCCCCCAGGCTCGGCGCGTTCTGCGCCTCCGAACCCGACGCCGGCTCCGACGTCGGCGCCATCCGCACCCGCGCGGTCTACGACGCGGCGACCGACGAATGGGTGCTCAACGGCGTCAAGACCTGGGCCACCAACGGCGGCATCGCCCACGTGCACATCGTCGTCGCCACGGTCGACCCCGAGCTGCGCAGCCGCGGCCAGGCGTCGTTCGTGATCCCGCCCGGCACCCGCGGCCTCTCCCAGGGCCAGAAGTTCAAGAAGCACGGCATCCGCGCCTCCCACACCGCCGAGGTCGTCCTGGACGACGTCCGCGTCCCGGGCCGCTGCCTGCTCGGCGGCAAGGAGAAGCTGGACGCCCGCCTGGCCCGCGTCCGCGAGGGCGGCCGCAGCGGCGAGCAGGGCGCCATGCGCACCTTCGAGACCACCCGCCCCGTCGTCGCGGCCATGGCGGTGGGCATCGCCCGCGCGGCCTACGAGTACGCCCGCGACTACGCCCGCGAACGCGAGCAGTTCTCCCGCAAGATCGGCGAGAACCAGGCCGTGGCGTTCCTGCTGGCCGACATGGCCACCAGGGTCGACATGGCCCGCCTCCTGACCTGGCGTGCGGCCTGGATGGCCCGCAACACCCGCCCCTTCACCCAGGCCGAAGGCTCCATGTGCAAGCTGGTGGCCGGCGAGACCGCCGTCTGGGTCACCGAACAGGCCATGCAGATCCTCGGCGGCGCCGGCTACACCCGCGACCACCCCGTGGAACGCTTCCACCGCGACGCCAAGATCTACACCATCTTCGAAGGCACCAGCGAGATACAGAGACTCATAATCGGCCGAGCCGTCACCGGCCTCCCCGTCCGCTGACCGGCCCCGCCGAACCGCATCGTCCGCCGGCCTCCTTGTACCGTCAGCCGCTGCACAGGCCGCCGCGACACGCGTGCCAGCGCGCGGCGCGGGCGTCCACACCGGGACTACTCGGTGCCGTCCGCCGGCAGGCGCTCGGGCAACCCGAGCCTCGGGAACCGGTCGTCGTGGAACGTGATGATCTCGGTGATCGCTCCGCCGGCGACTCGCAGGACGTCGATCGTCAGCGGCAGGTACGCGCCCTCCGGCTTGCGCCACTGGTAGAAGGCGACGGCGGGCTGCCGGTTCACGGAGGTGAGGACGGCGCGCAGATGCTGCATGCCCTCGAAGCCGCTCTCGACCCAGTCGTTCACCACCGTGTCGCGGCCGATCTGCAGGCCCGGCGTGGGCGGCATCGAGCAGCGGACGTCCTCCCGCAGCAGGGCGGCGAGCCGGTCGACGTCCGTGGCCACGCTGGCGTCGGTGTAGCGGCGCACCAGCTCGCGCGTCCCGGCGTCCTCCTCGCCGCCGGTCCAGTCCTGTCGCTCGGCGGGCAGGTGCTCCCGCATGCCGGCGCGGGCCCGCTGCAGCGCGCTGTTCACGGAGTTGACGGAGTCCCCCAGCAGCTCCGCGACGTCCTTCGCCGGCCAGCCGAGCACGTCGCGCAGGATCAGCACGGCCCGCGGGCGCGGCGCGAGGTGCTGGACGGCGACCAGGTACGCCAGCTCGATCGTCTCCCGCGCCACGGCGACGGCCTCCGGCTCGTCCGCGTCGCCCGCGGGCAGCTCGTCGAGCAGCCGGTCCGGGTAGGGCTGCAGCCACGGCACCTCGCCGTCGGTCGCGGGCTCCGGGCGGCACTTGGCGAGCAGGTCCAGGCAGGCGTTGGTGGCGATCCGGTACAGCCAGGCCCGGAACGTCGAGCGCCCCTCGAAGGTCTCCCTGCGCCGCCAGGCGCGCAGGAACGTCTCCTGCACGGTGTCCTCGGCGTCCTCGAACGACCCGAGCATCCGGTAGCAGTGCACGTGCAGCTCCCGCCGGTGCCGCTCCGCCAGCCCCGAGAACGCCGGCTCGTCGGCCTCGCCCAGCCCGCTCACGCCCAGTTCCTCCAGCCGCGTGTCCGCACTCATCACGTCACCCTTCCGTCTCGTCGTATCCCGTCGTAGGTATGACGGCCGCGGGCGCGACAACTCATCACCGGCGACGCCGAGGTCGTGGTGGGCGCGGCGCGGGTTCTGGACGAAGGCGAGGCCGGCGATCACGACCAGCGCGGCCCGGTCAGTCCGCAGGCCGCGCATCGGTCTCAGCCGGGAGGCCGCGCCGGTCGAGGGCCTGGATCCATTTGGTCGCGACGGCGGCCACCTGGACGAGTTCGGCGCGCAGCCTGGCGGGGTCGTCCTCGGCGAACGCCTCCAGGACCTCCTCGATGAGGATGTGGCGCCAGGTCAGCGAACCGTCGGCGAACGCCGCCGCCGTCTCCCCTTTGGCCAGCTCTGCGGCCTCCCCGGCATGAGGCCCGGTGCCGTCGGGATGATCCCGGATCCCCCACCGCATGTCCTGCGCGACCCGCTCCGCCCCGACGTCGCCCAACGCCCGCCCGAGCGACCCGGGCACCCCGAAGTCCCCGTCGTGCGTGATGCTCATGGCTCAGGTCTCCCTTCGGCATCAGATGGCGTCGTCTCGCGGACGACGGCGACCCGGTTCATCCGCATGGCGGTTCACGATAGCGGGCGCGGTCGTCGCGGGCCGGTGGTCGGTGGTGGGCGGGCTTGGGAGGTGAGTGGGGGGCTTGTGGGGGTGGGGGCGGGCATACTGGTGGGCGTGCGACTGGCGGCATCGAGGGTGGAATCGACCATCGGGGAGTTCGTCGCGGGAGCCGACCGCCTGGGCTGCCGTGAGCGGAGGAGGCCGTTGTGACTCAGATGCTGCCGGGTAAGCCCGTGGCCGAGAGCATCCTGAAGGACGTCTCGGAGCGGGTCTCCGCGTTGCGTGCGCGAGGGGTGGTGCCGTCGCTGGCGACCATCCTGGTGGGCGACGACGACGCCAGCGCGGGGTACATCCGCATCAAGCAGCGGCAGGCGGCGGAGCTCGGGTTCGAGTCGCCGCACACCCACCTGCCCGCCGACTCCACCCAGGACGACCTGCTGGGCGCGATCACGGCCTACAACACCGACAAGAACGTGCACGGG
Organism: Sphaerisporangium sp. TRM90804; assembly: GCF_029846175.1. GTDB lineage: Bacteria > Actinomycetota > Actinomycetes > Streptosporangiales > Streptosporangiaceae > Sphaerisporangium. The sequence goes on along the minus strand of NZ_JARWAC010000026.1, from coordinate 54,088 downwards.
CTGCTCGTGCAGTACCCGATTCCGGGTCATCTCGACTACGACGCGGCGCTCGCGGCGATGGATCCCGACAAGGACGTCGACGGCATGCACCCGCTCAACATGGGGCGTCTCGCGCTCGGGCTGCCCGGGCCGCTGCCCTGTACGCCCGCGGGCATCGAGGCGCTGCTGGCGTACTACGACATCCCGGTGGCCGGCCGCGAGGTGGTCATCCTCGGGCGCGGTGCCACCCTGGGCCGCCCGCTCGCCCTGCTGCTGAGCCAGAAGCGGCCGACCGCCAACGCCGCCGTCACCGTCGTGCACACCGGCGTGCCCGACTGGCCGCGCTACACCCAGCGCGCCGACATCCTCATCGCCGCCGCGGGCGTGCCCGGCATCATCCAGCCCGAGCACGTGCGGCCAGGGTCGGTCGTCGTCGGCGGCGGGGTCCGGTACGAGGGGCGGCGGCTGCTGCCCGACGTGGACGAGTCGGTGGAGCAGGTCGCGGGCGCCATCACGCCCCGGGTCGGCGGCGTCGGCCCGACGACCGTCGCCATGCTGTTCCGCAACGCGATCTCGGCCGCCGAGCGCCAGACCGCGCGCGCGTAGCCGGGGCGCGTCAGCCGCCGGGGCCCGTGGGGTTGAGGGGGGCGCCGTCGCCGTTGGTGGGGAGGTCGCCTCGGGTCACGGCCGGGCGGGGGGACGCCGGGGACGGGGTCCGGCCGTCGCCGATGGCGGGGCGGGCCTTCGCCAGGGCCGTCTTCAGGGTCTGCCTGGTGACGGTGGCGGTCTTGGTGATCAGGCGGATGCTGTGGTCGCCCCGGACGCCGACGTACTCCTGGTCGTCGCCCGCCGTCCGGTACCACCCCGCGTCGTCGCGGGCGCACGTCGCCGGGGCGGTGCCCGCCATCATGGGCGTCTTGGCGCACCGGTCGTCGTCGTAGGGCCCCCGGTCGACGCGCATCTCGATCCTGCCGCCGCGCTCGTCGAAGTAGACGCCGCCGAAACCGTTCTCGTTGACGACGCCCACGGACTGCTCGGCGAGCGTGAAGCCGGGCACGTCGATCGCGTAGATCAGGCCGGGCGCGACCCCGTCGGCCGTCGCGCGGTCGATGGCGGCCTGGCTCATCGCGGCGTTCGCGCCGCACCCGGCCAGGCAGAGCATCCCCGCGAGGAAGACCGATCCCCGTTTCCTCATATAAGGCGATTATGCCGTCGGCGCCGGTGGGAGGCGCGGCTTCAGGGGATCCACGCGGCCCGAGGTGGCTAGGGCAGGTGGGGCAGGGACGTACTCGCGCGACCGGAATCAGGCGGGGAGCGCGAAGACGAGCTCCAGGCCGCGACCACCATGGGTGGAAAGCCGGGGAACCTGTCGCGCCCGGCGGGGGACGTACTCGCGCGACCGGAGTCAGGCGGGGAGCTCGTAGATGAGCTCCAGGCCGTCCACCTCGTCCCACTGCTGTCCGGCCCTCGTGAAGCCGAACCCGGAGATGGTGGCCAGGGACGCGGTGTTGTCCGGGCTGATCGTCACCCGCACCGTCTTCACCCCGGCCTCGGCGCCGGCCTGGCGCACCAGTTCGGCCAGCGTCGCCCGGGCGTAGCCGCGGCGACGGTAAGCGGGGGCCACCGAGTAGCCGATCTCCACCATGCCGTCCTCGTCCGGCGGCCCGTGGAACCCCGCGTACCCGACGACGACGCCTTCCGGCTCGGCCACCACGGCCCGGGTGAGCCACGCCTCGATGCCCGGCGTCTTCGCCAACTGCTCGACCCGGTACCGCCACACCCACTTCGCCCGGTCGGTGGTGAAGTACTCGCCGAGGGCGACCCCCGCCTCGGCGCCCGCCCGGGCGAGGTCGTCGTCCAGCAGGGCCGCCAGGGCCACGCCCGGCAGCTCTACGAACCGTACTGACGGGGCGCCCGTGCGGGCCGGGGGTCGGTGCTCATCTGTCACAGAGCGAATGGTCGTGCAGCGCCCCGAGCCTGTCCAACGGTTATCCCCTCCGATTCCGCCGGACACCTGTCGAGACGCGGGCGACGGCTCCGACCAGGAGGGAAGGGGATCGGAAGGCGACGGGGGAGCGCGGCGATGGCCGGCGTCGTTCACTGGATGCCGAAGTCGGCAGGCTGATCACGCGGCCGAACGCCTCCCGCATGACGAGCCCGCCCGTGAACCGGCCCTCACCCCTCGGAACGGTGCCTTCGGCGCAGCCTTCTCAAAGGGTGATTCTCCCTTCGCCCCACCCGCCGCCGTCGCGCGGGTAAGCGTCCCCAGGCCGCCGGGGACGGCCGCCGGCAGTGAGCTTCACACATGGGCCGTGACAGTCCATGGATATTCGCCTGCCGGATTACATTACTTTCACGTTCGTCAGGAAAAGCGTATTCCGGTGGCGCGGAAGCATTCTAGGGGGCCGCGTGACGGTGGCATGACATCCCGGTGACAACAGGCCGTGAGCTGGGATCGCGCGTTTCCTTGGGGGGTCCCCCAAGGTAAACGGCCTGGAGGGTGCGGGGGCCGGTGTGGGGGTTCTCCTGGAGGCGGCGGGCGGTGGTGGGGTGGTGGAATCGCTGTCGGAAGGAACCGCTCGGACTGAACGTAAGCGGATTCTCCAGAGTTTCATACGTCTACGAAGCCCTGTTTCCCGTCATTCGCGTTCGCTTATCAAAGAGCGCGGGGACGGCGGTACCCGGCACAGACGCAAACCGTCGTGACGAACGCCTTCGCGCCGCGGCGAGAACGCCCGGCCGCGAGGGTGATCCTGCTGAGGAGAACGACTGTGACGACCCTGACCCCCCATCCCGTCCGGCCCGCACCGGACGGCGCGGCCCCGCTCGCGGGCCGATGGTCCGGCCACGTCCCCGCGGCCCGCGTGGGCCGCGCCGACCCGCTGGGGCTCGACCCGTTGATGGCCCGCCTGCCGGGGCTCAACCGGGACGGCGACGTCCGCGCCATCATGGGCGGCCTGACCGCCGTCGTCCCCGCCCTGGAGGCCCTGCCCGGCATGCGGACCTGGGAGGTCCTGGCGGCGGTGCGCGACCTGGGCATGCTGGTCGCCTCGCTGGTGCGCCACGGGCTGACGACGGCCGACGTCCCGCCCGAGGTCGAGACGGCCCTCGCGAGTTCGGTGGCCCGCACCGGCATGGTGCCCCGCGAGACGATCCTGCACTACGGCGTGTGGAACCCGGCGGACGCCGGGCGGCGCCGCACCTTCACCGGCGACCCGAGCGAGTACGCGCTCATCGACTGCTCGGCCGCCGCGACCGGCCCGCTGGAGACGGCGGCGCGCGGCCTGTCGGCGCTCGTCGAGCACGGCGTCGAGCCGGGCGAGCAGCGCTTCGAGACCACGTGCCTGACGGCCGCGCGCGAGCTGGAGCACGCGGCGGCCTACGTGCGCATGGAGCACACCGGCCTGGACCCGGTCTTCTTCACCCGCCACCTGCGCCCCTACTTCGACCCGTTCACCGTGCACGGCGTCTCCTACCACGCGCCCGCGGCGGCCCATCTCCCGCTGTACGCCGTCGACCAGGCCGTCTGGGCGGCCGACGACACCCGCCACCCCGAGCTCGCCGAACTGCGGACCGACCTGGCCGCCTACGGCCTCCCCGCGTGGACGGCCTGCCACGAGGGGCTGCGCGGCGAGGACTCCCTGCTCACCCGCACCGTGCGCGCGCTCGGCTCCTCCCACGTGCCCGTCACCACCATGGTCGGCGCGCGGGCCCTGCTGACGACGCTGAAGGCGATGGTCGCCTTCCGGGGACGGCACCGGCGCCTGGTCCGCGCCGCCTACACCGACGAACAGCGGCAGTCGCAGATCGGCAGCGGCGGGGTGGGCCAGGACGTGATCGACGAGCTGCTGTCGGTCACCCGCGACTGCGCCGCGCTCGCCGGGGAGGCCATCAGGTCGGCCCCCCGGCCCGCGGCGGCCGCCCGGGACCACGCCGAACGCCGCCCCGCCTAGGGGGTACGGCCGGACGGGAAGCACCCGTTCGCCCAGCTCGGGGCGCTCGTGCCCGCCGTACGACCGCCGGCACCGGGCGATCGGGGCGGGCGCTTTCCCCCGATGTTTGGGGGTCCGTTAAGGGGGGTGCCCTGACGCCGCGGCACGCGAACCGCGATGGAGTGACCATCATTCGCGTAACCACCTCGTCACGGAGGCATCGATGAGCCAGCTCCACGCCCCGCCGTCCCCCGCCCGGCCGGGCCCGCGCCCGCCGGTCGCGCCCCGCCCCCTTCCAGGGCCGGACGGCGCGGCGCCGCGCCGCGAGCCGTCCACCCGGCCGGCGACGCCGGCGCTGCCGGCCTCCGAGGGAGCGGGCCGATGAGGGCGGCGGTCGTCGGCACCGGCGTCATGGGGTCGGCCGTCTGCCTGCGGCTGCTCCGGGCCGGGTACCAGGTGAGCGTCTACAACCGCACCCCCGGCAAGGCCGCGGAGCTGGGCGCGGCGGGCGCGAAGGTGGCCGCGACGGCGGCGGAGGCGATCGACGGCGCGGACGCGGTCGTCGTCGCCCTGCTGGACGCCGGCGCCTTCCGCGCGACCCTGCTCGGCCCCGAGGTGGCGCCCGCTCTGGCGGGCAGGCGCGTGGCGAGCGTCACCGCGGCCACCCCCGACGACATGCGCGCCCTGGCCGCCGCCGTGCGGGCGCATGGAGGGACGTTCGTCGAGGTCAGCGTCGCCGGCACGCCCGAGATGGTCGAGCAGGGCAAGGCGCAGGCCTTCGTGGCCGGCGAGCCGGCCGACCTCGCGCCGTGGTCGGAGCCGCTGCGGGCCTGTTTCGCCCGCGTGCACGACGTGGGCGCGCTGGGCAACGCGTCGGAGGTGGAGAACGCCTGCATCCTCGGCGCCCTGTTCACCGTGGTCGGCGCCGTTTACACGCTTCGCGCCCTGGAGGGGAGAGGGGTGCCTCAGCAGGCGGTCGCGGCGTTGTGGGAGAACGACCCGTTCCACGCCAACGGCGTCGGAATGTACGTGCTGGGACGGGTGGGCGCGCGTTCCTATGACGCTCCCGCCGCCACGGTCGCGACGATCGCCGCGACCTGCGAGATGTCGGCCGCCTACCTGGCGAGCCTGCGGCTGCCGGTCGAGCCCTTCGAGGCGGTGCGCGGCGTCTTCTCCCGCGCCGTGGAGCGGGGTTTCGCGGACAAGGACTTCTCGGCCGTCTATGAGGTGATCAGTCCGGGGGAAGCATGACGTTCTGACAAGCCGGGACGAATGCCCGCTTCGTTGGGGTGCTTGTTGGGATAGCCGTATAGCCGAAGAATGTCGGGGGGCTATGAGGTGATCGCAATGGCATGGCGGTTTCTTGAGCGGAATGCCGAACTGGCGGCTTTCGAGGCGTCGATTCGGGCGATACGTGACGGTCAGGGGCGTTTCCTGGCGGTGGAGGGAACCGCCGGGCTCGGAAAGACGAGCCTGCTCGACCAGGCCGCCGCGACCGGCGAGGAGGCGGGATTCCTGGTGCTCTCCGGCCGCGCCGGGGAGCTGGAACGCGAATACCCTTTCGGGCTGGTGAAGCAGCTCTTCACCCCGGTGGTGCGGACGATGTCGGCCGCGCGGGAACGGGACCTGCCGGCCGGCGCGGTGCGCGCGCTGTCGGCGCTGGGACTTCGCGAGTCGGGCGGCGCCGTGGAGCCGGTGGCGGAGTTCGCCCTCCTGCACGGCCTGTACTGGCTGGTCGCCGGCCTGTGCCGGGAGCGCCCCGTGATGCTGCTGGCCGACGACCTGCACTGGGCGGACGTGTCGTCCCTGCGGTTCCTCGGGCACATGCTGCCGCGGCTGGACGGGATGCCGGCGCTGGTGGTCGCCACGGTGCGGCCCAACGAGCCCGGCCCGTACCTCGGCGTGGTCGAGCAGATCGTCACCGACCCGTCGTGCCGGTCACTGCGCCTGGGCCCGCTGAGTCCCGCCGCGGCGCGGCGCCTGGTGCGCGACACGGTCGGCGAGGCCGCCGACGAGGAGTTCGTGGAGGCGTGCCGCGCGGCGGCGGGCGGCAACCCGCTGTTCCTGCGCGAGCTGACCCGGGCGGTGAGCGCCGAGGACGTCGCCCCGGTGGCGGCGAACGCGGGCCGCGTCCGCATGCTGGGCCAGCGCGCGGTGGCCCGGCGGGTGGCGATCCGGCTGGCGCAGCTCCCGGCGCCGGTCGTCCGGCTGACCCGGGCGATGGCGATCCTCGGGGACGGCGCCGACCTCGCGCTGGCGGCCCGCCTCGCGGACATGCCGCTGGCGGACGCGGGACGGGCGGCGGTGCTGCTGCGCGGCGTGGAGATCCTGCGGCTGGCCGCCGCGACCGGGGCCGCGGAGCGGTGGGAGTTCGTCCACCCCCTGGTGCGGGCCGCGGTCTACGGCTCGATGGACCCCGCCGCGCGGACCACCGGCCATGCCCGGGCGAGCCGCCTCCTGGCCGCGGCCGGCGCCGGCGCCGAGCAGGTGTCGGCGCACCTGCTGCACACGCTGCCCGGCGAGGAGCACGACGCGGCCGCGGTGCTCCGGCGCGCGGCCGCCGACGCCCTGGGCAGGGGCGCGCCCGAGAGCGCGGCCGCCTACCTGCGCCGGTGCCTGCGTGAACCGCTGGGTGAGGACGAGCGGCTCGGGGTGCTGCTGGAGGCGGGGGCGGCCGCCGCCGGCGTGGACGTCGCGCAGGCCGCCGACCACCTGACCCGGGCGCTGGACCGGGTGGACGACGTGGGCCTGCGCGCCCGGATCTCCACCGGCCTGGGGCCGGCCCTGTGGTTCTCGGCCCGCCCGGAGGAGGCCGTGGCGGTGATGACCCGGGCCGCGGCCGAGCTGCCCGCGGAGGAGTCCGACGTGCGCCGGCACCTGGCCGCCCTCGTGCTCAACATCCCGTTGTGCGTGGGCGGGTGGCGCCACCTGCTCGGCGCGATCCCGGACCTGCGCCGGCTGCCCCCCGCCGACACGCTCGGCGCGCGGATGCTCGACTGCATGATCGCCTGCGCGGACGCCTTCGACGCCGACCCCGGCGGCGTCGAGCCGGCCCGGGCCGCGCTGGCCGACGGGAGGCTGATCCGCGAGGCCGGCGGCGCCTCGGCCACCCTCGCCGGCTGCCTCGTCCTGCTCGTCGGCGACCTGGACGGGGCCATGGCGGCCCTGGACGCCGGCCTGGCCGGCGCCTACGCCCACGGCATGACCGCGACCGCCGCCGCCTACCACGCGCACCGGATGTTCGGCCGGCTGACCGGCGGCGACCTGGCCGCGGCCGAGTCCGACGGGCGCGCGGCGATGCGCGGCGTCGAGCAGACCGGGACGGACGCCGGGCGGCCCCTGGTCGCCGGACGCCTGGCCATGACGCTGGTCGAGCAGGGCCGGCTGGAGGAGGCCCAGGCGGCGCTGGACTGGGCGCTGGCACCGGATTCGGTGCGCTCAGGCCTGTCCGCGTGGTTCCTGTTAGAAGGGCAGGCCTGGGTGCTGCGGGCCGGCGGCCGTCCCGCCGAGGCCCTGGAGATGGCGCTGGCCGCGGGCGAGCGGTTCGCCGCCAGCGGCGGGCGCAATCCGGCGCTGGTCGCCTGGAGGTCGGAGGCGGCGCTGTGCCTGCGGGCGATGGGCCGGGTGCGGGAGGCCCGCGAGCTGGCGGCGGCGGAGCTCGACCTGGCGCGGCGGTGGAACGCGCCGCCGGCGCTGGGGCGGGCCCTGCGGGTGGCGGGCCTGGTCACCGGCGGAGAGCCGGGGCTGGCGCTGCTCCGCGAGGCGGTCGCCGTGCTGGAGCCTTCGCGGGCCGCGTTGGAGCGCGCCAAGGCACTGGTCGACCTCGGGGCCGCGCTGCACCGGGCGGGGGAGTCCGCCCGGGCCCGGGACCTGCTGCGGCAGGGGGCCGCGCACGCCGAGACCTGCGGCGCCCGCCCACTGGTGGAGCTGGCGCGCGAGGAGCTGCGCGGCACCGGTGCCCGTCCCCGCCGCACCGCCGTCTCCGGCGTGGGGGCGCTGACCCCGACCGAGCGGCGGGTGGCGCGGCTGGCCGCCGCCGGCGCGTCCAACCGCGACATCGCCGAAGCCCTGTTCGTCCTTCCCAAGACCGTGGAGGTCCATCTCACCAGCGTCTACCGCAAGCTCGGCGTGCGGGGGCGCGCCCACCTCGCTCGATCACTTCCCGAACTGGTGGACGGTTAGCCACATTCATGCCTTTTCACCGTTCCTCAATCGATCCAGACTGTGACGAATGCCGTTTTGAGCGAGGGGCTGATCTCAGGAGTGACGATGGCCGGCGAGAGCGATGGCGGAGGGGTGGCGGCCGTGGACCCGTCATTGCTGGAACGGACGGAGGAACTGGCGGCGCTGCGCGGCTTCGCCGCCGGACTGCGAGACGGCGCGGGACTGCTCCTGGTCGAGGGCGCGGCCGGGATCGGCAAGACGCGGCTCGTCCGCGAGGTGCGCGGCATGGCCCAGGCGGCGGGGGCGCGGGTGCTGGCGGCGCGCTGCACCGAGCTGGAGCGCGACTTCGCCTTCGGCGCGGTGCGCCAGCTCTTCGAGCCCATCGTGGCGGCCGGTTCGGAGGCGGAGTCGGCGCAGTGGTGGTCCGGCCCCGCCGCCGGCGCCCGGTCGGTGTTCGCGTACGCCGGCGGCGACGTGGGCGGGACGGCCGGGGAGTTCGCCGTGCTGCACGGGCTCTACTGGCTGGCGGTCAACATGTCCAACGACGGCCTGCTGCTGATCCTGGACGACCTGCACTGGTGCGACGAGGCCTCGCTGCGCTGGCTGGTGTACGCGCTGCCGCGCATCGAAGGCGTGCCGATCTCCGTGGTCGCGGCGGCCCGGCCCGGCGACTGGGGCGGGGACCGGCGGCTGCTGGCGCTCATCGGGGAGCAGGCGGTGCGGGTGGTGCGGCCGCGGCCGCTCAGCGAGTCGGCGACCGGCCAGGTGCTGGCCGAGGCGCTGGGCGAGACGGTGGAGGAGGGCTTCGCGGCGGCGATCCACACCCAGACCAGCGGCAACCCGCTGCTGGTCCGCGCGGTGGCCAGGACCGTCGAGGCCGAGCGCCTGGCCCCGTCGACGGCCAACGTCCCCCGGCTGCTGGAGATCGAGGGCTCCGCCGTGGAGAAGATGCTGCGGGTGCGGCTGGCCGGCGTCATCCCCCAGGCCGCCGTGCTGGCCCAGGCCATCGCCGTGCTGGGCGGGGAGGCCGACTTCGGCCAGGCGGCGGCCCTGGCGGGCCTGGACGCCGAGAGCGCGGGCAAGGCCGTCGCCGCACTGATCAACATCGAGATCCTGCAGCGCGACACCCCGCTGCGGTTCGTCCACCCGATGGTGCAGACGGCCGTCTACGACCATCTCGACCTCGGGGCACGGCAGTCCCGGCACACCAGCGCCGCCCGGCTGCTCGCCGCCGCCGACGCCGACCCCGAGCGGGTGGCCGTGCAGCTCCTGCACACCGCCCCGGCAGGCGACCCCGGCACCGTCACCAGCCTGCGCCGGGCCGCCGGAGCCGCGCTGCGCCGCGGCTCGCCCGACAGCGCACACATCTACCTGCGCCGCGCCCTGACCGAACCGCCGCCCGACGCCGACCGGCTCGGCGTGCTGTGCGACCTGGCCACCACCACCCGCGTGCTCAACTTCAGCGACGCCGCCGACTACCTGTCGCAGGCCCACCGGCTCGCCGGCGACCCCACCCTGCGCGCCGAGCTCGCCTGCGGCTACGGCGTGGCGCTCTACATCATGGGACGGGTCGGCCAGGCGGTCCCCGCGTTCACCAAGGCGCTGGAGGAGCTGCCGCCGGACGACGACGACGTGCGCCGCCGCCTGGAGACGTACCTCTTCAACGTGCCCTTCGTCTCCGTGGGCTGGGACCACCTGTGGGACCGGCTCCCGGAGCTGCGGGCCCTGCCCCCGGCCGACACCATCGGCGCCCGGATGCTCTCCAGCATCCTCGCGGCCCACCGGGTGGCCGCCGGGGAGCCGGAGGGGATCGCCGAGATCGGGGCGGCGCTGGGCGACGGCCTGCTCGTCGAGGAGGCCACCTCCGAGCTCGCCACCCTCTCGGCGCTGTGGGTGCTGGTCACGGCGAGCCCCGGGGACGGCGTGGCGACCGCGACCCGGGCGATCGCCCGGGCGCAGAGCCAGGGCTCGGCCACCGCGCTGGCCGGGTTCCACATGTACCGCGCACTGGGCTGGCTCTCCATGGGCCAGCTCAACGAGGCCGAGACCGACGCCCAGGAGTCGCTGCGGCTGGTCGACGCCACCGGCTCGGTCATGCTGGAGCCGATCGCGACGGCCTTCCTCGCCGACGCGCTGCTGGAACGCGGCGAGATCGCCGAGGCCGAGGCGGCGCTCAGGAGCGTGACGCTGCCCAAGACCGGCCTTCCCTTCTACAACCTGCACGTCGAGTCGAAGATCCTCAGCACGCGCGACCAGCACGCCGACGCGCTGGACATCTGCGTGGAGGCCGGTCGCGCCGCCACCGCCCACCACCAGATCAACCCGGCGACCGTGCCGTGGCGGTCCCAGGCGGCGCTGTCCCTGCACGCCCTGGGCCGCGTGCGCGAGGCGCGGGAGTACGCGGGCGAGGAGCTGGGGCTCGCCCGCCGCTTCGGCGTACCGCACAGCCTCGGCCGCGCCCTGCGCGTCGCCGGCCTGGTCGCCGAGCGCGAGGAGGCGCTGCCCCTGCTGCGGGAGGCGGTCGAGATCCTCGCGAAGTCGGTCGCGCGGCTGGAGCACGCCAGGGCGCTGATCGACCTCGGCACCCTGCACCGCCGCGCCGGGCAGCGCACCCAGGCCAGGCAGTACCTCCAGCAGGGCGCCGACCTCGCCGACGTGTGCGGCGCCCAGCCCGTGCTCGACCGTGCGGCGGGCGAGCTGCGCATCCTGGGCGCCCGCCCCCGCCTCACCCGCACCTCCGGGCCGCACTCCCTCACCCCCTCGGAGCTGCGGGTGGCGGAGATGGCCGCCACCGGCCGCACCAACAGGGAGATCGCTCAGGCCCTCTTCGTCACCCCCAAGACCGTCGAGGTGCACCTCACCAACATCTACCGCAAGCTCAAGGTCTCCTCCCGGCGCAAGCTCGCGACCGCGCTGGAGCCCGGCCGCAGGGTGTCTCACGCCTCCTGACCCGGGTCGCGGCGCCGCCCGGCCTCCGGCGCGGGCCAGTCGCGGGGGGCCGGCTCCACGCCGATCTCTCGCATGGCGTGCCAGTAGTCCTGGTAGCGCCGCCGCGCCTCGCCGTGCCTGCCCGCCTCCAGCAGGCCCTTCACCAGGCGCAGGTGGACGCTCTCGTCGTACGGGTCGCGCGCCAGCAGGCGCAGGCAGCAGGCCACGACGCGGTCGACGTCGCCGGAGCGCTCCGCCAGCTCCACCAGGGCGCGGATGACCGCCACGTACCTCGTCGCGTACTCCTCGCGCGGCTGGGCCGCCCAGTCCTCGTAGAGGTCCTCCTCCAGGAACTCGCCGCCGTAGACGGACTCGGCCACGGCCAGCAGCCGCCCCGCGCCGGGGTCGCCCTGCCGGAAGGCGCGCAGGCCCGCGTCGGCCGCCGCGCTGAAGCGCTCGGCGTCGACCTCCATGGCGGCCACGTCCAGCCGGACGGTGGTCCGCGTCGCCACGAGCGGGCCCTCGGCCCCCTGGCGCGCCGGGTTGAGCACCCGCCGCAGGGTGTACAGCAGCACCGACAGGCGGTTGCCGGCGACGTCGCCCTCACCCGGCCACAGCAGGTCCATCAGGGCCTCACGGGACAGGGGCCGGCCGCGCCTCGCGAGCAGGATCTTCAGCAGGTCGCGCGCCTTCTTGGACCGCCATTCGGCGGCGGGGATGGGCGTGCCGTCGCGGATGACCCGCAGGGAGCCGAACGTGTAGACCTCGATGGCCGGGCCCCCGGCCCGGGCCATGACGGCCAGCGAGGAGGCGACGGTGCCCTGCAGGGTGCGCACCCCGTGCCGCCGCAGCCGCTCCTCGGCCCTCTCCAGCGCCGGTCGTCCCATCCCGCCTTCCAGCCACTCCGTCAGGATCTCCACCCGGGCCTCGCCGATCGGGTCGGGCACCTCGCGGTAGATGGCGTGCGCCTCGCGCAGCGACGGCAGACCGGAGGAGGGGAACTCCGCCGACAGCACGGCCAGCTCCAGCGCCTCCGCCAGCCCCAGCCGGTCACGCCTCGCCCGCGCGAGGCCGCCGGCGGCGCGGGCGTCCCGGGCGGCGTCCTCGCGGTCGTCCATGAGGAGCGCCACCCAGCCGCGGGTGACGAGCGCCTGGACCTGGTGCAGCCCCTGGCCGAGCAGCACCGCGCGCTCCGCCAGCTCCCGCGCGGCCGGCAGGTCGTCGGCCGCGCGGACCCGCGCCAGCCCGATGACCGCGCCGCTCACGCTCTGCAGGTCGCCGGACTTCTCCGCCGCCTCCAGCGCCTGCTCGTACGCCCCCCTGGCCCGGGCCACCTCGCCCGACTCGCGGTAGACGTCGCCGAGGCCGGTCAGCGCGTAGGAGGCCATGGCCGAGCCGAGGCGCTGGTAGATCTCGTGCGCCCGCGTGAAGTCGCCGAGCGCGCCCTCGTACCGGGCGAGCGTCCTGCGGGCGATGCCCCGGTTGGTCAGGGCGAGCGCGTGGTAGTACTCGTACCCGCAGAGCTCGGCGAGGGAGATGGCGTGCTCGGCCTCATCCAGCGCCCGCGCGGGCAGGCCCTCCTCCAGGAAGCGCGAGCTGAGGTTGACCCTGATGCGCAGCAGTTCCAGCGACCGCGTCGCGCGTTCGGCGTACGCCAGCGCGTTGGAGTAGTGCCAGGCGTTGGCGCCGCGGTCTCCCGTGGCGGCCACGACCATGGCCATGGTGGTGTGGGCCGTCGCCAGCGCGCCCGGCTCCGCGCAGCGCTCGGCGGCCGTGAGCGCGCGCTCGGCCTTGTCGCGGGCCTGCCCGAAGTCGCCGAGCGACCACTGCGCGCTCGCGTGCCACGCCAGCAGCAGGGCCTCGTCGGCGGTGGTGCCGTCGCCGGGCGTGCCGCGCTCGTAGATGCGCAGCGCCTCCTCCAGGTCGCCGCGCAGGTGCCAGAGCAGCCCCATACGCCACGCGATGTCGGCGTCCAGGGCGCCGTCGCCGCCCGCCACGCGGCCGAAGGCCGCCAGCGCGCCGTTCCAGTCGCCGGTGATCTGGCGCGCCTGGCCGATGACGCGGTGGACGCGCGGGTCGTGCGCGAAGGCGCCGATGGCGTCGGCCGCCGCGATCACCGCCCCCACCTGGCCGTCCCCGATCATGCGCGGGCCGTGCTCGGCGACCAGGCGCACGAGCGGGTGACGCTCGCCGGCGGTGGCCAGGTGCCGTACCGCCTCCCCGTACCTCCCCTCGCGGACGTGGAAGCCGGCCGCCGCGCGGTGCAGGGCGACCGCGTCGTCCGGTGAACGCCGCGCCGCCAGCACGTCCTGGAGCGGCCGGATGATCGACCAGGATCCGTCGGGGTCGTTCGCGGCCTCCACCAGACCCCGCCGGACCAGGCTCGGGACGGCCTCCTCCGCCGCCTCCATCCCGATCGCCCTGCACAGCCGCGGGGTGACCGGGCCGAGGACGGCCAGGTCGGCGAGCAGTTCCCTGGTGCTCTCCGGCTCCCGGGCGAGCACCTCCTCCAGCAGGTAGTCCAGGATCGGCCCGCCGGGCCGGTGCAGCCGCTTCAGCTCCAGGCGGCACCGCCGGTACGACAGGCCGCGCAGCGACTCGGCGGCCAGGCGGACCGCCGCGGGCCAGCCCGAGGTCGTCTCCCACAGTTCCCGGGCGACGCGGCCGGCGTCCTGCCCGGCGACCTCGGTCAGCAGGGAGGCGACCTCCTCCGGCCCGAACCTCAGCGTCGAGCTGTCGACCTGGGCCATGTGCCCCTGGCCGCGCAGGCGGTGGACCGGGAACGGCGGGTCGGACCGCGACGACAGCACCAGGTGGAACCCGCGCGGAGCCGCGTGCACCAGCCGCTCGATGAGGGACGTCGCCGCGCTCCCGCCGGGCAGCTCCTGCGCGTCGTCCAGGACGACGACGAGGTCGCCGTCGAGGTGCAGGTCCAGCTCCTCGCACAGGCCCATGGTCACGGTGTCCAGGGACCCGTACGACGGCAGGCCGGGGGAGACGGCGGGGAGCCGGCGGCGCACCGAGGCGAGCAGGCCACGGGCCAGGCTGCCCAGGTCGCCGTCCTCGGGCCGCAGCGTCAGCCAGCACGCCCCCCGGGTCTCCGCCCATCGGGCCAGGGCGGTCGTCTTGCCCCAGCCGGGGCCCGCGACGACCGAGGTCAGCCGCCGGGCGGCCGCCTCGTCCAGGCGGCGCGCGACTCCTTCGCGGTCCAGGCTCGCGGACGCGGCGCGCGGCGGGATCGCCGCCGCGGGCCCGGGGCCCGTCATCCGGCGCGTGGGCGGAGGGGCCTCGCGGACCGCCAGACTGCTCGCCATGACCCCTCCCGTCGCCCGGGGCGCGGCCCGTCCTCGCCCCGCCCCAGAATGGGCGCGCCGGGGGAGGCCGCGCATCGGGAGGACCCCCCTAGGCATAAGGGGATCCCACCGTGGGCCTCCCTTAGACCGCCGCCTCTGGGTGGGACGTTCACCCAGGTCAGGGGCTTGCGCGATATTGGGGGGTCGGCCCGCCGGGGGCCGGCTCAGGCGGTGCCGATCTTCTTGAACGAGTACTTGATCGAACAGCCGCCGTCGCCGCTTCCCCACCACGACATGCTGCGAGGCAGCGGGTCGTTCAGGGTCTGGAGCTGGGCCTCGGTGAAGGGCTCGGTGGTCACGTTGGCCTTGCAGATGTCGTCGTCGGGGGACAGCTCGTCGTAGTCCTTGATGTGCACGCCGGTGTAGATCCGGTCATCGGGGCGCACGGACAGGACGATCCGGTGGTTGTTCTTCCCGTGGGGGCCGCCGCAGACCGAGTAGGTGGTCGACGGGCACATGACCACGTCCTTGAAGTTGTAGATCTTGGTGTCGTGGACGCGCTTGAGACAGTTGTCGCCGAAGCCGGTGCCGGAGTCCCAGGGCACCCCCGGGTAGGTCTCGCACCATGAGCCCGGGTTCACGAAGCGCGCGATGTTCCGGACCTCCCCCGTGTGGCTGTTGTCCGGCGCGAAGGCCTGCGCGGAGAGCGAGGCGTAGACCTCGGCGTAGTCGCACGCGCTCTCGCCCATGCAGTCGTCGATCGACACGGGGCTGTACTCGGTGAACGTGACCTCGATCTGGTAGACGGTGGCCGGGCCCGAGGCCGCGCCGGCCCGGGCGCTCGCCGTGCCGCCGGCGAGGGGCGACAGGCCGAGTACGGCCAGCGTCACCAGCAGGGCCGTACGCCCCGCGTGCCGAGCTCTCATGAGAATGCCTTTCCGGGAGAGGGTGTGTCCTGGCAGACGTTAGGAGCGCCCGCTGAGAACGCCGTGACACCGCGATGACGGCGACCGCCTGTCCGGCGCGCCGTCCGCGGCGCCCGACCGGCAGGATGGGAACACCGGCGCCCGCCCGAGCGGTTCGACCGGAGGAAGCCGATTGCGGGGGTGGGGATGACGGGAAGCCGAACGGCCCGGCGCGTGCTGGCCGGTGGCGCGGCCGTGGCCGCGGCCGGATGGGCGCTGCGCGACGTCGCGGCCGAGCTGGGAGCGCGGCCCCTGCGGGAGGACGGTCCCCGGGCCGCCCGCATCCGGCGCTCGCCGCAGTTCGCCGACGGCGTGTTCCGCAACCCGATGCCCGGGGAGACGAGGGTGCCGTCCGGGCCGCCGCCGCGCTTCTTCCGGGAGCTGCTCACCGGCCGCGAGGGGCGCAGGCCGTCCGGGCCGGTGCCGCTGGCGGCGCCGCGGCTCGGGGGGCCGGCGGCCGACGGGCTGGCGGTCGTCTGGTTCGGCCACGCCTCGACGCTGGTCGAGATCGAGGGGCGGCGCGTCCTGTTCGACCCGGTGTGGAGCACGCGGGTGTCGCCGACGCGGCTCGTGGGGCCCAGGCGGCTGCACCCGGTGCCGGTGGCGCTGGCCGCGCTGCCCCGGGTCGACGCCGTCGTCATCTCGCACGACCACTACGACCACCTCGACCTGGCGACGGTGCGGGCCCTCACCCGAGCCCAGCAGGCGCCGTTCCTGGTGCCGCTCGGCATCGGCGCGCACCTTTCGAGGTGGGGCGTGCCGGGTGACCGCGTCATCGAGCTCGACTGGGAGGAGGAGGCCGAGGTCGCCGGGTTGCGGTTCACCGCGACGGCGGCGCGGCACTTCTCCGGCCGTTCCTTCTCCCGCAACGACACCCTGTGGGGCTCGTGGGCGGTGGCGGGCCCGAACCGGCGGGTGTTCTACGCCGGTGACTCCGGCTACTTCGACGGCTACGCCCGCATCGGCGCCGACCACGGCCCGTTCGACCTGACGCTGATGCCGGTCGGCGCCTACAGCCCCGCCTGGCCCGACATCCACATGGACCCCGAGGAGGCGGTCGAGGCTCATGTGCGGCTCGGCGGTGAGCTGATGCTGCCGGTGCACTGGGCGACGTTCACGCTGGCCCTGCACCCGTGGGGTGAGCCGGTCGACCGGTTGTGGCGCGAGGCCAAGGCCCGCGACGTTCGTGTCGTCGTCCCCCGCCCGGGCGACCGCGTCGACGCCGGGGCGCCCCCGGCGGTGGACGGCTGGTGGGAGACCCTGGCCTGAGCCCGGCCGGGTCCGCCTCCCCGCTCCGCGCAAGGCGCGCGGGCATAAGCGGGGTTTGAGGTGATATGTCTATCTGCTGCGGGGCGCAGGCGCCCGGCAGACGATGGGCGAGCGCCCGGAGGACGGTGGGGACGTTGGCGGAACCCGCGCACGCCGCGCACACGCTGGTGCGTGAGGTGCGCGTCGAACCGGACGGCCCGATGTGCGACGTGCGGCTCTCCGGCGGGCGGGTGGCCTCCATCCGCCCGGCGGGAGAGCCGGCGGACGGCGCCCGGGTCGTCGACGGGCGCGGCGGGACGCTGCTGCCCGGCCTGGTCGACGCGCACGCGCACATGGCCCAGTGGGCCGCCGCCCGGCGCAGGGTCTCCCTGGCCGCGGCCGGGTCGGCCGCCGAGGCCGCCGGCCTGGTGGCCGCCGCGGTGGGCACGGCCGCCGGCGACGGCCGCGGCCCGGTGGTCTTCGGCGCCCACTTCAGCGACGGGCTGTGGCCCGACCGCCCACACAAGGACCTGCTCGAACGCGCCGTGCCGGGCCACCCGGTGGCGCTGTTCAGCAACGACCTGCACGCCTGCTGGCTCAGCCCCGCGGCCCTCGCCCTGGTCGGGCGCGGCGACCACCCCACGGGCGTGTTCGTGGACACCGAGTGCATGGAGATCACCGCCGCGCTGCCGCAGGCCTCCACCGAGACGCAGGATCGGTGGGTGCTGGACGCGACCCACGAGGCGGCGGCCCGCGGCGTGACCGGCGTCATCGACTTCGAGTACACCGACACCGTCGTGGACTGGACGCGGCGCCTGGCTGCCGGGACGCCGTCCGTGCGGGTCGCGTGCACCGTCGCCAGGCCGGTGCTGGACGCCGCGATCGAACGCGGGCACCGCACCGGCGACCCGGTCGCGGGGTCGGCGGGCCTGCTGGAGGTCGGCCCGTTCAAGCTGTTCGTCGACGGGTCGCTCAACACCCGGACGGCCTACTGCCACGACCCCTACCCCGGCGAGGACGGAACCGGGCAGCTCGTGACGGCGCCGGAGGAGCTGGTCGCGCTGATGCGGCGGGCCGCGGGCCACGGCGTCCTCCCCGCCGTGCACGCGATCGGCGACCTCGCCGCCGCCATCGCGCTGGACGCGTTCGCCGAGGTCGGCTGCCGGGGCCGCATCGAGCACGCGCAGCTGCTCAGCCCGGGCGACGTGCGCCGCTTCGCCGAGCTGGGCGTGACGGCCGGCGTGCAGCCCGCGCACGCGCCCGACGACCGCGACGTGGCCGACCGCTACTGGGCGGGTCGCACCGGGCGGGCGTTCGCCTACGCCGCGCTGCTCGCCGCCGGGGCCAGGCTGGAGATCGGCTCGGACGCCCCGGTGTCGCCGCTGGACCCCTGGCGCGGCATCGCCGCCGCGGTGACCCGGACGGCGGACGAACGGCCGCCGTGGCACGCCGAGCAGGCGATCCCGGTGGAGGCCGCCCTGGCCGCCGCCAGCGCCGGGCGCGACCGGGTGCGGGCCGGCGACCGCGCCGACCTGGTCGTGACCGGAGCCGACCCCCGCCGGGTGCCCCCGGCCGAGCTGCCCCACCTGCCCATCGTGGCGACCCTGCTGGCCGGCCGCCCGACCTACGTGGCCGACGGATGGTCGTGAGCGCCTGCGCCGCCTGACGGGGCGTCCAGGCCGACTCCCGGTGCGGAGCCCCGCCCTGGAACGGCGGCTGGACGGGCCCGTGTGGGCGGCAGGGGCGGGCTCGGCGCGTGCTCCCTCGGGTTCCGCGCCGGTCAGCTCGCGGTCGTGGGGTCGGGCGGCGTCGCGGGCGGGCCGGCCCAGTGCCACATGCCCACCCGGACCGGCACGCCGGGGGAGGCGTACACGATCGGGTCGCCGCCGGGGGCGGGCAGGCCACCCGCCTGAAGGAGGTGCTGCCTGAGGCCGAGCAGCCGGGCGGCGCGCAGCGGCCAGGGCGGGTGCTCCACCCGGGCCGTCGCCAGCCTGCCGGCGACCCGGGTGAACAGCCGGTAGCGCTCGGTCAGGAAGAACTCCGGCTCGCCGGGGCGCGACGGCGCCAGCGGCTCCCCGGCCTCGACGTCGGCGTCCGCGCGGGCGCCGGTGGTGCCGGGGCCCAGCCGCCGGCACCGGTACACGAACCGCTCGCCCTCGGCGCGGACCGACATGGCCGACCAGTGGTAGGGCAGCCCGTACCCGGCGCGGGCCCCCGCGACCGCGGCCAGGCGGCCGGCGTCCAGCGACAGGAACCACAGCCCGCTGCGCCCGTGGGCGTCCGTGACGTACGTGCGCACGTTCGTCTCGGGGAAGCGCGACAGCCACGGCACGGCCGGCAGCCCGGGGGCGCGCACGTCCTCCATGCGGAACGCGGTGAGCCCGACGTACGCGGAGCCGTCGAAGGTCTCGGCAGTGAGGCCGTCCGGCAGCAGCCGCTGGACGGCGGCGGGCGAGTAGCGCCAGTGGACGAAGGTCATGTCGGACCAGCGGTGGAGCATGACCGGCCGGGCCACCCCCGGGGAATGTGAGACACGCATGGTCGGGGCCCTACCCCGATCTGGGTAGGGGCCCGACCATGGAGCGTAGATACACGATCCGCCCCGCCGGCGGCGCCGCCGGGTGCCTGATGATGATTCTGTTCTCGATCGCGGCATCCGTGCTGCTCACGATCCTGGTGAACATGTTCCTGCGCTGAACCGGCCCGTGGGCCCCGGCGCCCGCGGTCACAGCAGGTTCATCACCAGGATCAGGCCGTGCACCGAGGCGTCGTCCTTGCGCAGGGTGAAGACGTCGACGTCGAGTTTCGCCGCCCTGCCCCGCCGGTTCACGGCGTCCACGGTGATCCGCACGATCTGGTCGCCCTCGGCGTCCGGGCCGCCGTCGATGCCTCGCCGCAGGTCGCCCATGATCTTGTCCACGGGGAGGCCGATGTCGAGCGCCGACAGATGGCGCCCCGTCACCTCCTCGGCCCGCACCCCCCACAGCTCCTCGGCGCCCGGGCTCCACATCAGCACGCGCAGCTCGTCGTCGACCACCGTCACCGCGTCGCCGAGGGAGCGCACCACCGACGCCACGAAACTGTTGGCCCGGTCGAGGTCGCTGCTGCGGGAGTTCAGCGTGTCGTTGATGTGTTGCAGCTCGTCGTTGCTCGACTGGAGCTCCTCGTTGATGGTCTCGAGCTCCTCGTTGGTCGACTGGAGCTCCTCGTTGGTGGTCTCGAGCTCCTCGTTGGTCGACTGGAGCTCCTCGTTGGTGGTCTCGAGCTCCTCGTTCAGAGACTGCAGTTCCTCGTAGGCGTGCTCCAGCGCCTTATTGGTCTGCTCCAGCTCGTCGCGCAGCATGCGGTAGCGGGTGACGTCGTGGAAACTGATGATCACGCCGACCAGCTCACCGCCCGGCCTCTGCAAGGGCACGACGAGGATGTCGAAGATATCGGCCTTGGCGGCACCCGGCCGGTGCCAGGAGACGTCCCGCAGCTCGGCCGGGCGCAGCTCCTGCTCCACCCGCTGGATGACCGACCGCAGCTCCACGGGCCGGTAGGACACCTCGAGATCCTGGAACGGGCGACCGGCGTCGCGGACGTTCAGGTTGAACAGGGCCTCGGCGCGCGAGTTGATCAACCTCAGCCGCCCGGTGCCGTCCAGCGCGATCTGTGCCACCGGTCCGGCGGCCAGGGCGGCGGCGCGAAGCTCCTCGACGGTGTCACGCTGTCCGGTGTCCGGCGGCCAGGCGACCCGCCCTCCGGCCCGCGGCCCGATCTTCCTGAACAAGCGGATGCGAAGGTCGACGGGTTCGAACCGGTCGGCGTGGTTGAGCAGCATCTCGGCCTTGCCCAGGAACAGATACCCGAGGTCGGTGAGCGCGAAGTGGAACCTGCGGACGATGCTCAGCTGTGTCTCGGTGTTGAAGTACATCAGGGTGTTGCGGGCCAGCAGCAGGTCGACCCGGGAGATCGGGGCGTCCCTGGTGAGGTCGTTGCGCCCGAAGATGAGCTGGCGGCGAAGGTCGCGGCGGAAGGCCAGCCCGCCCTCGACCCGCTCGAAGTACTTCTCGCGCAGGGAATCGGGCACGTCGGTGAGCTGGCGTTCGGAGTAGACGGCGGCACGGGCGATCTGGAGGGCCTTCTCGTCGAGGTCGGTCGCGTAGATCTTGACCCGTTCGCCGAACTCCTCCACGCCGAGCTCCTCGGCGAAAGCCATCGCCAGGCTGTAGGCCTCCTCACCGGTGGCGCAGCCCGCGCTCCACACCCGGATCATCTTTCCGGTGCCCTTGGCGTTCATCAGCGAGGGGATCACGGTGCGGCGCAGAACCTGCCAGGCCTGCGGATCGCGGAAGAACGCGGTCACGTTGATCAGAAGGCTCTCGAAGAGCCTGCCGAACTCCTCCGGTTCCATCTCCAGGTAGTCGCGGTACTCGCTGTAGTGCTGGAGCCTGAGCGTCTCGAGCCGCCGGCCGATGCGGCGTTGGAGCGTCGTCCGCTTGTACCCGGTGAAGTCGAAGCCCCGGGTCTCCTTCAGCATCATCAAGAGGTCGTCGAAGTCGCGTTCCGCGCCCGCGTTCACCCGAACACCTTATCGCCGATGCGTTGCGTTGTCGTGCGGTGGCGAATCGTCACCTGGGACGCCGATCTTGGTCTGCAGGACGCGCAGCGTGGCGAGCGCCTCCTCATCCTGGTCTGCCTGCTCGCGGAACCGGCGGGCGGAGTGGTTCTGCCCCCGCTGCTCGAAGGATGCGATCATGCGCTGCGTGACGCGGAGGCGCTCCTCCAGCCTCAGGATCGCGACCCAGAAGGCCCGTTCCACCGCCTCCGCCTGCCCGTCGGCCATGCCGTCCAAGGACCAGGAGTGCCCGACCAGGCACTCGTAGCGCACCGTCTCGCGCTCGTCCTCGTAGAGTGGCCCGTTGCACTCGGGACAGGTGAACGTGCTGAAACGGCCGCTTGGCAAGCCGTCGGGGCCGCCTGACATGTACACGGACACTTCCCGTGCGATCTCCGGATCCACCGTATCGATCTCGGCCGTGCCGACCGGCGTACGGGCCTGACGGGCGATCCACTCGGCGATCTCCTTGACCGTGCCCGCCATCGGCCGCCCGGCCGCCGCCAACGCGGCCTTCGGCATGCCGTCGAACGCGCTGTCGTGGGGATTCAGCACCGCCACCGCACCGCCCCGGCGCTCCACCGCCGCGCATCCCCTCGCCCCGTCGTCGAGCGTCCCGCTCAGGACCACCGCGACCGTCCGAGGGCCACCGCCCTGGGCCGCGCTGAAGAACAGCGGGTCGGCGGCGGGCCGGTGCCCGTTGTGCCGCGGACCCCGCGTCAGGACGACCCGCTCGCCCTGACCGTCCACCAGGAGGTGGCGGTCGGCGGGCGCGACGTAGATTCGTCCGTGCTTGAGGACCTCGTCGTTCTCCGCGGTGGAGGCACTCAGCGGCCCGGCCCGGTCGAGGATGCCGGCCAGGGCGCTTCCCCCGCGCGGCGACAGGTGCAGGACCACCAGCACGGCGGCCTCCAGGTCACCGGGCAGCTCCGTCAGCAGCGCCCGCAAGGACTCCACCCCACCGGCCGAGGCCGCGACGACCACTAGGTCCCGCCCGGGAACGTCTGCCACGTGGGCTCCTCTTTCCACAAACCGCGGGCTCATGCCTGGAGGGTGAGATATCCGGGACCTTCCCTGGAAGACTGGTTCTCCAACGCTGAGAATATCGGTGAGGTAACGTCCGAGAAACCGCAAGTCCCTGGGCGTTCGCCCTTCGAAGGAAAGTGTCGGCGGCTCGCGCGGCGGGCCTCGGTCCAGGCAAGGGTAGGGCTCAGGATGGATCTTTCGGTGCGAGTGGTCGAACGCCGGCCACGTTCCGCGACGGTGGCCGTCGCCGGCGAGCTGGACGCCTCAGGCAGTCACCTCGTCGAGGGCGTACTGCAGCACCTGGTGGGCCAGGGGTGCGCGAACCTGCTCCTGGACGCCGGCGAGCTGCGCTTCTGCGACGTCACGGGCGCCCGCACCCTGGTCACGGTGCACGCCAGGCTGCGGCTGGAGGGCGGCGGGCTCGTCGTGCTGGCCCAACCCATGGTGTGCCGGTTGTTCGGCATGCTGTGGCCGGTGGACTCGCCAGCGCACCCCAGGGTGCTCAAGGCGGGCCCCTCCGAGACGACGACCACGCTCATCCGCCTTCCGGCGAAGCGTCACTTTCCCGTGTTCCGCGGCGTCGAACGGCCGCGCCCCCCGGCACGGCAGGCGGCGGGCCGGCGGGCGACGAGCCGCCCCGAGCCGCCGGAGGACGCTTTGGAGCGTTCGAGGCGGCTCCGGCGGCAGGCGGAGGCGCGCCTCCAGATCATGCGGGAGAAGGCGGAGATCGTCTTGTCCACGATGGCCGAGGTCCACGACCGGCTCGCCGGCCTGCACGGCAGGCTGCCGGCCAGCGGCGGCTCCGGCGCGGCCTGCGGCCTCCCCTGCGACGGTGAGACCCACCACCGCAAGGCCGAGGAGTGCCGCCGCCGCGCCGCCGACTACTCCGTCTCCCAGTAACCGCCACGCCTCCGCTCGCCCGGGCGTCGCCTCTCCTTCCGCGAGCGGGGGTGCGGCCCGGCGCGGATCGCGAGCGAGGCGGCGGCGCCGACCCGTACGGCCGGGTGGTTCAGGTCGGCTCGGCACGGCGGCGGTTCGGCAGGGCGGTCGGCGCGGGTCGCGTGCGGAGGGCGGGTCAGAGCAGGGAGAGTTGGCCGGATCCGGCCAGGGGGTCGCGGCGTCTCCTCAGGTGCCGCCACCGGGGCAGGTCGTCCAGGTACGACCACGACAGCCGGTGGTGCGGGGTGGGCCCGTGCTCGGCGAGGGCCCGCTGGTGGACCGGCGAGGGGTAGCCGGCGCTGGTGGCGAACCCGTACCCCGGATGGCCGGGCTCAAGGGCGGCCATCAGCCGGTCGCGGTGCACCTTGGCCAGCACCGACGCCGCCGCGACCGTCACCGAGCGCCGGTCGGCCCCGATCTCGCAGCGCACCCGCCACGAACGCCCGAGGAAGTCCTGGTCGCCGTCGAGGATCACCAGGTCGGGACGCTCCGGCAGCGCTTCGAGCGCCCGCACCGCCGCCCGCCGCAGCGCTTCGGTCATGCCCACCTCGTCGATCTCCCGCGGGCTCGCCTCGCCGATCGCGTGGCCGGCCAGCCAGCCGGGAAGCACCTCGGCGAAGCCCTCGCGGTGCGCGGCGGAAAGCAGCTTGGAGTCGGTGAGCCGGACGGGCCGCCCGCCGCGCCCGGCCAGCTCGGGCGGCGGCCCGAGATCGGTGACGGCGGCGCAGACCACCACCGGCCCCGCCCAGGCCCCCCGCCCGACCTCGTCCACCCCGGCGATCCGCACCGCCCCGGCGTCGCGCAGTTCCCGCTCGATCTCGTAGTCGGCCGGCCGGCGCGCCCGCCGAGGCGCCGCCTTGTCGAGTCCCGGAAGCGCGTCGGTCATCGCGCCATCATGGCAGTGCCCCGCCCTCGCCACGCCGTGTTCCCCGGCCTCCGCGCCGGTCCGGCGCCTGCCCTCCGGCCGTCCCCGCCCCGCCGTGGAGGACGGGGGCGTCGGGCTAGTCGTTGGACATCAGGGTGAGGGCGTACAGGGCTATGGCGGCGAAGTCGTCGGCCGGCTCGGACGCCTGCCAGGAGCGCACGTCGTCGACGTAGCGCGAGCCGCGGCCGGTGAAGGGCTCGTAGCGGTCCACGCCGTCGGCCGGGCAGGGACGCATCCCGTCCATGTGGTCGCCGAGGCCGTCGGCGAACAGGTCCTCGCTGTTGGGGCCGTTCACGACGGCGCCGGTCGCCACCGGGGGGCGGCCGTCGAGGCGTCCGTTGAGGTTGGCGATCTGGTGGTGCGGGCAGCGCTCGAAGTTCTCGCCGGCGCCGACGACGAACGACACCCCCCAGGCGTTGGCGCCGAAGGTCCAGTTGCGCTGCTGGGTGCCGAACGCGTCGAAGGCGCGGTCGCCGCTCACCGACCGGTACAGCCGCGAGGTGGCGGCCAGCCCGAACGCGTGCGGCACGGCGTCGAACCCGTCGTAGACGGCCCCGGCGCGGAACGGGTCGGCGGCGGCGCGTTCGGCGCCGATCCGGAGCTGGGCCTTCAGATCGCCGAGCAGGGCGGCCTCGTCCACCGCCAGGCGTCCCGCGCCGCCGGAGCGCAGCGCGCGCACCAGGTCGGCGTGGCCGAGGGCGCTGACGTCGTACAGGTTGAGCGTGTCGCCCCCGGCGTCGTGCCGCAGGTACTGCGCGGCCCAGTGCGCGGCCTGCCGCAGCCACTGGCCGGCCCGCGGGTCGCCCAGCCGCTGGGCCGCCAGGGCCAGCTCCGCGCCGCCCAGCTCCATGTCGTCGCGCCACACGGACTCGGGGTAGAAGGCCCAGGGCAGGGAGGTGACGAGCCGGCCGACGTCCTCGGTGCGCGCCTGGGCGTAGACGGAGGCGGCCTTGCCCAGCAGCCTCCGGGCCTCGTCGCGGTCGGGCTCGACCTCCGCCGCCAGGGCGAACGCCGCGGCGGTGCGGCCGGCGAGGTTCGGGCTGATCAGGTGGCCGGGCGGGGCAGCGCGGAAGACCGGGCGCCGGCGGATGTAGCGGTTCTCCTCGCCGGTGCTGTGGTCGTCGGCCTCGGGCAGGCGCCAGACGTCGTGGTCGCCGGCGAACGTGCCCGCGGCGTCGCCCGCGCCGATGCCCACCTGGATGTAGAGGGTCTTGGACGTGTCGTCCCACATCTTGTCGAGCCACTTCAGGCCGTGCGCGGCCTCGGCGCGCAGGCGCGGGTCGGCCGCGGGGCCGCCGTCGCGCCGGGAGGCCAGCAGCAGGGTCTGCGCGTAGGCGATGATGTGGGTGAACTTCAGGTAGTCGCCGGCGTCGAACCAGCCGCCCTCGACGTCGACCTTCCCTCCGATCCTGGTCAGGTCGCCGGCGAGCTGGTCGGTGTCGGGCCCGGTGAAGGTGGGCCACTCGTAGACGGCGGCGGCGCGGTCGTTCAGGTGGCTGGGGCGCCGCCGCAGCGCGCCGGGCACCACGTCGGCCCCGTCGCGCTGCGAGCCGAAGAACGTCACGATGTTCGCGGCGGGGGCCGCGAACTGCCGGGCGGGCGCGACCGTGAACGGCTGAGAGGTCGCCAGGGCGGTGCGGACCCGGTAGTCGCCGGGCGCGCGCACCCGGCTGACGTCGATGGCGTAGACGTGCGGATAGCTGGGGCTCCAGGCGCCGAGGTCGGCCCCGGCCCGGCCGCGCAGCACCTCCCGGCCCTGCCGGTCGACCACGGCGAACGGCGTGCCGGCCGCGGGGCCGGTGGTCATCAGGTACGCCTGCTTGGGTTCGGACGGCGTGAAGCCGACCTGGTCGACCCGCACGTGGCCGGACACGGACTCCGCCGCGGCGGGGCTCCCGGAGGCCAGGAGTGCGAGGACGGATAGGGCGGCGAGAGTACGTCGCATCGGCGCTCCTGCGGGAAGAGTTAGGAAACCTTCCTAACGTTCTGGGAGGCAAGCTAGTCACAGGGGGCGCGCGGGGTCAAGAGCCCTCGGCCCCGGCGGCACGCCGATGCCGCTCGGGCCGCCGGGCCCGGCCGCGGCGCTCCGTGGCCCTCCTCGCCGTCGCGACGCCGGGGGAGCGTCAGACCGTGACGGCTCCCGGCTTCTCCGGGAGGCCGCCGGGGGGGCGTCAGACCGTGACGGGTCCGGCTTCTCCGGGAGGCGGCCGGGCGCGAGGACGGGCGGGCGGACGACCTCGCCGATCGGGACCGACTGATCGGGACAGATCTCACGGGGCCTGTCCGATGTCCTCGTTCCACAGGGCGGGGTTGGCGGCGATGAACGCGGTCATCAGCCCGGCGCACTCCTCGGAGTCCAGCAGCACCACCCGCACCCCGTGCTCGGCCAGCCACCGGTGCTGCCCACCGAAGGTGCGGCTCTCGCCGACCACCAGGCCGGTGATGCCGAACTGCCTGATCAGGCCGCTGCAGTACCAGCAGGGCGACAGAGTCGTCGCCATCGTGGTCCCCCGGTAGGTGCGCTGGCGGCCGGCGTCCCTGAACGCCGCCGTCTCGCCGTGGACGGAGGGGTCGCCGTCCTGGACGCGGCGGTTGCGGCCGCGCCCCAGCAGCCGCCCGTCCGCGCCGAACAGCGCGGCGCCGATCGGGACGCCGCCCTCGGCGTACCCCTTCCTGGCCTCCTCCAGCGCCACGGCCAGCATCTGCTCGGGAGTCACGGTTTCGCTCATACAGCGACTATCCCCGCGTGGGAGGGCTTGCAGAACCCGGCGGACGGCCTGTGAGGTCGCCGCCCGGCCCGGCAGGCGCGTCCACGCGCCGCCAGGCCACTCGTGACCGACCCGACGTTCGCGCGGCGGCGCCCCGGGTCAGCGGCCGTTGATCGGGCGCAGCGCGGCGAGCTGGCGCTCGAACGGCACCACGTTCTCGAAGGGCGCCGCCGTCCCGGCCGGCTCGGCGGCGGCCGGCTCAACGGCGGGCGGCCGGCGCGCCATCAGGCCGGCCAGCTCGCCCGCGGCGCGGGTGATGCGCGTGGCCAGGCCGTCGACGCCGGCGTCCCCGCTCGTGCCCCAGTCCTCCGAGGCGGCGTAGACGGCGGTCGGCACGGTGATCGCCCGCAGGTAGGAGAACATCGGGCGCAGCGCGTGCTCCAGGGCCAGCGAGTGGCGCGCCGTGCCGCCGGTGGCGCCCAGCACGACCGGCTTGCCGGCCAGCGCCGTGTTGTCGATCACGTCGAAGAACGACTTGAACAGCCCGCTGTAGGAGCCGGTGAAGATGGGCGTGACCGCGATGAGGCCGTCGGCCCCGGCGACGGCCTCGACGGCGTCACGCAGCGCCGGGGCGGGGAACCCGGTGACCAGGTTGTTGGCGATGTCGACGGCCAGGTCGCGCAGCTCCACCACGCGCACCTCGACCTCGTGTTCCTCGGCCAGCCGCAGCCGGGCCGCCTCCGCCAGCCTGTCGGCCAGCAGGCGCGTCGACGACGGCCGGCTGAGACCGGCGGTGACGGCGACCAGCTTCAGAGGGGTCATGCTGTTCTCCAGATACGGGGTGGGGCGGTCAGGAGGCGGAGCCGGCCGCGACGGTCGGCTCCCTGCCCGCCTCGGCGTCGCGGCGGGCGACCAGCGCCTGGTGGGTCGGCGCGTCGGGAACCTGGCTCGGCCGGTTCACGGCGAGCTCCTTGCGCAGCACGGGGAGCACCTCCTCGCCGAGGAGGTCGAGCTGCTCCAGCGCGGTCTTCAGGGGCAGGCCCGCGTGGTCCACCAAGAAGAGCTGACGCTGATAGTCGCCGACGTATTCCCGGAAGGTCAGCGTCTTGTCGATGATCTGCTGCGGGCTGCCGACCGTGAGCGGGGTCTGCTCGGTGAACTCCTCCAGCGACGGGCCGTGGCCGTAGACGGGCGCGTTGTCGAAGTAGGGGCGGAACTCGCGGACGGCGTCCTGGGAGTTCCTGCGCATGAAGATCTGCCCGCCGAGCCCGACGAACGCCTGCTCGGGCGTGCCGTGGCCGTAGTGCGCGAACCGCTGCCGGTACAGCGTGATCATGCGCTCGGTGTGCTCCTTGGGCCAGAAGATGTGGTTGGCGAAGAAGCCGTCGCCGTAGTAGGCGGCCTGCTCGGCGATCTCCGGGCTGCGGATCGAGCCGTGCCAGACGAACGGCGCGACGCCGTCCATCGGCCGGGGCGTGGAGGTGAAGCCCTGCAGCGGGGTGCGGAACCGCCCCTCCCAGTCGACGACGTCCTCGGTCCACAGCCGGCGCAGCAGCGCGTAGTTCTCGATGGCCAGTGCGATGCCGTTGCGGATGTCCTGCCCGAACCAGGGGTACACCGGCCCGGTGTTGCCCCGGCCCAGCATGAGGTCCACGCGCCCGTCGGCCAGGTGCTGGAGCATCGCGTAGTCCTCGGCGATCTTCACCGGGTCGTTGGTGGTGATCAGGGTGGTCGCCGTCGACAGCAGGAGCCGTTCGGTGCGCGCGGCGATGTAGCCGAGCATGGTGGTGGGCGACGACGGCACGAACGGCGGGTTGTGGTGCTCACCGGTCGCGAAGACGTCCAGGCCGATCTCCTCGGCCTTCAGGGCGAGGGCGACCATCGCCTTGATCCGCTCGCGCTCGCTCGGCGTCGTGCCGGTGGTGGGGTCGGTGGTGACGTCGCCAACGGTGAAGATCCCGAACTGGATCGCGGTCATCCGGATCCGCCCTCCCTGTCGATTGAAATTTCAACTACCTTAGCGCGGCGGCCCCCGCGCTTATTCCTCATCAGACGGTACCTGCGGCCACGGGACGGGCGCCGGGCGGGCGGGCCCGGACGGCCGTCTGGGGCGGGGCAGGAAAGGCTTCTCGGCCGGGTGAGCGGACGCGGCGCCGCCGGAAGACGGGAGGGACGCGGGGGAGCGGGGAGAGGGGCGCGGAGGTCAGGCGCGGGCGTCCCAGCGAGGGCCCGCGGGGGTGTCCTCCACCGTGACCCCTCCGGCGGCCAGGGCGTCGCGCACGGCGTCGGCGAGCTCGTAGGCGCCGGACTCGCGAAGGCGTAAGCGGAGCGCGACGAACGGCTCGACCAGGGGCGCGAGGCGTTCGGCGGGCTCGCGGGGGTCGGCCATGCGCCCGAGGCGGGAGACCAGGTGCCGCAGCAGTGTGCGCGCCTGCTCGACCCCGCCCTCGTCCTCCTCGGTGTCGGCGGCCCAGTGGGTGATCTCCGCTTCGAGGTCGAGCACGGCCTGGACGAGGCCCTCGGTGTCACGCCGCCCGGCGGCGGCCTCGAAGCCGGCCTCACACGCCCGGGCGCTCTCGGCCAGCGTCGCCCTCGACGGCGCGGGCGCGGCGGCGGCCGGCGCGCCGGGGGCCGGGGAGGCGAGGCCGCCCGCGCCCTTGGCCAGCTCGCGCAGCTCCGCCAGGCCGATCGTCGTGCCGGTGGGCAGGACGGTCTGCCCCTCCCTGCGGCGCACCGTCAGCCCGCCGCGCCCGCACACCTCGACGGTCTCGGCCCGGAAGTCCAGGATGATCGCCGTGTGCTCGTCGATGCCGAGCACCGCGGTGTCCTCGGGCAGCTCGCGCTCCATGACCGACAGCCTGCGCTCACCGAGGTAGCAGTAGCGGGTGTCGTGCGTGCCGCCCTCGGTGTTGTCGTAGTGGGGGATCACCGCCGCCGGGAGGTCGAGCGCGCCGAGCAGGTCGATGCCTTCGAGCCAGTGCGGCGGCGCGCCGACCTTGTAGATCTCGTAGACCGGGACGGCCACGACGCCCGCCGTGCAGGCCGCCGCCGAGGCGAGCACGGTGGCCCCCTGCCCCGACTGGACGCGCGCCCGCAGCTCGGCGCCCATCGGCGTGGCGGCCCAGCGCTCCAGGGCGAAGGTGGGGCTGCCTGGGCCGGAGAACACCCAGTCGGCCTCGCCGAGGGAGGCGGTCTCGCGGGCGACCTCGACGCCCAGGCCGACGCTGGTGGCGAAGTACCGCCGGGCGCGGGCGGAGATGTCGGCGGAGTTCTCCTGGAAGGCGTAGGGGGTGTCCAGCAGCAGGGCCCTGGGCGAGCCGCCGATTCTCCGGGCGATGGACCGATGGACTTCCACCATGGTCGGGCTGGTCTCGCCCGACCCGATGAGCACCAGCACTCCCGGTCGTCCCGGCATCGCACCCGCCTCCTCGCGCCGTCTCAGTCAAGCAGACCGGCGTCGAAATTCTCATCCCAAAGGCTTTGATGCTCGCGAACTGTTGTTGCATATTATTTGCAAGAGAGGAATGCGTTCGACGCGACCATGGCCGACGAGGAACAGGACAGGACAGGCACGTGGAAGAGCCCACCGTAAATCTGGCACCGGTCTCGGTCGAGACCCTGCTGCTGCGAGCGGACGCTTCCGGGCGCTGGTCGTATCGCCGCGTGGTCACCGCCAGGCGTCCCGGTGAGACGCCCGACGCCGCGGCGCGGCGGGTGGCGGGCGTGACGTCCGAGGCGGTGAGCGCGGTCGTCCACTCCACGAGCTGGCGCTACGAGCCCGACGGCGGCATCGTGCTGACCTACGCGGTGTGCCCCGACCCCGAGCCCGGCCTCGCGGCCACGGTGATGTCCGAGCTGCGGCTGGCCAGGGGCGGCGCCCCCGCCACCCCGGCCCCCGACGTCCTTGAGGTGGAGAACGTCGTCACCCACGCCATCCGCCACCTGGCCTTCCTCAAGAAGACCGACCCGGTGGTGTGCGCGGTGTTGCGGCAGACCCCCGAGATCGCCAAGGCCCTCGATCTCGCCTCTCCGTCCACGGCGGCCGAGATGACCGCCCGCGCGAGTTGATCCCCGGCCCCCATTTTTAGGTGTTTGCCGGGGAAACAGATTCCCATCGCTTAGATGCGGTTATAACCGGTAACGGACATCCGGTATCCGATGACCCCGTCCGTAGGGCCGGACGGCGCGGAGCGGCGCCCGCCGGCGTGGACGGCGCGCGACATCGGCCGGACGGTTGCTGGGGGCGTTGAAGGTGCGTGCGTGGCGGCGGTGGCCCATACGGATCCGCCTGGCCGTGATCGCCGGTGCGGTGACGGCCGGACTGTGCATGTTCGCGTCCGCCATCCTGCTGTTCACCTTCCGCGAGCTCGTCACCGAGTACCTGGGCGACGAGGTGTCGGCGGCCGGCGGCAGGGTGGCCATGGACCTCGAACGCGGCTCCCTGGTCAACCCGCTGACCGACGGGCAGATCCACGACATGCAGGTGCTGGACGCGGGGCGCCGGGTGGTCGCGGCGACCGCGCGCCTGCAGGGCCGGCCGCCGATGACCGAGCTCGTGCCGCCCGACGGCGACCGTTACACCCAGTCGGTGCTGTGCGACACCGCTCTGCCCGGCGAGGGCTGCCACATCGTGGTGGCGCGGCAGGTCTACCACTCGGGTCAGAACTGGACGATCTACAGCGCCTCCTCCGAGGTGCCGCCGCTGCTCCATCCGGGGCTGGTGGTGCTGCTGGCCGCCAGCACGGTGCTGTTCGTGGCCGTCGTGACCTACAGCAGCTACCGGGTGGTCACCGCGGCGCTGAACCCGGTGCACACCATCCAGGAGGAGCTGGAGGAGATCAACGAGACCACCCCCGACCGCCGGGTGCCGGTACGACGGCATCCCGACGAGTTCCACGACCTGGCCTCCAGCGTGAACCACACGCTGGAGCGGCTGCAGGCCGCGGTGGAGCAGCAGCGCCGGTTCGCCTCCGACGCCTCCCACGACCTGCGCAGCCCGATCACGTCCATGCGCGCCCAGGTGGAGGAGGCGCTGATGCTCCCCGGCGCCACCAGCGTGCAGACGATGAGCGCCTCGCTGCTCGGAGGGCTGGACCGGCTGGAGGGCATCGTGTCCGACCTGCTCACCATCGCCCGGCTGGACGCCGGCCTGCCCGGCTCCCAGGACCTGGTCGACCTGGGCGCCCTGGTCGACAACGAGCTGCGCGACCGGCGCTTCACCAAGGCCGTCCGGCGAGAACTTGCGGACGGCGTGCTCGTGGTGGGGGACCGGATGCGGCTGGCCCGGCTACTGGGCAACCTGCTGGACAACGCCGAGCGCCACGCCGGGCACGAGGTGACCGTCAAGGTGTACGCCGAACGCGTGGAGGGCGACCCGGCCTTCCCGGAGGGCGCCGCCGTCCTGGAGGTCCTGGACGACGGCGACGGCATCCCGCCCGACAAGCGGGACCTGGTGTTCCAGCGGTTCACCCGCCTGCCCGACGCGGTCGGCGGGGACGCCCACGGCACCGGCCTCGGGCTGCCGATCGCGCGGCAGATCGCCGAGGCCACCGGCGGCACCCTCACGCTGGCGCCCAGCGCCCGGGGCGCCCGGTTCGTCCTGCGGTTGCCTCCGGCGTGACCCGGCCGGCGCGCCCCGGCGGCCCGAGGCCCCACGCCGGGGCGTCCGCGGCGGCTCGGAGGCCTCGGTGGACGATCGGCCGGCTCCGCTAGGGGCGTCGCGCGCGGACCAGCCAGGCGGCCGAGCCGAGCTGCACGCCCTGCGGCGTCTCGTACGCCGCCAGGGCGTCGCGCATGGCGTCGACGGCCTTGGCCGCCGTGGGCTCGTCGACCTCCTCCAGCGGCGTGCGGATCGACGGGAGGCGGCGCAGGAAGTCGGCCGCGTCGGCGGCGTCGCCGCCGACCAGCACCGGCTCGGTCACCGGCGTGAGCACGACGTCGGCGAAGCCCGCGCCGCCGAGCAGGCCGCGCAGGCGCTCGGGGTCGCCGAGGGAGAAGGCGCCGGGAGCGGTCGACGGGCGCGGCGGCGTCGAGAGGTACGGGCTCATGGCCGAGAGCGGCACGACGCGGTGCTCGTTGGCGGCCATCTCCTGCCAGCACAGGAACACCAGGCGCCCGCCCGGGCGCAGCGCGCGGAAGAGGTTGGCGAACGCGGCCTCGGGGTCGTCGAAGAACATCAGGCCCAGACGGCTGATCACCACGTCGAACGCGGCCTCGGGGAAGTCGCGCACCTGGACGTCGGCCCGCTCGAAGCGCACGTTGCGCAGGCCCTCGCGCTCCACGCTCTCCCTGGCCCGGGCGAGCATCGGCTCGGACAGGTCGACGCCGAGCACCGAGCCCTCGGTCACGCGGGCGGCGGCCACCCGGGTGGTGAACCCGCACCCGCAGCCGGCGTCGAGCACGCGGTCGGCCGGCGCGAGCTCCATCGCGGCGACGAGGTGGGTGGTCAAGCGGCTGAGCATCACGTCGTAGC
This sequence comes from Sphaerisporangium sp. TRM90804, assembly GCF_029846175.1. GTDB lineage: Bacteria > Actinomycetota > Actinomycetes > Streptosporangiales > Streptosporangiaceae > Sphaerisporangium. Next base: position 20,909 of record NZ_JARWAC010000026.1, on the reverse strand, counting down.
GCTCCTGGTGCGCGGCCCAGTACCTCCCGCCCTCGCCGTTCCACTCCTCGATCTGGCTGGTGTTGACCACGGAGATCCTCCTGTCGCCCGGCTCCCGCGGTCAATTCTGCCCTCCGGCCACCGTGGGGTGCCCCGCAGGCCACCATGCCGACAACTCGAGCACTATTGACAATAATAGTTGTCGGTGTCACGCTGGAAACATGTTCGATGTGGAGGTGATCGAGGACCCGGCCGCGGCCGAGGTCTCTCTGGATCCCGTGCGCGCCCGCCTGCTGGCGGAGCTGGCCGAGCCCGCCTCGGCCACGATGCTCTCCTCGCGGGTCGGCCTGCCCAGGCAGAAGGTGAACTACCACCTCAAGGCGCTGGAGCGGCACGGGCTCGTCAGCCTGGTGGAGGAGCGCAGGAAGGGCAACGTCAACGAGCGGCTAATGCAGGCCAGCGCGGCCTCCTACGTCATCTCGCCGACCGCCCTCGCCGCCGTGCAGCCCGACCCGGCGCAGTCACCCGACCGGCTGTCGGCGCGCTGGCTGCTCGCCGTGGCGGCCAGGCTCGTCCGCGACGTCGGCGCGCTGATCACGGGCGCCGCCAAGGCCGACAAGCGGGTGGCGACGTTCGCCATGGACGGCGAGGTGCGCTTCGCCAGCGCCGCCGACCGCGCGGCCTTCGCCGAGGAACTGGGCAACACGGTGGTCAGGCTGGTCGCCAAGTACCACGACGAGAACGCCCAGGGGGGTCGCGCGCACCGTGTGGTCGTCGCGCTGCACCCGAGCCTCAAGGGGGAGGCGGGCCCGACAGACCCGGCCGGCACCTGACGGCCGTTGCAGCGGGCCGGCCGAGGCGGCGCGGTCACGGCCGGCCCGCTGGTCTTCTGCTCAGGCGTCCGCGGCCGCGGTCCCGGCGAGGGCGTCGCACCCTCCCCGCGGGCCGCTCCCGGGCGGCGCACTCCCCGAGGGCCGCTCCCGGGGGCCGCACTCCCCGTGAGGCGGCTCCCGGGTGGGTGGCCGCGTCCCGCTCAGGGCAGGCGCAGGGCGAGGCGGGCGACGCGGCCCTGCTCGCCGGAGGCCCAGCAGCTCAGGTCGGGCGTGCAGGCCACGGTGTCGAAGGACCCCGTGTCGAAGCGCTGCCAGTGCCGCCCGCCCGAGAGGGTGAGGTCGCTGCCGGTGGGCCCGACCGCGATGGCCGCGAACGGCAGGTACGGCAGCCAGGTCACGCCCGAGCGGTAGCCCTCGGGCGGCGTGGCGGCCGTCCGCCACGTCCGGCCGCCGTCCGCGGTGGTGGCGGCGGCGTCGGGGGAGGGCAGGCCCGGCTGGAAGTCGCCGCCCACGGCGATGCCGTCGCGGGGGGTGCGGAACGCCAGCGCGAACACCCCGCGCGCCGGGTCGCCGGCGGGGATCGTGGTGTCGGCCACCGTCCAGGTGCGCCCGCGGTCGGCGGAGTGGAAGACACGCGAGCGCGCGGCGCCTCCGGTCGCCATCCACACGTCGTTCCGGCCGGCCGTGACCAGGCACTGGCCGCTGGCGGCGAACCCGGCCTCACCGGGAAGGGCCTCCGGCATGCCAGAGGAGGGCAGCACCCGCCAGGTGCGCCCGCCGTCGTCGGTGGACAGGATGCGGAACCTGCCGTCGACCGGGTCGCTCATCGCCAGCCCGTGCCGGCGGTCGAAGAAGGCCAGGCAGTCGTAGAAGGCGCGCGGCTCGTCGTTGCGGAAGGTCTCGGCCCACGTGCCGCCGCCGTCGTCGGTGCGGTAGACGCGTGACAGCTCGCCCTCGCCGATCGACAGGGCGACGGCGGTGCGCGCGTCGAACGCCTCGACGTCGCGGAACTGCAGGTCGGCGACGCCGGGAGGGGAGACGTTCCGCCATCGCCGCCCGCCGTCGGTGGTGCGCAGCACGGTGCCCGCGCTGCCGGAGGTCCAGGCGACGTCCCGGCTGACGGGGGACAGGCCGCGAAGGCGCGCCGTCACGCCGGTGGGCCGGGGCTCCCAGGTGAGCACGGAGGCGGCCGGTGGTCCGCCGCCGGCCGAGAGCGACCTCTCGAAGGCGGAGGTGGAAGCGGAGGGCGGCGTCCGCGCGGGGGCCGTGGGCGGCGGGTCCGCGACGGGCGCGGAGTGCGCTTGTGCGGCCGCGGGGGCGGCGGCCAGGAGCACACCCGCCGCCGAGATCATGCCGAATACCGATCGGAGCCTCATACCGGGCAAACTAGCCGTAAAGATCACCGTCGTCCACGGTCGCGCCGGGCCGGCGACCGGTCCATCCGCGGGCCGGTCGCCGGCGATGAGCCGCGCGTGTGCCGCGACGCGTCCTTCCCGCCTACCTCTGCAGGTCGACGCAGTTGTAGAACGCGTTGGCGGTGTCGGCGATGTTCCAGATCGCCAGGACCTTGAAGCGGCCGGTCCGGCTGCCGAGGTTCACGTTGTGCGAGACCGTGGCGCCGGGCTGGCGGCCGCCGTCGTTGAACACCGCGATGCGGGTGCTGCCGATGTAGTACTCCCACGTGCTGGTGGCGTGGCGGGCCGTCAGCGTCCAGTTGAAGGTGACGCTGCTGCCCACCCGGGTGGCCGGCCAGGGCTTGCTCTCGTCGCTGAGCTGGGCGAAGCGGCCCACGCCGCCGTGGCAGGAGCGCAGGCCCTTGGGCCCCTCGACGCTCTGCGGCTCGTAGATGATGTCGCCGCAGTTGGCGACCCTGCCCTGGGCGCACACGTACTGGCGGCTCGCGGGCGAGTTGATGTACCCGTGCGCCTGGGCCGGCGAGGCGATGAACAGGGTGGCACCGATGGCGATCACCGCCGTCGACAGGAAGGTCATGACTCTTCGCATGTCCTTGCTCCTTTGCTGGGGGGGTGCTCCTATTCTGAAAGAAAGTTTCTTAACAGTAAATGGTCCACTGACAAGATTCTCGGCGCGATGTCAAGAACTTCGGCCCGCTCCTGACGGTCGAGAGGGGCGGGCCGAGGGCGGAGAGCGCTCTCTGGTCGTCCGGAGAGCCGCGGCCAAGGGGTGCCGGGCGGGTTCGCCATCCCCATGATCAGCGTGGAGATCGACGTCAGGGCCCCGAAGGCCGCCGCGCCTCCCAGGAGGGAGAGCGCTCTAGTGAGGCTCTTGACTCCGCAGCGTTACAGGGCAAAGATCGGCCAAGCGCGCCCCCCTGGCCGGGGTGATCGTTGCGCGCCTCGAGAACGGACTCGTCGATGACACGACCCTTCGCCCGCTCACGGGCCCGCCTGAGCGCGAGCGCGGTGATCGCGGGCCTCGCCCTCCTGGCCACCGGCGCGGCCGCGATCCCGGGCGCGGGCGCCGAGACCGCCGGGGGCGGCGGGCAGCCGGTGATCGGCAAGCCCGCGACCGGGCCTGACGGCTGCGCCCGCATCGAGAAGCGGCTGCCCACCCTCGCCGAGTGGCCCAGGGTCAAGAGCGCGATCAAGCAGAACCCCGCCGACGAGAAGCGGGTGAGGAAGATCCTCGCCGGCATGACGCTGGCCGAGAAGGTCGGGCAGATGACGCAGCCGGAGATCGCCGCGATCACGCCCGACGAGGTCCGGCAGTACGGCATCGGGTCGGTGCTGAACGGCGGCGGCTCCTGGCCGGGCCGCGACAAGCACGCCTCGCCGCAGGCGTGGCTCACCCTGGCCGACGCCTACTGGGAGGCGTCCCTCGCCACCCGCGCCAAGATCCCCGTCATCTGGGGCATCGACGCCGTCCACGGCAACAACAACGTCTACGGCGCGACGATCTTCCCGCACAACATCGGCCTCGGCGCCGCGCACGACCCCTGCCTGGTGCGCGACATCGGGGAGGCCACCGCCGGGCAGATGCGCGCCACCGGCCAGGACTGGGCGTTCGCGCCCACGCTCGCCGTCGTCAGGGACGACCGCTGGGGCCGCACCTACGAGGGCTACTCCGAAGACCCGCGCATCGTCCGCGCCTACGGCTACGAGGCGGTCCGCGGCCTGCAGGACGGCGACTCCCGCCGCCTCGGCCGCGACGGCGTCATCGCGACCGCCAAGCACTTCATCGGCGACGGCGGCACCCTCAAGGGCACCGACCAGGGCGTGAACCCGTCCTCCGAGGCCGAGATGATCAACCTGCACGGCCAGGGCTACTACGGCGCGCTCGCCGCCGGGGCCCAGAGCGTGATGGTCAGCTTCAACAGCTGGACCAACGAGGAGCTCGGCATCGGCGAGGGCAAGCTGCACGGCAGCGAGCGCGCCCTCAGCGGCATCCTCAAGGGCAAGATGGGCTTCGACGGCGTCGTCGTCTCCGACTGGAACGGCATCGGCCAGGTGGCCGGCTGCACCAACGCCGGCTGCGCCCGGGCCGTCAACGCCGGCATCGACGTCGTCATGGTGCCCAACGACTGGAAGGCGTTCATCGCCAACACCGTCGCCCAGGTCGAGAGCGGCGAGATCCCGATGGCGCGCATCGACGACGCCGTCACCCGCATCCTGCGCGTGAAGCTGCGGGCCGGCGTGTTCGACGCCCGCAAGCCCTCGGCCCGGCACAAGGCCGGCTCCGCCGGCGCGCTGGAGGCGCGCAAGCTCGCCCGCGAGGCCGTCCGCGCTTCGCAGGTGCTGCTCAAGAACAACGGCAAGGTGCTGCCGCTGTCGCCCAGGTCCAAGGTGCTCGTGGTCGGCAAGAGCGCCGACAGCCTGCAGAACCAGACCGGCGGGTGGTCGCTCACCTGGCAGGGCACCGGCAACACCAACGCCGACTTCCCCAACGGCACGTCCATCCTGGGCGGCCTTCGCGAGGTGCTCGGGGCCGGGAACGTCACCTTCAGCGAGACGGCCGACGGCGTCGACCCCTCGGCCTTCGACGCGGTCATCGCGGTCATCGGCGAGACGCCGTACGCCGAGGGCGTCGGCGACCTGTCGCGGCGCACCCTGGAGGCGGCCAAGCTGTACCCCGGCGACCTGGCGGTGCTCGACAAGGTGCGCGGCAAGGGCGCCCCGGTGGTCACCGTGTACGTCACCGGGCGGCCGATGTACGTCAACAAGGAGCTCAACCGCTCCGACGCCTTCGTGGTCGCGTGGCTGCCGGGCACCGAGGGCGGCGGCGTCGCCGACCTGCTGGTGCGCGGCGGGCTCGGCGCCTCCGGCTACACCGGCACGCTGTCGTACTCCTGGCCGAAGAGCGCCTGCCAGACCCCGCTCAACCCCGGCCAGGAGGGTTACGACCCGCTGTTCCCGCTGGGCTACGGCCTGCGCTACGGCCAGAGCGGGTCGGTCGGCACGCTGGACGAGACCTCGCCGGAGTTCAACTGCGGCCAGACCGGCGGCGGCGGCACCGCGACCGAGGACCTGGAGGTCTTCAACCGCACCGACGTCGCGCCGTACAAGAGCTTCATCGGCTCGCCGGAGAACTGGGGCGGCACCGAGATCGGCGTCGACGGCGAGGCCGCGCACGCCGAGATCACCGTGGTGCCGGCCGACGTCAACGTGCAGCAGGACGGCCTGAAGGCCACCTGGACCGGCGCCGGGCCCGCGCAGCTCTACATGCAGAACCCGGCCGGCGGCACCGACCTGCGCGGCTACCTCAACGCCGACGCCGCGCTCGTGTTCGACACGATCGTGCACCAGCCGCCCGCGGCGCGCACCGTCGTCAGCGCGCACTGCGTCTACCCCTGTCTCGCCGAGCTCGACGTGACGTCGGCGCTGCGGGGGCTGCCGGTGGGCGCCAAGTCGACCGTCAAGATCCCGGTGTCCTGCTTCGCGGCGGGCGGCCTGGACATGGAGGTGGTCAACACGCCGTTCCTGGTCTACACCGAGGGCACGTTCTCGGCGTCGTTCGCCAACGTCCGCTGGGTGCCCCAGGCGGGCAAGGACGCCGACGCCCTGAGCTGTTCCCCCTGACCCCGCACCGCTGAACGGCGGCAGGCCCCGCACCGGCACCGGTGCGGGGCCTCGCCTTTCCGGTCAGCCCTTCAGGCCCGACCGGGAGATGCCCTCGATGACCCAGCGCTGGGCCACCAGGTACAGCAGGATCACCGGCACGCTGGCGATCACGGCGCCGGCCATCAGCAGGTCGTAGCGGATGGTGTTGGCGCTCTGGAAGTTGCCCAGGCCGGCGGGCAGCGTCAGCGCGTCCGGGCTGAGCAGCACGTAGATCGGCCACAGGAAGTCGTTCCAGTTGGTGAGGAACGACAGCAGGAAAAGCGTGACCAGCGCGGGCTTGGCCAGCGGCAGCGCGATGGTGGTGAAGATCTGCCACCGGTTGCAGCCGTCCAGCTCGGCGGCCTCCTCCAGCTCGGCGGGCAGCGTGAGGAAGAACTGCCGCAGGAAGAACACCCCGAAGGCGCCGGCCGCGGCGGGGACGATGACCGCGGGCAGGCTGTCCACCCAGGCCAGCTCGTTGACGATGAGGAAGTTGGGCACCAGCAGCACCACCGGCGGCACGAACAGCGTCGCCACCACCACCGTGAAGATCGTCGAACGGCCGCGGAAGCTCAGGCGCGCCAGCGCGTACGCGGCCGGGGCGGCGGTCGCCAGCACGAGCACGGCGTGGCCGGTCGCCGCGATCAGGCTGTTGGCGAACCACGTCATGATCGGGCTGTCGGCGCTGTCGAGGATCTCCCGGTAGGCCCCGGTCGTGGCGGGGGAGGGGATCCACTGCGGGGTGGTCGACCCGGCCCCCTCGCGTGTCTTGAACGACGTGGTCACCATGTACACCAGCGGGCTGATGTAGAGGGCGGCGACCACGGCCAGCACCAGGTGCAGCAGGGCGCGCCGCACCCGCACGGCCGACGGGGCGCTCATCGCCGCCCCCTGTCGCGGAAGGCGGCGAACACCAGGGCGCTCGCGCACATCAGGAACCCGGCGAGCACGAAGCTCATCGACGAGGCGGTGCCCATGTCGAACTGCCGCAGGCCGGTCTCGGCGATCAGGTAGATCGCGGTCTTGGTCTGGTCGGCGGGGGCTCCCGACGTGAGCAGGTACGACTGGCCGAACATGTTGGCCGAGGCCAGGATGGTGGCGTTGACCACGAACACGCTCACCGGCCGCAGGCCGGGCAGCGTCACCGAGCGGAACCGCGCCAGCGGGCCCGCGCCGTCCACCATCGCCGCCTCGTACAGCTCGCGTGGGATGTCCTGCAGGCCGGCGAGGAAGATGACCGCGTTCAGGCCGAGCGTCCACCAGACGGTGACGCCCACCAGCGCGACCCACGCGGCCGGCAGGTCGGTCGTCCACTGCACGTCCAGGCCCAGGTAGTGGTTGACCAGGCCGATGTTGCCGTCCAGCAGGTAGCGCCAGACGAAGCCGACGACGGCCACCCCGAGCACGTACGGCGCGAAGTAGACGGCCCGGTACACGTTGCGGCCGCCGAACCGGCCGTTCATCAGCAGCGCCACCAGCAGCGGCAGCCCGATGAGCAGCGGCACCGACGCCACGGTGAAGATCCCGGTCGCCCGCATCGCCGTCCAGAAGCGCGAGCCGTCCACGCTGGAGGGGTCGAACAGGTCGGCGTAGTTGCCGAGCCCGACGAACGGCTTGGACGGCAGGGTGATGTCCCATTCGTGCAGGCTGGTCCAGAAGCCGAAACCGATGGGAAGGACCATGAAGACGGCGAACAGCACCAGGTAGGGGGCGAGGAAGGCGTACGGCGTCCACCGGTTCATCCGGCGGGCGGAGGTCCCGGAGGAGGCGGCGAAGGCCACCTCCTCCACGCCGCCGGGCCGGGTGAGCAGACTCACCGGGCGTACTTCCTCTTGTTCTCGGCCAGCAGCTTGTCGGCGCTCGCGACGCCGTCCCGCAGCGCGTCGGCCGGGCTCGCCTGCTTGAGCACGGCCTTGGCGACCGCCAGTTCCAGGGCCTTGGACTGCACGTCGCCGACGCCGGGAAGCGCGGGCAGGAAGTGGAACGCGGTCAGGTCCTGGGCGAGCTTGATCTGCGGGAGGTCGGCGACGGCCGGGTCCTGCCGCGCGGAGTTGCGGGCCGGGATCATGCCGGCCTTGGCCCACTCGGTGGACCGCCGGCTCATGTAGTCGACGAAGAACTTCGCGGCCTGCATCTTGTCGGCGCTGCGGGCCGTCTGGGAGGTCATGACGAAGTTGTGCGAGGCGCTCCAGACGGCGGCGCTCTCGCCGATGACCGGGATGGGCGACAGGCCCCAGCGCAGGTTGGGCGCGTTGGTCTTCAGGTCGTTGATCTGCCAGATGCCGTCCCAGGTGAAACTGGTCTTGTCGTTCTTGAAGGCGGCGTACTGGGTGTCGATCGCGACCTTGCCCGGGCTGTTGCCCTTGTCGATCTGCTCGACCATCCACGACAGCGCCGCCGTCGCCTGCTCCGAGCCCCACAGGGCCTTGGCGCCGTCCTCGCTGTACAGCTCGCCGCCGAACTGCCACACCAGCGACATGAACATCAGGTGGGCTGGCCACTTGCTGGGCATCCAGAACGGGTCGGCGATCCCGGCCTCGGTCAGCTCGCCGAGCGCCTGCTCGTAGGTCGCCTTGTCGGCGGGGGCCTCCTTGAGGCCGATCTTGTCCAGGTGGGCGGCGTTCCAGTAGTCGCCCAGGCAGTGCACGTCCAGGGGGACGCTGAAGCGCTTGCCGCCGTAGACGCCCGCCTGCCACACGGCGGGGATGAAGTCCGACTCGGTCAGCTTCAGCGCGGACACGACGTCGTCCAGGGGGGTGAGCACCTGGCGGGCGGCGAAGCTGCCGATCCAGTCGTTGTGGATGACCGCGACGTCCGGGCCCTTGCCCGCGCTGATGGCCGTGGGCATCGCCGGGTAGAGGTCCTCCCAGCGCCGGGTGACGTTGCGCACCTCGATGCGGCCGGAGTACTCCTTGTTGAACGCCGCCAGCATGGAGCGCATGTGCGGGCCGTCCCCGCCGGTGAAGCCGTTCCAGAAGTCCAGGCTCACCTTGGGCCCGGCGTACTCGCCGCCGGAGAAGGTGGGCGCCGCCGGGGCGGGGGCGCCGGAGCCGGCCCCGATCTTGGAGCCGCCGCCGCAGGCGGCCAGGGCCGCGGTGAGGCCGACGGCGCCGGACATGCCGAGGAACGAGCGGCGGGACAGTGGGCTGGTCATGAGCTACTCCTGGGGGACAAGGGGAGCGAAACGGACGATACTCCATGAAACGGGCGGAAGGCGGAGCGTGCCGCGACCGCCGTCGAGGCTCGTGCCGGCACCGGCCCGGGGGACGACACGGTCGGGCTGACCTGCGGAGTTGCGTGCGGTCGGGTCGTCGTCGGCCAGCTCCAGGTGCTCGGCCACGCGCATGCCGCCGGGGAGGGTGATCTCCACCTCACAGGGGCCGTGCCGGTCGCGGTTGACGGCGAACAGGGTGATCTCGCCGGTCGCCTCGTCGTGTGTGGCGGTCGCCCACAGCGCGGGCACGTCGCCGTACCTGCCCGTGGTGATCGTGGGGGAGTCGGGCTCGACGCGCAGCACCCGCCCCCGGGCGTGCCGCGCGGTCAGCGCGAACGGGTGGAAGATCGTCTGCCGCCACGCCGGGCCGCCGGGCTCGGTCATGATCGGCGCGATCACGTTGGCGAGCTGGGCCTGGCAGGCGACGCCCACCCGGTCGGCGTTGCGCAGCAGCGTGATGAGCAGGCTGCCGACCACGACGGCGTCGGTGACGTCGTAGGCGTCCTCGATCAGCCGAGGGTGCCGCGACCACTCCAGCGACGACTCCCCGCCGAAGCGGCTCTGGTACCAGACGTTCCACTCGTCGAACGACAACATGATCTTCCTGCGGTCGCGCAGCTTGGCGCCGACGTGGTCGGCGGTCGCCGCGATCGACTTGATCATGTGCTCCATGTCGGCGCCGCTGGCCAGGAAGGAGTCGACGTCCCCGTCGGAGGGGTCGTAGTAGGCGTGCAGCGAGATGTAGTCGACCATCCCGTAGGTGGCCTCCAGCACCTCGGCCTCCCAGGAGCCGAAGGTGGCGATGCCGCTGTTGGAGCTTCCGCAGGCCACCAGCGACAGGCCGGGGTCGAAGCGCTTGAGCGCCCTGGCGGTCTCGGCGGCCAGCCGCCCGTACTCGGCGGCCGTCTTGTGGCCCATCTGCCAGGGGCCGTCCAGCTCGTTGCCCAGGCACCACAGGCGGACGTCGTGCGGCTTGTCCACGCCGTGCGAGCGGCGCAGCTCCGACAGGCGGGTGCCGCCGGGGTAGTTGGCGTACTCCACCAGCTCCAGCGCCTCGGCCACGCCCCGGGTGCCCAGGTTGAGCGCCATCATCGGCTCGACGCCGGCCTTGGCGGCCCAGGCCATGAACTCGTTGAGCCCGAAGCTGTTGTCCTCGCGGCTGCGCCAGGCGAAGTCCAGGCGCTCGGGGCGCTCCTCCACCGGGCCGACGCCGTCCTCCCAGCGGTAGTTGGAGACGAAGTTCCCGCCGGGGTAGCGCACCAGCGTGACGCCCAGCTCCCGGGTCAGCTCCAGCACGTCGGTGCGGAAGCCGTCGGCGTCGGCCAGCGGGTGTCCGGGCTCGAACACGCCGGTGTAGACGCTGCGGCCCATGTGCTCGACGAACGAGCCGAACAGGCGCGGCTCCACCCGGCCGATCCGGAACGAGGGATCAAGGGTGAGGCGAGCTGTTGTGGCCAAGGCCTGGACCATCCTGTCGTGAGACGTTTGTTCTGCTTTGTACAACGTTGTTTCAACGTTGTAAACCGGTGGACGAGGAGCGAGACCGTCACGTTACGATCGATGCCGCGGCCTGTTCCGGCCGTTGAGCAGGGGTATGACCCGCCCGGCGCCGCCGCGTGGCCGGGTGTTCGAGGGAAGGGGGCGCGGTGGGAGCCAGCCTGCGCGACGTCGCGAACCTGGCCGGCGTCTCGGTGAAGACCGTCTCCAACGTGGTGAACGGCTACACCCACGTCTCACCCGTCACGCGGGCCAAGGTCGAGCAGGCACTGTCCAAGCTCGACTACCGGCCCAACCTGTCGGCGCGCAACCTGCGCCAGGGCCGCACCGGCGTGATCGCGCTCGCCCTGCCGGAGATCGACGAGCCCTACTTCGCCGAGCTGTCCCGCTTCGTGATCGACGCCGCCGCCGAGCACCGCTGGATCGTCGTCATCGAGCGCACCGGCGGCGACCTGGCCCGCGAACGCCAGGTGATCGACGGCGTGCGCGACCACCGCGTCGACGGCCTCATCCTCAGCCCGGCCGCCATCGGCGCCGACGAGCTGGCCGGGCGTACCGACGACACGGCGCTGGTGCTGCTGGGGGAGCGCATCCACGACGGCCCGGCCGACCACGTCGCCATCGACAACGTGCGCGCCGCCCGGGACGTCACCGAGCACCTCATCGACCTCGGCCGCACCCGGGTGGTCGCCCTCGGCGCCCAGGACAACGCCGACAGCGGCACCGCCCCCCTGCGCCTGGCCGGCTACCGCGAGGCCATGAGCGCCCACGGCCTGCCCGAGCACGTCATCAAGGTCGACCGCTACCGCCGCGCCGACGGCGCCGCCGCCATGGCCGCCGTCCTCGCCTCCGGCGACCCCCCCGACGCCGTCTTCTGCTTCAACGACCTGCTGGCCCTGGGCGCCCTGCGCACCATCCTGTCGTCAGGCCTGCGCGTCCCCCAGGACATCGCCGTGGCCGGCCTCGACGACATCGAAGACGGCAGGTTCAGCACCCCCACCCTCACCACCGTCGCCCCCGACAAGGCGCAGCTGGCCCAGATAGCCGTCAACCTCCTCAAACAGCGAGTCGACGGCTCCATCCACCGCCCCCCCTGGGAAATGCGCGCCGACTACCGCCTCCTCATCAGAGAAAGCACCGTCCCCACCCCGCCCCCCACCCCCTGACCAGCGCCTTCTCCAGTTCCAGACCTCCTGGACCGCAGATCTCCAGGTCACCGCGCGGGGTCTGTTCCGGTGTACCCGGTGAGGGCGAGCCGTCGTCAGCCTCGGGTGAACGGGGCCAGGGTCGGGCCGAGGGTCGCGCCGAAGACGAGCCATGCGACGAGGACGATGATCCAGATGATGGCACGCCTGCTCGGCGGGGGGCCGCTGCGGAGCAGCGAGATGCCCAGGGGGATGAGCGCGACGCAGAGGCCGCCCGCGGCGATGACGGACTGCGGTTCGGTGCCTTTGAGCGTGCCGATGGCGAGCGCCGACATCAGGCCGAGCGCGATCGACCGGCCCAGCCCGAGAGCGCCGGAGCGGTAGGCGCCGATGGCCAGCACCATCCAGCCGAAGAAGGCCGGTCCGGACAGCGACCTGAACGGGTGCCAGTGGGTGTCGCGCCATGCCAGGTAGTAGGCGTCGATGGCGTTGATCATGGTTTGCAGGCCGAGGCTGTCGGTGAGGTGGAAGGCCAGATGGTCGGTGCCGAACTGGAAGGTGCGGGTGAACAGCCCGACGATCACCAGGCAGCCGCCCCAGATCCCCCACAGCGGGCTGGTGGCGGCGATCCGCTGCGCCAGTGTCATGACCGCCGGCCACAGCAGGACGACCCCGGAGGCGAAGCAGGCGTAGGAGACGGTGATGAGGGTGGGGTGCCGGGTGTAGGCGGCGAGCTGGTCCGGGAAGAAGTAGTGGAACTGTGAGCGCAGCAGAATCCCGGTCATGAGCAGAATGGGCCCGCAGATCAGCGCCACGCCGCTCACCCACCGCCCGGGAAACGGAGGCTGCCGCCCCAGGTTGGCAGCGGCGTTGGCGGCCCGCCGCTCAGCGCCGGCCTGCCGCCATCGCGCGATCCGCCCGCCGGTCTCAACGTTCATGTATGCCCACCCGCAGTGTCGGTGCCGACGCGTCTCGGCGAGATTCGCCGGACGCATGAACATGCTGCTGGGCGGTGCCGTGTCAGCGCGTCTGGCCCGGGACGCATCTTGGCCGCCATCCACGGGTGAGTGTTCCGTCCCCAGACGGATGCGAACGTCTGACCGTGGGCGGATGCCGGACGACCCGGACGCCGCTCTGATCGCGCCGAGCGGGTGGATCGGCCGCAAGGCGGCTGGGGTCTCGTTCGTTCGGGTCCGGGCGGTTGAGCGCGTGGTAGCTTTCGGCCAGCATCCGGTGCGGGGAGGGGGATTGGCCTTGACCAGTGCTGAGGGCGGGCGCGGGGAGCGGGGGCGGGCGTCGGCCTGGGAGGCGGCGTGGGAGGTGCTGGCGCCTGTGACGGATCTGGTCACGCCGATGGCGGTGCGGGTCGCGGCCTCGCTGGGGCTGAGCGATCTGATGGGCGACGACGTGGTGAGCGTCGAGGAGTTGGCGCGGCGGTCCGTCACCGACGTCGACGCCCTGGGGCGGGTGTTGCGGCACCTGGTGTGCCACGGAGTCTTCGTCGAGCCCGAGCCGGGCAGGTTCGCGGTCAACGAGCCCGCCGCGCTGCTGGCGGCCGGGCATCCTTCCGGGATGCGGGCGCGGCTCGACCTGGACGGGTTCGGCGGGCGGATGGATCTGGCCTTCACGGGGTTGCTGCACACGGTCCGCACCGGGGAACCGGCCTGGGAGACGGTCTTCGGCGCCCCGTTCTGGCGGTATCTCGCGCTCAACTCGCAGATCAGCGGGTCGTTCGACGCGATGATGGCCGACGGGGCCGACTACGTCGCCGACGCGGCCGAGGGGTACGACTGGTCGGGTGCGCGGCATGTGGTCGACGTCGGCGGCGGCGCCGGCGCCCTGCTCGCCGAAGTGCTGCGCGCCAACCCCGGCGTCCGGGCCACGCTCGTGGATCTGCCGGACACGGTGGAGCGGGGCCGGCGGTACCTGGCCGAGCGTGGCCTGGAGACGCGGTGCGAGTTCGCCGGGCAGAGCTTCTTCGAACCGCTGCCCACCGGGGGCGATGTGTACGTGCTCCGGCGGGTGCTGCACGACTGGGGCGACGACGACGCCCGGTGGGTCCTGCGCCGGTGCGCCGAGGCGGCCGGGCGGCACGGACGGGTCGTCGTGATCGAGACCCCCGGGGGTTCCGGTGACGACCCCGCCATGTTCGCCGAGATGAACCTGCGCATGCTCGTGCTCAGCGGCGGCCGCGAGCGCGCAGCGGAGGACTACGTCGCCATCGCCACCGAAGCCGGGCTCGACGTCGCCGGCGTTCACACCACCCCGCTCGGGCACGTCATCCTCGACTGCACCCCACCGGGCGACTGACCACGAGCTTCATCACCGGGGGACACCGGCCGGGACGGTGGCCGGTCCGGCCCCCGACTTCGGCATCGCTCAGGTCGAGGTCTGGCCGTCTAGGGTTTCGCGCAGGATGTCCGCGTGGCCGGCGTGCTGGGCGGTCTCGGCGATGACGTGGGTCAGCACGCGGCGCACGCTGTACGCCGTCCCCGGCTCGTGCCAGGGGGCCGCCGGCAGCGGGTGGGTGGCGGACAGGTCGGGGACGGTGGCGACGATCTCCGCGGTGCGGGCGGCGATCTGCTCGTAGCGCTGGAGGATGCCGGTCAGCGTCTCGCCGGGCAGCATCTGGAAGTCGCTCTGATGATCGATCGCCCACTTCGGGTACTCACGGGCGGTGCCCGACGCGAAGTCCTCCCAGGTCACCCCCTCGGGCAGGTCATAGTTCATGGCGGAGGGGCCCTCCAGCACGAACCTCAGCCACTGCGCCTCCATGGACGCGACGTGCTTGACGAGACCGCCCAGGCACAGCGCCGAGGCCGTCGGACGCTCGCCCGCCTGCTCGTCGCCGAGCCCGCGCACGGTGGTGAGCAGGCCGGACCGCACGGCCGCGAGCTGGTCGAGCAGGTCGGCCCGCTCGGCGTCGAGGGTCGGGGACGTCGAGGTGTTGATGGTCATCGCGTGCGGGTCCTTCCGGTCGTTCTCGGGTACGCGATGACGATCGCAGGAGAAGCGGCCAGGTTGTGACCGCTTCTGGAGGCAGTATGGGGAACATGCCGAAGACCTCAGCGCGACTGCTGTCGTTGCTCTCGCTGCTCCAGGCACGCCGCGACTGGCCGGGGGCGCTGCTGGCCGAGCGGCTGGACATCAGCCCGCGCACCGTGCGCCGTGACGTCGACCGCCTGCGCGAGCTCGGTTATCCCATCGTGGCCTTCAAGGGGCCCGACGGCGGGTACCGGCTCGACGCCGGCAGCGAGCTGCCCCCGCTGCTGTTCGACGACGAGCAGGCCGTGGCCCTGGCCATCGCCCTGCAGATGGCCACCGCCACCGGCGCGGGCATCGGCGAGGCCGCGGCGCGCGCGCTGAACACCGTCCGGCAGGTCATGCCCGCGCGGCTGCGCCACCGGATCGACACCCTGCAGGTCACCGCCGTCGCGCGGCACCGGGCGGGCCCGCAGGTCGACAGCGGCGTGCTCATGGCACTCAGCGCCGCCGTCCACGCCCGCGAGGTGCTGCGCTTCGACTACACCCCCGCGTCCGCGCCGGTGGGAGACGACGACGGCGCGCCGGCCCCGCCGCGCCGGGCGCAGCCGCACCACCTCGTCACCTGGGGCGGGCGCTGGTACCTCGTCGCCTGGGACCTCGAACGCGAGGACTGGCGCACCTTCCGCGTCGACCGGATCACCCCGCGCACCCCCACCGGGCCCCGCTTCACCCCGCGCGAGCTGCCCGGGGGTGACGTGGCCGCCTTCGTGGCCGGCAGGTTCCGCGGCACCGACGGCGGCGACTGGCCCTGCCGCGGCGAGGTGATCCTCGACCTCCCGGCCGCGTTCGTGTCCCGCCACACCTGGGACGCAATCGTCGAGGAACTCGGCCCCGGCCGCTGCCGGCTCGTCCTGGGCTCGTGGTCCTGGCACGGCCTGGCCGCCACCATCGGCAGGTTCGACGCCGACATCGAGGTCGTCGGCCCGGCCGAGCTCAGGGACGCCTACGCCCACCTGGCCCGCCGCTACGCCCGCGCCGCGACCGGCTCGGACACCGAGTAGGCGGTCCGAGCGATCGACGCCGCCCCCGCGAGACGACGCCCGTGCCCGCCTCGGACGATTTCGCGTGTTCTGCGGCAGGGGACGCCGGGAGCGACCGCTGTCACTCGTCCCGGCCGAGGTCGCGGGCCCGGCCGTTCCGTGGAAACGGCATCGGGCATGATCGCCCTACACTGGGCGGCCATGGAGTGGATTGCCCGGATCGCTGGGATTCGGCGCTGGGCCCGGGGTGGGGAGCGCGCGCCGCACAAGCCGCTTCTGCTGCTGTACGTGCTGGGGCGCTTTCAACGGGACGGGAACGTGCCGATCTCGTTCAGCGGCGCGGAGGCCGATCTCAGGCGGCTGCTCAAGGAGTACGGCCCGTCGCGTGAGACCAGCCCCGGATACCCGTTCCACCACCTGACCAGCGACGGGCTGTGGTTGGTGGACACCGCCGACGGGCCCGGCAGTCCGGGGTCCGGGCTGGGGCTCCTGCGTGACGGCCGGGCGGCCGGGCGTCTGCACCCCGACCTCGCGCGGGATCTGACGGAGGATCCCCGGCTGGCGGCGGGCATCGCCCGCTTCCTGCTGGACACGAACTTCCCGCCTTCGCTGCACGAGGAGATCTGCCGGATGGCCGGGCTCGACCTGGACGCATTGGAGACGGCCCCGGTGGAGCCGGCCGCCGTCGGGCCCGCGCGCCGTGATCCGGCCTTCCGCGACAAGGTGCTCATGGCGTACGAGTACGCCTGCGCGTTCTGCGCCTACGACGGCTGGCTGGACGGCGTGGCCGTCGGCCTGGACGCGGCCCACGTGCGCTGGTGGGCCTTCGACGGGCCGGACGACCTGGCCAACGGGCTGTGCCTGTGCGTCATCCACCACAAGCTGTTCGACAAGGGCGTGCTGGGCATGACGTCCGATCGCACCATCACCGTCTCGGCCAGGTTCGTCGGCCGATCGGCCTCGGCCAGGGAGATGGTGCTGTCCCTGGCCGGACGGCCGCTGCGCGCTCCGCAGCCGGGCATGGACGCCGTCGAGCCCGGCCACATCGACTGGCACGGCCGGCAGGTCTTCCGCACGCCCGCCCGCGGCGCCTGAGCATCAGCCGGTGCACCCGTGCGCGCCGGGCTTCGACTACAAGGTCTGGTGCTGGGCCGAGGGCCCGCGCGCGCTTCCCGTCGCCGAACCCGGGGAGCGGTGCGCGGCCCGCCCGCCGGAGAATCGCTGGAGAGCCGTTCAGGAGGAGCGACGGAAGTCCGGGGCGAGCAGCCGCCGGGCGGCGGCGTCCGCGCCGTCGGTGCGGATCTCGCCGGCGAGGGCCGTGGCGCGGGCGGCCACGTCCGGCTGGAGGGCGTGGCGGAGGGCCTCGGTGAGGGAGGCGGTGGTCGGGGCGCCGGGCGCGTGCGCGGTTCCGGCGCCGAGGCCGGCCACGCGTCGTGCCCAGTAGTGCTGGTCGAAGTGCTGGGGGATGACGACCTGGGGCACGCCCGCCCGCGCGGCGGCGGTGGTGGTGCCCGCGCCGCCGTGATGGACGACCGCCGCGACGCGCCGGAAGAGTGCCTGCTGGTTCACCTCTCCGATGGACAGGCAGTCGGGTTCGCCGTCCAGCGGCGCCAGGTCGGCCCAGCCGCGCAGCACGATCGCGCGGCGGCCGAGCGCGCGGGCCGCCTCGACCATCGTCTTGGCGAGGTCGTGCGGGGCGCGGATGCTGCCGAAGCCGAAATAGACGGGTGGCTCGCCGGCCCGGAGGAACGCCTCCAGCTCCGCGGACAGCGGCCGCTCGTCCGGCAGGATCCACGCGCCCGTCTGCAGCACCCGCGGGTCCCCGGGCTCCGGCCAGGGGCCGAGTACCGGGTCGGCGGCGAGCCAGGGCCGGTCGGTGAACAGGTGGCCGCGGACGTCGGTGACCGGCGGCAGGCCGAGCGGCGCCCGGTGGGAGTTGAGCGCCTCGCCCCACGTGTCGTTCCAGCGCCGCGCGTCCCGGGCCCAGAGCGCGCCGTTGTCGGCGTCCTCCACCGGAGGATCGCCCAGCATCGGCAGCGGGGGCGGGGCGTGGTGCCGGGAGGGCAGGGCCGCCGGGCAGTAACCGGCGAAGACGTAGCGGACGCCCCTGCGCTCGGCCACCGAGCGGGCGGCCGGCACCAGGTATCCGCCCGTCACGATGACGTCACAGCCTTCCGCCGCCGCCGACAGCGTCTCGAACTGGGTGGCGACCGTGGCCGTCACCATCTGACGCCGCTGCTCGGGCGAGGGCGGGGCCGCCGTCGGAGCGGCCTTCCCGGTGCCGCGCAGCTCGGGGCCGAGCGGGACGAACGGGATCCGGAGATCGCCGATCCAGTCCCCGAAGTCGGGCGGCGCGCACACGCGGACGTCCCCGCCGAGTGCCCTCAACCGCACCGCCAGCGCCACCACCGGCTGCACATCGCCACGCGACCCGATCGTCGACAGCAGCACACGCATCGAAACCATCCTCCTCGTCACGGTCGGCCCAGGGCATGGTGAACGGGCACCCGCATTCCCGCCGGCCTCGGTTTCGCCGGCCCCCGGTCGGCTTCCGGCCCCGAATTGTGGACCAGCACCGGGGGCTTGCCACAAGCCCCGGGCTGTGCCATACGTTGAAGGTGGCGGGGAGATCGGGTGTCGCGTCCGGCACGGGTCCCGTCGTTCCGCGGGGCTGAGAACGTCCGCTCCGGCCAGGGGCCGAAACCCCTCCTGATCCACGCGCGCTTCCTCCTATAGTCGGGAGCGGGGATCGACGCCGGACTCGTCAGGAGACCGGCGCTCACGAGCGGTGATGGGGCTGCATGGGCATCGAACGGCCGTTCTGGCGCGCCGTCGCGGTGTACCAGGCGGCGTCCCTGGTCTACGCGGCGATGCTGCTGGCCCACGCCGGAGGCTACGAGCGGCCGGTCCTCGGATGGCTGGTCATCGGCGTGATGGCCGCCTGGACGGCCGTCAGCACCTTCGCGTACTCGCTCGGATACCGCAGGGGCGTGCTGGTGCTCGACGTGCTCGTCACCGTCGGCTGCCTGCTGTCGTCGACGTACGTCCAGGGCCCGGACGCCGGGCCCGCGGGCGTCATGCCGGTCACCGCCACCTGGGTCGGCGGCCCCGTCCTCGCCTGGGCCGTCTACGCCGGGCGCCGCGCGGCCGGGGTGACGGCGATCGTCGTGGCGGCGGCCGATCTGTGGCTGCGGGGGTTCGACCGGTTCGTCCCGCTGAACGGGGCCGTCCTGCTCGTGCTGGCCGGCGTGGCGGTGGGGCATGTGGTCCAGCTCGTCAAGCAGGCCGAGGAACGGCTGCAGCGGGTGGCCGAGATGGAGGCGGCCGGGCGTGAGCGCCAACGGCTCGCCCGCGACATCCACGACTCGGTGCTCCAGGTGCTGACGATGGTGCAACGCCGCGGCATGGAGATCGGCGGCGAGTCCGCCGAGCTGGGGCGGCTCGCGGGGGAACAGGAGAGGGCGTTGCGCGAACTGGTCCGGAGCGAACCGGCCGGCATCGGCCCGTCGGAGGACGGCTCGGCCGACGTGGCGCGCCTGCTGCGACGGTTCGAGTCGGAGGCCGTCACCGTCTCGACGGTGACGGCGTCTGAGCCGCTGCTGCTGCCCGCGCACCACGCGCGCGAGCTGGAGGCGGCGGCCGGCGCGGCCCTGGACAACGTACGACGGCACTGCCCCTCGGGCACCAGGGCCTGGGTGCTCGTCGAGGGCGACACCGGCGCCGTGACCGTGACCGTGCGCGACGAGGGCCCCGGAATCCCGCCGGGACGCCTGGAAGAGGCGCGGGCCGCGGGCCGGCTCGGCGTCGCCCAGTCGATGCGCGGCCGGCTCGCCAACGTGGGCGGCACGGTGCGTTTCCTGTCCGTTCCCGGCCAGGGCACCGAGGTCGAGCTCAGCGTCCCCGTCACGCCGCGCGCGGGCCGTCCCCGCTCCGTGAGCACGGCCGTCACCCGGCTGCTCGGCACGCGGGGGGCGTCATGAGCGGGCCGCGTGTGATGGTGGTAGACGATCACCCGATGTGGCGCGACTCCATCGCCCGCGACCTCGGCGAGGCCGAGTACGACGTGGTCGCGACGGCGGGCGAGGGCCGTCAGGCGCTGCGGATCGCCGGCGCCGTGCGCCCCGACGTCGTCATCCTCGACCTGCGGCTGCCCGACCTGCCCGGCGTCGAGGTCGCCCGGGCGCTGGCCGCCCTTCCGCACCCGCCGCGCGTGCTCGTGCTGACGGCCAGCGGCGAGCAGCAGGACGTGCTGGAGGCGGTCAAGGCGGGCGCGTCCGGGTACCTCGTCAAGTCGGCCAGCAGGCCGGAGTTCCTGGACGCCGTGCGGCGCACCGCCGAGGGCGAGCCGGTGTTCACGCCCGGCCTGGCCGGGCTGGTGCTGGGGGAGTACCGGCGCCTCGCCGAGCAGACCCCGCCGGACGACGGCCCGCGCCTGACCAACCGCGAGACCGAGGTGCTGCGCCTGGTCGCCAAGGGCCTCTCGTACCGGCAGATCGCCGAGCGGCTCGTGCTGTCCCACCGCACGGTGCAGAACCACGTGCAGAACACGCTGAACAAGCTGCAGTTGCACAACAGGGCGGAGCTCGTCCGGTACGCGATCGAACGCGGCCTCGACGACGAGTAGGCCTGCCTCAGGCGGCCTCGGTCTTGTACGGGTCGTGCTCGGACAGCAGCCGGTCCAGGCGCGCCTGGTCGATGCGGCTCGACATGTTCTCGACCTCCTGCCGGTCGCGCACGCACTTGGCGAGGCCGAACGAGGAGGTGACCGCGTACAGCACGGCGACGGTGAGGAACGCGCGAACCCAGCCGTCGACCGGGAGGTGGTAGACGCCGATCGCGACGCTGGTGAGGGCGGCCCCGAAGGAGATGACGCACTGGAGGAAGTACGCGGTGGTCATCGTCGGCTGCACAGGCTTGCTCATGGCTTCGAGCATGCGGTGCTCGCGGTCCGCGCGCCTGAGTACGCCTACCCGACCCCGCCTGAGTACCGTCCCGAGACGGCCTGAGCGGGGTGCTGACGCTCGGCCTGGGATGCTCGCCCCCGCGCGGGCGCGCAGGGATCGGCTACAGGGGGCGGGTTCTGTGTCGTGGGGGCGGGCGCCTGGCCGAGGGGTGGGCACTCTGGCCGGTGGGGCGGTTCGCCGTGGTGGAGGGCTTGC
>NZ_JARWAC010000025.1 GCF_029846175.1 Sphaerisporangium sp. TRM90804 | reverse complement strand
GCACGGAGGAAAAAACAATCATGCACTGGCTTTTAACACACTGTTGAGTTCTCAAGAAACGGACGCGTACACCGACCACCACCAGAAACCAGAACAGTTCCCAGCCCGACCGGGGCTTCCATCTCGTATGTCACATTTTACCGAACCGGCCTGACCAGAAGCAAATCGCGCCGTTACCAGCGCTTGACCTCCGACCCGCCCGATCCGCTACGATGCGGACCACCCCGTCTCCAGGGCAACCCTCTCAACCTACCAGAGCCAACCGCCCGGGGCAAGCCCCAGTTGGCGTTCTCTTGCGGTACAGGGGATCCGGACACCACCTGGGCGCGCCCATGCCGGAGAGCCGAAGCCTTGGTGTGGGTTGCGCCGGGCGATGCCGACTCCAAGAGATTAGCAGCCTTCCGGCGTGGCGGCGCACACTTCGCCGGTTCACGGGAACCGGCCACGCGTCATGCCAGATGGACGCCGTACACCGGGTCATAGACTCGGCGACGTGAGCAGCGACACGCCTCCAGTGGCTAAGAAGGTTCCGGCCGAACGCACTCATCACGGGGACACCGTGATCGACGAATACGCCTGGCTGGCCGGCAAGGACGACCCTGACACGATCGCCTATCTGGAGGCCGAGAACGCCTTCACCCAAGGGCGCACGGAGCACCTGAAGGATCTCCAGGAGGCGATCTTCCAGGAGATCAAGGGCCGCACGCTGGAGACCGACCTGTCGGTCCCCACCCGCAAGGGCGGCTGGTGGTACTACTCCCGCACCGAAGAGGGCAAGCAGTACGGCATCCAGTGCCGCGTCGCGGCCACCGGCGACACCCCGCCCCTGCTGGAGGCGGGCAAGCCACTCGCCGGCGAGGAGGTGCTGCTCGACGGCAACGAGCTGGCCGGCGACAGCCCCTTCTTCGCGGTCGGCACGTCCTCGATCACCCCGGACGGCACCACCCTCGCCTACTCCACCGACTTCAGCGGCAACGAGCGATTCACGCTGAGGTTCAAGGACCTGCGGACCGGCGAGACGTTGCCCGACGAGATCCCCGACGTCTTCTACGGGGGCGCCTGGTCGTCGGACGGCTCGGCGTTCTTCTACACCACCGTCGACGACGCGTGGCGGCCGTACCGCGTCCACCGCCACCTGCTCGGCACCTCCGCCGAGCAGGACGTGCTGGTCTACGAGGAGTCCGACGAGCGGTTCTGGGTCGGCGTCGGCCTCACGCGCAGCGAGCGCTACCTCGTGCTCGCCGCGGGCAGCAAGATCACCAGCGAGGTGCGAGTCCTGGACGCCGAGTACCCGACCGGGGAGTTCGCCGTCGTGCGCCCCCGTCAGACCGGCGTCGAGTACTCCATCGACCACGCGGGCGACCGGTTCCTCGTCCTGCACAACGAGGGCGCGGCCAACTTCGAGCTGGCCACCGCCCCGATCGACGCCCCCGACTCCTGGACGCCGCTGATCGCGCACCGCGAGGACACCCGGCTGATGGACGTGCAGGCGTTCTCCGACCACGTGGCCGTGCACTTCCGCCGCGACGGCCTGACCGGAATCCGGGTGCTGCCCGGCGAGGGGGAGCCGTACGAGATCTCCTTCCCCGAGCCGATCCACACCGCGGAGCCGGCCGGGAACCCCGAGTTCCACACCGGCAGGCTCAGGCTCGCGTACGCGTCGATGGTCACGCCGCCCTCGGTGTACGACTACGACCTCACCTCCCGCGAGCTGATCCTGCTCAAGCGACGCCCGGTCCTCGGCGGGTACGACCCCGACCACTACGAGCAGTTCCGCGAGTGGGCCGTCGCCGACGACGGCACGCGCATCCCCATCTCCATCGTCGCCAAGAAGGGCACCGAGCGGCCCGCGCCGACGGTGCTCTACGGCTACGGCAGCTACGAGAGCTCCATCGACCCGTCGTTCTCGGTGGCCCGGCTGAGCCTGCTCGACCGCGGCCTGGTCTTCGCCGTCGCCCATGTCAGGGGCGGCGGCGAGATGGGCCGCCGCTGGTACGACGAGGGCAAGCTCACCCGGAAGAAGAACACGTTCGACGACTTCGTCGCCGCCGCGCGGCACCTGGAGGAGTCCGGCTGGTCGAGCGGCATCATCGCCAGGGGCGGCTCGGCCGGCGGGCTGCTCATGGGCGCGGTGGCCAACCTGGCCCCCGAGCGGTTCATCGGCGTGGTGGCGGAGGTGCCCTTCGTCGACGCGCTGAACACGATCCTCGACCCGTCGCTGCCGCTGACCGTCATCGAGTGGGACGAGTGGGGCGACCCGCTGCACGACCCGGACGTCTACGCGTACATGAAGTCGTACACGCCGTACGAGAACGTGCAGGACCGGCAGTATCCCCCGATCCTTGCGATCACCAGCCTCAACGACACCCGGGTGCTCTACCACGAGCCCGCCAAGTGGATCGCGCGGCTGCGCGCCACGGCCAAGGGCGGGCCGTTCCTGCTGAAGACCGAGATGGGCGCCGGGCACGGCGGCCGCAGCGGCCGCTACGACGCCTGGCGGGAGGAGGCCTTCACCCTGTCGTGGATACTCGACCGTGCTGAAACAGACAAAGCACCAGAAACTGGAGAGTCCACGTGACGTACTCGGCATCGAGTGACCGCTACGAGCGCCAGCCCTACAACCGGTCCGGCAGGAGCGGGCTGAAGCTGCCCGCCGTGTCTCTCGGGCTCTGGCACAACTTCGGCGACGAGAAGCCGATCGACGTCCAGCGGGCCGTGCTGCGCCGGGCGTTCGACCTCGGGGTGACGCACTTCGACCTGGCCAACAACTACGGCCCGCCCCCCGGCTCCGCCGAGCGGAACTTCGGATACGTCTTCGCGCAGGACTTCCGGCCGTACCGGGACGAGCTGATCATCTCCACCAAGGCCGGCTACGACATGTGGCCCGGCCCGTACGGCGAGTGGGGCTCGCGCAAGTACGTGCTGTCCAGCCTCGACCAGTCGCTGGGGCGCATGGGGCTCGACTACGTCGACATCTTCTACAGCCACCGCCCCGACCCGGAGACTCCGCTGGAGGAGACGATGGGGGCGCTGGACACCGCCGTGCGCTCGGGGCGCGCCCTGTACGCGGGCATCTCCAACTACACCCCCGAGCAGACCGTCGAGGCCGCGCGCATCCTGCGCGAGCTGGGAACGCCCCTGCTGATCCACCAGCCGCGCTACTCGATGTTCGACCGCTGGGTCGAGGAGGGGCTGCTGGACACCCTGGAGGCCGAGGGCGCCGGGTGCATCCCCTTCTCTCCGCTGGCCCAGGGGATGCTGACCGACAGGTACCTGCACGGCGTGCCCGAGGACTCGCGCGCCGCCAAGGAGAAGTTCCTGCGCCCGAGCCAGATCACCGACGACGTGCTGCGGCGCGTCCGCGTGCTGAACGAGATCGCCTCGGGTCGCGGACAGTCGCTCGCCCAGATGGCCCTGGCCTGGACACTGCGCGACCCGCGCATCACCTCGGTGCTGATCGGCGCGAGCAGCGTGGGGCAGCTGGAGGACAACGTCGCGGCCGTGGACAACCTGGCGTTCTCCGCCGAGGAGCTCGCCGCGATCGAGAAGGAGATCGCGCAGCCGGGCAGCCCGCTCGCCTGACCCCGCCCCCCGGCCCGCGCCGGCCGTCAGCCGGCTCTGATCCTCGGAAGGAGGATCAGAGCTGGTCGTGGCGCTGGAGCCAGGTGAACGACGCCCAGCCGGGCAGCACCGGCAGCCAGAACGTCAGCAGGCGGAACAGCAGGACGGCGGAGGTCGCGACCGTGCCCGGCAGCCCCGACAGGGTGAGCCCCAGCGACAACGACGCTTCGACCGCGCCCAGCCCGCCCGGGGTGGGCGCGGCGGAGCCGATCGCGCTGCCCGCCAGGAACACCACCGCCACGGCGGTGAAGCTGAGCGACCCGCCGAAGGCCCGGACGCAGGCGTCCAGGCACACGACGAACGCCAGGGTGAGCAGCAGGGTGCCGGCGAAACCCTCAATGATCTTGCGGGGCGACTGCAGCACGTCGAGCAGGCGCGGGATCACCCCGGAGAACAGCGGCCGGACCCGGGTGGTGATCATGCGCCGGAGCTGGGGCACGGCCAGCACGATCAGGACGACCACCGCGCCCGACAGCAGGCCGATGACCAACCCCCGCGACGGGCTCATCGACGGCGCGGCGCCCGTGCCGGTGACGTACCCGAAGAGCAGCAACAGCACGACGTGCGAGCCCAGCCCGACGAGCTGCGAGGCGCCCACGCTGGCCACGGCGAGCCCGGGGGCGATGCCGCGCTTCTGCAGGTAGCGCGAGTTGATGGCCACCCCGCTCACCGCCGCGGGCGCGACCAGCTTGACGAACGAGCCCGCGAACTGCGCGAGGACCGTGCGCCCCAGGGGCAGCTTCTCGGGGACGAAGCCCCGCAGCATGAGCGCCGCGGCGATGTAGCTGAGGCCGGCCGCCGCCAGGGCGACACCGCCCCAGCCCCACCGGGCCGACGCCACAACCTCCACCAGGTTCACCCTGCTGAGCTGGGAGAGCAGGAAGTAGGCGGCGAAGGCGCTGGCGATGATCGTCACGAGGGTGCGGGGCTGGAACCGCTCCAGCCGCACCTCCTCGACGTGCTCCCGCGGGGTGAGGGACAGGATCTGCTCGCGCAGCGCGGGCAGCAGCTCCTTGTCCTTGGCGACCTCGGCGCGGGTGCCCCTGGTGAGGGCGATGCGCTGCAGGAGCGGCAACGCGCCCGCGAGCTCGCGCTTGGGCATGACCTCGGCGGCGCAGGCCACCGAGCGCTCGGGACCCACCCGCAGCGCCAGGTAGGTGAGGAGCTGCGCGACGTCCAGGCGGAGCAGCAGGTCGCCGGCGGCGATCTCGCCGCTGCGGGCGTCCATGAGCACCACGCCGCCCTCGGCGTCGATGTGGATGCTGTCGCCGGTGAGGCGGCGATGGGCCAGGCGCTGCGCCTGGAGCAGCTCCACCTGCCGCCAGATCCGGACGAGCAGCCGGTCATCCAGCTCGTCGTCGGGGATGTCGGCGAGCTGCCGCGTCTCCAGGTGCTCGTACGCCAGCAGCGCCGCCTCGGTGCCGATCTCGCTGGTGGCGACCAGGCGCGGGGTGCACACGCCGGCGGCCTGCGCCGCGTAGGCCATCAGGGCCTCGCGCTCCAGCTCCGCGCGCAGCGAGCGGATGGCCCGGCGGCGGGTCTCGGAGTTGAGGCGCATGCGGCGCCACAGCCGGTAGAGCACCCCGGCGACCTGCCGGTCGCGGTCGAGCACGGTGACGTCGAAGCGGCGGCCGTCGGTGAGCATGACCCCGTACCTGCGGCTTCCCTGCGCGTCGTCGGCGATGCGACGGGCGTGCGCGGGCACGAGCCCGAGACGGCGCAGCGCGCCCATGACCGCGCCGCCGGGCGGGCGGGTGTTGGGGCTGCCGACGGCGTACAGGGTGGCGAACCCGACGGCCAGGCCGACGAGGTAGGTGACGATGACGCCCAGGGCGGTCGCCTCGGCACCGGTGAACAGGGCGAAGACGTCCAGCGCGATGGCCGCCCACATGAGCCCGCGCCAGGTGGGCCGCCGGGACAGGCGCACGGCGGTGACGTAGGCGACGACCGACGTGAGCAGGGTGTTGATCGGCTCGACGTCGCGGTTGCCGGTCAGCAGGAGGCGCAGGTCGTCCGGGCCGGCCACGGCGAGCCACTCGCCCAGGACGAAGGAGACGAGCATGCCGACGATCGCGGCGATCAGGCCCTCGGCGACCCGCAGCCCGTCGCGGTGGAAGACCCGCTCGACGGCGAAGGCGGCCGGGACGGCGAGGACGGCGGTGCCGGCCAGGAAGGCGGCCACGCCGATCAGCAGGTCGGGGGCCCGGCTGGTGCCGTCGGCGACGTCCCTCTCAAGGCCGTTGAGGGTCTGCTTGGCGACGAGGGCCAGCAGGATGACGGCGCCGAGGCTGAGCAGGGTGGCGAGGAAGCGCAGGGCGTCGGACGTGCGGCGGATGCGCTGGGGCAGCAGCGGCTCCACGACGAGCACGAACGGCTCGCCGGAGCCCTCAGCCGAGGCCCGGCCGTTCTCCTGGGCCGTGGCCGGCGCCGGAGCCGCCGCGCCGAAGTCCTGTGGCCCGTCGTCGTCCGCCTCGCCCACGGGGGAGTCTGAGAGCGTGACGGAACGCGCCGCGGAGTCGTCGGACCCCCCGGCCTCGTCGGCTTCGTCCCGCTCGCGGATGTCGGTCACCGCCGGTCTGTACGCACCTCTCTGGTCGCAGGGCACTTTCGCGGCTCTGCTCCTATTTTGGCGTCCGAGAGGCCGACGCGCGCCGACCCCCGGCCGTCACGCGGAGATCACCGGCGATCCGGCACCACCCCGGGCATTCGCTGACACTCTACGGCGCATGGGCACTGGGGGGTCGCCCGCCCGCTCAACCCCGGCACCTCTTCGCCGCCGACCTGGTGCTGGGTACCGTTGCGGGTATGAGCCGTGAGTTGAACGTCCTCGGCGCCTGCCCCCTCGACTGTCCGGACACCTGCTCGTGGGTCGTCACGGTGAAGGACGGAGAGGCCGTCCGCATGCGGGGCAATCGTGACCATCCCTACACCCGCGGCGCCCTGTGCGTGAAGGTCAACCGCTACCTGGAGCACTCCAAGGCTCCCGACCGCATCCTGCATCCGATGCGCAGGGTGGGGCCCAAGGGTTCGGGCCGGTTCGAGCGCGTCTCCTGGGACGAGGCGCTGGACGAGATCGCTGAGCGGCTCACGTCGATCGTCGCGGAGTACGGCGGCGAGGCGATCTGGCCGTACCAGGGCACCGGGACGCTCGGGTACATCCAGGGCGTCGGCGGCAGGGCGGGGCGGCGGCTGTGGAACGTGCTCGGGGCCGCACAGCACGACATGAACATCTGCTCCCGGGCCGGGAACATCGGGCTGAGGCACACGAACGGCAACCCGGGCGGCATGGACCCCGAGGCGTTCGCCCTGTCGCGGCTCATCCTGCTGTGGGGCACCAACACGCTGACGAGCGGCCACCACCTGTGGAAGTTCATCCAGGACGCGAGGGCCGCCGGGGCGCACGTGGTGGCGATCGACCCGATCAGGACCCGCACCGCCGACCAGGCCGACGAGCACCTGGCGATCCGGCCGGGCACCGATGCCGTCCTGGCGCTGGCCCTGATGCACGTGGTGCTCGACGAGGACGCCGAGGACCGCGACTTCCTGAACCACCACACCAGCGGGTTCGAGGGCTTCGAGCGGGAGATCCGGAAGTATCCGCCGGCCGTGGCCGCGGAGATCACCGGCATCGCGGAGAAGGACATCCGCGCCCTGGGCGTGCGTCTGGCGCACACGCGGCCGACCGGCATCCGGGCCACGATGGGCCTGCAGCGGCACCGGGGCGGCGGCACGGCCCTGCGCACCATCGCCTGCATCCCCGGCCTCACCGGCGACTGGCGGCATCCGGGAGGCGGCGTCTCCTACTCCACCACCGGCCACGTGCCCATCGTCCCGGACACCCGCCCCGATCTGCTGGCCGGCCCGGTGCGCACGCTGACCATGACCCGGCTCGCCGAGGGCCTGGAGGACACGCTCGCCCCCGTTAAGTGCCTGTGGGTGTACGCCGCCAACCCGATGGCCAGCACGTCCGACCAGAACCGCATCCGGCGGGGCCTGATGCGCGACGACCTGTTCACGGTGGTGATGGAGCAGTTTCCCACCGACACCGTCGACTACGCCGACATCGTGCTCCCGGCCACCATGCAGACCGAGCACACCGACCTGCACTCCGGATACGGGCACCTGTACCTCATGTGGAACGAGCCCGCCGTGGCGCCGCCCGGCGAGTGCCTGTCCACGACCGAGACGTTCCGCAGGCTGGCCCTGCGGCTGGGCCTGACCGAGCCGTCCCTGTACGACTCCGACCTCCAGCTGGCCGAGCAGATGCTGTCGGGGGGCCATCCCTTCCTGGAGGGCATCACGGTCGAGCGGCTGCGTGCCGAGGGATGGGCCCGGCTGAACGTCCCCGAGCCGTTCCTGCCGTACGCCGAAGGGTTCCCCACCGCCTCCGGCCGGCTGGAGTTCGCCCCGGAGGGCCAGGCCTACGTCGCCCCCTTCACCGCGGAGCCGGCCGGGCCGTACAGGCTCGCGATGATCACCCCGGCCTCGCACACGTTCCTCAACACGGTGTTCGCCAACAACCCCGAGCTGCTGCGCCGCGCGGGCGGGCCGAAGATCCTGGTGAACGAGAAGGACGCCGCCGAGCGCGGGCTGGCCGGCGGCCAGCGTGTCCGCGTGTTCAACGACCACGGCGAGCTGGTCGCCGAGCTGGAGGTCAGCGACCGGGTGAGCCCCGGCGTCGTCGCGACGAACAAGGGGAACTGGCCGAAGCTCAGCCCCGGGGGCGGCAACGTCAACACCCTGGTGCGGGAGAGCGACGCCGACATGGGCAGGGGCGCGGTCTACCACGACAACCTGGTGGAGATCGCGGCGCTGTGAGCGCCCGGCCGCGGGCCGGGGCGGGTCAGGGGAGGATCAGGGTCGGACCCCGATGTGCCGGAACCGCCCCGGAGGGCAGTCTGTCGGTATGAACGAACTGACCCGACGCGACGAGATGTCGCTCGCCGGCGCCGCCCTGCGGGGCGCGCCCTGGAAGGCCGCGGCGATCTCCGGTGGAGCGATCGCGGCGATCAGTACGGTGCTCGGCTTCCTCACCGGGGACCCCGACCTGAGCTGGGCGTTCTGCGTCGGCATCAGCGTCTTCAGCCTGGTCGCCGCCGTCGGCGCCGTGAGCAAGCCCACCGTCGGCGACCGGGTGACCCGCCAGGCGCGGGTCTGGTCGCTGCGGCACCCGTGGCGGTTCTCCCTGTACCCGGGCGCCGGGGCGGCCGTCCTGATGTACCCGGTGCAGCTCGTCTTCGACCAGGAGGGCGTGTTCGGCGCCGCCTGGGACGCGCTGTGGGGCGGCGCGGTGGTCTACGTGCTGTCGGGCCTGATGACCCTGGCCCTGAAGGGAAGGATCCGCCCGACCGGATGACCCCGCACCCCGCGCCGTGACGGCGCGGCACGAGCGCGGCGCCCAGGAGCCTGCCGGCTCCCGGCGCCGCGTTCTCTCGTTGCCGGGCCGGGCGCGTGTCCTCTCGTCGCCGGGCCGGGTGCGTGTCGCCCTCCGGCCGTGGACGGCCCCTCCAGACGCCGGTCTCCTCGATCTCCCCCAGAATTCTCCGCGGGAGCGGAAACACTTCCGCGCGTCCGGACATGTGGAGAGATGACTGGCTCTTCTGGCAGAGCCGGTCGGACAGCTCCCCATCGGGAAGGCGGGCGGCGTGGGACCACCAGACCCCAGGCGGCACTTCGAAGAGCTCTACACGGCCAACTACGAGGATCTCCTCGGTTACGTCCGGCGGCGCACCGACTCCCCGGACGACGCGGCCGACGCGCTCGCGGAGACGTTCACCACGGCCTGGCGCCGCATGGACGACATCCCCGGCGGGGACCAGACCCGCCTCTGGCTGTTCGGGGTGGCGCGCCGGGTGCTCGCCAACCAGCGCCGCGGCGACTCGCGGCGGACGGCCCTGGCGGCGCGGCTGCGCGCCGAGCTGGCCGACTGGGAGGACACGGCGCCCAGCCACGAGGCGGACGCGATACGCGACGCCTTCCGGCGCCTGGCCCCCGCCGACAGGGAGGTGCTGTCGCTGGTGAGCTGGGAGGGCCTGAGCACGGCGGAGATCGCGACGGTGCTCGGCTGCTCGCGGGGCGCGGTGCGGCTGCGCCTGCACCGCGCGCGTAAACGCCTCGCAGGTGAGCTGGAGTCCGCCGACCTCGACCTCGTCCGCTACGGCCCGCGCGCCACCGCGCTCGTGAGGGAGCAGCCGTGAACGCCGACCTCGACCGCCTGGTCGCCTCGATCGCCCCCCGCCCCGGGCCGGGGATGACACCGGGCGCCCGGGAGCTGCTGCGGGAGATCACCGACACCGTGGCCCGCGAGCCGGAGGCTCCTCCCGTCGCCGCGCCCGCCCGGCGCCGGATCGCGGGGCTCGTGTCACACGGCCGGCGCGGGTGGGCGAACGCCCGGCGCCCTCCGGGCTCACCGCTCAGGCGCCTGCGCCTCGTGGCCCCGCTGGCCTTCGTCATGGTCCTGACGACCTGGCTCCTGCCGTCCACGGCGGTGCTCGGCCCGGGAACGGCCTCCGCTCTGGACATCAAGCGGGTCGCGGACACCTACCACGTCGTGGTGGCCGACGTCTTCGCCTCCCCCGAGCGTTACGAGCGGGAGCTCAGGGCCGTCCACCTGAACATCCGGCTGAGCACCGAGCCCGTCGCCGCGAGCCTCGTCGGCTACATCCTGACGGGGACGGACGAGATCACCGCCCTGGCGATCTCCGGCCGCTGCCGGCCGGCCGCCCGGACCGGCCGCTGCCGGATCGGGCTCAGGATCCCGGTGCGCTTCACCGGGAGAGCCCACGTCATCCTCGGACGCGAGGCGCGCCCGGGCGAGGTGTACCGGGGCCGCGAGTCGCTGGCCGCGCCGGGCGAGCCGCTGCGCTGCGTGCCGTTCGTCAACCAGACCGTCGCCACGGTGGTCCGTGCCCTTCGCGGCCGGGGGGTCGGCGCGGTCACGTTCGCGTCCTCCGGCCGGGTAGGCACGGCGGCGCCTGACTCGTGGTTCGTGCGCGACGGCGTGACCAGCGGGCCCGGCAGCGCGATCCTGCTGGTCGATCCGGCCCCCGGCCCGGACCCCGAGCCGGTCGGCGCCGGCTGCGCGCCGCGCTCCTGACCCGGTGAGCCGCGGCCCGGCGCCGCCGTCCGCGCCGGGCCGGTGACCGCCCGCACCGACCTCCCCTGACACCCGGGCCGGCCTCGGACCGCCCTCGCGCGCCCTCACGCGTCCTCGCGCCCCCTCCCAGCCCGGGACGCCCTCTCAGCCTCCGTGGGCCCTAGCAGCCCTCGCACGCCCTCGCACGCCCTCGCACGCCTTCGCGTGGTCACTCCCGGAATGTGATCCGCCACCGAACGTCACAGACCCCTCACTCATGGATCGGGGCCGTCATGCTCACCGTCCTTCGCCCCATGCGCCCGTCCGCCCTCCTGCGGAGCCGCGGCCTTCGAGGCGCCCACCGCCCGTTCCTGGTCGTCCTCGCCCTCGCCGCCGCCCTGCGGGTGGTCACGATGCTCGGATATCGCCCGGCCGTCCTGTACTGGTACGACTCGTTCAGCTACCTGGACGTGGCCTCCCACCTTCGGCCGTCGCTCGGGTTCCATCCGAGCGGATACCCCGTGCTTCTCTGGCTGCTGCGGCCCTTCCACAGCGTCGCGGTGGTGGCGGGGGTGCAGCACGCCATGGGCCTGGCGATCGGGGCCATGATCTACCTCGTGCTGCGCCGCAGGCGGGCGCCCGCCTGGGCTGCCGTGGCGGCGGCCGTGCCGGGGCTCTTCGACGCCTCGTTCCTGCGCCTGGAGCACGGCGTGCTGTCCGACACGCTGTTCCTCTTCCTGGTGGTGGCCGCCCTCACGGCGCTGCTGTGGCGGCCGGAGCCGTCCGGCCGGGCCTGCGCCGCGGCGGGGCTGCTGCTGGCGTCGGCGACCCTGACCCGCACGATCGCCCTCCCCCTGCTGGCCCTCACGCTGCTGTGGCTGCTGTGCCGCCGCGCCGGACGGCGCCGGGTGGCCGCTCTACTGGTCGCGGGCACGCTGCCGCTGGTCGCATACGCCGGGTGGAACGCCCAGGTCAACGGACGGTTCACCCTGACGGGCGGGGAGGGGGTCGTGCTGTGGGCGCGCACCATGACGTTCGCCGACTGCGCCGTCGTCGACCCGCCGCTCGCGGAGGCGGCCCTCTGCCCGAACGGGGCGCACCAGGACGCGGCGTCGGAGTACGTGTGGGATCCCCGCGCCTCGCTCAACCTGCTGCCCGGCGGCCGGGCCCGCAACAACGACCTGGCCCGGTCGTTCGCCCTGCGCGCGATCGCGGCCCAGCCGCTGGACTACCTCGCCGACGTCGCGCGCGATACCGCCCTCGCGTTCCCCTGGACGCCCGTCCGCCATCCGGAGCGGGTCACCCCCGCCTTCGGCTTCGCGCGGGGAGAGTGGACGGCCCCTGACTATCCGCTGGTCGGCAAGGTGCTGGCCGAGTACGACCCGGCGGCGGGCGCTCTGCGTTCGGTCGATCCCCACGCGGGCTTCCTGATGGCCTACCAGTACCCGGCGTACCTGCGCGGCCCGTTGATCGGGGCGATCCTGCTGCTCGGCGGGCTGGGGGCCCTGGTTCGCCCGCGCTCGGCGGCGCTGCCGTGGGGCGTGGCGGTGTTCCTGCTGGTGGGCCCGGTCGCGGTGCTGGACTTCGATCATCGCTACGTGCTGCCGGTGATCCCGGTGGCCTGCCTGGCCGCCGTGCTGGCGGCCACCGACCTCCGGAACCGTCGGCACCCGGGGGGTTCGTCCGGTTTTATAGGGGTTACTCGCGGGTAGCATTAGCGGTAAGGTTACTGATGAGTACGTTTTCGCCGCACATGCTGGAGCCGAGGGGACGCGCAGCCATGGGTCACTACAAGAGCAACGTCCGCGACCTGGAGTTCAACCTCTTCGAAGTGCTCGGGCGCAGGCGGATCCTTGGGACGGGGCGCTTCGCCGAGGTCGACGAGGACACCGTGCGCAGCATCCTGCAGGAGATCGACCGCCTGTCCACCGGTGTGCTGGCCGACTCATTCGAGGAGGGCGACCGCACCCCGCCGGTCTTCGACCCGGCCACCGGCTCGGTGACGATGCCCCCGCGTTTCCGCAAGTCTTTCGAGACGTTCCGTGACGCCGGGTGGACCAACCTCGACCTGCCCGAGGACCTCGGCGGGCCCGGCCTGCCGCGCAGCGTCACGTGGGCGGCGGCCGAGATGATCCTGGGCGCCAACCCGGCCATCTGGATGTACTCCAGCGGCCCGGCGTTCTCCCACGTGCTGCACCGCATCGGCACCGAGGAGCAGAAGCGCTTCGCGGAGATGGCCATCGAGCGGCAGTGGGGCGCCACGATGGTGCTCACCGAGCCCGACGCGGGCTCCGACGTCGGCGCCGGCCGTGCCCGCGCGATCCCGCAGCCGGACGGCACCTGGCACATCGAGGGCGTGAAGCGCTTCATCACCAGCGCCGAGCACGACCTCAGCGACAACATCTTCCACCTGGTGCTGGCCCGCCCCGAGGGCGCCGGGCCGGGCACCAAGGGCCTGTCGATGTTCCTGGTGCCGAAGTACCACGTGGACCTGGAGACCGGCGAGCTGGGCGAGCGCAACGGCGTCTACGTCACCGGCGTCGAGCACAAGATGGGCCTCAAGGTCTCCACCACCTGCGAGCTCACCTTCGGCGAGCGGCACCCGGCCGTCGGCACCCTGGTCGGCGGCGTGCACGAGGGCATCAAGCAGATGTTCATGGTCATCGAGCACGCCCGCATGATGGTCGGCACCAAGGCGATCGCCACCCTCTCGACCGGCTACCTCAACGCGCTGGCGTTCGCCAAGGAGCGGGTGCAGGGCGCCGACATGGCGAGCATGGCCGACAAGAGCGCCCCGCGCGTCACCATCACCCACCACCCGGACGTGCGCCGCGAGCTCATGCTGCAGAAGGCGTACGCCGAGGGCATGCGGGCGCTGGTGCTGTACACGGCGTCCTTCCAGGACGCGGTGCAGCTCGCCGAGTACGAGGGCGTCCGCGACATCGCGGCCGAGGCCATGAACGACCTGCTGCTCCCGCTGGTCAAGGGCGTGGGTTCCGAGCGGTCCTACGAGATGCTCTCCCGTTCGCTGCAGACGCTGGGCGGCTCGGGATACCTGCAGGACTACCCGATCGAGCAGTACGTCCGGGACGCCAAGATCGACTCGCTGTACGAGGGCACCACGGCGATCCAGGGCCAGGACCTGTTCTTCCGCAAGGTCCTGCGCAACCAGGGGGCCGCGCTGGGCGCGCTGCTCGCCGAGGTGAAGGAGTTCGCCGGGTCCGAGGCCGGCAACGGCAGGCTCAAGCAGGAGCGCGAGCTGCTCGGCGAGGCCGCCGACGACCTCAAGGCGATGGCCGACACCCTGGCCGGCTGGGCGATCGCGTCCGTGGAGCAGCCGCGTGAGGTCTACAAGGTCGGCCTCAACACCACCCGGTTCCTGATCGCCCTCGGCGACCTCGTGATCGGCTGGCTGCTGCTGCGGCAGGCGGAGGTCGCGCTCGCCGCCCTCGGCGCCTCCGACCGCGACAAGGCCTTCTACACCGGCAAGCTGGCCGCCGCGTCGTTCTTCGCGCACACCGTCCTGCCCCGCCTGGCCGCCGAGCGCCGTTCGCTCGCCGCCACCGACCTGAGCCTGATGGAGGTCCCCGAAGAAGCCTTCTGACCGCCCGCCCGATCGGCCGCCCGGT
The DNA here is from genome assembly GCF_029846175.1 of Sphaerisporangium sp. TRM90804. Classification (GTDB taxonomy): domain Bacteria; phylum Actinomycetota; class Actinomycetes; order Streptosporangiales; family Streptosporangiaceae; genus Sphaerisporangium. The sequence goes on along the minus strand of NZ_JARWAC010000025.1, from coordinate 156,987 downwards.
ACGAGCCTCGTACCGGGCGACCGCCGTGTCCGGGGCCCGTGCGCGGCCCGCCGCCGGCGCGGCGGCGGAAGCGCGGGGCGCGATCGGTGGTGTGCGCGGCGAGAGTTGGGTATTACGCTCGCGCTAGGCGCTCTTTACCCGCAGAACATCGAGTCCCGGAGGTCTAGATGGGCATCGGGGTCAGCATCTTCTTTCTGACCGTCGGGGCGATCCTCAGATTCGCCATCGATCCAGACGTGCTCGGCGACAGCGTGCACATCGACATCATCGGTGTGATCTTCATGGTGGCGGGCGCGATCGGCCTGACGACCAGCTTCTTCCTGCTCAACCGCGCCCGGGCGAGCTCGGAGGCCACGCTGATGGAGCACGAGCAGAACCGCCCCCCGACCATCTGACCCCGGCCGCCTAGAACACGTACTGCACGGCCACCCGGTCGGCCACGATCGGGACGACGGCCTCCGCGATCACGGCCTGGTGCACCGGGTGGTCGCGGTACACCAGGTAGTCGTCGGCCGAGTCGAAGTCGGCGACGACCACGAACTCGTGGTTCCCCGGCGCGATGCCCGCGTCGTTCCCGATGTCGTAGCGCCGGATCTGCGAGATCTCGCCCGGCAGCTTCCTGAGCCGGGCCTCCAGTTCGGCCTTGCGCTCCTCCGAGGTCCCCTCTTTGAACCTGAACATCACGACGTGCCGGAACATGGTCTCTCCTTCGCTGCCATCCCCCGCAAGGGTAGGGCCACCCCCCGTCCCGACGGGCGGGAGGTGGCCGCGCGAGCGGGAGCCTCAGCCCCAGGCGAGCATGCGCAGAGGGTCCTCCAGCATGGCGCCGAGGTCGCGCAGGAAGTAGGAGCCGAGCTCGCCGTCCACGACGCGGTGGTCGAACGACAGGGCGAGCGTGGTCACCTTGCGCGCGACGATCTGGCCGTCGACGACCCAGGGGAGGTCGCGGATCTGGCCGACGGCCAGGATCGCCGCCTCGCCGGGGTTGAGGATCGGCGTGCCGGCGTCGACGCCGAAGACGCCGACGTTGGTGATCGTGATCGTGCCGCCGGCCATGTCGGCCGGCTGCACGCGGCCAGACCGCGCCTTCTCGGTCAGCTCGCCGAGCGCCCGGGCCAGCTCGGGCAGCGTGAGCGCCTGCGCCTCCTTGACGTTGGGCACGACCAGGCCGCGCTGGGTCGCGGCGGCGATGCCGAGGTTGACGTAGCGCTTCACCACGATCTCGTCGCCGGCCCACGTCGAGTTGATCATGGGGTAGCGCCTGACCGCCGTCAGCAGCGCCTTGGCCACCAGCAGCAGCGGCGACACCTTCACCTCGGCGAAGTCGGGCAGCTCCCGCAGCCGCCGCACGGCGTCCATGGTCGCTGTGACGTCCACCTGCAGGAACTCGGTGACGTGCGGTGCGGTGAAGGCCGAGGACACCATGGCGGCGGCCGTCGCCTTCCGCACGCCCTTGACCGGGACGCGCTCCTCCCGCTCGCCTGCGGCCACGCCGGGCGTGACGGCCGGCGCCGCCGCGCCGGGACGGGCGGCGGCGTGCACGTCGTCGCGGGTGATCGACCCGCCCGGGCCGGTGCCGGTGAGGCCCGCGAGGTCGACGCCGAGGTCCTTGGCCAGCTTGCGCACCGGAGGCTTGGCCAGCACCGCCACACCGGCCGGACGGGACGGCGGGGCGGCGGGGGCGGGTTCCGGCTCCGGGGCGGGCTCGGGGGCCGCCCTCAGGGACGCGGCGGCGTCCGCGGGCCCGGCGGCCTTGCGCGTGCGGCGGGTGGTGGGGCCCTGCTTGACGCCGTAGCCCACCAGGACCGGCTGGCGGGCCGGCGGCCCGGCGGCCTCGGCCGGCAGCGTGGGCACCATGTCGTCGGCCAGGGCGGTCTCCCTGGTGGTGCCCGCGCCCTCGCCGGTGTCCACGGAGATGATCGGCAGGCCGACGTCGACGGTCTCGCCCTCGGCGGCCATCAGCGCGCTCACCACCCCCTCGAACGGGCATGGCAGCTCGACCACGGCCTTGGCCGTCTCGATCTCGACGATCGTCTGGTTGATCTCCACCTTGTCGCCCGCGGCCACGTGCCACTTGACGATCTCGGCCTCGGTGAGGCCCTCGCCGACGTCGGGGAGTTTGAACTCTCGAAGCACTACCCCTCCTAGAAGGCGAACGTGCGGTCGACGGCGTCGAGCACGCGGTCGAGATCGGGCAGGTAGTCGTCCTCCAGCCGCGACGGCGGATAGGGCGTGGAGAAGCCGCCGGCCCGCAGCACCGGCGCCTCCAGGTTGTAGAAGCACGCCTCGGTGACGCGGGCCGCGATCTCGGCGCCGAGCCCGGAGTTGACCGGCGCCTCGTGCGCCACGACGCACCGCCCGGTCTTCCTGACCGACTCGAAGATGAGGTCGGTGTCCAGCGGCGACAGCGACCTGAGGTCGACGACCTCCAGCGACCGGCCCTCCTCGGCCGCGGCGGTGGCGGCCTCCAGGCAGGTCTTCACCATCGGGCCGTAGGCGAGCACGGTCACGTCGGTGCCGGGGCGCGCGACCACGCCGCGGTGCATGGGCAGGGCCTCGGCGGCCTTGTCGACCACGGCCTTGTCCCAGTAGCGCCGCTTGGGCTCGAAGAAGATCACCGGGTCTTCGCAGCGGATGGCCTGCTGGATCATGTGGTAGGCGTCGGCCGGGTTGGAACAGGCCACGACCCGCAGGCCGGCGGTGTGGGTGAAGTACGCCTCGGGCGACTCGCTGTGGTGCTCGACGGCCCCGATGCCGCCGCCGCAGGGGATGCGGACGACCACCGGGAGCCTGAGCTTGCCGAGCGAGCGCAGCGGCATCTTGGCGAGCTGGGTGATGATCTGGTCGGCGGCCGGGAAGACGAAGCCGTCGAACTGGATCTCGCAGACCGGCCGGTAGCCGCGCAGGGCGAGCCCGATGGCGGTGCCGATGATGCCCGACTCGGCGAGCGGGGTGTCGATGACCCGGCTGTCGCCGAAGTCCTTGTAGAGGCCGTCGGTGACGCGGAACACGCCGCCGAGCTTGCCGACGTCCTCACCCATGATGAGGACCTTGGGGTCGTCCTCCATGGCGGCCCGCAGGCCGTCGTTGAGCGCCTTCGCCAGGGTCAGCGTGGACATCACTCGCCTCCCTCGAAGGTCGCGAGGTAGGCGGCGTACTGGTCGCGCTCCTCGGCGAGCATGGCGTTCGGCTCGACGTACACGTGCTCGAAGATCTCCAGCGGTGCGGGGTCGGGCATCTCCAGGCACCGTTTGCGCACGTCGCGCCCGAGGTCCGCGGCCTCGGCGTCGACGGCGTCGAAGAAGTCCTGGTCGCCGATCTGGCTCTTGAACATGTACGCCTTGACCCGCTCGATCGGGTCCTTGAGCTTCCACGCCTCCAGCTCGGTCGCCACACGGTAGCGCGTCGGGTCGTCGGAGGTGGTGTGGGCGCCCATGCGGTAGGTGAACGCCTCGATCAGGGTCGGGCCCTGGCCCTCGCGGGCGTTCTTCAGCGCCTGGCGGGTGACGGCCAGGCAGGCGAAGACGTCGTTGCCGTCGACACGGACGCCGGGGAAGCCGAAGCCGCTGGCCCGCCGGTACAGCGGGATCTTCGACTGCTTCTCCAGCGGCTCGGAGATCGCCCACTGGTTGTTCTGGCAGAAGAACACCACCGGCGCGTTGAACACCGACGCCCAGATGAACGCCTCGTTCACGTCGCCCTGGGAGGTGGCGCCGTCGCCGAAGTAGACGATCGAGGCGGCGTCGGCGCCGTCGCGCTGGATGCCCATCGCGTAGCCCACGGCGTGCAGGGTCTGGCTGCCGATGACGATCGTGTACAGGTGGAAGTTGTGGTCGGCGGGGTCCCACCCTCCGTGGTTGACCCCGCGGAACAGCCCGAGCAGGTTGACCGGGTCGACGCCGCGGCACCAGGCCACGCCGTGCTCGCGGTAGGTCGGGAACGCCATGTCGGCGTCGGTCAGAGCCCGTCCGGAGCCGATCTGGGCGGCCTCCTGGCCGAGCAGCGAGGCCCAGATGCCCAGCTCGCCCTGCCGCTGCAGCGCCACGGCCTCCATGTCGACGCGCCGCACCAGGACCAGGTCGCGGTACAGCGCGCGGATCTCTTCCGGGCTCAGGTCGATGTCGTAGGCGGGATGCTCGACGCGTTCCCCCTCGGGGGTCAGCAGTTGTACGAGCTCCGGAGGTGCCTCGGCACCACGAGAGGCGTCGACTGTCACGTGCCGCTCCTGTGCGTTCAGGGCCGTGCTGATGGGGTCGCCATCCGCGTCCGGCCGGATAGCCACCGCTTTCGTACCGTCTCGTGGTGGTACGAACGCGTTTGGGGACATGGTGGCAGACGTCACAGGCCCCTGCGCAAGGCCGACCACCCTGTCGGATCCACTCTCCCCCGTTCCCGGTGCCGTCCGCCACACACCCCTGCGGCTGTTCCACCCCCCTGCCTCCCGTTAGGCTGGGCGCGCCGAACGGCAGACCACCAGGGAGGAAACACACGTGGCACGCGTCATCGTCGACGTCATGCTCAAGCCGGAGATCCTCGATCCGCAGGGCCAGGCGATCGCCAGGGCGCTCCCCCGGCTGGGCTTCTCGGGTGTCGCCGAGGTGCGGCAGGGCAAGCGGTTCGAGGTCGAGATCGAGGGGCCGGCCGACGAGGCCGCGCTCGAAGACGTCCGCAAGATGGCCGAGACCCTTCTGGCCAACACGGTGATCGAGGACTACTCCGTGCGCGTCGAGTGACGGGCGGGGCGCGCGAGGCCCGCTGCCAAGCTTTCGCAAGTCATCACAAAAAGAACTTTGGACCGACTCGAACGCAAGAGTCTGACCAACACTAAATAACAACAGCGTGATTTTGCGGTTAGCCCTGTTTGTTCGGGGAAACCTCCCCAACGTGACTTTCGGCGCCACGGAGGGGTGCAGGCGGGTGGATATCGAGTTCTCGTTGGCCCTGCCGCGGGATGCCATAGGCATCCCGATGGTCCGGCGGGTGCTGGGCGACACCCTTCGCTGCCTCGGCGTCACCGAGGACTGCGTGTCCGACATGCTGCTCGCGACCTCCGAGGCCTGCGCCAACGCCGTCCGCCACGGAGGCCCCGCCAAGCGCTACGAGGTCTGCGCCGCCATCGGCGACGGCCGGTGCGAGCTGCGCGTCGTCGACCGCGGCCTCGGCCTCGGGGCGATCCCCAGGCAGTACCCCGCCGGCGACTCCGAGCACGGCCGCGGCATCCTCATCATGCAGTCGGTCGTCGACGAGCTGTCCTTCCACATCACCCCCGGCAGCGGCACCACGGTGTTCCTGCGCAAGGAGCTCGCCTGGGACGAGGAGTTCCTCGCCCACCACGACCGCGAACTCGCCGCCGTCTGAGCTCGCCACTTCCGGTCGTCCACAGGCGCGCCTCGGTGTCCCGGGCGCCGCATGGCGACAGGTAGCCTGAACCCACCGCCGCAGACCGTCGTCCGGAGAGTGGACGCCGGCGCGGCGCTCGCGTGTGGAGGGGTACGAGAGCCATGGGTGCTGCCCGTGTGGGTGTGGTCACATTTCCCGGAACTCTTGACGATCAGGACGCGGCGCGGGCCATCAGGCACGCGGGCGGCGAAGCCGTCTCGCTCTGGCACGCCGACCGCGATCTGCGGGGCGTCGACGCCGTCTTCCTGCCCGGGGGGTTCTCCTACGGCGACTACCTCAGGTGCGGGGCGATCTCCCGGTTCGCCCCCCTGATGGAGGAGCTCGTCCCGGCCGCGAACGCCGGCCTGCCCGTGCTGGGCACCTGCAACGGCTTCCAGATTCTCTGCGAGGCCCACCTGCTGCCCGGCGCGCTCACCCGCAACGTGGGCCTGCACTACGTCTGCCGCGACCAGCGCGTCCGCGTCGAGAACGCCACCACCGCCTGGACCGGCGACTACGCGCCCGGCCAGGAGCTGCTGCTGCCGGTCAAGCACGGCGAGGGCCGCTACGTCGCCGACCAGGCGACCATCGAGTCCCTGGAGGCCTCGGGCCGCGTCGTCGTCCGCTACCTGGACGTCAACCCCAACGGCTCCACCAACTTCATCGCGGGCGTCAGCAACGAGGCCGGCAACGTCGTCGGCCTCATGCCGCACCCCGAGCACGCCGTCGAGGAGCTGACCGGCGCCCCCAGCGTGGACGGCCGCGGCTTCTTCACCTCGATCCTGAAGAGGTTCGTCAACCTGTGAGCGAAGCGTCCGGGCAGTCCGTGAGCAGTGCGCGAGGAGAACACATGACCGACTCAGTCGAGCGGGCGGCGAAGACGCCGGACGACCCCCAGCCGTACGCCGAGCTGGGCATGAAGCCCGACGAGTACAACCGCGTCCGCGAGATCCTGGGTCGCAGGCCGACCTCCTCCGAGCTGGCCATCTACTCGGTCATGTGGAGCGAGCACTGCTCCTACAAGTCGTCCAAGGTGCACCTGCGCCAGTTCGGCACCAAGGCGCCGAAGTCCGAGGCTCTGCTGGTCGGCATGGGGGAGAACGCCGGCGTCGTCGACATCGGCGACGGCTGGGCCGCCACCTTCAAGATCGAGTCGCACAACCACCCGTCGTACGTCGAGCCCCACCAGGGCGCGGCCACCGGCGTGGGCGGCATCGTGCGCGACATCATGTCCATGGGGGCCCGGCCGGTCGCGGTCATGGACTCCCTGCGCTTCGGCGCCCTGGACGCCCCCGACACCCGGCGGGTGCTGCCCGGCGTCGTCGAGGGCATCAGCTTCTACGGCAACTGCCTCGGGCTGCCCAACATCGGCGGCGAGCTGCTCTTCGACGACTGCTACATCGGCAACCCGCTGGTGAACGCGCTGTGCGTGGGCCTGCTCCGCAAGGACCAGATCAAGCTGGCCACCGCCCCCGGGCCGGGGAACAAGGTCGTGCTGTTCGGCGCGCGCACCGGCCCCGACGGCATCGGCGGCGCCTCGGTGCTCGCCTCGGCGACGTTCGAGGACGAGTCGCACGCCAAGCGGCCCGCCGTGCAGGTGGGCGACCCGTTCATGGAGAAGCTGCTCATCGAGTGCTGCCTGGAGCTGTTCGAGGCCGACGTCGTGGTCGGCATCCAGGACCTCGGCGCCGCCGGGGTCTCCTGCGCCACCACCGAGCTGGCCGCCAAGGGCACCGGCGGCATGCGCGTCGACCTCAACCGCGTCCCGCTCCGCGATCCCTCGCTCCTGCCCGAGGAGATCCTCATGAGCGAGTCGCAGGAGCGCATGATGGCCGTCGTCGTGCCCGACGACATCGACGCCTTCATGGCGATCTGCGCCCGCTGGGACGTCCCGGCCACGGTGATCGGCGAGGTCACCGACACCGGCCGCCTGGTGATGACCTGGGACGGCGAGGTGATCGTCGACATCCCGCCGGGCACGGCCGCCGACGAGGGCCCGGTCTACGAGCGCCCGTACCACGAGCCCTCGGGGCAGGCCGCGCTGAACGCCGACGGCCCCGCCCGGCTGGCGCGCCCCTCCGACCTCCGCGCCACCCTGCTGTCGCTGCTCGGCTCGCCCAACGTGGCGTCCAAGGAGTGGGTGACCTCCCAGTACGACCGCTATGTGCGGGGCAACACCGTGCTGGCGATGCCCGCCGACGCCGGCGTGCTGCGCATCGGCGAGATCATGCCCGGCGCCGAGGAGACCGACCGCGGCATCGCCCTGGCGACCGACGGCAACGGCCGCTTCGCCCGGCTCGACCCCTACGCCGGCGCCCAGCTCGCCCTGGCCGAGGCCTACCGCAACGTCGCGGTCACCGGCGCCCGCCCGCTCGCGGTGACCAACTGCCTCAACTTCGGCTCCCCCGAGGACCCCGAGGTGATGTGGCAGTTCGCCGAGGCCGTGCGCGGCCTGGCCGACGCCTGCAAGACCCTGGGCGTGCCGGTCACCGGCGGCAACGTGTCGTTCTACAACCAGACCGGCGCAACGGCCATCAACCCCACCCCCGTCGTCGGCGTGCTCGGCGTGCTCGACGACGTCGGCAAGCGCGTCCGTCACGGCTTCACCGAGCCCGGCCTGCGCATTCTGCTGCTCGGCGAGACCCGCGACGAGCTCGGCGGCTCCGAGTGGGCGCACGTGGCCCACCGTCACCTCGGCGGGCTGCCGCCCGAGGTCCAGCTGGAGGCCGAGCGCTCGCTGGCCGCCATCCTGGTGACGGCGGCCGAGCGCGGCCTGCTGGTGGGCTCGCACGACGTCTCCGACGGCGGCCTCGCCGTCGCGCTCGCCGAGGCCGCCATGGCGCACGGCGTGGGCGGCACGGTGCGGCTGCCCGGCGAGGACGCTTTCGTCGACCTGTTCAGCGAGTCGTCGGCGCGGGCGCTGGTGACCGTCCGGCCCGAGAGCTTCGAGGAGTTCGCCGAGCTGTGCGCCCGGCACGAGGTGCCCTGCTCCAACCTCGGCGCCACCGGCGGGCAGGAGCTGCGGGTGGAGGACGTGCTGGAGATCCCGGTCACCGAGCTGCGCGCCGCCCACCAGGCGACGCTGCCGGCCACCTTCTCGGCCTGATCGTCCACAACGGTCTCCCCGTCGCCCACCCGGCCACCCGTCGAACGGGATAATCGGTTCGTCATGGGGGAACGCGAACGCTTGATGCGGAGGCGACCGTGCCGTCGAACGACCAAACGGTGACCGTTGTGGGGGAACTGGGCTCGGCTCCGGAACGCCAGCCGTTCCTGCCCCCCGCCACGCATCCGGTGCGGGGGGTGGTGTGGGCCGTCCACCTGGCGGCGCCGCTGCTCGGGCTGTGGCTGCTGCTCCGCTTCCCCGACCGCCTGAACGTCAGGTGGGAGCACCACGTCAGCCACTTCTGGCTGATCGTCGGGGTGGCGGGCGTAAACGTCGCGCTGGGCCTGCTGATCAGCCAGGCGGCCACCCGGCGCCGCGACGCCCGGCTGCTGCTGGTCTCGCTGGTCTTCCTCAGCAGCGCCGGGTTCTTCCTCCTGCACGGGCTGGCGACGCCGCAGATCATCCTGCTCAAGGGCAGCTACGGGTTCGACATCGGCCAGCCGGTGGGGCTCACCCTGGCCGCGGTGCTGGCCTTCGCCTCGGCGCTGCCGCTCAGCGAGCGGGCCGCGGCGGCCGTCCTGGCCCGCGCCGACCTTCTGCGCGCGTGCCTGGTGCTGCTGCTGGTGGCCTGGGGCTGGGCCTCGCTGGTCGAGGGCCTGACCCCGCTGAGCGCGCCGCCTCCCCCGGGCGGGGCGAGCATCGGCGCGCTCACCTGGGTCGCCGCGGCCCTGTACGCGCTGGCCGCGGCGCTGATGTTCCGCATCCACCGGCGGCGGCCCTCCGCGATGATCATCAGCCTGGTCACCGCCTACGCCCTGCTGGGCGAGGCCATGATCGCCGGCCACTTCCGGCCCAACTGGGTGATGTCGTGGTGGGAGTGGCATCTGCTGCTCACCATGGCCTTCGTGTTCGTCGGCTACAGCGCCTACATCCAGTTCCGCCGCGAGGGCTCCAGCCAGGGGTTGTTCGACTCGGTGGCGCTGGCCGCGACCGTCCGCCGCATCCAGGGCCAGTACGACCAGGCGCTGGAGGAGCTCGTCGGCCACCTGCGCCGCATGGGCGAGCGCGGCGCGGGGGCGCCGGTGGCGACCCGGCTGGCCGGCAAGTTCCGGCTCACCGAGGGCCAGGCCGCCGTGCTCGACCGCGCCGGCCAGGCGCTCGCGGCCGAGCGCGAGCTGTCCTTACGGCTGGGCGCGCTGGTCGACGTGGGGCGCCAGGCCCGGGTGGGCCTTCGCGAGGAGGACCTGCTGGCCCACGCCCTCGACCGCGTGCGCGAGGCGTACGGCGACGTGCGCATCGGGCTGGTGTCGGCGGGGCGGGTGCCGCTCGGCGGCCGGTCGTTCTCGGCCGACGACTTCAAGGACGGCGAGCCGGTTCCCGGCGCCGGCACGGTCGTCCACCCCCTGACGGTCAAGGGCGTGCTGGCCGGGGCGCTGGAGGTGCCCGTCGGCACCACCCGCCAGGACGAGGCGCTCGCCGCCACCCTGGCCAGCCAGGTGTCCATCGCCCTGGAGAACGCCCGCCTGTACAGCGAGTTGGAGACGCTGTTCCGGCAGTACATGTCGCCCGACGTGGCGGCGTCCCTGCTGGCCGACCCGGCGCAGGCGGCGCTCGGCGGCTCGCTGGTGGAGCTCACGGCGCTGTTCGCCGACCTCAAGGGGTTCACCTCGTTCTCCGAGCGGGTGGAGCCGGGCGAGATCGTCGAGATGCTGAACCGCTACCACGCCGCCGCGGTGCCCTGCGTGCTGCGCAACGGCGGCACGATCGTCCAGTTCGTCGGCGACGCGCTGCTGGCCCTGTTCAACGCCCCGGCGACCCAGGAGCGGCACGCCGAGCAGGCCGCGCGGGCGGCGCTGGAGATGCAGGAGGCGGCCGAGGAGATCGCCGCCGGCCACGAGGGCTACCCGAGGTTCCGGGTGGGGATCAACACCGGCATGGCGCTCGTGGGCAACATCGGCAGCCCCGAGCTGCGCGGCTTCAACGCCATGGGCGACGCCGTGAACGTGGCCGCCCGCCTGGAGTCGCTGGCGCAGCCCGGCACCGTGGTGATCGGCGCCACCACCCGCGAGCAGATCGGCGCCGCCGCCACGGTGCGCCCGCTCGGCCCGCTGGCGCTCAAGGGCAAGGAACAGAGCGTCGAGGCCTTCGTGCTCACCGCCCTCGGCCGGTGAGCGCACGCCGGGTATGGCCCGTGCGTGAAAAAGGACAGTGAACATCCACCGCCGCGGGCCCATAATCAGGGCATCGCGGCGTAGAACGGAGCGACCATGACGTCCTCACCACCCCCCGAGCCCGGTGAGTTCCTCGCCCTTCTCACCGACGAGGAACGGTCCGATCTGTACGCGGCCGGGCGCAAGCGGCGCTGGGAGCGCGGCGCCACCGTGCTCTCCGAGGGCGACACCTCCGACTGGGTGCTGGTGCTCACCGCGGGCCGGGTGAAGGTCTCCTCGCACACCGCGAGCGGCACCGAGGTCGTGCTCGCCATCCGGGGCCCCGGGGCGCTGATCGGCGAGATGTCGGGGATCAGCGGGCACCCACGCTCGGGCACGATCACCGCGCTCGAGCCCGTGGAGGGGTGCGTGGTGCGCGACTTCCCCGGGTTCCTCAAGGAGCACGGCCGGGTGGCCGTCCTGCTGTTGCAGATGGTCGTGAGCCGGCTGCGCGACGCCGACCGCAAGCGGGTCGAGTACGGCGCCTTCGACACCACCGGCCGGGTCGCGACGCGCCTGGTGGAGCTCGCCGAACGCTTCGGCGAGCCGGTCAACGGCGGCGTCCGGGTGCAGCTCCCGCTGTCCCAGGACGAGCTGGCCGGGTGGACCGGCGCCTCTCGCGAGGCGGTCAGCAAGGCCCTGCGCTCCCTGCGCGACCGCGGCCTGATCGAGACCGGCCGCCGCCGCGTGGTCGTCCACGACCTGGAGGGGCTTCGCAAGCGCGCCCGCTGACCGGTACCACCGTGACCCGGCTGACCAGCAGTGTGACCTAAGCGACAATCATCACTTATCACCCCGAGTCTTCGAAAGCGGACGTACGCCGTACGCCAGACTGAGGGGATGGTCGCCGTCCCCCAGAAGGCCAGCTCCCCCCTCCCCGGCACTCCCGAATACTCCAGAGACCTGCGTTACGCGTGGCGCGTCTGCTCGGTGACCAGCCTCGGCCTCGTGCTCATCGGCATCAACGCCAGCACGCTGAACGTCGCGCTCCCCGAGGTGGTGCGGCACTTCGACGCCGGCGCGTTCGCCGCCTCGTGGATCCTGCTGTCGTACCTGCTCGTCAACACGGCGACCCTGGTGTTCTTCGGACGGGTGGCCGACCTGCTCGGCCGGCGTGAGGTCTACCTCGGCGGCTTCGCCCTGTTCACCCTGTGCTCGCTGATGGCGGGGCTGTCGCCCGACGTGGGATTCCTGATCGCCATGCGGGCGCTCCAGGCCCTGGGCGCGGCGATGATCCTGGCCAACGGCACCGTCATCATCACCGGCGCCTTCCCGCCCGACCGGCTCAGCCAGGGCATGGGCGTGTACATCGGCACCCTGTCGGTGGCCCAGCTCGCCGGGCCGACCCTCGGCGGCCTCATCGCCGACACCCTCGGCTGGCAGTGGGTCTTCTGGGTCAACGTCCCGCCCGGCGTGGTCGCGCTGGTGTGGGGGTGGACGACGCTGCGGCGGGTGCGCCCGGGGCCGCGCACGCCGGTCGACGCGGCGGGCAACCTCGTCGTCTTCGCGGCGCTGTCGGCCGTGCTGATCGCCCTGTCGGAGGCCGGTTCGCGCGGCCTGTCCAGCCCGGTCGTGCTCACCGGCGGGCTGATCTTCCTGGTGCTGGTACCCGTGCTGGTCGTCGTCGAGCGCCGGGCGTCCCACCCCGTGCTCGACCTGCGCCTGTTCGGCGGCCGCATGCTGGCCTTCGCCAACCTCGCCTCGTTCTGCACCGCCCTGTCCCGCTCGGCGCTGGTCCTGCTGGTGGCGCTGTACTTCCAGGCGGCGCGCGGCATGGACGCGTTCACGGCGGCCCTCGGCGTGCTGCCGCTGCCGATCGGCATGGCGCTCGCCTCCCCCATCGCGGGCGCCCTCGGCCGCCGGATCTCCCCGCACGCCCTCTCCGTGGGCGGCTGCCTGCTCAACTTCGCCGGCCTGCTCACGCTGGGGCTGTCGGTCGGCACCGCCACGCCGTACTGGATCATCGGGGTGGGCCTGTTCCTGGCGGGGGGCGGCAACGGGACGTTCCTCACCGGGAACACCACGCAGGTCATGAGCGCCCTGCCGGCCGGGAGCCTGGGCGTGGTCAACGGCTTCCGCCTCATGATCATGAACGTGGGCATCGTGCTCAGCGTCGCGCTCACCCTGAGCCTGCTGACGAGCACGCTCTCCCCCGAGCTGCGCGAGCTGGTGTACGCGGGCACGCTCTCGCGGCTGAGCCCCGTGGCGGTCGGCCACCTCCTGGCGGGCGTCGAACGCACCTACCTGGTGCTGGCGGCCGTCGCGCTCGCCGGCGTGGCCTCCGCCGTCCTGGCACGCACCCCCCGCGGGGCCTGACCTCAGCCCGCGGGCTCGCCGGAAGGACCCGTCCGGCGTTCGGCCATGGCCTCGACGCCGGCGAGCAGCAGGTCGACGCCGAACGTGTAGTAGCGGTCGATGTCGGGCTGTTCGGCGTACGTGGCCCCGTACGCCACCATGCGCGGGAAGCGGCCGGCCGGCAGGGACTCCATGCGGAGCCGGGCCTGCCGGCGGGCCTCGGCCTCCTCGGCGTCGCTGGCGTCGGAAGGGCAGACGGGCTGGCCCTTGACCAGGGCGATCGCGCCGTTGAGCAGGTACGACGAGATGTGGAACCCCTCGCGCAGCGTGAACCCCGCCTCGCTGAGCACGTCGAGCGCGGCCTCGGTGGCGCGGCGGAAGCTGTCGACGTCGTGCTTGTCGGGCAGCTTGGTCAGCAGGTCGGGCAGGCAGGGGTGGTCGCGCAGCACGCGGACGGCGGCCTCGACCATCACCCGCAACCGCACCCGCCATGGGTCGCCGGGCGAAAGCTCGGCCGTGACGCCGGACATGGCGTGCTCGGCGAGCGCGGACATCAGCTCGTCCTTGTGCTTGAAGTGCCAGTACAGCGCCATGGGGGTGACGCCCAGCCGCCCGGCCAGGCGCCTGATGGTCACCGCGTCGACACCCTCCTCGTCGCCGAGCGCCAACGCCTGCTCGACCACGGCCTCACGGGTCAGCTTCTCTGGGGCCACTTGACAACTATACGACGTACAAGTTCTCCTGTACGACGTACATGTACGCCGTACAAGTACATCGTAGAGGGGAACCCTTGTGCATCGTCGGTGGTGGGTACTCGTGGCCGTCTCGTTGGCCACCTTCATGACGTACCTGGACAACAACATCGTCAACGTGGCGCTCCCGACCATCCAGAAGGACCTCGGGCTGACGCTCTCGGGCCTGGAGTGGATCGTCAGCGGCTACATGCTGGTGTTCGCCGGGCTGCTGCTGGCCGGCGGGCGGCTCGCGGACGTCTTCGGCCAGCGCCGGATCTTCCTGATCGGGCTCGCCGTCTTCACCCTGGCCTCCGCGGCGGCCGGCCTCGCCGGGGACGGCGCGACGCTGATCCTCAGCCGCGGCCTGCAGGGGGTGGGGGCCGCCTTGCTCACGCCCCCGGCCCTGTCGTTGATCCCCAAGACCTTCCCCGACCCGCGCGAGCGCGGCCTCGCCGTGGGCCTGTGGAGCGCTGCCGGCGGCCTGGCCCTGGCTCTCGGCCCGCTCTCCGGCGGCCTCATCAGCGAGAGCTGGCACTGGGGCTGGATCTTCCTGGTCAACGTCCCCATCGGCGTCGCCACGCTGATCCTCGGCGCGTGGGCCATCCGCGCCTCCAAGGGCGACGGGGCCGGCGCGACCGTCCCGCCGGCCCTGGCCACCACCGACTCGGCAGTCCCGCCGGCCCCGGCCGCCACCGGCCCGGCCGCCCGCGTCAGGCGCCGGCTGGACCTGCCGGGGCTGGTGACCTCCTCGATCGCGCTGTTCGCCCTGACCTACGCGCTCATCGAGGGCGCGAACCTCGGCTGGACGTCCGCGGCCATCCTCGGGGCGTTCGGCGCCGCGGCGGCGGCAGCGGCGGTCTTCATGGTGATCGAGCGCCGCACCGCGGAGCCGATGATGGACCTTTCGCTGTTCCGCGAGCGGGTCTTCACCGGCGGCGTGCTGTCGATGGGCCTGTGGGCGTTCGGCGTCTTCGGCATCTACTTCTTCACCACCCTCTGGTTGCAGAACGTCCTGCGCTTCTCGCCCGTCCAGGCGGGCGCCGCGTTCATCCCCATGGCGCTGCTGCTCGCCGTGCTGGCGACGGTCGCGCCGCGCATCGCGTCCCGGTTCGGCACGGGCCCGACCGTCGCGACCGGCCTGGGCCTGATGGCGGTGTCGGTGGTCGGCCTGTCCCCCATCGGCGCCGACGGCACCTACGGCCGGCTCCTGCCCTGGCTGATGCTCTACGGCCTCGGAGCCGGCCTCCTGGTGCCGCTCACCAACGCCATCCTCGGCGCGCTTCCGGCGGGCCGCGGGGGCGTCGCGTCGGGAGTGCTCAACGTCTTCCGCGAGGTCTTCGGCCTCCTGGGCGTCACCGTCCTCGGCGCCATCCTCACCACCCGCCAGAACGCCACCATCAGCACCGGCGCCAACCCCCTGACCGCCTTCCTGGACGGCTACCAGCTGGCCCTCGTCGTGGCCGGCGCCATCGTCGCCCTGGGCATCCCGCTCAGCCTCTACTCCCTTCGCACCCGACCCCAGCCCACCCCCGCCGCCGAACCCCGCGTCCCCGAGCCCGTGGCGTGACCCCCGCCCCCGCGCGCACCGGCTCACGCGCGGGTGCCACCCCCCGGCTAATTCCTTTGCGTGGCTTGCATCGGACGCCTAGCGTTGATCTCCCGGGGGCGCGCGGGACGTGCCCTGCCGCAGCTTGTACCAGCAGATCGGAGGTGCGGAGCGGGATGACCTGTCACCTGCACGCACTCTGCTTCGACGCGAACGACCCCCTCCGCCTCTCGCGCTTCTGGGCCGGAGTCCTGGACTGGAAGAGCGCCGACGACCCCCGGGGCGACATCGCGCTCCTGCCGGGCGACGACACCGGGTTCCGCATCCGGTTCCTCCCGACCCAGGAGCAGAAGTCCGTCCCGAACCAGATGCACTTCGACCTGACGAGCACGTCCCTGGAAGACCAGCGGCAGACGGTGGCGAGGGCGCTTGAGCTGGGCGCCCGGCACATCGACGTCGGCCAGCTTCCGGAGGAGGACCACGTCGTCCTCGCCGACCCCGAGGGCAACGAGTTCTGCGTGATCGGGCCGGACAACCGGTTCCTCGCCGACTGCGGGTTCATCGGAGCGCTCGCGTCCGACGGCTCGCAGGAGGTCGGCTACTTCTGGAGCGCGGCGCTGGGCTGGCCGCTGGTCTGGGACCAGGACCAGGAGACCGCCATCCGCTCCCCGCACGGTGGCCCGAAGATCACCTGGGGCGGCCCGCCGCACGACCCCAAGCCCAGCGGCAAGTACCGCCTGCACTTCGACCTCGCTCCCCCCGCCGACGGCGACCAGCAGGCCGAGGTCGACCGTCTCGTCTCCCTCGGAGCGACCCGCGTCGACATCGGCCAGGGCGAGGTCAGCTGGGTCGTCATGGCCGACCCCGACGGCCACGAGTTCTGCGTCCTGACCCCCCGATGACGCGACCGGGACCCCGGCAGCGGCTCCCCCGGGAAAGCGCCGGCCCCTCAGACGGCGCGGCCCCGCGCCGCCAGGCCGAACGCAGTCGCACCAGATCGGCCCCGGTGGACGGCATCAGAAGCGGTCGAGGACGGTGGCCAGGGCGCGGATGACGCCGGTGCGCCAGCCGCCGTTCATGATGGTGCGGGAGAGCTGCTGCCTGGGGTCGTCGGGGTCGAAGCCCTCGTGCAGGAGGAACAGGCGGGTGCCTCTTCCCTCGGGGTGCAGCGTCCAGGTGATCGTCCAGTCGGCGTGGTCGCCGGGCTGCGGGGCGGCGTCCTGCCACGAGATGCTGAGCATCTTGCCGATCTCGAAGGCCAGCACCTCGGCCTGGACGGTGCCGGAGAAGCCGGTGGCCGGGATCGCCACGCCCTGCATGGTGTAGCGGTGGCCCACCTCCAGGCGGAAGTCGCCGGGCATCATCCACTGGGCGAGCAGCTCCGGCTCGGTGAGCGCCCGCCACACCTTGGCGGGCGGGTGCGGCAGGAACTGGTCGACGCGCAGGGTGGTCGGGTCGTCGTCGGTCATGGTCGTCTGGTGGTCTTCGGTCATGATTCGTCTTCCTCCATACGGTCGAGAAGGGCGCCGAGGCCGGCGAGCCTGTCGCGCCAGAAGCGCTCGAACGGGTTGAGCCACTCCTGCACGTCGTTCAGCGGGACCGCCTCCAGCCGGTAGAGCCGCTGCCGCCCCACCTTGCGCTCGCTGACGAGACCGGCCTCGCGCAGCACCCTGAGGTGCTCGGAGAAGCTCGGACGCGCCATCTCGAACTTCCCCGCCAGTCGCTGGACGGGCTGAGGCCCCTCCTCGCGCAGCAGCCGGAGCACCTCCCGCCGCACCGGACTCGCGAGCGCCGCGAAGACCCGATCCTCGGCCGCCGCTACCGCGGGCATCGGCGGATCGCGGACACGTCGGGAGCCGGGACGGCCAGGGCTAAGGGAACCTCGCAGACGCGGGCGAAGCCCGACGCCACGGTTCTGACCTGCGTGATGTGCATGAGGCGACTATACGTAGGAAATATCCTACTTGTCACGTCGATCACAGGCCGACGTGGAACGGGCCGCTCCCGGCACGGCGTAGCCGGTTCCCGGTTCGCAGCGTCTTGGGACGGGTGCGGTCGCCGTGCGCCACAACCTCCCGGGGCACTCATCTCGCACCAGCCCGGCCGCCATCTCGAAACGGCGCCTTCGGCACGCCCTCTGAAGGGCGACCCTTCGCTTCGTCGCGCGGGGCCACGCCCTGGGTCGCCCGAGGGCGCACCGACTACGTCACCCCGAAGCTCTAAGCCTTCGGCTGGGTGAAGCGGATGTGGTTGCCGAAGGGGTCGCGCATGCCGCAGTCGATTCCGTACGGGCGCTCGGTGGGCTCCTCGGTGAACTCGATACCCCGGGCCTGCAGCGTCTCGTAGGTCTTGCGGCAGTCGTCGGTGCTGAAGATGAGGTGGCCGCCCGTCGCGCCCTTGGTCAGCAGCTCGCGGACCCGCCCCGCGGTCTCCTCGGACATCGTCGGACCGCCCGGCTTCTCCAGCAGGATCTGGCGCTCCGGGTGTCCAGGGACGTTGACGGTCAGCCAGCGCATGAAGCCGAAGTCGACGTCCGCGCCGACCTCCAGCTCCAGCTTGCCGACGTAGAAGTCGAGGGCCTCGTCCTGGTCGAGGACGAAGATCTGTGAGTGTGTGATTGCGTTGAACATGCGCATCACGTTAATCGGCGGTACGGCGGAAAACTTATCCAAAACTGACCAGTGCCGACCCCCGTGGCCGGTCAGGCGCTCGGCCGTGTCCACGCCATCGTGAAGCACGTGGGGACGCCCGTGACCTGCGCTTCCTTCCGGTACGTCCTCGGTGACCGGCCCACGATGTCGTGGAACGTGCGGCTGAAGGTTCCGGGGCTGCCGAAGCCGACCATGAAGCAGATGTCGGTCACACTGCGGTCGGTCTCGCGCAGCAGGTGCATCGCCCGCTCGACCCGCCGCCGCTGCAGATAGCGGTGCGGCGTCTCCCCGAACGTGGCCCGGAAGGTACGTGCGAAGTGCGCCTCGGACACATGCGCGATGCGCGCAAGCGCCGGAACGTCCAGCGGCTCCGCATAGGCGCGATCCATCGCATCCCGCGCCCGCAGCATGCGCCGATTGCTCTCCTCCACGGCCCGACTCACGCCGCCATCACACCACACCCCTCCGACAGCCCGCTCACCTGGGACAAGAGTCCTCCGGAGAACACGGTCCGAGCCGCGCAGCGCGCGGAGAACGCGACCGCGGGCGGTGCACGGCCGGGGGCCGGTCACCGCCCGGGGTGGGGGTCAGGAGCCGATCTTCTTGCCCTGCTTGTGCCAGGCGACGGCCACCGAGGGGCGGGGCTGGCTGCTGCCGCCGTCGGGCCAGTGGCTGGCTGGGGCGTCGGGACTGGCGCCGGTGAGCTCGCCGGGGTGCTGGACGGCGACGAAGACGCTGCGCTGGTCGTCGAGGATGAGCGGGCCGCAGGTCTCGGCGCCCACGGGCACGGTGAGGAACTGGCGCACGTGGCCGCGCTCCGGGCCCGCGAGCGGCATCGCGAACAGGCCGTCGTTCGAGCCCAGCGCGTTGCCGTCCGTGGAGATCCACAGATTGCCCTCGGCGTCGAAGGTGACGTTGTCGGGGCAGGAGATCGGGGACACCTTGGTCTTGTCGTACCCGGCGAAATAGGTCGCCGGGTCGGCGGGGTCACCGCAGACCAGGGGAACGGCCCACGAGAACGTCGTCGCCGCGGGGTCGTTCCGGCGCTCGACGATCTCCAGGACGTGGCCGTGCTTGTTGGCCGCGCGGGGGTTCGGCTCGTCCACCTGAGCGGCCGTGCGGTTGGTGTTGTTGGTCAGGGCGACGTAGACGGCCCCGTTGACCGGGTTGCGCTCGATGTCCTCGGGGCGGTCCATCTTGGTCGC
The DNA here is from genome assembly GCF_029846175.1 of Sphaerisporangium sp. TRM90804. Taxonomy (GTDB): domain Bacteria; phylum Actinomycetota; class Actinomycetes; order Streptosporangiales; family Streptosporangiaceae; genus Sphaerisporangium. The sequence continues at coordinate 137,861 of NZ_JARWAC010000025.1, read as the reverse complement.
GCCGGCCTTGTCGGCGGCCAGGCGGGTGTAGACCAGGACCTCCTCGGCCGTCATGCCCTCGACGTACGACCGGTCGCCGCTCACCAGGGGAATCCAGGTGCCGCTTCCGTCGAACCCGCCGTCGGACGGCAGCTTGCCCGTGCCGTCGATCTCGGCCGCCGGGCTGTCGCCGGTGAACTTGGCGACGTACAGCGTGCCCTCGTCCAGCAGCGAGAAGTTGTGCCGGTCGAAGCCGGGGATGTAGCGGTCCTTGGAGACGAACTTGTAGACGTACTCGAACCGGCCGTCGTCGCCCATGTAGACCGCGAGGCGGCCGTCACGGGTGATCGTCGTCGTCGCGCCCTCGTGGGCGAACCGGCCGAGCGCCGTGCGCTTGACGGGGGTGGAGTCGGGGTCGAACGGGTCGATCTCGACGATCCACCCGAAGCGGTTGATCTCGTGGGGGTGCTTGGCGAGGTCGAAACGCTCCTCGACCCGGTCGAAGCGGCGGTTGCCGCTCGGGATGGCCGTGGTCGTGCTGACGCCGTACCTGGTCAGCGACGCCTTCTGGGCCTCGGGCACGCCGTTGCCGCCGACGAAGTACTGGTTGAAGTTCTCCTCGGCGGTGAGGACGGTCTTCCACGGGGTGGTGCCGCCCGCGCAGTTGTTGAGCATGCCGTAGACCGTCGTGCCGCGCGGGTCGGCCGCGGTGCGCAGCAGGTCGGAGCCTGCCGCCGGGCCCGAGAAGCGCATGCGGGTCTGGGCGGTGACGCGGCGGTTGTACCGGCGGCGGCCCTTGGTCACGAGCTTCCACTGCCCGGTGTCGCGGGCACGCTCCAACTCCACGACCGAACCGCCGTGCGCGGCGAGCCCGATCTTGATCTCCTCGACCGTGGCGGTGTCACCGGTGGACCAGTCGCGGAACATCAGGTTCTCGTCGGTGTACTCGTGGTTCACCCAGAGCAGGCTGCGGTCGCGGCCCATCGGGAAGAAGGTCACGAAGTCGCAGTTGTAGCCGAACTGCTTGGCCTGGGCGGCGGCGGTCTGGTTGTCGAAGTCGAAGGCCGGGGCGTCGGGCAGCACCGGGTCGCCCCACCGCACCACGACGGAGGACGCGTAGCCGTCGGCCACCGTCAGGACGTCCCGGGTGTTCGGCGCCACGGGGGCGAAGCGCAGACCGTTCTTCTGGTGCCCCCGAGCGAGCGGCTCGACGGCCGGATCCGCCGGCTCGGCGAGGGCGGGCGCGGCGCCGGCGACGCCGACGGTGGCGATCAGGGTGCCGAGGGCCCCCGCCCGAAGCGCCCCGCGACGCGAGAGCGCGCCCGTCAGGATGTCGCTGAAGTAGGCGTTGTCGCTGGTGTTCGGGACTTCGTGTGCACAGGCGTTGCCGCAACGGAACTGGCAAGTCATGGCGTCGCGTCCACCACCAGGGGTGGAGAGCAACGTGAGCATCCTGCGCGGCGAAGGGTTCGCCACAGGTCCTCCAGGGTCGCGCGTGTATGTCAACGTCGGACCGTACGGCGGCCATGACAACGCGAGGTGAATCATGCCCGCCGCTGAGATGAACCGTTCATATTGACGGGACGGGCAAGATGGGCACGTGGCCACACGCAAGTTCGATGCCGGCAAGGTCCGCGCCGCGCTGGACACGCAACTCGCCGACCTCGGCGAGCCCGCGTACGACGGCCCGGACGCCGGGGTGCTCGACGCCGCCGTGCACGTCGTGCTCGGCGTGTACGAGAAAGGTCTGCGGCCCGGGCGCGAGCTCGCCCGGTTCGCCGTGCGTCACCTTCTCGACCGCCTGGCCGCCGAAGCCCCCGGCCGCACGGTGGAGGTGCGGGTGCCGCCGTTCGCCGCGGTGCAGTGCGTGGCCGGGCCCCGGCACACCCGGGGAACCCCGCCCAACGTGGTCGAGACCGACCCCCACACCTGGCTGGCGCTCGCCACCGGCCGCCTGAGCTGGGCGGAGGCGTACGAGGCCGGCAAGATCAGCGCCAGCGGCCTCCGGGCGGATCTGACGGAGTACCTGCCGGTGCGCTGAGGCGGTGTCACGGTGACACGTTCTCCACGTTGACACCCAGCTTACGCTCCACGCACTGCTGCGCCTCGGCCTGCGTGGGCAGGCTGAAGCAATCCTGGAAGTTGCTGATGAACCACCCGATGCCGATCACCGCCAGCACCAGGGCCAGGGCGCTCAGGATGATGCCGGCGATCGCCCTCCCCTTGCGGGAGTTCCGGAACACGGCGATGAAGCCCACGATGAGCCCGGCGATGGCGGTGAGCACGCCGATGCCGCACACGACCAGCAGCAGAATGCTGAGGATGCCCAGCACCAGGGCGGCCGTCCCGAGCCCGCCGGGCCGGCCCTCACCCGGTGGCGGCCCTCCCGGCGGCTGACCGTAGGGAGGCTGCCCGCCATAGGCCTGCCCGCCATACGCCTGGCCGCCGTAGGGCGGCGGCCCGTACGGAGGCGTGGCGCCCCCTGGCTGCTCACCGTAGGGCCCGCCTCCGGAACCCGGCTGGCCGTACCCGCCGGGCTGCTGCTCACCGTACGGCCCGCCCCCGGAGTCCGGCTGGCCGTACCCGCCGGGATGCTCACCGTAAGGACGGCCCCCGCCCGGCTGTTCTCCGTGGGGACGGCCGCCGGAAGGCCCCTCCGCGTGGGGAAACCCCTCGGGCGCCCCGCCGGATGGCCGCTCGCCGCCGTACGGGTCGCGTGAAGGCTCGCCGGGCGACGCTCCCTCGTGAGGGGGACGGCCGCGCGGGTCGTCTCGGGGGAGGGGGTCGTTCGGATCGCCAGGAGTCGTCACGGTCAGCTCTTTCGACCAGTATCGGGCATGCCGGAATCCCACTCTCTCCTGGCGCTCGACGGGGCGCCGGGGCGACACGGCAAAGCCAGGGGGATCTTTCTCCCATGGGGGCCGGGGAGCGTTCCGTTCCATGAGATCACGTCAACCTCACCACACCCGGATTACCGTGCATCGAGACCCCCAACTTAGACTGAAGCACGTGCTAAAGGGCGACGGCCGTCTCGGCCACGACGTTGACCCAGGTGACCGCGCGCCGCAGGACGCATGTGGCGTCTTCGGTGTGTGGGCGCCCGGGGAGGACGTGTCCAAACTCACCTACTACGGGCTGTACGCGCTGCAGCACCGCGGGCAGGAGTCCGCGGGTATCGCCGTCAGCGAAGGCAGCCGGATCCTCGTCTACAAGGACATGGGGCTTGTGGCCCAGGTCTTCGACGAGTCGGTGCTCGGCACGCTCCGCGGCCACCTGGCCATCGGTCACTGCCGCTACTCGACCACCGGTTCCAGCGTCTGGGAGAACGCCCAGCCGACCCTCAGCTCCACCGACGGGGGCGGTCTCGCGCTCGCCCACAACGGCAACCTCATCAACACGCCCGAGCTCGCGGAGCGGCTGTCCGGCCCCGCGATCAGGGCGACCACCGACACCGAGGTGCTGACCGCCCTGCTCGCGCAGGACCGCAGCAGGTCGATCGACGACGCGGCGGCCGACCTGCTGCCGCAGGTCAAGGGCGCCTACTCCCTGGTCTTCATGGACGAGAAGACCCTCTACGCCGCCCGCGACCCCCAGGGCATCCGCCCGATGGTGCTCGGCCGCCTGGAGCGCGGCTGGGTGGTCGCCTCCGAGACCGCCGCGCTCGACATCGTCGGCGCCACCTTCATCCGCGAGATCGAGCCCGGCGAGCTGGTCGTGATCGACGAGCGCGGCGTGCGTTCGCGCCGGTTCGCGCTCGCCGAGCCCAAGGGCTGCCTGTTCGAGTACGTCTACCTGGCGCGCCCGGACACCACCATCGCCGGGCGCGGCGTGCAGGCCACCCGCGTGGAGGTCGGCCGCATGCTGGCGCGCGAGCACCCCGTGGACGCCGACCTCGTGATCCCGACCCCCGAGTCGGGCACCCCGGCCGCGATCGGCTACGCCGAGCAGAGCGGCATCCCCTACGGTCAGGGCCTGGTCAAGAACTCCTACGTGGGGCGCACCTTCATCCAGCCGTCCCAGACGATCCGCCAGCTCGGCATCCGCCTCAAGCTCAACCCGCTGCGCGAGGTCATCCAGGGCAAGCGCCTGGTCGTCGTGGACGACTCCATCGTCCGGGGCAACACCCAGCGGGCGATCGTCAAGATGCTGCGCGAGGCGGGGGCCGCCGAGGTCCACGTCCGCATCTCCTCGCCGCCGGTGGCCTGGCCGTGCTTCTACGGCATCGACTTCGCCACCAAGGTCGAGCTGATCGCCGGGTCGCGCACCATCGAGGAGATCCGCACCTCCATCGGCGCCGACACGCTCGGCTTCATCTCGCTGGAGGGCCTCACCGAGGCCACGACGCTTCCGGCCGAGCGCCTGTGCCGGGCCTGTTTCGACGGGAAATACCCGATCCCCATCGACAACGACAACGTCGGCAAGTACGTCCTGGAGGCCAGGGCGTGACCGGTCGCCAGGCGATCACCGGCGGTTACGCCGTCACGGCCGCACAGGAGGGTTCATGACCGGCTACGCCGCGGCGGGCGTCGACATCGAGGCGGGCGACCGGGCGGTCGCGCTGATGAAGTCGCGGGTCGCGCGGTCGCGGCGGCCCGAGGTGGTGGACGACGCCAGCGGGTTCGCCGGCCTGTTCGACGCCTCGGCGCTGCTGCGCTTCAAGCGTCCCCTGCTGGCCACCTCCACCGACGGCGTGGGCACCAAGGTCATGCTGGCCCAGGCCCTCGACAAGCACGACACCATCGGCATCGACCTCGTGGGCATGGTCGTCGACGACCTGGTGGTGTGCGGGGCCGAACCGCTGTTCATGACCGACTACATCGCCTGCGGCAAGGTCGTCCCCGAGCGCGTCGCCGAGATCGTCGGCGGCGTCGCCGAGGGGTGCCGCCTGGCCGGGTGCGCGCTGGTCGGCGGCGAGACGGCCGAGCATCCGGGCGCCATGGAGCCCGGCGAGTACGACCTCGCCGGGGCAGGCACCGGCGTCGTCGAGGCCGCCGAGCTGCTCGGCCCCGACCGCGTGCGCGCGGGCGACGCCGTGCTGGCCCTGGCGTCGTCGGGCGTCCACTCCAACGGCTACTCCCTCGTGCGCCACGTGCTGCGCACGGCGGGTCTGAAGCTGGAGGCGTCGCTCCCCGAGCTGGGGCGCACGCTGGGCGAGGAACTGCTGGAGCCCACCCGCATCTACTCGCTCGACTGCCTGGAGCTCACCCGCGCCGTGCGGGTGAGCGCCTTCGCGCACATCACCGGCGGCGGGCTGGCGGCCAACCTCGCCCGCTCGCTGCCCGGCACGGTGGACGCCGTCCTCGACCGCTCGTCGTGGACGGTCCCGCCGATCTTCGACGTCATCGCCGGGCACGGCGGGGTGGCGGCCGAGGAGATGGATCGCACGTTCAACCTCGGCGTCGGCATGTGCGCGGTCGTGCCGGCCGAGTCGGCCGACGCCGCGCTCCGCCTGCTGCGCGAGCGCGGTCAGGCGGCGTGGGTGCTCGGCGAGGTCGTCCCGGGCACCGGGCGGGCCCGTTTCACATCCTGACCCCTTACTTGGCGGGCGACACCCGGACCGCGGCCCAGCCAGCGTGGTCCGGGGGCTCCAGGCGTGCGTGATCATGCCGAAAGCGGTCTCGGGCGATCCGTGGAAGGCCGGCGGCGCGGCGCGCATGCGCCTGAACACGCCAAAAGGCTCCTTGCCGTGCGGGTGGCAAGGAGCCTGTCCGGTGAGCGCTAAGGAGGGCACTCGGTGAGCCACTGCTCACCGGGTGCCCTACCAGCGGGTCAACCCGAAAGTCGCCTAACGGCGACCGGACTTGTGATCATCGTCGTCGTCGGCGATGTCGTCGGCGTAATCGGCGTACCGATCGGCCAGCTCATCGTCGATGACCTCGTCATCGGTCTGGTTGGAGTCGTGGTTGACTCCGAGCTCCTCGCGAAGACGGTCAAGATCGGTGCCGCCGCTGTTGTACTTGAGCTGGCGGGCAACCTTCACCTGCTTGGCCTTGGCTCGGCCGCGCCCCATCGGCTCGACCCCCTCATGCGGGGTCGTGCCCGACCCCTCGTCGCTAACGCACCACGCGCTGCCGCCGCCTGACTTCCGACGTCAGCTCTCGTTCGACTACAACCGTACCTGTTTTGCGCGCCGCTCGGTACGCCGTATAGGCGTCCGTAGTCAGCGGCCCAGCCAAATACCCCTAAGCCGCCCGACTTCCGACATTCTGCGCTCCGCCAGCCTATCGGCAGCCGCCGCCGGCGGAACCCCCTCCTCATCGGCGATCGCAAAGATCTTCAACGTCGTGTCGAAGATCTGCGTCGCCTTTGCCCTCGCGCGGTTCATGTCGAACCCCTCGATCTCGTCGGCGACCTGGATGACCCCTCCGGAGTTGACGACGTAGTCGGGAGCGTAGAGGATGCCCCGCCCCGCGAGCTGCTTCTCCACGCCGGGGTGCGCGAGCTGGTTGTTCGCGCCGCCGCAGACGATCTTGGCGCGCAGCCCCGCGACGGCCTCGTCGTCCAGGGCGCCGCCCAGCGCGCACGGGGAGTAGACCTCGATGTCGGCGGCCTTCATGGCCGCGGCGTCCGCCACGACCTCCACCCCGGGGTGCCGCGCGAGCACCCGCTCGACCGCCTGCTCGCTGACGTCGCACACGACGACCTCGGCGCCGTCCTCCAGCAGGTGCTCCACCAGCCGGAACCCGACCTTGCCGACGCCCTCGACGCCGACCCGCCTGCCGCGCAGGGTGGGGGAGCCGAAGGTGTACTGCGCGGCCGCCCGCATGCCCTGGAACACGCCGTAGGCGGTCAGGATGGAGGAGTCGCCCGCGCCGCCGTGGGCGACGGTGCGCCCGGTGACGTAGGAGCACTCGCGGGCGACGATGTCCATGTCCTCGCTGTAGGTGCCGACGTCGCAGGCGGTGAAGTAGCGCCCGCCGAGCGACTGGATGAAGCGGCCGTAGGCCCGCAGCAGCGCCTCGCTCTTGTCCTTGACCGGATCGCCGATGATCACGGCCTTGGCGCCGCCGAGGTCGAGCCCGGCGAGGGCGTTCTTGTAGGCCATCGCCCTCGACAGGTTGAGGACGTCGTCCAGCGCCGCCTGCTCGCTCGTGTAGGGGTAGAACCGCGTGCCGCCGAGCCCCGGGCCGAGGGCGGTGGTGTAGATGGCGATGATCGCCTTGAGGCCGCTGCGATCGTCGGAGCAGAAGACGACCTGCTCGTGTCGTGCTTGACCTGTTGAGGGGCCGGTGTCCTTGTGGGACAGCCCGAAGACGTCGGTCACTGTGGTGACTCCCGGTCGTTTACGTCCGCCGCCTCGTCGCGGCGGATTCCGGCTCCACCTTATCCAGCCCCGCATTCGCCGACCATGATCGTCCCGCTCGCGACACGCCCGGGCGGCGGTCGCGCCGCCCGCCTTCCCCGCTCGTGCGCGGGATACGCCCTCCCCCGTCTCATGGAGAGGCCACGCGCTCGCGTCGGCTCGCCGCTCCGTGGCACCATTCGATTGTGCTGCCCTACGCCGCCTATCTCCGTGTCTACGAGCCGCTGTCGGCGTTCAACGAGCGCGACCGCGCCTTCTGGGCCGCCTACGCGGACTCCAAGCAGCGCCCCCGGCGGGCGTTCGCCCTGGAGGCCGAGCACGCCGAGGCCGTGCGCAGGCTGCTCGGCGTCTCCGCCGTACCCGCGCCCGGCACCGAGAGCCCCAACGCCTACCTCAGGCGCATAGAGGACACCCTGTATGTCTGCCCGTGGCAGAGCCGGCTCCGGTCGTGGATGGCCTTCGCCCGCTTCAGGGGCGGCACCCCGCTGAGGCTCGCCGACCGCTTCGTCCCCCGGGCCATCGCCGAGCAGACCGCCGACGACTTCGACCGCTTCAAGCAGCGGGGCGGCTCGTCCGCCCTGCGCACCCACATCCGCACGAGCACCTGGCACATCCCCACCCCCTGGTTCGTGCCGTTCGACTCCGCCGAGCGCTGGCTGGTGCTCGGACGCCAGGACGAGACCGCCACCGAGCCCACGGCGGCCACCACCACGGCCCCGGCGCGCAACCTGCTGTACGTCACCTCGATGGCGCAGGCCCGGCGCAGGGTGGCGCGGGCGCTGGTGGTGATCCGGCGGCACGTGGGCGAGGTGACCACGCTGAGCGACGTCGAAGAGGTCGGCCGCTGGCTGGAGGAGTTCCACCCGCACTCGCTGGTCGAGCTCGACTACGGCGGGCTCGTGCACGTCATGGACGACGCCACCCTGCAGGCCGACCAGTCCGCCGCCGAGCTCGCGGCGGCACTCACCGGGTTGGACACGGGTCAAGAAGAACTGGCCTTCGCCATGTATCAGCGCGTCATCCTGCGCTGGAAGTCAATACAAGCCCTCGAATCGGCGAACTGAACCGCAAATCATGCACGTGACCTGCAAAAGTAGGTAACGGGAGTCACCAGCTCGCTTCTGCGAACTGAGTAGTTTGCCGTTTTCACTGCGATACCACGAAACGTGTCGCTAGAATCACCGAGCGTGACATCAACCCGTGGACAAGGCGTTGTGCTCTGAGGGCTCGCCAATCGCTCTGCGTGGCTGTATGGTCACATCGGGTGATACCGCATATGGTCCGGAAAATCCGCACGTATTGGATCATTGAGGGACATCCGTGACAAGCGCCAACACAAATCGCAGGATCGCTGTCGCCGGTCCACGGAGGAGAGGCCGCACAAATGTCAGCTCGTACACCCGAGGCCGAGCCACTGCTCACCCCGGCGGAGGTCGCCACCATGTTCCGCGTCGACCCCAAGACCGTTACTCGGTGGGCGAAGGCGGGCAAGTTGACGTCCATCCGCACCCTCGGCGGTCACCGGCGCTACCGGGAGACCGAGGTTCGTGCGCTGCTCGCGGGCATCCCGCAGCAACGGTCGGAGTGAGGCGGGGACCGTCAGGGACGTAGGGGGGAGTACCGGCGCGCTCGCGTCCCGTATGTGAGCGCGTCAAACCACACACCCATGGATTTCCGTGACGCGGGGAGTCGGGCTTCAAGGACGACATGCGCACCGCGCCCGAGCCCACCGCGAGCGGAGACCATGGGAGGGTGTGGACGGCGCCGACCGCGCCCGGCGCCAACCGCACCCGGGCCACGGCCCGTGCCCGGCCGTGTCAGGCGCCGGCCTCGCGGCCGAGCCCGGCGAGCAGCTCGCCGACCTGCGTGTCGTGGCCGGCGGCCACCCGCAGGAGGGCGACCATCTGGTCGACGAGCAGGCGTTCGAGGTCGCTCCGCGCGATGTCGCGGTTCTCCAGCCAGTCGAGGCCGGCGGTCTCCACCGAGGCGATCCACGACCGCAGCGTGATGCGCAGCGCCGGCCCGGGCTCCACCACCTGAAGCTGATAGATGATCATCTTGAACAGGCGCCGCCGCACCCCCTCGACGATCTCGCCGACCTCGCCGGCCCGGTTCGCCGGGCCCCCGCGCAGCAGGGCCGCGAAGCCCGCCGCGTGGTCCTCCACGAAGTCGAAGTAGCGGGTCAGGCCGCCGGCCACCTCCTCCAGCGGGCCGCCTCCGTTCACCGGGCGTAAGCGCGCCTCGAGCTCGGCGGCCGCTCCGCGCAGCGCGGCGACGTAAAGCTCCTGCTTGCCGCCGAAGTAGTGGTAGACCAGCGCCCGCGACGCCCCCGCCGCCGTGGCGACGTCGTCGACCGAGACGTCTTCGGCGTCGTGCCGGCTGAACAGCTCAAGCGCGGCGGCCATCAGTTCCTCGCGACGGCGGTCGACGCTGAGCCTGCGCCGTGCCGGCCTGGCGCCCCCGGAAGCGGGGTCCTCCCGCTCGCCCGAGGCCCTTGATGTCGCACCCACATGCGCACACTATCGGAGGGGATGCTCGATAAGCGCGGCCCCGATGACCATCAGCCGAGCCGCAACCCGTACCCTCGACGCGACTCGATCGTTTGGTCTGACAGGTGCACATCCACTCATCGTGGGGAGAACCATGTCAGGACCGTCCATGCAGACGACCGCCCGGTACCGTTCGGATCTCGGCACGACCGACACCGGCCTCGGCGACGCCCACGCGCCGCGCCCTCGGCCGACGATCCGCAACGTCGCCGAGCGAGCGGGCGTCTCCAAGTCGCTGGTCTCCCTGGTGCTGAGGGGGTCCCCGCACGTCAGCGAGCATCGGCGCGAGGCGGTGCTGCAAGCGGCGCGCGAGCTCGGGTACCGGCCCAACGCGGTGGCGCGCAGCCTCGTCGAGGGGCGCACCCACCTGGTGGGCGCTCTGGTGGCCGACCTGCACAACCCCTTCTACGCCGAGTTCCTGGACGGCCTGCAGGAGAGCCTGCACGGCGACGGCCTGCGCCTGCTGATCGGCAGCGGCCGGTGGAACCCCGCGTTCGAGGAGGAGGCCGTCGAGGCGTTCCTGGAGCTGCGGGTGGACGGGCTGGTGCTGCTCGGGGTGGCGCCGTCCAGCGAGAACCTGGCGGAGGCCGCGGCGTACACGCCCACGGTGGTCGTCGGCGAGCGCGACGTGCAGCTCGACAGCGTGGACATCGTCGTGGACGACGACCAGCTCGGCGCGCGGCTCGCGGTCGACCACCTGGTCGAGCTGGGGCACCGGCGGATCGCCCACATCGAGGGCACCCCGTCCTCCTCTGCCCGCTTCCGCTGCGAGGGCTACCTGGTGGCGATGCGCGGGCACGGCCTGGCGCCGCACATCATGGTCGAGCACGGCGACTTCACCGAGGAGGGCGGCCGCCGGGCGGCGCGCGCCCTGCTGGAGCGCGACCCGCGCCCGACGGCGATCTTCGCCGCCAACGACGTCGTCGCCCTCGGCGTGCTGGTCGCGGCCAGCGAGCTCGGGCTGCGCGTGCCGGAGGACCTGTCGGTCGTGGGGTACGACAACACCCACCTGGCCGCCGTGCACCACATCTCGCTGACCAGCCTCGACCAGCCGCGGCGCGCGATGGGCAGATCGGCCGCCGCGCTGCTGAGCGACCGCATCTCCGACCCCGGCAAGACCTCCCGGCTGCGCGAGGTCACCCCCCGCCTGGTGGTGCGGCACAGCACCGGCCCGGCTCCAAGTGACCCCCAAGGGTAGGTCAACGTCCACGGCGGGCGCCGCCGGCAGGTGTTGACTCTAGAAACATGGCGCCGGTCCCCGGCGTGCCGGACCGGCCCGAGGCGGGCCGGCACCGCTCACCGTCACGGGGACGGCGGGCGGGCACGCGGTGCCCGCCGGGCCAGGCGGCCGGTGCCCGAGCGGGGGTACACATGCGTGATCCGGAACTGGTCTCGTGCGCGCAGCACGCCGCGGCGGAGCTCGAACGCGCGTGGGCGCACTGGCGGGCCGCCCGGGGCAAGGACGACGAGGGAGCCACCGAGTCGGTGGCCGGCTACGTCGCCCACTCCATCGACCATCCGTGGGGCCGCCCCCGCGTCGTGCTCGGCCTGGACGCCGAGGACGCCAGGGAGCTGGCCGCGCTGCTGCAACGGCAGGAGCTGGGACAGCACGCCTGGTGACCCGGGCGGGCCGTCCGCGCGGCCCGGTATGACCGCCTTTCGCATCGCGGCCGGTCCATCGCGCCTCTGCGCGTAAGTTGGAGACCGTGAGGTCGTCTGCGAAGGGATCATCGTGACCAGTCGAGCACTGGCCGTCACGTGCATGGCGCTCTTAGGCGCCGGCGTCACGGCGTGCGGCGGGGCCGCGAGCACCGCCGCCACCGGTCTTCAGGAGGCGCCGGCCGCGCGCGTCACGACCGTGTCCACCGCGCCGGCCTCCGCGGGGCGCACCCCCGTCGGCGCCGCCGCCGCGCCCGAAGCGGCCCCCGAAGCGGCCCCCGAGCCGCTGGCCGGCAAGGTCATCGTGATCGACCCCGGGCACAACGGCGGCAACCACCGCGACCCGAAGGCCATCAACAAGCAGGTCAACGTCCTGACCCAGTGGAAGGCCTGCGACACCACCGGAACCGCCACCAACAACGGCTACTCCGAGGCGGCGTTCACCTGGGACGTCTCCCGGCGCCTGGCGAAGATCCTCAGGGCCGAGGGCGCCACCGTGAAGCTCACCCGCGACGGCAACTCCGGCGTCGGCCCCTGCATCACCCAGCGCGCGGCCATCGGCAACCAGGCCCACGCGGACGCGGCGGTCTCCGTGCACGCCGACGGCGCGGCGGCGCAGAGCCGCGGCTTCCACGTCATCATGCCCGAGAAGATCGGCGGGCCGGTCGACCCCGTCGTCGGCAAGTCGAGGAAGCTCGGCATCGCCCTGCGCGACGCCTACCGCGCCGGCACGGGCCTGCCGTACTCCACCTACATCGGCAAGAACGCGCTCGACTACCGCGACGACCTCGGCGGGCTCAACCTGTCGACCGTGCCCAAGGTCTTCATCGAGACCGGCAACATGCGCAACGCCGCCGACGCCTCGCGCCTGACGAACGCCGCCTTCCGCCAGCGGATCGCCGAGTCGCTCGCCAAGGGCCTGCGCGACTACCTCGGCTGACGCGTCGTCCACAGGCTGTGGACGAGGCCGGCCGGTCGCCGGGCGTCTTTGGCATGATCGACCCATGACCGACCTCATCCCCCGCCCACGCGCCGTTCGCACCACCCCGGGCTCGTTCACGCTCGCCGCCCGATCGGCGGTCGCCGGTCCCGCCGACCTGGCCGACCCCGTGCGGCTCGCCCTGGCCGTCCTGGACCTCCGGCACGACCCGTCCTGCGGAGACGGCCCCCAGGGCTCCCCAGAGGGCCGTGGGGCCGCGATCAGCGTGCGCCGGGACACCGCCCTGGGCGCCGAGTCCTACACGCTCGACGTCCGCGCCGGCGGCGTGGAGATCGCGGCGGGCGACGCGGCCGGGGCGCTGTACGCCGCCCAGACGCTGCGCCAGCTCCTGCCCGCCGAGGCGTTCCGCTCGGTGGCTCCGCCCGGCGCGCGCTGGGCCGTGCCGTTCGTGCACGTGGCGGACGCCCCGCGGTTCCCCTGGCGCGGAGCCCACCTCGACATCTCGCGGCACTTCATGCCGAAGCGCGAGGTGCTGCGCATGATCGACCTCCTCGCCCTGCACAAGCTGAACCGCCTCCACCTCCACCTGGCCGACGACCAGGGCTGGCGGGTGGAGAGCCGGGCCTACCCGCTGCTGCACGAGGTCGGCTCGCACCGGGCGCGCACCACCACCACGCCCTTCCGCCAGGAGGGCGAGCCGTCGTTCGACGAGACCCCGCACGGCGGCCACCTCACGCTGGCCGACCTGTCGGAGATCGCCGGCTACGCCCGCGCCCGGGCGGTGACGATCGTGCCCGAGATCGACGTCCCCGGCCACGCGTCGGCGATCCTCGCGGCCTATCCGCACCTGTCGGCCGACCCCGGCGTGCGGCACGCCGTCCTCGACCGCTGGGGCATCTCCCCGGCCATCCTGTCGCCGCTCCCGCCCACGGTGGAGTTCCTGACGACGGTCTTCACCGAGATCATCGACGCGCTGGGCCCCGTCCCGTACTTCCATCTGGGCGGCGACGAGTGCGTGCTCGACGCCTGGGCCGCCTCTGACGAGATCGGCGACTACCGGCGCTCACTCGGGCTGGACACCCCCGCCGACCTGCACGCGTGGTTCCTGCGGCGGCTCGCCGACGTGCTCGCCGGCCTCGGCTCCCGGGCGGTCGTCTGGGACGAGGCGTTCGTCAGCGGCATGCTCCGGCCGGACACCGTCGTCATGCCGTGGCGCGGCATGGAGGTCGGGCGGCGGGCCGCGGCGGCCGGCCACGACGTCGTGGCGACCCCGGTGTTCCCCCTGTACTTCGACTACGCCGAGGCGGCCTCGCCCGAGGAGCCGGTGGCGATGGGCGACGCCGTCACCGTCGACGACGTGGCGGCGTTCGAGCCGGCGCCGGCCTCGTGGACGGCCGGAGAGGCGGGGCACGTGCTGGGCGCGCAGTTCCAGCTGTGGACCGAGCGCATCCCGGACGGCCGCGCGCTCGACTACCGGGCCTGGCCGCGCGGCTGCGCGCTCGCGCACGTCACGTGGTCGGGCGCCGGCGAGGGGTTCGCCGGGGCGCTGCCCGCGCACCTGGCCAGGCTGGACGCCTACGGGGTGGAGTACCGGCCGCCGGCCGGGCCGCGGCCGTGGCAGCGCGGCGGCACCGGCGCCCGGCGCCACCGGCCCGGCGCGGTGACGGTGAGCGAGGCGATGCGTCACCTCGAAGGGCTCACCCGCGAGGCCGACTCCACCCGCCCCAGCATCGGCTGACGCGCTCAGACGACGGTGTAGCCGGCTTCCTCGATGGCGGCTCGGATGGCGGCGTCGTCGAGGGGCTGGTCGCCCGACACCTCGACGACGCCGGTGCCGAGGTCGACGCGGACCTCGCTGACGCCGCGCACCTCGCCGACCTCCTCGGTGACAGACCTCACGCAGTGGTCGCAGGTCATGCCGGTGACGGTGAACGCGCTGGTGGCCATGGTGCTTCCCCTCCTGTCATCGGTACCTCACGAGGGTAGGGGACGCGCCGCCGGCGCGAGACCCGCGCCCACCGCCCGGGGCGGCCGCCCTCAGGCGCCGACCCGGCCGATCACCTCGCGCACGGAGGAGTATCCGTGGCGGCGCAGGCGGCGCGACAGGCCCCGGTGGATGCGCCAGGCCCACAGCGGGCCCTCGTAGATCATGCCGGTGTACCCCTGCACCAGGGTGGCGCCGGCCAGCAGCCGCTCCCACACGTCGTCGACGGTCTCGACCCCGCCGACCGACACCAGCACGAGGTGGTCGCCCACCCGGCCGCGCAGCCTCCTCAGCACCTCCAGCGAGCGCTCCTTCAGCGGGCGGCCGGACAGCCCGCCCGTCTCGGCCGCCTCCGCGGCCTTGGAGCCCGGCAGGCCCTCGCGGGAGACGGTGGTGTTGGTGGCGATGATCCCGGCCAGGCCGAGCTCGACGGCGAGGTCGGCCACCGCGTCGACGTCGGCGTCCGCGAGGTCGGGGGCGATCTTCACCAGCACCGGCGTGCGGCCCGCCGCCCGTTGGACCTCGCCCAGCAGGGGCCGCAGCCGCTCGACGGCCTGAAGGTCGCGCAGGCCGGGGGTGTTGGGGGAGCTGACGTTGACCACGAGGTAGTCGGCGAGCGGGGCGAGCTTCCCCGCGCTCGTTGCGTAATCGCGGACCGCGAGCTCCTCGGGGATGACCTTGGTCTTGCCGATGTTCACGCCGACCACGACGGGCACGCCGCGCGGGCGGCGCAGGCGGCGGGCGGCCCGCTGTGCGCCCAGGTTGTTGAAGCCCATGCGGTTGACGATCGCCCGGTCGGCGCGCAGCCGGAACAGCCGCGGCCGGGGGTTGCCCGGCTGGGCGTGCGCGGTGATCGTGCCGACCTCGACGTGGCCGAAGCCGAGCGCCGCGAGGGCCTCGACGCAGGCGGCGTCCTTGTCGAAGCCCGCGGCGAGGCCGAAGGGGCTCGGGAAGTGCACGCCGAACGCCTGGACGCGCAGCGCCTCGTCCCGCGGCGCCAGCACGCGGTGCAGACGGCGCTTGACCACCGGGGTCGCCGACAGGACGCGCAGCCCGCGAAGGGCGGCGTGGTGCACGGCCTCGGCGTCGAACCGGCTGAGCACCTGCGAGAAGAGCAGTCGATACATCACCGACCAGGGTAGCCCGGTTCAGTTGGCGCTCGGCGCGTGGTCCGGGCGGAACGACCGGAGCCGGATGATGCGCCAGTTCTCCGGGAGGCCGCCGTCCTCGCCGGCCCGCTCGTCGATGCGTAACCGGCCGTCGAACCGCAGGAGCCGTAACAGGCGCAGCACCGGGCGGGAGGGCCGCGTGATCGCCAGCGTGCCGCCCTGCCTGCGCATGTGGAGGTCGAGCCAGCTCAGGGTGCGGGCGCCCGAGCAGTCGATGAAGGTCACGTCGGTCAGGTCGAGGGTCAGCCGGGACGGCCGGTGCCGGTCGAGCAGCGCCGTGAGGCAGCCGCGCAGCTCCGCGGCGGCGCCGCCGTCGAGGTCGCCGTGCAGGCAGACCCCGACGGCGGCCCTCGACGGCAGCTCGCGTGACGAAATCATCATCACCATGGACGGATTCCCGTCAATTGGGAGGGGCCTGCTCGCCCAGGATCTCCGCGGCCAGGTCGGCCACGCGGCGCCGGCTGTCGCGGGCCCGCTTGCGCAGGCCCGTGAACGCCTCGGCGGCGGTCAGGTCGTGCTTGCCCATGAGGTAGCCGATGGCCCGCTCGATCACGATGCGGTAGTCCAGCGCGTACTGAAGCTGGTCGGCCAGCACGGTCTTCTCCTCGGCCCTCACCGCGGCCGCCAGCACCTCCTCTATGACGTGCGCGTAGGCGAGCAGCGCCTGGGTGTCGGACTCCTCCCATTCGTGCCGCGCGGCCTGGTAGACGTTCAGCGTGCCGACCGGCCCGCCGCCCAGACGCACCGGGACGCCCGCGACCGCCCGCACGCTCGGGTCGAGCAGCTCGGCCAGGCCGGGCCACCGCTCGTCGTCCTGCACGTCGCGGGTGGTCACCGCGCCGTTGGTGAAGTACGCCGACACACAGGGCCCACGCCCCAGCGCGGCCTGGGCGTGTTCGAGGCTGCGCCCGGCCTCGTCCGTCGTCACGAGGTAGCGCAGGCTCTTGCCCTCGTCGGCGAACATGAGCCCGGCGCCGGCGTAGCCGAACAGCCGGTCGACCACCTGAACGATACGTTCCAAGTGGTGGACCACCCCGCTGCCCTCGGTGGTCGTCTGGAGGCCCCTCAGGCTCGCCACCAGAGCCTCCGGATCAATACGTGTCATCTTCCATCCTCTTGTGAACCCCGCACCTGCGCCGGCGCGTTCATGCAGAGGCATACGCGTTTACCGTGGCATGTGCCCGAAAACGGGCAGAACAGCCCCGTTCGCGCGAGCGCCTGCTTCTCGGCGAGCTGGACGGCGCCGGTCGCGCGGCGATCCCGGCGAGCGCGGGAACGCCGGACCGGCCGTCCGGCCGGCGGAAGAGACCGGCGTACGCGGCCGGCGCAGTGCGCGGCCGCGACGCGGCATGCAAGGTCAACACCCGTGCCAATGGCGGTGCCACCTCCAGTTGAGGGAGCTCCGCGGACACAGGGCGGAATGATCTGCGCAAAGCGTAGTGCGGCACGACGACTAAGGCCAAGTGGTTGACCCACCCAGTAGTGATAATCGGCATGCCCAGGTGCGCGGGGACCTTCCGCTGCGGCCGAGAGCAGGTGGTCGGGGTCCGCCGGCCCCTTCCCCCGCCACAATATGCGCTGTTCCGAGTGCGCGCGGATTCGCGGGGCCACCTTTACCTTTCCGCACGTCCGCGCCCCGCTCCACCGGTCGCGCCGGGCCGGGCGCGCGGCGCGGCGGTGCGGGTGCGAGGGTGGGGACCGGTGTGGTCCGGCGGACGGCCGCCGGACGTCGGCAGCCCACGAGAAGGGATGCATCGATGACGGACACGTCCGCGGTCGCGAGCCCGATCGACTTCGCCGTGCACGGTGACTACGGCGACTACAAGAAGAAGGCCCCGGCCGCCGAGCGGGGCGCCTTCACCCGGGCGCCGTACAGCTTCAGGGGCCGGATCACCGCCGACGGCTCCGGCGGCTTCCGGGCCGAGCCGGGCCGCTACCACCTCTACGTGTCATGGGCCTGCCCGTGGGCGCACCGGACGGCCATCGTCCGGGCGTTGAAGGGGCTGGAGGAGGTCGTCTCGCTGTCGGCCGTGGACCCCGTGCGCGACGGCCGGGGCTGGGCCTTCCGCGAGGGCCCCGGGCACACCGCCGACCCGGTGAACGGCTTCACGCTGCTGCGCGAGGCGTACGAGCTGAGCGAGCCGGGGTACGACGGCCACGTCTCGGTGCCGGTGCTGTGGGACCGCCAGACCCGGCGGATCGTCAGCAACAACTTCCCCGACATCACGATCGACCTGGACACGGCGTTCCAGGAGTGGTCGGGCACCGGCGTCGAGCTCTACCCGGCCGGCCTGCGGGCCGAGATCGACGCCCTGAACGATCGGGTCTACGCCGCGGTGAACAACGGCGTGTACCGGTGCGGCTTCGCGACCTCCCAGGAGGCGTACGACACCGCCGTGGCGGAGCTGTTCACGCTCCTGGACGAGCTGGAGGAGCGGCTGGGCGGCCGGCGCTTCCTGTTCGGCGACCAGCTCACCGAGGCCGACGTGCGGCTGTGGGTGACGCTGGCCCGTTTCGACACGGTCTACGTGACCCACTTCAAGGCGAACATCCGGCGCCTGGTGGACTACCCCAACCTGTGGGCCTACGCCCGCGACCTGTACCAGCGGCCGGCGTTCGGCGGCACGACGAACTTCGACCACATCAAGCGGCACTACTACACCACGCACCCCAGGATCAGTCCGAGCCGCATCGTGCCGGCGGGGCCGCTGCTCGACTGGGCGGCGCCGCACGGCCGCGACCGCACGGCCGGCTGACCGGGGCGCCCGCCCTCGGCCAGGGAATGCTTCTGCCATGGAAAGGTAAGGTGGAGGAACGCTCGACGGCGCGGAGGAGGACGGCATGTCGGCTGACACGCCGGAGCGGGACGCCGCCACCGCGGTCGAGCTGATGACCCTGATGCGGCGCCTCACCGTGGAGTTCGACCGCTTCGCCGAGCGGTTCGCCGCCGTCCACGGCCTGCACCGCACCGACCTCAACGCCGTGATCGTGATCACGGACGCCGTCCGCGACGGCCGCCCGCTCACCCCGGGCGGCCTCGGCACCGCGCTCAACCTCAGCGCCCCCGCCACCACGGCGCTGCTCAACCGGCTGGAGCAGTCCGGGCACGTCGAGCGGCACCGCAGCCCCAACGACCGCCGCAAGATCGAGCTGGCCCCGCGCGAGCAGGCCGTCACGCTGGCCGGCCGGTTCCTCACCCCGCTCACCGGCCACCTGTCCACCGCCCTCGACCGGTTCACCGACCAGGAGCGCGAGATCATCAGGCGTTTCCTGGCGACCGGCATCGAGGGCGCCGTCTCGGCCGGCCACCACCTGGAACGGCGCGGCATCCGGGGCGGCTGACCCTCTCCGTCCGGGCCGCGGCCCCGCTCCGGTCCCCGCCGCGAGGGCGCCGCGCCCCCCACCCGCGCGCACCGCGCCTCCGCGATAATCGGGCGATCGCGCACGAAGGGGTAATCCAGCGGCGCGCGGAGGGACTACTGGGTGTGGACGATCCCCGAGAACGCTTCACCGACCTCTACGACCGGCACTACCGGAGCGTGCTGGGCTACGCCCTGCTGCGGGCCGAGCACGGCGTGGCCGAGGACGTGGCCAGCGAGGCATTCCTGATCGCCTGGCGACGCCTGGACGAGGTGCCCGATCCCCCGCTGCCGTGGCTGCTCGGCGTGGCCCGCAACCTGCTGGCCAAGCAGCGCGACTCGCGGCACAGGGGCAAGGCCCTCGTCGACCGGATCGCGGCGCTGACGACGCCGCGGGACCAGGTGGACTGGGACGTCGCCGACCACGTCGTCGACAGGGAGCACGCGCTCGCCGCGCTGGCCCGCCTGCCTGAGCGCGACGTGGAGGCGATGGCCCTGGCCACCTGGCACGGTCTGCCGCCCGACCAGGCCGCCGCCGTGATGGGCTGCTCGACCCGCACGTACAACGTGCGGCTCCACCGCGCCCGCAGGCGCCTGGAGAAGGCGCTGCGCGCCGAGCCGGGGGCCGCCCGGCCGTACACCGGTGCCGTCGGCCACCCGTTCCTTGAGGAGGCCTGATGCCCTCCTCGCCCCCCTCCCCCCGCGACCCCGACAGGGAGCAGCACATGACCGATCGACTGTTCGCCGCGCTCAGGCCCCGAGCGCTCGACGAGGTGGCAGAGGAGGCCTACGGGCGGCGCCGGGCGGGAGACCTCGCCCGCGCCTTCGACGCGCCCCACACTCCTTCGGGCCGCTCCGCGCGCGCCCGGGGGCGGTCGCGCCGCCCATCCCTCATCCTCGCCGGCACGGCCGCCGCCGGGCTCGCCGCCGCGGTGGTGCTCGTCCCCGGCCTGGTCTCCGACGACGCCTCCCCCGGCAGGGCGCCGATCCAGGCCGGCAGCCCTTCGACGCCGCCGGTCGCCTCGGCGACGCCGCTGGACGCCCGGTCGGTGCTGCTCGCCGCCGCCGAGACCGCCGCTCGGGAGCCGGCGGACTCCGGCCGCTACTGGTACACCCGCACCCGCACGGACTCGCTGATCAGGGATCTCCCGGGCGCGTACGAGGCCAGGCTCGACGAGCTGCTCCGGCAGAGGGAGGCGGCCAAGGGCGACGCGGGGGGCGACGACGCCGCGGAGAAGGCCGCAGAGAAGGAGTTCGAGCGCGAGGTCGGCCGGCTCAAGCGGGAGTCGGCACGGAGTGCCGGCCCGCCGTTCGCGGCCGCCACCTCCGAGACCAGCGAGACCTGGCGCGCCCGCGACAAGGGGGGGACCAACCGCGGCGTGACCCGGCCCGCCCCGGAGGCGACTTTCGCCTCCGCCGCCGACGAGGCGCGGTGGAAGGCCATGGGCTCCCCCGAGCTCGTACCGGACCGCCGGACGCGGACATACGAGGACGACCTCGATCGGGTGCTGTCGATCGACAACCCCGGCCTCACCATACGGAACGTGTCGAAGCTGCCCACCCGCAAGGAGGCCCTGCGCGGCCGGCTCCGCGACATGTACGAGGCGTCGCCCGGCCGGCGCGGGCAGGCCGACGCGGGGTTCGCCGCCTACCTGTGGCAGACGGGCACCGACCTGCTGACCTCGCCGATCACTCCGGGCACGCGCGCCGCGCTGTTCCGCGTGCTGGCCGAGCAGCCGGGCATCACCTCCACGGGCCGGGCGGGCGACGTCTTCGGCCGCGAGGGCGTCGCGCTCAGCACGACCACGCCGGGCGACGAGACCACGCGGGGGGACGTCGAGTACCGGATGATCCTCGACGAGGGCACGGCCGAGCTGCTCCAGATCGAGGTCAGGGACGAAAGGCCGCTTCCGCTGCTGAGCCAGGCGTTCGAGCGGACCGGCTGGGTGGACCGCCTCGGGGAGCGCCCCGCCGGCTGACCCCCGCCCCGGAGCGGCCGGGCCCTGCCCGTTCGGGGCGGGGCCCGGCCGTTCGGCGGTGTCACAACAGTGGGCGGACGGCGGTGTGCGGGCGGATAGGGGCCCCGGGAAATCCCTCCACGGCTCCGCGCGAGCATGATCAGCTCGGTACCGTTGCGTCATCGGCAGGCAAGCTGCCGGGTACGGGCGCCGGCGCGCCGCGCCGCGACCGCCGGCACGCCCCGTACGGGCCGCCCCCAGCTCTGGAGTGGACGATGACGGCGACCATAGAGTCCGCGCAGCCGGCGCCTTACGACGCGCTCTGCCCGCTGGTGGGGGTGGAGGAGGAGTACCTGGTCGTCGACCCGCTGACGCGCGAGGTGACGCCGCGCGGCACGCAGGTCGTGGAGCGCGCCGCCGCGGAGCTGGGCGACCTGGTGAGCACCGAGATCACCCAGTTCCAGGTCGAGGCCAAGACGCCTCCCTGCGCCGGCACGGTGGAGCTGCGCGAGCACCTGCGCAGGATGCGGGTGGCCATGGCCGCCGCGGCCGACGCCGAGGGCGTGGCCCTGGTGGCGTCGGGCACGCCGGTGCTCGGCACGATCGTCCCGCCGCCGATCACCGAGCACGCCCGCTACGACGTCGGCATCGCCACGTACCGCACCCTGCACGACGAGCAGAGCATCTGCGCGGCCCACGTCCACGTCCACCTGCCCGACCGCGAGCGGGCGCTTCTGGTGGGCAACCACCTGCGGCCGTGGATGCCGGTGCTGGTGGCGTTGATGGCCAACTCGCCGTACTGGGGGGGCCGCGACACCCAGTACGCGAGCTGGCGCACCCTCACGTGGTGCAAGTGGCCGGTCGCCGGGCCGGCGCCGTACTTCGCCTCCGAGGCCGAGTACGACGAGGTGATCGCCACGCTGACCCGCGTGGGCGCCCTGGTGGACCCCGGGACGATCTTCTGGGACGTCCGGCCGTCGTCCCGGCTGCCGACCTTGGAGGTCCGGGTCACCGACGTCCCGGCGACCGCCGAGGAGTCCGCGCTGCTCGCGGCCATGGTGCGCGGCATGGTGCTGGCGTTCCTGGAGCGGGTGGACGCCGGCGACCCGGGGCCGCGGCTGCGGGCCGAGGTGCTGCGGGCCTGGTACTGGAGGGCGGCCCGCGACGGCCTGGAGGGCCGGGTGATCGACCCCGCCGACGGCGAGCTGCGGCCGGCCACCGACGTCGTCACGGGGCTGTTCGACCTGATCGGCCCGGCCCTGGAGCAGACCGGCGACCTCCACGTGGTGACCCGCGGGCTGGAGCGGCTGCGGGCGATCGGCAGCGGGGCGGCACGCCAGCGGGCCGCCTTCGCCCGGCGCGGCGAGACCGCCGACGTGGTCGACTACCTGGTGGAGCGGCTGGTGGACCCCGGCGGCGCGCACGCCTGGGAATGACCCCGTGACGCCCCGGCCGGCGTGGCCGGCCGGGGCGCGGCGGACTTACGGGCGGGCCGTCTCCACGCCGAGCTGCGCGGCGAGGAACTTGCACAGCGGCTGCACGTGGCGCACCTGGTCGCGCCACTCCGCGGCGAGGTCTTCGAGCAGGTGCTGCTCGGCGACCTGCTCACCGTTGTGCCACGCCCGCACGACGGGGTGCAGGAAGGCGCTCTCGTGGGCGCGGTCGGGGGTGGGGTGCCGCACGATGTTGAACACGTCGGCCTGGTCGCGAGGCCCCCAGCGCAGGGTGGCGGTGAGCACGAACGGCTCGTCCGCGAACCGCTGGACCGCGTAGTCCTCGGGCAGGTCGATGTAGTGCC
Source organism: Sphaerisporangium sp. TRM90804 (assembly GCF_029846175.1). Classification (GTDB taxonomy): domain Bacteria; phylum Actinomycetota; class Actinomycetes; order Streptosporangiales; family Streptosporangiaceae; genus Sphaerisporangium. The sequence continues at coordinate 115,163 of NZ_JARWAC010000025.1, read as the reverse complement.
GGACCTCCCCCGTGTCCCGGTCGACGACGTACACGTCGCACAGGTACTCGAACTGGGTCCACAGCGCCGAGCTGTAGTTCAGCCGCTCCAGGATGGTGGCGGTGAGCTCGTCGGGGTCGGCGCGCAGCACCTGGGAGTCGAGCGGGGTGTTCTCGTAGCGCTCGGCCAGCAGGGCGGTCAGCGTGCGCAGGTTGTAGCGGAAGCCGTCGATGAACGCCGAGGAGGCGCCCTTGAAGTCGCGCCCCTGCATCAGGGTGCCCGCGAAGTACAGGCCGTCGACGTTCTGCGACTGGAAGTCGGGGCGGATCACCGGCAGCCGGCCGCCGAACCCCATCTCGGGCATGCACGACTCGTCGAAGACGCTGGTGTCCATCCGGAAGCCGGTGCAGCGCACGACGTGGTCGTACTCCAGCACCGCCTTCTCGCCCTGGGCCAGCGTGTAGGTGATCTCCGCCTTGAAGCAGTCGCCCTCGCTCCAGATGCGGTCGATCTCGCACTCCAGCACGCCGTCCAGCGTCTTGAACCAGTAGCTGTCCAGCAGCGCGCCGTACTGGCCGCGCACGTGGCCGGGGTGCTTGGTGTCCCAGGCGAACCGCACGGCGTGCGGGCTGGCCAGGTGGATGACGGACGCGTGGCCGAGCATGGCGTGCGCGGTCTCGAACGCGGAGTTGCCCTTGCCGATGACGAGCACCCGCTTGCCGGTGTACTGCTCCCCCGAGCACGACATGTCCTCGTAGCCCGTCGCCAGCTCGATGCCGGGGATGTCGGGGATGAACGGACCGCCCCAGCCGGCCGCCATGATCACGCACTCGGCGCGGAAGACCTCGCCGCCGGCGTGCACCGTGAACAGGCCGTCCACCTTCTCGATGCGCTCGACGGCGGTGGAGTACCGCACGTTGAGGTCGTGCTCGCGCTGGAAGTCGGCGAGGTAGCGCACCAGGTCGTCCGCGCGTGGGAAGTACTCGCGCGAGTACTGGGGGAACAGCAGGTCGGGGTTGTCGTTGAGCAGGGAGTTCCAGTCCCAGCGCAGCGCGATCTCCGGGTCCTTCTGGCCGATGTTCACCTTGTTCAGCGAGATCAGCTTGCGGTGGCGCGGATAGCGGCGGAAGAAGGCGCCGGGCGCGTCCTCGCGTTCGAGGGTGAGGTAGTCCGCGCCGGTGCGCTGCAGGTAGTAGCTGAGCTGCACACCACCGGGCCCGGCACCGATGATCAGGTAACGGTGGACGTGGCCGTCCGGTCCCGTCGTCGTCATCAGACCTAGTACTCCGAATCTGTCAGAACGCCGAGGTAACCGCCGCAGATCAGATGCCCGGCGATCGAGATGTACTCCGCGGGGTCATCGGGTGTGGACGCGGCGAGGCCGTCGACGTAGCGGTTGAACATGCAGAAGGCCGCCGCGATGAGCACCGTGTCATGGATCTCCAGGTCGGTCGCGCCCGCCTCACGGGCGACCATGACCTGCTTCTCGGTGACCTCGCCCCCGCCCTTCTGCACCGAGGCGGCGATGCCGAGCAGCGCCCGGAGCTTCTCGCCGATCGGAGCGGAGGCCAGGTCGGTCTGCACCTGCGCCACCAGCGTCATGCCCTTGGGCAGTTGCAGGGCGGCACAGGCCCCGTGCGAGGAGGAGCAGAACCGGCACTCGTTCAGCTCCGACACGTACGCGGCGATGAGCTCGCGCTCGCCGCGCGACAGCGTGTTCGCGTCGCGCAGCAGCACCTCGGCCAGCTCCGCGAGCGGGCGGGCTGTCTCGGGCCTGTAGCGCAGCAGGCCGACGATGCCGGTTTCGCCGTCGTTGAGAGCGATGTGAGCCATGGATCCTCCTCATGCCATCGACGACGTGGCTCTCCCGACGCGCGTTGTGCACATCCCGGCTACCTCGGCACTGCACCGAGTCTCCGTGGCAGCGTCGGTTTTCACGACAGGTCGACGCGTTTGTAGGGGTGAGCGTTTCGATCGGACTAGGGGTCAGGCCCGGCGCTGTGACTCCTCCAGCAGCGCGAGGTAGCCGTCGGCCACGATGCGCGGCGCCCGCGCGGCGTAGACGGCCGGGTCGTCGGGGGCGAAGGTGGCCAGCCCGTCGACATAGCGGTTGAACATGCAGAACGCCGCGGCGATCAGCACGGTGTCGTGCACCTCGAGCTCGGTAGCCCCCGCCTCACGGGCCGACTTGATCTGCTCTTCGGTGACGTCCTGGCCACTGCGCTGGACCGAGGCGGCGATGCCCAGCAGCGCCCGGAGCTTGTCGCCGACCGGGGCCGCGCCGAGGTCGTCGCGCACCTGCTCGACCAGGTCCATGCCCTCCGGGAGCTGCGCCGCCGCGTAGGCGGCGTGGGAGGAGTAGCAGTACTTGCACTCGTTCAGCGCGGACACGTAGGCCGCGATCAGCTCGCGCTCACCGCGGGTGAGCGTGCTCTCGGCGCACAGGAGCACGTCCACGAGCGCGTTCAGGGGACGCGCGGTCTCCGGGCGAAACCTAAACAAGCCCCGGATGCCGGGCTCGTCCGAGTTAAGAGTGATGTGAGGCATGGTGCTCCCCCGGCGAGAACGGCGGTATCGGCAGAAAGCCAGCGAACGGCCCAGCACGGCATGGCGGGCCCAGCAGGCCTGTGCCGATGATCCATCGCCCCCTCCCGGCTGTCAACGGCCGGTGGCCCGATGTCCGCTTTCGGGCCGGCGCCGTTTACCCGGCCGGACCGGGGATCGTCGGCCGGATTTCATTTCCGGGGACACCCCTTAACGACATAGCGGATTCCTCCGGAACCTGTGCGTGACAATGCGTGGTCAGCCGCCCGGGTGTCCATAATGCGGAATGCGGCCTGTTTCGGCGGGCCGTCTCGCGGGAATGCTCCACTGTTTCTCCGGGGCAACGGCGGGATTACCACCATGGACAGGTTGTTCTTACTCCCTTTGTCGGCTCAGACTCGCGCGGCGTAGCGTCACCGAAGCCGCCTAAACAGGCTGACCCGCCGTCTGAAGGAGCGTTCTCCATGTCCGAACACCCGAACGCGACCGTCGCCCGTGACAGCTACGAAGCCCTGGCCAAGGGCGATCTCAACCGCATCAGCGAACTCCTGACCGACGACGTGGTGTTCCACGTGCCGGGCCGTGGGCCCCTCGCGGGCGACTACCGCGGCAAGGACGAGGTGCTGCGCTACCTCGGGAAGATGACCGAGGTCACCGACAGCAAGCTTCGCTTCGAACCCGACTCGTACCTGGCCGGGGAGGATCACGCGGCGGTACTGCTCCACATCAAGGGGGAACGCGACGGCAGGGAGATCGACGACCAGGGCGTGCACGTCTTCCGCATCAGCTCGGGCAAGATCAGCGAACGCTGGAGCTACCCGCAGGACTCGTACGTCGTGGACGAGTTCTTCGCCTGACCGATGGCGCGCCGGCCCGGCCGCCGAGCGGCCGGGCCGCCGGGTGACACTGTGTCTCCGTGTCACCCGGCACGGCCGGCGAATGGTTGTGGATTCTCCTTCAGCTCACGCCCCTTCCTTTCTCGTGGCGGGCCTTTCACCTCTGTGGTTCCTTGGCCCGGCCTTTCTCCGTCTGTTTCGCTCGTCGTGCCGCCTGATGGGCCGGCGCGTATCGGGGCCGCCTTCGCGCGGTCGTCGTGCCCGATGATGTGGCGCGTCCTTTCTTTTGGGTGCGCGGTGCGTCTCCGGCGCTTTCCGCCGTCTCAGGCGGCGTGTACGGAGTCGGCCGCCAGCACCCCCAGGTATCCCTCGGTCCGCTGGGCTCTCGCCACATAGACCTCCGGATCGTCGGGGGCGAACGTGGCCAGACCGTCCACGTACCGGTTGTACATGCAGAACGCCGCCGCGATGAGCACGGTGTCGTGGATTTCGACGTCCGTCGCGCCGGACGACTTGGCCTGCGCGACCTGTTGCTTGGTGACGTTGCGCCCGCTCTCCTGCACCGATCCGGCGATGCTGAGCAGCGCTTTCATCTTGTTCGACACCGGCGCGGTGGTCAGGTCGGCGCAGATCTGGTCGACCAGGTCCATGCCTTCGGGCAGCCGGGCCGCCGCGAACGCCGCGTGGGTGTAGTAGCAGAACCGGCATTCGTTCAGCGAGGAGACGTAGGCGGCGATCAGCTCCCGGTCGGCCCGGCTCAAGGTGCTGTCCCCGCAGAACAGCACCTCGCTGAGGTGAGCCAGTGGAAGCGCGGTCTCCGGGCGGAACCGGAACAGCCCTCGGATCCCGGGTTCGTCGGTGTCGAGTTTGATGTGCGGCGAGGTGGGGCTCTCCAGCCCCGCGAAGGACGGTTCTCGCCCGCCGACGCGCGCTATGGCGCGCGGATTGAAGATGTCCGTCAATTTGATGTCGATGGTCGACCGTGCCGGCAGAGTCAGGGCAGTGGTCATTCTAGGCCTCTCTTGTGTACCGTCCTAGTTGATTTGTGGTCACACGTACGATTCTGCGGCTTTTCGGACTCTGGGCCCATACAGATCGAAGTCAGCAAGTTGCCGGGCAGTTACCGTTTCCTGCCATCGCATGGTGGTTGACAACGGCTGCCTGCGCGAATATGAGCACCCCACGCAGGCGGCGCGACCGCGTTCACCCTCGGCCGTACCGCCCGTGTACGGGGAGAATCACTGATTACGGTGATTTCGACATCACGGACAATGTATACGCGCGCCCTAGCGCAAGAATGGCGTGCAGCTATCCGCCGGAGTACCGCTCAGGTGGCGGTCGTGAATCCTCGCAACAGGCCCGAGTACCGCTTGGGCACGGGCGGCGCGAACTCCCCCCGGGTGCTCGTCCGCAGCCCGAGCGCGACGAGCGACTCGACCAGCTTGGTGGCCGCCGTCACCCCGTCGATCACCGGGAAGCCGAGCTCGCGCGAGACGTCCGCGCAGAAGGCGGCCATGCCCGCGCAGCCGAGCACCACCGAGTCGCTGCCGTCCGCCTCGACGGCCGCGGCGCACAGCGCGGTCACCACCCGGCGCGCGTCGCCGTCGGGGCGGTCCAGCTCCAGCACGGGGATGTCGCAGGCGTGCACGCCCCGGCAGGCGGCCGTGAAGCCGTAGCGGTGGGCGAGGTCCCAGGCGCGGTTCACGGTCCTGGAGAGCGTCGTCACGACGCTGAAGCTCCGCCCGACCAGGGTGGCGGCGTGCATGGCCGCCTCGGCGACGCCGACCACGGGCCCCGACGCCAGCTCGCGGGCCGCGTCCAGGCCCGGGTCGCCGAAGCAGGCGACGACGTAGCCGTCCATTCCCACGCGCTCGCCCGCCGCGATCTCCGCGAGCAGCCCGGGGACGGCGAGGGCCTCGTCGTAGTGGCTCTCGATCGACTCCGGCCCCATGACGGGGCTGACGGCCACGATCTCGGTGCCCGGCGCCGCCACCGCCCGGGCGCAGCGGCCGATGGACTCGGTCATGGCCCGGGCGGTGTTGGGATTGATCACTTTGATGCGGGTCATCAAGCCGGCCGGGCCGCTCCGTCCGAGGCGGCCTCAAGGTCGCGGTCCAGGTCGCCGATCCGGGGCGAGGCGCGCTCCAGAAGGAGCATCGCCACGAACCCGAGGCCGCAGCCGATGAACCAGCTGTAGTCGGCGATCCAGGTGAGGTCGGCCGTCGTCAGTTCCAGGTCGAGCAGCAGCTTGGGAACGAGCACCGAGGCGATGGCCGGCAGCCCGCTCGCCACCGTGGCCCAGACCGCGTTCGGGTTGTAGCCGCCGCGGAACCAGTAGCGGCCCGCCCGGTCGAGGGTGAACAGCTCGTCCACCCACACCCGCTGCCGGGAGCACACGTAGTAGCCCGCGATCAGGATGCCGAACAGCGGCCCGATCAGCGCTCCGAGGAGGCCGAGCGTGTAGTGGATGGCGTCCGGGTTGCCGTACCAGTTCCACGGGGTCAACAGCACCGAGCCGACCGCCGCGATCATGCCGCCGGTGCGCCAGCTGATCCGCTGCGGGTTGACGTTGGAGAAGTCGAAGGCCGGGGAGATGAAGTTCGCGACGATGTTGATGCCCACCGTCGCGATGACGAAGGTCAGCCCGCCGAGCAGGATCGCGAACGGCGTGTCGATGCGCTGCACGGTGTGGATCGGGTCGGTGATGAGCTCGCCGAACACCGGCACCGTGGCCGAGGCCGTGATCACCGTCAGCAGCGAGAAGAACAGGAAGTTGACCGGCAGCCCGAGCAGGTTGCCCTTCTTCACCGCCGCGAACGAGTGCCCGTACCGGGAGAAGTCCCCGAAGTTCAGCATCGGCCCGGAGAAGTAGGACACCACCAGGGCGATGGCTCCCAGCATGACCGGGATGGACTCGGCGAAGCCGAGGCTCTCGCCCTGCGACAGGTCGAGGCTGATGTTCTGCCACCCGGCGCGGCTCACCAGGTAGACGGCGAGCACCACCATGACCACGTACACCGCCGGGCCCGCCCAGTCGATGAACCGGCGGATCGCCTCCATGCCCTTCCAGAACACCGCCGCCTGCGCCACCCAGAGGATCGCGTAACAGATGTAGCCCAGGGCCGAGAGCCCCAGGAAGCCGTAGGCCCGGGGGTCGTTCAGCGTGGCCGTCGCGGGCCAGAACTTGAGGAAGATGATGATGAGCGCCTGGGAGGCGAGGTAGGTCTGCACGCCGTACCAGGCGATCGCGATCAGCCCACGGACGATCGCGGGGATGTTCGCGCCCAGCACGCCGAACACGGCGCGGTTGATCACCGGGTACGGCACGCCGGTCATCTGGCTCGGCTTGGCGACCAGGTTGCAGAAGACGTTGACGATGACGATGCCCGCGATGAGCGCGAACAGCACCTGCCAGCTCGCGAGGCCGAGGGCGAACAGGCTGCCCGCGGTGACGTAGCCGCCGACGCTGTGCACGTCGGACATCCAGAAGGCGAAGATGTTGTACGACGACCAGGTCTGGCGGCGCAGCGGCGCCAGGTCCTCGTTGGCGAGCCGGGGGTCGTAGCCGGGCTTGATCAGGCCCGCCGTGGGCGCGGGCTCGTCGAACTCCGCACGCTCGGCCACACCGGCCGGTGCGGTGCCCGGCGGCGCGGTGACCGCGAGCAGATCATGGGGGTGGCTGGGCGGAGGGGACACACCGGGTTCGGTCATTTCAGCATCCCTTGGCGTAAGGGGGTGGACTGGAATGTCTGATCAGGGACCGGCGGACGGGGGCACGCGCTGTCGGGTGGACGATCAACCGATGGCGTGAATGTATTACGCGGCGATCGGTGGGTAATTTCGCCCGCGTAAATCCCTCGTGACGCCCCAGAACCACCGAAACGGCGTGGACCACCCGTGAACGACGAGGAGGCCGGCACCCCCGTGCCGGCCTCCTCTCGGGTTCGGCTCAGAAGTCGTCGGCCGTGCGGATCCGGTCACGGATCCAGACGCCGGCCTCCTTCAGGCGGGAGGTGCCCGTCCACGGGCCGCCGGCGTTGCAGGTGCCGGTGGTGAAGACGGCTCCGGAGCGGTGGTCGTCGGAGAAGTTCCAGTTCACCCAGCTGATCTTCTTGCTCGCCATGAGGTCCAGGTACTGCTGGGAGCGGGTGAAGTCGTTGGCGCCCTCTCCCGCGTAGTCCTGCGTGCCGAACTCGGTGACGAACATGGGGATGCGGTCGGCCGCCCGCGACAGCGCGTTGAGGTACTCGGTGCCGTGCGAGGCCGCGTAGAAGTGGAAGGTGTACATGATGTTGGAGGCGTTAACCGGGTTGGCGATCACCTCCGACTCGGTGGCGCCGTCGGAGACGCCGAGCGACGACCAGGCGCGGGTGCCGACCAGCACGACGCCGTCGGGGTCCTGGGCGCGGATCACCGGGATGACCTGCTCGGCGTAGCCCTTGACGGTGCTCCAGCTCACGCCGTTGGGCTCGTTGGCGATCTCGTAGATGATGTTGGGCTTGCCCGCGTGCCGCTGCGCGATCTCGTTGAAGAACGTCCTCGCCCGGGCCAGGTTGAAGTTGGGGTCGCCGGGGCTGAGCATGTGCCAGTCCACGATCACGTACATGCCGCGCGCGCTGACCTGGTCGATGAGCGAGTGCATCAGGTCCGTGAAGCGCCGGGGGTCGGTCTCGTACCCGTCCTCCTGGATGTACATGGACAGCCGGACGACGTCGGCCTTCCAGTCGGTCGCCAGAGCGTCCAGCGAGCCGTTCGTGAGGCACTGCCGGTACCACTGCAGGCCGTGGCTGCTCATGCCGCGGAGCTGGATCTGCTTGCCGTTCTTGTTGCACAGCTTGGTGCCGCAGACGCGCAGCTGCCCGTTGGCGGCCACCGGCGTGGTGCCGACGGGGGGCTGCCCGCCGCCGCCGTCGCAGGAGGCGCCGTTGAGTGCGCAGTTGGCCGGCGTGCCCGTGCCGTTGACGACGAACCCGAAGGTCGTCCTGCCGCCGGGGGCCAGGGTGCCGTTGTACTCCCGGTTCCTGAACGTGTACCGGTTGCCGGAGGTGGTCAGCAGGGCGTCCCAGTAACTGCCGACGCTGGTGCCGGCGGGCAGGTCGAAGGCGACCGTCCAGCCGTTCAGCGTCGAGGTGCCGGTGTTGGTGACCGTGTACTGACCGCTGTAGCCGCCGCCCCAGCTCTGGGTCTTGGCGAAGGCGGCGGTGTCGGCGTGCGCGGCCGACGGGGTGAGCAGGGCGAGCAGCAAGGTGAACAGCCCGGTGAGCACCAGGCCTGGCGCGGTGCGCCGCATCATCACTCCTTGAGGGGGCGGGTCCTGTCACGTTCTTTATCTTTAGGAAAGTTTCCTAACTTGCAAGCGACCGTAAGTGCTCGGGTAAAGCCGCGCAAGGCCCAAAGTCACCGAACCTGTCGTAACGAACCGATCTGAACGGACGTCAAGTGTTCCCGGGCACTGGCGTGGGCCGCGGTAACCGGATAGAAACAATGCGTCCCCTTTCTTCGGAGCCTGACATAAGCCCCGCACCGAAAAGAGAGCGCTCTCTTGACAGTGCGGGTGGCGGCACCCCCCTTCCCGACAGGCAGGTCGATGACGAACACCCATGACCACGGCGCGCGCGAGACCACGCGCGGCCCCAGGACCACCTTCCTGACGCGCCTCCTCGCGGTGACGTCCGCCGCGGCGGCCCTCGCCGCCACCGGCCTGGTGACGGCGGCCGGCACCGCCACGGCCGAGACGCACCGGGAGCCCGACTTCGGGCCCAACGTCTTCGTGTACGACCCGTCGACGCCCGCCGCCGAGATCCAGGCCAAGTTCGACGCGCTCTTCGCCCAGCAGGAAGAGAACGAGATGGGCACCGACCGGTACGCCATCCTGTTCAAGCCCGGCCGGTACGACGTCAACGCCAAGCTCGGCTACTACACCACCGTCGCCGGCCTCGGCAGGTCGCCGGACGACGTCGACGTCAACGGCGCCGTGCGCGTCATCGGCCAGTCCGACCCCGACTCCGCGGCCGGCATCTCCTCGCTCACCAACTTCTGGCGCTCGGCCGAGAACCTCTCGGTGACGCCGACCGACTGGTCCAACCAGTGGGCGGTCTCGCAGGCCTCGCCGATGCGGCGCGTGCACATCCGCGGCACCCTGTGGCTGGAGCCGGGGAACGGCGGCTACTCCAGCGGCGGGTACATCGCCGACTCCAAGGTCGACGGGGTCACGATCAACGGCTCGCAGCAGCAGTGGCTGACCCGCGACAGCGTGCTCGGCGGCGACTGGACCAACGGCGTCTGGAACCAGGTGTTCTCCGGCGTGACCGGCGCCCCCGAGCAGGGCTTCCCCGACCCGCCGTACACCACGCTGGCCACCAGCCCGGTGACCCGCGAGAAGCCCTACCTGTACGTGGACGACCGCGGCTCCTACCGGGTCTTCGTCCCCGCGCTGCGCCGCGACACCTCGGGCACCACGTGGGGCGACGGCCGCACCGAGCAGGGCACCTCGCTGTCCATCCGCGACTTCTACATCGCCAAGCCCGGCGACGGCGCCAGCCGCATCAACCAGCAGCTCGCGCGCGGCAAGCACCTGCTGCTCACCCCCGGCGTCTACCACCTGGACCGGGCGCTGCGCGTCAAGCACAAGAACACGGTGGTGCTCGGGCTCGGCATGCCCAGCCTGGCCCCCGACACCGGTGACGCCGCGCTGCGCGTCGAGGACGTCGACGGCGTCCGCGTCGCGGGCGTGCTCGTCGACGCCGGGCCGCGGCGGTCGGACGTCCTGGTGGAGGTCGGCGACCGCCACAGCCGCCGCGACCACGCGTCCAACCCGATCTCGCTGCAGGACGTCTTCTTCCGCATCGGCGGCCCGTGGGTCGGCAAGGCCACGACCAGCCTGGTGGTCAACAGCGACGACACGCTGATCGACAACATCTGGGCGTGGCGCGGCGACCACGGCAACGGCATCGGCTGGAACCAGAACACCGCCGACACCGGCGTGGTGGTGAACGGCGACGACGTGACCGCGTACGGCCTGTTCGTCGAGCACTACCAGAAGTGGCAGACGATCTGGAACGGCGAGCGGGGCCGCACGATCTTCTACCAGAGCGAGATCCCCTACGACCCGCCGAGCCAGGCCGCCTGGAACAGCCCGACCGGCAAGGGCTGGGCGTCCTACAAGGTGAGCGACCGCGTGCGGACCCACGAGGCCTGGGGCCTGGGCGTCTACTCCTACTTCAACCAGGGCGTCGACATCCGCGCCGACCGGGGCATCGAGGTGCCCAAGAGGCCCGGGGTGCGGTTCCACGACATGGTGACCGTCTTCCTGGACGGAAGCGGCGGCATCGAGCGGACCATCAACGAGGCCGGCACCCCGGTCGTCGGCTCCTACGGCACGAGCACCATCGTCAGCTACCCGTGACCTGACTCACTCCTCCGGCGCCCGGTCCGAGCTTCTCGGGCCGGGCGCCTCCATGCCCGCTCCCTCCTGGGCGAGCCACTCCTGCAGCAGCGCGTGGCGGAACTGGTACGTCGAGCCGTACCTGCGCAGGACGCCCCTGCGATGCGCGTCCTCCAGGAAGGCCATCAGCCGCAGCGGCAGCACTCTGCGGGCGGCCAGCCACCAGCGGGTCAGCACGAACCAGAACCACGCGCTCCTGCCCAGCGCGAATGCCACGGCGAACGTCGCGAGCGTCAGGGCGACGAACCCGCCGGCCGCCGGGAAGCTGCCCGGCGGCAGGCCCACGAGCGAGTACGCGACGCCGAAGGCGAGCGGCACCGCCGCCATCACCACGGTGGCGGCGCGGTCGCGCCGGAGCACGGTCGCGGGATCGTCCGCTCCGGCCAGGTCGGCACGGACGAGAAGGTACGAGCGCCGAGACGAGCGGACGTGCGGGCGGACCGAGACGAGGCGTCCGGCCGAGAGGCGACGCACGCTGGACGAGACGCCGACCCTTCTTCGTGACGAGAGCGCCAGCCGGCGCGGGAGCGGCGGCGAGGGGACCACGACGGCCGCGACCGCGCCCATCACGCCGAGAGCCGCGCCGAGCATCCACCCTCGATCCCAGCCGAGGAGCGACGGCAGGCCCGCGACGGTGTGCAGAACCCACTGCACCGGTGCCCCCAGCAGGCCGACGGCCACCGCGAGCACGACCCGCGCCACCGGGGACACGGCCTCACGCAGCCGCCACCATTCCAGTTCGGTGCTCTGCCGCCGGGACATGAGAGCCGCCAGGAAGGCCAGCGTCCCGGTCGCCGCCGACGGCTCATACCACGGCCCGCCGGGGTCGACGCCGGGAACGACTCGCTGATAGGCGCTGGGGATCAGCCTTCGCAGCAGATGCCGCTCGATCGCGAGCTGGGAGGGGAAGACGAACCGGTCGAGCAGTTCGGCCGGCTCGGTCGCCGGAGGCGCGTAGGTGTCGCGCATCAGCCACACCATAAGCGGCGTGGACAGCACCCTTGCCAGAGGGCTCTCGGGATGTTCGGTCAGTTGGGCGAACACCGGCTCCCAGCGGCGGTCCAGGGCGATGCTCGTCCGGGCGAGGAACCGGGCCGCCTCGGCGGGCGGCACCGGCTCCAGCTCGATCACCGCCGCACGGCGCAGCGGGACGCCGGTCGCCGCCACCATCGATTCGTACTCCCGCGTGCGCGAGGTCAGCACGAACGAGCGGCCCGTGGTCGCCTCGTCGAGCACACTCACCGCGCGGGCCCGCGCGGCGTCGGGCAGCTCGTCCAGCCCGTCCAGCAGGGGCAACACACGTTCGGCGCGCAGGAGCTCCATGGCCTCCTCGATGCCCGCATCGCCACGCATCACGAAGACGTAGTCCTCCACCAACCGGCGAGCCACCCAGGTGGAGAACGGCTCCTCGTGCGGGCGCCAGGAGGCCAGCGCCAGCACCACGGGCACCGGACCGGAGGCGTCCGCGAGCAGCTCGTCCGCCAGCACGGTGACGCACGTGGTCTTCCCCGCGCCTGGGGCTCCGAGCACGACGAGCTGCCGGTGCGGCAGCCGCAGGAACGCCTCCGCGAGCGACCGGGTGTCACCGGCCAGCCGGAGCCCTTCCCCCGAGGACGCGCCCTCCGGCGACGCCTCGTCCAGGATCGCCCAGGAGGTGGGGGACACGGGACGGCGGGTCGCCGACCATCGCAGCCGCAGGCCGAGGTTCCCGTCGATCCGCGCGCCCCACGTCTCAAACCTCGTCCGGGCGAGGACCGCCCACCGCAGCTCCCTCTCCAGCCTCCGCAGCTCCGGAGGGAGGGACTCGCCGGGAGACGGAAGGCGTGTCTCAGGGGTCTTCGGGCCGTCCTCGTCGCGCCGGGCGGCCAGCACTCGGAGCAGCGGCTCGACCCCTTCGGGACTCAGCTCACCGATCACCACGGGGGCCCGCTCGCCCTGCAGGAACTCAGGCAGGTCGGCGGCGGAGCCGCCCGGCAGCACGACGGGCACCAGACGGCGGGTCAGCGGGCCGGCCCAGTAGGCGTCGCGCACGACGCGCGGCGCGGACGCCTCGCCGTCCTCGCCGTCGCCGGCCTGGGTCAGGTAGGCGGGCGAGGCGACCACGGCGACCAGATCGGCCCGGCCGAGCTCGGTGGCGAGCCACGCGCTCCAGCCGGGCCGCCGCTGCCCCGGGGCGTGGTCGAGCCGGGCGTCCACCCCGTGCTGCCGCAGCAGGAACCACAGCTCGCGGACGCGCTCGAAGTGCTCGGCGGACTCGTAGGCGTAGGAGATGAACACCCTGGGCGTGTTCTTCCCCGCACCCCCCGCCCGGGGCGGCGCGGCGCGCTCGCCCGCGCCCGCCCGGACGAAGCGGTCGAGCAGCGCGCGGCGTTCGTCCTCGGGCGGCGGCCCGGCCAGCTCGGTCACCCGCCCGTCGGTCAGGTAGCCGGCGATGCGCTCGGTGGCGGCCAGGATGGTGTTCTCCTGCCGGGGTCGGTCGCCGACGGTGGCGAGGATCTCCTCGTACGCGTAGTAGCTCTTGTACGGGACCTCCACCTCGCCCCAGTACCGCTCGGGATCGGGCACATGCGACAGGAACCGGCCGAACCGGCCGCGGGCGTAGTCGCGGCCGGCCTCCAGCTTCTCCTGCTCTCCGTCCTCCACCCGCATGGGCACCGGGAAGATGCGCAGCTGCTCGGCGTGCCGCTGCCGGTGGATCGACGTCGCGACCGCCGCCGCGCCGTCGACCGCCTGCGTGCTGAAGGTGAAGCAGTTGACGAGGATGTCGGGAAGCTGGACGGTGCAGATGCCCGCCGTGTCGCTCAGCCCGGTGCGGCTGTCGATGAGCACGTAGTCGTACCGCCCCCGCATGTCGCGCCTGAGCGCCTCCAGGAAGGCCCCGCCGCTGAGGCGGTCGTAGAAGTTGCCCCAGTCGAAGCTGCTGACCAGCGCGGAGTACGAGGCGTCCTGGCGACCCGCGGGCACGAGGTCGACCGTGCCTTCGCCGGGGAAGGCGTGGTCGAGCGACATGGCGTACGGCGAGACGCGGGCCAGCCGCTCGTGCCAGCCGGGCTCCTTCGAGCCCTCGGGGTCCATGGCGGCGGTCGCGAACTCCCAGACCAGGTCGATCACCCCGCGCGACAGACGCAGGTCCTTGTCGGGCAGGAAGGGATGGAAGAACCGGTGCAGGCCGGGCGCCTCCAGGTCCCAGTCGACGACCAGGACGCGCAGGCCGTTGCTCGCCAGGATCCAGGCGGTGTTGGCCAGGCTCATGGAGCGGCCGGTGCCGCCCTTGTAGGAGTAGAACGTGATGATGGGCGCGGCCATGGTGATCAGCCTCCCGGCCCCGCCAGGATCGGGCGCGGGATCGCGGCCCCCGCGACCCGCCGGGCCACCTCGTCGCGCTTGACGATGCGGGCGCGGATCTCGACCAGCACCTGCGCGAGGATCTTCTCGAACTCCTCCATCGACTGGATGTCGTCGCAGTACTCCGGCGGGCCGGCCTCGGCCCACCCGCCGAGGCTGAGGTACAGCCGGTCGCGCACGGTGTCGTCGGGCGGGTCGGCGGCGTGCCAGGGCACCAGCACGGCGATGTTGCCCGAGCGGCGCCCGTCGAGCCACTCCAGGACGGGCCGGCGCCCGGCGAGGCCGACCGCCCACGGGTCGAGCAGCAGCACCATCAGCTCGTTGCGGGCGCGGGCGTGGTCGAGGAGCTGGAACAGGCTGTCGTCGGCGGGGCGGAGCGCCGAGATCATGCGCTGGGCGGTGGCCACCGCCTGCGCGCGCAGGGCGATGGGGTCGGGGCAGGCGGGGTGGTACGGCCGCCAGTCGTCCCAGTCGTCACCGTAGGAGTCGACCGTGGCGCGCATGACGCGCATCTGGGCGCGGTCGCCGGCCGCGACGACGAAGGTGACCCTTTTGGGGCCGCTCACCGGCCTGGGCGCCCGCCCCGGGCCACCGGCGAAGGCGTCGGGCTGGGTCTCCAGATCGACCTCGGCGCCCGGAAGCGGCGCCTCGCCGGCCGCCGCCATGATCATGATGGTGAACCTGACGAGGAAGTCCTGGTAGCGGCTCTCGTTCTCCTTCAGCTGCATCAGGTAGCGCAGGCCGTAGTCGAGGTACTCGGCCCCGAACTTCGCGCGCGTGTCCTCGATGGCCCGCGCGGTCTCCGGAGGGTCGGCGGGCAGCGGCACCCACCACACCGGCACGATGGCCGCCGCCGCCTCGCCGGTCGCGCGGCGGTGCGCGGCGAGTCGCTCGCCGAAGACGTGCCACTCCTGCCCGCAGTAACGGCTGGAGAAGTAGCTGGGGGAGTAGACCGGGACGAACACCTTCGACACGGCGAGCGCCTTGCCCGTGGCCGTCGACCACAGCGTTCCGGGCGGCTGCTCGACGTCCAGGAAGCCCGTCTCGGCGTGCGGGATGCCGGCGCGGGTGGCGAGCTCGCGGCGCAGGTCGTCGTAGAAGCGGTGGAGATACACGTCGGCGGCGTCCACCCGCGCGTAGCTGAAGAAGAAATGCACAGCACCTCACCAGCCCGGCGACCCGCGACCCGACCCAGCGACCCTATCCGAAACCGATGACGGGAAAGCGGGGAAAACGGAGAAGCGGATTACCGGCAAGGGGCTCTGATCGGAGGCCGGAAATCCGCCGGACGGTCACGTCGAACGCGAAGGCTCGGCTGGACGACGCGAACGGGGATGTCGAGCACGCGCTCGCGGCTCCGACTCCCGGTATACACGTCTGGGAATTCCGACGATCGAGGAGATCGCCCTCATGACCGACACGAAGACCGGCACCCTGACGGCGCCGGGCGCGACGCTGCACTACGAGGTCGGCGGCTCCGGCCCCGTGCTGCTGCTGATCTGCGGCGGCGTCTACGACGCCGCCGGCTACGCGAGCCTGGCCGGGGAGCTCGCCGGCCGGTACACGGTCGTGCGGTACGACCGGCGCGGCAACTCGCGCAGCCCCCTGGACGGCCCGCCCGAGCCCCAGCGCCTGGAGGTGCACGGCGACGACGCCCGCCGCGTGCTGGAGGCGGCCGGCGTCACGCCGGAGCGGCCCGCGTACGTCTTCGGCAACAGCTCCGGCGCCATGATCGGCCTGGAGCTGGCCGCCCGCCACCCCGGGCTGGTGAGCGTCCTGGTCGCCCACGAGCCGCCGCTCTTCGAGCTGCTGCCCGACCGCGAACACTGGCGCGCCGTCATCCGCGACGTACAGGACGCCTTCGTCAAGGAGGGCGCCGGGGCAGCGCACGCGGCCCTCGCCGCCGGGCTGGAGATGCGCGGCGGCGAGGCGTCCGGCGACCAGCCCGAGCGCGTCCCCGGAGGCGCCGAGGCGCCGGCCGGCGAGCCCGACCCGGAGACCATGGCCATGCTGGGCCGCCTGGAGAAGAACGCGGAGTTCTTCATCGGCTACGAGGTGCCGCCCTTCGCCACCTACACCCCCGACCTGGCCGCGCTGCGGGGATCGGCCGTGCGGGTGGTCGCGGCCGTGGGCGAGGCGTCCGCGGGCGAGCCGCCGTACCGGGCCGCGTGCGCGGTCGCCGAAGGGCTCGGCACGCGCCCGGTCGTCTTCCCCGGCGATCACGGGGGCTTCGGCGGCCACGCCGCGCCGTTCGCGGTCAGGCTGCACGAGGTGCTTTCCGGCATCGCCGGTTGAAGTTCGCCATGAGGTGAATCATGGGGGGATGAGCGAGAACCCAGCCGGCGCCCGCCGGCCCGCCTCCCGGAGCGGCACGGTGGACGACGACGGCCCCGGCGGCGTGGAGCGAATGCTGACGGGGCTGTTGCAGGACAGCCACCAGGTCGCCCTTGAGGGGGTTCCCTCGCTGGTCGGCGAGCACGCCGCGAAGGCGGGCCTGCACGAGGTGCTGATCTACCTCACCGACCTGCAGCAGACCACGTTGCGCCTGCTCGCCGCGCACGGCGCGGGAGCCGGCGAGGGCGCGGGCGGCGATCCGGGCGCGTCCGAGAGCCTCGACGACCTGCGCATCGACGGGACGCTCGCCGGGCGCGCCTTCCAGGAGGTGCGCATCCTGTCCAAGCACGACGCCGACGGGGCCGTGGAGTGGTGGTGGGTGCCGCTGCTGGACGGCACCGAGCGGCTCGGCGTGCTGCGGATACGCGCGAAGGACGCCGACGAGCACGCCGTCGACGCCATGCGGCATCTGGCGTCCGTGGTGGCGTTGATGGTGGTGAGCAAGCGTGCCCTCAGCGACACCTACGCCCGGCTGGTGCGCACCCGTTCGATGCACGTGGCCGCCGAGATGCAGTGGACGCTGATGCCGCCGCTGACCTTCGTCGACGACCAGGTGGCGATCGCCGCCATCATGGAGCCCGCCTACGAGGTCGGCGGCGACGCCTTCGACTACGCCATCGCCGGCGACACCGTCCACCTGGGGCTGTTCGACGCGATGGGCCACGACGTCTCGGCCGGGCTGACCGCCTGCCTCGCGGTGGCCGCCTGCCGCAACAACCGGCGCCAGGGCGCCGACCTGATCGCCACCAGCGAGGCGATCGAGCGCGTGCTGATCGACGAGTTCGGGCGGGGAACCCGGTTCGTCACCGCCGTCCTGGCCAACCTGGACACCGTCACCGGGACGCTCACCTGGGTCAACCGGGGCCACCACCCGCCGGTGGTGATCCGCGGCGGCCGGTGGGTGACCACCCTGGAGTGCCGGCCCTCCCACCCCATGGGGCTCGATCTTCACGTCCCGATCACGCTCTGCCGCGAGCAGCTGGAGCCCGGAGACCGGGTGATGTTCTACAGCGACGGCGTCATCGAGGCGCGCAACGCCGAGGGCGAGGAGTTCGGGCTGGAGCGGTTCGTGGACTTCGTCATCCGGCGCACCGCGGACGGCCTTCCGGTCCCCGAGACGCTGCGCCGCCTGGTGCGCGGCGTGCTGGACTACCACGACGGCAACTTCCAGGACGACGCCACGGTGCTGCTCGCGGAATGGCACGGCTCCGCCGACCGCGACATGAAGATGTGACGGAGACCTCGGAGCCGCGATTCGGCTCGCCCGCTGCTCATACGCTGATTCGGCCCCTCGGCCTTTCGGGCCGCCAGAACCCTGCCGGAGAACGGCCGTACGCGCCATTGCGGGGTGTGGCACGATGTCGCGGTGCCTTTCCATGCCGATTTGCATATGCATTCGAAATACTCGCGAGCCTGCAGCGGAAACAGCGATTTGGAGCATCTGACATGGTGGGCCCGGCGCAAGGGCGTCACTCTGATGGGCACCGGCGACTTCACCCACCCGGCGTGGTTCGGCCGGTTGCGCGAGAGCCTCGTCCCGGCCGAGCCGGGGCTGTTCCGCTTACGCGACGACCTCGACCGTGACGTCTCCCGTACGCTGCCGGCCGGTGTGGCCGCCCGTGAGGTGCGGTACATGCTGTCGGTGGAGATCTCCACGATCTACAGCCAGGGCGGCCGTTCCCGCAAGATCCACCACCTGGTCTACATGCCCGGCTTCGACGAGGCCGAGGCGTTCAACCGCAGGCTCGGCCGGGTCGGCGACCTCGGCTCCGACGGCCGTCCCGTCACCTCGATGAGCTCGCGCGACCTGCTGGAGACGACCCTGGAGTGCGGTGACGGCGCCTACCTGGTGCCCGCCCACGTCTGGACGCCGTGGTTCGGCGTGTTCGGCTCCAAGTCGGGCTTCGACTCGCTCGAAGAGTGTTACGGCGACCTGACCGGCCACATCTTCGCCCTGGAGACCGGCCTCTCCAGCGACCCGGCGATGAACTGGCGGGTCTCGGCCCTCGACGGCTACCGCCTGGTCAGCTACTCCGACGCCCACTCGCCCCCCATCGTGGGCCGCGAGACCACGGTGTTCGACACCGACCTCGACTACTTCGCCGTCGAGCGGGCCCTGCGAACCGGCGCCGGGCACGCCGGGACGATCGAGTTCTTCCCCGAGGAGGGCAAGTACCACGTCGACGGCCACCGCAGGTGCGGCGTCCGCGTGGACCCGGCGGAGACCCGGAGCCTCGGCGGCGTCTGCCCCGTGTGCGGCAAGAAGCTCACCGTCGGCGTCCTCAGCCGCGTCGACGACCTCGCCGACCGGCCGGAGGGCTTCCGCCCCGAGGGGGTGCCGGGCTTCCGCAACCTCACCCCGCTCCCGGAGGTCGTGGGCGAGATCCTCGGCGTGGGCCCGAAGAGCAAGAAGGTCGGCGCGGAGGTCGAGCGCCTGATCACCGCGCTCGGCCCCGAGCTGGAGATCCTGGCGGAGCTGCCGGTGGACGACATCGCCGTCCACTCCCCCCGCCTGGCCGAGGCCGTCGCCCGCCTGCGCCGCGGCGAGGTCACCAAGGAGCCCGGGTACGACGGCGAGTTCGGCACCATCCGCGTCTTCGAGCCGGACGAGCCCAAGGAGCCGACCGCGGAGGAACCACCCACCCTCTTCTGAACACCAGCGCCGATCGCGCCCCGGCGGGCTCGTCAGGAAGAGCAGCCGTCGGCGGCGACCCGCGAGAGGTCCAGCACCGTGTAGCGGTCGCCGCCGGACTTCCAGTAGAGCAGCGGGCCGGCGGGCGCGGATCCGCCGAGGTGGATCTGTTCCGGCCGGCCGTCGGTCGCCGCGCTCGCGGAGGGATCGAGGAGGGCAGAGCGTCCCGTGCAACGGTCGTACAGCACGGTCGCGGTTCCGAGGGTCCCCACCGGTCTGCCCATGGTCGTGACCATGAACGCCCCTCCCTGGACGAAGGGCGGATCGAAGAAGCCGAACCTGTCGCGGACCAGAGCCTCCTCCATGTGCACGCCGGGCGTGAGCGTCCTGCCGGAACCGTCCACCCGCTGCGTGACGACCCGCGTCAGCTCGTGCGCCTTGGGGGTGAGCTCGCTGACGCACCACTCGGCGCCGCAGCGCCGGGACCCCCCGTCCATGGCGGCCACGGCCCTCCGTTCGCCGGTGGCCAGGTTGAGCAGCCCGTCCTCCTTGTCGTACGCCCACGGCCACGAGGACATGTAGTCGTACCCCTCGGTCTTCACCCGCCGCACCGCCCCCCCGGAGATCGGGACACGATGCACGAGAGCGCCGCTCCACCAGACGACGTGACCGTCCGCGATCTCGAAACCGTCCAGGGCGCTCGGCGAGAACCCCTGGCCCGGGAACTCGGTGAGCAGCTCAGGGGCACCGCCGGAGACGGGCATGACCCAGATCTGTATGCGCGGCGGATCCCCGTCGCCTCTCACGTTCGCCATCCACGCGACACGGCCGGCGCCGCTGGCCGCTTTCGCGATGCGATGCCCGGCGGGGCCCTCCGGAACCCTGGCCAGCACGCGGTGCGCCCGGGTCCGCGGGTCGTATCCCACCAGGACGGGATGGGTGCTGCTCGGATCGGCCAGCAGCACCTCACGCTCGCCCAGCATGGCCACCGGCCGCACGGCGCGGACGCCCGAGATCCGCGCCGGCGTCTCGAAGAACGCGTCCGGCCAGACGTCGCCGGCCGGCGGGAGACTCGGGGCCGTCGGCGGGGCCGCGGACCGGGCCGGCGGCTCGTCCGCGGACCGGCACGCGGAGAACGTGCCCGCGAGCATCACAACCAGCAACGGCACCAGAACGCGCCCGTACCCCGTCTGCCCCATGACCGGTACGACGTACGGCCGGACCGGCGGGTTCCTCCGCGGCCATATCGATATGCCGGCCCGCGCGCCCGACGGGCCGCCCCGGGCCGGGTTCGCGTCCCCCCGGCGGTCACGTGCCGGCCGCCTCCGGCGTCATGCGCGACTGGGTGAGGCGGTAGTGCGCGGGCGGGATGCCGTAGCGGGCGGTGAAGGCCTGGCGCAGGGTCTCGGTCGTGCCGAAGCCGCAGCGGGCGGCCACGGTGGCCATGGGCAGGGAGGTCGAGGTCAGCAGGTGGGCCGCCGCCTCGGCGCGAGCCTCGCGTACGAACCTGCCCGGGGTCTGGCCGAGGTGCCGCAGGAACAGCCGTGTCAGGTGCCGCTCGCTGACGCCCGCCCCGGCGGCCAGCGCCGCGACCGACAGGTCGGCGTCCAGGTGGCCGGTGACGTGGTCGACCACCCGTCTGACCAGGCTGTCGGACGGCGGCGGCGCGGCGGTGAACATGCTCATCTGCGCCTGGTTGCCGGGCCGCTGCAGGTAGGTGACGAGCTGGCGGGCCACCGTCCGCGCCAGCTCGGGACCGTTGTCCTGCTCGATGAGCGCGAGCGTCAGGTCGAGCGCGCTGGTGACGCCGGCCGAGGTGTAGACGTCGCCGTCGCGGATGAAGATGGGGCCGGGATCCACCCGCACCTCCGGGTGGCGGGCGGCGAGCGCGCCGGCCCAGCGCCAGTGGGTGGTGGCGCGCCGGCCGTCGAGCAGGCCGGCGGCGGCCAGGATCCACGCTCCGGTGCACACGGACGCCACCCGGCGGCTCTCCCGCGCCAACCGGCGGACGTGCGCGAGGACCAGCCGGTCGGCCGCCGCGTCCTCGCTGCCGCTCCCGCCGGACACGAGCATCGTGTCGACCGGCCCGGTGACCCGTTCGAGCCGCTCGCCGGCCTGCAACGTGACGGTCGGCCCGCAGTCGATGGGCCGGGCTCCCGGCGTGGCCAGGCGCACCTTGTAGTACGGGGCCGCGCCGTACCAGTTCGCGCACTCCAGGCTCGCCACCACGCAGGCGATGTCGAGCAGCTCGGCGGCGTCGTACCCGACGATCACGAAATGCCGCGGTTCCATGGTTCGACTGTAGGCCGGAAAGACCGGCTGCCCAAGATTCCGGACCTCCACGCTCACCTTCCTTGGACGCCACCTCCCCCGCTCACATAGTCGGACCATGACGCAGACAGCGACCAACGCGCGCGGCGGCCGGCTCCGGTTCGCCCTCCACTACATCGAGATGATCGTCGCGATGTTCGTCGGGATGTTCGCCCTGGGGCTGCTCCAGGCAGCGGTGGGCCTGGACTTCTCCCACGCGCGGTACCCCGAGGCGGGCTACCTGGTGATGGCCTTCAACATGTCCGTCGGCATGGCCGCCTGGATGCGCTTTCGCGGCCACGCCTGGCGGCACACCCTGGAGATGTGCGCCGCCATGTTCGCCCCGGTCATCCCGCTCTTCCCCCTGCTCTGGCTGGGCGTGATCGACGGCGACGCGCTGACGGTCCTCGCGCACGTGGCCATGCTCCCCCTCATGCTCGGCCTGATGCTGGCGCGCCGCTCCGAGCATGTCTGAGACCTGCCCGGCGGCTCCGGAGGTGAGACCTCCGACCGGCGGGCTCCGGAGGCGGAGAACCCCGGGCCGGCGCGGCCCGCCTCGGCTACGCTTCGATCATCACGGGGCGCCCTCGGCAGCCCGTCCGCGTCGCGCCTGCCGTCCTCCCCGGGGCGCGGTCAGCCCCCCTCGGAGTAGACGATGGCGTACCAGCAGGGCCCCGGCCGGCCGGCGCACCACGGCCCGCCGCCCGGGTACGGCCACCGTCCCGCGCCGCCGCCGCCCAAGAAGAGCCACACGAGGCTGATCCTGGTCGTCGCCGGCGTCCTCGCCGTCGTCCTGGCCGGCGGGGCAGCCGTCCTGCTGGGGGCGGTCGGCATCGGTTCGAGCCCTGGGTCGTTCGGGCAGCCGGCCGACGCCTCCGGGCGCTCGCCCGCCAGAACGGCTCAGGCCGGCGCCGCGGCACGCGACGGCCGATTCGAGTTCCGGGTGACCAAGGCGGAGTCGGTGCGCCGGGTCGGCGACAGGACCCGGGGGAAGACCGCCCGGGGCCGGTTCGTGCTCGTGTACGTCGAGGTGCGGAACGTCGGCGACCGTCACCAGTACTTCGCCGGCTCCTACCAGCGGCTGCGCGACGCCCAGGGCCGCCGCTACGAGGCGGACACCCCCGCGGCGAACCACCTCGGGGACGCCGACAGCATTTACGAGCGAATCGAGCCCGGTGACCGGATCAGCGCCGTCGTGCCGTTCGACACGCCAAGGGACGTCACCCGGTTCGTCCTGGAGTTGCACGACTCACCGACGTCCGAAGGGGTCGGTGTCCCGGTGACGGTGACGTCCGCGCCCGCGCACGAGGTGACGTTCGAAGCGACCGGCGAGGGCGTCGGCGAGGTGCGCAACCTCAACCACAAACGGGGCCGCGACGGCGAGGACCTGGCGGACGTCCCCCTCCCCTGGCGCAAGACCGTCCGGCTGGAGGGCGGCCCCGTCCCCGAACTGAGCCTGTCGGTGCTGAAGGGCAGCCGATCGGGCACGGTCACCTGCCGGATCAAGCTCGACGGCAGAACCGTCGCGGAGAGGGCCGTCTCCGGCGACGACGTCATCTGCGACGTCGCGTTCACTCCCCCCGCCCACTGACGTCGACCGCCCGCGGCCCCACCGGCACCGCGTTCTGAGTTTGTCGGTCTCATGCGCCATGATCGGCGCACCTCGCATCGATCACCTCACCCAAGGGGCGCATGATGTCAACCCACGGCCGGGCCGACTGGTCCGACGTCGGCTGGAACGACTGGACGGATCTCGGCCTCATCCGGGCACGGCTCGACGCGGGCGCGGACCCCCACTCGGGGGTGTGGAACTACGCGGGGCCGCTGAGCGCGGCGGCCGAGCTCGGCTCGCCCGAGGTCGTCGCGGAGGTGGCCCGGCGCGTCGACGACGTCGACGCCGAGCATGAGGGCCGCACCGCGCTCTGGCAGGCCGTCTTCGCCAACCGCCCCGGCAACGCCCGCGCCCTGTTCGCTGCCGGCGCCGACCCGTGGCGCCCGATGATGGCCGGCTGGTCCCCCGGCCGGCTCAGCCTGGCCGGCCCCACCCCCGGCCTGTTCACCCGGCCCGCGGGCGAGATCGGCCTGTCCGCCGCCGAGGCCGCCGCCGTGGCGGAGGCCGGCCGGCTGATCACGGCGCTGGGCGACTCCGACGAGGAGGACCTGAGCCTGGCGTGTGTGGCCGGCATCGGCGCGGCCGAGGCCGTACGACGCCTGGAGGCCGTGCCGGCCGAGAACGAGGACGACGACAACGCGGCCGACGTCGTCGGCGTCACGGACGTGCCCGGTGGATGCGTCGTCATCCAGCCGTGGGCGTGGGCCGCGGCCGACCCCGGCGTGGTGGAACGGTTGTCGGTGGGCACGGTCTGCTACGCGATGTACGCCAACCCCAAGAGCGGCGACCAGGGAAGCGTCACCCGCGACGGCACCGTCGAGGAATGGGACACCCACCCCGGCGGCGGCACCGTGTCCCAGGAGGACTCCGCCGAGGACATCCTCACCGAGTACCTCTACCAGGGCCGGC
Organism: Sphaerisporangium sp. TRM90804; assembly: GCF_029846175.1. Lineage (GTDB taxonomy): Bacteria > Actinomycetota > Actinomycetes > Streptosporangiales > Streptosporangiaceae > Sphaerisporangium. The sequence goes on along the minus strand of NZ_JARWAC010000025.1, from coordinate 91,158 downwards.
CGGTGGCGTACTGCTGCGCCGCCGCCGGCCTGCGCCCGACCGACGCGCGCGCGGTCACCGGACCGCCCGGCATGTGGGTGAGGCTGCCCGACCAGGACTGGTGGCAGTGACCGTGCGCGCGTAGCGGGCGGAGCCGTTCTCCGGCCGAAATCGGGGTGACGGCCCGGAGCGGCCGCTGCGAGTATCGGTCTATGCGAGAGCTGGAGCGTTTCCGAGCCGCCATCCGTACCTGGGCGGGCGGCGGCGCGGGCGCTCCGGCGGCCGCCGCGGAGGCCCGCGGGCTGGCCCGCGACGGCCTGGGCACGGTGGTGCTCGTCGAAGGGGTCAGCGACCAGAGCGCGGTGGAGGCACTGGCCGTGCGGCGCGACCGCGACCTGGCGGGTGAGGGCGTGTGCGTCGTGCCGATGGACGGCGCGATGGGCGTCGGCCGCTACCTGCGCATCCTCGGCCGGCCGGAGCTCGCCGTCAGCGTGCGGGGGCTGTGCGACGAGGCCGAGGAAGCCTACTTCCGGCGCGGGCTCAAGCAGGCCGGCCTCGGCGCCGGCACGACCCTGACCCGGGACGCGATGGAGTCCCTCGGCTTCTACGTGTGCGTCGCCGACCTCGAGGACGAGCTGATCCGCGCGCTCGACATCGCCGGCGTCGAACGGGTCCTCGCCGCCGAAGGAGATCTCGCCAAGTTCCGGCTCTTCCAGAACCAGCCAGCGCAACGCGGGCGGGCCGTCGAACGCCAGCTGCGCCGCTTCATGGGCACGACGAGCGGCCGCAAGGCCCAGTACGCACGCGCGCTCGTCCTCGCCGTCGACGCGAACCGCGTCCCCCGGCCGCTGGACCACCTGCTCGCCCACACCTCCCGCTGCTCCACCCGCTGACCCGGCGGAGCGCAATTCCGGCGTCGTTTCGCTACGCATCCTGGAACGATCCATGTGCGCGTTCGGTGGAACGGTGTCAGCATCGTCCGGCGACCCGAAAGGCGGAATGACGTGGGTGAGACTCCGGTTCGGCCGAACGAGACCACGGTGCCGTTGATGCCGTGCGCGTCGGTGGAGGAGATGTCGGCGTTCTACGAAAGCCTGGGATTCGAAGCCACCTACAAACAGAGCAGGCCCTACGTGTATCTGGCGTTGCGGTGGAGCGGTTTCCAACTGCATTTCGGGCCGGCGCCCAAAGGCCTGGACCCGGCCCGCGAGGAGTCCGGGGGCTGCCTGGTGATGGTCGACGCCGTGCAGCCGTACCACGAGGCCTTCGCCGCGGCGATGCGCCGGGTCCACGGGAAGGTGCTGAGTTCCGGCGTTCCGCGGATCACCCGCTACCGGCCGGGCGCGTCCCGTTTCACGCTGATCGACCCGTCGGGAAACTCGATCGTATTCATCCAGCGCGACGAGCCGGAGGAGGTGGAGTACGGCGGCTCGAAGAAACTGACGGGCCTGGCCAAGGCGCTCGACAACAACCGGATTCTGCGCGAGTTCAAGAACGACGAGGCGCACGCCTTCCGCGCGCTGAAGTCGGCGATGCGCAGGCACGGCGCGGACGCCCCGGTGGCCGAGCGGGCCATCGCCCTGTGCCACCTCGTCGACCTGGCCACCGTCCTCGGCGAGCCCACCGATCCGTGGGCCACCGAGCTGCGCGGCCTGGAGCTCACCGCCGGCGACCGGCAGCGCATAGAGGCGGAGCTCGCGCACGTCCCCGGCCTACAGGAGTGGCTTCCCTGAAAGCCCGGCTACCGGAGTGGCTTCCTGAAGAGGGGCGTCCGCGCGGCGGGCCTATTCGCCCGGCGGGGAATCCGGCCAGTACGGCACCGCCCGCTCGGCGGCCGACGCGATGGCCGCGCCGTCCAGGACGCCCATGCTCAGCTCGATGCCGCCGACGGGCCACTCCACGCCGAGCTCGAAGGTCTCCGGAGGCGGCGAGGGCCAGAGCCACAGCCCCATGGTGAGAACCCCCGCGTCCTCGTCACCGCTGCGCATGGACACGCCGCCGAGCAGCAACGAGAGCCGCGGGCCCGGCGGCGGATCCTGCGGCAGCTCCTTGAAGTCGAAGCTCTGCCCGACGGTGGTGACCTTGGACCCGTCGGAGTAGCGGACGCCGAACCGCAGCAGGTTGTCCGGCAACCGCCCGGCGCTCACCCCGGCGACCATGTGCGGGTACACCGACATCTGCAGCGCCTGGAAGTCCTCGGCCGACAGCGTGTGCCGCCTCATGACGATCTCCACGTTCATCAGACAGCCCGTCCTGAACGCCACAATCGTCGGCACCGCGACGACGACCCGCGGGCTGCGCCCCAACACCAGCCCACTGACCACCACCGCCCCCATCACCTCCCCCGGCGGCGCGTACCAGGCGGGCAACCCAGGCTTGGGCGAACGAGCGGGTTCTTCCTGCACGACCGGAGGCTCGAAGAACATGCCCCCACCCTACGAAAAATCCCCAAGGCCGCGCGGGATGCGGATCCACGCCCACCAGCCCTGACACCGGTTGAACCGATAGACGCACCCTGCCATATCAGGCATGCTGGTGCCCCGATGCGGGGGGGAGAACCAGATGGCGGGAATCGGATTCGCCGAGATTTTCGTGGTATTGGTGCTATGGGGCGTTCCAGGCGCTTTATTCTTCTTCCTCACCTACTGGGTGATCCGCCTGGCGATCAGACACGAGAAGCGCCGAATACCGACCCGAAGAGAAACCGCCCGCCAGGAACACCGCCAACGCGCAGCCTCAGCACGCACCGCCCAACGCCAAAGACAACAGCAGTCCGAGTAACCGAACCAACCTCCTGGCCTGGCGACTCAAGGAACGTTCGTGGTGAAGTCACGCGTCGTACAGATCCTCCCCCCTCAGCCCCCGGCTTGGTACAAGAACCCGAAGAGCACGGGCGCGCGGGGCGGTTGCAGCCAGCACGGAACTCCCCCGTGTCACTCCGAAATCGTCGCGAGCGTCGTTCTCTCCGATGCCGGCAGCGACGACATCCAGTGGGCGGTCTGCGAACGTGGACTGCGACAGCTCAAGCTCAACCATTGATCGGTGGCGAGAGGCGGAGGAGAGACCGCCGCGCCATGGCGTTGGTCAGACGGTGATGTCGGCCGGCGCCCTACGCCGTCGCGGGAGGCGGACCCCGGGGATCCCTACCCCGGCGGGGTGAGGCACGGATTGCCGGGAGTGCGCATACTCGACGTCATGAGCAAGCATGGGCACCTCGCCGAGTTCCTGCAGACGCGCCGGGGGCAGTTGCGGCCCGAGGACGTCGGGCTGCGGACGTATGGGGAGCGGCGGCGGGTGCCGGGGCTGCGGCGGGAGGAGCTGGCGATGCTCGCGGGGATCAGCGCGCCCTACTACACCCGCCTGGAACAGGGGCAGTCGCACAACGCCTCGCCCGAGGTGCTCGACGCCATAGCCGGCGCCCTGCGGCTGGACGAGCCCGAGCGTGCCCATCTGCACGCACTGGCCCGAGCGCCGAGACGCGGCGGCCCCTCGGGCCGGCCGCGTGCCGAGCGCGTCCCCCCGGCGACCAGCGCCTTGCTGGCCGCCTTCAAGGGCACACCCGCCATCGTGATCGGCCGGGGCAGCGATGTCCTGGCCTGGAACCCCGAGGGTCACGCGCTGTTCGCCGGCCATCTCGATCCGGAAAGTCCCGACGTCCCGGGCCGGCGGCCGAACATGGCCAGGCTGGTGTTCCTGGACGCGCACACCCGTGACCTGTACGCCGACTGGCCCGCCAAGGCCAGGGCCGTGGTAGGCAACCTGCGCCTGACGGCTGGGCGGCACCCGGACGATTCTCGGCTGGCCGGGCTGGTCGGCGAGCTGACCATGGGCAGCCCGGAGTTCGCCAGGATGTGGGCCGACCACCGGGTCCAGGCCTGCGACGTCGCCGACTACGAGATGCGCCACCCCCTGGTCGGGACGCTGACGGTCACCCAGCAGACGCTGCAGAGCCCGCGGGGAGACGGCCCGACCCTGGTGGTGGCCACGGCCGAGCCCGGCTCCCCCTCCGCGACGGCCCTGACCCTGCTCTCCCACGTCATCGAACCGGATGCGGCCCAGCCGCGCCGCGGCGCCCACACCCCCACCGCCTGATCCTTCCGCCGGCCCGCTCCCACGTCTGCCCGGTCGGCGGCACCATTCCGACCTCCCGCCAGGCGTCCCCTCGACCACGGCGCCGCACCGCGGCCGCCGCATGCCCGAAAACAGTGAAGGAAACCATGTCCAAGCGAATGATCAAGATCGCCGTGTCGGCCGCTCTGGCGGCCGCGGCCGCCCTGACGGTGGCCGCGCCGGCCGGCGCGACGTCCCCCCACGGCCCGCTGGCGGATGTGCGGGTCGCCACCCACTTCGACCTGTCCGCGGGCCAGATGCCGGAGAACATCAGCCTGCTGCCCGACGGCACGGCGAACGTCACCTTCGCCGCCAGCCGCCAGGTGGCGCAGATCACCCCCGCGGGCAGGACACGCATCCTGGCGACGCTGCCCGCGCCCGCCGACGGCGGGGCCGACACGCCGGTCCTCGGATTCCCCCTGGCCACCGGCATCGTCCACACCTCGGACGGCACCGGGTACGTGCTGTACGCGACCGGCACGGCCGAGCTGACGGGGCTGTGGCGGCTGCGTCCCGGCAAGGCCCCGCGGCGCATCGCCGCCCTGCCCGCGGAAGGCCTGCCCAACGGGCTGGCGCTGGACAGGCGCGGCGAACAGCTCTACATCACCGACTCGGTGCTCGGCACCGTGTGGACCGTACCCGTCACCGGCGGCACGCCCACCGCATGGTCCACCGCACCCGAACTGTCCTCGACCGGCTTTCTGGGGGTGAACGGCGCGAAAGTGCACGGTGGCGCGCTGTGGGTGACCAACCTCGACCGGGGCACCCTCCTGCGCATCGCGATCCGCCCGGGCAACCGTGCGGGGGCACCTGAGGTCAAGGCGTCGGGCCTCGTCGGCATCGACGACTTCACCTTCACCGGCCGCGGTGACGAGATCCTCGCCGCCCTCAACGGCCCCAACACGGTCGTGCGCATCCGTCCGGGCAGCACAGGCACGACCGTGCTGGACGGCACCGACGGACTGCAGAACCCCACCTCCGTCGCACTGCGCGGCAACGACGTGTACGTGCTCAGCGCCGCCTACACGACGGCCACCGACCCCAACCTGCTACGCGCACGCCTGCGCACCCACCCGTAAGACAGGCGATCCCGAAAGGTGCCCACCACCCGGCCACGACCCGCCCGGCCGGGACGGCCGGAAGGCCCGCTCCGTCACGCATCACGGAGCGGGCCTTCCCGCACGCGTTCACCGGCTTCACCGACACCGACGCGATCCCCGCGATGCGCCTCGTCAGGACGGCTCGCGTGGTTCGGGGGTGAGCAGGCGTCGGTTGAAGGCCTCGGCCACGGCGGCGGCGCGGTCGCTTACGCCGAGCTTGGCGTAGATGTTCAGGAGGTGGCTCTTGACGGTGGCCTCGGTGATGAACAGACGGGCGGCCGTCTCGCGGTTGGTGTTTCCGGTCGCCACCAGTTCGAGGACCTCGAGTTCTCGCTGGCTGAGCAGTTGGGGGGCGGGCGTTCTGACCCGGTTCATCAGCCTTGCCGCGACCGAGGGGGACAGGACGCTCTCGCCCCTGGCGGCGGCACGCGCGCCGCGCAGCAGGTCCTCCCGGGGGGAGTCCTTGAGCAGGTAGCCGGTCGCGCCCGCCTCGATCGCCGGCAGCACGTGGGTGTCGTTGTCGTAGGTGGTCAGAACCAGCACGCGCGCGGTGACGCCGAGCCTGGTCAGCTCGGTGATCGCGGTCAGCCCGTCCATGACCGGCATGCGCAGGTCCATCAGGATCACATCAGGCCGGAGCTGCTTGGCGAGCCGTACGGCCGCGGCGCCGTCAGCGGCCTCGCCCAGCACCTCGAAGCCGGGCGCGGAGGCGAACATGCTGCTCAGCCCGTCCCTGACGATGGGATGATCGTCCGCGATCAACAGTCGGATCAGGGGCTCGGCTGCCGGCTCGGCCGTGCGGTCGGTCATACGGGGCTCCCGGGCGGCTCGGCCATGCGATCGGTCATACGGGGCACCCGGGCGGCTGAGCCATGCGATCGGTCATCTGGGCTCCCGGTCGGCTGGGTGGGGATGCAGGCCGAGATGCCGGTGCCGGCGCCGGGTTCGGACTCGATCCGCAGGCTCCCGGACAGTCCTTCGACGCGTTGTCGCATGATGGTCAGGCCGAACCCGCCGCGGGACGCCGGCCGCGACGCGCCGTCTCCGGCCCCTTCGGCTTCCAGGCCCGCGAGGTCGAAGCCCCTGCCGTCGTCACGCACGTCCAGCGCCACCTCGTGTTCCAGGTACGACAGCGTCACTCCTATCCTCGTCGCCCGCGCGTGCTTGGCCACGTTGGCCAACGCCTCCTGGGCCGTGCGCAGCAGCGCGAACTCGGCCTCCGGCGCCATCGGCCGCGCCGTGCCGGTCGTCGTGACCTGGACGGGGAGGCCGTGCAACTTCGACCAGCGGTCGGCGACGTCGGTGAGCGCCTCGCCCAGGCGCGCGGTCTCCAGCGGTTCGGGCCGGAGCGCGTCGACCGAGCGCCGGGCCTCCGCCAGGCTCTCCCTCGCCAGCCCCTTGACGGCCTCGAAGGGGCGGCGCCACTGCGCCGGGACGTCGTGCATCTGCTCGGCGGCCTGGAGCTGCGTGATGATCCCGGTGAGCCCCTGCGCCAGGGTGTCGTGGATCTCGCGAGCCATTCGCTGGCGCTCGTCGAGGACCCCCGCCTCCCTGGCCTGGGCGAGCAGCTGGGCGTGCAGGCCGGCGTTCTCGGCGAGCGTCGCCTCCAGCAGCCGGTTCGTCCGGCTCAGCTCGGCGAAGGCCTGGACGCGCTGCTCTCTCTCCTGCTCGGCGATCTGCAGGAACCAGGCGGTGACGCACATCATGACGATGTTGACGATGACGATGAGCGCGGAGATCGTCAGGCCGAGAGCGGTCGTCTTGGGCACGCTGGACGCCTGTGCGGCGCCGGCGACGACCGCCACGGCGGCCACGCCCAGCAGCCGCCACGGCCAGCGGACGACGGTGAAGGCGTAGATGTAGGGGGCGGGGGTGAACAACCCGAACACGGGGGTGCGGGCCACCAGGACCGCGGTGATCGCCACCAGCCCGGTGAAGAACACCGCCATGATCAGTGGCCGCTCCCACCAGGCGGGACGCAGGGTGAACATGCCGAGCATCCACCCCGCGGCCAGCCCGCACAGCCCGAGGTCGACGGCCAGGGAGCCGTCGCCCGCCGATTGCTCCGTGATCACCTGGAAGACGGCGAGGCCGGCCAGCAAGGTGTACGGCACCACGGTCACCAGCAGAAGGGGAGGCCGTTCCCACGCCGCGCCCTGGGGCTCTGGCATCTGCCCGCTCACATCCCTCAGCCTCCGGCCGCAGTCTATTCCCAGCGGAACCAGCGGACCGCGATGATCGCGCATACGACCGCATAACACGCCAAGGTCACCAAGGGCTGGGCGGACGGGAAGTGGCCCTGGTAGGTGTCCTGGAACGCCTGCATGCCCGCGCCGAGCGGGGTGTAGTGGCTGATGTTCCGCAGCAGCGGCGGCATCTGCGCGATCGGCACCCAGAGGCCGGCGAAGAACATCATCGGGAAGAACAGCACCGTGCCGATCGCCGTGGCCGGGCCGCGGCCGGGCGCCAGCGCGGTGATCATCAGGCCGATCGAGAGCAGCGCGGCGGCCGCGAGCAGCCAGCCGGCGGCGAAGCCGGCGAGGTTCTGCGGCAGGCGGACGCCGAAGCCGAGCCCGGCCACGGTGAGAAACAGCGCCACCGCCACGACCGCGATGGAGAAGTTGGCCACGAGCTGGGCGGCGAGTACGCGGGCCGGGCCGACCGGCGTGGTGCGCATGCGCCGCAGCACGCCGCTCTCGCGGTACCCGGCGAGGATCGTCGGCAGGGCGGTCAGGGCCAGGATGGCCAGGTTGAACAGGATGATGACCGGCACGTAGAGGTCGAAGTACGTCGGGCCGCCGGCCTCAACGGGCTCCCGCAGGGCGGGGACGTTGCCGAGGATGACCAGCAGGATGAGCGGGAAGCCGACCCCCCAGAGGGGGCCGGTCTTCTCGCGGACGCACAGTTTGATCTCCGCTTTGGTGAGCCTCCACGTCGCGGAACCGTGCTTGACGGTGACGGGTGCGGCCGTGCTCAGGGCTGACACGATTATGGCTTCCTCTCTGTGTAAGGGCTGCGTCGGTTGGGATCAGGAGGTGGCGTCGGGGCGTTTCCCGGTCAGCTCGACGAAGGCGTCCTCCAGGCTCGCCTGCTCGACGCGCAGCCGTTCGGCCACTATCCGGTTGCGGGCCAGCACGGCGGTGACGGCGGTGAGCGCGTCGCTGTTGCCGGTGACGACGACCAGCTCGCCCCGGCGGGTGACGCTGGAGACGTCGGGCAGGCTCGTCAGCAGCGCGTCGTCCACCGGCCTGGACGGTCGGAACTGGATCCGGTGCTCGATGCGGGCCCGCTCGGTCAGCCCGGCCGGGGTGTCGACCATGACGACGCGGCCCGCGTCGATCAGCGCCACCCGGTCACACAGCCGCTCGGCCTCCTCCATGAAGTGCGTGACCAGCACGATCGTCACCCCGCGGGAGCGCACGCCCTCGATCAGCTCCCAGGTGTCGCGCCGTGCCTGCGGGTCGAGGCCGGTGGTGAGCTCGTCGAGTATCGCCACCCGGGGGCTGCCGACGAGCGCCAGCGCGATGGAGAGCCGTTGCTTCTGGCCGCCGGACAGCTTGGCGTACCTGGTCTTCGCCTTGCCCGCCAGGCCGAGGCCGTCCATCAGCGCGCGCCAGTCGGCCGGTTCGGGATAGAAGGAGCTGTAGAGCTCCAATGCCTCGGCGACCTCCAGCCGCTCCTGGATCTGCCCGTCCTGCAGTTGGACCCCGAGCCGCCGGGTCAGCTCGGCATGGTCCCGGCGGGGATCGAGCCCCAGCACCTTGATCTCGCCCCGGTCCGGCACGCGGAGGCCCTCGACGCACTCCACGGTCGTCGTCTTGCCGGCGCCGTTCGGGCCGAGGATCCCGAGGATCTCGCCCTCCTCAACGGTGAGCGAGACATCGTCGACCGCGACATTGTTCCCATAACGCTTGTGGAGGTTGCGTACCTCGATCACTGGCGGCATGCGGGTGTCCTCTCGGGCTCCGGCTCATCGGCGACCGGCGAGATCCACCCTTCTATGGCGGCGCTCATCCGAACATCGACCGGTGGACGGGACCCGGTCGCCGCCCGGCGGGCGAGCCGGCTCCACCGGGTGGCGCCGGCGATCAACCGATCGGTGGATCGCCGACCGCGCCCCGCCGATGTGGGTGGAACCTGGGTGAATACCGCTGTCAGCTTCACCCCGGGCGGACGACCTGCGCGCAGGAGCGCCGAAAACTGGCAATCCCCCCGAGAGGCCGGCGTCCACCGAGCGGCTTAAATAAAGCGATATGCCGAAGGAAAAAGGCGTCGGTCGCCGTTCGCGAATACCAGGGGAGAAGGCGGGCTTTCATGAGAATGGTGGCTGGGGTTCTAGACGAGCCTTGCTCGATTTACAGAAATGCCGGGATTTCAGGGCAGCCGCCGGCACAAGGGGGAGAAAATGGCCAAGTGGCCGATTTTTGTCGGGTTGCTGGGGATCAGCACGGCACTGACCGGTGGAGCCGTCCCCTCGGCCGCTCCCGCCATCGCCGTATCCGCCATCGCCGTATCCGCCGGGGACGGCGTCGTGACCGGCCTCGGCGCCGATCGCGGCGCGGCCACCCGGCGAGCTGGACCACCGGCCCCGCACGACAAGACCGGTGCGGCGATGCGGGAGTACCTGCGGGTTCTGGCCGCGAGCAAGGAGTTCACCGGCTCGGCGCTGGTGGTACGACGCGGGAAGGTGCTGGTGCGCTTCGCCGCCGGCGAGGCCGACGAGGCGAAGCACATCCCCAACCGGCCGGATACGGTGTTCCGGATCGCCTCGGTCACCAAGCAGTTCACCTCGATGATGGTGCTGAAGCTGCGCGACCGCGGGCTGCTCGGCCTGGACGACCGGGTCTGCCCCTATCTCGTCCCGGCCTACATCGCGACCTGCCCGCCGGCGTGGCGGCCCATCACGATCCGCGAGATCCTCACGCACACCTCCGGCATCCCCGACATCCAGGGCCTGCCCGACTTCTACCTGGAGCTCCCGCTGCCGACCACGACCCGAAGGCTGATCCAGCGGTTCGTGAACCTGCCGCTCGACTTCGAGCCCGGCACCAGCTGGAAGTACAGCAACTCCGGCTACATCCTGGCCGGGGCGATCATCCAGCGGGTGACGCACAAGCCGTACGGCGCCGTACTGCGCAAGTTGATCACCGGCCCGCTCGACCTTGAACACACCGGCTACAGCAGGGGAGATCCGCCCCCGGGGTACGCGAAGGGCTACTACACGCTCGGATCACCGGCCCCGCCCATCAACGGCTCGCAGGCGTTCTCGGCGACCGGCATCTACTCCAACGCCGACGACCTCGTCGACTGGGACCGCTCGTTCGGCGCCTACGAGGTCGCGCCACCCGCCACCGTCAGGCAGGCGTTCACGCCACAGGCGCCGTGCCCCAGCACCGGCTGCCTCAACCTGCCGTCGTCCGCGTACGCCTTCGGCTGGCTCGTCTACCGGCTCAACGGGCACCGACTCCGCTACCACCCGGGTCTTCTCCCCGGCTACGCGGCGAGCAACATGTACCTGCCCGATGACGACATAGCGGTGGTCGTGCTCAGCAACGTCGAGAACACCGACACCAACGGCATCGCCCGCCACCTGGCCCTGATCGCCCTCGGCCCCTCCGAGTGCGCCTGCTGACAGCCGAACGGCGTGTCACCCGCGACCTCGCCGGGCGAGCGGAAGAACAAGGCACGGAATGACGGACGAAAAGTCTGACCGGGCCCACCATTCGCGGCGAGCCGGGACCTCGCTCCCGGCCCGCCGCTGTGGCGCCCTGCCCCAGGTGAGTCGGGGTCAGCCGGCTGTGCAGGTGACGGTGGCTCCGGCGCCGGTTCCGTTGGCCTGGAAACCGAGGCTGGTGCTCTGTCCGGCCGACAGCCGCCCGTTGTAGTTCACGTTGGTGACGGTCACGGTGCCGGTGGTGCCGGAGTTGACGCCGCTCCACATGGAAGTGATCGTGGCGCCGGCGGGCAGGGTGAGGGCGAGCCTCCAGCCGTTGATCGCGGAGCCGCCCGCGGTGACGTTGATCGCGGCGACGAACCCGCCGGCCCACTGGCTCTGCACCGAGTAGGTCGCCGAGCAGCCCCCGGGCCCGCTGGTGGGTGACGGGGAGGGGGACGGGGACGGCGACGGACTGCCGGTGGGTGACGGAGTGGGGGTCGGGGACGGGGTGCCGTCGAGCGTGAGGTTCTTCTGCTGGACCTGCCACTGGGTGTTGCACAGGCCGCAGTTGGGGCCGACGAAGGCGGCGCCGGCCGTCGCGTCGCCCTTCAGCCGCCACTTGAGCCACAGCACCGCAACGCGGCCGAACTCGCCGCCGTTGGTCTGGCCGTAGGTGCCGCCGTGGCCGACGTTCAGGTTGCCCATGAACGCGGGCAGCCCGGCCGGCAGCTTGCCCCAGTCGTCGATGGCGTTCGGGTAGGCGATGTCACTGGTCCCACCGATGAAGTAGGCGATCGGCTTCGTCAGCCGGCGGAGCTGGTAGTCGTCGGCGTCGTTCAGCAACCCGCTGCTGAAGATGGTGGTCGTGCTGAGACGCGCGTCGTTGGAGACGGCATAGGCCTCCAGCCCCCCGCAGGAGAAGCCCCCAGCGGCGATCTTGCCGGTGTCGAGTCTGCCGTAGAAGATGCTGCCCTGGCGGCTGTTCTCCGCGACCGCCCAGTCGATGGACTGGGTGAGCATCTGGGACGTCGTCGAGCCGGAGCCGTTCGGGCTGCCGCTGGCGATGACCAGGAACCCGTGCGAGGCGATCTCGCGGAGGAAGTTCAGCTGCGACGTCCCGTTGGCGGAGCAGCCCCCGTTGCCCCATACGTAGATGGGGAGTTTCTCGGACGGGAGGGTTCCGGGCCGGTAGATGGTGTGATTGGGCAGGCTGGCGGAGGTCTCGTAGTCGGCCGGGTAGGGGCCCGAGCCGCCGACCGCGGCGGCGGTGGGCGTCGTGGTGAGCGCCAGAATTCCAGCGCAGACCGGGGCGATCGCGACCGCCAGTACCGCGTTGAGGATCGAGCGTTTTCTCATTTCGCCCTCCGAAGGTGTCACGACGGCGCTCTGTGTCGGAAATCGCATACGCGGCGCACGCCGACGGAGCCCGGCAACGGCACAACCACTCCCACCGCGGCCGGTCGGCGCCGGCCGAATGTGGGGATCGACATGGCGGCCCATCGACTGCGAGCTGCGCTCGTGTCAGTCAGCGCGAGCCGATGAGAGCAACGTGCAGTTACTATCACTGCGGTGATAAAAAGTGTCAAGCAATCGCAACTCGGCCGGTTAAGCGGTGTGCGCGCCGACCGGAAACGGCCCTGACGCGCCGGGGTCCGGGCGCGGGCGTGAACCTTCGGGACGGCGCCACCGGACCCCTGCCCGGCGCCGGGAGGACGGGCCGGTACGGACGGCTCCGGCGCAGGTCACAATGCCCCACTCGGCCGGACACGCCGGTGGCTCTCGGCGGACGGCGGCCGGTCGAGAACCTGACGCGCCACGGCGGTCACGAAGCGAACCCAGGCGGCCGGGCCGTCGTCCTCGTGGGTGAAAGTTTCTTCAGCCTTTCCCGCCGGCCGGGACCGACACGGAGTTCTCCGACGCCTGGAAGTGGGTGATCCAGGAAGCGGCGTCCGGCCAGTACGGTGTCGCGACCTGGATGAGCCGCGCCTCGGCGAGCGAGCCGAGAGCGGAATGGATCTCCAGCATGAGGTCCCTGGCAGCCTGGCGAGGCCACGGTGCCGGCAGGAGGTGGTCGGGCAGGTTCGGGTCGACGTCTGGGAACTTCCGCCAGGAGTCCATGACCGAGGTCCGGGCCACCAGCGCCCGGGGCGCGTCGACCTCCCGGTCACGGACGGCCACCCGCAGGTCCGAGTACCGCGCGATGAAAGCCTCGTACGCCGAGGCGAGGCCGGCCAGGTCGTAGGCGGCTGCCGGACCGTGCGGGCCGGCCTCCTCGTGGAACCGGGTGTGCATCACCGACCATCGGCCACCGTCGACGTCGTCCAGGATGTCGTGCAGCGCCTGGGTCACCGGACCGGAGCCCGAGCCGGGCCTGATCCACACGCTGTCGTACAGCCGCGCGAAACCCAGCGCCCCCAGAGCCTTGCGGACCGCGTGCCGCGGGGCCTGGCCGGACTGGGGGATCGAGAAGGAGACGGTCACCCAGTCGCCGGTCCACCGCGGCGGGCGGGCGCCGAAGCTCAGGAAATGGTCCATGCGGGAACGATGCCGGGCGATCGCCTGAGGCGTGAGGTGGTACACCGGCGGCCGTCCGGACCCCCGCACGGCGATCAGGCCACGCTTGGTCAGCCGGGACAACGCGGCCCGCGCACTGGGCTCGCTGATGCCGAACTCCCCGAGCATCGCGACCACCGCCATCGACGGAAGGTCGGCGTCCGAGGAGTCGAGGTACTCACCCAGCAAGGTCGTCAGCAGGTGCTGCGGATTCGGCCCGACCTGCGCCCGCGGTGCTCCGACGTCGTCCGAAGGTACAGGGACACTCACGCCCTCAGCTTGCCTCACGACAGGGCTGCGAGAGGCGGCCACGCGTTCCGAAGGCGATCGCGTCGGCTCGAAGGCGATCGCGTCGGCTCACCCGCCGCGGGAAGAGTGGCTCCTGCTGCCGAGGTCGTCGTGGATCAGCCAGCCCTGGTCGGTCTTGCGCAGGGTCAGGGTCCCCAGCCTGTTTGGGTTCTCCGACGGCTCCTCGCCCTCGGGCAGGCACCACCCTTTGCCGCAGTATCCGCTGACCTTGGCCGGGGAGCCGTCCGTCTTGAGCCCGGAGGGAACCATCCGCCGATAGGCGTCCGCGGTAGAGAAAAGAGCTGTTGCGGTCCCACAAGCACGGCCTTGGTGTCGCAAGTTACATCAAGGCCACTGCGTCTGGATCGGGCGCAGCAGGAATCGCCCAGTCTGCGGGACAGCCGATCACTCTTATTCCGTACGGCGGCGAAGTCAGCGATCGTCACGACCCCTGTCGTCACTGACATCTTTCTGGTCCATACGGGAGGGCGGATACTCGTCGGTCCTATGATTCCCGAATGCCTTCCAGATTCGCTACACCGCTTCTGCTGGCCGTCGGCCTCCTCACTGGCTGCGCGGGGGCTCAAGAGAGCAGCGCGGAGGGAACGGGCAGAAATGCCTCTCCGAAGCCGGCCGGCTCGTCGGCGGAGGCGATCCAAGGACGCTGGTGGACCTGGGCGGCCTCGGAAGGCGAGAGCACCAACCCCGTGACGGACCCGACCGGGAAGTTCTGCGACCGGAACCAGCCAGAGGACGTGTGGTTCCTCGCCGGAACCTTCGGCGGCACCTCACAGCGGACGTGCGAGGTTCCCGCAGGGCGGATGCTGGTGTTCCCCCTGGTGAATCGGGTCGGATCCGAGGCGGTGTGCAAGGAGTTCATGGCCACCGCCGAAGGCGGAGCCACCCTCGACGGTAAGGCGGTCACGCCTGAACGGATGGAAGAGAACGACGTTGCCGTGACCGGGGTGGTGGGCAACCCTCTGACAGGCGAGGAGGGAACGGCAACCTCCTACGCTTGCGGCATCTGGGTACGTCTCCAGCCACTGCGGCCCGGCCGTCACACACTGACCATTCGCGGATCCTCCGGCGACTTCCACACAGGCGTTGATTACACGCTCATCATCAAGACCGAGCAGCAAGCGTGAATCCGTCTCATGGCAAGCGTCGCCCTGGCCGAATCAGCAGGGGCAACGTGTGCCAGACGACTCCGTGTAAGGGGACGTCCCCCAAGGTCGAGAACGATCTACGAAGGATCTCCCCGGCGCATACGGCAGTTTCCCGCAAGATACATACCCTTAGGGTTTGTTCACCGTTTCGGCGGGTTGGACAGGTGGTGGGTAAAGGGGGGACCGCCGTGGCAACCAGCGACGACTGGGCGAGATATGGGTTCAGCGCGGAACTCTCCAGAGCCCTGTTCCAGGATCTGCGCGTGGGGATGTACGTGGTCGGCCATACGGGGAAGATCCTCCTGGTCAATCCGTATGCCGAGATACTGCTCGATCGTCCCGCGCGGCACTTGATCGGGGCCGAGCCCCACGACCTGCTGCACCGCAACGCCGACGGTAGCCCGATCGCCCGGGAGGACTGCCAGATCCTGGCCGGGTTCGCCGAGGGGATGTACGTCCGCAGCGAGGAGGCGTGGTTCACTCGCGGGTCCGGAGGCCTGATCCCGCTGGGCGTGATGTCGGCTCCGCTCCCGTTGGGCGGGGGACAGATGGGCAATGTGGTCCTGTTCTACGACCTGTCGCAGCACAAGGCCGTGGAACACGAGCAGGCGGCCGCCCTCACGGCACTGGAGAAGCTGACCGATCGATTGTCGCTGATGGCGGAGACCAGCACCGTGCTGGCCTCCGCCCTGAGGGTGGATGAGGCGCTGCGGCGGCTGTCTCGTCTGGTGGTGCCCCGGCTGGCCGACTGGGCGATGATCGATCTGCTCGGCCCCAGCGGCGAGGGGGTGTACAGGGTGGTGGTCGTGGTCAAGCAAGGCCGGAACGGTGTCGAGTACAAGCAGTGGGAGGGTCCGCTTCCGGCGTTTTCGGAGACCTCCCAGGCGCCGATGGCACGGGTGCTGCGCGGTGGCCCCGCGGTGTTGCTCGGCCCTGAGGATGTGGCCGAGCAATACGATCATGAGGAGTACAGCGTCGAGCGGCGGCGGCCGTTCGCAGCGTTGGGTGCCCATTCGGTCATCGTCGCGCCGCTGCGTACGCCGCGCCGGGTGCTGGGTGCGCTCACCCTGGCCCGTTACGAGACCTCCCTCGTGTACGACTCAACCGATCTATCCCTCATCGGCGACATCGCCAGCCGAGCCGGGCTCGCCGTGGACAACGCGAACATGTTCGAGGAGCAACGCCGGTTCGCCTCCTCCGCCTCTCACGAGCTCAGAACGCCGCTCACCGGTCTCCGCGCCCAGCTCGAGGAGGCGGTGCTCTACCCCGCCGACATAGACCCGCACGAGACCATCAGGAAAGCGCTTGCCGTCACCGATCGGCTGGAGACGATCGTCGACGACCTGCTGGTGTTGGCTCGGCTCCATGCCGGAGAGCCGGCCGCGTACGAGCCGATCGACGTCGGCGCGCTGGTGTCGAAGGAGGTGGCGGCCATGGCGGGTGGCGTGCCGCTCCACGTCGACGCTGACCGGGATGTGCACGTTCTGGGCAACCGGATTCAGCTGATCCGAGTCGTCGACAACCTCTTGGTCAACGCCCGGCGACACGCGGACACACAGGTCGAGGTCACCGTGGGACGGGCGAAGGGCTCGGCCGTCATCACCGTGTGCGACGACGGTGCTGGAATCGCGCCGCAGGACCGAGAGTGCGTCTTCAAGCGCTTCGTCCGCCTGGACGAGGGCCGACGCAGAGAACCGGGAGGCAGCGGGCTGGGCCTGGCCATCTCCCGCGACATCGCCCAGGCCCACAACGGCACCCTCACCATCGAAGACTCCCCGCGCGGCGCCCGCTTCGTCCTCCGCCTCCCCCTGACAGACAGGCGTCCATAGCCTCCGCCGCCTCCGACCACCGCCTCCCCCGGACAACGGACGCGTGTGGGAGAGGGCTGTGTTGCCGGTTGGCGGTTGTGACGTGTAGGACGAACATTGTCGTCACGTCCGTACGCCTGAGGTGCCGGGAGCTGAATCGTGGATGATCGTTTCAACGTGATCGTGAGCGCAGGATCGCTGAAGGTGACGGACGAGCACACGGTGCATTTCCCTCATCGATGGACGCCCGAGGGCGTGAGCGTCAGGGCTGACTTCACCGGAGGACATCTCCTTCATCTCGCGGCGGCGGGATGCGTCCTCAACGACCTTTACCGGGAGGCCGCCGCACTGGGAATTGAACTCCTGGGAGTGCGCGTCTCCGCAGCCGGCGGCTTCGATATCGAGAGCTGGCAGTCAACCGGGATCACCTACACCGTCGACGTCAGCTCCACTGCTCCAGCCGAGAGCATCGCCCACCTGATCGACATCGTGGACTCCGTCGCCGAGATCCCCCGCGCCATCCGACGGGGTGCCACCGTGCAGAGGATCAGCTAACGACCCTGCAGGAACACAGCCAACGAGGACTTCCGCACCGTTAAGGCGGCATGAACACGCGGTCGGCCGCGGAGGAGGACGTCCGCATCGGCGTGACGGCGACGGAATCGACAGGACATTACGAGCTCGCGGGCGCCGTGCCTGGTCAGTAGCCGGAAGACAGCTCAGCGACCGTTGCATCACCGTCTGGCCTTGTTGCTGTTTCCGGGCGGGCTGGCCAGCACGTAAAGTCCTCGACCGGTCCGGTGGAGCGGTGTTCCACCTGCGCTGGGCGGTCCTCCGGGCGCATTACTGATCATGCCTTGAAAGGTGGGATCGAGGCTTGGCCGGTCATGATCACGGCGCAGGTAGAGTGCCCAGATCCACTCGTAGACGGCGATCCGCGTGAATGGCGGTCCTGCGGGGTGATCGTGGTCGCCCGCCAGAGCGTCTCGCTCCGTCGCCTGCGTGCCGGCCAAGTCGTCACCGTGCACGTCAGTCACAGCACGCTCACCATCGACCTGGACGAAGGCCCGCGCACGGTGCAGCGCACCACCGACCTACCGGCCTCCGGGGAGGATCGGACCGTGTTTTGACGCTAGGAACGCGATCTTGACGATGATTCGGTGACGCAGGCACTTGCCCTGGTTGAGGGCCGTGGCCGACTCAGCCACGGGCCCGCACTGCAGAAGTATGCTAACGTGCGTTACTATAACGATCGTTAACCTACTTGGAGGGGGAGCAGTGCTGGATCAGCTGGGACGGGCGCTCGCCGCGGAGGACGCCACTGCCGTGTCCGTGGTGCTGGCCGAGGACGTCACCTTGCGGGTCGCGGTGCACGACGAGCCGATCGAGGGGGTCGGTGCCGCGTCTCACGTCATCGAGGCTGTGCTCGACGGGGTGCTGCACGACATCGAGGTGTCGGCGACCATCGGCGGCGTCGGCGACACCTCGGTTCTGATGTTCAGCGCCCAGGTCGCGGGCCACCCCGGCCGGGCCGACGGGCTGCTCGTCGCGCGCCAGGACCGGGACGAGCGGATCTCGGATCTCACGGTGTTCGTCCGGCCGCTCGCGGCGTTGCAAGCGCTGGCCGACGAGATGGGGCGGCGGCTGGGTGTGCCGCGCCCCGGCGGTGTCGTCTGATGGCCACCCCATCGCTGCGCAACTGGATCCCGGCCGCGATCCTGTCCTCGCCGCTGCACCCGGTGATGAGCCGGAGGAGTCTCCTGCTGAGCTTCACCGGGCGCCGCAGCGGCGTCCGCTACGTCACCCCCGTCAACTACCTCCAGCGTGACCGCGAGCTGCTGATCACCACGAAGGGGGGGTGGTGGCGCAACTTCGACGGTGGGGGGCCGGTGGAGCTGCGGCTGCGGGGCCGCCGGGTCGCGGCGGTGGCCGAGGCGGTGCGCGAGCCCGCTGTTGTGGCCGAGGCGCTCACCGCACTCGTGCGTGACCACCACGCGTACGGCCGCTGGGCGCGGGTCCGGGTCGGCGCGGACGGCACCCCGGACATCGCGGACGTACACGCGGCTATCGCGAGCGGCCGGGTTCTGGTCCGTGTGCTGCTGGACGACGAGGCCGTCACCCCATGACCGCAACGCACCGCAGGCGCCGTGGCACCGGGCACGAGCTGCGTGAAGTGGTGGTCCGGGTGGCCGCCGACCTGCTGGCGCAGCTCGGCGACGCCGACGCGCTCACCATGCGGGCCGTCGCCGCCGCCGCAGGTGTCACCGCACCTTCGGTCTACCGGCACTTCCCGGACAAGGAGGCGTTGCTGCGTGTTGTCATCGCCGAGCGGTTCGCCGAGTTCACCGAGCAGCTCGAAAGCGCCGCCGTGTCCGCTGCCGGCGACCCCGTCGCGCGGCTCGAGGCGATCGCCAGGGCGTACGTCCGGAGCGGTCTGGAGCAGCCGGGGCATTACCGGGTGCTGTTCAGCGCCATGAACGCGGGCCCGGCCGGGCTGGGGCTCGAACCCGGCGCTGCGCATCCCGGCGCGGCCTCCTACAAGGTGCTGGTCGACGCCGTCGGCGCGTGCCTGTCGCCCGCCCGCCGCGATGCGGCGTTCGTACTGGCCACCGAGCTGTGGGCTTCCCTGCACGGCGCCATCGACCTGCGCATCACCAAACCCGACATGCCCTGGCCCGAGCCCGATGCGCTGATCGACACGGCGTTGACCGCTGTGCGGACCGCGTCGTCGCCCGGGCCACTACCCGCGGAGTCGCCGTGAACCTGCTCGTCTTCGTCACGCTGGCCGTCACCGGTTTCGTCGCCTGTTCCGAGTTCGGCTCCTATGCCTTCGTCCATCCGGTGTTGCGCAACTTGCCCGGCACCGAACGCATCGCCGTCGAGAAGGGCCTGCTCAAGACGTTCGGGCGGGTCATGCCGGTCGGGATGACGCTGTGCGTGGTGCTCGCGGTAGCCGTCGCGATCGAGGGCAGCGGGCCCGGGTGGCTCGCCTGGTCCGCGGTGGTCGCGTTCGCCGTCGCGGTGGGGTTCACCGTCGCCGTCAACGTCCCGATCAACATCGCCACCGGACGCTGGGATCCGGCGAACCCGCCCGCCGGATGGGAACGGACCCGCCGCCGCTGGGAGTTCTTCCAGGGCGTGCGCTCCTGGCTGCTGCTGATCGGTTTCGTCCTGGTCTGCGCGGCAGGCACCGCCTGATCAGCGCGCGGCGGCTGCCAGCACCACAGCCCGTTGTCCCGACATGTGGCAATTCAGGGCATGCACTCGTCCCTACCACGTCAAACGTGAATACGGAGTCAGTCATGCACTTCTCTCGAATCACCGGCATCGCCGCCCTCGGCTTCGCCATCACGATCGTCTCGCCAACGCGATCATGGTGCCCGCCGGTCTGCCGCTCACCGGTGCCGAGATCGGCGAGGTCAACGCGTTCTTCGGCACCGAGGGCGAGGTCGTCGCCGTCGCGTCCGCGCTCACTTCCCTCCGCCTGGCTACTGGCCACCTTGTTCGGCGCAGGCGCGGTCTCCGCGCTTGGGTGGACATCGACCTCGACGGCGCGAAACTCGAAGTGATCCAGACCCTTCAGCGTGTCGAGGGCCGTCTCCAGTTCGTCCGGCCCAAGACCAACGACTCCGAACGAACCGTCCCGCTCCCCTCCATCTGCGTCGAAGCGCTCCGACCACACCGCAAGCAGCAGAACGCTCCGACCGCTGGAACGACTGGGAGGAACACGGCCTGGTCTTCCCATCCCCGCGCGGAACGCCCATGGAGCCGGACAACCTCCGCCGAAGCTGGGGAGCCAT
Organism: Sphaerisporangium sp. TRM90804; assembly: GCF_029846175.1. Lineage (GTDB taxonomy): Bacteria > Actinomycetota > Actinomycetes > Streptosporangiales > Streptosporangiaceae > Sphaerisporangium. The sequence goes on along the minus strand of NZ_JARWAC010000025.1, from coordinate 70,698 downwards.
CCGCAAGGCCGCCGGCCTCGGGGACATGCGCTTTCACGATCTCCGCCACACCTGCGTGACCCTGCCGCTTAACCTCGGCGTCCCGCCCCAGGTCGTCCGAGACATCGTCGGCCACAGCGACATCGAAGTGACCATGACCATCTACGCCCACGTCTCCCTCGACGACAAGCGCAACGCCCTCGGCAAACTCGGCGACGCGCTCGCATAGAACAGGAGCCCTACTCCGACGCCTCGGCTTTGGCCGGGGCGTCTTGTCGTTCTCAAGGCAACTGTCAATAGAAGTCGCTGATGTGACGCCAGATGAAAGCCGACCCATTTACGATGAGGCCAAGTGCACACAAAGTGGGAACCGCTTCCTCTTCGTCACTCGCAGGTGTCTGGATGTTCCGTCACCTGAAGGATGACGGGAGTGAGGAGGTGTCGATGGCTCGCCATCGGAAGAAACCCCACAATGTGTGGACACGGTGGTTGCCGGATCTTGATGCTGTCACAGCGATGGTCACTCTGCTCGCAGGGTTGGCTACCGTGATCGCGACGGTGATCTCACTTTACAAGTGAGATTGAACGGGCAACCCCCGGGCCAGTTCGGCCTCGCGGCGAGCGAGTCGTCCTGGTCCCGGATCAGGGGTAAGCGTCACCGCTTACCCGAACTCGCACACGGGCTTGAGATCTCAGTGCCCCTGCACTGTCAACCGCCTCGCTCACAGTGCTGAACTCACTCCGCGGCACCCAGTCGATTCGGTCCATGACCTCGGGTAAGCGCTACCGCTTACCCACATCACCGAGTGCTCCTCGTTTGGGGCATCACAAACTTCGAGAGAAGCTAACCCACATCCCGCTGGGACGTTGCTGTCATTGGACATCAAAAAGCCCCGGGCCGTAATCGACTCGGGGCGTTTGCTGCTCAGTTGCTGTGGTCAGGGGCGGGGTCGAACCGCCGACCTTCCGCTTTTCAGGCGGACGCTCGTACCGACTGAGCTACCTGACCTTGGCGGTGAGATGACACCGACCTATGCGGTCCTGACGGGACTTGAACCCGCGACCTCCACCTTGACAGGGTGGCGAGCACTCCAAACTGCTCTACAGGACCTTGCTTGGCTGAGGTGGTGTTCCCCGGCCCTTTGCGCTCGCTTAGCCTACCAGCTCTCCGGAGATCTTTGACCTCCCGGCTTGCCGTGTGGCATCGGCTCGCGCGTGCCCCCAACGGGATTCGAACCCGTGCCGCCGCCTTGAAAGGGCGGTGTCCTAGGCCACTAGACGATGGGGGCTCAGGACTCTCGCCCTGGTTCCGTGACGCCTTCCGTCGGAGACCTCTGAAGCATAGGGGACGTCAGCCCCCGATGCCAAAGCGGTCAGCCCCTGGCGGGCGTCGCGGTTGCGCCCTCTTCTCCCGTTGGCGACGGGGACGAAAGCGGCTCCGGGGAAATTGTACGGCCAGGGTCGGTCTCCACGTGACGCTGGATCTGTACCCATTGCTCGCCCAGACCGCCGAGCGTCACGTCGTCCCAGGCCTGGAGGCGGTGGGTCTTCCTGTCGAAGTACAGCACCGAGGCCTGGATGGGGGTCGGCTCGTCGTGCTCCAGGCCGCGCAGGCCGGCGCCGCCGGTCGAACCCTGGATCATCAGGCGGGTCCGCGAGCTGAGCATCTCCGTCGACCGTTCGTGGACGTGGCCGGTGAGCACCAGCGACACCGCGCCGGCGAAGGCCCGTCCGATCGTCGGGTCGTGAACGGCGACCACGTCGACGTCGATCTTCTTGGCGTCCTTGCCCTTGGTGCTCGCGGGCTTGGTCGCCGGGCCGGAGGGCTTGGGGCTGGGAGATCCCGCGCGCTCGGACGCGGACGCCTTCGCGGTGAGGGGGGCGGGCGTCAGGTTCCTGGCGTGCGAGCGGCCGAGGCTCTCCAGCGAGGCGTCGTCGGACTTGACCTCCACCGACTTGTCGGGCGTGAACCTGGGGTCCCCGACCCCGTAGATGCGCAGGCCCTCGACGGTCTTCGCCTCGCCGTCCAGGACGACGGCGTTCTTCTGCTCGGCGATGGCGTCCTGCGTGGCGTCGGAGTCGTGGTTGCCCCGGACGTAGACGTAGGGCACGCCGAGCTTGCCGATCTCCTCCACGAACTTGTTCTCGGCCTTGGTGCCGTGGTCGGCGATGTCCCCGGTGTCCAGAACGACGTTGATGTTGAACTGGTCGCGCAGCGAGCGGATCATGTTCCAGGCCACCGGGTTGAGGTGGATGTCCGAGACGTGCAGCACCCGCAGCGTGTTCGGGTCGGGTTCGTACACCGGCAGCGTGGTGCCGGCGTGGTAGAGCTGCGAGACGTTGGTGACCAGCTTGGCGAGCTGCCCTCGGTACTCCGTGAAGCGCGTGACGATCGACTCGGCGCTGCCGATCAGCGACGGCACGCCGGTGAGCAGGCCGGTGTAGCGGGGTTCGGCGACGGAGGCGGGGTTGAAGGTCGTCACCGCCAGGACGACGGCGACCGCCACCGCGCCGAGGCTGCCAAGGCTCGTCCACACCGCGCGCCGCAGCCGGCGGAAGACGACCAGCCCGACGAGGAAGCCGCCGGCGGTCCCGAAGAGCACGGCCCTGACGAGCAGCTCGCGCAGTCCCAGCATGAGGTCGGCCTCGATGAGGCCGGGAAGGGTCTCGGCCCATCGGGGGCTCTCCAGGAGCTGCTGGGCGACGTCGGCCCTGATGCCGTCGAGGCTCAGGCCGAGCTGTACCGGTCCGTGGTGGGAGTCGAACCGCAACGTGCCGAGCGGGCGGACGTCGAGGACGGTCTGCCCGCCCCAGGAGGGTTGGAGGCTCATCCCTATCTCGGCGGGACCGACCGCCGTACTGACCCTGGCTCCCATGGCGATGCCTAACCAGGCTCCGGCGAGGGCGACGATCCCGATGATCAGGACGGTCGCCGTCCGGTTTACGGCTCGCCGCTCGCTCAGCCGCGAGGCGGCCTGCCTCCAGCGCATGAAGTTCATCGCGACTTGCCTACCCGAAAACGCCGCACATCTCATAGCGGCCACGAGTCAACCGCCGTTCACAGAACGGTCAAGAATCGTCTGGCCAGCGGCTAAGCACCCTTCCATAAGCCGATGCAGGGGGACGAACTACCACACCCTCTCTCCGCGGTGACACGATTGACGGTGTGATCGAAGTTTCGCGGGAGAAGTTCGAGCAACTTGTGGCCGAGGCGTTGGACACCATCCCGCCCGAACTCGCGCGGGTCATGGACAACATGGTCATGGTCGTGGTGGACGATCCCCCCGAACCGGGGCTGCTCGGGCTCTACACCGGCATTCCACTGACCGAGCGGGGGGAGTGGTACTCGGGCGTCCTTCCGGACCGGATCGAGATCTACCGCAACCCCATCTGCGAGATGTGCCAAACCGAGGAAGAGGTGGTGGAGGAGGTACAGATCACCGTCGTCCACGAGATAGCGCACCATTTCGGCATCGACGATGATCGTTTGCATGAGCTCGGCTGGTGACGTACCCGCCCACCAGGCATCGCCGTTCGGTACATAGCACCTGAAAGAGGGCAAGCGGCGGGCCGTTCGGCTGGCCTGCTCTTGCGTAACGACGGGCGGCTCGGGCACCGTAGGTGACATACTGAACACGGTGTGTCAGGTACGGCCCAGCGAGCCAAGCGGAGACATATGGCGGCCACAAGGCCAGGCCGGCTGCCCGGGCGGCACCGCCGCTCGCCCGAAAGCCGAGCGACCTACGGCGAGGTCATCGCGATCGGCGAGTTTCGCGCGCTGTGGGCCGGTCAGTGCCTCTCCCTGCTCGGCGACCAACTCGCCCAGGTCGCGCTCGCCCTGCTGGTCTACGACCGGACGGGCTCGCCGCTCGCCACCGCCGCCGTCTACGCGCTGACCTACCTGCCGCCGATCCTCGGCGGGCCGCTGCTCGCGGGGCTGGCCGACCGCTACCCGCGCCGCCGGGTCATGATCGTGTGCGACGTCGCACGGGCCGTGCTGGTCGGCCTGATGGCCCTGCCCGGAATGCCGTTCCCCGTCCTGTGCGCCCTGGTCTTCCTCGTGGTGCTGCTCAGCTCGCCGTTCACCGCCGCGCGGGCCGCCCTGCTGCCGGAGATCCTTGAGGGAGACCGGTACGTCGCGGGCTCGGGCCTGCAGAACATGACCAACCAGGCCGCGCAGATGCTCGGCTTCGCCGTCGGCGCCGGGATGATCGCCACGATCGGCCCCCACCGTGGCCTCGCGCTCGACGCCGTGACCTTCCTGGCGTCCGCGCTGATCTTGGCAGTGGGTGTGCGCCGTCGTCCCGCGCCCGAGCTCGAGGACGGCGTCCCCGCGTCCATGTGGAGCATGACCAAGGCGGGGGCGAAGCTCGTCTTCGGCGACCGGCGGCTGCGCACTCTGGTGCTGTTCGCCTGGCTCTGCGGCTTCTACGTGCTTCCCGAGGGCATCGCCGTGCCGTACGCCGCGACGTTCAGCGACGACCCCCGCACGATCACCGTCATCACGGGCCTGCTCATGGCCGCGATGCCGACGGGGACGGTGGTCGGCGCGTTCGTGTTCGCCCGGTTCGTGTCGCCTACGCGGCGGCTGCGCGCCATGGGCTGGATGGCGATGCTGAGCTGCGCCCCGCTCATCGGCTGCGCCATGCGCCCGCCGGTGGCCGTCGTCCTGGCGCTGTGGACGCTCGCCGGCATCGGCGGGGCCTACCAGCTCGCGGCCAACGCCGCGTTCGTGCAGTGTGTGCCGGCCAACCGGCGCGGCCAGGCCTTCGGGCTCGTCCAGTCGGGCCTGCTCGGCGCCCAGGGCATCGGCATCCTCATCGGAGGGGCCGCCGCACAGGTGCTCGGCCCAGAGCCGGTGGTCGCCCTCGCCGGAGCGTCAGGGCTGTCCGTGGCCGCGTTACTGGCCGTGCTCTGGGCCGAGTCTCGTGCCGAGATAATCACCAGGGTCCGTGCCCAGGTGACCTGAGTCACGCCTTCGCGGGCGGCTCGTCCACCGGCGGCTGCGGCCGGTCCTGGGGCGTGGAGGTCGGGTCGTTGTAGGTCGGGGCGCCGTAGGTCGGAGCGTCGGCGTACGGCGGCTGGTCGGCGTAGGAGGGCGGGTTCGGCGCCTTGGAGGGCTGCTGCCAGGAGCTGGAGGCCTTCTGCCAGTGCTCGGAAGCCTGCTGCCAGGCGGTCCCTTCGCCGGTCTTCTGCTTCTCGATCAGATCCTGGACGATCGAGGTGATCTTCCCCTCCTGCGGGATGAGCAGCCACGCGACGGCGTAGATGCCGACTCCCAGCCCTCCGAAGAAGGTGGCGACGCCGAGCGCCAGCCGCAGGATGTTGGCGTCGACGCCGAGGAACTCCCCGGCGCCGGAGCACACACCGGCGACGATCTTCCCGTGCCTGGTGCGGCGGAGTTCCTTGCCCGGCTTGTACCCGAAGGTGTTCATCTCGTTCATGTCTCAAGACTGCCCGCAGCCCTCCCCTTAGCACATCGGGATTCCCCCTGGCCCGACCCTGGCACCGCCCTGAACCCCAAGAGCCCCCAACCCTGGCGCCCTCCCCCCGCCCGGCGACCCCACCCACCACCAGAGCCCCCCTTGCCCGACTCCAGCCCCCAAGACCCCTCCCATACGGGAAGCCGTTCGCCCCAGGCGCGGTACGCTCAGTACCCTGCAATCGAGCCGGGCCGCTAGCTCAATGGCAGAGCTGCGGACTTTTAATCCGTAGGTTCAGGGTTCGAATCCCTGGCGGCCCACCCTCAGACCTCCCGCTGACCTGGTCTTTCATGGCGGCCCCGGAATCCGTAGGGATGGGGACCACGACCGGGGGGACCGAAGGGGGACCGGCAGTCTCGGACGCCTCCCCCACGGCGACCTTCCGAGGCACCAGAGCGGCGATGGCTTCGGCCGCCTCGTGAGCCACCTCGGGCATGATCGCGGTATAGGTGTCGGTCGTGATCGTGATCGAGGAGTGGCGAAGCATCGCCTTCACGGCCGCCATCTCGACGCCGGCGGACAGGCCCATCGTGGCCGCACCATGCCGAAGGTCATGCAGCCGAATCGGCGGCAGGCCAGCCGCGTAAGCGAGCCGGGCGAACATCTCGCTGATCGAAGCCGGGTGCAGCTCGGTGCCGTCCTCTCTGGTGAACACTCGTCCAGTGTCCTGCCACGCCTGGCCCCATGCGAGGCGTTCCTCGTTCTGCCGCGCCCGGTGCGCCCTCAGCACCGCCACCGACGCCTTGTCGAGGGCGATCGTCGCGTCGCTGGAGCCGGTCTTCGGCTCCCCCTCCTCGAACTCCCAACCCACCTGCACGAGCTGCTTGGAGACCGCGAGCGTGCCCTCGTCCAAGTCAAGGTCGACCCATCGGACACCGCAGGACTCACCCCGACGCAGGCCGCGGAACGCCACCAGGTGGAACAGGGGGTAAAGGTGGTGACCGGTCGCCTGGTCGAGGAACACCCCGAGCTGCGCCGGCGTCCACACCATGACCGGACTCGGCCGGGGCGTCGACTCCCACACGTTGAAGGCGCTCGACGTCTTGCCGCCACCGGCCGCGCGCACCGCTTCGAGTCTCTGCTGGAACTGCGCTGACCATGCCTCCACACGGGCCTTGGTCCACACCAGCCCTTTCGGCCGCTTCCCCGCTTCCAGCTTGACCAGCTTCGCCACGTTGTCCGTTACGAGGTTCTCGCGCTGGGCGTCGCTCAGCGCGGAGCGCAGCGTGGCCCGGATCCGCTGCTTGGTCGCCGGGCCTGTGATCCGCTGACCCTTTACCGAGGCGCGCACGGCCGGGTCCTCGGAGGCGCGGGCTTGGAGGAGCGCCTCATTCTTGGCGTCGACCCCGTCGAACATCTCCTGGACGACGGAGACGCGCAGGCGGTCCATCCGCACCGGGTCCAGGACGTGCAGGTGGACGCGGTGGTGGGACTCGTACGCCCGGATCGTGGTCTTGCGGATGTCCGCCGACTTCCGCCGCCGCGCGATCCACCGTGCCCAGAACTCCCCGAACGTCACCGCGTGGAACGTCTGCCCCGCCCGGTACTTGCGCCGCAGCTCGTCGCAGTCTGGGAGGTCGGCGCCGGTCTTCCGGGCCTGGCGGATCAGGCCGAGGATCTCCAGCCGCGCCTCGTGACCGTCCGGGCCGGCGTCGGGGACGTCCATGAGCCGGTCAGCGGACTCGAAGAAGTCGGACAGGTCGGCCTCGGTACGGAACCCGCCGACGGCCAGGCGGACCCGGGCGCCGTCTGCGCCGGGGGTGTACTCCTTCTTGCCGTACCAAGATCCGTGGTTGGGGTTCCACGACCCGTCTTTGCGCCGCAACTTCGGGCATTTTGCGCCGAGTTCTCGACTCGCGTTGTCACGGCACTTGCAGCGCTTAAAAGCACCCGCCGTCATGACTCGCCCTGCCCCTGGGCTACTTTTCGTTGCTTCAGCTCCTCATCCCTGCGCCTCATGACAGCGTCCAAATCTTCGAGCTGGACGAAGACGTGGGCTTTAGCCTCAGGGGAATACTGGAGGTACCCCAACCGGGCCTCTATCAGGGCCTTCTCAATCAGCCACGTGCTCTTTTCGAGGCTGGAAGCAATTGCTTCGACCGATTCGCCAGCGCGGAACCTGTCCACGGCGACCTTCGCAATTGGATCGGGGAGACGTTCTTTCCCGATCAGTCCAAGCTGCTCGTAGAGGTCGTCCTGTACGCGGCCGATATCGCCCAAGAGTTGACGAAGAGCTTCGTAGTGGTATCGGGTCCGATCGATCTTCTCCAGGATCTGATCGTGTGTCGCCTGCTGTGAGGCGTGGACGCCCCAAGCGTCTTGCGCGTAGGTGGTCTCGCCTTCTTCGCGCGGCTCGTCACGCTGATAGAAGACGACGGCGTCGTTGAGCCGGCGTCGATACTGCTCGTTGGTCTTCTCGGGTAGGTCAGCGTCCTCCTCCGCGTCCTCCTCGGCTTCGAAGGTGAAGCCGTCCGTGTTGATGACGTAGTCGAGGACATCGGCCATATACAGGCAGTCGTTGCCCCTCCCCGTCGTGTCCGGGAGGTCCATGAGGTATCGCTGCTTGATCCCGTCATCCTCTGGGGGGAGGAAGAATGCTGCGATCGGCAGGCCGAGCGTGGTGGCCAGACCGAGGATGAGATCGGCGTCGAACTGCCTCACCCGCTTCCCATCCCACGACCGTTCAGCGGCGCTGATGGACGCGTTCGTCCACAGGGTCTGGCCTCGGGCCATGTTCAGCCGCGCCGCCAAGTCCTCCTGCTTGAGGCCTGCCGCCTTGCGGAAGTAGGCCATGTTGTAGGCCACCAGGCGATTTGGCGTGATGTGGGTCCCCGGAAGCTCGCCGTAGTCGCTCCCGGCTTCTCTTGGCGCCCTCGTGTAGCGCTCCGGGGCCTGGGGCTGCTTGGTCTCATCCACGTGGCCACTGTAGCCGCTCAATCATCATCCATCCAGATTCTTGCGTATCCGGCCGAACGATTTGACATGGAGACAGAGTAAGGATCACTCTGTCTCCATGATGAACGCGCCGGACGATCTGTCTGTAGACGGAACGTCCACAGCGGACCTGTCCTTGCGGGCAGTCCGTATCCGGCTGGGCCTCTCACTGCGATCAGTCGCAGCGAGGGCGGGCGTCGACCCCGCCCAGCTCTCCCGCATCGAGCGCGGAGAGTCGCAGCTCACCGTTGACGTGCTCTACCGACTGGCCACGGCCCTGGAACTCCACGTGCTCGTCCGCGAGCTGGAGCCCCACCTCCCCCGAAAGAGGTAGTCATGGCGCAGACCATTGCGTCCCCCGTCGGCATGACGGAGGAAGAGATCCGCGCTCTTCCCGTCGCCGTCCCTCTCGTGACCGCTGGCCGAGCCCTGCTCATGGGGCGCACCAAGGCCCACGAACTGGCTCGGTACAACAAGTTCCCGTGCCAGGTGCTCCGCATCGGCGGCAGCTACGTCGTGCGCAAGGTCGACCTTCTCAAGGTCCTGGGCCTGATGGCCGAGACCTCCTAACCCCCAGCCAGCACATCAAGATCCGTAACACCCCGGGGGGACCACGTGATGTCCGGCATCGGCGCCGAGGGGCTCGGCGCCGCTTCTCCTCACACCATCAACCACGCGACAGGGATCCGAATCACCCCTGACACGCCCAAGATCGACGCGATGCTCGCGTACGCGGCCCACGGCTTCAAGTGCTTCATGCTCAGCGCCAGCAAGGTCCCGCTCAAGAACTGCGACGACTGCACCGAGCACCACCTCACCAACGAGCAGCGCGAGGCATGCGAATGCCTCACCTGCCACGGTTTTTACAGCGCCAGCGCCGACCCTGAGCGTCTCCGCGAGATGGGGCGGCGGAACCCCGGCGGTCTTGTCGCCATTCGGACGGGCGCGGTCTCCGGCCTGGTCGTGGCCGACATCGACACCCTCGATGCCCACGGCGCGGACGGCATCACCACCGCCGCCACGCTCATCAAAGACGGCCTGCTCCCGCGCACTGCCGCCGCCCGCTCCGGCACCGGCGGATGGCACCTGCTCTTCGCCCACCCGGGCGGATGGATCAAGTCCGGGGCTCACCGGCTCGGGCCGGGAGTCGACATCAAGGGTGACGGCGGCTACTTCGTTGCCGCGCCGAGTCGACACCCCAGGACCGGCCAGCCATACCGGTGGCTCAACGACACCGTCTCTCTGCCGCTCACGCCGCTGCATCCTCGGGTTGCCGAGCGCCTGCGGGAGAAGCCGGCGCCCGCGCCGAGTGGGCGCCCGGTCGGCCTTCCGCACATCCGAGACCGGTACGTCATCGCGGCCGTCGAGGGAGAGGTGCAGCGCATCCTCGACACCGCCATGGTCGGCGGCAGGAACGACGCGCTCAACCGCAGCTCCTTCGTCCTCGGCACCCTCGTGGGCGCAGGCGTGCTCGACCAGCTCGACGCCGAGACCGCGCTGCGCGCCGCAGCCGAAGCCGTCGGCCTGATCGCCTGGACCGGTGAACGCCAGGTCGACGCGACCATCCGCTCCGGCCTCACCGCCGGGTCCCGCAACCCCCGCCGCCTTCAGGGGGCCCGGTGACCACCACCGCCAAGACCCGCGAGCAGCACAGAGGGCAGCTCCGGATCGCCGAGCGGTTCGCTCATCAGCACGCCGACGCCCTTCGCTTCGTCCACGGCCTGGACTGGTACCGCTGGGACGGCAGCAGGTGGGCCGAAGACAAGGACGGCGGCGCCAAGCGCTGCGCCATCGACACCGTCAAGCAAGCCCGGTCCGAGGCGAGCAGGCTCTCCAAGGACGCCAGGAAGCAACTCCTGGAAGACGCCGGCAAGTGCGAGTCCGCCTCCGGCCTCGAAGGCGTGCTCCGCATCGCCGCAAGCATCAAGCCGCTGGCAACGGCTTCCGACCAACTCGACGCTGACCCCTACCTCTTCAACACACCGACGTCCACCGTCCACCTGCTCACCGGCGTGAGCGGCCCGAACAACCGCAACCACCTCATCACCAAGGTTGCGGGCGGCAACCTCCACTCCGACCCCAACGCCGAGTGGGACGCGTTCCTCCGGCGGATCCTGCCCGACACCGACGTCCGCACGTTCGTCCAGCGACTCATGGGCTACGCAATGCTCGGCAAGGTCACCGAACACGTCATGCCGATCTTCACCGGCGACGGAGCGAACGGCAAAGGCACCTTCCGGGACGCCCTCATGGCCGCGTTCGGCGACTACGCCATCGAGGTCGACCCAGCGATGCTCATGGAGAGCAAACACGAGCGACACGGCGCATTCAAGATGCGGCTCCGCGGCGCCCGCCTCGCCTTCTGCTCCGAGACCGAGAAAGGCCGCCGGTTCGCAGAAGCGACCATGAAACGGCTGGTCGGTGGAGACCCCATCGAAGCCAACCTGATGCATCGCAACCCCATCACCTTCGACCCGTCGCACACCCTGGTCATGCTGACCAACCACCTGCCGGTCGTCTCCGGCGATGACCCCGCCGTGTGGCGCCGCATCCTCGTGGTGCCGTTCGACGTGGTGATCCCCGAGCACGAGCGCGACTCTGACCTGCCTGAACGGCTCAAGGCCGCGGCGCCGACCATTCTCTCCTGGGCTTACCAGGGGTGGGGTGACTACCAGTCACAGGGTCTGAATCCGCCCGAGGTGGTCAAGACGCGCACCAAGCAGTACCAGAACGACAGCGACGTCCTCGCCCGCTTCCTTTCCGAGCGCATCCATCGCACAGAAGCCGGCAGGGAGAAGGCGAGGGACCTGTTCGCCGCTTGGACCAGTTGGTGTCTTGCGAGCGCTGAAACGCCTGGTAGCGAGGTTGAGTTCGCGAAGTCCATGGAGAAGCGCGGCTTCGCCAAGGTGCGCACCAACGCCGGAAACGTCTACCGCGGCCTGGTGCTCACCGTCGAGAGAGAAGAAAGCCCGTGACCTGCGGAAGTGCAGGGCGTGTAGGGATGTGCATGGTTTCCCGGTTGCCTTCATGCGTGTGCGCGCGTATAGCGAGTTTCGGAAAACCCTTCACAACCCTACACACCCTGCACGACCTGCGGAAATGCACTGGTAGCCCTACACGGATCAGTTATCCGACAGGGAAAGTAGGAAACCAGCCGTGCATACAGCGCTCCGCAATGGGGGCGATTAGTCCCGGTGCCTCCACCAGCGCAGCCATGGCTAGCCGTACCTGCGCTGTCCGACACGGAGAGCTGTCCCCAACCCCCCGCCCCACCTCTGTTCGCCTACGTCCCCGGGGGGACTCATGACCTCACTACTCATCACTGACTTAGACGTCGTCACCGTGCTCGCGTCGAGCAAGGCCGGGCCCGTCCCGGTGCTCCTGGACCGGGTCGACTTCGAGCGCCTCAAGGGCCGGCCGATCTCTTTGGGAAGTCACGGATACAGCCAGCTCTGGGACGGCGGCCGGAGCGAGCTGCTGCACCGCTGGGTCATGGGAGCCCGCCGCGGCGACGGCCTCTACGTCGACCACGTCAACCGCGACCGGTACGACTGCCGCCGCTCCAACCTGCGGTGGGCCACGCCGCAGATGAACGCGGCGAACCGCCGCTCCACCGCCGTCTCCGGTTACCGGGGCGTCTACAAGCGCCGTAAGCGGTGGGCGGCACAAGCGAAGGTCGACGGCCGGAGCTACTGGCTCGGGCTCTTCAAGACGCCTGAGGAAGCCGCCCAGGTCGCGCACGAGTGGCGACTGCTCAACCTGCCCGGCTACCTCGGCTCGGACACCAGCACCGCGCCCACGGTCAAGTTCGTGGCCGCCTAACCAAAGGAGAAGCGAATGACAACAGCGATCATCTACCCGAGCAGCACCAAGTGGGGCGCCGGTAACACGCGGTGCTTCATCTGCGGAGACAGGTTCACCTACAACTACGACGAGAAGACCATCCCGGCCGTCCGGGCTCCAGGCGCCTGCAACAAGGGGTGCCTCAGTGCGCCGAGCGCCCACCGGGGGGACTGCGCGGCTCTCGGCGGAGACCTGTGCCCGATGTGCGTCGCGCAGGCGGGCAACGGCATTGAAAACCTTCGCCACAGCGTCCAGATCCGCATCAAGAGCCTCCTCGGCACGATCGGCAATCTCCTGCCGTACCTCACCGCGGAGTGGGAAATCCACGCTGACATTAAGGCCGCGAGCGCTTGCCCCGATTGCGGATCGCAGATGCTCTGTGTCCCCGGCGAAAGCGCTACTTGCCCCGGCTGTGGGCTCACCGTCGGTGCCCTCGCCAGCCGAGAAGGAGCGAGTCAGTGAGCGCGAATCAGATCCCGGCGCCGCTCACGGCTCGTCGATCGCCGAGCACCACCCTGGAGCACTCCTGCCCCGAGTGCTGGATGAACGGCGGTCCCGGTCACCGGCCGGCCGACGTCATGCGGATGCTCGGCCGTCCCACCCGGAGGACCCGATGACCCTGCTCGAACAGCTCCTCGCCGTCGCTGCCGCCTTCGGGCTTCTCGGCATGGCCGCTCTCCACAGCCGCGTCAAGAACCTGAAGCTCCTGCTCGACCAGGCGCACCGCCAGTACCGGGCCGAGGTGCGGAACAACGCCGTCAGGCAGCGGGAGCTGGTCAACGGCGCACTGCGGCACGCCGCCCAGCTCAACCGCATCACCGACCGCGCCCACACGGTGAACGGCCACGATCCCCGGTGAACAGCTCGCTGACCGCCATGACAGGACAAGGCCCGATGACCAAGATCACAGAGAAGACGCTCAAGCGTCAACTCGCTCAGCTTCGTAAGGACTGGCGCCGGTGGCGGACCGCCCAGACTGACGACCCGGGCTGGATTGAACGTGACCTCGTCTGTCCCGTCACACGGAATGCCTACCGCAAGGGGAAGCCGCTGACCTGCGGCGATCCGACTTGCGAGGGCTGCCTAAGCACTCTCTACCGCGCGGATCGCATGGCGGAGATTGAGGCCAGGGTGCGGGAACTCACCGCGCCGACCGAGATTCAGCCCGTCCAGGAAGCTCTCTTCGCGTGAAGCACGCTTCGGCCGCCCCCGCGCCTATCGGGGGCGGCCAGCGCTCAGGTAACCACAACCAGAAAGGAACGTGATGGTCGACCCCACGCTCGCCACCCTGGCCGAGCACTACGCCAAGCACCTGATCGTCGAAACCGAGATCCACGCCCGCGACAACTGGGCCGGTGACCCCACCGGCGACGTCTACGAGTTCCCCGACGCAGCCAACATTCTCCAAGCACACACCGCCCTCGTCGGAGCCGCCGCCGCCTACGACGGTCAGACCATCACGATGCGGGACGTCCTCTCGCTCATCAAGGACGACGGCCAGGAGTACGTCATCGCCGCCGACAAGATCCGGCTCGACGACATCGACACCGCAATGGTGTGCCTCGCCACGGAGTTCGACGCCCTGAACAACCACGCCCACGAAGTCATGGCCACGTTCGCCGGCCTGGTGCGTCTGAAGAAGCTCCTCAAGGAGGCAACCGGTGACAAGTAACGACCCCACCAACGCCCAGCCCAAGCGCATCCAGATGCCGCCCCGCCACGAGCGCAAGGGGTGGCGCAAGCCTGAGAACTCCAAGCTCGCCACCCGCGCCACCCGGTGGGGCAACCCGTACAAGGTGCAGCCGCTCGGGCCCCACACGCTCGAAGAGTCCCTCGCCCTCTACCGCCGCGACCTGTTCAGCGACGAGGGCGTCCAGGCCCGGCCAGACCTTCCGCGCGTCAACACCAAGGACGTCTCCGACAATCTCCGCGGCTACGACCTGATCTGCACGTGCCCCCTGGACCAGGCGTGTCACGTCGACCTGCTGCTCTCGGTGGCCAACATCCCCTGGAGCGGCGAGGGGCCGTCGATCACCGAAGACCAAGCCGCCCTGATCGCCGAGTGCTACGACGAGACCCGCAACTGGGGTCAGAACTTCGCCGTCTACATCGAGACCCTGCATGAGCGGGACCCCATGGAACTGGGGCACTACCACTACGCCATGGCGGTGGCCGACCTGTGCGGCGACAACGGCCTCATCCCGGGGTTCGACCGTACGGTCAATTGGTTCGGCTACGGCGAAATGACGATCGCGTTCGAGGCGCAGAACGACGACGAGCCTCTCAAGACGATGTTCTGGTCTGAGGATCTCGCCAGGGTGTCCGGGGTCGATCTCAAGCGTCTCCACGACTGGTGGCAGCAGCAACTCGACGACGACGACCGCGAAGACGTATGGGGCCTCACCTACTACAGCCCGCGCCACGATCGAGAGCGAACCCTCCCGCTGTTCAGTCACAGTGCGGCCCTGCGCGTCATGACCTTCCTGTCGCCATGGAGACATGAGTTCTACGAGGCAACGAAGGAACTGATGTCCCACGCGATGGAGAAGTCTGGGCTCGGTGAGTTCCTCCTGGGCGGGGAGAAGTCCGGCTTCACCGCTCTGGCTCACATGAAGAGCACCGACGGCGCGATCACCAAGGTGATGATGCCGATCCACGACTTCAGCGCCGACAACATCCCGATCGTGCGGGCTCCGTGGGACGACGCCGCCGACGACGAGTTCCTCAAGATCACCGAGTTGTGCGAGCGCTACGAAGTGCACCGCGCGTCCGACGCCGTCCACGCCTTCCTCGGCCCCCGGGTCAGCGAAGAGGAAGCCAAGCAGATGGCGTTCCGCGGCCCGTCCACCATCGACACGACGCAGGAAGGAACCCAGTGACGATCTCCATCGAGGGCGGCGCCGAACTGGTGCGAGGCATTGTCCGGCAGATCCTGCTCGACGTCCCGGGAGTCAAGCCCGAGAGCCTGGAGCTGTTCGACGGCGGCACCGCCCGCTGCATCGTCACGGTCCCCGACGAGCAGGCTGACCGCGCCGCCCTCATAGCCGCCAACGCCACCCAGCAGGCCAACGCTTCCTAAACCCCAAGGTCAGCCCCGCCGTAACCTACCGTTACGGCGGGGCGGCCGGGGACCATGCACACCAGTCACTTCCGGGGGAGTCCGTTGAACATCGACCTCGTATACGCCGACCTCGACAACCTTCGCAGTAGCCTTCCGCAGCTCCGCGCCGCCCTCGTCCCCGGAACCCCCCGCCGGTGGAGCCAGCACGACCTCACCGACGAAGCCCGCGCCCGCGCCGACGCCCTGGCCGTAGCCGAACGCGAGGCCAAGCACGTAAACATGGGCCAGGGTCTGAAGAGCCTCGGCGACGGGAGGGCCCCTTTGTCGTTGAGCGTCCTCGACGTCCTCGCTGACATCGAGGCCGCCGTCGTCGACCTCGAAGCCGCCGTCGTCGACCGCCTCGGGCAGACACGCCTCGCCGGCGCATCACCCGCCGAGCGCATCACCCGCCTGGTCGGCCTGCTCGACCGGATCGCCGCAACCGAAGACCTCGCCGAACACGTCGCCGACGAAGCCCACCGCATGAAGCGGCAAGCGCGCCGCGCCCTCGGTGACGTCGAGCCCGTCCACCGGCTCGCCGGGAGATGCCCGATCTGTGACGGCATGAGCCTGCGTGCCATGCCCGAAAGGGAACTGGTCGTCTGCGTCAACGTTGCCTGCCGGTGCAACACCGACGAATGCCCGTGCAACGCCACCCAGCCTCGCCGCCACCGCTGGCTGTACAACGAATGGCCGTGGCTGGCGCAACTCCTCGCCGACGACCTGGAGAACGCGTGAACCCCTCGATCGACACGGACGCCGAATACACCACCAGCGAAGTCGCTGCCGAGCTCGGCGTCGCCCCCGCCACCATCAGCGTCTGGGTCTACCGTGGATACCTCACTCCAACCGGCAAGCGGGGTAAGCAGAACACCTACCGTCTCGCCGATGTCTTCGCGGCCGAGCGGTGCAACCGGTGGAAGAACCTTGCGGCCGTCAACGATCTCGACCCCGACCAGCGTGACAAGTCGCAGGCCCGGCTCGCGCGCGTCCTCGCCAGTGAGCCGATCCTCCCCGGAGGGCCGATCTGCCGGGCCAACGCCTCGCCGACCGACCGCTACACCCCGGTCGACATGCGCGCCCGCCGGCTTGGAGAAGAGTCGGTGTCCGGGCCGCGGTGCAGCAACCCGATTCCCCGCGACGCCCCCGTCCCAATGTGCGTGCACCACCTCGCCACCGCGTACCTGTACACCCGTGACATCCTCGAAGCCGCACGCACCACCATCGGCAACGGTCAACGGTCGGCGACCTCGGTGATCTACTTCATCCAACGCGGTGACCTCATCAAGATCGGATACAGCGAGAACCTCGCCCGACGAGTACAAGCCCTTCACGGCGACCGCGTTCTGCTCGCACTCGCCGGGACCCGCGCGCACGAGTCCGCCCTCCACGAGCTGTTCAAGGAGCACCGCGTGAAGGGCGAGTGGTTCCGCGGGCACCCCGACATCCTCAGCTTCATAGAGGAACGCACACCCCAGAACGTGGCGGGGTAGATCGTCCAAGCCTTACACTCCAAAGAGAACCCGCCCTGCGTGAGCTATCAGTTCGACCAGCCCGGCCTCAGTGCCGGGCTTTTGCGTGCCCGAGGAGGAACACCATGCCCGTCTCCTCGGCCACACTGTCCCATTTGGGACAGTCGGCCGCCTCGCAGTAGCGGACGCAGCAGCACATGCCCAGACGCGAGTGCATAAGCTGCGCCATCCTGCACTCAGGCAACGGCCCGCGCTGCTCCGCCTGCACCACCCAGCGGTCCCGCGCCCGCGACCGGCAACGAGGAACCACCACCGAACGCGGCCTCGGCTGGACACACCAGCAAGCCGCGAAGCAGATCCTCGCCGACGCAACGCACTGCGAACTGTGTGGACTACCACCAACGCCAGACGATCCCCTCACCGCAGGACACAAGCACGCCCGAGCTGCCGGCGGGACCAACGACCCCACCAACTACCAGCCCGAGCATCTGAGCTGCAACCTCCGCAAAGGCGCAGGTCAGAAGGGGTAGGGGGGCCTCCCCGGCACGGGGGATCATGATCATCCCCTGACCCGTTCCCATCGGGCCCTTTTTCGGTGGTACCACGGCGCGGGATTTCCCCCTCAATGCGATCTTGTCGAGGTGTCGTCATGCCCAGAGCCAAGAAGGTCGCGGGCACAGCCGTGGACAAGCGGAACGGCCAGCAGGTTCTCGGCGTCGTTCCCGGGCTGAAGGTCGAGAAGTTCCCGCCTCCGCGTGGCCTGTCGAAGCCCGCCAAGGACGCCTGGGATGCCTTCTGGGAGGACCGGCCGGCTCACCTGGTCACCCCGGCGTCCAAGGTTGTGCTGCTCAGGTGGATCGATGCGCTGGACCGGTACCTGCGGACTATCGCCGAGGCTGACCAGCAGCCGATCGTCACCGGTTCGACCGGTCAGGACTCGATGAACCCGCTGTACAAGGTCGCTAACGACGCCATGGCCATCGTGGAGCGGTGTGAGAAGCAGATGGGCGTCGGCGGGTTGAACGCGGCGTCCCTGGGTCTGGCCGCGATCAGTGAACAGCGGTCTCTCGCTCAGATGAACGCCCGCTACAGCGACCCGGTTGACTCCGAGGACAATGCGGAGCCGGAGCCGGATCCGCGCCTGCGGGTCGTCGGCGAGGTCGTCGATGATGAGTGACCAGCCTTGCGCGGCGTGCGGCTGGTCTCCGAAGCCGGGCGAGCTGTGGCCATCCCTCGGCGGCCTGGCTGTCCGGTGGATCCAGGACAACCTGATCTTCCCCGAGGGGGACACCTTCGGTCAGCCGTTCACGCTGCGCGCTGACCAGAAGGAGTTCCTGTACCGCTGGTACGAGTACTGCAAGCGGTGCGACCAGTGGCACTACGACGAGGGCGTACGCGGCGCGGCCACCGGTGACGGCAAGACCACGTTCATCGCGGCCATCGCCCTGCTGGAGTTCGCCGGCCCTCCGCAGATCGCCCCGATCAGCCCGATCATCAACATCGCGGCGGCCTCCTATGACCAGGCCGACGAGTTGTTCGCCAAGGCCGGTCAGATGGTCGGCGGCCGGGACGACGAGATCACCGAGGCGCCGCTGTGCGGGTTCTTCGCCGTCTACGAGAAGGTCATCCAGTTCCGCGACGGGCGGCCGGGCGAGATCCGGCGCGTGGCGGCCGTGGCCGGGACGAACGAGGGCGGCATCCCGCACCTGTTCGTCTGCGATGAGGTGCACGAATGGGGCGATGTCGGGTCGAATAAGGCCCGCGTCCACACCGTCATCTCCAAGTCCACGAAGAAGCGGAAGACGGCGCGCGGGTCCGGCCGGGTCTTGAACCTCTCGACAGCCGGGTTCGACGTGGATCATTCCCTGCTGGGGGCCATGTACAAGCGTGGTCTGCGGGTCCTGAAGAACCCCATGCTCGCGCCCCGCCTGCTGTTCGACTGGCAGGAAGCCCCCGAGGGGCTGGACTACGAGGACCCCGACCAGCGGGCCATCGCCGTGCGCACCGCATCGAAGGCGGCCGGGGTGCTGTGGAACGTCGCCGACCGGGTCAACGACTGGGGCAAGCCCTCGATGCCGCGCCATGAGTGGCTGCGGTACTACGCGAACCAGTGGGTCGACGTCGCCGACGAGTCATGGCTGAAGGACCACCCGCAAGCGTGGGGCGACTGCCGCGGCGACGCGACGATCCCGGGCCGCGCCGAGGTGGTCGTGGCTGTCGACATGGCGCTGCGCCGGGACTCGGTGGCCGTGCTGGTCGCCTGGAAGCGGCCGGACGGCCGGGTCGCGGTACGGGCCAAGATCTGGAACCCCGACGGCGGGAAGATCGACCACCTGGCGGTCGTCGACTACATCCGCCGTGACCTCGCCGATGAGTACACGATCACCGAGGTCACCTACGACCCGCGGTTCTTCGAGGTCCCCGCCCGGATGCTCGAAGACGAGGGATTCAACATGGTCGAGTTCCCGCAGTCGATCGAGCGGATGACGCCGGCGTGTGGGCAGGCGCTACAGGCCATCGTGGACGGCCTGGTAGTGCACGACGGTGACCCGGACCTCGGTGCGCACGTGAAGTCCGCGGTCCTGCGGCCGAACGAGCGGGGTTTCACCCTGTCGAAGGGCAAGTCCAAGCGGAAGATCGACGCCTGTATCGCGCTGGTCATCGGCCTGTGGCGGATTCTCGCGCCCGATCCTGAGGAACAAGTGGTCGAACCGTGGGTGATGTGGGGGTGATGGCGGTGGTCAACGCGACCGTTCCGGTTGAGCGGATCTCGGCCGAGGCGCGGCGGGTCGACGGCCGCCAGGCTCTCGCCGCGGTGGGCAAGGTACTGGCGACGCTCCTGCTTGCCCTGCCGTACGCGGCCGGCTGGTTCCTGCACAAGTTGTGGATGGGACTCGTGCTGGTGTGGATGGCGGGCACGGTGGGCTGGCGCGATGCCGGACCTCCGGCGGCGCCCGATGAGGCAGACCCGACCTGATGGGCCTACTAGACAGGGTCACGGCAGCGGCCCGTGACCGGCGCGAGCATGCCCGCAAGGAGTGGTCGGAGTCCTCGTTCTGGGACATGGAACGGCTGCGTTTCCCCCTGATCAGCTCGTCGGGCCGTCAGGATCAGGAGCGGATCGAGAACGATTTCGAGGGCTACGCCGCTGGCATCTACAAGCGGTCGGGCCCGGTGTTCTCGCTGATGGACGTCCGAGCCAAGGTGTTCTCCGAGGCCCGGTTCCAGTTCCGCCGTTACCGCAATGGCCGACCCGGGGACCTGTTCGGCGAATCCACCCTGGAGCGGTTGGAGAACCCGTGGCCGGGTGGGACGACCGGCGACATGCTCGCCCGGATGTTGCAGGACGCCGACCTCGCGGGCAATGGCTGGCTCACCTACCACGCAGGCCGGATACGCCGGATGCGCCCCGACCGGGTGACCATCGTGCTGGGGTCGCGTAGCGAACCCGACGGCGACATGCCGGCCGGTTACCTCCCGTTGGACGTCGAGGTGCTGGGCTACATGTACAGCCCGCAGGCCCTCGGCTCGGACGGCGACATCTTCCTGCTGCCGTCGCAGGTGGCCCATTTCGCGCCCATCCCCGACCCCGAGGCGCACTTCCGGGGCATGTCGTGGCTGACGCCCCTGCTGCGCGAGGTGTCCGCCGACACGGCGGCGACCACGCACAAACTGAAGTTCTTCGAGAACGCGGCGTCGCCCCGGTTCGTGGTCCGAGTGGACGCGAACATGGAGCCCGAGAAGTTCAAGCGCTTCAGGGCGATCATGGAGGAGGGGCACGCAGGCGTCGACAATAGTTTCCGGACGATGTATCTGGGCGGCGGGGCGGATATCACACCCCTCACCTTTGACCTGCGGCAACTCGACTTCAAAGCCGTTCAAGGTGGCGGGGAAACCCGGTTGGCGTCGGCCGCCGGGGTGCCGCCGGTCATCGCCGGATTCAGCGAAGGCCTCGCGGGATCAAGCCTCAACGCCGGCAACTACAGCGCCGCGAAGCGCCGGTTCGTGGACGCCACGATGCGCCCGCTGTGGCGCAACGCCGCCGGGTCGCTGGCCACCCTCGTAGACGTCCCCAAGGATGCGGAGCTTTGGTACGACGCCCGCGACATTCCGTTCCTGCACGAGGACGCCCGGGACGCCGCCGATATCTTCCAGGTCCGCATGGAGACGATCAACAGTGCGGTCCGGGAAGGCTTCACCGCTGACTCTGCGAAAGCCGCGGTCGCCGCTGAGGACGAAAACCTTCTCGTGCACACCGGACTGGTGTCGGTACAACTCCAGCCGCCCGGTACGCCGCACACCGCGCCGCCCGCCGAGGACCGGTGATGGGCCGTCGTCTTCGCGTCATCGGCGCGTGGGCTCTGCTGTGCGGGTCGCTAGTCGGGTGGCCGGTGTCGGCGCTCACTGTCGCCCGCGAGGAGCCGCCTTTCATCTTGGGCCTGTCGTGGCTCGCGATCATCCTGACGTCGCTGGACCTGCTGACGTCGTCCCAGGTGCACGAGGAGCAGGGGAAGAAATGAACACGAAGAGCCTCCGCGTCGAGATCAAGGACGCCGACAAGGGCGAGGTCACCGCGATCTTCAGCACGTTCAACGTCAAGGACAGCGACGGCGACGTGACGCTGCCGGGCGCGTTCGAGGACGGCGCCGAAATGCCCATCTCGGCATACGGGCACACGAGCTGGTCGGGCGCGCTGCCGCCGGGCAAGGGCCGGATCCGGACCACGAAGACCGAGGCGATCCTTGAGGCCCAGTTCTTCCTCGACACCCAGCACGGCGCGGACACCTTCAAGACGGTGCAGCGCCTCGGCGAGCTTGGCCAGTGGTCCTACGGCTACGACGTGACGAAGGAGTCCCGCGGCGAGTTCGAGGGTAAGCGGGCCCGATTCCTAGAAGGTCTGAAGGTCCACGAGGTCTCCCCTGTGCTGCTCGGCGCGGGTGTGGGGACTCGCACATTGGGCGCCAAGAGCGCCCCCATGAGTTTCGCCGAGGAGGCACGTGCGGTCTTGGCCGCCGTGTCCGGCCTTGGTGATCGTGCCGCGGACGTCTTGGCGAAGCGGCTTGAGAAAGGCAAGGGACTCGGCGCCGAGAGCGCCGAACTGATCGAGCAGGTCAACGCGGAGCTGAAGCGCTACGCCGACCTGCTGGCAGACCCCGAGCCGGACGTCGACACCAGCGACCTGGAGCGCGAATGGCTGCGCATGGTCGCCCGCAAGCACGCCAAGGAGAAGGCAGCATGACGATGACGTTCCCTGCGCTCGAAGAGGCGCAGGGCAAGCTCGACCACGCCCGCAAGGCACTGCACGAGGTCTTCGAGCAGGCCGGCGCCGAAATGGACATGAACAAGGTCACCGTCATCGACGGTGACTCCAAGTCCAAGGTGGACTGGATTCGCACCAAGAACGCGGAGATCGACGACCTGGCCAAGGACGTCGAGGAGAAGCTCCAGCTCGCTGGCGCCGCGCAGAAGTCCCGGGAGCACGCCCAGAAGGGCCAGCCGCGCGGCGAGGCCGGCGACGAGCGCGGCAAGCCCGGCGGCAAGACCAAGTCGTTCGGTGAGCTGTTCACCGACTCCGCCGCCTTCAAGGGCCGGCAGGGCAGCAACGGCCCCGAGGCTCACCTGGACATGGAGCTGAAGGCGCTGCTGGACACCGTCACCGGGTGGACCCCGGAGACGACCCGCGGCCCCCGGATCGTCGACTTCATCACCCGGCCGATCCAGCTCATCGACCTGATCCCGCAGACCTCCACGTCGCAGACCGCGGTGACGTACATGGAGGAGACCACGTTCGTGAACAACGCGGCCGAGATCCCCGAGGGCGGGCCCTACCCCGAGTCAGCGCTCGGCCTGGAGGAGAAGCAGGCACCGGTCCGGAAGATCGGCACCTGGATCCCGGTCACCGACGAGGAGCTCGAAGACGTCCCCCGGGTCCGCGGTTACATCAACAACCGTCTCCCCTTCATGGTCCGCCAGCGCCTGGACAGCCAGATCCTGATCGGCACCGGCTCGGGCACCAACCTGCGGGGCCTGCTCAACGTGCAGGGCATCCAGACCCAGGCCAAGGGCGGCGACCCGACTCCGGACGCGGTCTATAAGGCGATGACGAAGGTCAAGGTCAACGCGCTGGCCATGCCGAACGTCACGGTGTGGAATCCGATGGATTGGCAGGAGGTCCGCCTGCTGCGCACCACGGATGGCATTTACATTTGGGGGTCGCCGTCCGAGCCGGGTCCGGCCCGTATCTGGGGTCTGCCGGTGGTCGAGGCGTTCGGCCTGACCGAGGGCACCGCCGTGGTCGGCGACTTCCAGAACTACTCCGAGCTGGCCACCCGTCGTGGCATCGACGTGCAGATCAGCAACAGCCACGGGGAGTTCTTCACTCACGGAAAGCAGGCCATCCGCGCTGATGTGCGGGTCGCTTTCGTCATCTACCGGCCGGCCGCGTTCGCGACCGTCACCGGCATCTGAGAGGGGCTGAACATGCCGTACACGGGTGGATACCCCTCGGGCAGCGTGCAGGTCGTCCGCGGCCGTTACGACTTCGCGGTGGACGGTGGCGCGGTCGGCGACATCGACCTGACGAAGACCGCCGTCATCCCGTCTGGGGCGGTGATCCTCGGCGGGTTCGTCGAGGTCGACGTCGTTCCGACCTCGGGCGGCTCGGCGACGATCGCGGTCAAGGTCGAGGGCGCCGGCGACATCATCGCCGCGGCGGCCATCTCCGGTGCCCCGTGGTCGACCACCGGCCGTAAGTCGGTGGTGCCGGCCTGGACCGGCGCCACCACGGTCAAGACGACCGCAGCCCGCAAGGTGCAGGCGACGGTGGCCACGGCCGCCCTGACCGCGGGCGTCATCGATGTCGTGCTGTTCTACGTCCCGATGGCCGACTAGGAGGAATCGTGCGTGCTGACCAGCGCCTGTGGCGCACCAACGACGACCGCCTGGTGGCCGAAGGCGACCCGGACGCCGCCACCCTCGCTTACACCGTCGGCGACGACATCGCCCCGCGCGACGAGGGGAAGCTCCCCCGTAGCGAGGGGCCCGCCGGCGAGGAGAAGGCGGCGCGCAGGCCGGCGAACAAGGCGGCCGACAAGCCGGCGAACAAGGGCGTCTGATGGCGATCCGTCTCCCCACGGCGGCGCGGAACGCCGCGGCGGACGCCGTGGTCGACCTGCTGGACGCGGGGTCGGGCGCGGCGACGCTGGAGGTCCGGTCGGGGTCTCAGCCTGCGTCGGCCAATGACGCCGCCAGCGGCACGCTTCTGGCGACGTTCACCCTGGCGGACCCGGCGTTCGGTTCGGCGAGCACTGGTGTGGCGACAGCGGCGAGCGTGCCGCGGACCACGACCGGTGCCGCGAACGGCACGGCCGGGTGGTGGCGCGCCAAGGACTCCACAGGTGCCACCGTGCTGGACGGCTCGGCGACGGCGACTGGGGGTGGTGGTGAGGTGCAGCTCAACACCACGACCGTCTCGACCGGCGTCGAGCTGCGACTGGAGAGCCTGACCGTCACCGTGCCCGCAGGCTGATCTGAGGTGGTAGCGCGCGCGGCGGTGCTCGGTGACGGTGGCACCAACGGGGCCACCGTCACCACCACCAACACCGGGCGTAAAGCGGGCGTGCCGGTGGACTCGGTCACCATCGGCTCCGGCGCCACGCTCACCTGGGACACCACCCGCGCCTACCACGGCAACGCCTCCATGCGGCTCACCACCGGCGCGGCGGCCAACGCCTGGGTGCGCTGGGAGTCGATGTACCGGCCGGCGTCCGGAGCCGCCCAGGTCGCCACGGTGTGGCTGTACCAGACGGCGTTCACGCCGACGAGCAGCATCGTGTTCGTCGCGAACAGCTCATTGCAGCGGATCTGCGAGTTCCGGGTGTCGAGCGCGGGCCGAATCCGCGCGCTCAACAGCGCCGGCACACAGATCCTGGAGACCACCAACGCGATCAGCCTGAACACCTGGGTACGGATCGACTGCCTGTTCACGCCGCACGCCTCGGCGGGGGTCTTACAGGTCAAGCTGTACAACAACCCCGCGTCGAGCACCCCGACCGAGTCGACGTCGGTGTTCACCGCGCAGAACTTGCGGCAGACGCAGGTCGACCAGGTCTACATCGGTGACACCATCTCGGCTGCCTCGCAAAGCTGCTGGTTGCAGGCGCACGTCACCGACGGGTCGCCGCCGCCGTTCGGACAGGTCGGCTGGGTCGCATCCAGGTGGCTGGGCGCGGTGACGGACACCTCGGCCAGCGTCGCCGCGCGCATCCTCGGCGGGGCGTCGGCCCGGCTGGTGGTGTCCACCTCCCCGTCACTGACCAGCCCGTCGTACTCCAGCTCGCAGAGCCCGGACTCCGACGGCACCGTGCGTATGACCGCCACGGGACTCACCGCCGGGACGCAGTACTACTACGCGGTCGAGGTCGACGGGACCATAGACCCGGACTCGGCCGGGTCCTTCCGAACCGCGCCGACCCCGGGCAGCGAGGCGTCGTTCCAGTTCATCGCGGCGGCGTGCGCGGCCACCAACAGCAACGCCGCGGTGTTCGACGCCATCGTGACGGCCAACCCCGACTTCATGATCCATCTCGGGGATTTGCACTACCAGGACATCTCGACGAACAACGAGACGGCCTACCACGCGGCCTACGACCGGGTGATGGCCTCGCCCCGGCAGCGCGCCCTGTTCGGCACTGTGCCGACCCCGTACATCTGGAGCGACCACGACGCCACGGGCGACAACGGCGACGGCACCGCCGCCAGCATCCCGGCCGCGAACGCCGTCTACCGCTCCAGGGTCCCGGCGCATGCCGACATGCCGAGCACCACCGGCACCTACTTCAGCTTCGTTCGTGGCCGGGTGAAGTTCGTCTGCACCGACGGCAGGAGCTTCGCCTCCCCGATCGCCGCGACCGACAACAGCTCGAAGACCAAGCTCGGGACCACGCAACGGACCTGGCTGATCACCGAGCTGACCGACCCGGACTACCCGGTCAAGATCTGGGCGCACGAGGACGCGATCAGCAACGGGTCGACGTTCACGGGGGACGACACCTGGTCGGCGTACTCGACTGAGCGCGCGACGATCCTCGCGGCCATCGCAGGTGAGCGCGTGGCGTACGTGTGCGCCGACCTGCACATGGTGGCCGCCGACGACGGGAGCAACGTTCCCGCCGTCGGGGCGGCCTCCGGACTCCCGGTGCACGTGTGCGGCCCGCTGGACCAGACCAGCTACCTGGGCAACGGCACCTACTCGGCGGGACGCTACCCCGCGTCCAACGACGTCGCGGTCAACCAGTACGGCTGGTTCGAGGTCACCGACACAGGCGACGCGATCGAGCTGCTGTACGAGGGCCGGTCCGCCGACGGCACCGTGCGGGTCACGCAGACCACGACGTGGACCGGCCTGGCCGAGACGATCACGGGTGACCTCGCCGCGACGCTGCCCGCACTCACCGGGGTGGGGTCCGCGTCCGTCGCGGTGACGGGCACGGCGGCTGCAACCCTGCCGGGGCTGACCGGCTCGGCGTCAGCGGTCGTCGCCGTCTCAGGATCCGGGGCCGCCACGCTGCCTCCGCTGACCGGGCAGGCAAGCGGCACAGTCGCCGTCACCGCCCAGGCCGCAGCCACGCTGCCGCCTCTCACTGCCGAGGGCACCGGCACCGTTACCGTCCTCGGGTCCGCTGCCGCAGTGCTGCCCGCGCTGACCGGCGACGGCGCTGCGAGCGTGTCGGTTGCCGGGACGCTCACCGCCCAACTCCCGGCCCTCACCGCAGCCGGAACCGCCGTGGTGGAGTCCGACGGCGGGTTCCTCGCAGCGACCCTGCCCGCGCTCACCGGGCAGGGCTTTGCCACGGTCACCGTGACCGCCGCCGCCGCGGCGACCTTGCCGGCGCTGACGGGGACGGGCACGGCGGAGGTCGTCCCGAGCAGCGGCACGCTGGCCGCCGTCCTGCCTGCGCTCACGAGCGCCGGGGTCGCGACCGTGCGCGTGACCGGCATCCTCGCAGCGACCCTGCCCGCACTGGTGGGCGGACCGGCCGACTCCGTACCCGAGACGTCCCGAGGGGCGATAAGCCCCCGCTTCCGGCCGGCGCCAGCGATGGCGTCGCGAGTGCGCGCGGGCGCGACGATGGGAGGCCGCTGATGTCGTGGGACCTGGGGGACGTCGTTCCCCTGTCGATCGCCATTACCAACGAGAACGGGCAGCCGGAGGACGCCGGGCAGGTCATGCTCACCGTCACCCGCCCGGACGGCACCATCGACACTCAGGGGCCGATCGTCTCGACGACACCCGGGGTGTACGACGTCGACTACCCGGCTGCGCAGGTGGGTCGCCACCGGTGGCGCATGGTCGCAACCGGTGCGAACGCCAGTGCCTTCGGCGACGTGTTCGAGGTGGTCGCCGCCGACGACGGTGTGTTCATCAGCCTCGCCGACGCGCGAGCCCATCTGAAGAACAGCTCGGCTGCCGATGAGGCCAAGCTGCGCGGGATCATCGCCGCGGCCTGCCAGATGATCACCGACCGAATGGGGGCGGTGGCCCCGGTCACCGTCGTGCACGAGGTGACGGCATGCCGGGGCGTGGCGGTGCTGCCGACGCGTCCGGTCATCAGCGTGTCCAGCGTGCTGCGCCTGCCCGGCCTGGAGCCGCTGCTCCCAGGTGACGATGGGTGGACGTTGACCAGCCGTGAAGGCGTCCTGGAGGGCGTCCTGAGCACCTCCCGGTGGCGCCACCGGGTGCGGGTCACCTACCTCGCTGGTCGGTCTCCTATCCCGGCGAACTTCCGCCTGGCCGCACTGGAGCTGACGGCGCACCTGTGGCGCACCACCCAGCACAACTCCGGCGGCGGACGCCCGGGGCTGGTCGTGGACGAGCAGGTGATCCCCGGGGTGTCGTACGCCCTGCCGTACACGGTGCGGCAACTTCTCGGCCTGGACAAACGACCGCGAGACGAAATCTTGGTGGGCTGAAATGAACGTCATCTCCACCGTCCCGATTGCGCTGGACGCACTGGTGGCCGCGGCCCGCAGGGCACTGCCCGGGGTGCAGGTGGTCGACGGTGACCCGGTGGAGGACATCGCCGACAAGCTGATGTGCATCGGCTACGGCGCCGACCCGGACGAGCCGGTCGTGGAGATGGTCCGCACCCGCGACCAGGCCACCACCACCCCCGAGCACGAGTCGTACACGGTGACGTGCGGCGCCTGGGCCTGGCCCGGACATGAGGTGGACATCAAAGCGGCGCGGGATCAGGTGTACGCGATGCTGTCGGCGTTCGCCGCCGAGCTGGCCGCCGACCCGACGCTCGGCGACGTCGTCGCGCGGGCGCAGATCACCACCGACTCCTACGCCCAGGGGCAGACCGACCGCGGCGCGTCGGCCGGCGTGCGGTTCACGATCGCCGTGGACGCCTGGAAGCCGTGATGGCCCAGCCCCGCACCGGTACCGATGACCTGCGCAGCCTCATCCGCAGCTTGGGCAAGCTGCCCGACGACATGCGCAAGGAACTGCGTCCGGTGCTGCGCAAGGCTGGGCAAGAGGCGCTGACCCAGGCACGGGCGAACGCCTCGTGGTCCACCCGCATCCCCAAGGCCACCAAGCTCAGCGTGTCGTTCGCCAAGCGCCGCCCCGGGATCGCCCTCACGGTCAACGCAGCCCGGGCGCCGCACGCCCGAGCGCTGGAGAACCTCGGGGCCCCGGGGTTCTTCCGGCACCCGCTGTTCGGTAACCGGCGGCGCTGGGTGCGGCAGAAGACCCGCCCGTTCCTGTGGCCGGCGGCCCGCGCGCAGCTCTCCCAGGTGGACTCCGATATCGCGGCGGCGGTCGATGTGGCCGCCCGCAAGCACGGCTTCAAATGATGATCGAAAGGAACCTTGATGGCCTTCAGCCTGCGGGCGTTCTTTCAGCTTGAGTCTGAGCTGACCAGCCCGCTTGACCTGTCCACCGTGTCGTCGCCGACCGGCTTGTCCCAGCAGATGAACTTCGCCCAGGGCGCGGGCGCCGGGCAGGCCGACATGGTCTTCGGGGACCGGCGCACCATCGCTGCCTCGGCGACCGACAGCCTCGACCTCGCCGGCGGGCTCACGGGCCCGTTCGGTGCCGCGTTGACGTTCGCCCGGATCAAGATGCTGGTCGTCCGCGCGGTGGCTGGCAACACCAACAACGTCAACGCCACCCGCCCGGCCTCCAACGGCGTCCCGTGGCTGCTCGCCGCCGGCGATGGCATCGCGGTGCAGCCCGGCGGGATGTTCGTTTGGCACGCCCCCACCGCGGCTGGTGTCGTCGTCACCCCAAGCACGGGCGACCTCATCGACTTCGTCAACTCCGGTGCCGGGACCACGGTGACCTACGACGTCATCATCGCCGGCGCGGCCACCTAGGAGCAGAGCCATGGAAGAGCTGGACCTGGAGATGGTGGAGATGACCCACCCGGACATCGACGGCGGCAAGCGGGTGGTGCCCGTGCCCCGGGTGGCGTTCGAGCACCACCACGCCCGCGCCGGATGGGAACTGGTCGACGACGAGGCCGCGGCAGATGCCGCCGAGCCGGACGCACCCCCATCGGGCGAACCCGCCAAGACGCAGGCCCTGGAGCATCAGCCCGGGGCTGACACCGACAAGCCGACGGCGCGTCGGCGCGCCAGCAGCAAGGAAGAGGGGGCTGAGTGATGGCTGCCACGCCGATCACGCCGTTCACGCCGTACTACACCAAGGGCAACATCAAGTGGGTGTGGGCGCCGGCCGTGGCGCTCAAGACCGCCCCCGCGCGTGCGGAGATCAACCTCGGCACCGACGTCACCCAGATCGTCAATAGCTGGGACGGCTGGTCCAAGACCGCGAACTTCATCGACATCCCGAACCCGAACGACCGGTACACCGGCAAGGTCCCGGGCGGTATCGAGGCGGCGGACTCCTCGCTGACCTGCTACCTGAACAAGGCGGGGGTCGACGCCCGGCAGTTGCTGCCGGAGCTGTCGGAGGGGTTCATGTTCCGGTTCGACGCCCAGGACATCCCCGGCCGGTTGTTCGACGTGTTCCCCAGCACGGTCGCCTCGCACTCCAAGGAGTTCGAGATGGACGGCGTCCCCATGGTGGTCATCAGCTTCGCCATCACGTCCGAGCCCGCCACCAACGTCACCATCCCTGCGTAGGAGAACCGTGGAACTGATCAGCAAGGACGCCCTGTGGCAGGTCCGCTGCCCCGAGGAGGACGTGCCGCTGCGTCGCCCCGACGGCAGCGCGCTGGGCACGATGCGGCTGCGGGGGCTGACCGGCGAGCAGGTCAACGAGTGGCAGGACCAGGTGACCGAGCAGGTGGGCAACCACCGCCGCCAGTCCAAGCACACCATGGCCCAGCTCATCGTCAGGTCCGCGATCACCGCCGAAGGGGCCCCGTACTTCGAGCCCCATGAGGTTCTGCGCGTCTCCCAGATGCCCGGGTACCTGCTCACCCAGCTCACCCCGGTCGCGATGCGCCTGTCGGGGCTGGGCGAGGACGACATCAAGGAGCTGGTCGAGGATTTCGGCGCAGGCCCGAGCGAGCCCGATACCACCGACTAGCTCTCGCGTTCGGGATGCCGGTTTCCCAGATGCTCCAGCAGGTCTCAGGCCGGACGCTCGCCGAGTGGGAAGCGTACGAGCACCTGTACGGGCCGATCGGCGTAGAGGCACGGGTCGACCGGGCGGCGGCGCTGATCGCCCAGCAACTCGCCAACGCGTTCCGCCCGCCCAAGACGCGGGAGTTCGCCATCGAGGACTTCCTGCCGAACTGGGCCGGGCGCCCACTCCACACCGAGGGGGATGCTGGTGGCTGGCCTGCTGCGTAACCTCCGCATCGTCCTCGGCGTCGACTTCGACGAGAAGGGCCTCAAGAAGGCCGATAAGGCGCTCGCACAAATCGACGCCAAGCTAGGGAAGATCGGCCGCACCGGTGCGGTGGCTGGCGGCCTCGCGGCGCTGACGGGCAGCGCCACTGCCCTGGTCGGGGCGCTGCTGCCCGCCGCGCCGGCCGTGGCCGCGATGCCTGCGGCGATGGCGGCTACCAAGGTGGCCGCCGGGACGCTGAAAGTCGGGCTGATCGGGGTCTCCGACGCCGTTGAGGCGCTGGCGAACGACGACCTGGCCGCCTTGGACGAAGCCCTCGCCAAGCTGTCACCAGCCGCGCGCGGCTTCGCCCGGGAGGCGTCCCGGTGGAAGGGCGCGTTCGACCCTATCCAGCGGGCCGTGCAGGACCGCTTGTTCGCTGGCGTGGCCAAGGACATGCGCCCGGTGGCCACCAACCTGTTGCCGGGGATCCGCACCGGGATGCTGGACGTGGCCGGGAGCTTCAACTTCGGCACCCGGGAGGCGTTGCGGTTCGCCGCAACACCCATGGCCCGGGGCGCGGTGAACAAGACGTTCGCGTCGACCTCGCGCATCATGACCACCCTCGGCGGCGCCGTCCGCCCGGCGCTGGCCAGCGTCACACAGTTGACGGTGGCGGGTCTGCCGCTGGCTGAACGCATGTCTCAGTGGGCGGCGAACGGCGCGAAGTCGGCGGCGGGATTCCTGACCTCTGCGGAGGGCGCGGCCAAGCTGGACCGGGTCGTCGACCGGGCCGGGGACACGCTGGCCAGCCTCGGCCGGATCACCAAGAACATCGGCGTCGGTGTGCTCGGCGTGTTCGGCCAGATGGAGGACTCCGGTGAAGGAGTCCTGGACACGGTGGAACGCCTCACCGCGCGGTTCGCCGCCTGGACCAAGACAGCCCAGGGTCAAGAGGAGATCGCTAACGCCCTGGGCTTGGTGCGTGAGGTCGCCGCCGACCTGGGAGCGGTGCTGCCGCTGGTCGCCGGGCCACTCGGCCTGGTGGCCAACATCCTCACCTCCTTGCCTGAGCCGCTGCGCGGCGTCGTCACACAGGGGTTGGCCCTGGCCCTGATCGTGGGCCCACTGGCCGGCAAGTTCGGGGCCCTGGCCTCAGCCGGGCTGCACGCCGCCGACGGCGTACGCCAGATGCGCGACAAGGTTGCCGACGCCGGTGGGCCGATGGCCGCCCTGGGGGCGGGGGCGTCGCGGACGCGGAGCCTTCTCGGCTCGGTGACCGGTGTGCTGGCCGGCCCGTGGGGTATGGCGCTCGGCGGCGCCGTCGCCGCGCTTGGGCTGTTCGCCACCCGTAACGACGAGGCCGAGCGCCGGGTGGCTGACCTCACCGATTCCCTGGTGAAGAACAAGGGCGCCCTGGACGACAACGCGATCTCCAACGTCAAGAACCGGCTGGAGACCGAAGGCGTCTATAAGGCCGCCCAGCAACTCGGCATCCGCCTGGACATGGTGACCCGGGCGGCGCTCGGCGAGACCGACGCCCTGGGCCAGGTCAACTCCCAGCTCCAGACGCACGCCACCAACGTCCAGATCACCGGCGGCCGGCTCGGCACCTTCTCCGTGGCACAGAAGCAGCTCACCGGCGGCGCCCTGCTGGTGAAGAACGCGGTAGGCGGCAGCAACGCCGAACTGGCCAACGCCCGAGAGCAGTACCAGCGCCTCACCGCGGCCTCACCGAAGGTCGCCGCCGGAGCGTCCGAGGTCGCGGGCAGCATGACCGACGTCGAAACCTCCGCAGGCCGAGCGGCAGGCAAGGTCGGGACCCTGACCAGCAAGCTGGCCGGGTTCAAGGCGATGACCGGGGACGTCGACATGGCGGCCATCGGGTTCCGCGACAGCATGGACGAGCTGTCGTCGGCCCTGGGCAAGAACAGCCTGCGGCTCGACGCCCGCACCGGGAAGATCAACATCTCGAACAAGGCCGGTCGGGAGAACAACCGCCTGCTCATCGACGCGATCCGCTCCGCCGCCGACCACGCCGACAAGGTCCGCAAGCAGACCGGCAGCGTCGACAGGGCCAACACGACGTTCGCGCGGCATATCGAGCGGCTGCGTGGCGTGCTGGAGAAGTCCGGGCTGTCCAAGACTGCGATCGACCGGCTGATCCAGCGCTATGTCACCATGCCCGAGGCGATCAACAAGGCAACCAAGAAGATCAACGACCGGACCGTGCGGATCGAGGTCAAGGCCGGCGGCAAGCTGATCGGCTACAAGGTGCAGGGCGGCACCATCCCGGTCTACGCCTCCGGCGGCATCCTGCCGGGCTACACCCCCGGCCGCGACGTCCACCTGTTCAACAGCCCAACCGGCGGATCCCTAGGGTTGTCCGGCGGCGAAGCGGTCATGCGACCGGAGTGGACCAAAGCGGTTGGCCCCGGCCTCGTCGACTACTGGAACGCCAAGGCCCGCACTGGCGGGGTGTCCGCCGTCCGCAACGCCATGGGCGAAGGCGTGGGCGTCGGTCGCCACCGGTTGCGCGGGGAGGGCGCGTTCTTCGCCGACGGCGGCATCATCCACCGCGGTGGCGTCACCGGCCTGGACCGGGTACGCGAGATCACCACGGCGGCCAACCGGCTCTACGGCCAATGGGCCACCACCATCGGCAAGGACGTCGCCAAGAAGGTCAACAAGGACTTCGCCGGCGGACCCGGCGTACAGGGCGCGCTGCGGTGGGCCCGTGCGCAGGGCGGAAAGCCCTACGTCTGGGGTGGTGTGGGCCCGCGCGGCTACGACTGCTCGGGCCTGTGGTCCGCCGTGGTCAACAAGATCAAGGGGAAGAACCCGCACTCGCGCCTGTTCTCCACGCACTCCTTCGGCGCCAACAGCGGGCCCGGTGGATTCCGCCGCGGGCTTCGCAGTCCCGTGATGGTCGGCGTCACCGATGCCGGTGTCGGGCACATGGCCGGCACCCTGGCCGGGGTCAACGTCGAGTCCCGTGGCAGCCGCGGCGTGGTCATCGGCGGCGGTGCCCGCGGCGCCAGCAACGGGCTGTTCACCCGCCGGTACGGCATGAAGGTGATGGACTCCGGCGGCGTTCTCGGCCCTGGAGAACTCCAGTACAACGGCACCCCCCGGCCTGAGTACACCTTCACCCAGCGGCAGTTGCACGAGGGCGTCGCCGGTCCCCGCATCGAGGTGCACAACCACTTCAACATCCCCAACCACCCCAACATGAACGCAATCGCGAAAGATCTTTACGAGATGCTGGATGGGTACATGGCCAAGTCGAAGCGACGGCTTCCGGCGTGAGTTATCCGCAGATCATCGTCGAGTGCCAGTTCACTGAGCCGACCTGGACCGACATCTCGCCGTGGCTGCGGGGGGCGTCGGTCCAGCGCGGGTCCTCACGGGTGGAGTCTCCGATCACCCGCTATGACGCGGGGACGGCCACCATCCGCCTGGACAACCGGGACAGGCGGTTCGACCCGACCAACCTCGCGGGGCCGTACACCGAGGCGTACGCCTCCGACAGCGGGGTGCGGACGTTCACGTGCGAGGTCACCCAGTCCTACGGTCAGGGCTGGACGGTCGACGTCAAGTCGGCGGTCGGCCTCCAGGCCAGCGTGGTGGGCGTCTCCTCGCGCGCGTCCGGTACGACCGGCAGCTTCACCGTGTCCAAGCCGTCCGGTGTCCTGTCCGGGCACAGGCTGCTGGCGTTCCACTTCTGCGACGTCGGCACCACCCTGGGGTCGATGGGCACCCCGACCGGTGGCGCGTCCTGGGGGACGGCCATCGGCACCCGCTCCGAGGGCGATGACACGCTGCTGGGCAAGGTGTGGGCCAAGACCGCCGGCGGCAGCGAGCCCAGCAGCTACACCTTCACGCAGAACTCCGGCGCTGACGGCGTGGTCATCATCGTCGCCGTGCGGGACTGGGACGCTTCCTCCTCCGAGGTCGTCCTCTCCCAGTCCAACCCGGAGTCCGCCGCGATGGGGACGCCCGCCACCACGCCGCACGCGACTAACGACCTGGAGATCCGGGTCGCGGCCGGGTCGCAGGGCGGCGCCTCGGGTGCGACGTGGACCCCGCCGCAGGATGACGGCTGGTCGGAGCTGGCCGACCGGCAGTCCGGCTCCTACACCACAGCATCCTTGGCGGCCAAGCAGCTCACCGGGTTCGGCAGCGGCAGCGCGACCCGGGTCAAGCCCGGCCGGCCGATTCGCCTGCGCGCGAGCTTCCCCTTCGCCGCGACCACCAACCTGGTGCAGAACCCCTCGTTCGAGACCGACACCACCGGGTGGGCGGCCACCGCGAACACCGCTATCTCCCGGGTGCCGGACGTGGCCCGGCACGGCGGCTACGCCCTGGAGATCCGCCGGACCGCGACCAACCCACCGTTTCAGCTCTACGGCGCTGCGGTCGCCTCTGTCGCGGGCGGTGCGACCACCGGGGAGACCGTCACCATCTCGGCGTGGGTGTACATCCCGGCCGCGTCGTTCCCCAAGGTCACCGGCATCGTCATCGGCGCCGACGGGGTGACGTTCGACTTCGTGTCGACAGCCGGGCTGGTCGCAGACGCCTGGTACCGGGTCACCCGCACCGCCGTCCTGACCGCGACCTTGGACGACATCGAGGTCCAGGTCTGGACCAACGACACCCACGCCGATGGGCAGATCGTCGCCTACATCGACGCCGTCCAAGCCGAGGAGAAGCCCGCGGCGACGCCGTACTGCGACGGGTCCCTGCCGGCGTGCTCGTGGACCGGCACCGCGCACGCCTCCTCCAGCTCCCGGCCCGCGTCGTTCACCTGGGATCTGTTCACCGGGTTCGTGGACGACTGGCTGATCAACTGGACGCAGACTTACGACTCCGAGGTCACCGTGCCATGCACCGACGGCCTTGGCGTGCTGGCCGACTACGACCGCGCCCCGGTCGCGGCCGTCGGTGCCGGGGAAGACGCCGGCGACCGGGTCGAGCGCATCCTGGACTCACTGGACTGGCCAGCCTCAGACCGGCAGATCGCCGTCGGCAACACCACGCTCCAAGCCACCACCCTGGAGGGCGACGGCCTGTCGGAGTTGCAGCTCGTCGCGGACACCGAGATCGGCGAGGTGTACGTCAACGGGTCCGGTGACGTGGTGTTCCGCAACCGGCAGGGCCTGCTCGTCGACACCCGGTCCACCATCGCGCAGGCCCGGTTCGGACCCGGCGGTTCAGCGCGCGGGCGGCTGACCTACCACGACGTCGGCGTGGCCTACGACCGTTCCCAGATGGCCAACCACGTCAGGATCGCGCGGGTGGGCGGTGCGCCGCAGACCGCGTCCGATGCCGCCTCACGCGCGGAGTACCGCACCAAGACCTATCCGCGCGACGACCTGATCATGCAGTCCGACGCCGAGGCCCTGGCCTACGCCCAGTGGGTGCTGTCCATCGCCAAGGAACCCGAGCTGCGGTTCGACCAACTCGTGGTCCGACCCGAGGCCGACCCCGACGAGTTGTTCCCCGTGGTCCTCGGCCGGGAGATCGGAGACCGGATCCTCATCGAACGCCAACCCCCCGGAGGTGGTGACCTGGTGTCCCGCGAGGTGTTCATCAGAGGCGTCACCCACGAGATCGGTGCGGGGCGGGGTGGGGCACCACGGTGGGAGACCTCGTGGCCGTTGCAGGCCGCCGGCCGCGCGGGTTCGTTCTGGACGCTCGGCCACCCGACGCTCGGCCGGGTCGACTCCAACTCGCTGGTGTACTGACGTGCCGTTTAAGACGTGGGGCCACGACGAAGTCGGCTACGCCGCGGACCTGAACCGCTTCTGGGTGCAGGGCATGCACGTCAACAAAACCTCCGACCAGGCGGTCACCAACTCCACGACCCTGGTCAACGACTCCCAGCTTCTGCTCGCGGTGCAGGCGAACACCGACTACTGGGTGGAGGCGTTCGTCATCTACAACGCCCCCACCGCCAACGACATGCAGCTCGCGTGGAACACCCCCTCAGGCGCCACGCTGAACTGGTCGAACAACGGGCTCGCGCTCGCCGCCACCGGCAGCGTGGACCGGGTCAGCCGCACCGCACTCACCGCGGCCAGTACCGCCACCATCGGCGGGTCCAGCGGGGATGCGATCTGCGCAATGAAGGGCATCCTGCGCACCGCGGGATCCTCGGGGAGCTTGCAGATGCGGTTCGCGCAGAACACCGCCGGGGCCGGCACCAACGTCACCGTGAAGACCGGATCGCAGATCATCCTCACCCGGCTGAAGGTCTGACCCATGCCCATCAAGGATTTCCAGGTCGGGGCACCGCCCACGGCCGCCAACATCAACCGCTACTTCCAGCAAAGGGCCCACGTGGTCCGCAGCACCAACAAGTCGATCACCTCGACGACCACGGCACAGAACGACGACCAGCTCTTCCTCCAGGTGCAAGCCAACACCGACTACTGGCTTGAGGCGTTCCTGATCTACGACGGCGCGACCGGCGGAGACATCAAGATTGGGTGGTCGGTGCCGTCCGGCGCCACCTTGGAGTGGACCTCCAACGGGCTCACCGACGGCGCCACCTCCACCGCTGATGACCTGTGGCGCCGCCGCCGCTCAGCCGCCCAGGACGAGATCTGCGGGGCGCTCGGCGCCGGCACCAACGCGGTGGCCATGCCCGAGGGCCTGCTGCGGGTCGCCTCCACGGCCGGGCCGCTGCGGCTGCGCTGGGCGCAGGGAGCCTCCTCGGCCACCTCGACCATCGTCAAGTCCGGCTCCCTGCTGATGGTCTCCCGGATGGTGCCCTGATGCCCATCAAGGACTTCACCGACGGCGAGCGCCCACCCGCCTCCGACCTCAACCGGTACCCGCTGCAACAGGTCCACATCATCAAAACCGCTGATGAGACCTACAACTCCACCGTGATGCAGGACGACAACCACCTGTTCCTAGACGTGGTCGCCGGCACCGAGTACTGGGTGCAGGCGTTCCTCATCTACGAGGCCGACGAACGGGAAGATTTCAAGATCGGGTTTGTCGGGCCCAGCGGCTCCACGTTCGACTGGATGTCGGACTCGCTGATCTCCTCCGGCGTCACCAGCTCCGGCCCGGTCTCCCGATCCCTGCAAGCGTTCGGCAACACCCCCAGCCCCGGCGGGGTGGGGCAGGGCACCTTCACCCGGTGCGTGGCCATGCCCCGCGGTGTGCTGCGCGTCGGCCTCACCAGCGGCGTGTTCCGCCTCCAATGGGCCAAGCTGTCCGGCTCTTTCGGCATCGCGACCACCGTCTACGCCGGGTCGCTGATCCGGGTGCGGAGGCTCACCACATGAGCAAGGGCGGCCCACCCGAGTGGCACCCCGACCCCGACAACCCCGACGAGATGGTCCGGATTCAGTGGATCTACTCCTACGGGCACCCTCTCGAACTGCCCTACGAGGACGCCGAGGCCATCACCCGCCAGTCCGCCGCGCAGCAGGCCGGCGGCCGGGTCATCAACTCCTACCCCGAACCGCTGGACGACGCCGCCTACCTGTGGACGCTGTGGCTGACCGACGTCCCCGGCTGGCAGGACGCACCGCCGCGCGAGGGCGACGGCCCACCGGTCGAGGAACCCCCGCAAGAGGAACCGCCCGCCGAGGAACCGCCGGACGAGGAGGACCCCCCGCCGGCGGACTCTGAGACCGAGCCGGACGAGCAGCAGGCCCCGCCGCCCGCCCCATAGACGTGCCGCCCGCCGCCTCCCGCGGGCGGCACCCCCCACGAAAGGCCGGAACGGTCATGATGATCAGTCGGCGCGAGAGGTTACGCCTCAACCCCTTCGGCACTGTCGCCGCCAGCGCAGCCGTCGTGCTCGGCGGCATCGCCGCCGTCCTCGGAGACGACATCTCCCAGGGCATGACCAACAGCCTGCGCGCCAGCGCCGAGATCATGGCCCACCTGTGGGGCGCCAGCCTGGCCGCCGGCGGCCTGCTCAAGCTGTACGGCCTGTACGCCGGCCGCTCCACCATGGAGATCCCTGGCCTGTGGATGATGGCCGGCGGCTACGGCTTCTACGCCATCACCGTGGTCGGCGGGCTCGGGCTCGGTGGCCTGGCCGCAGGCATCCTGTCCACCGCCCTGGCCGTCGGTTCCGTGATCAAAGTTCAGATCATCATGCGGCACGCCAGGAATGCCGTCCGCCTCCACGACGCGGAGGGCGAGTGACCTGGGGGCAGATCCTGCTGTCCATCGCCCAGGTAGCCGTCGGCGGCGGCATCGTCCAGGCCATCCTCGCGTTCACCCGGCGGCGCAGCGAACTGCGGCAGCTCGACCGGGGCTCGGACTCGGTCGCCGTAGAGACCGCCGACCAGGTCGTCGTGATGATGCGCACCGAGATGCAGGAGACCAAGGCCGAGAACAAGGAGCTCAAGGCCGACCTCGCCGACCAGCAACGCCAGATCGAAGCCCTCGCCGCGGAGGTGTCCAGCCTGCGCGCTGAGCTGGCGATCGCCCGGGCCGAGATCCACCGGCTGCAAGACGGCTGAACCGAAGGGAGAGCTGTGAGCGGACCATCCGAAGAGGCGCGGCTTGTCGAGCAGGGCGTCGACCGCCACGACTGGGGGCCCACCGAGGAAGACGAAGAGCAGGTGCTGGCAGACCTGGGCTACGTGCTCGACGACACCGGCATCTACCGCGGCGAAGGGGAGCCGCTGTGACCGCCGCGGCGGTGCTCGCCGAGGCCCGGCGCGACCTCGGCATGACCGGCCGGCCCAACCCGATCACCCGCGAGTACGCCGCCCGGCACGGCCAGGAGTTCCTGAACGCGCCGTGGTGCCAGATGAGCATCACCCACTGGGCCCGCCAGTCGCGAAGCGCCGACGCCGTGCTCCCGGCCGGGGACCGGGCGTTCACCGTGTGGCATGCCCAGGACGGGCAGCGCGCCGGCCGCTGGCATCCCGGCACCACCGCCAACATCCGCGCCCACGCCCGGCCCGGTGCCGTCGTCTTCTTCGACTGGGGCGGCAGCGACCAGATCGGCGCCATCGACCACGTCGGCATCGTCGAGCGCGTGCTGCCGGACGGCCGGGTGCAGACCATCGAGGGCAACACGGCGGACGCCTGCAAGCGCAGGGTCAGGGCCGCCAACGTGATCGCGGGGTTCTGGAACCCCGACTACCAGGAGGACGACATGCCCAGTGCCAAGGAGATCGCCGACGCCGTCTACGAGCGGATGACCGGCACCGTCACCGATGACGTGTGGGCGGCCCGCGAAGGCATCCTGGAGCCCGGCCAGAAGATCGACCCCAAGACCGCGTTCCGGCAGATCTGGGCGTACGGCAAAGACGGCCACGCCCAGCTCCGCGTGATCCTGGCCAAGCTGGGCGCCCAGGACATAGCCCTGCGGGCGCTGGCCGACGCGCTGGCTGCGCAGAACGACTCTGTCGACGCCGACGCGCTCGTTGCGCGGATCGAAGCGGCGATCGAGAACGTCCGGGTGCGGCTCGACGTCACCGACGACGACCCCGCCCCGGCGCCCGCTGCAACTAACTGAGCGGCGTTCGACTTTCTGACCTGCGGCGACGCGGGTCTTTTCTATGCCTGCATCACCCGAGGAGTCCCTCATGAACGAAGCCCCCATCACCCCGAGCACCCCGACCAAGCCGCCGGTCGAATGGAAGGTGAAGGCCGCCTCGCTCGGCACCTTCCTCGCGTCGGTCGCCGGCCTCGCTGTCCTCCAAGCCGTGGACGCCGATCACTCGCTGATCGAGTTCCTCCCGGACCCGCTGGAGGCAATCAGCTTCGCCCTCATCCCGACCGGAATCGCGTGGCTCGCCGGGTTCAAGGCCCGCCACACCGCCCGCCCGGACCTGCCGCTCGATCAGCGGTAAGACCTGGACATTCCCGCACGTCACTGAGGGGGGAACGAATCGTTCCCCCCTCGCGCGCCGGGGACGGACCTCAGAGACCCTGAACATGTGACTGGTCACATGTTCAGCCCCTCGCACGCCGGGGCCGGACGATTGGCTTACCGAAAAGCGCAAGTCTGCGGAATTCGGTAGCCCGCGCGCCGGGGCCGGACCCTCGGCCACCTGGACGGCATGCCCCGCTCATCCTCTTCGGAGGGTGGGCGGGGCTTCTTCGTCGCGCCTGGAGTCCCTGCCGGGTTGGTCCTGGCAAGAGAAAAGCCCTGGGGCCTACGCTGAAGTTGTCGAGGCTTCAGGAAGGTCAGGGCTTATGAGCGAGGTTAACACGGTCCCTTTCGGCGATGACATGATCGGTCGCCGCATCGCCCACGCAAGGAAGCTGCGCAAGCTGACACAGCGCGAGCTTGCCGAGCTGGTTCCCTGCTCTAAGAGCTTGATCGCTCAGGTTGAGGGGGGACACAAGCCAGCCACCCCCTCTCTGATCGGGGCCGTGGCGCGTGCGCTCCGCGTGCAGGTGACCGAACTTACCGGGCAGCCGTACCGGGGACGCACCGCCGACACCGATCGCATCCACGCCACCATCCCCGAGATCCGTGAAGCCCTCGTCTACTGGGACATCACCCCAGAACTCGACGTGCCGCCGCGCTCGGTCTCTGACCTGCGTGCCGCCGTCGACCGCGCCACAGCCCTCCGGCAAGCGGCACGGTACGTCGAGCTGGGAACGATGCTCCCTGCGGTGATCAAAGAGCTGACCGTCCACGCCCACACCATCGGAGCCAGCCGAGAGGCCGAGGTGTATTCCCTGCTGGCCTCGGCTTACAGCGCTGCGGACTCCATGGCCTACAAGCTGGGATACCTGGACTTGTTTCACATCGCGGTGGAACGGATGGCGTGGGCCGCGGGGCGCTCCGATGACCCGCTCTTGCCGCCGGTCGCTGATGTCCGCCGCAGCATGGCGTTCGTCGCGTCGGGCGCTTACGGTGGAGGGTTGACCTTGCTCAGCCGAACCCGCGAAAGCCTCGAAGCGGACCTGTCCGACGACCAGGCGGTGCTCAGTGTGTACGGCACCCTCCATCTCCGTGCCGCGATCTTGGCAGCGCGGGACAGTCGCACGGGAGACGCGTGGGAGCACATGGCTCAAGCCGGGGATGTCGCTGCCCGCGTCCGCCACGACACCCCCGACTACGGTCTGCTGTTCGGCCCGAGCAACACCGCGATCCACGAGGTTGCGGTCGCCATCGAACTGGGGGACGCCGACGAGGCCATCCGTCGCGGCGCGGGGCTGGAGCTTCCGCCGTCGCTGTCGGCCGAGCGGACCTCGCACCATTTCATCGATCTGTCCCGGGCGTGGCTGTGGCAGCGCAAGCCGGAGAAAGCTCTCGACTGCGTCCTGCGGGCTGAGCAGATTGCCGCCCAGCGGACGCGGTATCACCCCATGGCGCGGGAGACCATTGCCCGGCTCCTGGACACTCAGCGCCGCGTTCCGACGCGCCTGCGGGGCGTCGCGCGACGCATGGGGATCGCAGCCTGAGGGCGCCGAGAGTTTCACAATCGCGTGAAACTTAGACGCTAGGCCCCGGCGTACCGTCGCGACATGAGCAACCCGTTACCAGGTGCGACGTTGTGTAGCTGGTGGGTGCTCCGCAACGCGGCCTGCCGCTTGGCGACCGGTCAGAGCGGAGCCGAGGCATGAGCCGGCCCATCGGGCGGCACCGCGACGGCGGGCTGCCGCCCCGGTTCCGTTCCCGCCGTTGGGACGCCGAGAAGAAGGCCGACGCCGCGCAGCTCGACCAGATGGAACCGTCCTGGGTGATCCTCTACGGCGAGGGCACCCGGCAGTTCATCGCGTTCGCCAAGTGGACGGCGGAGCCGGTGCGGATAGCCGCGGCCTCC
This sequence comes from Sphaerisporangium sp. TRM90804, assembly GCF_029846175.1. Taxonomy (GTDB): domain Bacteria; phylum Actinomycetota; class Actinomycetes; order Streptosporangiales; family Streptosporangiaceae; genus Sphaerisporangium. The sequence goes on along the minus strand of NZ_JARWAC010000025.1, from coordinate 28,315 downwards.
GTCGACGAACTGCGGAGTCTGATGCGCGAGGCTGAGCTGACCGCGATGTTCCGAGGCGCACCCACACGGAACACGGCATGACCAGCCAGGGCGAGCAGACCGATCCCTACGGCATGTCGCCCGCGGCCCGGCCGTCGGTGGGCGGCTACTTTCCGCCGTCCGGGCCGTTGCCGCTGCCGGCGCAGCAGCCGGTCGTCCCCTTCCTGGCCGGCCTGGTGGCCCAGCAGATTCACGCCATCGAGCAGACCTACCCGGCGTGGTTCATCGTCCGCCTGGTCGACGAGCACGGCATCCCGGCCGGGTGGACCGCCACCCGGCACGCCGACCTGACCGCCGCCCAGCGCGCGACGGGCCTGGTGCCGTTCCTGGCGAGCGACGACGCCGAGGGCCTGATCGCGGCGCTGGCCGTGCAAGACGAAATCGCCCACCAAGCCCGGTACTCGCCAGGTCCGAAGGATGCGGCGTGAGACGACACGAGACGGCGATCAGCGCCACCGAGGGACATGTGGACCACGCCCCGCACGTCCACCAGAGGGCGAGCAGGCGCGCCGCTCAGCGGCTCACCTGGGGCAAGCAGGCGAACCGCATGGAGCGCCCCCGGGTGCTGCGCTGGACGTGCGAGTGCCGGCAGACCGTGTACTACCTGATGACCGGCGGCGGGCGGGCCTGGATCCGCCGCACCGTGCGCAACGGTTCCCAGGACGCCGCGCCTCAGGTCACCGAAACCGAGCTGATGCTCTACCCCGACGCCGAGAGGCTGTGGGAACGCATCCTGCTCGGGCACGCGCGGTAAGCCACCCGTCTGGCCTGTCCACCCGCAGCGTGGGTCAGGCGGGTTCGGGCGTGGCGGCGCTGTCCTTTGTCCCCCTCGCCAGGGTGATAAGCGCCGCCACGCCTTCCACGCCTGCGCGTGGCAGAGGGTCACCGTGCCCCCCGCGCGCACGGCTGCGCGTGGGATGCGCGCGATCCGCTCTTTGTGATCTTGTTCGGGGTGTCGCGGCACCGTCGCGAGGGTGTCGCGACGGGGTGTCGCAAGGTGTCGCGACAGGTGTCGCGAGCCCCTGACCTGTAACCCCTCCTCCCGCGACACCCCCCAGCCCCCACGCGACACCTCACACCCCAGCGGGGTCCCCGGCCAGCAGATCGGCGCGCAAGATCCGGTAGCACCGGGCGATGTCGTCCCGCTCGATGACCCCGTCCTCGGCCAGCAGGGTCAACTGGTCGTTCAGCCAGCCCCGCGAGCTGTACCCGGTGCGCTCCTTCACCTCCTTCAGGTCCCGGGTGGCGAACTCCTCCCGCCCGGCGCGCACCCACGCGGCGAGCTGCTCCAGCAGCACCCCACGGGCCTGCTCGGGCGGCATCTTCGGCGCGGGCCGCGGCGGGAACTTCGCTTTGTTGAGCGGCTCGATCGGGTCGTCGGCGTTGGCCTCGATGTCGGGCGAGGGGTCCTCGGTCTTGACGTGCTCGGCCATCGGGTCGTCCTCGTCGTCCTCCTCTCGATCCTCGTCGCCGACGGCGTCGGGGCCGTAGTTCGCGCAGATGATCGCAGTGAACTCGTCGACCTCCTTGGCCGCCGCAGGCCAAGACTCGGCGTGCCGACGCATCCGCGCGTTAGCCTCCTGGTCGCTCTCGCCCCAGTCCCAGGTGCGGTTCGGCATCGCGATCCGCTCCTCGGGAATGGAGGGCGCGTCCAGGTAGGACATGCCGGCCCGTTTGTTGGCCCACAGCTCGGGCCGGGCGGCGCCGGTCTCCTGCTGGGCTTCCGACAGGCCGAACTTGGCGTCCTTGGCGCTTTCCAGGCCGAAGCACCACTTTGCGCCCTGGCCGCGCGCCAAGGTCGGCATCTGGCTGTAGTCGCTGCGTTGCAGGCTCATGGCGATGGTGCCGCCGGCCGAGCGCAGCTCCTTCACCAGCTCCAAGAACTTGTCCTGCTCCTTGGACGGCAGCGCGTCAAAGATCTTCGGAAACTCCTCCAACCAGACGATCCAGTAAGCCAGGCCGCACCCGGGCACCCACTTCTGGAAGCCGCGTTCGGCCAGCCACTGGGTGCGCTTGGGCGCCTGCTCGTGCAGGCGGCGCAGCATGGCGCGCACTTGCTTGATGTCGGTCTCGAAGCGGTGCAACATCGGGCGCAGCGGGCCGAGGGTCTGGTCCTGCTTGGCGGTGTCCGCCGCGAAGATCGCCACGTCATACCGGGTACCGGCCTCGGCCAGGAAGTTCCACGCCCCACCGATCGACTTGCCCGAGCCGGTCATGCCGTTGATGACGACGTGCGCGCCCAGGATCGTCCACTCGACCGGGTCCAGGTCTTGCCACAACCCGAGACGGATCGCCTCGCCGATCGACCCGTTCGGCCGCGACGGGCCCGGCCACGGGATCCGGTTGCGCAGCACGCGGGGGTCGGAGACGCTGACGTTTGCCTGACTGGCGTCGTCGGGGTCGAGCGTCGCGATGATGGAGCCCGGGGGCAGGGGGACGCCGGACTCGATGTACTTGACCTTCTTCTGCAAGTCCTCGGCGACCTGCTGGCCCTGCTCCAGTTGGACCTTGCCCTCGACCTTGTGCTGCCCGATCTTGGTCGTGCGGGCCTGCACGCCCGGCATGCCGGCGGCTTCGGCGCCGTGGCCGAACAACCACCCGAGCTTGTCCTGGACGGCGCCAGGGGTGTCGAGCCCGGTGTGCCGAATCGCCGAGCGGATGTTCCAGGTAAGGACCAGCGTCACGCCGCCGATCAGCGACAGGCGTCCGAAGATCGGATGCAGCACTCCTTGGAAGGTGGCGCCGCACACCCACAGCCCGGCCAGGAACGTGGTCAGCGTCGTGTGCGTGCGCCCCCACGGCCCACGCGCATGCGACTGCCCGTAGGCGACGGCCGCGAGCACGGCCGAGCAGAAGGCCATGAACCACGACGTCCACGCCACGGTCTCGGGGTCGTCGGAGTCGAGGATGAAGTGGAACGCTGACCCCAACCCAAGGATGAGTACGCCGACGATCCACGGGGAGGCGTACACGGCGACCTTGGACACCCCGCGGGCCATGATCCGGTCCATCGAGGTGTCCTGCATCTCGGTGATGGTGGTCTGGCCACCTTTGCGGTTGGCCATGATCACCAGTCCCACTTGCGTTGCCGCTTGGGCACCGGCTTGACCAGCTCGGCGAACTCCCGGCAGTACTCCAGGTTCAGCTTCACCGACTCCACGGCCAGGCCGGCGGCCATCTCGGCCATCCGATCCAGCCGCTTGCACACCCGCCGGGCCCGCCACTTCACGTCCAGGCCGAACGCCAGCGGGTGACCCTCGCCCATCTCGCACAGCACCGCGTACAGCTCATCAGAGCTGCCCTCGTACTCCATGCACAGCGCCCACGCGAGGTCACGCGAGACGCTGGCGTAGGTGGCGATCGATTCAGAGCCGTCGAACTCGATGACCTCCAGCGCGGGCACCTTGGCGTCCTTGCCGCTCACTGGTCTTCCTCCCATGTCTTGCGTACGGCGACCGACACCAGGCGGTAGCACCGCGCGAGGCGTGGCACGCCGAGCCGCGCGGCGATGACCGCGTCGACCGCGCCGAGCACCAGCGCCGCCACGTGACCGACGTAGGTGAGCACGACGACCACAGCCGCCAGCACGGCAAGCAGAAACGCCCGCACCGGCCGGGGACCCGGCCGGGGGGCATCGGTGATGACGTGGACGCGGGTCATCGGCGGCTCTCGACGGCCACGCGCACCCGGGGCATGGCCAGCCCCATCGACAGGCCGAACACCACCCCGCCGCCGTACATCGCCCACCCGCTGTCGATCAGCAGGCTGAGCCCGAGGTACACCAGCCACGACAGCAGCACGCCGCCGAGTACGGCCGGACCGCCGGTCGACCGCCGGCGCACCTTCACCGCCGCGGCGCGGTTGCTTCGGCGTCTCGTCTGATGGGACATTGAAGATCTCCTCTCGTTGGGAGACCGCCCCCGGGTACGGCCGGTCAAGCTTCGACCCGGGGGCGGGTACAGGGGTTACTGACTGGCCAGCGTCGACAGGTACGCCCTGACCTGCTGCGCCCTGTCCTGGCCGATGCCCAGCTCGGTCTTGAGTTGCCGGACGCCGGGAAGCGACCCGGTCACTACGTGCGGCAGGAACCGGCTGGCGGCCTTGCGCCGCAACTCCTCGGGTACGTCGCCGGGTACGTACTCGGGCTCGTCGGGTACGTCACCGGCGGGCGGCTCGATCTCCGGCACCTCGACCGGTTCGGAGGCCACCACGACGGGCGGCTGGTCGAACAGTTCGATCTCGGCGGCCCAGTCGTACACCTCGCGCGACACCGGCACCGCGGCGGCCGGCGGGGTGTACCCGGAGGGTTCAGGTATGGGGTCCGGGTGTACCTCCGGTTCAGTTGTGGCCGTCTCGACCACAACCGCCGGAGACGCGTGGGCGTCGCGGGCCAGCATGTGGCCCAGCACCGCGCCCACGCCGAGCACCAGCACCGGCAGGCACGACACGGCGGTCACGATCAGCGGCGGCGCCGTCGTCAGCCCCTTGGTCACCAGCAGGTGGTAGGCGACCTGGCCGAGCATGCCCAGCCCGAGCGCCCCCATCGAGGACCACTTGGCGAACGCCCGGGTGCCGTCCCCGACCCGGCGGCTGTGCGACAGCCACGTGCCGAGCGCGTACGCGGCGTAGGTCTCCACGCCGATCGGCAACGTCACTGCGGTGTTGAGCTCCCAGTCGGCGATGCCGGGCAACGGCTTGACCATGCCGAACCCGCACAGTTCACCCAGACTCACCCACCCCGACCAGGTAGCGACGAACGCCGGCAGAGCCAGCAGGAGAAGAGGCCAGCGGTGCGTCATGAGGCACCCCCCGCCCGCAGGCTCCTGCACCGCGGGTACTGCGCGCCGACCGGGCACCTGGCCCAGGTGGTCGACGACACCTTGATCGGGGTGCGGACCCCGCTCCTCGCGATGGTGATCTCGTAGCGCCACCAGCAGGAGGTGCAGGAGCGCCGCCCCACAACCGCGCCGGATTCGACGTTCCGGTAAGACGTCGTGCTCTGCTCGCACGCGGTGAGCGGCAGGAGCAGACCCAGCAGAACCAGCAGGGCCGGGAGCCATCGGCGCGTCATCGGCCGGCCTCCTCGTCGTGGTGGGTCGACGCCCCGGCCTCGACATCCAGCGCCGAGGGGCGCGGCGGGTCGGAAGACACGATCATCGGCCCGTCCAACGGGTCGACGCTCGGCTCTCGCTCACCGACGAGCACCGACACCTCGGTCATGGTCGTAATGAAGTCGCTGGCCTCACCGAGCGGCAGACCCGCGAGCGCGTGACCCAGCACGAAAGCGAAGTGCAGGGAGAAGTCGACCTTCTCGTGCACCGGCGTGTTCAGCGGGCCGGCGGTGTCCACGAACATGCGGACGAGAGTCGGGCCGTCTCCGAACTGGACGAGCGACAGGCCGATCATCGCGGTGTCGAGAGTGCCGAAGGTCCCCAGATCGCGCCAGTGCGCCTGCTCGGGCGCGGGGGCGATGTGAACTTTCCGGCACCACTCGATGGGGCATGACGCCGGGGACGTGTTGTCCCTAGGGTGATCCATCAGATCCATCTCCTGTGTTGGCAGGGTTGGGTTCAGACCCCGGGCCGGTGTTGACGCACCGGCCCGGGGTCGCTGAGCTAGTCCGCCCAGCGGGCGTAAGCGAGAAGCTGGAAGGCCAACTGCTCGGCCTCCACGGGGGTCATGCCGTTGTGGGACTCGCGCTCGAAGTGCACGCGGGCACCCTCCTGCGGGTTGTAGGTCAGGCCGATGCGCCCGGCGTCGATCGAAAGTTCGGGAGCGTGACACACGCCGTCGTCATGGGCGCCGTGCGGGTCGCGACACCACTCCTGGTGTCCGGACCGCTTCTGGTGTCCGGCGGCCCCCCCGGGCGCCGGAAGACCAACAGTGGGGTTACGCCCCTCGGCGACCAGGACAAGCAGGCTGCCCGCGAACGTGACCGCCTCGTCCAGCGTGAGCTTGGCGTTGTACTCGTCCCGTTCGTCGAGCAGTTCCACGACGGGCTCGATCTCGCGGAGGTGCTGAAGCAGCGACCCCGTCAGGGTCGGGGCGCGGTAGCGGTAGAACGGCTCCGTCCCGTGAGGGCCGAACTTGGCGGGATCCGCCAGGGTGAGGGCCACGCCCGTGTTGAGACCGGCGTGGCTGCGGTCGTCGAGCGGGTCGGAGTCGTAGTGCGGGGTGACGCACCACCGGGGGCACGGCGAGGTCTGCCAGTAGGGCTGGTCGGCGGAGTTGAAGCTGAACGCTTCGTCGATGGCGGCGTCGGCGTTGACGCCCGTACGCTGGGTCATGGTGCAGGACTCACTTCCTGTGCAAGGCCCTGGCGTCGCGCTGGAATCGCTTCGCCGGGGCCGTCAATCGTTTCAGGGAATCGCTTCTCTGTTGCGATTACCTTAGCTAACCGCCTATGGGAATCGCAAGAGGTTTGCGATACCGTGTTGGGCATGGCGAAGAAAGATCCACTCGACGCTCTAGACGAGAGCACCGCTCGGTACCGCGAGACCGAGGCAGCGCACGAGGAGTCCCGCCAGGCGGTCGCCAAAGACGTGGTCGCCGCACTGAAAGCAGGCAAGCGCCCGACCGATGTCGTGGCGCACTCGCCCTTCACGGACGCGTACGTCCGGAAGATCGCCCGGGACAACGACATCGCGCCGGCACCCCGCGGCGGCGGCAAGAAGCCGAAGTAACGGGGGCCCATGGGAGACCGATGGGGGACCGGAAGGAACATGCGGTCCCGGTTCAGCCCGACGAAAGCGGCACTCTCCGGCCCGATGAAAGTGCGCCTACCTGCTGACACTCCGAACTGTGACATTATCCGTCACCGTCCGGCACGTTTCCCAATGCTCTTTTAATCCGTAGGTTCAGGGTTCGAGTCCCTGGCGGCCCACCAGCGAAAACAGGCGTGTTGGGCCTTGCTTCGGCCCGCACTACAGCCATCCTCTACAGCCAACAGGGCCGGACCCCGTCTTGGGAGCCCGGCCCTTGCGCTTCTGGCGCTCATCCGAAAAGCTTCTTGGCGACCGCATCGACGGCCTCCCGCTCGATCCCGGGCAGGACGTGAGCGTAGGTGTTCATCGTCAGCCCGATCTGACTGTGTCCGAGCGTCTTCATCACCGTTCGGGGAGAGGCCCCGCAGGCGATCAGGAACGAGGCGCAGGCGTGTCGAAGGTCGTGCAGCCGCAGCCAGTCGAGGCCAGCCTTGGCCCTGGTCTTCCGCCACCTGGTGCTCAGGTTCCCCGGTTCGATCGGCGTGCCGATGGTGGAGGCGAACACAAGCCCGCTGCTCTTCCACCTCTCCCCCGCGGCGAGTTGTTCGGCGGCCTGCTCTCGCTTGTGCTTCCGCAGAGCGGCCAGGGTCGGCTCAGGGACAGGTACGGCGCGACGTGACCGGCTGGTCTTGGGGTCAACGAGCTGAAGTGACCCGTCCGCCCGCTGAAGGCTCTGGCGCACCGCTAGAAGCCCCTTGCCGAAATCGATGTCCTCCCATCGAAGCCCGAGGAGTTCCCCGCGCCGCAGGCCGAGAGTCAGAGCGCAGATCCAGAAAGCTTCGAGCCGGTCGCCCTTGATCGTGTTGATAAGGCTCTTGGCCTCTTCGATCGTCAGCACTCTGGCTTCGTCACGCTTGACGGACGGAGGCTTGACGAGCTTCGCCACGTTGCGGTGTATCAATTCCTCGCGTTCCGCATCGGCCAGAGCATTGCGGATCAACCCGTGAACCTGCTTGACCGTCGCTGCCGAAAGACCGGACTCTGCTTTCGCCTCGATCAGCCGTCGGACATCTGTGGGGGTGAGTTTGTCGAGCTGCTTTCGCCCAAGGGCCGGCTTCACGTGATCGTGAATGAGCTGCCGATACCCGCGAAGTGTGAGGGGACGAGTGCCCTGCCGCTTCTTCATCTCGATCCACTCATCTAGCCACTCGGCGAACTTCCGAGGCCGAGCGGCCAGGTTCTGCCCCTTACGCTGGGCATCCTTCAGTTCGGCGAGCTTGCCGAGAACTTCTTTCTCGGTCTTCCCGTAGACCGTCTTGCGAATCCTCTTACCGTTCACCCAGCCCAGATCTACGGCGCCGGACCAGAGCCCATCCTTGCGCTTGAACACCGAGCCTTCGCCCTGTGACCGCCGACGCCCGCTCACGCCGCCTCCTGCTCGATTGCCGAAAGAAACGCGTACAGCGCCCTGGCGGGAATGCGCCGGCACCGGCCGATCTTGACCGAGTGCAGCTCGCCTGATGCCATCAGTTCATAGACCTTCGTCTTGCCGAGCCCGAGCATTTCGCTCGCATCGGCCGGAGTGAAAAGAAGCCGGTCTCCTGTAGTCATGCCGCCCTCCTCAATCTGATCGCTGGTGATTCCTCGTTGGGGCGCCCATCTGCTCTGGCTTGGGCTTGTCTGAGTGCGGTGCGCCAGCGTTGGCGATTGGCGATCTCTTTGAGGAGTCGCTCGGCCAGGGGTGGCACGTCGCGGTCCGACGGGGCGGCGACGCGCCACAGGTAGCGGTGCGGGTCGACGGGTGGCGTCTCGTCTTCGGTTGCCGAAACGCCGAGCTGTTCCAGCACCCAGGCCCGCCGGTCCTGCTTGTGTTCGGTGAGGGTCTTGCCGGACCACTTGCGCGAGACCAGGACGCGGCGGCCGGCGTAACCGAGGTGTTCGGGCTTGTGTGCCTTGCCCCGGCACCCACCCGGACGCATCCCCGACTTGGCGCCCTTGGGTTGCACGCCGTAGCGCAACCAGTTGGGGCAGGTGGGTGCGCACGGTTCGTAGCGGAGCACGTTCATCAGCCGTTCCACATGCGCCCGGACGGCAGTGCTATTGATCTCGTGGCATTGGGACAAGGACTTGGTGAGGTACTTGGACAGGTAGTGCAGGCCCTTGTCCGCGTCGGGCGATCCGGCGAGTACGCCTTTGACGTCGACCTGTTGGCCCAGGCGCACCACGTGCAGGGGTTCGGCCTCCTGGTCGGTGTCGAGTTGGTCGAGCGCCTGTTCCCAGGTCGGCAGCACTTCGCCCGTTGCGGGGTCGAGGTAGTCGCCGGCCTGCCCGTCGATGCGATCGGCGGTGTGCTCGTCGGTGACCCAGACCGGAAGGTGCTCGCCCTCGAAGCGGACTTGGTCACACGGTGGCCACCAGACTTGGTGATACGTCGCCGCGGCGACGGCCTTGACCTCGGCCCGTGGCATGGTGCCGCGGACGGCCATGTGCAGGTGTGGTGCCAGGCGGCGTTGGGGTTCGACGGTGGCGAAGTACTGAACGTCATACCCGGCGACGCGGCGAAGGTTCTGCACGAACCGGTCCACCAGCTTGGGGAAGTGGATCGCATCCCTGGCGGCCCGGACGTAGTCATACGTCGAGGGGTCGACCGGGGTGCCGTCCGAGCGGACCTTGCCGTAGCTGTCGCAGGTCAGGGTGATGAACAGCGAGGGCCGGTACACGGCGCCGTCTGGCGCGGTGAAGGTGCGTCCGACCGTGCGGTTCTCCCGTTGCCGCTTGGGCAGGTCCGGGGCGTCCTGCCGGCGACGCGTCGAGCGCGACCGCTTGGGCTTGCCCGAGCCGGGCAGCACACTCCCCCGGACACCGGAGGTGGCCAACTCATCCTCCAGGGTCGTGACCACCTCATCCCACACGGCCACGTCCCCGCCGGTCTCCTCGGCCAGCTCTCGCAGCACGTGAGCGTCGGCACGTTCCTCGATGAGCCAGAGTTGGCGTTCGGTCGGTTCCGCCGGCTCGGTGACCGGTTCGGCCTCCAGGTGCCAGCCCTCCCGGCATTGCGCCTTGCGGAGCTGCACGGCCCGCTTGGCGCACGGTTCGCACCTGGTCTCCAAGGTGGCGCCGCACGGGATGTTCACGAACTCGACCCGGCCCGTCATGACCTCGGTCCGCCGGAGCGGCACCGGACGGATGCACACGCCGTGCTGCTTGGCCACCTCCTCGATGACGTCCAGGGCCACCGGCATGGACTGGCGGACAGCGCGCGGGATGGCGCGTTCACCGGGGTTGGTCACGCGGCCTCACCACAGTCGACCAGGCAGCCAGCCCGCTCACCGCACTGGCGGCACTCCACCAGCCCCCGGACGGCATCCAGCCACAGCACGTTGAGGCCCCCGCAGCAGGCGCAGCGCAGGCCGTCCAGGATGTGCGCCAGCGTCATCGCCTCTCACCGGCCTTGGCGAAGTCCGCGACCATCGCGCGGATATCGGCATCGGAGACGAACGCCGCGCGGACGCGGACCGGTTCGGGGCAGGCTTCGAGGCGGACGTATCCGACGCCGGCGCCCAGGGCGGGGGTGGAGGAGATGTGATCGGCCAGGGCGCCCCGGTCGCGTGCCCCGTCGCCGAGGACGAGATCCACCTGCGAGGGCTCATCGAGCCGTAGAGCGATCTTGTCGGGGAACAGGTTGCGGATGGACAGGATCTCTTTGCGGGGGTCTTGGAGTGCCGCCATCACCCCGACACCGACCGCGCGGCCTTGCGTGGTGAGAGTGGCCAGAGCGGCACTGATGCGTTCCTTGAGTTTGCGGTCGGTCTGGTAGGCGGTGAGGAACGCCACCTCATCCACGATGACCAGCACGAACGGGTCCTCGACGGTGGGCACGTGGTTGCGTTGCACGCCGGCGAACCGTGCGGCCCGCTCCTGCATGACCTTCACCGCGGCTTCGAGAAGGTCGGCGCAGGCGGCGGGGTCTGCGGCGTAGTGGTCGCCGAACAAGGCGCGTCCGTAGGACAGCTCCATGAGCTTGGGGTCCAGCGCCCAGATCTGGGCCAGCCCGGCGAGCACGGCCGGCAGCAGGCCGCGAATGGCCGACCACAGCCACGAGCCTTTTCCGGCCCCGGTCGCCCCGGCGACCAGGACGTGTGTGCCGTGCAGCTTGAGCCGGTAGAGGGTCCCGTCCTCGTGATGCCCGATCGGTACCGCAGAGGCCTGCACGTCGCCGGGGATCGGCAGCGCGGGTATCGGGGTGGCCAGCAGGTCACGGCGCGGCAGAACCAGCGTGATCCGGCCGGGCTTGTCGACCTTGACCCGACACTCGGGAGCGGCGAACCCGTGGGCGAGGTTGCCGGCCCTGTCCTGCCATTCCTCGGCCGCCTGACCGGAGAGCATCTTCAGGCGCACTACGTCGGCGGTGGGGGTGCAGGTGACCTTGAGCAGCCGGGGTAGGTACTCCCGGCCGCCCACGTGCTTGGCCAGCCCGGAGACGACCATGACGGGTTGCCAGTGCCGGCGGTAGTTGCTCATCCACCGCCACCAGGCGTACAACCGCAGCCCCACCCACGGCTTGAACGAGACCGGATGAGCCAGCCACCACCCGGCCAACCCCGTGGTGACCGAGACGACGGCGATCAGGGCGAGATGCCAACCATACAGCCAGCACAGTGCCGCCGGGATGGCGACGGCTGGGCAGGCGACAGGGTGCCGCCACAGCGTACGGGCCAGGGCTACGACGGCCCTCAGCAGCATCGCGGCGAGGGTGAAGATGGCCGGGGTGTTGACGACGACGGGGCGAAAGACGAGGGAGCTGGGGGCGGTGGAGACGATGTCGCGGGTGTAGTCGCCGGGGAGTTTGCGCAGCATAAACTGAACACCTCTTCAGGTGAGTTGAGTCGCAGGGAGAGAACCGGGGGGCCGCCGGAAGTTGCCGCTTCCAGCGGCCCCGCTAAACGATCAGGCCGCCTTGCCGGGCGTCGCCTGACCAGTACCGGTACCGGTGTCGCCGGAGTCGCCGACGTGCTCGTCACGCAGCCGTTCACAGTCGGCCAGGAACCGGGCAGCGGCCTCGAACAGGTCGCGGGCGAAGCGCACGTGCGCGTCGGTGACCGTGGTGTGCTTGGTCGTGCCGATGTTCACTTTGGCGTCGCCGTGGTCCACCGACAGGAACGCAAGCGGGCCGTCGGTGGCGGGGTAGTACTGGACCCGCGCGTGCTCGTCGGGGTAGACGGACACATCGACCACAGGTGACCGGCCCGGCCGCATGCTGATCGTCGTGTAGCTGTAGCCGCCGCTCATGCCACGCCTTCCTTCCGCTTGGACTCCTGCCGGACCTGAACCAGATACAGCCGCTCGACCTCAGCGGCGAAGGCGCCGGCCTGATCGGCCATCTCCCGGGCGAACATCACCGAGGCGTAGTCCACCCGGTTGGCATGCAACGTCACCTTGATGACCGCGTTGCCCGCCGCGACCTCCAGGATCGGCGTGCGGTGCGGGTAGGCCAGACACGCCACCCGCCCCCGCCCGTCCACATGTAACGCCGTGCTCTGCCAGGACCCGTTGACCCGGCCGCCCATCAGGCCGCGTCCTTACCGCTCACGCTCACCGCGACCTTGGCCGGACCGGCACCGGTCCGGGGAGCGCGCATCTCCCGCGCCCGGAAGGAGAACGCCTGCCGCTCGTTGTTGACCCACGGGGTGACGGTCATGCCGTCGAACTCCACCGGGATGAACGGCAACCCCTGAAGGGGAGCCGGCGGCACCGGCTGAACCGGGGCGCTCACCTTGACCTTGACCGTCTTCTCTCGCGCCTCGGGGTCACAGTCGATCACCGTGACCTGCCACACGAACTCCCCCGTCGCCTTGTCCCGCGCGAACACCGGCTTACCGGCCGACGACGCCGCGAAGTCCCTGACCTGCTCCACCTCCCCGACCATGTAGCACCCGTACGGGAACACATGCTCAAAGCCGATCGGGATCGCACCACGTATACCCACGTCGTTCTCCTGTCGTTCTGTTGCCAACTCGAACTGTCGAGTTGAATCTAACCTCTAAACGTCTACTCGTCTAGATGAGTTTCGGCGTGAGTGTGTGACATAGGTCACATCACACCGAATAGGTGTCATCCAACTCGTGCAGGGTGCCCGGCATGGCGATGTCGACCACCAACACCACCCGTCCCGTTGAGTCGAAGACCCGGGCCAGGACGCCGAGCACAGCCGCGGAGTCGCTCAGCTTGAACACCTCGACCTCGTGCGGCAAGGGATGCCGCGCCGACAGCCGTTCAACCACGTGGTCCAGGCGCAGCCCCTTGACCGCCTGCACGTGCCGGCCCACGCTGACCGACAGAGCCTGTTCCCGGCCGAGGTCGGTTCCTTCGGCCATCTCGATGGGACACCAGAAGGTGACCAGCTCGACCGGCTCGTCCCCCTCACTCATCAGCAGGCGACGCATCACCATCGGGGTTCCAACCGGGAGCGACAGCATGCCCGCCACGTTGCCCGGAGCCGGCCCCGATCCTGCCTGGATCACCGCCGCATCGCTTCCGGACTCCACCCGATCCAGCACGGCGCGGCCCGGCCTGGAACCTTCCCTGCCTCCCACAGGCGGCATGGTCTTCACGTAGGAGCCCTTGCCGTGCTCCCGGCTGATGATCCCGCGAAGCTGCAACACCTGAAGCGCCCGCACCACCGTCGGACGACTCACCGCGAACTCACGGATCAGTTGGGCCTCTGAGGGGAGTTGGCCACCGGGAGGATAGGTGCCGTCCTCGATCTTGCGTCGTATCGCCGTCACGATCCGGGCGTACTTCGGCGGCGCGTACTCATCCTCTGCGGACATGACCACCAACAACTACTCGACTGTTCGACAGCCCAGCACGGCGGCCCTGGCGTCCACTTGCACTCACCGGCGCCGGTCCCGTTCCCCCAGGTGTGCCGGTGGCGTGCCCGTTTCCTCCCGCCGATGCCAGGGCGTCATGTGCCACAGGTCGAGCCAGGCCAGGGCCATAACGCCGACGAGAGCAGCCAAAGCGATCAGCATGTCCCGAGGCGAACCGGCGCCGGCGACGATCGCGAGCCCCGCTGCGCCACCGGAGACGAAAGCCCACGGGTTGAGCGAACGTCCGATACGCCTGAGTCGCATAACGCCTCCATGAATAGGTGATCAGTGTTCTCCCGGCACACGAGGCCGGTCTTCGATCCGCGTTTCGGCGGCGAGATGGGACGCCAACTCGTCCAGGGTGGCCGCGCATCGCACGTTCGACAGGCCGCGAGCCAGCGCAACGCCCGGCAGACAGTGCCGCCGCACGGCGACCCACCCGCCACTGATGCCGTCGGAGATGTCCCAGCGCATGCCGTACTTGCTTTGCAGCCCCGCCAAAGTGACGGCCGGGCGCATCGCCGGGATCGACGGCTCAACGCGGGCCATGGTCGCGCCTGGTGTCTGTCTCCAACCAGGGCACCCGATGAAGACGCCGCATCTGCGCGTACCGGAACGCGATCCGGCGGGCCGCGCGATCAGGGTCAAGAGCCGGATGCCAGGCGTACACGATGCGGCGGTTCTGCGGGTTCCACCCTGTCCGCCACCAGAAACGATCACCGTTACACCAGACGACCAGACCGACCCAGACCGAGACGAGCGCCAGCCCATAGCCGTCATGCACGTCGGAGGAAATGCCATGCGCGGCGAGCCCGGTCTTCAACGTCTGTGCCGTCTCCAAAGCCAAACGCCCGTCCCAGACCGGGCGCCGCCCCGCGCTCACCACCCTCCCTCCATGGGGATGCCGGCAGGCAACTGCGCACCCCAGCACGTGGAACACCGCCCACGGACACGAGAACCAGACGCGGCCTCACCGGGACCCGCGACCAACTCACGCCGCGAACTGACGTACTTCCACCCGCGTCCTTCGCAGGACGCACACCGCTCAGTTGGCATGACGCTCGACTCCGCTCGGGATCAGCAACCAGCAATCCCAAGGCGTCTACTCGCCTAGAGGAGTGATTGGCTGACTCCTTTATGACTCCTCTAGAGGAGTTCGTCAAGCCCTATCGCGCGGGCAGCTCGTACGACAGCACGTAGGCATCACTGGACATCACCGTGTCACAGACCTCGACCGCCTTGCCGTCCGTCGTATACGCAGTCCTGACCAGGCGAAAGACCGGAACACCAGGGGCCAGCCGGAGCGCTCGCATCTCCTCACGCAGCGGCATCCGCGACCGGATGTCCTCAACGAAATGATCCAGCCGGTACCCCAACTCCTCCAGCCGGGCATAGATCCCACCCGGCCCACTGTCCGGCTCCGCGATCCGCGTACCCATCGCGATCTCAGCAGGGATGTACGAAACCGCCGTCTCGACCGGTTGACCATTGATCAGGTAGCGACGAGATCGACGGATCACCCGAGCGTCCTCGGCCAGCCCGAGGAGCGTAGCCACATCGGCCGGCGCCTCCTCCTCGGTGATCCGGATCGAGTCGACCGACGGCTTACCGCCGGCCCCCTCGGTCTCGGCGATAAACGCCGCTTTACCCTCCTGGCGATGACGACGGGCAAACCGGTCAGAGGCCAGCCGCCGGACCGGGGGATGAGAGCGCACGAACACGCCGCGCCCATGCTCGGCGACCGTCAGCCCTTCGCTCTGGAGCACCTGGAGCGCGTTGCGGATCGTCATCCGTGCGACGCCGTAGTGCTGCATCAGCTGAGCCTCCGAGGGCACCTTGTCCCCCTCGGCCAAAGTGCCCTGCTCGATCGCCTCACGAATATGATCAGCGATCTGCCGGAACACCGCCCGATCACTGGTCGGGTCCAGCTCAGGCAACGACAACTCAGCCACGACCCGACTCCTCAACTCGTACATACGTGTACTACGGTCGAGGATAGCGACCAGCACCGCCGGAGGTAATCCCGATGGATCACCACAACACGCACTCCGTCAGCGTGGCAGGCGTGATCATCGACGACCAAGGCCGCGCCCTTCTCACCCAACGCCGCGACAACGGCCACTGGGAAGCCCCCGGCGGCATCCTCGAACGCAACGAGGACATCATCACCGGCCTTGTCCGCGAGGTCCGCGAAGAAACCGGCCTCGACATCGACCCCGTCACCCTCACCGGCGTCTACAAGAACATGACCCGCAACATCGTCGCCCTGGTCTTCCGCTGCAAGGTCATCGGCGGCCAACTCACCGAGACCGACGAAGCCCGCTCCTTCCGCTGGGTCACCCCGGACGACGTCCGCTCCCTGGCGTCTGAAGCCTTCGCCATCCGCGTCCTAGACGCCATGCATCACGACCAGCCGCCGGCCATCCGCCACCACGACGGCACGAACCTGCTCTGAGCCAGCACTGCGTGATCTCGCTGACGTAGCGCAGATCTTGCCGAATTGTTCTCTTAGGTATCAAGGCGGCAGCGCTCCGCGCCGCCGCACGGCCCGCCGCCCGCCCGCCGTCCGGGCGTGCGGCGTGGACGCCGGTCCCGGCCGGCGGCGGGAACGCGGGCCGCCCGTCGCACCGGCACTCGCCGACCGCAACCCAACCCACCGACCCGGAACGCGCCGCCGCGCAGATACAGCATGAAGGTCACCCTGATGTGTAGCTAGCATTTGAATCGCTTAACGCGAACGACTCAGATGCTCACGAAAATTTCTCGAACAACATTTTCATCACCGCCAACTGAGACGGCACGTCAACGACATCTCCTTGAAACTTGTATATACCCTCGCGTTCCTCTATATTCTGCAATCGAACTTCAATCCAACCCTTCACGGGCGAGGCAGACGTCAAATCGCCATTAATGCGCACACTAAAGGCTTCGATTGCGAATGGCGTGTAGCTTACCTTATACCCAAGATGTGAATCATTATCTGTCGAATTAGCCAAGGGTGGCCCTTCTAATTCCAGATCGACTGGCGGCCGCAGATACGACTCGGTAACTTTCAAAAAGTACCAGAGCACCTCTTCTAGATCCGAACATTGCTCCCAGTCGGGCGGTTCGGCATCGTCGTGCTCTACGGAATTACGAAGTTTATTCAACTTTCGCAGCATCCGCTGCCGGATTATTCCCAATTGTTCGAGCGTGTTCAGCCAATTCCCGGCGTCATCCACAGGCATTGCGCGTAAATTAAGCTCTTCTGCGAGATGCTCCAGGCGAGCACGCATCGCACGCTTAAGCGCGAGTATTCCGTCTATTCTATTGTATAGTCCGGTATCAGACGACAGGCGATGCACTGCATGCAGATATGCCTTGCTAGCCCTGATGCCCAGTGGGTCAGTTCTGCCATCACCGCCCGGCTTACCACCTCCCGAAAATGACCAAACATCCCGATCGATACAGATCCAAGCTTTTCCATCAATCTGCATAATTACAAGGATACAGGTTGAGGTCATTAAAGGCATTCCGAACAGCGACACCGGTGACCAGCATGCCCAGACAATGATCGCCTATGGCTCTGATCGATCTAATCGCTCATCCACGCCGCCGCCCGGCCCGCCACCCGAACGCCGCCCGGCCGGGCATGCAGCGTGGACGCCGGGTCCCTGGCCGGCACTGGGAGCGCTGACCGCCCGCCGCACCCAGCACCCGCCGACCGCACCCATGCAGCACGACGATCGCCCTGCGATGGCCGGCCATCACACGGGGTCGGGGGCGATCGAAGGTCCGGGGCTTCGTTCCTCAGCCCCGGACCACCGAATTAGCTCCGTCACCTGGAAAGAAAGTGACGGAAGGGTTTAGAGCCAAGCGAATCTAAGCTTCAGCGTCCCTTGGAGGCCATTCGGCGACCACCTCTCCCTTATTACGCCAAAAAGGTTCTCGGCGCCACATGGGAATAGAGCGACCAAAGCAAACGCTTACCTCCAGCAGTTTTTGTTCGTTCCAGGGACGAGCGTCCGGAAGATAATATATGTGCCATCCGGACACGCTAACTATCTGCAATAGTGCGTTCCGACTCCACTCGGTAGCAAGGTTATTGCGCTCCGGCACCCACAGTTTCCAGCCTCCTCTTTCCGTCGGTGCCAACGCAGGAGACTCCGCGTGCGCCATCTGCCAATAACCCTGCCGCGAGATCGGGTCGTATATAACCATGACCACTGGAAGACTATAGGATGCCCAGTAATATACGTGATCCTCGGTCGGCCGAAGAATCCACCCATCGCCGCAACGTTCCCGGAAATAGCTGGAGCCGGATTTTATCTGCAAGGCAAAGAGTTTGCCGGTGACCAAATCTGACCAGTTTTCATCGACTATTTCGACGTGTGCATCAATGCCGAAATCGCTGATCGGCTGCTCACGAAAGAGCCAACGGTACTGATCATCGAATACCTGTTGGCAGTAACTCACGCCTTGGCGAGAGGTGTGGTGCTCTTCAGGCCTATGCACGAATGCATGGTCCCACGCACCATCATCTGGCGACTACTCGGACGGGCCTGTCGATCATCGGCGACGCATCTGTCTACTGACGTGAGGACCTTGGCTGTACAGCCACAGCTACAGCCAAGGGGGCGAGCGAGGGCAGACTTTGGCGGACGTCTGCGGACGCCGCGTGTCCAGATCAGAGCCCACGGAGCTTGATCGAATCGGCTACTTTTAATCCGTAGGTTCAGGGTTCGAATCCCTGGCGGCCCACCCTTATCTACCAGGGCAGACTCCCGGATACCATGATCCAGACTTCTGCCCGGGTTCAGTTCGGGTTGCAGTTGTCAGCACCGGGGTTGCGGTCGCCGGCCTCGGTCATCCCACAGCGCCCGACCCATCCGCGCCGCCGCATCGCTCGCCAGCTTCGACGTGACGTGGGTGTACCGCTTGGTCGTGGTGTCGTCATAGCTGGCAAGTAACAGCGCCTGAGGGCTTGCGGTGGGAACAAGGATGTGCGGTCTGCGGGATGAGGCGGCGCTGGTGCAGCCCAAGCCCAAGGGCGCCAGGCACGAGGCGTGGTCGGCGCCGCGTTCCTCGCGGCACTGGGTGGGAACTATTCGAAGGCCGCGATGTTTCGCACCGCCCACTCGGCGAAGGTACGGGGCGAGCGGCCGAGGATCCGCTCGAGGTCCGGGCTCACCTGCTGCTCGGCGGCCTTCGGCCTGCCCAGGATGTCAAGGGTGGACTCCACGATCGGCTCGGGCATGAACTGCAGCATCTGTGCCCGAGCCTCCGCACGGCTCTGCTCGACGAACTGGACCGGCTCACCCAGCGCGTCGCTGATCGCCATCGTCTGCTGGCGAGGTGAAATCGGTGCCGGTCCGGTCAGCACATACGCCTTGCCGACATGACCGGCGTCCAGCAACACCGCTGCGGCGACCTCGGCGATGTCGGCCGGATCGATGGTCGGCAGCGCGACATCACCGAACGGCGCGGTGACCATCCGTCGCGTGCGGACCATCTCGGCCCACTGCAACGTGTTGGAGTCAAAGCCTCCTGGCCGCAGCAGTGTCCAATCGAGATCCGACTGCGTCAGGGGGTCCTCCAGTGTTGAAGGGTGGCTTCCCGTGGCAACGCCCTGGGAGGACAGCAGGACAATCCGGCGGATCCCGCCTGCTTCAGCTACGTCGAGGACGTCGCTGACGTTGCCGCCGACCGCCACGAAGTCGCCCGAGGTCAGCAGGAACAGCGTTTCGGCACCATCGAGTGCGGGCGCGAGGCTTTCCGGCTGGGCGAGGTCGGCCTGCTGATGCCGTACTCCGGCTGGAACGTCCTGCGGTGAGACTCTCCGCGACACTGCGGTCACCTGTTCGCCGGCCGCGATCAGCGCCTGCATGAGTGGCTGTCCGACGTTGCCGGTGGCTCCAGTCACCACAATCATGTTCACTCCCAGTTCTCGATGTCCGTGGACTCGATGGAAGCTACTAGGGCTGTGATAGTAGGTACCTAGAGGAAAGTATTGGGGAGAAGGGCTTATCGTGACCAACGACACAGCGTCGGCATCTCCCGTCGCGGTCGCCCCGGAGCAGGCGTGTCCGATCACTCCGGTGGTCGACATCGTCTTCAGCCGCTGGACCACTTCGATCCTGTGGACGCTCCACGAATACGGGCGGCATCGGTTCGTGGAGCTGGAACGCCGCATCACCACCATCACGCCCAAGGTACTGACCGAACGACTGCGGCAACTGGAGCGCGACGGGCTCGTTGTGCGCACCTATCACCCCGAGGTTCCACCGCGGGTGGAGTACGAGATCAGCGACTTGGGGCGCAGCCTCGGGCCGCTGTTCGCGGCACTCGCAGGCTGGTCGGTCAACCTGGGCAAGGTCGAACAAGCCCGGCTGGAATACGACGCCAAGGAACCGGCCCGCGGCCGTCGAAAGTAATGCCCGAAGGCTTGGCCAGAACCCTCAAGACTCCGGCACCGTGAGGGTTGCCGGGTCTTCTTGCTTCCACACGTCTTCATCTTGAATGACGCCTTCATCGATTTTCAACGCGCGGAAACCGGGACACCCAGTCGGCAGGCTATGCTGGCCGACGCCAGTTAGTGATCACCGTATTGCGACGACGCCTCGAAGGCGACTTGAGCTAACACGCCGGCCGCTCGGAGGTTCCGCCTCACGGATCACCTGGGCGTATACCCGATGGATAGCCGCTGGTCGGCCTACTCTGTCGTTATCGCGTGCTCCGGTACCTCCGGCCGCCGTCGCGTACACGTGTAGCGCCCAGCGGGGCGAAGAGGAACATCCGCTGGCAGTGGTTTGAGGGAGTCACGGAGAATCTGGGGTATCGGGATCCAGCCCTTCGCTTTGCACAGGCTCATCGCCCCTCTCCGCTGCGCTGTTGCTCGTGGATGCGCCAGACGATTGTTTGAGTGCGGGCTGAACGTGAGCACTCCGCATGGTTGCAGGTGCGCGGCTTGGCAAGGCTCGAAGCGAGCGCCGATAAGCGCGGGATCTTCGTGGTCTGGGTTTCCATTGAGGAGGCTCGCCGGGCGGCGAAGGGGTGAAGCTTTCAGGAGGGCGGGCGGGTTGCGGGGACTGTGAAGATGTTCCTTCCGAGCTAGGGGGGCTGATCGCGGTCGGGGGGCGGGGTGCGGGGGGCGCGCGGCCGGGTGCGCGGTGTACAGGCGTGCGTGAGGGGCGAATCGTAGTGGTCGCCCCCTTCTCCGCCCTGGGGGTTTCTCCGTGGCCCGGTTTCGAGGAGGCACGACGTGGTGGTGCGGTGGAGGACGCGGTGCCGGGGGACCTTGGCGATGGTCGCGGGAGTGGTGGCGTGCGCGGTGGTGGCGGTGGCCGTGCCCGCGCTGGCGGCGATGCCGCCGGCCACGTGCCGGGTGACGTATGTGAAGACCTGGGACAGCAGCGGACGGTTCGGGGCGAACATCACCATCGAGAACATGGCTCCGCGGATCACCTCGTGGCGGCTGACGTTCACCTGGCCAGGTGACCAGCGGGTGGACAACGGGTGGTACGCCACGTGGAGCCAGTCGGGCAGGAACGTGACGGCGGCGAACCTGCCGTACAACGGGCCCCTGAACCAGGGGCAGCGGATCACGATCGGTTTCAACGGGTCGTACACCGGCCCGAACTCGCCGCCCGCGCTGTTCCTGCTGAACGGCGTCGGCTGCCTCGGCCCCAACCCGCCGGTGACCCCGACGCCCACCCCGACCCCGACGCCCACCCCGACCCCGACGCCGACACCCACCCCCACACCGGATCCCGCGAGGGTCGACAACCCGTACGCCGGGGCCGACGGGTATGTCGACCCCACGTGGTCGGCCGCGGCGGCGG
Source organism: Sphaerisporangium sp. TRM90804 (assembly GCF_029846175.1). GTDB lineage: Bacteria > Actinomycetota > Actinomycetes > Streptosporangiales > Streptosporangiaceae > Sphaerisporangium. The sequence goes on along the minus strand of NZ_JARWAC010000025.1, from coordinate 6,883 downwards.
GTGAGCCCGGCGGGGCGGCGGTGGCGCGGACCTCGACCGGTGTGTGGCTGGACCGGATGTCCCGCATCGCGGGCACCTCCACGGCACCGGGGCTGCGGGCGCACCTCGACGAGGCGGTGCGGCAGGACGCCGCGAACGGCGCGACGCCGCTCACCATCCAGATCGTGCTGAACGACCTGCCCGACCGCAACTGCCTGCGGTACGCCAGCACCGGCGACTTCACCATCGCGGCGGACGGCCTCAACCAGTACCGCACCAGGTACGTCGACCCGATCGCCTCGATCCTCGCCGACCCGGCCTACCGGCGGTTGCGCGTCGTCGCGGTGGTCGAGCCGGACTTCCTGCCGGGCCTGGTGATGCCGACCGGCACCATGTACACCATCCACTGCGAACCGGTCCGCGCCAGCGGCGTCTACCCGCTGGCCGTGCGGTACGCCCTGGACCGCCTGTACGGCGTCCCCAACGTTTACACCTACCTCGACGCGTCCAACCACGGGAGGCTCGGCTGGGCGGACAACTTCCACCCGGCCGCCGAACTGCTGGCTAGCATCGGCAACGCCACCGGCGGCGGCCTGCCGCCCGTGCACGGCTTCACGGTGAACACCGCCGAGTGGGCCGCGCTCACCGAGCCGTTCTTCACCGCCTCCACGATGATCGCCGGGACCCCGGTGAAGTGGACCCGCTGGGTGGACTGGAACGACTATGTGGATGAGCTGTCGTTCGCCCAGGCGTTCCGGAACCGGCTGATCGCCGCCGGGTTCCCGCCCACCATCGGCATGGTGATCGACACCTCCCGCAACGGCTGGGGCGGCCCGGCCCGCCCGACGGCGCCGAGCACCTCCACCGACGCGAACACGTTCATCGACCAGTCCCGGATGGACCGCCGCGTCAGCCTCGCCAACTGGTGCAACCAGACCGGCGCCGGGCTCGGCGAGCGGCCGCGGGCCGATCCCGCGCCCGGCATCGACGCCTATGCCTGGATCAAGCCGCCCGGTGTCTCCGACGGGGCCAGCGCGGCGGACGTCGTGCCCAACCCGGAGAACATCCCGTTCGACCAGCGGTGCCACCCGCAGTTCCAGGAGCCGCGCGGCGCGTACGTGCCGGGCCAGGCGCTGCCGAACGCCCCGGTGGAGGGGCAGTGGTTCCCCACGCTGTTCCGGCAGCTCCTGGCCAACGCCCACCCGCCGCTGTAGCCGTCAGGCCCGCGCGGTCCTCATCGCCCGCTGGCGGGAGAGCGGCTACCAGACGGCGAGCCGCACCACGGCGCGGCTTCAGCGCTCGGGCGAACACGTCGGCCGCCGACGCTTCCGCCGATCGGGTCGCGTGTGCGTAGACCCGAAGGGTGATCGCGTCTATGAGGGGGGCCATACCTCGGACGAGCAGCTGACGTCGTTGAGGTAGAACCCGCCGGGGGTGGGGGCCATGCCGCGGTGCACGGCGGTGAAGCCGGCCTGCACCGATCCACCTGGGGGGATGACGCGGTTCCAGGCCAGGTGCCGGGCGTTGAAGCGGGTACCGGTCTGGCTCCACGTCGCCCAGTACCCCGAGATGAGGCGCGGGGCCGGCGGCGCCCATGTGATGACCAGCGTCCAGCCGTTGATCGGGGTCGTACCGGTGTTGCTGATCGTGACCCGGGCGTTCTGACCGGTTCTCCGCGCCTCGGGTTCGTATTTCACATGGCAGTTGGAGACCGGTTCTGTGCGGGTCGGCGTGGGTGAGGGCGAGGGGTCGGGGAGGTCGTCGCGGGCGAGGGCCACGAACGGGTCGGAGGGCTCGCTGAGATTGCCCGCCGCATCCCTGGCGACCACGATGTAGGTGTAGGAGGTCCCGATGACCACGTCCCCATCGTGGAAGATCGGGTATGGGGACGTCCCGACCTTGACGTACCCGGTGACCGTCTGGCGTTGGACGTCATAAGCGACCACCCCGACATCGTCGGTGGACGGCTCCCAGCAGAACAACACGCCCTCGAAGTCGGAGGAGCAGCGGTCCCGGAAGCCGGTGGGCTTCGACGGAGGCGTGGTGTCGGCGGCGGCCCGTGCGCCGGACGCGGCGCCGAAGCCCGACGCGGAGGCCGCGGAGGCGGTCCCGTGCGCGCCGGGGACGACGGTCAGGGCGAGGGCGAGTGACGCGGCGGCCAGAGCCGCCCATGAACGTGGTGCGCGGAGTTCCATCCGTCCCCCTGTCGGATCCACTTCGGGCGAACACTTCTCGCAGCGAGCGTGGAACACGTCCGCTGCCCCGTAAAGCGGACACCGCGCCCCGCCACCGGACGCACAGCTCCCCGATGAACCTTTCACTCGACCGGCACGGGATCCGCTTTGAGCTTTCACGCCGCAGAGCGCGAGTCGCGAGTTGCCATGAACCTCGTCGGCGACCACCTGGAAGGGGGTACCGCCGTCAGCGACGACCGTGAGCTGCACGCCGAGCCGGCGGGTGCCGTCGCGACTCCCGACGCGTGGGGGTGGGCCGGGGGCACGGTGGGGGTGCGCTTCGGTGGTTGCTCGCTATCGCAGGGGCGTACGAGCCTTATGGCTGCCGTTGCACCGCCAGTCGTAGGCCGAAGCCGATCACGATGAGGCCCGTGAGCCGATCCAGGGCGCGCTTGACCGACGGCCTGTGCAACCAGCCGCGCAGGAGACCGGCGAACCCGATCAGCAGGGCGCTCCACAGCAATCCTTCACACACGTGGACGGCTGCCAGCATGACGCCCATCGCGGCGTGAGGGACGTCATCGGGCATGAACTGGGGAAGCACCGCGACGTAGAACGCGCCCACCTTCGGGTTGAGCGCATTGGTCAGCAGGCCGCGGCGGAACGTCGGCCACCATGCTCTGCTCTTGGGCTGGTCGGGTGCCGCCACCTCCCCCGCGCCGCCTCTACGGCTCCGCCAGAGCATCAGGCCGCCCATCCACACCAGGTAGACGACGCCTGCCCAGCGCAGCGTCTCGTAGGCGAGGGCAGAGGCCGCGAGGAGGGCGGACAGACCGGCCGCCGTCAGAAGGCCCCACATCAGCGTTCCCGCCTGTATACCGAGAACCACAGCCCATGCTGATCTTCTGTCGATGAGGAGTGAGGTGCGCAGGATCAGTGCCGTGTCCAGCCCCGGTGTCACCGTGAGCACTCCCACGATCAGCGCGAACGCGGCGAGCGACCCGTATATGTCCACGGACGTCACCATAACGTTGGGCAGGACTGCTGCTCGTCGCCCCTGCTGGGGCGTGCGACTCGCATGTCGTGCCGACCATCGCGGTCCGACAGGCATTTGGACGGGTTGCGGGCGCGCATTTCGCCACAGACCAGAGGGGGATGAGGCGCTTTCCTTGGGTTGTCGGCCCGACGGGGGCCGGGATCACCGAGTTGAAGGACTGAATGGAAATGCGTCGTCACATCGCCGCTCTCGCCCTCACCATCGCCGGTTTCGCCGGCATGGCGTCCCTGTCCGCTCCCGCGCAGGCGGCCTCGCCGATCACCGTTACGGTGAGCCTCGGCGGCATGTCGGTCACCGGGACGACCGGATCCGACCTGATCACCTTGGCCGAGGGCACCGGGGGCGCCATCAAGGTGACCGGGGTGGGCGTCACCTCCAGCGACACCGACTGCCAGCCGATCTCCGGCGGGGTCAGCTGCACGAAGGCCAGCACGATCATGGTCAACATGCGCCAGGGCGACGACATCGTCAACAACGACACCGTCGGCCGGTTCACCGAGATCTTCGGCTCGGCCGGCCACGACACCCTGTGGGGTGGCAGCGGCCGCGACGTCCTCGTCGGCGGCAGCGGTAACGACTTCCTGAACGGCCGTGGCGGCAACGACACGACCGACGGCGGAGCCGACACCGACAACTGCACCGGCGAGACCGAGGAGAACTGCGAGATCTGAGAGCGACCGGCCACGCGGAAGGGGACCGGTGGCGGGCCGGGCGTCCTACGGGGCGCCCGGCCCTTTCGCGTCCAGCCTCACCGGCAGCACGGCGGCCCCTCGTACACCGCCTGCCGGCGTTCCGCGGCTACACCATCGGGTTGCCGTTGACGGACGCGTCCGCGGTGACCTCCGGCTGGACGACGTCCCAGTGCTCGACGATCCGGCCGTTCTCGAGCCGGAAGATGTCGACGATGACGACCGGCGTCTCGGCCCAGCCCAGCACCCGGCTGTGCGTCATCACCAGGTCGCCGTCCTCGACGACGCGCGCGGGCTCCCAGGAGAAGCCCTCCAGGTGCGGCACGACCGCGCGCAACCCGTCCAGCCCGTTCGGCATCGTGGGGTTGTGCTGCAGATAGGGCTCGGCCCAGTACCGGTCGATCGCGGTCAGGTCCTTGTCGTGGAACAGTTCGCGCATCGCGGTCAGAACGATGTCCTTGTTGCTCACCGTCATGCCTCCTTGATCGATCCGACGAACGTGTAGATCTGGCCGTCGACCGTGACGTTGGAGTACAGGTCGCCGTTGGCGAAGTCCTCCACGTGCGTCACCGTCGCGCCGCTCTGCTCGCGCCAACTGTTCAGATACAGCCCCGGGCGCAGCTCCTTGACCGTGATGTCGACGGTCTCCGTGTGGCCGTCGGGTGCCAGCCCCGCGCCTTTGACCACCGTGAACGTGGCCGCCTGGGGGGAGTCGAAGCGGTAGCGCACCTGAAGCTCTCCGAGGTCGAACAGGAACGTTCGCCCCGCCAAATGATCGGACATCGGCCCGTACTCCTCTCTGCGCGGCCATGCGGTCGCGCTCTGACTTGAAGTTTCAAGTCACCTGGTGACTTTAACATTCAACTCAGCCGGGTTCGTTCCCCTGCCACCCGGCCGGATCTGCGAGGATGCTCCGGTGACGGCGAGACTCACTGCCCCGGAGCGCGCCGCGTGGCGCTCACTGGCGATGATGATTCACCTGGTGGATCTCGAACTGGAACGCCAGATCCAAGCTGACGCCGGCATGCCCCACTCGCACTACAAGGTCCTGGTGCTGCTGTCCGAGGCCCCGCGCCGCACCGTCGGCCTGAAGGAACTCGCCGAGTCGCTGCAGTACTCGCAGAGCCGGATCTCCCACGCGATGCGCGCGCTGGAGCGCGCCGAGCTCGTTCGCCGCGAGCCGACGCCCGAACCGGGACGGGCCCAGCAGGCCGTCCTCACCGGCAACGGCCTGGAACTGGTCCGGCGCGTCGGCCCCCTCCAGATCGCCGCGGTCCGGGCCCGCGTCCTCGCGGGCCTGACGCCGGTCCAGGTCGAGCACCTCAAGGAGATCGCCGACACCGTCGTCGCGACCCTTCAGGACGGGGGGTCCCGCTCGCTGAAGGGGGCTGCCCCGCACGGCTCTCCGAGTCCCTGAAGCGCCTCCTCCCCCGAGCCGAACAGGACGTGCCGCCGGGCAGCATGAAGGCATGCCCACCGACTACACGATTCAGATCGAGATGGAAGACGTGCACGGCGACTGGATCGTCGTCCGCCGGTTACCGCGGCTCACCGACGAACGGAGCTGCGCCGACCTGGCCAACCGGCTCGCGGACGACAACATGATCGCCGACGGCGCCGACTGGCGCGTACGGGTCTGGCTCGGTCACGATGCCGACGCCGAAGCCGAACCGCTGTGTGAGGTGGGGTGGAACGAGTACGAACCCTGACCGGTTCCTCCGGGGCGCGGTCGTGGCGCCGAGCGGCGCCGAGCGTACGCCCCTTGACCTGGACCTCGGTCCAGGCTCTAGCTTTCCGCTCATGACGACACCTCAACGCCGAGTCGGCTCCGGCTTCGGCGCACGGAGCACCGCGGACGACGTCCTGCGCGGGGTCGACCTGTCAGGGAAGGTCGCTGTAGTCACCGGCGGCTACTCGGGGCTCGGCCTGGAGACGACTCGCGCGCTCGCCCGCGCCGGGGCGCGTGTCATCGTGCCCGCCCGGCGGCGGTCGGTGGCCCAGGAGGCGGTGGCGGGGATCGAGGGTGTCGAGGTGGACGACCTCGATCTGGCCGATCTCGACAGCGTGCGTGAGTTCGCCCGGCGCTTCCTGGCGTCGGGCCGGGACCTCGACATCGTGATCAACAACGCCGGCGTCATGGCCTGCCCCGAGACACGGGTGGGGCCGGGGTGGGAGGCGCAGTTCGCCGTCAACCACCTGGGCCACTACGCGCTGGTCAACCGGCTCTGGCCGGCGATCAGGCGCGGTGGGGCGCGGGTGGTCGCCGTGTCCTCCGGCGCCCACGGGATCACGGGCATCCGCTGGGACGACGTGCAGTTCGAGCGTGGCTACGACAGGTGGCAGGCCTACGGGCAGGCCAAGACGGCGAACGTGTTGTTCGCCGCGCGGCTTGACGCGCTCGGCCGCGAGGCCGGGGTGCGGGCGTTCTCGGTGCACCCGGGCAGCATCCTCACCCCGCTGCAGCGCCACCTCCCGAAGGCGGAGATGGTCGCCTCGGGATGGATCGACGAGGACGGCAACCTGGCCGATCCCACCTTCAAGACGCCCGAGCAGGGTGCGGCGACGCAGGTGTGGGTGGCCACGTCCCCCCGGTTGGCGGGTATGGGCGGCGTGTACTGCGAGGACTGCGACATCGCGGAGCCGGCTGGTGGCGGTTCGGCCGGTGGGGTGCACGCCCACGCGACGGACCCCGGCGAGGCCGCGCGCCTGTGGGCACTGTCGGCGAACCTCACCGGCGTCGACGCGTTCGCGTCCGCGACCTGAATGCGTCGTCCGCCGACATCGACCGGCTTCCCGCCGTTAGTAGGCGCCGAAATCGCCGTACCACCTCGCACCGACGCGGCGCCGATTAAGGAACACGATGCCGGAGGGAAGGCGCGCCGAGGCCAGAGGAGGCGCGCGAAGGAGCGGCGACCTGGCGAGTTCCCGCCGTAGTAGGCGCCGAAATCGCCGTACCACCCCGCGCCGACGCGGCGCCGGTTGAG
>NZ_JARWAC010000024.1 GCF_029846175.1 Sphaerisporangium sp. TRM90804 | reverse complement strand
GAGCGGCGACCTGGCGAGTTCCCGCCGTAGTAGGCGCCGAAATCGCCGTACCACCCCGCGCCGACGCGGCGCCGGTTGAGGAGCACGGAGCCGGGGCGGGGACGGCGAGGGGCCGGGCGGGAGGGACGGCGAGGGCCGGGCGCGAAGGGCGGGGGGTCGGGGGAGGTGGTTGGTTGCTGCGCTGGTGGGGGCTTGGCTTTGTGGGGCGCGGGTGTGTGGGTTCAGGGGGTCGTGAGCTGGGAGAGGGCGGTGCGGATCGCCGTCACTCGGTCGGGGAGGGGGGCGGCGGGGATGTCTATCAGGTGGTAGCCGAAGGCGCGGTAGGTCTGCTCGTGGAGGCGTTCGAAGTCCAGGGAGTCTTCGAAGGTGATTCGGCGGGCTTCGGTCGGCTCGCAGAAGCCCAGGTTGCGGATGAAGAACACGTGCCGGTCGTAGATCTCGTCTCGGGTGATGCGTTCGATCTCGGTGGACAGGGTCGCGGGGATCGGGTGGCCGACGAAGGTGCTGAGAACGTGGGTGCAGATGGGTGAGCGGTCGAAGAACTGCACGAGGGGGGCGGCGGCGACCGACTGCATCTGACGCCGGCGTTGCAGGGCCACGATCTTGTCGATGAAGGACGGCCGGGTCCACGGCTCGGTGTCACCGCGCGCGTGCTCGTCGGCGATGACGGCCGTGGCCGCCTCCTCGACCGTCGCGTACCCGAGGGCGGACAGGCGTCGAAGGATGGTGGTCTTACCGGCGCCCGGGGTGCCGGTGAGGATGTAGCGCATCAGTCATCCGATCCAGAACGAAGGGAGGCCGCGTGTGGCCGGGCCAGGCCGGAGATGACGCCGGCGGCGGCCGGCTCGCCCGGCGCGGCGGGCAGTTCTCTGCCGTGTGGGAGCCGCTGGTCACCGGTTTCGACATCGACATCGACATCCCGCGGTGATGATCTGGATGCTTCGACCCGTATCCCGGCCCGGCGGTCACTCTTCGGCATCACGGGAGAACATGTCGAGTATGCCGTCCGCAGTCCGGGTCAGCCGGCAAATGTCTTGATCACGAATCGCGGCTGGGAGGGCCGTCCGCTCTACCGCCGGGCTGGCGGCTGGACGCACGAGACGCCGAACGCCCGGATGGCCGGCGAAAGTTTCAAGGGCGGGAGGGCGCAGAGCCTGGTCGGCTTTGGCTGGCTGACATCCTGCTTGCGTACCGAAATGTTTCTGGTGATGCTCGGAATGTTTCGGAGCAAGGAGAGCTGATGAGAACGATCCTGGGTGTTCTGATGGCCGTCCTCGTGGCGGTCGGGGTGGTCGTGGCGCCTTCGGCCACGGCCGCCTCGCTGGTGGAGGTGACCGGGTTCGGCACCAACCCGACCAACCTGCGCATGCATCTGTACGTGCCGAACAACGTGGCGGCGCGGCCGGGCGTGCTGGTGGCCGTGCATTACTGCACGGGTTCGGGGCCGGCCTTCTACTCGGGTACCGAGTTCGCCTCGCTGGCGGACAGGTACGGCTTCATCGTCATCTATCCGTCGGCGACGCGCAGCGGCAACTGCTTCGACGTCTACTCCCCCGGCGCGCTCACCCGGAACGGCAACAGCGACCCCGTAGGCATCGTCTCCATGGTCAATCACGTGGCCTCGCGGTACAACGTCGACCGCGACCGGGTCTTCGTCACCGGCGCCTCGTCGGGCGGGATGATGACCAACGTCCTGCTCGGCGACTATCCCGACGTGTTCAAGGCGGGCGCGTCCTTCATGGGCGTCCCGTTCGGATGCTTCGCGACCACGGATGGTTCCACGTGGAACAGCGCCTGCGCCAACGGCCAGGTGACCAAGACGCCGCAGCAGTGGGGCGACCTGGTGCGCAACGCCTACCCGGGGTACACCGGGCCCCGGCCGCGCATGCAGCTGTGGCACGGCACCGAGGACTCGACGCTGCGCTACCCCAACTTCAACGAGGCGATCAAGCAGTGGACCAACGTCCACGGCCTGAGCCAGACGCCGACCTCGACCGACCGCCCGCAGCCCACGTGGACCCGCACCCGGTACGGCACCGCCGTCGAGGCGATCAGCCTCCAGGGAGTGGGGCACAACCTGCCGCTGGGCGGCCAGGCGGCGATGGCGATCGCGTTCTTCGGCCTGGACGGCAGCGGCACGCCCTCCCCCACGCCGACGCCCACTCCCACTCCGTCCCCGACGCCGTCGCCGACGCCGACGCCCACACCGACCCCCACGCCCACTCCGGGGACCGGACCGTGCCGCGTGACCTACGCGACCAACGCCTGGAACACCGGCCTGACCGCCGCGGTGACGATCGCGAACACCGGGACGACCGCCGTCAACGGCTGGACGCTGGGCTTCACCCTCCCCTCCGGCCAGACCGTCACCTCGGCCTGGAACGCCACGGTCACCCCTGCGAGCGGCGCCGTGACGGCGAGGAACGTGAACTACAACGCGAGCATCCCGCCGAACGGCTCCACGTCCTTCGGCTTCCAGGCCAACCACTCGGGCAACACCGCGAAGCCCACCTCCTTCACGCTGAACGGCGCGACCTGCACCGTCCAGTGATCGGCACCGGCCCGGCCTCGTCCGCCCGAGGACGCGGCGAGGCCCGGCCGGGCGGAACCGTGGGGGGGGGGGGGGGCCCCGGGGCGGGGGGGGGGGGGGGCGCCCCCCCCCCGCCGCGGGCCGCGCCCGCCCCCCCCCCCCCCCCCCCACGGCAGCGGAAAGGCGAGCCGGGGAGCGGTCGGGTCGCCGGCCGCGCGCTCCTGCGCGTTCTGGCGGGACCGCCACGACGCGCGGGTGGGGACCACGTGTCGTACGGGATTCGGTGGGGAGCTAGGGGTAGGGATGACCTGGGGGCGTGCCCACCGGGCCGGCCTGGAACGGGGGGTGGGCCATGCCATTCGTCACCGTCTCTGACGGCGCGCAGATCTACTACAAGGACTGGGGGGTGGGGCGGGCCGTCGTGCTGAGTCATGGGTGGCCGTTGAGCGCTGACAGCTGGGAGGCGCAGATGCTCTTTCTGGCGTCCAACGGGTACCGGGTCGTCGCCCACGATCGCCGGGGGCACGGCAGGTCCACGCAGACGTGGGACGGCAACGAGATGGACACCTACGCCGACGACCTGGCCACGCTCGTCGAGACGCTCGATCTGCGGGACGTCACCCTGATCGGGTTCTCCACCGGTGGCGGGGAGGTCGCGCGGTACGTCGGGCGGCACGGGACGGGGCGGGTGCGGCAGATCGCGCTGGTTTCGGCGGTGCCGCCGTTCATGCTGCGGACCGGCGACAACCCCGGCGGGGTGCCGATCGAGGTGTTCGACGAGCTGCGCGCCGGGTCGGCGGCCGACCGGTCACAGCTCTATCACGACCTCGCGGACGGTCCTTTCTTCGGCGGCAACCGGCCCGGCGCCGAACCGTCGCGGGGCATGCGTGACGCGTTCTGGCTGCAGGGGATGCAGGCGGGGCACCGCAACGCCTACGAGTCCATCGCGGCGTTCTCGGCCACCGACTTCCGCCCCGACCTGGACGCCTTCGACGTGCCCACGCTCGTCATCCACGGCGACGACGACCAGGTGGTGCCGTTCGAGGTCGGCGGCAAGGCGTCGGCCGCGCGGATCAAAGACGCGACGCTCAAGGTGTACGAGGGCGCGCCGCACGGCCTCACCGAGACCCACAAAGAGCGGCTCGGCGCCGACCTGTTGGAGTTCCTCGACTCCTGAGATCGCACGAGGCGCGGGAGATCCCGGGTGGTCTCGTGGCCGGGGGTCAGCGGCCCCCCGTCCACAGGTAGCGGTGTTCGGGGCGGCCCGTGGTGCCGTAGCGGGGCTGGAGGGCGGCTCTTCGGGACTCGCACAGGTACTCCAGGTAACGCCGGGCGCTCACCCGGGACAGGCCGGTGAGCTCGGCGGCCTCGGCTGCGGACAGGTCGGAGCCGGCGGTGCGCAGGGCCTCGGCGACCAGGGCGCAGGTGGCGGCGGACAGGCCCTTGGGCAGCACGGGGACGCGGGCGCCGCCGAACAGGCGGTCGACCTCGCGCTGGTCGGCCGTGGAGCCGAGGGCTGCCAGGCGCCGCCGCGACTCGGAGTAGCGTTCGAGGCGCTCGGTCAGCGCCGCCGGCGTGAACGGCTTGATCAGGTAGTGGACGGCCCCGCCACGCATCGCCGTGCGGACGGTGGTCAGGTCGCGGGCCGCGGTGATGACGAGCACGTCCACCGGCGCGGCGGAGCCGCGGAGCCGGCCGAGCACCTCCAGCCCCGACATGTCGGGCAGGTAGATGTCGAGCAGCACCAGGTCGGGGCGGTGGGCGGCGACCGCGGCCAGCGCGGCCTCCCCGGTGTGCGCCGTGCCGGTGACCTGGAAACCGGGCGTGTTCGTCACGTAGCCGGTGTGGACGCGGGCCACCATGAAGTCGTCGTCGACGACCAGCACGCGGATCATCGGGCCTCCGTCGGCAGCAGGGCGGTGAACACCGCCCCGGAGTCGTTGTGCAGGCGTACCCAGCCGCCGCGCCGCTGGCACGTCAGGCGGGTGAGCGCGAGCCCGAGCCCGCGCGAGCCCGCCTGCGCGGCCTTGGTGGTGAACCCGCGCCGGAACACCTCTTCGGCCAGCTCGGGCGCGATGCCCGGGCCGGAGTCGCGCACCTGGATGCGCAGCCCGTCCTCGCCCGTGGCCAGGACGACCTCCACGCCGCCAGGCTCGCCGTCGAGGGCGTCGACCGCGTTGTCGACGAGGTTGCCGATCACCAGCACGGCGTCGTGCGGGTCGCCGATGAGGGCGGGATCCACCTGGGACCGCGGGGAGACGGTCAGCGCGACGCCCCGCTCGGCGGCCTCGGCGGACTTGGCCAGCAGCAGCGCGGCCAGGGTGGGCTCGGGCACGCGCTCGCCGAACGTCCCGGCGAGGCGCTGGTGCGCCTCGGTGGTCTCGGTGATGTACCGGACGGCCTCGTCGAACTCCTTCAGGGAGAGCAGGCCGACCACGGTGTGCATGCGGTTGGCGAACTCGTGCGCCTGCGCGCGCAGGGCGTCGGTGGCGCTGGAGGCGCGGTCGAGGTCCTGGGTGAGGCGCACCTGCTCGGTGCGGTCGCGCAGGGTGACGACCCAGCCGAGGTCGCGGTCGCCGGCGGCCACGGGCATGCGGTTGAGCACGAGGACGCGGTCGTCGTGCAGCACGATGCGGTCCTCCCCGGCGTCCTCCCCCGCCAGCACGTCGCGCAGCCGCCCGGAGATCGGCAGGTCGTCCAGCGTGCCGACCGTCGCGGGCAGGCCGAGGAGGCGGCGCGCGCCGTCGTTGACGACGGTGACACGGCCGTCGGGGTCGAACGCGAGCACGCCCTCCTTGATGCCGTGCAGCACCGCCTCACGCTGCTCGAACAGGGTGGCGATCTCGTGCGGCTCCAGGCCGAACGTCTGGCGGCGCAGCCGCCGGGCCAGCAGCGCCGCGGCCCCGGCCCCGGCGACCAGCACGGCCAGCACCGTCCAGATCAGCGGCGGCAGCGCCGAGCCGAACTGACCGGCGACCGCCTCCTCCAGCACGCCGACCGAGACGAGGCCGATGACCCGCCCGGAGGCGTCCAGGACGGGCGCCTTGCCGCGGACCGACCGTCCGAGCGTGCCGGTCTCGGTGCCGATCCACGCACGCCCGGCCAGGACGGCGGAGCCGTCGGTGGACAGCCGCCTGCCGATGAGGAAGGCGTTCGGGTGGGCGTAGCGGATCTGGTCGCGGTTGGCGATGACCACGTAGTCGGCGCCGGTCTGCCGCTGCACGCCGAGCGCGATCGGCTGCAGCAGGTCCTGCGGCCGGGGGGAGGCGAACGCCTCGCGGACCGCCGGCATGCCGGCGACCGACTGGGCGATCGCGAGCGCGCGGTGCTGGTTGCGGACGTCGAACTGCCGCCTGGTGTGCTGCACCCACACCGCGGCCGTGCCGCCGACCGCGAGCAGCACGATGACCATCAGCAGCACGAACATCTGCGTGCCCAGCGACAGTCGCCTCATGATCCCATCTCCGCAGGTCAAGGCCCCAGCGTCGCATCGCCGAATAACAGATCGATGACGGGCCCGGCGATCAATATGACCAAAACGACGCCAACCTTCCAAAGCCTCGACGCGGGCATCCTCAGCGCCCACCATCCTCACCACGTCACATCAGAAGAAGTGGGAGTGATGTCATGCGCATCGGAATCCTCGCCGGGCTCGCCGCGCTCGCCCTCGCGGCGTCCGGGTGCGGTGCCGCCGGCCAGCAGGACGGCGGCGGCGGCGCCCGCGCCCTGCGGATCATGGCGCCGGCGGCCCCCGGCGGCGGCTGGGACACCACCTCCCGGACGGCGGAGCAGGCCTTCAAGGCGGCCGACCCCGGGCGCAAGGTCGAGGTGTTCAACGTCCCCGGCGCGGGCGGCACCATCGGCCTGGCGCGGCTCGCCGGCGAGAAGGGCAACGGCGACCTGCTGATGACCATGGGCCTGGTCATGGTCGGCGCGATCGAGCAGAACAAGTCGCAGGTGACCCTCGCGGAGACCACCCCGATCGCCAAGCTGACCGAGGAGTACGAGATCGTCGTGGTGCCGGCCTCCTCGCCGCACAAGACGCTTCAGGATCTCGTGGCCGCGTGGAAGACCGACCCCACCAAGGTCGCCATCGCGGGCGGCTCGGCCGGCGGCACCGACCACATCCTCGCCGGGCTGATCGCCAAGGCCGGCGGCGTGGACCCCAGGCAGATCAACTACATCGCCCACTCGGGCGGCGGCGAGGCGCTGAACGCGCTGCTGGGCGGCAAGGTGGCCGCGGGCATCTCCGGCATCGGGGAGTTCGCCGAGCACGTGAAGTCGGGCAAGCTCCGCGCGCTGGCGGTGTCCGGTCCCGAGCGCGACCCGAACGTCGACGCCCCGACGATCAAGGAGAGCGGCCTGGACGTGGAGCTGGCCAACTGGCGCGGCTTCGTCGCCCCGCCCGGCCTGAGCGACGCGGACGCGAAGGCGCTCACCGACCTGGTCACCAAGATGCACGACTCGCAGGCGTGGAAGGACGCGCTCAAGACCAAGGGCTGGGTCGACTCCTTCCAGACCGGCCCGCAGTTCGCCGGTTACCTGGCCGAGGAGCAGACCCGCGTCAAGGCGATCATCGCCGAGATGGGCCTGGTGTCGTGACCGAGGCGGATCCGGGCGACGCCGCCCCCGCGCCGCCGGACCGCAGGCCGGAGCTGGTGCTGGCCGCGCTCGTCCTCGGCCTCGGCGTGTTCGTCATCGCCGGGACCGCGGACGTCGCGGCCGCCGGCTCCACCGTGGGGCTGGGCCCGCGGTTCTTCCCGCTGCTGGTCGGCGCCGCGCTGATCGTCATCGGCGTGTGCTACGTCGTCGACGTGCTGCGCGGCGGCCGCGGCGACCCCGAGGAGTCCGAGGACATCGACACCTCGGTCCCGTCCGACTGGCGCGCGGTCGTGCTGGTCGGCGGGATCTTCCTGGCCTTCGCCGTGCTGGTGGACCTGCTGGGCTGGATCATCGCCGGGGCGCTGCTGTTCGGCGGCGTCGCCTGGGCGCTCGGCGCGCGGCGGCCGGCGCGGACGGCCGCGGTGGCCGTCGTGCTCTCGATCTCCACCTACCTGATCTTCGTGAAGGGGCTCGGCGTGACGCTGCCGGGCGGCCTCCTGGAGGGAGTGATCTGAATGGACTCCTTCGGGCTGCTCATGGACGGGTTCGCCACCGCGCTGACCCCGCAGAACCTGCTCTACGCCCTGCTCGGCGTCACGCTGGGCACCCTGGTCGGCGTCCTGCCGGGCATCGGGCCGGCGATGACGGTCGCGCTGCTGCTGCCGATCACCTTCACCGTCCCCCCGGCCAGCGCGTTCATCATGTTCGCCGGCATCTACTACGGCGGCATGTACGGCGGCTCGACCACGTCGATCCTGCTGAACACGCCCGGCGAGAGCTCCTCCATGATCACCGCGCTGGAGGGCAACAAGATGGCCAGGCGCGGGCGCGCCGCGCAGGCCCTGGCGACCGCCGCGATCGGCTCGTTCGTCGCGGGCACGATCGCCACCGCCCTGCTGGTCGTCGCGGCCCCCGCGGTCGTCGACCTCGCCATCTCCTTCGGCCCCGAGGACTACTTCGCCCTGGCCGTCCTCGCCTTCACCATGTGCTCGGCCGTGCTGTCGCGCTCGCTGGTGCGGGGGCTCGCGTCGCTGGGGCTTGGCCTGGCCATCGGCCTGGTGGGCATCGACCAGCAGACCGGCCAGGCCCGGCTCACGCTGGGCATTCCGCAACTGCTCGACGGCATCGACGTGGTGATCATCGCCGTGGGCCTGTTCGCGGTGGGCGAGGCGCTGTACGTGGCGTCCCGGCTCGGGCACTCGACCCCGGACGTGGTGCCGGTGGGCCGGGCCTGGATGGGCCGGGCCGACTGGTCGCGGTCGTGGCGGCCGTGGCTGCGCGGGACGGCCCTGGGCTTCCCGATCGGCGCCCTGCCCGGCGGCGGCGCCGAGATCCCCACCTTCCTGTCGTACGCGGTGGAGAAGCGGCTGACCCGGCACAAGGACGAGTTCGGGAAGGGCGCCATCGAGGGGGTCGCCGGGCCGGAGGCCGCCAACAACGCCTCCGCGGCGGGGACCCTGGTGCCGCTGCTCTCGCTCGGGCTGCCGACCTCGGCCACCGCCGCCATCATGCTGGCGGCCTTCCAGCAGTACGGCCTGCAGCCCGGGCCGCAGCTGTTCGACCACAACCCGGCCCTGGTGTGGGGAATGGTGGCGTCGCTGTTCGTCGGCAACCTGATGCTGCTGATACTCAACCTGCCGCTGGCCTCCACCTGGGCCCGGCTGCTGCGCATCCCCCGGCCCTACCTGTACGCCGGCATCGTGCTGTTCGCCGCCCTCGGGTGCTACGCCGTCAACAACTCGTGGGTGGACCTGGTCATCCTGTTCGCGCTGGGCCTGCTCGGCTTCGCCATGCGCCGTTTCGGGCTGCCGATCGCCCCCGCCGTCATCGGCGTGATCCTCGGCCCGATGGCCGAGATCCAGCTTCGGCGGGCGCTGGCCATCGGCGGGGGTGACGTTACGGTGCTGGTGACCAGCCCGATCGCCGCCGCGTTGCTCGGCCTGTCGGCGGTCGCCCTGCTCGCGCCGCTCGCCCGGCGCCGGTTCTCCTCGCGCGCGTGACCTGCCCCACGGCGGCGGGGGCCGCCGCCGTGGGATGGCCGGCCTGTCATCGCGGATCCTTCGGTGACGCCCATTCGACCGCGTCCGAATATCCGGTTCGGGACCGCCCTCCGTCGCGTTATACCGGATAACAAATGACCCTTATTAATCCTGTTGACTTCGAGTAGCCGTCTCCTTACTCTCTTGCCAGGGGATTTTCTATCGCGCTCCCGGCTGCGCGGACGCCTTCCAGGCGACCACCCCGGCAGGCGCTACTCGCTGGCGGCAGTCATGCCTTGTCCAGCAAAAAACGCTGAGACGCCGACCTAGGTAGTGGCATTCGTGAACACGAACCCAGCCTTATCGAATCGGGCATTTCTGGCTATTTTCCGCACTCTACTGCTTGTCGCGCTCCTCGTGGGGGCGGGCGCGTGCGGGGGAGGCGACCCCGTGACCGAAGGCGCCGGAACCCCGGCGCCGATGGAGTCCGACGGCGCCTATCCCGAGGCCTCCGCCACCGAGGGCACCGGCGGCACCGGCACCGGCGGGGGAGGTTCGGGCGGGGGCCCGGCCACCGAAGGCGCGGGCCCGGAGAAGCCGGCCCCGCCGGGGGCCGGCCAGACCACCGTCCAGATGCCGTCGCTGCCGGTGGGGAGCCGTACGACCACTCCCGACACGTTGGGAGTGCCCTACTGCGTGCGGATCAGCTGGCTGACGGACCCCATCCCGAGCGGCTTCTCCGTGGTGACCACCGGTGCGGGGATCAACCCTGACGGCGTGATCAAGAAGGGTTCCGGTGGATGCTCGTCCCCCTCGTGCGACGGCTACGTCTTCCGCGCGGGCTCCGGCGCGTGTTACGTGCCGGTCATCCCGCTGGTGTACTGGGACGACCAGACCGCGCCGCAGGCGAACCTCACCCTGGTCGGCAAGGCCGTCTGCCCGGGGGCGGAGCGGGCGGCGTGTGAGGAGTTCGCCGCCCGGATGGTCGACAGGAGCGGCTCGATCACCATTCTGGCTCCCAACCGGCCGAGCCCCGAAGAGTCCGACCCGCCCACCAGCGACGAACCCGCGCCGCCGCCGTCCTCGGACACCGAGCCGCCCCCCACCGAGCCCGAGTCGAACTCCGAGCGGTCAGCCCCCGCCGAGGACGAGAGCGAGCCCGCGGACGTGCCCACCGAGCCCGAGCCGCTCCCCACGGAGGCCGGCACGTCGTCCGCCCCCGCCGTCTGACCGGTGGCCGAAGAGGAGCGAGCCGACGGCCAGTTGCCCGCGTGGGTCGTCTCATGGGCGAGCGTCATCACGCCGGCGAGCATTCTCAGCGCGCTCCTGTTCTACTTCGGCTACGCCTCCTCCCGGGTGAAGTACGAGTACTTCGGCATCGACGTCGACACGGTGGGGCTGGGCACGCAGGACTACATCATGCGCAGCCCGGAGCCCCTTCTGACGCCCCTGCTGGTGTTCACCCTGCTCGGCGCCGGCCTGCTGACCGCGCACGTCGCGGTCCGCAGGAGGATCGCCGTCTCGGTGGACGCCGGCGACCGGTCCGCCGCGCGCGTCCGGACGGCGGCACGCGTCACGTTGTTCACCGGCCTCGCGCTGATCGGCGCCGGCGTCGTCCTGCTGCTGGTGTACTCCGTGGTCCGCGACTGGGCGGCGTACACCCTGGTGACGCCGCTCCTGTTCACCACCGGCGCCGGCCTCACCGTGTACGCGTGGCGGGTCCGCGACCTCCTGGACGGCGCGCTGACACGACGGGCACCGGCCACGCCGCCGGGCGAGCCGCCTCCGGCCGCCGACGTCGCGGCGTTCCCGCGCCGGACCGTCACCGTCCTGCTCTACGTGCTGTTCGCGGTGGGCGTCTTCTGGGCGACGGCCACCGTCGCGCAGTGGTCGGGCCGCGGCCTGGCCGAGGACCAGGCGCGGCACCTCGACCGGCTGCCGCGGGTCATCCTCGACACCAGGGAACGCCTGTACCTCAGGTCGCCGGGCGTGGAGGAGACCGTCCTGCCGCCGTCGGAGGGCCAGACGTTCCGCTACCGCTACCGGCGCCTCCGGCTGCTCATCGTCGGCGGCGACCGCATGTTCCTCGTCCCGGAGACGTGGTCGGCGAGCAACTCGACGCTGGTCGTGCCGATCGGCGAGGGGGCCCGGGTCCAGTTCCAGTTCCAGAACCACCCCCCCTGAGCGGTTCCAGGAGCATCCCCCGCCTGGACGGCCTTGTGGCGCTTGGCTATAGTGCAGACTGCCATAAGGAAGTTCGCACTGATGAGGGCGGGACGATGGCGCGGCGGCGGATGGACCACGACCTGGTGGGGCTCACCGTGCTCGCGATGCTGTCCGTCCGGCCCAGCCATCCCTACGAGATGCACCGGTTCATCGTCGGCACCCACAAGGACTACGTCACCGGCCTGCCGCGCAGCCTCTACCACGCGGTCGACCGGCTGGCCAAGGACGAGCTGATCAGCCCGGCCGAGACGACACGTGAGGGCCGGCGGCCCGAGCGCACGGTCTACGAGATCACGCCCGAGGGGGCGGCGGAGCTGGGCAGCCGGCTGCGGCATCTCCTGGAGACGCCGGATCCCGGCACGCGCGCCTTCCTCGCGGCCCTCTCGCTCATGGGGTGCCTGTCGCCCGAGGAGGCCGTCCGGTCGCTGCGCACCAGGGCGGCGACGCTGGAGGGCATGGTCGTGTCCTTCGACGCCCACATCAGCGGGCTGGCGGAGACCGGGCTTCCGCCGATTCTCGTGCTGGAGCTGGAGTGCGACCGCGCCCTGCGCACGGCCGAGCTGGCCTGGGTGCGCGAGACCCTCACGCGCCTGCAGTCGGGCGAGCTGGCCTGGTCGAACTCCCTCAAGACCGGTCTGATGACCGACCTGCTGGCGCAGGAGCCGCCGCGGGAGTGAAAGACCGCCGGCCGGGTGCGCCAACACCCGGCCGGCGGACGTACCCGAACCGATCCGCGTGGCGGCCGTCCAGGACTCGCAGTCTCCAAGGATAGGGCCGCCTCGTGGACCGGTTCCGAACAGAGCCCTTACGGGCCCTTCTCCGAAGGAGATCGCCATGAGTGGACAGGTTCACCGGACGCCCGAGTCGGCGCCGGCGCAGGAGATCGACGACCTGCTGGGCCGCATGACCGAAGCCTGGAACGCCGGGGACGCCACCGCGTACGCCGGGCAGTTCACCGAGGACGCCGACTACGTCACGTTCTTCGGCATGCACCTCACCGGACGGCGGGCCATCGAGGAGTCGCACCGCGCCCTCTTCGAGGGCCCGCTGCGCGGGTCGCGCCTCACGGGCGGCACGGGCGGGGAGCAGGCCCCGGCGATCCGGTTCCTCCGGCCGGACGTGGCCGTCGTCGTCATGAACGGCGGCTCGTCCGTCGGCGGCGAGCAGAGCCCCGAACGCGACTCCATCATCACCCTGACCGCGGTCCGGGAGCCCGACGCGTGGCGGTTCGCGTCGTTCCAGAACACCCGGAAGGTGAGCATGGAGTCCCTCGGGGCCCCGGGCCGCCCCGGCGGCCGGGAGGGCCGATGAGGTCCCCGCTCTACGAGGTCACCGGCGTGATCGAGGCCCCGGTCGGCCAGGTGGCCGAGCTGCTGGCCGTACGCCCTGGCCCGGTCGGTCCGCGCACCCTGTGGCTGCTGGACGGCTCCTACCAGGGCACCGTGCACGGCGGCCCCGAGCGGTTCACCGTCCGCTCGGAGGGACACACGATGACGGTCGAGGCGCGCGAGGGGTTCGTCGCCGTGCAGGGCGGCTGGTGGTATCGCGGCGAGTACCTGCTCCAGCCGCATCCCCGGGGCACCCGCCTCGTCCACCGCGTCTTCAACGTGGCGCGCCGGGGCCGCTGGTCCGTACCGCTGGCCAACCGCCTCTTCATCGGCTACGGCGACAACCTCAGAACCACCACGCGCGCCCTTCTCGCCAGAGCCGGCACCCACTTCGGCTGCGCCACCCACCTGGAGTGAACGAGCACCGCCGGACACCCGGTGACGCGCCGGAGACGTGACCGAGGCCGGCGTCCCGGCGAGCCGGCTCCAAGCCGGCTCGCCGGGACGGCGAAGCCACCGGCTGATATTGGGGGGCGCCGTCAGGCAGGAACCCCTGATGCGCCGGGCGCCGGAAGGCGATGTCGTGCTGTCGAGAGTGCTCGCCCCGCAACGTGCCCATCCTCACCATCCAGGACCCGCCCGAGCACGAGCGGGTCCGCCGGGTCGCGCACGAAGCGGCTCTGGACCGCCCTGGCGAACGGCGAGCTGGACCCGGAGGAAGCCGCCACCGAAGGGCTCCGTCACGACACGTCCGAATCGGGTTCTTCCGGACGGCGACCCGGGACACCGAGGTCGGTGGTGTCGGCATCCGCCAGGGGGAGCGGGTGTTCCTGTCGTACGCGGCCGCCAACCACGATCCGGCGAAGTTCCCGCCGCCGGACGATTACGACGTCAGCCGTGTGACCTCGGCGACGTTTCTCGACTTCGGCCACGGCATCCACAACTGCGCGGGCGCCCCGCTGGCCAGGGTCGAGATGCGGATCTCGCTGGAACTCCTCGCACGTCGTTATCCCCGCCTGCGCCTGGCCGGCGAGCCGGTACGGTACAAGGCGTTCAACCAGTTCAAGACGCCGGAATCACTGTGGTCGCTGCCGAGCTGACGGTTCCGCCGCCCCATTGACCCGGCGGTGGGCAATATGGGTCCATGAGATCGCTTGAGCTTCCGGACGGTGGTGCGGTGCTGGCTCGGGGACTGCGGGGTGGGGTGGTGCCCGAACCGGCTCCGGAGTTCGGGGTCTATCTGCTGGGGCACGCTCTCGACCGGCCCAATCTTTATGGGCGGTATCTGGTCGGGCTGCGGGCGTGGACGCCTTCCTGGCCGTATGAGCGCATCGACTGGCCCGACTTCTCCGGGCCGCGCCGGCCCGGCGAGGCGGTCGGGCAGTTGCGCGGGGTGCTTTCGCGCATCCGGCGGGGTGAGCGGGTCGAGGTCGCCTGCGGCGGGGGTCGTGGGCGCACGGGTACCGCGCTGGCGGCGCTGGCCGTTCTTCAGGGGCGTTCGCCGGAGGAGGCGGTGAGCTGGGTGCGCGAGGCCTACGACGCCAAGGCGGTCGAGTCACGGGCTCAGCATCGGTTCCTGCGCCTGGTCGCCGGTTCTTCCGGGTGACCGGCCGGCAGGGTGCCGCCGCCGCGACCCGGCCGGTCGCCCGCGGTCGTGGTCTGCCGTCTCCGGGTTGGCGGGAGGCTCCGGCGGACGATGTGGGCGCTTTGTGAGGAATTTCATGATTAAACAGGCCAGTAGACGCTAAATGGCTACCAAGATCCAGCAATCCTCGTTTGTCGTATCAGGCTGCCAGGAAAAATGACAAGTGGGCAGATTCTCATGGGTCAGCCGGACGTCTCCGTTAATACGGATAAAACCGTCTGGGTGAACCGATGCGTCAAGGGGGAAAGCGTAATGCCGGACTTCAAGAAATACGCCGCGCTGCTGGCCGTGGCCGTAGCGCTCACCGGTGGCTTCGCCACGCTCGGCGCCATCGCCGCCGCGAGTGCCGACGCGTCCACCGCCGGCTGGGGCTGGGGCGGGGACGACGAGGACGACGAGGGCGGAGACGAGGGCGGCTTCGGCGACCTGCTGGGCGGAATCGGAATCGGGACCGGAAGCGGAACCGGTGACGACGGCGTTGGAGACGACGACAACACCCCGGTGCGGGCCGGCCTGCACGAAGCCCACGCCTGACGGAAGCCGGGACGGATGCCGTCCCGGCCGGCCCCGGCCGGAAGGTCGCACCGGCCGCCGCGCGGGAACCACCCGCCGCACCAGGGGCGGCGGCCCGCCGGGGTCAGAGGCGCCGGGCCGCCGGGCCGCCGAGGTCAGGGGTGGTGGGACGTCTCGCGGTAGAGGACGAGGTGCTCGTGGTAGAGCACG
This sequence comes from Sphaerisporangium sp. TRM90804, assembly GCF_029846175.1. GTDB lineage: Bacteria > Actinomycetota > Actinomycetes > Streptosporangiales > Streptosporangiaceae > Sphaerisporangium. The sequence goes on along the minus strand of NZ_JARWAC010000024.1, from coordinate 40,984 downwards.
CCGCCGCGGATGTCGCCGGTGGCGGTGAAGCCGGTGTCGTCGACGTAGTCGATGTGGCTGCCGGTGACCGAGTACCGCCCGGTGTAGGCGCTCCGGCGGGCGCCGCGGGCCTCGTCGTAGCGGCCGTTGGGCAGCAGCTCCTGGCGGATGTGGCCGTCGGCCGTCACCCACGTGCCCACGACGTCCACCTCGGAGGACTGTTCCGTTCGAGCCCTCATGGCACGGTTCCCCTCTGTCGATCGCGTGCGGCGCGCCCTCGCGCGCCGCGTCCGGCCATCAGTCTCACGCCGGGCGTCCGGCGGGGACAGGCCGCGCTCACCCTGGGACTCGCAGGGCCAGGCAACACGGACACGGAGAAGGGCGCGGCGGGGATGCCGCGCCCTCCCACTCATGTCATCCGCGGCCCGGTCAGCAGGTCAGGTTGCCGCCCGTGGCCACGCCGAGGATCTGGGTGAACCGCTGGTAGGCCGCGACCCGGCTCTGCACCTGCGCCGGGTTCCTGCCGCCGCACTCCAGCGAGCCGTTGATGCTGCGGATCGTCTCACCGAACCCGCGGCCGTTGACCATCGCGTTGTGCGGGGTCATCGTGCCGGGGCCGTTCTGCGTCATCCAGTACCAGATGCCGGTCTTCCAGGCCACCGACGCGTCGTTCTGCACCAGGTAGGGGTTGGTGAGCAGGGGCAGGCCGAGAGCGTCGCCCGCGGCCTTGTAGTTGAAGTTCCAGCTGAGCTGGATCGGGCCGCGCCCGTAGTAGGCCGCCTGCCCGGCGGGGCAGCCGTAGGACTGGCTCTGGTCGCAGTAGTGCGGGTAGTTGGCGGTGTTCTGCTCGACGACGTGGACCAGGCCGCCGGTCTCGTGGTTGACGTTCGCGAGGAAGGCGGCGGCCTCCTGCCTCCTGACGGTGTCGCTGCCCGTGCCGGCGAAGGCCGGGTACGCGCTCAGCGCCGCCACCAGGCCGTTGTAGGTGTAGAAGGAGTTGCGGCTCGGGAACATCTGGTCGAACTGGCCCTGGGTCACCACGAACCCGCCGGGGTTGGTGGGCGGCGGCGTGGTGCCGCCGCAGGTGTACGGCTCCCAGTACCAGGTGCTGATCACCGGGTCGTAGCCGGGGTTGTCGTGCTCGGCGCGGTAGTAGCGGCCGTCGGTGTACCGGACGATGTCGCCCGCGACGTACGCCCTGCCCGCCACCCAGGCGGGGTGGTCGCAGCCGGAGGGCGGAGGTGTCGTGCCGCCGCCCGTGCAGGCTCCCTGGTCGGCCCACACACCGGTGCCGCCGGTGCTGGGCGTCTCACCCTGGGTCCACCACTTGGCGGACCAGTTGCGGCCGTTGTGGGAGGCGACCATGCCTCCGGTGTAAACCGCCGAGGAGTTCCACGCGGTCGCGCAGGCGGCCGCGGACGCGGGCGAGGTCGGCAGGATCACCGCCAGCGCTCCCGCGACCGCCAGGACGGCGGCTGACGCGACGATGCGAAGTCTCGACACTTGATCACTCCTGTGTACGGCAGGCCCTGTCACCGGACAGGACCGACCCGTGCCACGCCCCCCCAGAACCTCCTTTGAGGTAGCCACTACGGGACTTGAAAAGAAATCAACAGGATCGGCATGACGACAGTCAAGATTTTCCGACGAATTGCCCAGGGTTCCTCGACGGCCGCCGGTACGGCCGCGTGCTCGGCGGTGCGGAGCCGAGCCGTTGGGTCAGGCCGGGGCGGCCGGCCGTTTCGACGACGCGCCGGGGGCACCGCCCCCCGGTGGGAGGACGCCGGCGTACTCGAGGTCGTGCGCGAGGAGGGCCTCCAGCTGGGCCTCGGACATGAGGTGGCCTGCGAGCTCCTCCAGCGTGGCGGCGCAGCGCACGTTGGACAGGCCTCGCTGGATGAGGCCGGGGGACAGGCCGTTGCGGCGGACGGCGTACCAGCCGCCGCCCACGGCGTCGGACACCTGCCAGCGCCTGCCGTACTTGGCGGTGAGCTCGGCGAGTGTCACGGGGACATGCGGGGACCGGATCGAAGGAAGGGGCACGGGTAAAGGGTAGATGACACTCCTAGTACGGGACAATGACTGATCGTAGTCAGGAATCTCGTGGGGGCCTGCTGTGGCGGACCACCGCGGACTCCAGCAGGCTGGGGGTATGAACGCGAACGAGCTGACCTCCACGCGCAGATCCCTGCACGCGGTCGCGGAACTGATCATGGCGGGCCCCCAGCACCGGCGGACCGGCACCATACGCCTGCGGGTCACCCCCGGCGGGTTCGGCACGACCACCGAGCCCGACCTGCGCGTGGAGGGCCGTGAGCTGGTGGCCGGAGACCTGCGGCTGCCGCTGGACGGCGTCTCCCTGCGCGATCTGGGCAGCGCGACCGGCGAGGGCGCGGGCCCGCCCGAGAACCTCTACACCGACGGCTCGGGCGCCTCGGCGAGCGACGTGCTGCGCGTGAACCCGGCCGCCGCCGACCTGCTGGCGTCGAGCCTCGCCCTCGGCGACGAGGCGCTGCGCGCGTTCGCCCCCGGCGCGACGCCGGTGCTGTGGCCAGAGCACTTCGACCTCGGCATCACCCTCGACGAGGTGAACTACGGCGTCTCGCTCGGCGACGGCTACCTGCCCGAGCCGTACGCCTACACCGGCCCCTGGAAGCCGCGCACCGGCCCGTTCTGGAACGCCCCCTTCGGCGCCGCGCGCCCGCTGCGCGAGCTGGACGACGTCGCCGGGTTCTTCGCCGAGGGCCGCCGGCTGGCCGAGGCCGCCCCGGAGGCCGGGGCGTGAGGCCGGCGCACGACCGGGAGGAGGGCGTGAGCGAGTGGCGGTCGCGCCGCGACCAGGTGCGGGAGTTCGCCCTGGGGCTGCCCGAGGCCTACGAGGAGTTCCCCTGGGGCGAGAGCGTGATCAAGGTAAACAAGAAGGTGTTCGTCTTCCTCGGCATGGAGGACGACGCGAAGTGGACGCCGCGCTTCTCGGTGAAGCTGCGCGAGTCCCACGGGCACGCGCTGAGCCTGCCGGGGGCCGAGCCCACCAGCCACGGCCTGGGCAGGGCGGGGTGGGTCTCGGTCCCCTTCAAGGGCGAGGCGCCCGACGCCGAGGTGCTGTGCGACTGGGTGGAGGAGAGCTACCGCATCGTCGCCCCCAGACGCCTGGCCGCCCTGATCGACGCCCCGCCCTCCTAGTCGAGTGCCGACGCCTCGGCGCGCACCGGGGGCCGGCGGGCCACCCGTCCACGGTGCGCCCGCGGCGGGGGGACAGGTCCACGGTGCGGCCGCGGCGGGGCGCAGGTCCACGCGTGCGGCCGCGCGGCGGGGGTCACAGGTCCACGGCGGCGTCGGTGATCCAGTTCGCGAGGTAGCGGGCGTAGGAGGCGCGCACGAGGATCCAGAACTCGTCGTCCTCGCGGGCCGCCAGGACCACCTGGGCGCGGGCCAGGGTCGTCTGGGCGCAGCGTCCGGGGCGGAAGGCCGACGGGTGCAGGTCGAGCGCGCAGCCGTGGGCGAGCAGGTCGCGGGCGCCGGGGCCGGCCACCGCGAGGATCGTGCGCTGCGCGGAGACGTCGGTGACGGCGGCGTACCCCGACAACGGGTGGCCGGCGTCGCCGACCGCGAGCCATTCGCCCGGCCCCAGCCACAGCACGTCGGCGCCGCCGGAGCGCAGCCACGTCCCCGGCTCCTCGGGCAGCCGGAGGCCGGACGGCGCCGGCCCGCGGGGGTCGGCCCGAAGGGCGGTCTGCCGCAGGAACGGCACCTCCCGCACCCGCAGCCTGGGGGTGGCCGGCCACACGTAACCCTCCAGCGGGCTCTCCCGCCGCGCGATCCCCCACCCGGCCGCGTCCAGGAGGCCGGCTTCGGCGACCGGTGCGCCGCCGGGCGGGCCGCCGGGACCGGCGGCGTCCGCCGAGGGCCCGCCGGAAGGCGCGGCGAGCGGGGGGCCGTCGCGGCGGGCGCCCTCGGGATCGTAAAGGACGGGGTGGGTGACGGTGACGGGGACGAGGTCGATCTCGGCGCCGCGGGCGGAGGCGGCGTACAGGCGCTCGCCGATGCGCTCCCTGCCGCCGCTCACCAGGGCGAGGGCGAAGGTGCGGCCCAGGGCGGCGCTGCGGTAGCTGGACGTCACGTGGCCGAGCATGGGGACGGGCGGCTCCGGAAGCGGGTCGCGCGCGACGAGCTGGGCGCCCTCGGGCAGCGGCGTGCCGGGGTCCTCCGGCAGCAGCCCCACCAGCTGGCGGCGGCCGGGGCGCGCGGTGTCGGCGCGGGCGAAGGACCGCCTGCCGACGAAGTCGGGCTTCTTCTTCGACACCAGCCACTCCATGCCGAGGTCGGCGGGCGTGACGGTCCCGTCGGTGTCCTGGCCGACGATGGGGTAGCCCTTCTCGGCGCGCAGCACGTGCATGGCCTCGGTGCCGTACGGGGTCACGGCGCCGGTGGCCGTGACCGCCTCCCACAGCGCCCGACCGTGCCACCAGGCGACGCTGATCTCGTAGGCCAGCTCGCCGGAGAAGCTGATGCGGCACACCCGGGCGGCGATCCCGGCCACCTCGGCGTCCCGCCAGGTCATGAAGGGGAAGGAGTCGGCGTCCACGGCCAGGCCGGGGGCCAGCCCGGCGAGCACGGCGCGCGAGCCCGGCCCGGCGAGCGCCACCGTGGCCCACTGCTCGGTGACGGACGTGCAGTGCGCCCGCAGGCCGGGCCACTCGGTCTGCAGCCACTCCTCCATCCAGTCGAGGACGGCGGCGGCGTTGCCCGTGGTGGTGGTCACCAGGAAGTGGCCGGGGGCCAGCCGGGTGACGGTGCCGTCGTCGAACACCATGCCGTCGGCGCGGCACATGACGCCGTAGCGGATCGCGCCGACCTTCAGGGTGCTCATCAGGTTGGTGTAGAGGCGGTCCAGCAGCTCGGCGGCGTCGGGCCCCCGGACGTCGATCTTGCCCAGCGTGGAGGCGTCCATGGCCCCGGCGGCCCGCCGCACGGCCGCGCACTCGCGCAGCACGGCGGCCTCCATGTCCTCGCCGGGCAGGGGCAGGTATCGGGTGCGCTTCCACTGCCCGACGTCCTCGAACACGGCGCCGCGCGCCGCCGCCCAGTCGTGTGTCGGCGTCACCCGCACCGGGTCGTGCAGGGCCCCCCGGTCGCGGCCGGCGAGGGTCGCGAACGACACCGGGACGTACGGGGCGCGGAAGGTGGTCGTCCCGACCTCGCCGACGTCGGCGCCGATCAGCCCGGCGACGACGGCCGAGGTGAGCACGCCGGACGTCTTCCCCTGGTCGTGCGCCGTGCCGGCCGTGGTGTAGCGCTTGACGTGCTCGACCGACCGCAGCCCCGCCCCCACCGCGCCCGCGAGGTCGGCCACGGTGACGTCACGCTGCAGGTCGGCGAAGTGGCTCCCGTAGTCGCCGGCCGGCACCAGCCACAACGGCGCCTCCCCTGCGGCCGGCGCCGCGACGGAGGGCGCGAGCGGGGGCGGCGGGGCGCCGGCGCCCGCCGCCTCGCCGTCGGCGAGGCAGCCGGTCGTGGTGTAGACCCCGCGGGCGGAACCGGCCACCTCCACGCCGGGAACCGGCTCGTCAGGGACGAAGGCCGCGAGCCCCTCGTCGTACCGCGCCTTCCCGCCGGCCTGGCAGTACAGGTGCACGACGGGGTTCCAGCCACCGGAGACGAGCAGCAGGTCGGCCTCGACCTCCCGGACGCCGGGCGGCGGGCCGGGCCGCCCACCGGCTCCGGACGACGGCTCGGACTCGGCCTCCCGGACACCGGGCGTGCCCGGCCGCTCACCGACGCCGGACGACGGCTCGGCCCGGCGGGCCGTCCCATGACCGGTGGCGGGGTCGGCGACGCCGTGACCCGAGGCCTGGCCGGGGGCGCGGGTGGTCACCAGGACGGCCGCCACCCCCTCGTCGGCGCCCGCTCGCACGCCGGCGACCAGGCCGCCCGCGCGGGCGTCGACGATCTCGGCGATCTCCACCCCCGCGGCCGCGAGGTCGCGCGCGGCGTCGTAGGCGGCGTCGCCGGTGGTGAAGACCACCGCGCGGCGGCCGGGCCGCACTCCGTACCTGTTGGCGTACGCCCGGGCGGCCGACGCCAGCATGACGCCGGGCAGGTCGTTGCCGGCGAACGCGATCGGCCGCTCGTGCGCACCGGTGGCGAGCACCACCCGGCCGGCCCGGACGCGCCACACGCGTTCCCGGGTGACCGCGCGCTCGCCCCGGCGTTCCACTGCGACCACGAGGTTGTCCTCGTAGAGGCCGACCACGCTCGTGTCGCGCAGCACCCGGACGCCGGGCAGGGCGCGCAGCTCCCCCGCCACGGCACGCGCCCACTCGGCGCCCGGCAGCCCGTTCACGGTCTCGCCGGTGTCGGGCAGGCTGCCGCCCGCCTCGGGCCGGTCGTCGGCGAGCACGACCCGCGCGCCCGTGCGCGCGGCGGCGAGGGCGGCGGCGAGCCCGGCCGGGCCGGCCCCGACCACCAGGACGTCGCAGTGCGCGTGCGTGCCGTCGTAGCGCGCGTCGACCGGCTCGGGAGCCAGGGCGCCCCGTCCGGCCAGGCCGAAGGCGGTCAGGCCCTCGGTCAGCGCGAGCGTGGTGGCCTGCGTCATGGCCTGGGGGAAGGGCCGCTCGACGCGCACCAGGGCGTTCGGCTCCTCGGTCCACGCGCCGAAGACGCCGCGCGGGCGGCCGAGCAGCACGCTCGTGCCGACCCGCCGCACGCCGTTGGCCAGCAGAGCGGCCGCGAGGGTGTCGCCCTCGCGGCCCTCGTACTCGCGCCCGTCGAAGGCGAACCGCACCACCCTGCCCCGGCGTCCGGCGCGGACGGCCGGCGCGGCGGCCTCGCGCCCGCCCGGGGGCCGCACCGCGGCCGGCGTGCCCGCGACCGGGGGTGTCCCCCGCACCGCGCTGGCCGCCCCCTGGAAGGCCGCGCCCCCGCCGGGGGCGGCCGGTGTTCTCCGGCCCGCGACGGCTTCGCCCGCGGAGGCCGGCGCGGCCGCGCCGGCCGCCGGGGGCAGGATCCGATCGGTGGCGGTGTCCCGGGTGAGGGCGAACCACCGGCGGCAGCCGGAGGTGTGCACCCACCGCTCCTCGAAGGGCCCCTCGGGGTTGTCGCGGAAGAACAGGTAGCGCGCCCACTCGTCGTCGGTGAGGGCGGCCGGGTCGGCGGGGTAGGCGACACCCGCCTGCCCCCCGTACCCGAACTCGGTCTCCTCCCGCGGCCCGCACCAGGGGCAGGGGATCAGCAGCATCGGCCGGGCTCTCCTTAGTGCGCGACGGCGGCGGCGCCGTGCTCGTCCACGAGCGCCCCCGTGGTGAAGCGTTCGAGGGTGAAGGGGGCGTTCAACGGGTGCGGCTCGCCGTGGGCGACGGTGTGCGCGAAGCACCAGCCGACGCCCGGCGTGGCCTTGAACCCGCCGGTGCCCCACCCGCAGTTGAGGTACAGGTTCTCCACGGGGGTGAGGCCGACGATCGGCGAGGCGTCGGGCGTGACGTCCACCACGCCACCCCAGGTGCGCAGCACCCGGGCCCCGGCGAAGATCGGGAACAGCTCCAGCGCCGCCGCCATCTGCCGCTCGACGACGTGGAAGGCCCCGCGCCGCCGGTAGGAGTTTCGGGCGTCGATGCCGGCGCCCATGACCAGCTCGCCCTTGGCGGCCTGGCTGACGTAGACGTGCACGGCGTTGGACATGACGACGGCAGGGTGCACGGGCTCCAGCAGCTCCGAGACCAGCGCCTGCAGCGTGTGGCTCTGCACCGGCAGCCGCAGGCCGGCCGTCGCCGCGACGACCGAGGAGTGCCCGGCCGCCGACAGGGCGACCCGGCCGGCCGCGACGCGACCGCGGGTGGTCCGGACGGCGCGCACCCGCCCGCCGGCCACCTCGACGCCGGTCACGGCGCAGTTCTCGATGAAGTCCACCCCGAGCCGCGAGGCCTCCCGGGCGTACCCCCAGGCGACGCGGTCGTGCTTGGCGGTGCCGGCCCGGGGCTGGTACGTGGCGCCGAGCACCGGGTAGCGGGCGTCCGGCCTGACGTCGAGGATCGGGCAGATTTCCCGCACCTGCGCCGGGTCGAGCCATTCGGCGTCCACGCCGTTGAGCCGGTTGGCGTTGACCCTGCGGACGCCGTCGCGCACGTCCTGCGGGGAGTGGGCCAGGTTGAGCACGCCCTTCTGGCGGAACTCGACGTCCCCGATCTCCTCCTCCAGCCCCTCCCACAGCTTCAGCGCGTGCTCGTAGATGCCCGCGCTCTCGTCCCACAGGTAGTTGGACCGGATGATCGTGGTGTTGCGGGCCATGTTGCCCCCGGCCAGCCAGCCTTTCTCCAGCACCGCGACATCGGTGATGCCGTGGTTCCTCGCCAGGTAGTAGGCGGTGGCGATGCCGTGCCCGCCGCCGCCCACGATGACGACGTCGTAGGAGCTCCTGGGCTCGCGGCTCTCCCACAGCCGGTCGGGGACGCTCACGCGCGCAACCTCTTCATCTCGGGGTCGAAGAGCGGTTCCGCGGCGACCACGGCGGGCACCCGCTCGCCGAAGTAGCCGATGTCGACGGCCCGGCCGGGCACCCACAGCTCGGCCGGCAGCCAGGCGTAGGCGATCGCCCTGCCGATCGTGTAGCCGTAGGCGGCGCTGGTGACGTACCCGACGCGGGCCTCGCCGTCGTACACCGGCTCCTTGCCCATCACCACGCCCGCGGGGTCGTCGACGGTCAGGCAGGTCAGGCGGCGGCGCACCGACTCGCGCCGCTCCAGCAGGGCGCGGCGGCCGGCGAAGTCGCCCTTGCCCGGCTTGACGGCGAAGCCGAGGCCCGCCTCGTACGGGTCGTGCTCGGGGGTCATGTCGGTGCCGAAGGACCGGTAGCCCTTCTCCAGGCGCAGGCTGTCGAACGCGATGCGCCCGCCGGCGACCACCCCGTGCTCCCGACCGGCCTCCCACAGCGTGTCCCACAGCTTCAGGCCCATGTCGGCCGTCGTGTACAGCTCCCAGCCCAGCTCGCCGATGTACGACAGCCGCAGCGCGGTCACCGGCACCGCGCCGACGTAGGCCCGCTTGGCGCGGAAGTAGCGGAACCCCTCGGCGGAGAAGTCGGCCTCGGTGAGCGGGGCGACCAGGTCGCGGGCGAGCGGCCCCCAGACGCCGACGCAGCAGGTGCCGGCCGTGACGTCTCTGACCGTCACCGAGCCGTCCCGGGGGCGGTGGCGCTCCAGCCGGTCGAGGTCGAGGTTGCCGTTGGCGCCGACCTGGAACAGCTCGGGGCCGAGCCTGGCCACCGTGACGTCGCCGCGGATGCCGCCGTCGTCGCCGAGCAGCAGGCAGTACGTCACCGCGCCGGGCGGCCTGGCGACGTCGCCGGTGGTCATGCGGTCGAGGTAGGCCGCGGCGCCGGGGCCCGCGACCTCCAGGCGCTTCAGCGGCGTCATGTCGTACAGCGCGACCGCCTCGCGGGACGCCTGCGCCTCGGCGCCCGCGATCGGCGACCAGTGGCGCGCCGCCCACTCGCCCGGCACCGGGACGTGCCGGCCGTCGAGCAGCCGGGCGTTGGCCTCGTGCCACTGCGGGCGCTCCCACCCCGCGGCCTCGCCGAACACCGCGCCCAGCTCGCGCTGGCGCACGTGGAACGGGCTGACGCGCAGCGGGCGAAGGTCCTCCGGCGGCTGCCGCGGGTGGATGATGTCGTACACCTCGGCGAAGTTGCGGCTGCCGCGCGCCAGCACGTGCTCGGGGGCGAGCTGGTGGGCCTCGAACCGGTTGACGTCGCACTCGTGCAGGGCGAACGACGAGCAGTGGCCGTCGACCAGCCACTCGGCCACGGCCCGGGCGGCGCCCGCCGAGTGGGTCACCCACACGGCCTCGGCCACCCAGAAGCCCTCCACGCCCGGCGCGGGGCCGAGCAGCGGCATGTTGTCGGAGGTGAAGGAGAACAGGCCGTTGAAGCCCTCCTCGACCTTGGCGTCCTTGGCGGCCGGCAGCAGTGACCGGGTCTCCTCCCAGGCGGCGGTGAAGTCGCCGGGGGTGAACGGCAGGACCGAGGGCATCACCTCGGCCTCGCCGACCGAGGCGATGTCGCCCGGCCGCACCGGCATCGGGCGGTGGCCGTAGTAGCCGACGGCCAGCCGGTCGTACCGCTCGCGGTAGTACAGGTCGGCGTCCTGGTGGCGCAGGATCGGCCGGACGGCCTCCTCGGCCTGCCCGGCGAGGGCGGGGACGGGGCCGGTCCAGGCGAGCTGGTGGGCGAGCGGCGTGAGCGGGAGCGTCACGCCCGCCATGGCCGCGACCTTGGGGCCCCAGATGCCCGCGCAGCAGACGACGACGTCGGCGGGGATCTCGCCCTGGTCGGTCAGCACGCTGGTCACCCGTCCGTCCCGGACGTCCACGCCGACCACCTCGTGCCGCTCCAGCACGCGCACCCCGCGCCCCCGGGCGAGCCGGAGCTGCGCCTCGACGGCGCCGACCGCCTTGGCGATGCCGTCGGTGGGCACGTACAGCCCGCCGAGCACCCGCGCGGGGCCCAGCAGCGAGTGCGTCTCCACCGTCTCGCCGGCGGTGAGCAGGCGCGCCTCGACGCCCCAGGAGGTGGCCCAGCCGTGCCGCCTGCGCAGCTCGGCAAGGCGCGCGGGGGTGGTGGCCACCTCCAGCCCGCCCACCTGCAGGAAGCACCCGAGGCCGAGCAGCTTCTCGACGGTGTAGCGGGCCATCTGGGTCATGGCCTTGGAGGGGTTGGTCTGGAAGACCAGCCCGGGGGCGTGGCTGGAGGAGCCGCCGGGCGAGGGCAGTGAGCCCTGGTCGACCACGGTGATCTCGTCCCAGCCGCGCAACGACAGCTCGTCGGCGAGCGCCGCCCCGACCACACCCGCCCCGATGACGACAACCCGGGGGCCCGCCATACGCCACCTCCATGGAACGACGGTCAGCTCGCGGGGAGCCAGGCCTTGATCTTGTCGGGGTTGTCGGCGACCCACTTGGCGGCCGCGTCCTCCGGTGACATCTTGTCCTGCGCGATGTACCTGGCGACGAGGTTCTGGTCCTCGTTGGTCCAGGTGAAGTTCTTGACGAGCTGGTAGGCCGGGCTGCCCGACTCGGCGAACCGCCTACTGACGATCTTGTCCAGCTCGTACGGCGGGTAGTCGCACGCGACCTTGGCGGCGTCGGCGTCGCAGCCCTCGGTGTACGGGGGCAGGTTCACCTTGACGAGCTTGACCTCCGACAGGAACCACTGCGGCTCGTAGAAGTAGCCGAGCATGGGCTTCTTCTGGGCCTCGGCCTGCCGGAAGCCGGTGATCAGCGCCGCCTCGCTCCCGGCGTAGACGACCTTGTAGTCCAGGTCGAGGTTCTCCACCAGGGCGGCGTCGTTGGTGACGAACGAGGGGTCGCCGTCCAGGAGCTGTCCCTTGCCGCCGGACTCGGACGTCTTGAGCAGGTCCGCGTACTTGTCGAGGTTCTTGTAGTCGGTGATGTCGGGGTACTTCTCGGCCATCCACGGCGGCACGTACCAGCCGATGACGCCCTTGTTGCCGGTGGGGCCCGCCTCGACGGCGGTCTTCTGGTCCTCGATGTACTTCTTCTTCAGGTCGTCGTGGCCCCAGTTCTCCACGACCGCGTCGACCTCGCCGGTGGCGAAGCCCTGCCAGGCCACCTCCTCCTTGAGGTCCTTCTTGGTGACCTGGCAGCCGAGCGACTTCTCGGCCACGTGCGCGATCACCGCGGCGTTCGCCTCGTAGCCGACCCAGGGGTTGATCGCGATGTTGAACGCCCCGCACGCCTTGGCGCCGGAGGAGGCCGCCCCCGAGGGGGCCGCGCTCTCCCCCACCTTCGCGCCGCCGCAGCCGGAGATCAGGAGGCCGACGGCCGCCGCGAGCGCGACCGCCCCTGGTCGCGCGAACTGTGTACCTGTCACCGGGAACCTCCGTGGGTCGAAGCCTGTGCCGGATGTGCCGAAGCGTTTGCCGGTGCGGTGCCCATCAGCGCCGTCCGCGGGCCGCGGCGCCGGCGCGCCGGGCCACGGCCTTGGTGATCGCGCCCAGCATGATGCCGAGCACCACGATGGCGAGGCCGGCGGCGAGCCCCTTGCCGCGCAGCTGGAGCTGGGAGAAGCCCGAGACGACGTCGTAGCCGAGCGCGCCCGCGCCCACCAGGCCGCCCACCACCACCATGGCCAGCACGTAACACAGGCCCTGGCCCGCGGCCAGGGCGATGGACCGGCGCGCCATCGGCACCTGCACCTTGGAGATGATCTGCCACCGGCTGGACCCCGCCGCGGTGGCCGCCTCCACCGCGCTGGGCGCGACGCCGCGGACGCCGTCGGCGACCAGCTTCACCGCCACCGGGGCGGCGTAGACGACGGCGGCGAGGATGGCGGTGAACCGGGTGGCGCCGAACAGGCCGAGGATGGGCACCAGGTACACGAAGGCGGGCATGGTCTGCCCGGCGTCCAGCACCGGCCGGATCACCCGGTCGGCGCGGTCGTCGCGCCCCATCCACACCCCGGCGGCGAGCCCCAGCGCCATGACCAGCACGGTCGCCACGAGGGTCGAGGCCAGCGTCACCATGCCGTCCTGCCACAGGCCGAGGGCGATCAGCAGGGCCAGGCACGCCGCGCAGACCAGCGCCACGCGCGCGGTGGTCAGCGCCAGCACCGCCGCGGTGACGGCCGGCAGCACCACCCACCACGGGGAGCCGGTGAACAGCGCCTCGAACGGGTTGAGCAGGCCGTAGGTGACGAGGTTCCTGACGGCGTCGGTGGTGGCGTAAAGGTGGGTCTGCGACCACTGGGCGGCGGCGTCGACGCCGCTGCGCACGAACGAGCCGGCGTCCACGCCCGCCGGGAACTCCGAGGCCCAGACGTAGACGTGCGACAGGTAGACGAGCACGGCGGTGACCGCGAGCACGACGGCGACCTGCGCGCGCCGCCACAGCGGGCTACGGGCGCGCCCGGCGCGGTGTGCGGTCTCGACGCGGCGGCCCGCGGCGGACGTCGCTCGGTCGAGCACGATCGCCATGATCACGATGGCCAGGCCGGCGTTGAAAGACGTGCCCACGTCCAGCGTCTCCAGCGCCTTGAGCACGGTCTTGCCGAGCCCGGGCGCGTCGATGAGCGCGGCGATCGTGACCATGGACAGCGCGGCCATGATGGTCTGGTTGACGCCGACGATGACGGTCCGCTTCGCCAGCGGCAACCGCACCTTCCTGAGCAGCTGCCAGGGGGTCGACCCGAGCGACGCGCCCGCCTCCACGGTCTCCGGCGGCACCTGCCTGATGGCGTGCGAGGTCACGCGGATCGCCGGCGGGATCGCGTACACCATGGTCGCGACGGTGGCGCTGGCCGGGCCGATGAGGAAGAACAGCGTGAGCGGCGCCAGGTAGACGAACGTCGGCATCGTCTGCATGAAGTCGAGCACCGGGCTCACCAGCCGGTCGAACCGGTCGTTCAGCCCGGCCAGCACGCCCAGCGGCAGGCCGACGGCCAGCGACAGCACGACCGCGGTGAAGGTCAGCGCCAGCGTGTCCATGCTCTCCTGCCACAGGCCGAGCAGCCCGAAGGAGACGAACCCCGCCGCGGTCAGCAGCGCCACCCTGACGTTGCCGTACAGCAGGGCGACGGCGGAGGCGACGGCGGTTACGCCGAGCCAGCCGACGGCCGGCACCGGGCGGCCGAACGAGGGGCTGCTGATCAGCGCCTGGACGAAGGTGACGAAAGCGTCGATGACCAGCCGGATGTAGTTGACGAAGTAGAGGAAGAACGGGTTGGAGTTCCGGCCGGCGTCCACGGCGTCGGCGGCCTGGCCGATCCGCTCGTGCAACGGCGTCAGCTCGGCCCCGCCGAGCGGCAGCGTGCCCTGGCCGCCGAAGAGGGCCCACAGCAGCACCCACGCGGCCAGCACCGCCCCGGTCAGGTAGGCGCGCGAGCGCGCCGGCCGGCGAGGCGACGCGACCGCGGTCACTCCGCGATCACCTCAAGGATCTCGGCGCCGCCGACGACGCCGAGCAGCCTGCCGTCCTCGACGACGCGCACCGGCCGGTCGGCCCGCAGGACGGTGCGCGCGGCGTCCCTGATGACGACGTCCGGGCCCAGCTCCGGGCCGTCGTCCCGCTCGCCGTCGGCGGCCGGCCGCATGATCCAGCGCAGGGTGAGCACCCGCGAGCGGTCGACCTCGCCGACGAACTCGCGCACGTAGTCGTCGGCGGGCGCGCCCACCACCTGGTCGGGGGTGCCGGTCTGGACGACGCCGCCGTCGCGCATGACCATGATGCGGTCGCCCAGCTTGAGCGCCTCGTCCAGGTCGTGCGTGATGAAGATCATGGTCTTGCCGACCTCGCGGTGCAGCCGGACGATCTCGCCTTGCATGTCACGGCGGATCAGCGGGTCGAGCGCGGAGAAGGGCTCGTCGAAGAACAGCACCTCGGGGTCGGCCGCGAGCGCGCGGGCCAGCCCCACCCGCTGCTGCATGCCGCCGGAGAGCTGGTCGGGGTAGGAGGCGCCGTGCCCGGCGAGCCCCACGAGGTCGAGCATCTCGTTGGCCCGCGCGTACCGGGCGTCCTTGCGCACGCCCCGGATCTCCAGGCCGTAGGCGATGTTGTCGAGCACCTGCCGGTGCGGCAGCAGGCCGAAGTGCTGGAACACCATCGCGAAGCGGCGGCGGCGGATCTCGCGCAGCTCCTTCTCGCCGGCCCGGCGGATGTCCTGGCCGTCGAGCAGGACCTCGCCGGCGGTGGGCTCCACCAGCCGGGTCAGGCAGCGGACCAGGGTGGACTTGCCCGAGCCCGACAGGCCCATGACGACGAAGACCTCGCCCCGCCGCACGGCGAACGAGGCGTCCCGCACGGCGACGACGCAGCCGGTGCGCTCCCTGAGCTCGGCGCGCGGCAGGTCGGCCAGCGGCGTCCCCGCGACCCGGGCGGCGCGCGGCCCGAAGACCTTCCACAGGCCCCGCACGTCGAGGACCACCGGCTCCCCGCCCGTGGCGGGCCCCGAGAGCTCTGCCGGCGACGTCGCGGTCATGGTCACCTCGGGTCGGAGGGGGAGGCCCTCACCGGGACCTCACGGTCACGGCGCGACGGCGATCGAACGGGCCCCTCACGTTGCACACCGGTTGCGTATGACGCATCGAAATGCTCAACGAGGAACAGAATTGTGCGTTCCGGAGATGCCGTCAAGGCCCGCCGGGTTTCCCTTCCCGACCGAAACACGCACCGGCGCGTGTCCCGGACGGTGAGGACCGGCGATCATCCCCCGGGCGGCGCGGCGGGCCGGCCGGGGTGACGGTAGAACTCGACGGGTTCCGGCGGCAGCGGGGTCGCGCCGAGGATGAGGTCGGCCGCCTTCTCGGCCACCATCATCACGGGCGCGTAGATGTTGCCGTTCGTCACGTACGGCATCACGGACGCGTCGACCACCCGCAGCCCTTCCATGCCGTGGACGCGCATCGTGAGCGGGTCGACCACGCTGCCCTCGCCGACGCCCATGCGGGCCGTGCACGAGGGGTGCAGCGCCGTCTCGGCGTCGCGCGCCACCCACCGCAGGATCTCCTCGTCGGTCCGCACGTCCGGCCCCGGCGACAGCTCGCCCCCGTCGAGGTCCTCCATGGCGGGCTGCTCCAGGATGCGGCGGGCGACGCGGACCGCCTCGACCCACTCGCGGCGGTCCTGCTCGGTCGACAGGTAGTTGAAGCGCAGCGCGGGCCGCCGCCGCGGGTCGGCGTCGCGGATGCGCACCGAGCCGCGCGCGTCGGAGTACATCGGCCCGACGTGCACCTGGTAGCCGTGCCCGCCCGCCGGCGCCGAGCCGTCGTAGCGCACCGCCAGGGGCAGGAAGTGGAACATGAGGTTGGGGTAGGCGACGTCCTCGTCGCCGCGCACGAACCCGCCCGCCTCGAAGTGGTTGGTCGCCCCCGGCCCGCCGCGCAGGAACAGCCAGCGCGCGCCGATCCACGGACGGGCGCGCCACCGCATCGCGGGCTGCATCGACACCGGCCGCCGGCAGGCGTGCTGCACGTAGACCTCCAGGTGGTCCTGGAGGTTCTCCCCCACGCCCGGCAGGTCGTGGACGGGCGTGACGCCGGCGGCCTTCAGCGTCTCGGCCCCGCCCACCCCCGAGAGCTGCAGGAGCTGCGGCGTGTTGATCGCGCCGCCGCACAGGATCACCTCGCCCGCGCGCACCGTGCGCCCGTTGTACTCGACGCCGACGGCCCGCCTGCCCTCGATGAGGACACGCGTGACGAACGCCCGCGTCCTGACCTCCAGGTTGGGACGCCGCATCACCGGGTGCAGGTACGCGCGGGCCGCCGACAGGCGCCGCCCGCGGCGGATGTTCCGGTCGAACGGCGCGAACCCCTCCTGGCGGTAGCCGTTCACGTCGTCGGTGAGCGGATACCCCGCCTGCTGGACGGCCTCGAAGAAGGCCGAGTACAGCGGGCCCCGCGCCGGGCCGCGCTCCAGCTCCAGCGGCCCGTCGTGACCGCGGAAGGCGGTGCCGGGGTCGGCGGTGCAGTTCTCCATCCGCTTGAAATAGGGCAGGCAGTGGGCGTAGTCCCACGTCCGCATGCCCGGGTCGGCGGCCCACCGCTCGTAGTCGAGCGGGTTGCCGCGCTGGAAGATCATCCCGTTGATGCTGGACGACCCGCCCAGCACCTTGCCGCGCGCGTGGTAGACACGGCGGCCGTCCATGTGGGGCTCGGGCTCCGACTCGTACTTCCAGTCGTAGAAGCGGCTGCCGATCGGGAACATCAGCGCGGCGGGCATGTGGATGAACACGTCCCACCGGAAGTCGGAGCGGCCGGCCTCCAGGACCAGCACCCGGGTGGAGGGGTCGGCGGACAGCCGGTTCGCCAGGGCGCTCCCGGCCGATCCACCACCGACGATGACGAAGTCGTACATTGTGCTCGCCTCGTTCACGCGGAGGGATGGCGTGTGATCGTTTGTAGCGATTGACGCACAAGGTTGCGGCACGCGCAACCATTCCCCGGCCTCCGGGCAAATGGACGCCGTCCACGAGCACCGCCTACAGTCCCCGCTATGGGCAACGAATCCTCGGCCGGCGTGCAGTCGGTCGACCGGGCGATCAGCGTGCTGGAGATCCTCTCCCGGCGCGGCGAGGCCGGCGTCAGCGAGATCGCGGCGGAGATCGGGGTCCACAAGTCGACGGCGTTCCGGCTGCTCGGCGCCCTGGAGGCCCGGAGCATGGTCGAGCAGGCCGAGGACCGCGGCAAGTACCGGCTCAGCTACGGCGTCGTCCGCCTCGCGGGCGGCGTCGCCTCCCGGCTCGACCTCACCCAGCAGGGCCGGCCTGTCTGCCGCCGCCTGGCCGAGCTGATCGGCGAGACCGTCAACATCGCCGTGGTGCGCGCGCACTACGCCGTCAACCTCGACCAGGTGCGCGGCGCGTCGGCCGTCACGGCGCACAACTGGGTCGGCGAGCTGACGCCGCTGCACGCCACCTCCAGCGGCAAGGTGCTGCTCGCCCACCTCGACGGCCCGCACCGCGAGCGGCTGCTCGCCGCCTCCGGCCTGCCGCGCTTCACCCCGGCGACCGTCACCTCCGCCGCCGAGCTGGAGCCGCAGCTCGACGAGGCGCGGGCCCGGGGGTACGCGGTCACGCTGGAGGAGTACGAGATCGGGCTGAACGCCATGGCCGCCGCCGTGCGCTCCTACGACGGGGAGGTCGTGGCGGCCGTCAGCGCGTCCGGGCCGGCCTACCGGTTCAGCGAGGAGCGCATGCGCGAGCTGGCCCCCGTGCTGGTCGAGGGGGCGGCCGACTTCAGCCGCCGCCTCGGGTTCTCCGGCTGAGGCGCGGCACCCCTCGGTGCGGCGCCCTCGGTGCGGCGCCCCTCAGCGCGGCGGACGTCAGCGTGGCAGGCCGAGCCTGTCCGCGACCCACTCGTGGAACTGCGCGATGTGGTGCTCGCTCGGCACCAGCACGCCGCCGCGGGCGTACGCCCGGGAGGCCATGGCCGGCTGGCACCGCTCGCACGCCGCGAAGTCCTGCGCGTTGACCCGGTGGAAGAGCTCGACCGACGGGCCGAGGTCCCTGCCGCCGCCGACCGCCTCGGGCAGGAACAGCCAGTCGCACTCCACCACCGTGCGGTCGGCCGCCAGCGGGTACATGCGGTGCACGATGGCGTGGTCGGGCACCAGGTTGACGAACACCTGCGGCCTGATGGTGATCGCGTAGTAGCGCCGGTCCTGCTCGGCGCCGACGCCCGGGATGCGGTCGACGCCCGGCGACCCGTCGACCGTGAACCCCTGGACGTCCTGCCCGAACGCCGCGCCGTGGCCGACGAAGTACTGCGCGGCGTACCCGTCGGCGAACTCCGGCAGCACCTCGGTGAGCTCTGGGTGGATCGTCGCGCAGTGGTAGCACTCCATGAAGTTCTCGACGATGAGCTTCCAGTTGGCCTTCACGTCGTAGGTGATCCGGCGGCCGACCTCCAGGGCCTCGACGCCGTAGTTCTCGATCGCGCTCAGGTCGCCGAGGCGGGTGACCACGGCGCCGAGCACGTCCTGCTCGAAGGACGGGGGCTCGTCCGCCAGGCACACCCAGACGTACCCGAGCCACTCGCGCACGTGCGCGCGCACCAGGCCGTACTCCACGCGGTCGACGTCGGGCATCTTGGTGAGGTTCGGGGCGGCGACGAGCTTCCCGTCCAGGTCGTAGGTCCAGGCGTGGTACACGCACTGGAAGGCGCGCCGCACCTCCCCGGCCTCCTCCTCGCACAGGCGCGCGCCGCGGTGCCGGCAGACGTTGAGGAACGCGCGCGCCGAGCCGTCCTTGGCGCGGCTGACGATGACGCTCTCGCCGCCGACCTGCACCGTTCTGAAGGCGCCCGGTCGGGCCAGGTCGGCGGCCCGGACCGCGCAGAACCACATCGACTCGAAGACGCGGCGCTGTTCGAGCGCGAACACCTCCGGGTCGGTGTAGAAGCGGCCGGGCAGGGTGGCGAGCAGGCTGGGCGCGCTCACGTGCCGCTGCCTGAGCGTCCGGCGGCGACGCCCGGCGGCGGCTCGGGCGGCGCCTCCGAGGGCACCACGTAGATCATCCCGTCCCGCACCACGACGCCGTGGGTGCGCACCGGCCGCTTGGCGGGCGGCGCGTCCACCCGGCCGGTGCGCAGGTCGAAGCGGCTGGCGTGCAGCGGGCACTCGATCTCGCGGCCCTCCAGCCAGCCGTCGGCCAGCGAGGCGTCCTGGTGGGTGCAGGTGTCGTCGACGGCGTACACCTCGCCGTCGTCGGTGTGGAAGACCGCCACCGGCGGGTCGAGGCCGAGCCGGCGGGCCTCGCCCCGCGGCAGCGCCGCGAGCGGACACACGGGGATCACCGCGACCACCCTTCAGTCGTGGGGTTCGGTTGTGGAGGACGAAACAGGAGTCGTCACGCGCAACAGACTGCGTTCCGGCCGGGTGCCTGTCAATACACCCCGTAGACGGCGCCGGGCGCCCGCGGTGCGCGCGCGGCCGCTCCCGGGCCTTCCCGGGCGGCCAGCCTTCCGTTACCGGGCCGTGCCGCGCGAGCCGGCCGGGCCGCCCCGCCGGGGCACCGGCGTCCCCGGCGGACGACGGTCGCGGGCGCCGGGCGGCGCCTCCGGACGTATGTCGGGGCGGCCACATTGTTGTGACTCACCACCGCCCCGCGCGACGGGCCGCCAGGGGCGTCAAGGGCGCCGCTCGCGGCCCGATCCCCGGCGTGGACGGGGTTCCCGGAGCGGGCGGCACCGCCCCGGGCCGTGGGCGATCCCCGCGCGGGGGCGGGACGGGCGACGCCGGCGCCCTCGCGCCCTCGGTTTCGCGGCCGCCGCGCGCGGCCCCCTTGACCGCCTGGGACCGGTCCACAGTCAGGGGGCATCAAACACCCCGTAGATCACCACAGGGGCACGATTCACTCAAAAGAAGCACGCGACCAACCTGTGTATCTGTGCGATCGTGGACAAGGCGGGGCAAGTTCTCTGGAGACGCCAGACCGCGTTGGTGACTGAGGGTGATAGAGCGTGATGGAATCCCCGGTACCGCACGAACCCCCCATCTATCGCCGGATAGCGGACCAGCTCCGCCAGGCGATCCTGGCCGGCGAGCTGCGCGACGGGGACCGGCTACCGGGGGAGAACGCCCTGATGTCGGAGTACGGCATCGCCAGGGCGACCGCACGCCAGGCGCTCGCCGTCCTGATCAACGAGGGCATGGCCGTGCCGAAACGAGGCTCGGGCGTCTACGTGCGCCAGTTCCGGCCCATCCGCCGGCACGGCTCGCGCCGCCTGTCGCGCGAGCAGTGGGGCACGGGACGCGCCATCTGGGACTCCGACACCAGCGGGCGCCCGTACTCGGTGGACGACCTGACCGTCACCCTGGAGGCGGCGGCGGACGACGCCGCGCGGGTGCTCGGGTGCGAGCAGGTGTGGGTGCGGCGGCGGCGCTACTCCGTGGACGGCCGTCCGGTGCAGCTCGCGGCGTCGCACTTTCCCTCGGAGCTGGTGACCGGCACGCCCATCACCGACGCCGACACCGGCCCCGGCGGGGTGTACGCCCGCCTGCACGACCTCGGCCACGCTCCCGTGCACTTCACCGAGGAGGTGCGCGCCCGGATGCCCACCCCGGAGGAGAGCGCCAAGCTGGGCCTGCCCGCCGGCACCCCGGTCATCGTGGTGTTCCGCTCGGCGTACGCGGCCGGGGGCGGCGCGGTCGAGCTCAACAAGATGATCATGGACGCGGCCTCGTATGTACTTCAGTACGACTTCGACGCCTGAGTCAAGGCGGATCGTCAAGCGTTAGGTTGACCTGTCCACCCCGAACCTTGATTTCTCTAGAGATGTCCCTCAACGTGAGGGGGGAACGGTACAAAACAGGCCCGCATCGCGGGACGGGAAGGGTGGACGGGATGTCGTTTGACCGGCACCTCGCCGAAATCGCCCGGGAATTCCCCGACTGGACCATCTGGAGAAGTGACGCCGGACGGTGGTGGGCCACCCGGCACCACCCGCTCACCGAGCGGCAACGCGATGCGGGGTGCGCCATGACGATCGACGCCGACGACCCCGAGGGGCTGCGCCGGACACTCGTGGCACAGCAGGAGCTCAAGGCCTCGATCGATCGCGAGACCTGATCGCCGGTGAGGCGAGGGCGTGGAAACCTCCGACCCTATCGGGGGCGGAGGTTTCCCGCCGGCGGCTCACGGCCGGTGCGTGGGCGTCTCGTCGTCGTCGGGACGGCCCGGCACCTTGGACAGGTGGACGTCGGAGTGCTCGAAGAAGCCCCTGATGCGCCCCTTGACCGGCTCGTCCTCCCCGCTGACGTGACCGGTGTCACCCGACTCGGCGCCGGACGGCTGCTCGCCGTGCGGCACGCGGGCGTCGAACAGGCCACGGGAGTCGGGCTCGCCCTCGCCGGGAGCGTCGGCGGCGGCCCGCGCCTCGGCCTCGGGGGCCGGCCCGGCGTCCTGGGGCGCCGCGCCGAAGCCGGGCCCGAACCCGGGCTGGGGCGCGTCGCCGAACGGCGCGACGGCCGCCGGGCGGACGGCGTCGCCGGGCGAGGGCTCGTCGAGGTGCAGGGCGGCCTCGTCGGCACCCCGGCGCAGCTCGCCGGGGTGGAACGCGTCAGCCTGACGACCCGGGACGTCGGGGTCGTCGAAGACGCCGTCCGGGCCGGACGGGGCGTCGGCCTCCCGCCGCTCGCCGGGCTCGCCCACGACCGCGTCGCGGGGCGAGTCGTCGAGCACGACCCGCACGGAGTCGAGCTCGTCGGCCGCCGGACCGCCGGCGGGGACGTCGTCGACCGTGCCGATCGGGGGCGCCGGGGGCAGCACCGCCGCCTCGTCGACCAGCGGCCCGGCCCCCTTCTCGCGCTGCAGGAGGTCGCTGAGCACCGAGCCCATCTCGCCGAGGCGGCGCATGACCTCCCCGTGGGTGTCGGTCAGGTAGGTGACCCTGCGGCCGGTGTGCTCGTCGAGTGAGGCGGCGCGCCGCTGCGCGGACGCCAGCATGTCGCCGGCGTCGGCCCTGGCCGCCTTCAGCGTGGCCTCGGCCTCCGCCCTGGCGGCGCCGAGCGTGGACTCGGCCTCGGCGCTCGCCTCGGACACCAGCCGCTCGGCCTCGTGCTGCGCGGTGGTCAAGGCCCTGTCGGCCTCGGCGCGGGCGTCGCGCAGGGTCTCCTCGGACTCCGAACGCGCCGCGCCCAGAGCCTCCTCGGCGTCGGCGCCGGCCTGCGCCAGCAGGCGCTCGGCCGCGGCGGTGGCCTCGTGCACCCGGCGCTCGGCCTCCGCCTGCGCGGCGGCGAGCATGCGCTCGACCTCGGCCGTGGCCTCCTCGCGCACCTTGGCGGCGTCGGTGTCGGCGCTCTGGCGCTTGGCGAGCGCCTCCTCCTCGCCGAGCTTGAGGATCGCGCTCAGCCGCTGGCCGAGCTCGTCGTAGTCCTGGGGGGCCTCCGCCAGGCGGCGGCGGGCCTCCGCGAGCTCGATTCGCCCCTGCTCGGACTGGTCGATGGACCGGGCCAGCCGTTCCTCCAGGTCGCGGATCTGGTTGCGCATTCGGCCCATGTGGTCGTGGACCTGGCGGCGGCTGTATCCGCGCATCACGACCTCGAAGCCGAGGTCCTCGTGCATCATGTCCGGGAAGCTGTCGTGCTGGTTCGTCATGGCTGAGCCCTGGGGGTCCTGATTCGAGTGGGGGTTTCGTCCGGTGCGGAGACGTCAGGACACGACTTTCCTGCCATCGGCCCGAGTCCGCAACCCGAACGCCCGACCTCTTGGGAACGATTGAGCCCGCGCCGGGGGCGCGACCCGGCGCGGGGGTGCCGGGCCGTCCGTGAGATCATCGAGGGCATGAGCGAGCGCATCCTTCCCGGCCGGGGGGAGCCCCCCTCGCCGTACATCGCCGCGCTCGACGAGGGCGTGCCGTCCGTCCACCCCGAAGCCTATGTGGCCCCGACCGCCGTGGTCGTGGGCAGGGTGCGTCTCGGGCGGGCCACCAGCGTGTGGTACGGCTCGGTGCTGCGCGGCGACGACGAGGCGATCGACGTCGGCGAGGAGTGCAACCTCCAGGACCTGTGCTGCCTGCACGCCGACCCCGGCTTCCCCGCCGTGCTGGACGACCGCGTCAGCGTCGGGCACCGCGCGGTGGTGCACGGGGCGCGGGTGGAGTCCGGCGCGCTGGTCGGCATCGGCGCCGTCGTGCTGAACGGCGCGCGTGTCGGCGCCGGTTCGCTCGTGGCGGCCGGCTGCGTGGTCACGCCGGGCACCACGGTGCCGGCCGGCGTGCTGGTGGCCGGGGTCCCGGGCAGGGTCGTCCGGGAGCTGACCGACGCCGACCGCGCCTCCTTCGCCCGCACGCCCGCCAACTACGTCGCCAAGGCCGCCCGCCACCGCGCGGCACGCCCCCTGTCCTGACCGAAGGCCCGTCGCGGGCCCGGGAGCCTGGCCGCTCACGCCAGTAGCATGGCGGCCGTGCACTGGGATCCATTCGAGGCGATCGAGCGCGACGTCCGCGCGATGGTCGCCGATTCCCGGTGGGCCGGCGTCCCGGACGCCACCCAGGTCCAGGCGATGACGGCCCGCGTCCTGCGGGCCCAGGACGACTCCTGCTGGCTGTTCGGCCGGCACGCGCGCTGGCACCGCCACGACCGCTCCGACGGGCGGTGGCACCTGTCGGCGCCCCCGCTGGACCCCCGCGTGCGCGCGAGCGCCCTGCCCGCGCACCCGGCGCCGGTGATCCCGGTGGAGCTGCTGCCCGCGGCGAGCGACCTGGAGTTCGACCGCGGCTCCACCCAGGGCTTCGTCGGCCCCGACGTGCCCGGCCCCATCACCGAGGGCCTGCGCCTGCTGCTCGGCGCCCGGCGCGGCCTGCGCGAGGAGCCGCCGTTCGTCGTGGGGCCGCTGAGCGGCACCTTCTTCGCCGACGTGCCCGCGACGGTGGCCACGGTGTGGGGCACGGTCATGTGGTGCGCCTACGCGCCCGCGTTCGACGGCAACGAGGTGCTGCTGTCGATGTTCGGCGAGTTCCTCGCCCGCCCGCTGCCGGGCGACGAGTGGGTGCGGTGGCTGCCCCCGGTGCCGCTGGAGGCGCTGGTCGCGCCGTACGCCGAGCGGCTGGCCCGGGGCGCGCAGGGCGCGGCGCTGGGGCTGGCGGGGCTGATGGCCGAGACGGCGCGCCTGCTGGCGTCCGACCCCCGCTTCGCGCCCCGCGCCACCGCCCTGCTGGCCATGGTGGAGCCGCTGCGCGCGCGTCCCTGGCTCGACCACTCCGCCAGGGACGCCGAGAAGGTGCGCGCCGCCTGGCTGGCGCGCTGCCCGGCGGGCCTGCGGGGGGCCCTCCTGGCCGAGACCGCCCCTGAGCGGCACTTCCAGCACTGCCTGTACGACATGGTTCGGGCGCTGGGGTTCGTGACCGCGCAGGGGGGCGATCCTCGCGCGACGGCCGCGTCGCTGCTCGCCGCCGACGTCGACGCGGTGGCGCCGGACGTCGCACCACAGCTCTACCCGTTGCTGGACGCCGAGTTGCGCCGGAAGTACATCGTCGCGCTGTCTGAGCCGGGCCACGCGCTGCGCGACTGCTGGCCGAGGGACGGCGAGCCCTCCGCCGTCCTGCGTCCGCCCGACCGCGCGTCGGCGGCGGCGCTGCTGGGGGCCGCGTACGCGACGGGGCTGGCGTGGTGCCGGCTGACGGCCACCGAGCCGCCCGAGCGCGGCTTCCCCGCGTCCGCGGCGACGGTGAGCTGCCTGATCGCCCACCGCGACGATCCGCTCCCCGCTCCGGCCGCATCCGGCGACCCCTCGCGCCGCTGAGCGCCGGGCGGAGTCACAGGCACCTCTGCGGAATGGATTCGTCACTCGTGACCACAGGGCGGTGACCCAAACGGTTTATACGGTTATTTCATGCTTACTTGGCGTATATCATTCCCGGGCCCCTTATCTGCGGCTTTGGCTGAATTGTGATCTCCGAACCGGGAAATGGTCTCCACAGGGACTCGGGTGGGGTTGGCGAATGGTCCCGATGGGCCATGTCGTCCAAACCCGCCCGGTCGTAACCTCGAAGAGGGTGTGGGCTGCGGAAGGAAGGACGACGCGGTGGGGCACGACAACCTGGACTCACGAGTCCATGACCGTGTCGCGTTGGACGAGATCGCGCTCTACGCGGAGGTGCTCAGCGCCGTCGCCGTCAGCGAGCGAGAGCTGACGATGGATGAGCTCGACAACGCGCTTGGCTTGCGGACTACGGTGAGCCACTGAGAGATCTCACAGAACTGGTCCCGGACTCCTCGGGGTTCGGGACGGTTTTGTGAAAGACCTCCGGGTGCACCCCACGGACTAGTCACATAAGGGTGGGGAAACCCCAAAAGCCCCTAAGACCGCACTAGCCTCGCTATCGCCGCCGAGGCCTCCTTCACCTTCGCCTCCGCCTCGGGGCCGCCCGCGCTGATCGCGTCGGTGACGCAGTGGCCGATGTGGTCCTCCAGCAGCCCCAGCGCGACCGCCTGCAAGGCGCGCGTCGCGGCCGACACCTGGGTCAGGACGTCGATGCAGTAAGCATCCTCCTCGACCATGCGCTGGAGCCCGCGGATCTGCCCCTCGATACGCCGCAGCCTGGTCAGGTAGGCCTGCTTGTCTCCGCTGTACCCGTGCATAACGTCCACGATACCTCGTCGGGGTATCTCACCGGGGGCGAAGAGCGGCCACGAGCTCCTCCCAGCGGCCGGCGACGGCGGGGGCCGCGTGCCCCGCGGCCGACTCCCGGGCCCCCGCGCCCAGCACCACGCGGCGGCGCTCGTCGTCGATCAGCGCGAGCAGCGCCGCGGCGAACGCCTCCACCTCGCCCTCGCCCCGGGGGACCAGCACGCTGTCGCGCCCGGCGGTCACGTACTCCCCCGGACCACGCGACCCCTCGAAGCCGACCACCGGCACCCCGCACCCCAGCGCCTCGATCACCGTCATGCCCGGCGTCTCGGCGTGGGAGGTGACGGCGACGATGGACGCCTTGGCGAACTCGCCCGGCAGGTCGGGCGTGGTGCCCATGAAGTACACGTTGTTGTGCAGGCTGAGCCGTCCGACCAGCGCCCGCAGCCGCTTCTCCTCGGGCCCGCCGCCGTACAGGCGCAGCCGCCAGTCGGGACGTTTGTCCGCCACGACGGCGAACGCCTGGATGAGCACGTCGAACGCCTTGCCCGGCAGCCAGCGCCCGCCGGCCGACACGACGCGGTTGTCCATGCGGGAGCGCGGCCACGGCTCGGGCGCGAGCGCGTCCGGTATGACGTGGACCGGCGGGCCGCCGCCGTCCAGGAACCGGGTGTACTCCTCGCCCGCCGTCTCGGTGGACGCGACGACGGCGTCCAGCTTGGGGTAGAACCGGCGGACCGGCCCCGGGACCGCCGGGCGGCTCCACTCGCGCGCGATGCGCACGGTGTCGCGTGGAACGTGCCGAACCGCCTGCACACTGAGGCCCGGCCTGGTGGTGACCAGCACGTCGCAGCGCATGCTCCGCAGCGTGCGCCACAGTGCCATCTCCGTGCGCATCTGGCCCGGGGGCAGCAGGTGGCGCACCCCGGGGCGCGCGTCGACGAGCCAGCGCAGTGAGATCGCCGGGTCCACGGGGAAGAACGGCGCCTCGCGCACCCTGCGGACGCTGACGATCTCGACCTCGTGCCTGGACGCCAGCTCGGTGGCGAGGTTGAGCACGGCCCGGGTGTCGCCGCGCATTCCGTACGCGGAGGGGACCAGGAAGACGAGCCTCATCCCCCGACCTCCAGGCGGAGCTCGTCGTCGGCGGTGTAGGAGGGGCGCACCGGGACGCCGTCCACCTCGGTGTCGGGGTAGTGCACCCGGCGCCGCTTGCCGTCGACGTCGTCGATGCGCCCGCCGAGCGCCAGCGGCGCGTCCAGCCCCTCGACCTCCAGCGACGGCCGCCACGAGCCCTCGTAGCCGGGCGCCGCGGCGATCACGTCGCACAGCGAGAGCGCGGCGTGGAACCGCACGCCCTTGACGGTGGCGGCCGCGGTCACGGCGGTGCCGGGCTCGGAGGCGCGGCGCAGCGCCAGCCGGGCCGTGTGGTGGGCGTCGTCGTCGTCGAAGCCGGTGTAGGCGAGCAGGCCGGTCACCTCGAAGCGCCCCTCGCGGAACCAGACGGCGCGGACGTCGGCCACCGGCTCGGCGGCGCTGATCTTGACCGCGAGGTGGCCGTTGAGCGTGCGGTAGGCCCGGTAGGCGAGCGTGCGGCGGCTCAGCGCGTAGGCGTCCAGCCGGTCGAGGGAGAAGCCGGGGTCGACGGACTGCACCCGGGTGCGCCCGTTCGAACCCTTGCGCCCGGGCCCGCCCTGTTCGAGGTAGGCGTCCCAGCGGCCCGGGCTCAGGCCCAGGGGCGCCAGCGAGACCGCCACCGAGACGTCACGCGCGGCCTCGCCCGACGGGCCGAGCACCACCTTGCTCTCGGTGCCCGTGCCGCGCTGCCGGAGGACGAGGCTCGTCCCTTCGGCCAGGGGCTCCTGCACGGAAAGACGCAGGGAGAGGACGTCCGCCAACGTGACCTCGGCATCGGTAACGACAACGCGCACCGGCGCCTCCTCCCCGTCGATCGAGCCGCAACGTTGAGGTTACCGTGATATGGACGTTATGTGGAGAACGTTCTTCCGGTGACCGCTCGCCGAGGGTAGCGGAGGTGGTGACGGCGGCTCGACGGACCCCCGCCCAGGCCATGACGGGCCGGCCGCGCGGCCTTGACGGGACGGCACCACAACCATGATCGTCCGGCCCCACGACCGTGGCCGGCCGCCCCGCGCGCCTTGACCGGCCGGGCCAGCGGCCTTGACCAGCTGGCCCGAGGGCCGTGGTCGCGGCCTCAGGCCTTGACCGGGCGGCCCTTCACCGAGGTCACCAGGAGCTGGGCCACGTCCACGACCTCCAGCGACTCCTTGGCCGCGCCGCTGTTCTTCTTCTCGTTGATCGCGTCGCCCAGCATGACGAGGCAGAACGGGCAGGCCGTCGACACGGTGTCCGGATCGGTGGTCAGCGCCTCGTCCACCCGCTCGGTGTTGATGCGCTTGCCGATGCGCTCCTCCATCCACATGCGCGCGCCGCCCGCCCCGCAGCAGAAGCCGCGGTCCTTGCAGCGGTGCATCTCCTGGGTCTGGACGCCGGGCACCTTGGCCATGATGTCGCGCGGCTGGGAGTACACCTTGTTGTGGCGCCCGAGGAAGCACGGGTCGTGGTAGGTGATCCTCTGCTCGATCGGCGTGACCGGCGTGAGCCTGCCCTCCTCCACCAGCTTGGCCAGGAGCTGGGTGTGGTGCACCACCTCGTAGGTGCCGCCGAGCTGCGGGTACTCGTTCGCCAAAGTGTTGAAGCAGTGCGGGCAGGTGGCGACGATCTTCTTGACGCCGGCCTCGTTCAGCGTCTCGATGTTCTGCTGGGCCAGCATGTTGAACAGGAACTCCATGCCCAGCCGTCGCGCCGGGTCGCCGGAGCAGGCCTCCATCGGGCCGAGCACGCCGAACTTCACGCCGGCGACGTCCAGCAGCTCGGCGACGGCCTTGGTGGTCTTCTTGGCCCTGTCCTCCAGGGCGCCCGCGCAGCCGACCCAGAAGAGGTACTCCAGGTCGTCGGGCACCTTGTCCTCGATGACCTGGACCTCGATGGGGTCGACCTCGCGGGAGGCGAGCTCCTCGATCCACTCGGCGCGCTTCATCTCGGACATCCCCCACGGGTTGCCCTTGTTCTCCAGGTTCTTGAGCATGACGCCGGCCTCGGAGGGGAAGCTCGACTCGATCATGACCTGGTAGCGCCGCATGTCGATGATGTGGTCGATGTGCTCGATGTCGACCGGGCACTGCTCGACGCACGCTCCGCAGTTGGTGCACGACCACAGCACGTCGGGGTGGATGACGCCGTCCACGCCGACCAGGGGCTTGCCCGCCAGCGCCAGCACGTCCTCCGGCAGCTTGGCCCGCTCCTCCTCGCTCGCCATCAGGTAGGGGGCGATGGCGAAGGCGTGGTCGCGCTGGTCGAGGATGAGCATCTTCGGCGACAGCGGCTTGTCGGTGTTCCACGCCGGGCACTGCGACTGGCACCTGCCGCACTCGGTGCAGGTGTAGAAGTCGAGGAAGCCCTTCCACGTGGTGTCCTCGATCTTGCCCCGGCCGAAGACGTCGGTGTCGGGGTCGGCCTCCTCGAAGTCGAGCACCTTGCCGTTGCTGCGCATCTCAGGCACCGCGCCCATGCCGTCGGGACGGCGGGAGAACAGCACGTTCAGCGGCGCGGTGAAGATGTGCAGGTGCTTGCTGTTCACCACGATCACGAGGAACACCAGCATGACGCCGATGTGCAGCAGCAGGCCGATCGGCTCCAGCGCGTGGTTGGCCGAGGAGCCGAGGTTGCGCAGCAGCGCGGCGACCGCCTCGGAGCCGAAGGCCCCGGAGGCGTACGGGAAGTTCCCGGTGTTGATCGCGGCGCCGCGGAAGAGGAACAGCGACCAGATCACGTTGAAGATCATGAAGAGGATCAGCCACGCGCCGCCGAGGTGGGAGCCGGCGAAGCGCGACCGGCGTCCCAGCTTCTTGGGCGAGTTCGCGACGCGGATGGCCGCGAAGGCCGCCAGGCCGCCCAGGCAGGCCACCGCGATGAGGTCCTGGAGGAACCCGAGGACCGGCCAGGTGCCGATCAGCGGGATGTGGAAGTCGGGCGTGCCGGTGACCGCGCCCTGGATCAGCGCGCCGTACGCCTCCAGGTAGACGCTCGCGAGGATCACGAACGCCCAGAAGACCAGGAAGTGCGCCACGCCCGAGGGGGTCCACTTCAGCAGCTTCTTCTGGGCGAACACCTCGACTAGCTGCGCCTTCAGCTCCGCGCCGATGTTCTCCTTGGCGTACTGCGCCCGCTCGGGGGCGGGCTGGCCGCTCGTCGCGAGGCTGTAGAGCCACTTCGCGCGGCGACCGGCGAGCGCGACGGCCACAGCGGTCATCACGAGCCCGATGATCGCGACAAGGAGCACGAGTCCTCCAAAGTACGGCGTTGGCTGCCCAGCGTAGACACGACGGTCATCCACCTTGACAGCGAGACCACTCCGAATGATACCCGTCAGTAACTTATGACCGGACAGGGGTGGTCCCCTTGTCGGGTCGATACTAGAACAATGCTCTGGCAAAAGCTCGCAGGCTGATCAAGTGGTCCGAAACGGCGTCCGAGGGCCCGCTCAGGCCTCGCCCAGATACCGCTGGACCGTCGGCGCCAGCAGCTCCACCAGCTCGTCGATGCCGACCGACGCCAGCGGCTCCACGGCCAGCACGTACCGCAGGAGGACCACGCCGAACATCTGCGCGAAGGCCACCTCCATGCGGATCGGGGGGATGTCGAGGCCCTGCGCCACCCGGGTCACCACGGCCTGGGTCAGGAACTCGCGCATCATCGCCACGATCTTCTCGTTGGTCGTGGCGCTGCGCACCAGGGCCAGCACCGGCTCGCGGGCCAGCGGATCGGCGGTCATCGTCAGCACGAACCTGACCACGCGCTCGCCGATCTCCTCGCGCGGCCCCTGCAGGACGAGGGGGAGCGCCTTGGCGGGATCGAGCGGCAACCGCAGCGCGGCGACGAAGATGCCCTCCTTGGTGTCGAAGTAGTGGTGCACCAGCGCGGGATCGACCCCCGCCTCGCGGGCGATGCCGCGGATCGTCGCCTTGTCGAAGCCCTTGTCGGCGAAGATCCTGCGGGCGGCGGTGACGATCTCGCCGCGCGTGTCGGCCGCCCCCGGCCGGCGCCCGGGACGACGCCCGCGCGTCGACACCCGCGCGGTCTCCGCGCCTTCCCGCTCAGTCATCGGCCGCCCCCGCCCGTACCAGCCGCACCGTCGGAGTAGATCACGTCGTGGAGGAGGCGGCGAAGTGCAGCCTGGCGAAGGCCAGCCCCTCGGCGAGGTCGTCGATGCGCTCGCTGCGCCCGGTGGCCTTGCGCGTGTTGATCTCCAGCACGATGAGGCCGCCGTACCCGGCGGTGGCGAGCCGCTCCAGGATGCGGGCGCACGGCTGGCTTCCCCGGCCGGGCACCAAATGCTCGTCCTTGTTGGTGGTGCCGACGCCGTCGGCGAGGTGCAGGTGGGCCAGCCGGTCGCCCAGCTTCTCGGCCATCTCCAGGGCGTCGGAGCCCGAGACGGCCGTGTGCGACAGGTCGAGGGTCACCTGCGGGTAGTCCTGGTCGACGGGATCCCACCCCGGGGAGTAGGGGACCACCTCGGTGCCGCGGGCGCGCAGCGGGAACATGTTCTCCACCGCGAACACGACGTCGGTCTCCTCGCGCATGCGGGCGAGGCCGACCTCGAAGTCGCGGGCGTAGTCGCGCTGCCAGCGGAACGGCGGGTGCACCACGACGGTGCGCGCGCCCAGCCGCTCGGCGGCCTTCTGCGCCCGCACGAGCTTGGCCCACGGGTCGCGGCCCCACACCCGCTGGGTCACCAGCAGGCACGGGGCGTGCACCGCCAGCACAGGGATCTGGTAGTGGTCGGAGAGCCGCTCCAGCACGTCGATGTCCTGGCTCACCGGGTCGGCGCCCACCATGACCTCGACGCCGTCGTAGCCAAGGCGCGCCGCCAGCTCGAAGGCGTCCGGGGTGCGCTCCGGATACACCGACGCGGTGGACAAGGCGATCTTGGCGCTCGGCACTCGGATGACGTCGGTCACAACTGCCAGCCTAAGCCGGGGCGTGGCCAGGTGGCGCTCCGCAACCCGGATGCCGCCAAGATAGGCGGCCCACGCGTCCTCCCCCGCCGCCGCTAGCGTGTGGGCATGGCGCGGATCGTGAACGGGGCCATCCCCAGCCCGAACATCTGGAACACCCCGGCGGTCTACGAGCTGGAGAACCGGGCCGTCGACCCCGACGGCGTCGTGGACGCGGCGATGGCCGCGATCCGGCCCTGGACGGGCGCCGTCGTGCTGGACATCGGCTGCGGCACCGGCTACCACCTGCCCGCGTACGCCGCCACGGCGAGCACGGTCGTCGGCGTCGAGCCGCACTCGGGGCTGGCGGCGCTCGCCGCCGAGCGCTGCCGGGGGCTGGCAGGCGTCTCGGTCCGCACGGCCACCGCCCAGGCGCTCCCGCTGGCGGACGCCTCCGTTGACGTCGCGGTGGCGCGCTGGGCCTACTTCTTCGGCCCCGGCTGCGAGCCGGGGTTGCGCGAGCTGTCCCGGGTGGTCCGGCGCGGCGGCGCGGCCTTCGTCGTCGACCTCGACGCGAGCCGGGGCGCGTTCGGCGACTGGTTCTCGCGGACCGTGCCCAGCTACCGCGCCGGCGACGTCGAGGCGTTCTGGTCGCGGCAGGGGTGGCAGCGTCGCGAGCTCGACCTGCGGATGACGTTCTCCTCCCGGGCCGACCTGGAGGCCGTGCTGCGCATCGAGTTCACCCCCGCCGTGGCCGAGGAGGCCATCGCGCGGACCCCCGGGCTGGAGGTCGAGTACCCCAACGTCCTGCGCTGGCGCCACTTCTGAGGTTCACTCCCCCCGCGGGACGCGACGGCTTGACCTTGACGTTGACGTCAAGGGTTAGCGTGAGCGCGGATCAGGGGAGGACCGATGCGGATCGGAGAGCTGGCCAGGCGGGCCGGGGTGAGCACCCGGGCGCTGCGCTACTACGAGCAGCAGGGGCTGCTCGCCTCGCGCAGGACGTCCAACGGCTACCGGGAGTACGACGAGTTCGACGTGAAGCTCGTCGCCGAGATCCGCTCCCTGCTCACCGTGGGCTTCACCCTGGAGGACGCCCGGCCGTTCGTCGACTGCCTGCGCGCGGGCAACCACGCCGGGAACGCCTGCCCGGAGTCGGTCGAGGTCTACCGGCGCAAGCTGGCCGAGATCGACGACGGGATCCGCACCCTGCTCCTGCGCCGGGCCGAGGTGGCGGCGCAGCTCGCCGGCGCGTGCCCGGGATGCGCGCTCACAAGAGGGGAAATCACATGATCACGCTGACCGGTGAGAACTTCACCGAACAGGTGCTGCGAAGCAGCAAGCCCGTCCTGGTGGACTTCTGGACCGAATGGTGCCCGCCCTGCCGCATGGTCGCCCCCATCCTCCAGGAGATCGCCGACGAGTACCGCGACCGCCTGACCGTGGCCAAGCTGAACGCCGAGGACCACCCCGAGATCGCCGCGAGGTACGGCGTGCTCGGCTTCCCCACCCTGGCCCTGTACCAGAACGGCGAGATGACCCGGCAGATCATCGGCGCCAAGCCCAAGCGCCTCCTGCTCGCCGAGCTCGAAGGCGGCTTCTAGCCCGCCGGGCCCGCCGGGCCGTCCGCGACCCCGGGGAGCGGGGCGGCGCCGTTTGTCGGGGAAGGCGGATAGCGTGCCCGCATGACCAAGACGCAGAAGCCCGGCTACCGGTGCGCCGAGTGCGGGTGGCGGGCCACCAAGTGGGTGGGCCGCTGCGGCGAGTGCCAGGCGTGGGGCACCGTCGACGAGGAGGGCGCCCGCTCGGGCGTGCACGTCGTCCAGGGCGGCGCGGTGACGGCTCCGGCGCTGCCGATCGGCCAGGTCAAGGCCGAGTTCGCCCGCGCGCGCAC
Organism: Sphaerisporangium sp. TRM90804; assembly: GCF_029846175.1. Taxonomy (GTDB): domain Bacteria; phylum Actinomycetota; class Actinomycetes; order Streptosporangiales; family Streptosporangiaceae; genus Sphaerisporangium. The sequence continues at coordinate 7,524 of NZ_JARWAC010000024.1, read as the reverse complement.
CACCGGCATAGGCGAGCTCGACCGCGTGCTCGGCGGCGGGCTGGTGCCCGGGGCCGTCGTGCTGCTGGCCGGCGAGCCCGGCATCGGCAAGTCCACGCTGCTGCTGGAGGCCGCCGCCAGCATCGCGCGCCACGAGACCGTGCTCTACGTCACCGGCGAGGAGTCCACCGCCCAGGTGCGCATGCGCGCCGACCGCATCGGCGCCATCCAGGACGAGCTCTACCTCGCCGCGGAGACCGAGATGGCGGCGCTGGTCAGCCACGTCGAGAAGGTCCAGCCGCGGCTGCTCATCGTCGACTCCGTGCAGACCATCGGCTCCGCCGCGGCCACGGGCGTTCCCGGCGGGGTGACCCAGGTGCGCGAGGTCACCGGCAACCTCGTGCGCCTGGCCAAGGAGCGCGGCATGGCGACCGTGCTGGTCGGCCACGTCACCAAGGACGGCTCGATCGCCGGCCCGCGCACGCTGGAGCACCTCGTCGACGTCGTGCTGCACTTCGAGGGCGACCGCAACTCGCGGCTGCGCATGGTCAGGTGCATCAAGAACCGCTTCGGCCCCACCGAGGAGGTCGGCTGCTTCGACCTCAACGAGCGCGGCATCCAGGGCCTGCCCGATCCCAGCGGCCTGTTCGTCTCCCGCCGCTCCGAGCCCGTTCCCGGCACGTGCGTCACGGTCACCGTCGAGGGCACCCGCCCGCTGCCGGCCGAGGTGCAGGCCCTGGTGGGGCCCACCGACGCCCAGCAGCCGCGCCGCTCGTCCTCCGGCCTCGACCCCTTCCGCGTGACGATGATCCTCGCGGTGCTCGAACGCCGCCTGAACGCCCGGCTGAGCGGCTGCGACGTCTTCACCGCCACCGTGGGCGGCATCCGGCTCAACGACCCCGCGGTCGATCTCGCCGTCATGCTGGCGGTGGCCAGCGCGGCCGGCGACCGTCCCCTGCCCTCCGGGCTGATCGTGCTGGGCGAGGTGGGCCTGGCCGGCGAGCTGCGCCCGGTGCGCGACGTCCGGCGGCGTGTGGCCGAGGCGGCGCGCCTGGGGTTCACCCACGCCCTGGTGCCCACCGGATCGCTGGAGCAGAACGCCGCGGACCCCGCCAAGGACGCTCTGCGCCCGGTCCCGGTCGACAGGCCGTCGATCCGCACGACGGGTTTCTCCCCCGGCTTCGAGGTCACAGAAGCCGAGAACGTGTGGGACGCGCTCACGCATGTCACCTGATCGGCGCGCCCGACACAGGCCCACGGCGCGCCCGCGCCGGTAAACTGGGGGGCGTCAGCGACCAGCGGGGGCCATGTGGCAAACAACGACAAGGGGATCGACGAGCGCAGACGTTCCATCCTTGCGAAGCTCGCTCCGGGCACCGATCTGCGCGACGGCCTTGAGCGCATCCTACGCGGGCACACCGGGGGTCTCATCGTGCTCGGCTCGGACGCCACGGTCGAGGGCGTCTGCACCGGCGGGTTCACGCTCGACGTCGAGTTCTCCGCGACGCGCCTGCGTGAGCTGGCCAAGATGGACGGCGCGATCGTGCTCGACCGCGCCGCCAACAAGATCGTGCGGGCGGCCGTCCATCTCGTCCCCGACTCCACGATCCCCACCAACGAGTCCGGCACGCGCCACCGCACCGCCCAGCGGGTGGCCCGGCAGACCGGCTTCCCGGTGATCTCGATCAGCAAGTCGATGCGCATCATCGCGCTCTACCTCGACGGCGTCCGGTACGTCCTGGAGGAGTCCGCGGTGATCCTCTCCAAGGCCAACCAGGCGCTCGCCACGCTCGAACGCTACAAGCTGCGGCTCGACGAGGTGTCGGGCACGCTGTCGGCGCTGGAGATCGAAGACCTGGTGACCGCCCGCGACGTCGCCGTGGTGGTGCAGCGGCTCGAGATGGTGCGGCGCATCGCGGGCGAGATCGAGGGGTACGTCGTCGAGCTGGGCACCGACGGGCGCCTGCTGTCGCTGCAGCTCGCCGAGCTCGTCGCCGGGGTCGAGGAGGACCGCGACCTCATCATCCGCGACTACCTCCCCACCGGCGCCACCGAGCGCCGCCCGCGCCGGGTGGCCGAGTCGCTCGCGGCGCTCGACCGGCTGTCCCCGGCCGATCTCCTCGACCTCCCGGCCGTCGCCGACGTCCTCGGCCACGCCGGCTCCGACGCCCTCGACGGCCCGGTCAGCCCCAAGGGGTTCCGCCTGCTGGCGAAGGTCCCGCGCCTCCCCGCCAGCGTGGTCGACCGCCTGGTCGACCACTTCGGCAGCCTGCAGAAGCTCCTGGCCGCCAGCACCGACGACCTCCAGTCGGTGGGCGGCGTAGGCGAGTCCCGCGCCCGCAGCGTCCGCGAGGGCCTGTCCCGCCTGGCCGAGGCCTCCATCCTGGAGCGCTACGTCTAACCCCCGGAGCGACACAACCCCGACCATGCCCCGCGACACCCCGACGAGGCCCGTCCCACCAGGCCGAAGTCTCCACCCCGCAGCGCTACGTCTGACCGCCGGAGCGACCCGGCCCGACCAGCCGGCGAGGCCCCCCGACGACGCCCGCGAGAGCCCGTCCCCGCCGGGCCGAAGCCTCCCTCCTGGGGCGTCTGACCGGCCGGAAGGGTCAGTGCAGGTGGAAGACCACCTTGTGGCTCTTCGCGGCGCCCAGGCGCGCCATGGCGACGTAGGTGCCCTTGCGGGCCTTCGTGCGCGGGGCACCGCAGTGCGGCGCCGAGCGGCGGCGGTCCCAGGCGACGGTGCTCACGTGCGGCACACCGCGCCGCAGCCGTTTGATCTCCTCGCGCTCGCCGCTCAGGCAGTCGGCGGTCGACCACACGCGGTCGGCGCCGGAGGTGATGCGCGTCTCCACCGCCGTCGGCCCGAGGTCCACGGTGCAGGGCAGCCGGCCGGTGTTGACGACGGTGAGCAGGAACCGCGGCGTCCGCTTCCCGGCGTACACCCGTGCCTCGCCCTGGAGGCTGACCACGAGGTCGGGCCGCCGGCACGGGTCGCCGGGGCGCCGGGGACGGCCGGGCGACGACGGTGACGGCTTCGGGCCGGCGCCGCGTCCGGCCTCGGGCCGCGGGGAAGCCGGGGACGGGGCGGCGCTCGCGGAGGCCTGCGGCGGCGCGGCACCCGGCCGCACGGCGGGGTCCTTCCCCGATCGGCCGGGCGGCTTGTCGCCCGACCCGCCGGTGGCGCTGGTGCAGGCCCACGCCACGACGGCGACCACCACGAGCGCGCCGGTCAGCACCGCGACCCTGCGGCGCCAGTAGACCTCCGGCCCCTCGACACCCACGTCACCACGGAACGTGTCCGGATCCATACTCATAGTATGGAGAGTCGTGCCCCCCGGAGAGGTGTCGACCCGCCGATTCCGACACCCCCCGCCGCCCCCAGACCAGACAGATCCCCATACATCCCCCACCCCCACCACCGGACGACCCGTGTCCTCCAAGCCGGGGCGAAGCGGCGCGACCTGCCCCCAGACCGGGCGGGCGCGGAGCGGACGCCGCCGTTCGCCAAGCGAAGCCGGGAGGGTTCCGCAGTACGGCCCGACCCGGCACGGGGTGGACGGACGGTGTGGGGCAATGGAATGAGACAGCGCTGTCGTTCACCAGCAGAGGAGTGCTTCATGGGTACGGCTCCGGCCCGCCCTGAAGTGGGCGGCCGGTACGGGGCCTTGGGGCGAAGCGGACGGGGCGCGCGGCGGCGAACGCGGGGAGGGCCTCGTGGTACGACTTGGCCGCTCTGGAGGGGGTGGCCGGTACGGAGCGCGGGTGGAAAGGGGCGGTGTTGTTCGGCGGTGAACGCGGGGAGGGGTTCGTGGTGCGGCACTAGGCTCGGGGGGTGGGAACGGGACTGCATGCGCCGATCATGGACTGGTACGCCGAGAACGCCCGCGACCTTCCCTGGCGGCGGAGCGACGCCGGTCCCTGGGGCATCCTGGTCAGCGAGATCATGCTCCAGCAGACCCCGGTGATCCGGGTGCTGCCGGTCTGGGCCGAATGGATGGAGCGCTGGCCCACCCCGGCCGCGCTCGCCGCCGAGGCGCCGGGAGAGGCCGTGCGCCACTGGGGGCGGCTCGGGTACCCGCGGCGGGCGCTCAACCTGCACGCGTGCGCCCGCGCGATCACCGCCGAGCACGGCGGGCGCGTCCCCTCGTCCTACGACGAGCTGCGCGGCCTGCCGGGCATCGGCGACTACACCGCCGCCGCGGTCGCCAGCTTCGCCTACGGCCACAGCCACGCCGTGCTGGACACCAACGTGCGGCGGGTGCTCGCGCGTGCCGTACGGGCCGAGGAGTACCCGCCCAAGGCCACCACGTCCACGGAGCGACGGCTGGCCGAGTCCCTGATCCCCGCCGTGGACGCCCCGCGCTGGGCGGTCGCGGTCATGGAGCTCGGCGCGCTGGTCTGCACGGCCCGCGCCCCCCGCTGCGCCGACTGCCCCGTCGCCGACGCGTGCGCGTGGCGCCTGGCCGGTCGCCCCGCCTACGACGGCCCAGAACGCCGTGGGCAGACGTACGCGGGCACCGACCGCCAGTGCCGGGGGCGCCTGCTGGCGATCCTCAGGGACGCCCACGGCCCCGTCCCCAAGGCCGCCCTCGACGTCGTGTGGTCCGACGACCAGCAACGCGAACGCGCACTCGACGGCCTCATCACCGACGGCCTTGCCGAACCCCTCCCCGACGGCACCTACCGCCTCCCTACCTGAGCCCCCGTTCACCGCATTCACCGCATTCACCGCATTCCCGCACGAGACGCGGGCACCCGTGCGGGAGTCAGGTCCCACACCCCGGCGCGCGGGTGTCGAGCCGTACGGCAGATCGGTGATCGGCCTTGTGGCGTCCTCGCCCGTTCGGCGACCACCCGAGCACCGCCGCCCCCGGAAACCGGGCGGCCTCCCCTCCACACGGGACGAGCACCTCCTGTGTGGACGAGAGGCGCCCACGTCCGGCGCGTCAGTGACACCGGTAGGGCAAGACCGGTGATCGGCCCTGTGGCGTCCTCGCCTCTTGGGGCGACCCCCCGGGCACCGGCGCCCCGGAAATGGCGCCTTCGGCACGCCCGCTCAAGGCGACCCTCGCCGAGCACGCTCCTGGCGTCGCGCGGGCGACCGCCCCCTGGTTGTCCCCTGCCCTGCTCCACGTCGGGTCTTTTCGGCGGCTGAGCGAGGTTGCCAGCGGGACCGGGGGGTGCGGGATGGGTGAGGGTCGCCCTGAGAAGGATGCGCCGAAGGCACCACTTCGACGGCGACCGGTCGATCTCCGCGGGGCGGCGGCTAGTTGATCTTCAGGGGAAGGCGATCCGTTGGGCGCGGGTGGCGGTGGAGGTGCTGCGGGCGTGTGGCGAGCGGAGCTTTCAAGGGCCGGGCGGGCGGCGGGCGTCACTCCGAGTGGGTGCCGGGCCGATGACGCGAAGGCGCTGGGGGCGTGTTGGCGGGTGGGGCGTTCAGGGCCGGGCGGGCGGCGTTCCGCGCGCGCCCGGGCCGGTGCTGGGGAGGCGCCGTCGCCGTCGCGTCGCGGGGCCGGTGGGCGTGGCCAGGACCCCGCGTTGGTCAGCGCAGGGTGGGCTCGGTCAGGCGGCGAGTTTCAGGCCCAGGGCGGTGAGGTTGCGGCGGGTCCAGTCGAGCTCGTCGGCGAGGGCGGCCACCAGGGCCGCGGGGCCCTTGCCCTTGGCGGGGAGGGCCAGGCCGTGGGCCTCGACCTCGATGTGGGCTCCGCCGACGCCCGGGCCGGACAGGATTGCCGCCAGGGTGTTCTCCAGGATGGACTCGGTGGCCGGCGCCTCGCCGCTGTGGTTGTGCACGTGCCCGAGCTTGACCACCGAGGCGCCCGCCGCCGCGACGCCGGCCAGGGCGGCGCCGGGCTCCTCCACGCCGCAGGTCAGGTGGCAGGCGTCCAGGCAGACGCCGAGATACTCCGAGTCGATGCCGCACACGCGCTCCACCGCCTGCTCGGTGGTCTCCAGCACGCAGCCCGGCCACGGCTGGAACCCGACCCTGATGGTCTTGCCGGTGGCGCTGTGCAGGCCGCGCAGCTCCCGGGAGAGCCGGTCGAGCCGCCGGGAGGCGATCGAGTGCAGGTCGGCCGGCCAGTCGCGCCGCCAGCCGATGGGGATGGTCGAGATGCTGCCGAAGCGGACGTCGTCCGGCAGCAGGAAGGCGAGGATCTTCGCCAGCGCCATGGTGTAGCGGTAGCGCTCGGGCTTGGCCCAGTCGGGGCCCGGACTGTCCTGCCCCATGCCGCGGCCGCCCGCGCCGTTGAGGCTGCAGACCTCCAGGCCGCGCTCCAGCAGCGACCGGCGCAGCCGGACCAGCTCGATGCGGTCGGCGATGAGGTGGTCGGCCACCGCGGGCGCCAGCCAGAGGCCGATGCCGAGCCGGTCGACGCCGAGCCTCCTGCGTACGGGAACGGCGTAGCGGGTCAGGTGGGCGATCAGGTTCTCCAGGTCCTCCGCGGGATGCACGCCCGCGTTGTAGGACAGGTGAACGAGCGTGCCGTCCTCGTGACACAGGCGCATATCGGGTGCCTCCCAGGCGTACTACGCGTTCGACCTTCCCCCGCGCACGACCCGAGGGGTCGCGCGAGGCAGAGGTCCCCTCCCTGCCGGGAATCCGGCCCGCCCGAGTGTGCCCGGTGCGTCCCGCCCTCCGCGTCATCCCCGCAGCGCATATCCCGCTACGTCGGACGGCGCATCTCGGCGGCCGTCCCCGTGACCGGTGCACTCCCACGCCACCTGGTCGAGACTTGGCCCGATCCGCTCTACGCAGTGTAGTACTACCTTCGGTGGTGTCCAGCGAATCAGCGCATAACGATCTCACCAAAAGAGAAAGACCCCCCGTGAGTCTCCTCACAGGGGGTCTTTCGCCGATCTCCGTGCGTGACCGGAGGCCTTCGTCGCCCTACGGGCGGCGGTCGGCCGGTGCGGTGCCCGCGCCGGCGCGGCTGCTCGCGGGCTCCGTGATGGCCGCCGCGGAGTCCGGAATCTCCGGCTGCGCCTTCTGCTCGCCGACGAAGGTGAACGTGGCCGTGTCGCCCTCGCCCTCGATCGCGACCTTGACGACCTGGCCGGGGCGCAGGTCACCGTAGAGGATCTTCTCCGACAGCGTGTCCTCCAGCTCGCGCTGGATGGTGCGGCGGAGCGGGCGGGCGCCGAGCACCGGGTCGTACCCGCGCTCGGCCAGCACCTGCTTGGCCTCCGGCGTGAGCTCCAGGCCCATGTCGCGGTCCTTCAGGCGCTGGTCCACCTGGGCCAGCATCAGGTCGACGATCTTGATGATCTCGGCCGGCGTGAGCTGGTGGAAGACCACGGTGTCGTCGACGCGGTTGAGGAACTCGGGCCGGAAGTGCTGCTTGAGCTCCTCCTGCACCTTCGACTTCATGCGGTCGTAGTTGCCCTCGACGTCGTTCGACTTCGCGAACCCGACCCCGATGCCCTTGGAGATGTCCCGGGTGCCGAGGTTGGTGGTCATGATGATGACGGTGTTCTTGAAGTCGACCACGCGGCCCTGGGCGTCGGTCAGGCGACCGTCCTCCAGGATCTGCAGCAGCGAGT
>NZ_JARWAC010000023.1 GCF_029846175.1 Sphaerisporangium sp. TRM90804 | reverse complement strand
ACTCGCTGCTGCAGATCCTGGAGGACGGTCGCCTGACCGACGCCCAGGGCCGCGTGGTCGACTTCAAGAACACCGTCGTCATCATGACCACCAACCTGGGCAGCCGGGGCATCTCCAAGGGCCCCGGTCTCGGCTTCGCGACGGCCGCCGGCGCCGGGGACGGGCACGCGCGGATGAGGGCCCAGGTGCAGGAGGAGCTCAAGCGGCACTTCCGGCCCGAGTTCCTCAACCGGATCGACGACATCGTGGTGTTCCACCAGCTCGCGCCCGAGGAGATCATCCAGATCGTCGACCTGATGCTCGCCCAGATCGCGCTGCGCATGAAGGACCGCGACATGGACCTGGAGGTGGCGCCGGAGGCCCGCCGCCTGCTCGGCGAGCACGGCTACGACCCGGTGCTCGGCGCCCGCCCGCTGCGCCGCACCATCCAGCGCGAGCTGGAGGACACCCTGTCGGAGAAGATCCTCTACGGCGAGCTGCGCCCCGGCCACGTCGTCAGCGTCGCCGTCGAGAACGGCGCGCTCACCGTCACCGGCGCCGACCGCCCCCTCATGGCCGGGCTCGACCGCGTGGAGCTCTCCCTCGACGCCCTGCTGACCGGCGACCGCCCACCCCCGCCCCCCAACGCCGAACGGATGCGGAGCTGACCGATGACCAAGCTCATCGCCCCCGGCCCCCGCACCGCCCCGGGCCTCACCTACCCCGGACGCACGTCCCACCGGAGGGAGCGGCCCCGGCCGATGGACGGCCTCGCCGGCACCCTCGGCCCGGGGCGCCGCGGCCGGACGTCCCCCCAGAGCGGGCGGGGCTGAGCCGTGGACGTGCTCGTCGTCGGCTGCGGCATCGGCGGACTCTGCACCGCGCTCGGGCTGGCCCGCCGCGGGCACCGTGTGCGGGTCTTCGACCAGAGCGACCCGTTCGAGCACACCGGGTCCGGCCTGGTGCTGTCGCCCAACGGGATCCGCGCGCTGGACCGCCTGGCCCCGGAGGCCGGGCGACGGGTGCGCGAGGAGGCCGTGCCGGGGCCGCACACGTTCAACTACGTCTCACACACCGGGCAGGTCAAGGTCCGCATCCCGCCCACCGACCTGGTGGCCCGGTGGAAGGCCCCCATGGTGGCCATGCGCCGCAGCCTGCTGCACCGCATCCTGCTGGACGCCCTGCCGAAGGGCGCGCTGAGGATCGGCAGCCGCTTCCTGCTCGCCACCGAGACCCCCGACACCGTCACCGCCACCTTCGCCGACGGCACCACCGCCCACGGCGACCTGCTCGTCGGGGCGGACGGCGTGTGGTCCATGGCCCGCAAGCACGTGGGCGCCAAGCGGCGCCCGCGCTTCCTCGGCATCAGCTCCATGCGCGGCATCACCCCGGCCCCCGAGCACTCCTACCCGGGCGGCTTCTTCTCCCAGGGCCCCGGCCTGCAGATCTTCGCCAACCCGCTGCGCGGCGGCGAGCTGTACTGGGCGGCCACGCTCAACGCCACCGAGTACGAGTGGCCGCAGCTCCACCCGGAGTACGCGCGCGAACGGCTCGCGGCCCTCGTCCGCGACTGGCACGCCCCCATCCCCGACCTGGTCGCCCACACCCCCGTGGACCAGCTCGTCGTCACCGACATCCACGACATGCCCACCCTCCCCCGCTGGACCACCCCCCGCGTCGCCCTGCTCGGCGACGCCGCCCACCCGATGGCCCCCTTCCTCGGCCAGGGCGCCAACGCCGCCATCGAGGACGCCGCCGTCTTCTGCCGCCTCGTCGAGGAGACCCTCGCCCACGACGACACCCCACCCGGCCGCCGCCGGGCCATGCGCGCCTACGAGGCCGCCCGCGTCTCCCGCGCCACGCGCATCTCCCGCATGTCCCGCAGGATCGGCATGGCCGGCCAGTGGGAGAACCGGGCCGCCATAGCCGCGCGGGACACCGCCATGAGACTCGCCTTCAAGTACGGCGGCGATGGCCCCGACACCTGGCTCTACGGCTACGAGACCTGAGGGCGTTCGGGGCTGCGGGCGGGGCGGTGGGGTGGCGGCGCTGGTAAATGGGTTTATCGCCGGGTGCCGGGTCCGGGAGGATGGCGGGGTGGACGTTCCTGTCGTTGACTTGCGGTTGCCGTGGCGTGATGTGCCCGAGGGGGTTCGGCGGGCGGTCGAGGCGCGTCTGGGGGCGCTGGTGGTGGAGGCGGTGACGCGGGTCGGGGGGTTCTCGCCCGGCGCCGCCGTCCGGCTGACGCTGGCCGATGGGCGCAGGGCGTTCGCCAAGGCCGTCGGGCCCGAGCCCAACGCGGAGAGCGCCGACATCTACCGGGCCGAGGCCCGCATCGCCGCCGCGCTCCCCGCGGGGGTGCCCTCGCCGCGGCTGCTGGCGTCGTTCGACTCGGGTGGATGGGTCGCGTTGCTGTTCGACTACGTGGAGGGCCACCCGCCCGCCGACCCGTGGCGGGCCGACGAGCTGGAGCGGGTGCTGGACGCCCTCGACCGGCTGAGCGTCACGCTCACCCCGTCCCCGATCTCCGCGCCGCCCCCCGAGGAAAGGTTCGGCGAGGCGTTCCGCGGTTGGCGGCTCCTGGTCGAGGCCCGCGACACGGGGACGGACGACCTGACCGGCCTCGACACGTGGGCCGCGCGCCACCTGGACGAGCTGGCCGGCCTGGAGGCGGGCTGGCCCGATGCCGTCAAGGGCGAGACGCTGGTGCACGGCGACATCCGCGCCGACAACCTCCTGCTCACGGCCGACGACGTGATGGTCGTCGACTGGCCGTGGGCGTTCCTCGGCGCCCCGTGGTTCGACCTGCTCCAGATGCTCCCCAGCGTCCGCATGCAGGGCGGCCCCCACCCCGAGAAGATCTTCACCGCCCACCCCGTGGCCCGCGACGCCGACCCGACAGCCGTGACCACCGCCCTGGCCGCCCTCACCGGCTACTTCGTCCGCCAGTCACGCCAGCCCCCACCCCCCGGCCTCCCCACCCTCCGAGCCTTCCAGTCCGCCCAGGCCACCCCCGCCCTCGAATGGCTACGCCTGCGAACCTCCTGGGCCTAGATCGTTCACGGGTCGGGAGGGGTGCGTCCGGGGGGTGTGGGGGTGGTCAGAGGTCGCCGGACTCTATGGCCTGCTTCAGGGCTGTCTGGGTCTGCTGGTGGGAGGCGGTGCCGTTGGTGACGACGAAGTCGATCAGGGTGGTGTCGGCGTCGAAGGTGAGGTGTTCGGTGACCCTGGTCCTGCCGCCGGGGAGCTTGGTGAAGACGATCTTCTGGTGGGAGACCACGTTCGGCTCCGACCAGGTGTCGGTCTCGTAGTAGAGCTTGTCGGGGTGCAGGCGCTGCTGGGCGTGCGTCTTGCTCGTGACGATGGCGCCCTCGTACGGGATCTCCTCGATGGCGGTGAAGTCGACGTACCGCGTGTCGTGGCGGCAGTAGTCCGCGTGGGTGACCACCCGCTTCAGGAACGAGTGCCGGCCGATGTGGTTATCGATGTCGGAGTACGCCGCGAACACCCGCTTGGCGGGCGCGGCGATCTCGATCGAGATGCTGCTGGTGGCCCGGCTGCGTCCCGAGCCCGGAGCCGGGGGCGTGGTGTCGGTGAACCGGTGCGTGTCCCACGCGACCTGCCACTCCTGAGCGAGCTCGGCGTCGCTCGGAGGGGTGTCGGCGCGGGCCGCGCCGGACAGGGCGGTGAGAACGAACGTCGCGGCGAACAGCTGTGCCGCGAGAACCTGGAGCAGTTTCTTCACGTGGACCTCGAGATGCGACAGTAGGTACAAATGATCTTCTACCGCATCCGGTACGCGATCTACGACAATTCTCCATAAATGGTCTTGTTTCTGCCAGATACGCGTGGCCGTGAAGGTCACCGGGACGGGCCAGCGCGTCGGGCGCCAGGCCGAGGTCGCGCCGACGGCGGCGGCGGCGGCGGCGATCAGACGTTCGAGTTCGTAGTAGCTCGCGCGGCCGCGGCCGCGCACCGTCGCACGCGGCGCGGCACGTGTGGGCCTACGTCGTGACGCGGTCGCCGGCCGCGCGCATCTGGGTGATCGCGGTGTCCAGGGCGGCTTCCAGGTGGGTGGAGCGGCCGGTGGAGAGCATGATGGCGACGCCGCCCTGGATGCCGGCCAGGAGGGCGGCGGAGGCCTGGTCGGGGTCGAAGTCCGGGGGGAGGTGGCCGGCGTCGCGCATCGCCCGCATGCCGGCGGCCAGTTCCCGCTGCCAGCGCTCCATGAGGGTGACCACGATGGCCCGCGCGCCGGGGGTGGTGCGGCCTGTCTGCAGGAGGAGGGCGCCCAGCGGGCAGGTGTCGCCCTGGGCGCGGTAGCGCTCGACGACGACGTCGCGCCAGCGCCGCCAGGCGTCCCAGGAGGTGAGGCAGCTCAGGTGCGGCTGCTGGTCGTCCAGCACCCGATCGGCCTCGTACTGGGCGACGGCCAGCAGCAGCTCGTCCTTCCCGCGGGGGAAGTAGTGGAACAACTGGCTCTTACTGGTGCCCGTCTGCCGGCGGATGTCGTCCAGCGTCGCATCCACCACGCTGCTCTCGCGCAGCACCTCCGCGGCTCCCTCGACGATGCGCTTGCGCGTCGCCGCGCCCTTCGGCGTCAGCGGCCGATCCATGGTCTCGCCCCTCGGAATGGACTGTCCGGTTCAGTTTAGGAGCGCCCGGAACCGGCGGCGCGCCCCGGGGCACGCGAAAGCCCGCCGGCGCGGCCGGCGGGCTTCCCGAGGGGTCAGGCCTTGCGCTGGATGAGGAAGAACTCGTTGCCGTCGGGGTCGACGAACGCGGAGTGCCAGGCCCACGACTGGTCCTCCGGCGGGGTGGTGAAGTGGACGCCCTGTGCGGTGAGCTTCTCGTGGGCGGCCTTGATGTCGTCGGTGACGAACTGGATGTCGGTGAAGATGCCGATCTTCTCCTCGCTGCCCACCGGGTAGTCGGCGGTGGCGATGACGATCGTGGTCTGGGCACCGGGCGGGGCCACCTCGATCCAGCGCATGGGGCCCATGGAGTCGTCTCTGCGCAGCTCGAAACCGAGCTTGCCGACGTAGAAGTCGAGCGCGGCGTCCTGGTCGCGGACGAAGACGTCGACGGTTCCGATATGACTGATCATGGACTCTCCCGGATCTCGGGCGGGCACGGAACGTACTGCCCGCGGTTCTATCAGTGACCGGCCCCGCCTGCCAGCCGAACGCGGAACGCGTCGCCGGGACGGCGAAGCCGGCCGTCCGCGCGAGGGGCGCGGGCGGCCGGCGGGCCGGACGGTCGTGGGGGTCAGCGGAACGCCTCCAGGTGGTCGGCGAGCCACTGGTCGAACGAGCGCGCCGGACGGCCGGTGAGCTGCTCGACCGTCGGGTAGACCCGCGCCCAGCGTCCGCTGTCGTCGGCGAGCACCGACTGGACGGCGTCGATCAGCTCCTCAGGGGCGCCGAGCATGACCCAGTTGTCCCGGGCCTGCTGCGGGGTGAGCTGGGCGAACTCGATCGGGCGGCCGAGCGCCGCCGAGATCTTGGCGACCCGCTCCTTCGGGGTGAGCGCCTCGGGCCCGGTCAGCGGGTACGACTTGCCTTCGTGGCCCTCGGTGGTGAGCACGACGGCGGCGACCGAGCCGATGTCGCGCGGGTCGACGAGCGCCTGCCTGGTGTCGCCGTGCGGCTCGCGGACGACGCCCTCGCCCTTGATGCCGTACGTCCAGTAGAAGGTGTTGGACATGAACTCGCCCGGCTGCAGGATCGTCCAGGCGATGCCCGACTCCTTCACCGCCCGCTCACCTTCCAGGTGCCAGCGGGTGATGGCGTCGGGGGCGTCGTCGATGGTGCCGAGGCCCGAGATCTTCACCAGGTGGCGGACCCCGGCCGCCTGGGCGGCCTTGACGATGTTGGCGTCGTGGGCGGGGGCGTGGTGGCTGGGGGCCAGCATGAAGACACGCTCGACGCCCTCCAGCGCCGGGGGCAGCGTCTCGGGCTTGTCCACGTCGGCGATCGCCACGTCGACCTGCGGGTCGAACCGCGCCTTGCCGGGGCTGCGGGTCAACGCGCGCACCTTGGCCCCGGCCTCGACGAGCTGGGCGACCACGTGGTTGCCGACGGCGCCCGTCGCCCCGGTTACGAGAATCATGGAATAGGTCTCCGATTTCGTCCGACGACCGGCCTCAGCCGGCGTCCGTCCAGTTCACGGGCAGGGAGGTCACGCAGCGCAGCACCGGGATGGGCAGGTAGAACTCCGGCTCGTAGCCCTCGTCCAGCCGCAGGCCGGGGAAGCGGTCGAGCAGCACCTCGATGCCCACCCGCAGCGCCATGCGCGACCAGCCGGCGCCGACGCAGTAGTGCGCGCCGCGGCCGAAGGCCACGTGCCGGCTGAGGCCGTGCCGCTTCGGGTCGTACCGCTCGGGGCCGGGGAAGGCCTCGGGGTCGCGGTTGGCGGCCTGTAAGGTGACGGCCACCGTGGCGCCCTTGGGGATGCGGACCCCGCTCAGCTCGATGTCGTCCGCGGCGGTCCTGGGCAGCCACTGGGTGGGGCCCTCCAGGCGCAGGCCCTCCTCGATGGCGCCGGGCAGCAGCTCGCGGTCGTCCCGGACGGCGTTCCAGCGCTCCTGATCGCTCAGCAGCACCAGCAGCACGTTGGCCAGGCCGTCCACCGTGTTGGCGGCGCCCGCGGAGATGAGTTCCATGGTGCACCAGGCGATCTCGGCCATGCTCAGCCGCTCGCCGCCGTCGGTCTCGGCGAGCGCGAGCCGGGTGAGCATGTCCTCGCGCGGGTCGGCGCGGCGCTCCTCCACGGCCTTGACGTAGTACTGCTGGTACTCCACGATCTTCGACGCGGCGCGGATCTGGTCCTCCGGCGGCAGGCCGGGGATGAAGAGCCGCTCCCACATCTCGTTCCACTCCAGCACCCGCGCCTGGTCGTCCCGGGGGATGCCCAGGTAGTCCAGCAGTGCCAGGTTGGCCAGCGGGCGCACGTACTCGTCCAGCAGCTCGGCCGTGCCGCCGGTGAGCCGGGAGGCGAGCTCCTCGGCCGTGGCCCGGGTCAGCGGCGCGTTCGCCGCCACCCGCTGCGGCGACAGGCCGGACCCGACGAGCGTGCGCAGCCGGGTGTGCTCGGGCGGGTCGGTGTTGTAGAGGGTGGTGCTCAGCGGCAGCCCCTTGGACAGCTCGGCCAGCACCTCCGGCGGGATGCCGGGCCCGTTCTTGTCCTCGCCGGAGGTGAACCTGTCGGGGTGCTCCAGGATGTAGGTGATGTCCTCGTGCCTGGTCACGACGTAGACGGCGCCGGCGTCGTCGGCGTCGTCCACCATCCACTCGTCCGACCCGAACGAGCTGCGGTAGACAGGGCACTCGCCGCGCAGCTGGTCCCAGATGGGGTACGGGTCCTTGGTCTGCTCGGGGTCGAACGGGCTGTAGGAGAGGTCGGAGCTCATCGGCCGTCCACCACCTCGGCCTCGACGAGCTGGTCGCCCGCCGAGGTCGGCGTGACGCGGGTCAGCCGCAGCCCCGCCTTCTCGAACAGCCGGGCGAAGTCCAGCTCGCTGCGGGCGCGCCCGCCGCCGACCGCCAGCATGTGCAGGTCGAGCAGCGCGACGTACTGCCCGTCGGGCCCCTCGGTGACGAGCTGCTCGATGGCGACGACGCGGGCGCCGGGGGCGGCGCTGGCGGCGACGTTGCGCAGGATCCGCGCGGCCCCCTCGTCGTCCCACATGTGCAGGACGTGGCGGAACAGGTAGAGGTCGGCCGTGACGGGCACGCTCTCGCGGCAGTCGCCGGCGATCAGCTCGGTGCGGGACGACAGCTCGCCGTCGCGCAGCTCGGCGTGGGCGTCGCCGAGCGCGGGCTCGATGTCGAACACGACCCCCGACAGGCCGGGGTTGCGCTGCAGGATCGCGCGGACGACGCTGCCCTGCCCGCCGCCGACGTCGACCACCTTGCGCACGCCCGTGACGTCGAGGGCGTCGACGATCGGCCCCACGGCCGACTCGCTGATGGCGGTCATGGCGCGGTCGAAGACCTGGCCGGCCTCGGGCTCGTCCTCCATGAAGTAAGAGAACAGGTCCTTGCCGTAGATCTCAGGGAACAGCGGCTTGCCGGTGCGGACCGGCTCGGCCAGCCGGCTGGAGAGCTTCCACCCCCACTCGGCGCCTTCGAGCAGGATCATGTCCAGCAGCCGCTCGGGGGCGTCGGAACGCAGGCCCGCCGACAGCTCGGTGTGGGCGAAGCTGCGCTCGCCGGACGCGCGGAACAGCCCGAGAGTGGTCAGCGCGCGCATGAGACGGAACAGGGCGTCGGGGTCGGCTCCGACCTTCGTCGCCAGCTCCTCGACGGGCACCGGCTCGTCGCCGATCGCGTCGGCCAGCCGGAGCTCGGCGGCCGCCACCACGGCGCCGCTGATCTCCTTGCCGGTCAGGAACTGCATGATCTGGCTGGTTATCGGTTGCTGGTCATTACTGGTGGTCAATTCGCCACCCCATTCGGCAGATCGGCGTGGAGGGCCCGGACAGCGCTTTGCCGCAGCGTATGAGGGGCCGGACGTCGCCTTCTTCTCATGGATTGCCTACGCGGACGGGCAATCCGTGAGAAGGAAACGCCCGTGACGCGCGGATACGTTCGCATCGAACGAGCGCGAAGGACGCGAAGGAGCTGCCGAGATGACGACCACGACCAATGAGCAGGCCGGAGTGGCGGAGCGCAACAAGGCGTTCGTCGAGGCCTTCCAGGCGGAGATCATGAAGGAGAACTGGGAGGAGGCGAAGAAGTACCTGCACCCGGAGGTGAAGGTGCACTTCCCGATCCCCGGGGCGTCGGTCGTGCCGCACGACCCCGACGGCGTGATCACGATGTTCAAGGACTCCGCCGCCTGGTTCAGCTTCCTCAAGGCCGAGCCGAAGGTGTGGCTCGCCGACGAGAACCACCTGTTCGAGGTGGTCGAGCTGTCGTTCGAGCACACCGGCGAGTTCTTCGGCGTGCCGCCGACGGGCAAGCGGTTCTCCATCAACGGCATGGGCGCCTGGCGGTTCCAGGACGGCCTCATCCACGACCACTGGGGCCAGTACGACATGGCCAGCATCCCCGAGAAGCTCGGCCTGGAGTTCCCGGCCGCGGCGCTTCCCATCCCTTCGGCCGACGACTGACCCGCACGGCCGGCACAGGACCACCCGGAAGGCCGGCCCGCCCCAGGGCCGGCCGCCGGCCTCGCACCCATCGGATGGCGAAGCGTTGATGTCTGCACCGCACCCTCCCGCACCCGCGGGCGTCCCCCTGCTCGGGAACGGGCCGGCCTTCCTCCGCGACGCCATGGGCACGCTGTGGCGCGCGCAGGCCCAGCTCGGCCCGGTGTTCGCGCTGCGGCTCGGCCCCAAGCGCATGGTCGTCGTGACCGGGCCGGCCGACGCCCTGGACGTCGTGAACCTCCCGGAGTCGACGCTGTCGCTGCGCCCGGTGTACCGCTGGGTGATCCCCATGTTCGGCGAGGTGCTGCAGGCCGCCGAGTACGAGGGCTACGTCGACCAGCGCGAGATGATGCTCCCGGCCCTGCGCTCCCGCAACCTGCCGAACTACCTGAAGTGCATGGTGAAGGAGGCCGGCGACTGGCTGGGGTCGCTCGGCGAGTTCGGGGTCTTCGACGCCACCAGGGGCCTGGAGCGGCTGTCGATGTCCATCGCGGTGCGGGCGTTCCTCGGCGAGGACTTCCTGCTCCGCTCCGGCGAGTACTTCTGGCGGCAGTACGTCGACCTGGCGGAGGGGATGGAGATCCTGCTGCCGCCCAGGCTGCCGCTCCCCCGCCTCATCCGGCGCGACCGCGCGCGCGACCGGCTGTTCACGCTGCTGGCGCCGAAGACGGCCGAGGCCAGGCTCGACCCCGACCCCGAGCGGCACGGCTTCCTCGCCACCCTGGTCGGCGGCCGGTACTCCGACGGGACGCCGGTCTCCGACGAGGAGGTGATCGGCCTGCTCCTGTCGCTGGTGTTCGCCGCCTACGAGACGACCGCCGCCCAGCTCGCGTGGTCGCTGGTGCTGCTGCTGCAGCACCCCGACCAGCTCAAGCTGGTGGTGGAGGAGGCCGACGGCGCGCCCGAGGAGCCGACCCCGGGCAGCCTGCACGCCATGCGGCGGCTGCACTGGAACCTGCGCGAGGCCGAGCGGCTGCGCCCGATCACCACCATGCTGTGGCGCTACACCGAGAAGCCGTACACGGTGGGCGGGTACACGGTGCCGGCGGGCTGGTTCACCGTGCTCTGCCCGCCGATCACCCACCGGTCCCCGGAGGTCTTCGACTCCCCCGGCGAGTACGACCCCGACCGGTTCTCCCCCGCCCGCGACCCCGGCGGGCGGGCGGCGGCCACGCTGATCAACCTGGGCGGGGGCCAGCACCGCTGCCTCGGCGCCCGGTTCGCCGAGTCGGAGATGAAGGTGGTGCTGAGCATGCTGCTGCGCTCCTACAGGCTGAGCCTGGTCGAGCCCGATCCTCCGCCGTCCAAGAAGATGGGGATCTCCAGGCCCGCCTCGCCCTGCCTCATCGCCTACCAGCGGCGCGGACCCGGGCCCGGCCGGGCGGGAACGGAGGTCCGGCCGTGACGGAGCCGATGATCCAGGTCGAGGGCCTGCGCAAGTCGTTCGGCAAGCGGGCCGCCGTGGACGGCGTGTCGTTCGGCGTCCCGGCCGGCAGCGTCATGGGCCTGCTCGGGCCGAACGGCGCCGGCAAGACGACCGTCATCAACTGCCTGACGACGTTGCTGCGCCCCGACGCCGGCCGCGTGTCGGTCGCCGGCTTCGACGTGGAGCGCGACCCGGCGGGCGTGCGCGCCTCGATCGCGCTCACCGGCCAGTTCGCCGCCGTCGACCAACTGCTCACCGGACGGCAGAACCTCGTGCTGTTCGGCCGGCTGCTGCGCATGAGCAGGCGCGCGGCGGGCGAGCGCGCCACCGAGCTGCTGGCCCGGTTCGACCTGGCCGAGTCCGGCGACCGGGGCGTCAGGGAGTACTCGGGCGGCATGCGCCGCCGGTTGGACCTCGCGGCGGCGCTCATGGTGCCGCGCCCGGTGCTGGTGCTGGACGAGCCGACGACCGGCCTGGACCCGCGCAGCCGCCACGCCATGTGGCGGGTGGTGCGCGAGCTGCGGTCGGCCGGGACGACCGTCCTGCTCACCACCCAGTACCTGGAGGAGGCCGACCGCCTGGCCGACGGCATCGTCGTCGTCGCGCGCGGGAAGGTGATCGCGACCGGCACGCCCGAGGAGCTGAAGGGCAAGGTCGGCGTCTCGGTGTGCGAGGTGCGGATCGACGACGAGCGGGCCCGGCGCGACGCGCTCGTGGTGCTGCTGGACCGCTGGCCGGACGTCACCGAGGGCGACGGCTCCATCGTGGTGCCCGGCGGCGACGCCCGGACGCTGGCCGAGATCGTGCGGCGGCTCACCGAGGCCGGGGTCGAGACGGACAACGTCGCGATCCGCCGCCCGAGCCTGGACGACGCGTTCTTCGCCCTCACCGGCCACGGCGCGCTGGGGCACCACGACGGCTCGCCCGCGGCCTCGAACGGGCGGGCCGGGGCGGGGGCCGGACGGTGAGCGGCGCGGCGGGGTTCGCCCCGGCGGTCGCGGTCGCCGAGGGCGGGCCGGTGAACCTGGTCAGGCAGTCGGCGCTGCTGGCCGGGCGCAACCTGCGCGTGTCCCTCGGCGCCGCCGCCGTCGCCGGGATGGTGATCACGCCGCTGCTGTTCTTCTTCGGGTTCCTCGCGGTGTTCCGCCAGATGTTCGCCGCGCACGGCATCGACTTCGCCCAGTACCTGCCGCCCGCGATCGTGGTCATGTGGGTGACGTTCACCGCGATCTCGGCGGCGGTGCTGTTCGCCCGCGACCGGCGCACGGGCATGCTGGCCCGCCTGCGGTCGATGCCGGTCAACAGCGGCGCCGTGGTCGCGGGCCGGCTGGCCTCCGACGGCGTCCGCGGGTTGATCAGCATCTGCGCCGTGATCGCGGCGGCGCACGTCACCGGCTTCCGGTTCGCCACGGGCGTGGCCGGGGCGGCGGCCTTCGTGCTGCTCGCCCTGACCGTGCTGCTGGTGCTCTCGGTCGGCACGGGCGCGGCGGGGCTGGCCTCCACCGAGCCCGAAGCGGTCGGCGCCACGCTGCACATGCCGGCGATGCCGCTGCTCATGCTGTCCACCGCCTTCGCGCCGGTCGGCGGCTTCCCGTCCTGGCTGCGGCCGGTGGTGGAGTACTCGCCGGTGTCGGCGGTGGTCGACGCGCTGCGCGCCGTCGCCGAGGGCACCGACCTCGCTCCGCTGGGACGCGCCGCCGCCTGGCTGCTGGTGCTGCTGGTGGTCTTCTCGCGCGCGGCGACCAGGGCGTACCGGAGGGCGACGTGAGAGGCGGCGCGCCCGCGGCCGGGCGGGAGGGGCCGGCGGCGACGGCGGCCGAGACGCTGCTGCTGGCCGGGCGCGGCGTCCGGCGGTACCTGCGCAGCCCGCAGCAGCTCGTGAACACCGTGGTCATGCCGCTGGTCCTGCTGTTCATGATGCTCGCCGTCTTCGGGGGCATCGTGGGCGGCGCCGGCGGCGGGCCGTACGTGGAGCGGCTGGCGCCGGCGGTGGTGCTGTTCGCGGCGGCGTCGGGCGCGGTGGTGACCGGGGTCGGCTTCCACCTCGACCTGCACACCGGGCTCGCCGACCGGCTGCGGACCATGCCGATCAGCCGGGCGTCCCCGCTGCTGGGGCGGATGGCCGCGGACCTGGCCCGCGTGCTGATCACCGCCGTCGCCTCGTCGGCCGCGGCCCACGTCGCGGGCTTCCGCTTCACGCAGGGGCCGCTGGCCGCGCTGGGGTTCTTCGCCGTGGTGCTCGCCTTCGGCTCGATCTTCATGTGGGTGGCGCTGGTGATCGCCCTGGCGGCCAGGAGCGTGCAGGCCGTCAACACCGCGCTGACCATGCCGGCGACGTTCCTGCTGTTCTTCTCCTCCGGCTTCGCGCCGGTCGACGCGTTCCCGGGCTTCCTGCGGCCGCTGGTCGGCGCGAACCCGCTCTCGTCGGCGACCGACGCCGCCATCGGGCTGTCCTCGGGTGGTGGGCCGGTCGCCGTGCCGGTGCTCCAGACCCTCGCGTGGGCGCTCGCCGTCACGGCCGTGGCCGCGCCGCTGGCCGTGCGCCTCTACCGGCGGCGCGACGTCGTCGTGGCCGCGTGAGAGCCGGGAGGGGCCCCGATGAAGGCAATCCATGAGAAGGCCGCGCTTGGACCGATGCGTAGCTTTCGACGTGTGATGCCCCCCGTCACGACGGGTCACACCCCGCAACCAGAGGGAGACAGAATGCTCGCGTACATCAACACCTTCGTCATCAAGGGCGACGACCGCGTGTTCGAGGAGCTCATGGCGGCGCACGAGGAGTACCTGCGCACGCAGCCCGGCTTCGGCGGGTTCGAGCTCAACCGGTCCGACACCCGCCCGGGTGAGTACGTCAACATCGTGCAGTGGTCGGACGAGGACTCCCACGCGCGGCTGAGGTCGACCAAGACGTTCCAGGTGCAGGTCACCAACATGCTGGGCATCGCGGACGTCAGCTGTAGCGAGGTCGTGGTGGCCGGCGCGGACGCGGACGTGCAGTCGTCGGCGCAGAGCGTCTGACGGCCCGGCCGCCTAGGCGAGCGGGCGTGGGACAGACATGATCGCGTTCATCAATACGTTCACGCTCAGGGGCGACCGGTCGCTGTTCGAACGGCAGGTCAAGGAGCACGAGGACTTCCTCCGGGGTCAACCCGGGTTCGGCGGCTTCGAGCTCACGCGGTCGGACCTGCGGCCAGACGAGTACATCATCGTCATCCAGTGGAGGGACGCCGCCTCCCACCGCCGTCTCATGTCCGTCAGGGAGTTCCAGATCCAGGTCACCGGCCTGCTCATGATCGCCGACGTGTCCTGTAGCCCTGTGGACCCTAATGTCGCGAAGGCCGACCTCGCTCGCGTGGTCTGACCTTCCCTGGCAGGGCCGCCGCCGAGCCTTAGACGGCGGCGGCCCTGGCTTGGGTGTACAGCATGACGGCTGGCTGTAGCAAGGCACGGGATGGCGAGAGGTAGCCGCGGATCACCATAGAAGATAGGACATCATCACATGTCAGCCGGTCCGGCCGGGAAAGTACTCGTGGTTGGCAGCGGTTGCCGGGTGTGCCGCGAGTACGGCCTTCGCAGCATGGCCAGCGGTTACCGCCTCACCCTGGTCGACGACGAGACTCCCACCTGGCAGCGTGCCCACATCAGCGACCACATACCGGTCCGCTTCGACGACACCGCCGCCGTGGTGCGCGCGGTGCGCGAACGCGCCGGGCCCGTCGACGGGGTCGTGACCTACGTCGAGCAGTACCTGGAGGTGACGGCGGCGATCGCCGAGGACCTCGGGGTGCCGCACAACAGCGTCCACACGGTTCGCGCGTGCCGCGACAAGCTGCTGACGCGCCAGGCGCTCGACGCCGCCGGGGTGCCGTCCGCGCGCTCGGTGCCCGTCGGCTCCCTGGCCGAGGCGCTGCGCGTCGGCGCCGACATCGGCTACCCCGTCGTGCTCAAGCCCCGCAACCTGGCCGGCAGCGTCGGCGTGGTGCGGGTGGACGACGCGGGCGCGATGACCCGCTCCTACGACCTGAGCGCCGCCTCCCGCCTGGGCGGGGTGGACGGCCCGGTGCAGCTGCTCGTCGAGGAGTACCTCGACGGGCCGCAGATCAGCGTGGAGTGCGTGACCGTCGCCGGGCGCACCGAGGTCGCCTGCGTCACCGACCACGTGGTGGAGTTCCCGCCGTACTTCGAGCAGGGCGCCCACGTGGTGGACACCGCGAGCCCGCTGGCCGACCCCGCCTCCCCGGCCGTCGACGTCGCGGTGGCGGCGCTGGACGCGCTCGGCGTCGAGTACGGGGTCACCCACACCGAGCTGCGGCTCACCTCGCGCGGGCCGCGGGTGGTGGAGGTCAACGCCCGCCTCGCAGGGGCGAGGATCCCGTACCTGTGGCGGCTGGCCTCCGGCGTCGACCTGGCCCGGGCCGCGGCGGACGCGGCCGTGGGCGTCGTCCCGGACCTGGCTCCGGAACGTTCCGGAGCGGCGGCCATCAAGCACATCTACCCGCACGCGGCCGGCGTCGTGACCGGCCTGCGGGGCGGTCCCGCGCTGGACGATCCGCCCTGGTTCCACGAGCTGGTGTGGGAGAAGTCGGTGGGCGAGACGGTGAAGCCGCCGCCCAACGGGCTGGACGACGTGCTGGGCTCGCTCATCGTCACCGGCGAGGACGCGGCGGCCTGCCGCCGCAACATGGAGGAGGCGATGCGGCACGTCACCGTCGACATCGCCGGGCCGGGGCCCGAACCGCCCGCCGAGCCCGAGGCGCGCGCCGCGAGCGTGGCCGGGGCGGCCGCCGGGGACGGTGCGCGATGAGCGCCATCGGGACGTGGTACCGCAAGGTGTCCGAGGTTCCGGACCTGCCGATCTGGGCCGAGCACATCACGCTGACGCCGGCCTGGGCCGCGGCCTGGGAGCAGGTCACCACCGAGCAGGTGCGCGACTTCCGCCACCTGCTGCTCGCCGACGGCGGCGAGGCGGAGCTGGTGTCGTACTACCTGGTCGACCACTCGCCGTTCTGGACGGAGAACGAGCAGGTCGTGGAGATGGACCCGGTCTGGCCGGGCCCGGTGGTGTACGCGCCCTCGCCCTACGCCGAGTACGGCGGGGCGGGGGCCAGCCGCACCGACTTCATCGCCGAGGCCGTGGACCGCGGCCTGGAGCTGACGCGCGAGTGGGGGGCCTCCGCGCTGGTCTTCAGCAACCTCACGCCAGACGTGCTGAGCCGCTGGTCGATGGTGCGGCCCACGTCGATGTCGGTGCTGTTCGACGTGGCGTACTACGCCCCGGTCGGCGACTCGGTCGAGGACTTCCTGGCGAAGCGGCCGACCTCCAACGTGCGGCGCGAGTTCCGCAGGCAGTGGCGGCGCGGCATGGACGCCGGGCTGAAGGTCCGCCGCCTGCACGACTACGACATGATCCCCGTGCTGGACGAGTTCGGCGCGCTCACCATCGACACCTCCCAGGCGCACGGCTACAACATGTACGGCCCCGACCTGTTCCACGCCGTCGCCACGGTGCCCGGGTCGGTCATGCTGGCCGCCGAGCACGACGGCACCCTGGCGGGCGGCTTCCTGTGCCTGCGCCACGGCAACCGCCTGTCGGCGTGGACGGCCGGCATCGACTACCCGCGGCTGCGTGACCTGCACACCTACGGGACGCTCGCCTACGAGGCCGTCTCCTACGCGGTGGACAGCGGGGCCGCCATCCTCGACATGGGAAGGTCCAACCACCTGTACAAACAGCGCCTGGGGCTCACCGGCGTCGACCTGTACGCGGCGGTGTACCTCGCCGAGGACGACTACGAGATCCAGGCGTCGCTGACCGAGCTGCACATCCGGCTGATCGCACGCAACCACGCCGGGAGGCGGCCGTGACGTCGGGATACCGCCCGCGGTTCGCCCTGATGATCTTCGCCATCGCCGGCATGAACATCGGGTACACCGCCATCCTGCCGTTCATCCCCGAACTGCAGGGCGAGCTGGGCCTCACGCCCGCGCTGCTCACCGTCTTCCTGATCGCCTACCCGGTCGCGAAGATCGTGAGCCAGTGGGCGCTCGGCGGGCGCCTCACCGACCGGTGGGGGCCCGCCCCGACGGCCGTCGTGGCGTGGCTGAGCGGGACGGCCGGCATGGCGCTCATCGCGGTGGCCGACGGCCCCTGGGCCGCCGTCGCCGGGCGGCTGGTGTGGGGCGTCGGCACCGGCCTCGGCATCCCCGCCATCTACAAGGCCACCGGCATGATGGCCGACCACTACGGGGTGCCGGTGTCCAAGCTGCGGTCGTTCGTCGGGGCGGGCGCGGTGCTCACCCTGGCGCTCGGCCCGGTGGTCGCCGGCCTGGTGCAGATCTTCGCCGGGTTCCGCGTGGTGCTGCTCGCCGGCGCCGCGCTGAGCGTGGCCGGGGCGGTCACCGCGGCGTACGCCATGCGCGTGCCGGCCGCGACGCCGACCGCCGGCGTCGCGGAGGCGCCCGCCCCGGCGGGGGCCCGGAGCGGCGGCTGGGGGATGCCGCTGCTGGTGTTCGGCCTCTACGAGCTGATCCTCAACCTGCTGTTCGCCGCCTCCGAGCCGCTCGTCCCGCTGTACGTGGCCGGGAGCCAGCACGACGCCACCGGGCGGTCCGCGCTGATCCTCGGCGTGGGCCTCGCCGTGTGGATGCTCGCCACGCTGCTCAGCGGCCGGGTGTCCGAGCGCCTGCGCTCCCCCGCCGCCGGCACCGTGAGCCTGGTCGTGCTCGGCGGGTCGTGCCTGGCCATGACCGAGATCGGCGACCTCGGGATCGGGCTGCTGGCCTTCGTGGTCTTCATGGTCGCCCAGGGGCACGGCTACCTGGTCGCCCGGGACGGCATCGACCGGTACACCGACGCCTCCGGCACGGTGTGGGGCCGGTTCAACGCGATCGCCGACGTCGGCTTCCTGGTGGGCCCGGTCGTCGCCGTGGCCGCGTACAGCTCGGTGGAGCGGCTGGCGTTCCCGCTGGTCGGCGCGGTGGCGCTGGTCGCGGCGGCCGGCTTCGCGCTCGCGGCCTCCCGCCTGCGCCGCCGGACCACGCTCCTGCCCGCGCCCGAACCGAGGGCCTCCGTCCACGTGTGACCTGATCCGCGCACGGCCCTGCGCCCCCGCTCCCGCCCCACACGCGGAGCGGGGGCGCTTCCATGTGCCCCGGGCGCGCAGAGGGACCGTCCATGGGGCCGCGCGTGCGGAGAGAGACGTGTGTGCCACACCCGCGGAGGGGGACGCCCCCATGGGCCGCACGCGCGGAAAGGGACGTCCTATGTGCCGCACACGCGGAGGGGATGGCCCATGGGCCCCGCAGGCGGAGAGAGACGACCCACGTGCCGCACATACGGAAACAGGGGGACGCCCCTGGGCCGCGCGCGGCGGGTGGCCGGCCTGGTCGTGCACGTCGAAACACGGCGGGCCCCCGGGATCCGGGGGCCCGCCGCGCCTTCCGTGACGACCGGCGCGCTCACGACGCCTGCCGCCAGACGCCGACGTCCGGGTGGCGGCCGGAGGCCTGGAGCAGGGCGTCCCAGGGGTCCTCGCCCACCCGGACGAGGCCGGGCAGCCAGTCGCCGCAGACGGTGGCCAGCGTGGCGCGGCAGTAGGGGCGGTAGGTCACGCCCGCGCTGGTGAACAGGTCCCAGGCGTGGACGTGCCATTCGAGGGCGCAGAAGCCGGCGTAGTCGCCGACCCGCCACTGCCTGCCCTCCATGCGGAACAGCGGCCGCTCCCACGCCTCCGGCAGGCGGGTCACGAACCGGCGGGCGGCCAGGCCGAACTCGGCCAGCCGCACCAGCGGCGCGGCCGGTCTCAGGCCGGCCATGCGCTCGGCGTTGTGCGTGGCGAGGTCCTCGTGCACCAGCAGCGGCCCCGTGCGGCCGTCCATCACGCAGTCGAGGAACCGGTTGTAGTCCTCGGCGATGCAGAAGGCGTGGTCCAGCAGGTCGGCGGCGTCCCACTCGTGGCAGGGCGTGGGGGCGAACCAGTCGTCGTCGGACATGCGGGAGGCGATGGTCTCGATCGCCTCGGCGCCTGACAGGCAGGCGCCGAGGACGTCGTCCCGGAGGGAACGCATCGGATCAGTGCTGGGCGCACAGGGCCGTGCAGGAGGCGCAGCCGCCGGACACGCCGCAGCCGCCCGCGGACGCCTTGGCGGGCGCCGCCACGGCGACCCCGCCGCCCTGCGGCTCGGCGTCGACGGAGATGCCCACGGCGTTGGCCAGCGCGGGCGGCGTCACGTTGTACACCGAGCGCAGGTCGATCTTCTCGCCGGCCAGCTCGGCCGGGATCGTCTCGCACAGGCACGCGAGGTTGTAACGGCGCTCGACGATGTACGGGGTCTCGTGCAGCAGCCGGTAGAAGTCGGCCCCCACCACGCGCCTGCGGTCCTGCGGGAGCTGGTTCTCCAGGACCGCGATGCGCGGGCTGAGGTAGCCCTGCACGGTGACCACGGCCTTGCACGTGCCCAGGGTGCAGCTCGTCGGCGACAGCAGCGGCGCGACGGCGTCGGCCTGCAGGTCGGTCATGTCGTACGACGGGTCCTGGAAGGTGCGGCCGTTGTGCTGCATCATCTCGACCAGCGTGGCCAGGCCGTGCCGCTCGGCGAACGGCACGATGGTCTGGATGACGTCGTCGGCGTTGCGGCGCTCGACGCACACCTCGATGCCCACGCGGTCGCGCGGCACGTACTCCATGAGGGTCTGCAGGCCGAGCGGCACCGGCACGCCGTCCACCTGCCCGTACGGCTGGCGCCGCTCCTGCACGTTGAGCAGGCGGGCCGACAGGCGCGAGTCGGGGGTCCAGTACTTGGAGTAGAGATAGACCGGGTAGTCGGCGATCTTCTTGGCGGCCTCCAGTGGCGTCATGCCCCAGGTGCGGCGGCACAGGTCCTCGTCGCCGAAGATCATGCCGTTGGTGAAGACGACCGCCGGCAGGTCCAGCTCGCCGCAGGTCTCCAGGAAGTTCCACCAGCCCTTGTCCAGGGTCGGCTCGCCCTCTCCGGGCACGTACACGTACTGCGCGCCCAGCGCGGCGGCCTGGGCCAGCAGGTCGTCACGCTCGGGGACCGTCAGCTCGTTCGGCTTGCGCTTGCGGTCGGTGAAGCAGATGCCGCAGTCGGCGTTGCACACGCCGGTGAGCATGAGCACCAGGAAGGCCAGGCTCTCCGACCGCCGGGAGGCGGCCAGCTCCTCCAGCTCCGGCTGGGAGGCGTTGCGCAGGCTGTCGTGGTACGCCCTCCACGAGGGGCGCCCGCTGAGGAAGCCGGAGACCACGTCCTGAAAGCCGTTGGCGTAATCGGCGGCGATGTTTCCCGCGGTCGCGCGCATCCAGGTCGACTCGGAAATCTGCTGTACCGGGAATCGACGGTCGACGGATTCACTGCAGCCACCCATTGAGAGTCCTCCGCTCACCACTGAAGATTGCCTTTCAGGCGCTCTTTCCTGAGCTGGAATCTACGGTGACGAATCCGGCGTGCTCTTCTCGCGGATTGCCCATCGCGGGGTGCCGGGAAAGACGACCGCCACCGCGGCCGCGGGCGTTTCCGGGCGCGCGGAACCGAGGTGGCGGGTCGTTTTTCTCAGCCGGACGCCCTCGCGGGGCCGTCCCTGTGACGCGCGGCGGCGCGCTACCTGATGACGGTGGCCTGGCTTCTGGCCGCCGCCCCGCTGCCCAGCTTCTCGCCCACGTGCCGGAAGTCCACGTCCGGCGAGATGCCGCGCACGGTGCCCTCCAGGACGAGGAGCGACATGAGCGGGAAGGCGAAGTCGGAGGCGGCGTAGATGCCGTGCTCGCGCTGGAGGTCGAAGATCTTGTTGCCGAAGGCGAACATGTCGAACTGCTCGCCGGAGCCGACCGAGGCCTGCACGAGGTCGGTGACCGCCTGCACGAAGGCGTCGACGTCGGTCTCCTCGCCGACCTTCACCGCGCTCTCCAGCACGATCTGCCCGCAGCGCCGGCCGTCCCCGGCCCGCAGTCTCGACCAGTACTCGCCCATCAGGCGGCGCACCCGGTCGGGGATCTGGACCGCGTACCCGGCGTCGAGGATGACCACGCGGGCGTCGGAGGTGAGGTACAGGTTGCCCGGGTGCAGGTCGCAGTGGACGAACCCGTCGACGAACATCATCTTCCTGGCGGCGGTCAGCACGGTCGCGGCCAGCCGCGCCCGCACCCCGTAGGGCAGCCGTTCGCCGGCGGTCGCGTCCAGGTCGGGGATGTAGTCGAACACCAGGCACTCGGGCCTGGAGTGCTCGCCGAGCAGCGCGGGCACCTGCACGTCCTTGACCGGCTTGAGGATGCCGCGCATGCGCACCGAGTTGGCGGCCTCCTTGGCGAAGTCGAGCTGGCCGAGGATGGCGGCGCTGACGTAGCCGGCCAGCTCGCCGACCGGCATGCCGCCCATCTTCGACGAGCGCTCCCCCAGGCGCACCATGCGGCGCACCAGGTCGAGGTCGGCCCGCATGAGCGTGTCGACGCCCGGCCGCTTGAGCTTCAGCGCGACCACGCGGCCGTCGGCCTGGACCGCCCGGTAGACGCAGGCGATGCTGCCGCTGGCCACCGGCTTCTCGTCGACGGTCGGGAACAGCTTGTGCAGGTCGTCGCCGTACGCCGCGCGCAGGGCGCGCCGCGAGGCGGCGACCGACATCGGGCCGACGCCGTCGTGCAGCACCGACAGCGCGTCGCACAGCTCGGGCGGCAGCGCGTCCCTGCGGGTGCTCGCGATCTGCCCGAACTTGACGTACGTCGGGCCGAGCGCCTGGAGCATCCGTACGACGCGCCGGTAGAGGAAGCTCCTGGCCCGGTCGCGGCCGCGGGCCACGCGGACCACGGCGACGCCGGCCAGGGCGGGGATCATGAAGGCCGCGGCGACGGCGACGACCGCGCCGGTGCGGGTGAGCGTCCGCCACAGGGGCACCTTGCTCTTGGTGCTCCTGCGCGAAGCGGGCGGGTACATCCTGGCGAGTTCATACATGTCGCACCTCAGGCCGTCGCGGCCAGGAACTCCTCGGGGATGAAGCCGAGCTGCTGGAGCAGCGCCAGCCCGTCGGCGACCCCCCAGTGCTCGACCACCTTGCCGTCCTCGATGCGCACCATCCCCTGCAGGGAGATGGACACCGGCTTGCCGGTGGGCGGCACGCCGAGGAAGGTGCCGGTGTGCGTGCCGCTGAGGGTCATCATCGAGACGACCTTGTCGTCCTCGGCGATCATCTCCTCGATGTTCATCTTCAGGTCGGGGAAGGCGTCCATGACGCCCTGCATGGCGCTGGCGACGCTGCCGGCGTCCAGGACCTCGCCGCGCGAGTAGTGCACCATGTCAGGCGACCAGTACCCGATCATGCTGCCGAGGTCGCCGTTGTTCCAGGCCTCGATGAGGTTGCGCACCAGCGCCTTGTTCTCGGCTGTCGACATGGTTCCTCCTGCTTTCCTCGTATGGTCAGGGGCGGATTTCGTAGAGCGCGTTGAACGGGTTCGCGGAGGGCAGCGCCCGGATCGACCGGAACCCGGCCTGGCCGCAGTACTCGCGGATCCGCGCCGGAGGCAGCCCCAGGGTGCCGAGGCCGGGGCCCCCTTCCGCCAGCGACGCCGGAAGGCAGTACAGGAGGCTGGTGCCGTACAGGACGGTGGCCGACGGGCCGGCGTTGTCCACGGGGTCGTCGGCGGCGGCGCTTTCGAGCAGCAGGAACACGCCGTCCGGCGCGACCGCCCGGTGGACGGCCCGCAGCAGCGGCAGGGGCTCGGGCGCGTCGTGCAGAACGCTGAACGCGGTCACCAGGTCGAACGTGCCGCGCAGCCCGCCGGTGGCGTCCCGGCGCTTGAAGGTGACCCGGTCGGCGACCCCGGCCTCCTCTGCGGCCTCGCGGGCCTCCTCGACGTTGGGGCCGTAGGCGTCGAAGCCGACGAACCGCGACTCCGGGAACGCCCGCGCGCAGGCGATGAGCGCGCGGCCGTGCCCGCAGCCGATGTCGGCGACCCGCCCGCCCCGCTGGAGGCGGGCGGGCAGGCCGTCGATCGCGGGGATCCACTGCTGGACGAGCATGGTGTCGAACCAGCTCGCGCTCATCTCCTCCATGGCCTGGTACAGCTCGGCCGGGTAGCGGTCCTGCGCGACGCCCTCGCCGGTGACGAAGGACTCGCACACGTCGCCCACCATGCCGGCCAGGGCGGGGATGAGCTGGTACCCGGCCGAGAGGTCGAACGGCGACCCCTCGGCCGCGACGACCATCGCCAGCGCCGGCGGCAGGACGAACCTGCCGGACGCCCGGTCCGCCTCCAGGTATCCGGCGGCGGTGAGCCCGAGCAGCCACTCGCGGACGTGACGCTCGTCCAGCTCGGTGCGGGCGGCGAGCTCGGCGCTGGTGGAGGGGCCGGAGGCCGCCAGTTCCCGGAACAGTCCCAGGCGGCCTCCGATGGCACACAGGAGCCCGGTCATCGCGCCGCCCATGTCCCGCATGACGCGGTCCATCAGCTCCACGACTTTCGCGGGATCCACCGCCGGAAAACCGGCCGGCGGCATTCTTTCCTGCTCTACGGCGGTCACGGTGCCATCACCCCTTCCCCGCAATTACGCGTTGATTTTCCTCGAACCTACGAAGTGTTTCGCATTCCGTTCTTCTCGCGGATTGCCAATGTCTCTCAGCCGGCCCACGGTGCGATCGGATACCACGGCAGGATCTCCCGCCGGGCGAGCAGCCGGACGTCCCAGTACAGGAAGGTGAAAACGCCGACGATAATGAAGGAGACCCCGACCATGACGGCCGCTCTGGTGGGGTTCGCGGCCACCCAGCGGCCGATGGGGCCCCCGGCGACCAGGACGAGGACGGCGGCCAGCGCCACCATGATCAGGATGTTGCCGACGGACTGCAGGACGAACGCGCCCGCGCCGTACAGCGGGTTGCCGCTCTCGGCCGCGTCCCGGAAGAGCTGGCGGAACAGGCCGAACGGGCGTCCGATGAGGAAGCCGCCGATGAGCACGCCCAGGACCAGCATGCGCGCCCCGGGGAACCGCTCGGAGGCCTTGGCCAGCGGGTCCTTCACCACGCCGAGGGCGGCGAGGCCGAGGTAGACGAAGACCAGGCCGATGATGCCGAACACCACCATCGACTGGATGCTGCGCGGCGACAGCCCCACCGAGTTGGGCGCGGTGGAGAACTGCGGCATGCTCGTGCCGACGATGCCGACGATCGCGCCGTAGACGGCCGAGACGCCCACCATTCCGACGACGAGCCAGCGCATCGGGCCGAGCACCGCCGCGAGGCGGCTGCGCGCCGTCCCCGTCTGGCCGAGCAGGGGCGCCACGGTGCCGAAGACGGCGATGTTGCAGGCGGTGAAGCTGCCGGCCAGGCCGGTGGCGAAGGCGAACGCCAGCCCGGCCAGGATGCCGGAGATCGGCACCTCCTTGGCGTCGTGCCCGAGCACGGTGTTGGCGATGTTGTCGCCGATGGTGGCGTCCACGAAGGTGGCCGACCAGACGACGGTGAGCAGGAAGCCGGCCAGCACGCTGAGCGCGATGATCAGGCCGAGTCGGGGCGGGCGGGCGGAGGAGGGCGGGGCGGGCGGCTGTGGGGCGAGGTCTACCATCTGGGGTTCTCCGTTTCGCGCGTCAGATGCCGATGCCGTCCAGGGAGAGTCCGGCCGGTGCCTCCATCCCCCGCCGCAGCAGGAGCTGCGGCAGGTACTCGATCCACCTGCTGCTTGAGAGCGGACCCGCGTCCGCGATGTCGAAACCGGCCACTTCGAGGATCACCCCGATTCGGGCTTTGGTCGAGAGGTGATCGCCGGCGATCGGCACGGTCACCTTCGCGCCACCCTCGCCAACGCCTGCGACGCGTTTGGCGGCGACGCAGTTGAGGGCCTTCACCACGTGGGCGCCGGGGAGCAGCGCCGCGATGCGCTCGGCGAACGACGTGCTCCCGGGCATGGTCGTGGCCTCCGCCCAGGCCGCGGGCGGCCCGTCCGTGGGCAGGTGCGGGCGGGGCGCGAACCCGGGGTTGGACACGTCGATGACGGCCTTGCCGCCGACCAGGTCGCGCACCCGCGGGGCGATCTCGGCGCAGGTGACCTCGATCGGGGTCGCCAGCACGACGATGTCGGCGCGGGCCGCCAGCCATTCCAGCGACCCGGCGTCCGCGTGCGGCACCTGACGGGCCAGCTCGGTCGCCGAGCGCCGCGTCCTGCTGGTCAGCAGGACGCCGAAGCCCTGCGCGGCGAGCAGCCGCGCCAGCGCCGACCCCATGCGCCCGCAGCCGACGACGCCGAAGGTCGGCGGCGCCGTGTCCATGACCTGGTCGCGGTAGAGCGGTGCCGCGTGGGGGGAAGGCATGATCGGCTCCATCTGCGCGGGTGGCGCCTTCGGGGCCGCCGAGGACGGCTCCAGGTGGACATCCATGGCGTTACGTCGCCCTGACCAAGCCGGCGGCGGAGTAGCCCTCCAGCGCCAGCCGCAGCTCCTCGGGCACCTCCACCGGCGCGAGGGCCCCGGCCCCGTCGCGCCGCATGCAGGCGACCGCCTGCTCGCCGCGGGCGACGAGCTGCGCGGGGCCCGAGCCGACGCGGTAGTAGGTGAAGTCCATCGTCACCTGGTTGAAGGCGACGGCGCGCAGCGACATCCGCACCGACACCCGGTCGAGCGCGTACAGCTCGCCGAAGTAGTGGCACGAGCAGGACACCGTCACCAGGGCCAGCTCGCCTGCGGTCAGATCGGCCACGACGCCGGGGGCGTGCTCGGCCAGGAACCGCTCGCGGCACTCGCCCTGCCAGGCCACGTGGTTGGCGAAGTAGACGTTTCCCACCAGGTTGGTGTCGGAGAACGTCACGAAGTGCTCGTAGGCGAAGTAGGGCTTCACCGGGCCACCTCCACGGGGAACGCCGGGGCGCGGTACGCGTCGCCGGGCGGCGGATGCGCCTGCGCGCGGGCCGGGTCCCGGCGCGCGGCGCCGTTGGGCCGGGGCGCCGCCTCACGCGCGGGGGACGCCAGCACGGCCACCGCGACCGGCGAGGGCCGGCCGTCGACGTCCACGACGGCCGAGACCACGTCGTCGGCCCCGGCCCTGAGCAGCACCCATCCCTGCTCGAAGGCCCCGCGGACGGTGAGCGGGCCGTGCGCCGTGCGGCCGGTCTTGGACAGGCACTCCTGCACGGTCCACAGGCGGGCGAGCACGTGCGCCTCCGGCTCGCCGGTGAGCCGTGCCAGCTCGGCCGCCTGGCCGGGCCAGGGGATGAGCGGGCGGACGCCGTCCAGGTCGTCCCGGGCGGGGACGGGTTCGGCGTCGCAGGCGATCGTGGCGCCGGCCGGGCCGGACACCGTGATCACCATGCCGTCCAGGCGGGTGCGGCTCCAGGCGGACCCGCCGGACGGCAGCGGACGGCCGCCGGGCGCGTGCCCGTCTCCGCCCCTGCCCGCCGTGCGCGCGCCGCCGTCGGCGACGGCCACCCGCAGCGCGGCGCCGGGCAGCAGGCCGCCCGCCACCCGCTGCAGGTAGGGGCCGAGCAGCAGCGGCGGCAGCGACCGGACGCCGTCGAGCGGCCCGACGTCGCGCAGCCGCAGGCCCTGCCAGCTCACCACCGGCCGGCCGCCGGAGTCGCGCACGACGACGTCGTAGGTGTAGTCGGCGCCGGTGTGGGCGCGCTCCACGGCGGCGAGCGTCAGCGGGCCGGGGGCGGCGGCGCCGTGGACGGTGAGGCGGTCGCACCCCACGGGCAGCAGCCGCCGGTGCGGCACGCAGGCCTGCAGCACGTGGATGGAGGCGTCGTTGCGGTAGACGTCCCCGAGCTGTCCCGCGAGCACGGCGTCCGCCGCGTGCCCGGCGAGGGCGGCGCCCTCCCGCGCGGCAGTGCCGCCGCCCGACGGGGCCGCGGAGCCGGCGACGCCCATCACGGAGCCGGCGTTCCCGATCACGGAGCCGGCGTCGCCCATCACGGAGCCGGCGTTCCCGATCACGGAGCCGGCGTCGCCCATCACAGAGCCGGCGTCGCCCATCACGGAGCCTGCGTCGCCCATCATGGAGCCGTCGTCGCCGGTCAGGACGGCGGTGCAGCCGGTGGCCTCCAGGTGGTCGTAGTGCCGCAGCCGCTGGTACGGCGGGCCGTGGAAGAACAGCGGCCCGTAGAGCCGCCGCCCCTCGTGGGCGGGCACCGGCGCCTCGCGGGCGGGGACGTCGGGCGGCGCGGGCGCCGTCGCGGCGAGCCGGCAGGCGAAGTGGTCGACGGCGAAGCCGCTCTCGTCGCTGCGCAGGACCACGTCCACGTCGCCGTCCTCGCGGACCAGCGCGCACACGCGCACGACCCGCGTGCCGTCCTCGGGCACGACCACCGGCCGGTCGAACCGCCCGTCGCGGATCGCCGTCGCCCGGCGGCCGGTGAGCGCGGCGCCGGCCTGCGCCATCGCCTCCAGCGCCGCCACGGCGGGCAGCACGCGCAGCCCGTCGATGCGGTGGTCGTCCAGGTAGGCGTCGGCGGCGCCGCCCAGCCCGGCCTCGGCGACCAGCTCGACGCCCGGCGTGTGGGTCACGATCCGCTCCAGGAACCGCCGGCCGTGCGCCGCGCCGGACGGCTCGGCGGCGTCCACCGTCGGGTCGGGCGGGGTCGCGGTGCCGGAGGCCCCGGCTTGGAGCGCCGGGCCGGCGGCGTGGGTGGACAGGTCGGGCAGGCGCCCGGTGGCCAGCACCGACGAGGCCGGGACTCCGGTGGCCAGCAGGCCGGCGAGCAGCCGGACCCCGAGGTCGGCGGGGATCGGGACCACGCCGGCGCGCACGAGGCTGTCCAGGACCTGGAGCCGGTGGCCCATCCCCGCGCCCGACCACGCCGTCCAGTCGACGTTGCAGACGAACGCGCCGGGCAGGTCGCGGGCGAGCACCCGCATCAGCTCGCGCATCCGGCCGTTGGCCAGCGCGTAGTGCGCCTCGCCCTTCAGGCCGAACCTGCCGATGACCGACCCGTAGCTGACCACGGCGCGCAGGCGGCGCCGCTCCAGGGCGTCGAGCACCGCGCGCAGCCCGTGGTACTTGGGCGCCGCGTGCTCGGCGAAGGCGGCACCGTCCAGGTCGGCGAACCGGCCGGGGTTGTTGATCCCGCTGCTGTGGACCACGGCGGTGACCGGCCCGAGCGCCCGGGTGATCTCGGCGACCGCGCGGCGCACGGCGCCCGGGTCGGCCACGTCCGCGCTCGCGTAGTGGAACCGCGCCCCCGAGGCCGCGAGATGGTCGAGGTTGGCGCGCAGCTCCTCGTCGCGGTCGGGCGTGGAGCGGCCGAGCAGCCCCAGCCGCGCGCCGGCCAGGGCGGCGAGCGCCGTCGCCGTCTCGAAGCCGATGCCCTTGCCGCCGCCGGTGACGAGCACGACGTCGTCGCCGCCGATCGGGAACGGCTGGTCCCGCTTGAGCGGGAGCGGCCGCTGGGACTCGACGGCCGTGCGGCCCCTCCTGTCGATGACGACGTCCTGGTGGGCGAACGAGGAGGTCCGCAGCAGGTGCGCCACCGAGATGGCCGCCGTGGGCGAGGAGGCGCGCACCGACCTGACCGGGTGCCCGGGGTACTCCTGGCGCAGCGTGCCGAGGAAGCCCGACGCGGTGTCGCCCTGGTCGACGACCGCCAGCGGCGCGCCGGACATCATCGCCTCGCGGGCGCCGCAGACCAGCTCGTCGATGTCGGCGTCGCCGGGGTCCTCGGGCAGGAACACCGCTATGGCCTGCGTGGCGGTCTCCCCGCGCGGCAGCAGCGGTTCGACGGCCCTGCGCATCGGCCCCGAGCCGCGGACGTCCCAGGTGTACCGCTCGGGGGCGTCCTCGGGCAGCTCCACGGGGGTCAGCACGGGGACCAGCACGCGGTGCCAGTCGGCGACGCCGGGCGGCACCGGCCCCTCGGCGCCGGCGTCGTCCCCGGCCGGGGGCAGGGCGTCGATCGTCGAGGCCAGCTCGCCCACCCGGGCGTCGCCGAACGACAGCGGCGCGGCGGGGATCATCCTGCCGCAGGCGGTCGCCGCCTCGGTGGCGAGCTGGGCGACGCGCAGCGAGTTCAGGTGCAGGTCGCTGAGCAGCCGATCGTCCAGTCCGACGGCGTCGGCCGGCAGCTCGACGGCGCGGGCGACCAGCAGGCGCACCGTCGAGGACGCGCCGGCGTCCCCGTCGTCGCCCTGCTCGGCGGTCCCGGCGTCACGCTCGGCCGGCGCCTCGGGCGTGACGGCGGCCTCGCAGGGG
Organism: Sphaerisporangium sp. TRM90804; assembly: GCF_029846175.1. Lineage (GTDB taxonomy): Bacteria > Actinomycetota > Actinomycetes > Streptosporangiales > Streptosporangiaceae > Sphaerisporangium. The sequence continues at coordinate 137,309 of NZ_JARWAC010000023.1, read as the reverse complement.
TTGGCCAGGAACCGGGGATCGCGCCACAGGTCGAACGGCCGCGTCAGGCGTTCGGCGAACAGCGGGCGCAGGTCGGCGGCGGCGCCCGCGGCGAACAGGGCGGCGGTCGCCTGGCACAGTCCTTCGGCGGACCGGGCGCCGACGTCCATGGCGACGGCGGGGACATCGGTGATGGACGCCGCCAGCGACGCCAGGCCGCGCCCGGGGCCGACCTCGACCAGCAGGGCGGACTGTTCGGCCAGCGCCTCGACGGCCTGGCGGAACAGCACGGGCGCGGTGACCTGCTGGGCGAGCATCCGCCGCAGGTCGCACGCCGAGGTCAGCAGCCGCCCGCTGACGGTCGAGAAGACCGTGCGCTGCGGCGCGGACACCGGCAGCACCGCCAGGTAGGTGGACAGCGGCTCCTCGGCCGCCGTCACCGCGGCGGTGTGGAAGGCGTGGCTGACCGCCAGCCGGGTCGCGGGGACGCCCTTGGCGGCGGCCAGCTCCAGGACGCGCTCCAGGTCGGCGACGCGCCCGCCGACCACCTGGGAGGCGCCGTTGTCGGCGGAGACCACCAGGTCGGTGGCGTCGATCAGCCCGGCCACGACCTCGCGGGAGGCGGCGATCGACACCATGCCGGTGCCGGGGGCGCCGGACTTGCTCATGACCTCGCCGCGGAACCCGACCAGGCCGAGCGCCTCTGTCTCGGTGAACGACCCCGCCCAGCACAGCGCGCCGATCTCGCCGAGGGAGTGGCCTGCCGCGGCGTCCGCGTCCACCCCCAGCTCCGACAGCCAGCGCAGGCCGGCCATGGAGGCGGAGAAGATCGCGGGCTGGGCCACGGCGGTGTCCACCGGCCCCTCGGCGCCGTCCGCGCCGGCGCGGAAGTAGGACTCCGCGCCGGGCAGCACGGTGGCGAGCGCGCCGGGCCCGGCGGGCACCGGGGCGCCCTGGCCGGTGAACAGCAGGCCCACCCGGCCGGGCGCGCCGTGGGAGGCGTAGACGCCGGGCGCGGTCAGGACGGCGCCGGGCGCCGCCCGCTCCAGGTCGGGCAGCAGCCGCGACGCCTGCCGTGCGCGGCGGGCGAGCTGGCCGGGGTCGCCGGCGACGACGGCCAGCCGGAAGCCGGTGACCGGCTCCCCGGTGTGGCGGGCGGCGAGCGCGGCGGCGAGGTCGGCGTGCTCGGCGAAGGACATGGCCGCCGCGACGGCGGCCGTCCGGTCGAGCACGGAGGCCAGTTCGCCCACCGTCTCGCCGGAGAAGGCGAACACCTCGTGGCCGAGCGGGCGGCGGGCCGTCCGGCGCTCCACGGGCGACAGGGCGCGCCGCCTGCGCGGCGCCACCGACTCCAGCACGACATGGGTGTTGATCCCGCCGAAGCCCATCGCGCTCACGGCCGCGCGCAGCGGCGCGTCCGGCCACGGCTCGGCCTCGGCCGCCACGCGCAGCGGCACGCGGGAGCCCCGCAGCAGCGGGTGCGGGTCGTCGCACCCGGTGGTGGGCGGGATGACCTGGCGCTGCAGGGCCAGGGTGGCCTTCAGCAGCCCGGCGATGCCGGCGGCGGCCTTGGTGTGCCCGATGTTGGCCTTCACCGAGCCGAGCGCCGCCGGGGGCAGGTCGCGCCGGCCGCGCTGGGCGTCGATGAGACTGGCGATCTCCACCTCGTCGCCGACGGCGGTGCCCGTGCCGTGGCCCTCGAACATCGCGACGGTCTCCGGGCCGAACCCGGCCCGCTCGTACGCCCGGCCGATGGCCAGCAGCTGGCCCTTGCGCTCGGGGCGGGTGATGCCGCCCTGCCCGTCGGAGGAGACGCCCCAGCCGCGGATCAGCGCCAGCGGGGTCCGTCCGCTCGCCAGGGCGTCGTCGGCCCGCATCAGCGCCACCATGCCGCAGCCCTCGCCCGGCCAGAACCCGGTGGGGTCGGCGTCGTAGATGCGCATGGCGGAGGTCGCCAGCGCCCCGGTGCGGGCGAAGCCGACCAGCTCGAAGGGGTCGAGGCTGAGGTCGACGCCGCCGGCGAGCACCAGGTCGAGGTCGCCCTCGCGCAGCGCCGTGCAGGCGGTGACGATGGCGAGCAGGGACGACGAGCAGGCGCCGTCCACGGTGTACCCGCCGCCGTTGAGGTCGAAGTGGTTGCAGACCCGCCCGGCGATGGTGTTGGCCAGGCCGCCGGCGAGGCTCTCGTCGGTCGGTTCGGGGAACGGCGCCTTGTAGGTCTTCTCCAGGCGGTCCAGGAAGGCCGCGGCGGCGGGCGCGTCCCAGCCCTCGGCCGCCAGGCCCTCGCCCACGACGCGCCGCACGTACGGCCAGCGCAGCCGCATCAGCGAGGACCGGCTGAACTCCCCGGTCAGCGTGTTGCCCAGCACCACGCCCGTGCGGGCGGTGTCCAGGCCGCGCCCGCCGGGGAACCCGGCCGACGCCAGCGTGTCGGCGGCGACCTCCAGCGCGAGCCAGTGCGTCAGGTCGGTGGAACGGTAGGCGGCGCCGGGCACCTTGAAGCGTGCCCGGTCGAACTCCCAGCCCTCCAGGACGGCGGCGAACCGGGCGTAGGTGCGGTCGGGGTCGCCCGCGTCGTCCGACACGTACCCGGCGGGGTCCAGGCGGACGTCCGGGATGTGGCGGAACGCCCGCCTGCGCGACAGCACCAGCTCCCACAGCCGGTCGGGGTCGGGGGCGTCGGGGTAGCGGCAGCCGATCCCGACGATCGCGTACGCCTCGGGCGCGGCCCTCATCGGGTCCCCCCGGCCACGGCGAGCCCGGGCTGCGGGACGGCGGCCGGGCGCGCGGCGGCGCGGGGGTCGGGCCACGCCGTCTCGCGCAGGAACGTGCCGTACGCCACCAGGGCGCCGCGGAACACGCAGACGATGACCAGCGCGAAGAACATGCCGAACACCACGTGGAAGGCCACGAGCACCCCGTAGGTGGCCGCGGTGGCGAGCCCGAAGGCCACCTGCCGCGCCGGGGCGACCGGCGTGGTGCCCGGGTCGGTGATCATGTAGTTGGTGAACAGCACGAACGCGACGCCGGTCATCACCGTCAGCGCGTTCACCGTCGAGGTTCCCTCGATCGCGGTGCGCACCACCGCCTGCAGGGCGAAGCCGCCCACCCAGGCCAGGATCAGCGGCATCTTCTTGGTGAGCATGGCGTTCAGCATCGTGCCGGAGGCCAGGATCGCCGCGGGGATGATCCAGTCGAGCGGGCCGGACACCCACTCGGTGAAGTGGTACGGCGGCGCGATGCCGACCCAGGGGAACAGCAGCAGCACCGCGACGATGCCGAAGTTGGACGGGTTGAGCACGTGCCGCCGCGAGGCGCCGATCCTGACCCGCACCACGTACTTGGACGCGATGCCGATGACCACCGCGGCCATCACCGGCTCCACCCGGGCGTTGGCGTAGAGCAGCATGGCGCAGGCCAGGCCGGTGATGTGCGCGGGCAGCAGGAAGTCGACCATCCCGCCGACCGAGCGCGGGAACTTGGCCGGCCGCCGCCTGGCCCACGCGTCCAGCGCCTCCAGGCCGATCTCCATGGCGTAGGCGGTGAGGATCGCGGCCACGGGCGTGAGGTACGCCTGCTCGAACCCGAGCAGCGTGTGCCCGACGATCGTGAAGACGCTGATCGACATGGCGAAGCGACGCAGGGCGATCGTCCTGGGGTCCTTCTTGGGGCTCACGGGGTCACCTTCTCGATCGAGCCGTCCGCGCCGAGGGCGAGGCTGTGCCAGCCGGGGGTGAGGGTGGTGTCGGCGGAGTGCCGCGCTCCGCAGGCATCGCGCCAGGTCAGCGTGACCGCGGCGGCTCCGGTGCCGGACAGGCCGAACAGCAGCTCGGGCGAGGAGACCCCGCCGTGGCCGTTGGCCGGGTACACCTGGCCGACGCGCAGGCCGGCGGCGCCCGAGCGCAGCGTCGCGGTCGCGCCGACGGCGGCCGTGCGCGCCGCGCCGCCCGCCGTGCCGCCCGCGGCGCAGGAGGCGGGCCGCAGCAGGGTCAGGCCGAGGTACGGCCGCTGGGCCGTGCGCACGTTGCGGTAGGAGTACGACTGGCGCCACTGGTTGGCGACCGCGAAGTCCAGGCGGCCGTCGTGGTCGACGTCGGCCAGCGCGATCGAGCGCGTGGGGCCCGGATCCTCGACGCCGAGCCGTTCGGCGACGTCGTGGAAACGGCCGTCCGCGCCGCGCGCCCAGAACGGGTTGGTGTCGTGGCCCGACAGGTCGTCCCCGGGGCGCAGGCGCGGCCAGTTGGCCGGGTTCGCCAGCAGGTCGTCGTTGGTGAGCGCCAGCTCCTGGAGCTGGGGCCACCGGTCGACGGTGCCCTGGATGAAGCCGGTGGCCTGCACGAGCTGCACGTCGCCGTCGCCGGCGAAGTCGCCGGCCTTGACGTCCCAGCCCCATCCCGAGCGCGACACGCCGAGCGACTCGCTCTCGTCGTCGTAGTGCGCCACGCCGTCGTCGCCGAGCGGCTTCTGGCGGGTGCTCAGGAAGGCGAAGTTGCTCTCGTGCAGGGCGTAGTTCTCGGTGATGTTGCTGACGAACATGTCCGGCACCTCGTCGCCGTTCAGGTCCGAGAACACCACGCCCATGCCCTTGAAGGAGTCGGCGCCGACCACCTTCGACTTGGGCGTGCCGAAGTGCCGCACGCCGCGCATGAGCTCCAGCCGCACCTTGCCGGGGGTCGACAGGTTGCGCAGCAGCCGGTCGGGGCCGAAGTCGTTGCCCATGTACAGCTCGGGGCGGCCGTCGCCGTCCAGGTCCTGCGCGCCGAGCGCCAGCGTCCAGCCGTCGGCGACCTCGGGCGCGAAGGCGCCCTTCGCCTCGGCGTAGCTCACGGTGTCGCCGCCGGCCGAGCGGAACAGCAGGACGCGGTCGGTGCCGCCGTTGTGGGCGTCGGACATGGAGCGCTGCATCCGCAGCTCCTGCTGGTGGGCACGCGGGTCGAGCACCCGCGCCCGGTCGGGGAAGTAGTTGCCCACCACGATGTCGACGTGGCCGTCGGTGTCCACGTCCGCCAGGGTCAGCGCGTTGGTGCTCCACACCTGGTACGGCGAGACCAGCTCGCGCGGGGTGAAGGCGCCCGCGCTGACCTGGGCTCCGGCGCCGGAGCGCAGGAACACCACCGGGGACCTGCCCCAGTAGTAGACGAGCACGTCGGTGCGGCCGTCCTCGTTGTAGTCGGAGGGCACGCAGCCCATCGGCGCCATGGTCGCGTCGTACGGCAGGCCGGCGGGCGCCAGCGCGGCGACCGGGTAGCGCGTTCCGGTGCCGGGCACCGGGCGCAGCGTCACCGAGTCGTCCCGGGGGTCGACCAGGCACGCGTCGTCGGCGCGGCCGTTGCCGTCCAGGTCGGCGAGGGCGACGCCCGCGCCTACGGAGGAGATCCAGTGGTCGATCTTCTGGAAGGCCGGGGCGACGACCCGGACGCTCCGGGCGCCTGCGGCCCCGTTGAGCGGCTCGCGCTGGAAGGCGAACCGCTCGGCCACGTGCGCCCGCTCGGCGTCGGAGCTGGCCGGCAGCTCCGCTAGCCGCCAGCTCGCGACCGCCAGGACCACCGAGCAGATCGCCGCGGCGCTCGTTCTCAGCCTCGTCACGACACCACACCCCCCTGCCGCGCCCACGCGCGGCGGATCCCTGCACGCCATGCTTCGTAGGTGGCCGGATCGTCCGGACGGCGCAGCGCCTCCTTCAGGGAGGCGTCGGTCCAGTCGGAGGCGTCGTCGACGCCCGCGCCGGTGAGCGCGGCGACGGCGTCGGCCGAGCGCTCGGGGACGATTCCGGAGATCTGATGCGCCTTGGCGGCGAAGGCCGCCCCCTGTGCCAGGTGCTCGCGGTGGCCGCCGGCCCGCGCCAGCAGGTCCTCCAGCCGCTCGGGCGGCTGGGCGCCGGTGTAGGCGGCGGCCAGGCCGATGCCCGCCCACAGGTCGGGGCGCCGACCGGCGGGGAAGGCGTCGATGACCTCCGCCACGAGCGCGGGGTCGGCGCCCGCGTAGAACCACAGCGCGCGGCCGACGCCCTGGTCGCGGATCGGGCGCACGTCGCCCCGCGCGGCCCGCTCGACCCGGTGCTCCACCAGGACGGCCCGCGGGCGGAAGAACGCCTGGTGAAAGCCCCAGCCGTCCCACGCGAGCCAGCGGAACAGCCGCTGCCCGACGGGCATGCCCGTCCACGGCCGCACCCGGAGCCGGGCGAAGGCCCAGCCGGCGCCGACGTGGATCAGGTGGACGTACGGCCGGCCGGGCCCGTCGAGAAGGGCCCGCATCCGGCGGCCCCGGGCGAGGGTGAGCTCGTCCACCAGGCCGATGCTCATGGCCGCCCCCTCGTACGCGAAGCCCCGCAGGGGGCCGGGCAGGTGCGAGAGGTCGAGCGCGCCCGGGGGCGCGCCGAGCGCCGCGTTGTAGCCGGTGGCGAAGCTGTGCACCACCGTGTCGAGGGTCCGCCCGACCTCCGGGTCCCCCACCGGGGGGCCGGGGCGCGAGCGGATGAGTTCCTGCGGGTCTAGGGAGAGCAGCCGGCGCAGTGATCTCGCCGTCATCACCCACCTCCAAGCCGGTCAGCGACCGGCGGCGTCCTACTCAGCCGGAAACAGGATGAAATGGCGGCTCCCCGTACTGGTTTCACCGGGGAGCGCGCACGTCGCGGGTTAAAGGCTCAGAAGGGCAGCTGGCGCCCGGAAGGCGCGCGCAGGTCGAGCGGAACCACGCGTACGCTTCTCACGGATTGTGTTTTTCTGACTCGACGCATGGCCGGCACTCCCTGTTCGTCCCCGGCGGGCGCGGCCGCCGCCTCCGGCAGCGCGTCACGGGGCATTTCACAAATCGCCTTGTCTGACCTTACGAGCCTGGTGGTAGGCTTCCGGCCCGGCGGGTAACCGCTGTCCGTCCAGGCCTTTTACCGGATGCTATGGACAGGCGTGATGGATTTTCAACAAATAGCGACGCAAGTGCGCGGGGCGTATCGAAAGGAGCAGCGCAGGGGTATCGATCGGTATTCTCCCGGCTGAACCAACGGTTCCCCGCGATATCCAGGGGCCTTTTGCCGGCGAAAAGGGCCGCCGGGGATGGAGGTTCGCCGAATGCGTGGCTACGCTTGTTCTCCGTGCCCGCCCCATGCCGGAACGAGCCGGGAGCGAACCCATGCGTGAAAAGGAACCGCGAGGGTTGACGGTGATCCGCTCACCGCACCCCACGCCGAACGGCCCGCTCCATGTCGGCCACCTTTCTGGGCCCTACATCGCGGCCGACGTCGCCGCGCGCGCCGCCCGCGACCGCGGTGAACGCGTGCTGGCGATCTGCGGCACCGACGACCACCAGAACTCCGTCCTGGTGAAGGCCCGGGCCGGCGGCGAGCGCCCCGAGGACGTCATCAACCGCCACACCGAGGTCATCCAGCGCACCCTGACGTCCACCGGCGTCGGCTACGACGTCTTCACCCGGCCCTACGGCGACCAGACCCACCACGCGGTCATCCGCAAGCTCGTCGACGAGATGGCCTCCTCCGGCCTGCTGGCGACCGCCGACCGCGCGCTGCTGGCCTGCGGCGACTGCGGCAGGTCGATGCACAACTCCTACGTCTCCGGCACCTGCCCGCTGTGCGGCGCCGGTAAGGACGGCGGCACCTGCGAGGTGTGCGGCGGGTTCACCTCGGCCGCCGAGATGCTCGACCCCACCTGCGCGTCCTGCGGCACCGTCCCGGTCGAGGCGCGCGGGCCCGGGCTGGTCTTCCGGCTGGAGGACTACCGCGAGGAGCTGACGTCCCTATGGACGCGCGCCCTGCTGCCCCCCTCGGTGCGCGCGCTGCTGGGCCTGCACCTGGCCCGTGAGCTGCCCGAGCTGCCGGTCACCCACCCGACCGACTGGGGCATCCAGATCGGCGGCGAGCGGCTGGACGCGTGGTTCGAGATGGGCCTGTCGTACCTGACCACGGTGGGCGGCCACCTCGCCCCCGACGTCCGCGCCCTGGGCGACTACGCCGCCGCCTGGCAGGGCGTCTCACGCGCCTGGTCCTTCCTCGGCCTCGACACCGCGTTCTACTACGCGGTGCTGTTCCCGGCCGTCTTCACCGCCGCCGGCGTGCCGGGCGCGGCCCGCCTGAACGGGCTGACCGTCAACGAGCTCTACCTGTACGAGGGCGGCAAGTTCTCCACCAGCCGCGGCCACGCCATCTGGGCCGCCGACCTGCTGCGCGACGCCGACCCGGCGATCGTCCGCCTCTTCATGTGCTGGGACCGCCCCGACACCCACTCCACCGACTTCACCATGCAGGCGTTCACCCGCTTCCAGCGCCGCTGGGCCCCCCTGGTGGACGTCGTGAGAGCCACCGCCCCCGCCATCCGCCCGGCGGCCGGCCCCTGCCCCGAGACGGCGAGAGCCGCCCAGGCCCTCCGCCTGGACCACTTCGACCCGGCCCTGGCCCTGCGCTGCCTGTACCTGGCCATCACCGAACACGACGACCCGGAAGCCGCCCGCCTCCTCAAACTGATCATGTGAGCCCGGAGGGAGAACCCGGCGGGCCCCGAACGTCGACGGCACACACGGAGCCCGCTCACCTGAACGACATACGTGGAGCCGCTCACCTGACAGAACGGCAAAGCGCCGTCGGCCACCGAGCCGCGACCTCAGCGAGGACGGCGAACCCGGCTCCGGCCGCCGGATGCCGGCACGCTCAGACGAGCGACGCGCACAGCTGCGGGATCGCCAGGCCGATAGGTTCGCGGACCACCTCGTCGGCGAGGTGGTCGAACGGCGTCGGCTCGGCGTTCACGATGATCACCCGAGCCCCCGCCCGGGCCGCGACCCGGGGCAGCGACGCGGCCGGCTGCACCTGCAGGGAGCTGCCCACGGCGAGGAACACCTCGCACTCCTCGGTCAGCTCGACGGCCCGTTCGAGCAGCTCGTGGTCGACCGACTGCCCGAACATCACCGTCGTCGTCTTCAGGATGCCGCCGCAGGCCAGGCACGCGGGATCACGCTCCCCGGCGAGCACCCGGTCGACCGCCTCCCGCGTGCGCGACCGCGCCCCGCACGCCGTGCAGAGCGCCCCGAACATGTTGCCGTGCAGCTCCAGCACCCGCTCGGCCGGCGACCCCGCCCGCTGGTGCAGCCCGTCGACGTTCTGCGTGATGATCCAGGCGTCCGGCAACCCGGCCAGCGCCCGGTGAGCCGCGTTCGGCTCCGCCCGCCACGCCGGATTGTCCCGCCGCGCCAGCCACGACCGCCGCCGGATCTCCGGATCGCCCATGTAGTACCGGTACGTCACGAGCTTCTCGTGATCGGGATCCCTGCGCCAAAGCCCGTCGGGCCCGCGATAGTCGGGAATCCCCGAATCGGTGGACACCCCCGCCCCCGTAAGCACGGTCACCCTCATCTCCCCGATCCTAATCCGCCCGGCACCCCGCCCAGCCGCAGACGAGAGCGACCACCACGCCCAGCCCCCGGCCCTGTGCCCTTACCCTTCCGGCGCCGATACGGCGAACACAGGTACGACGAAGACGGCGCCGCCATACGACGGCCCGCCAGAAGAAAGAGCGACCACCACGCCCACCCCCCGGCCCTGTGCCCTTACCCTTCCGGCGCCGATACGGCGAACACAGGTACGACGAAGACGGCGCCGCCGTACGACGGCCCGCTGGGAGGACCGGACGCGGTGCGCCGAGGTCTCAGGAGATGGCGCGCGGGGCGCGGGGAGAGGAGGAACCGGGGCCGCCGGGGGACGAGCCGCGGTGGACGACGCCGGGCGGGCGGGCGATCTCCAGGCGCATGCGGACGTCGTCGAAGCGGTCGCGGCCGACGGCGATGGAGTTGGGGAGCACGCCCCACACCAGGAAGCCGGCCCGCTCGTACAGCTCGATCGCGCCGTGGTTGTTGCCGCGGACGCCCAGGGTGAGCAGCTCGATGCCCGCCTCGCGGGCGTGCGGGATGAGGGCGCGCACGATGAGAAGACCGAGGCCGAGGCCGCGCGCGGACGGGTGGGCCATGACCTTGCCCACCTCGGCGGAGTGCCGGTAGACCGGCCCCGGGCCCCGCCGCCAGAGCCCCATGCCCTCGACCCGGCCCGCCACCTTCGCCAGCACCAGCCCGGCGTCCCCGCGCCCGGCATCGGCCACGACGGCGTCGAGAAGGGAGTCGGTGACGCCGCGATCGGGCGGTTGGAGATACCCGACCGCGCCCCCCTGCTCCACCACGGCGTGGATCACCCGGTGCACGGCGGCGCGCAGGGCCTCGTCCGTCTTGGTCGGCCATATCAGCCTGGTTCCACCCGACATGACCGCCGATTATCCCCCACCTGCGCCGGACCGGCCGAGGCACGGCCCGGCGGGCGTCCTCAGGGGGCGACTCGGTCGAGGGCCGTGGCGATGCCCTGGCGCAGCATGTCACCGTACGGGTCGTCGGGAAGGTCGCCCGCGTGGTCGGCCGCGAGGCGGAAGTAGCGCTCGGCCTCGGCGGGCTCGCCCAGCAGCTCGTGCGAGGCGCCCATGTTCAGGTAGAGGGAAGGGAAGAACGCGCGGACGCGCCCGTCGCCCGCGGCGTTCGCGTGGTGCAGCGACACCGCGTTCCACAGCAGCGTCTCCTCCGCCGACTCCTGCTGACGGGCGACGTAGTGCGCCGCCACGCAGGCGTCGTAGTCGTCGGTGCGCCGCTCCCACGCCTGGGCGAAGAGCAGACGGGCGTCCTCGGGCCGGTTCTCGGCCTCCGCCCGCATGCCCTCGGCGCACAACCGCACGACCTCGTTGTCGACATCCACCGCAGCCTCCTCAAAGTTCGGCTCGCAGGAGCCTAGGACGGGAGTACGACAAAACGCTTTCAAGCGGCTGAACGGCCGCCCGAGGTCAGGACCGGCCGGACGCGCAGGCCGGGCAGACGCCGAAGATCTCCACGGTGTGGTCGACGTCGACGAAGCCGGCCTCCGCCGCGACGCGGTCGGCCCAGCGCTCGACCGCCGTGCCCTCCACCTCGACGCTGCGCCCGCAGGAACGGCAGGTCACATGGTGGTGGTGGCGCCCCGTGGCGCACCGGCGGTACAGGGTCTCACCGTTCTCGTCGCGGATCGCGTCCACGACGGCACGCTCGCTGAGCACCTGAAGGTGGCGGTAGACGGTCGTGAGCCCCACGCTCTCACCGCGCCGGCGCAGCTCGGCGTGGATGTCCTGGGCGCTGTGGAAACCGGGGAGGTCGCCCAGCACCGAGACCAGCGCCTCGGACTGCCGGGTACCACGCACGCGGGTGCCCCGGGTGGCCTGCGCCCGCTGCGGCTCGGCGGAGCCCGCGATCGTACCGGCCTCCCGCGGCGCTGCCTGCGAGGCCTGCCGGGATGACGACTCAGAGACCATGTTCATCGTTTCCACCGCCTCCGCGTACGCCTGCCGGCCCGCCCGGCATCGCTGTGGGCACCACTAGGAACACTACAACCGGCGCCGAAGTTCCCGCCCGCCCCGCGACGCCGGGCACGCACCGCCGGACGCACACCGCCGGGCACGCACCGCCGGAAAGGCAGCCCGGGCGCGCACCGCCGGCAAGCGCCGCCGGACACGCGGCCCCGGACATGCACCACCGGACGCGCGCCGCCGTCCGAAGGCCCCGGCCAGGCACCGGGAGAGCGGCCCGGCGTGCGATGCTGGCGCCGTCCTGCCCGCGCCCCGCCGCCGAGGAGCCGATGAGCGTGAACCCCTTGCCCCAGCCCGCACGCGCCATCGCAGAGGCCGCCACCGACGCCGTCGCCGCCGCCGGCGCCCGCGAGCCCGAGGCGTTCGAGCGGGCGGCCGCGCGGCTCGCCGCGCTGGACCACGAGCAGACCGGCCTCGTCCTTGGCGCCGTCGTCACCCTGCTGCTCCAGGACCAGTACCCCAGCGGCCCGGCCGCGGACGACGTCCAGGCGCTGGTCGCCCGCTGCGCGCGGTCGGCGGCGGCGTGGTTCCCCGGCGTCGACCCGCACGTGCTGGTGATGCTGGTGGCCGGCGCCCTCGGTCTGCACCAGCCGGACGGCGACCCCTTCCCGCTCGACGGCGTCACCGTCGCCCACCACGGCCCCCTGCTCGTCGCCGACCTGCTCGCCGCCTCGGGCCACCCCCTGTCCGCGCTCCTGGACGCCGCCTTCGCCGACATCCGGCTCACCCAGACGTCCGACACGCCCTAGAAGCCGGGCCGGCGGGCGGCCGGGTGCGCCGGTCACTGTCACAGTCCGGGAGAATGGGGTCGTCACACTGTCGAGGAAGGACGTACCCCATCGTGGCTACGAGTGCCGAGGCCGACTGGGTCTCACGATTCGCCGACGAGGTCATCGCCGAGGCGGAGCGTCGCGCCCCCGGCAAAACGATCGTCTGCGCGTCGGGCCTCAGCCCCTCGGGCCCGATCCACCTCGGCAACCTGCGCGAGGTCATGACGCCCCACCTGGTCGCCGACGAGATCAGGCGCCGGGGTCACGACGTCGTCCACATCATCTCCTGGGACGACTACGACCGCTTCCGCAAGGTCCCGGCGGGCGTCGACTCCTCCTGGTCGGAGCACATCGGCAAGCCGCTGACGTCCGTGCCCGCGCCGCCCGGCAGCGAGTACCCCAACTGGGCCGAGCACTTCAAGGCCCCCATGATCGCCGCGCTGGCCGAGCTGGGCATCGAGTTCCACGGCATCAGCCAGACCTCGCAGTACACCTCCGGCGTCTACCGCGAGCAGATCTTGCTCGCGATGCGCGAGCGCGAGCGCATCGACGCGATCCTCGACCGCTACCGCACCAAGGAAAAGCCCGCTCCGGCCAAGAAGCAGCAGAAGGGCGCGCTCGACGAGGCCGAGGCGGCCGCCGCCGAGGCCGCGGCCGAGGGGTCCGGCGCGGCCGGGGAGGACGACGGCAAGGTCGCCGCGGGCTACTTCCCGTACAAGCCGTACTGCTCGGTGTGCGAGCGCGACACCACCACGGTCACCGGGTACGACGACGAGACCACCGAGCTGTCGTTCACCTGCGCCTGCGGGCACGCCGAGACCGTCCGGCTGTCGGAGCACAACCGCGGCAAGCTGGTGTGGAAGGTCGACTGGCCCATGCGCTGGGCCTTCGAGGGCGTGGTCTTCGAGCCCTCCGGGGTCGACCACAGCTCGCCGGGGTCGTCGTTCGTCGTCGGCGGGCAGATCATCCGGGAGGTCTTCGAGGCCGAGCAGCCGATCGGGCCGATGTACGCCTTCGTCGGCATCAGCGGCATGGCCAAGATGAGCAGCTCCAAGGGCGCCGTGCCGACCCCGGCCGATGCCCTGCAGATCATGGAGGCCCCGCTGCTGCGCTGGCTGTACGCCCGGCGCCGGCCGAACCAGTCGTTCAAGATCGCCTTCGACCAGGAGATCCAGCGGCTGTACGACGAGTGGGACTCCCTGGAGCGCAAGATCGCCGAGGGCGCCGCGCTGCCCGCCGACGTGGCCGCGTACACCCGGGCGGTCGGCACCGCCGCGGGCCCGCTGCCCGTGACGCCGAGGCCGCTGCCGTACCGCACGCTGGCGTCGATCGTCGACATCACCACCGGGCACGAGGAGCAGACCCTGCGCATCCTGCGCGATCTGGACCCCGAGCACCCGATCACCTACCTCGACGAGACCCGCCCGAGGCTCGACCGGGCGGCACACTGGGTCACCACGCAGGTCCCGGCCGAGCAGCGCACCCGCGTGCGCGACGAGCCCGACACCACGCTGCTGGCGTCTTTGGACGACCGTCGGCGGGAGTCGCTGCGGCTGCTGCTCGACGGCCTCGACGACCACTGGTCGCTCGACGGCCTGACGACTCTGGTGTACGGCGTGCCGAAGATCCAGGCGGGCCTGGCGCCCGACACCAAGCCGACTCCCGAGCTGAAGGTCGCGCAGCGCGAGTTCTTCGCCCTGCTCTACGAGCTCCTGGTCGGCCGCGACACCGGCCCGCGCCTGCCCACCCTGCTGCTGGCCGCCGGCGCACCCCGCGTCCGCACCCTGCTCGGCGGCTGACCTCGCCCCCCACGGGCGCCCGGCCGGCGACTCTCCGTCCGGGCGCCCTGAGCGGCGTCCCAGCCGGGTCACCCGGCACCCGGCCGCCCCGGGCGCCCTGAGCGGCGATCTCCATCCGGACCGCCCGGCGCCAGGCCGACCGAGGCGCCCTGAGCCGCGATCTCCATCCGCGCCTGCCCTGCCGGCGGCCCCCGTCCCGGACCGGCGGGCATCCGCTCCCGCCGGTCATCGCCCACTCACAACCGGGGACGCTCAACCCGTTGGCGTTCGTCCAGATAGGCACCCTCCGTCACTCTGTGTCCCTTAATGCGGGAACAAGATCTGCGATGGGGCACAGAGGCCCTACGATGCTGGATGTACTACTTCAGCGGGCGAGGAGTGGCGTGGGCGAGTTCGAGGTGCCGGCCGGTGTTGATCCGTACACGCCGAGCGTGGCGCGCATGTACGACTACTACCTGGGCGGCAAGGACAACTTCGCCGCCGACCGCGAGGCGGCCGAGAAGATCATCGAGCTGCTGCCGAACGTCCGCGAGATCGCCCGCGAGAACCGCGAGTTCCTGATCAGGGCCGTCACCTACCTGTGCGAGCAGGGCGTCCGCCAGTTCCTCGACGTCGGCGCAGGACTGCCGACCCAGCGCAACGTGCACCAGGTGGCCCAGGACCTCGCCCCGGAGTCCCGCGTGGTCTACGTGGACAACGACCCCATCGTGATGACGCACGCGCGGGCCCTGCTGGCCGAGAACGCCCGCGTCATCGCCGTCGCCGCCGACATGCGCGACACCCAGGCCCTGCTCGACCGTGCCGAGATCCACGAGCACCTGGACTTCTCCGAGCCGGTGGCCGTCCTCCTGCTCGGCGTCCTGCACTTCATCCCGGACGACGACGAGGCCCTGAAGATCGTCACAGCCCTCCGGGCCCCGCTCGTCCCCGGCAGCCACCTGGCCGTCTCGCACGGCTCCATCGACACCGTCGACAAGGACCGCGACCGCAAGGGCCAGCAGATCTTCAGCCGCACCTCCGTCCCCGGCACCACGTCCCGAAACCCCGCCCAGCTCGCCGCCTTCCTGGATGGCCTGGAGATCGCCGACCCCGGCATCGTCTCCCTGAGCGAGTGGCGCCCCGAAATCAACCTCGCCCTCCCCACCCCCGGCGGCGTAGGCGCCATAGGCGCCGTCGCCCGCGTCATCTGACACCCCACCCACCGAACCAACCGCCCACCCAGCGGCACCCATCGGCCTAACCGCCCACCCGGCTCCATCCACCGGATGAACCACTCACCGTCCCCCGGACCGGAGTCTTCGGCACTGCCTTCCTAAGAGCGACCCCCACGCGGCCCGCCCCCCACCACCGCGCAAGACCCCGCCGCTCCTCCCCTCAGGCACGCTGGCGCCCCTCCCCCCGGCTCACGCCACCCCCGCCAACACGGCGACGATACGGCGGGGGCTTGTACGGCGAACCCGGCGCCGCCGTACGGCGCTCCACCGACGCGCGCCCCAGGCCAGGTTCCGGAGACTCATGGAGTGCTGCTCTACACCGTCATGCGCGCGGTGTCCTTGACGCCGTAACGCAGGTAGAGCACGCCGTTGCCGAAGCGCCGCTCGTCCAGCAGTTCGAGGTCGACGCGCACGTCGTCGGGGAAGAACCGGTTGCCGCCGCCGACGATCGCCGGCCCGACGAAGAGCTGGTACTCGTCGACGAGCCCGGCCCTGATCGCCTGTGCCGCCAGGTGAGGCCCGTCCACGCTGATGTCGAGGTCGGCCTCGGCCTTCAGCTTCAGCACCGCATCGGGGTCGAACGCCCGCTCGATCCGAGTCCGCTCGCTGGCCGCCTCGTTCAGCGTGGTGGAGTAGACGACCTTGTCGGCGGCCTGCCAGATCCGCGCGCACTCCAGCATGAACGGCGGCTGGTCCGGGACCGTGTGCGCGGTCTCCCAGTAGACCATCGTCTCGTACATCCGGCGGCCGTACAGGTACGTGCCGAACGAACGCATGTGCTCGTTCATGAACGTGTGCGACTCCTCCTCGGGAGCCCCCCAGCCGAAGTCGCCGTTCGCGTCGCTCACGTAGCCGTCGAGTGACGTGATCATCGAGTAGATCAGCTTTCCCATGGCGGGCTCCTCACATCCGGACGACTGCTTGCATTTCGCAAGCGGTTTCCCAACCTAGGCTAGACTGCTTGCGATACGCAACCAGTCCGCGGAGGAAGAGGATGCCGATGACCGACGCGCATCGCTCCGGATGTCCGATCAACCTGTCCCTTGAGGTCTTCGGCGACAAGTGGAGCCTGTTGATCCTCCGCGACATGATCTTCGGCGGGCTACGGCACTTCCGTGAGCTGCAGAACGGCTCCCGAGAGGGCATCGCGTCCAACATCCTGGCCAGCCGCCTGAGACACCTGGTCGACCTCCGCATGCTCACGAAGCGCTCCGACCCCGGCCACAAGCAGAAGACCATCTACAGCCTGACCGAGGCGTCCATTCAACTCGTGCCCGTGATGGCCGCCCTCGGCACGTGGGGCCGTCGCTGGCTGCCGGTCACCGAGGACCTTGCCATCCGGGCGCGACTCCTGGAAGAAGGCGGCCAGGAACTCTGGGACCGCTTCATGGCCGAACTCCGCGAGGAACACCTCGGCATCCCCGCCGCCCCGCCCCCCGACGGCAAGACCGTACGCGCTCGCCTGCACGAGGCCTACCTGGCCACACTCACCGCCTGAACGTCCCCACCCTGGGCAAAGCCCTTCCGGCCTGAGTAACCGTCTACCGCGCGAGCAGCGGGAGCGCCGGGAAGGTGTGGTCCCGCCACAGCGACCGCGAGGCCTCTTCCGGGTAGGCGGTGACCGTCGACGGCGTGTCGAAGAGCTGCGCGAGGCGGTGGCCGGCGTCGTACGGGGGCCAGCCCGGGTCGCCGTGCGCGGCGAACGCCGTCCACGCGCCGCGGATCCGCGCGGACAGCTCCCGGGCCCCCGGGGAGGGCGGGTCGCCGATCAGCGCCGCGGTCTGTCCGCTGCTCAGGTTGCCGAAGACGAGCGGCACGTCAAGGCCGTGGCAGGCGCCGAGGGCGCCGCCCAGCCCCGGGGCGGGCCAGGTCAGTTCGTACAGGTGGGCCTGCCCGCCGCCGGCGATCTGCGCGTCGGCGAGGTGCAGGCTCGGCATGCGGAACAGCCAGTCCCCGTTGACCAGCTCGTACAGCTCCTCGTCGGCCGCGGCCGGGAACGTCTCACGGTACCGGCGTGCGCCGTCGGGGCCGGGGGCGAGCGTGCGCAGGGCGGTCTCGGTCTGCTCGTGCGTGACCTGGCCCAGCACGCCGTCGATCAGGCTGAACAACCGGTGCTCGTCACGAGTGTGCCCGACGAGAAGCGGGACGTCCCGGGCGGCGCCGTCGGCCAGCGCCCGCCAAGGGGTCGCCGGCAGGACGTCGCCGTCGACGACCGGCGCGAACGGGATCGGCCGGTGGGTGATCTGCCCCCAGCGTTCCCACCCCTGCGCCATCTTGGCGAAGAGCGCGTCGCCCGCGGCGGGCAGCCGGCCCGGGGCCACCGCCGACAGGCCTGCCACCGTGGGCTGCGCTCCCAGCTCGGCGGCGCAGGCGGCGGTGATGTCGGCGGCCAGCTCGGGTGAGAAGAACGTCCCCGGCACGCTCTGCGCGACCGCCCGGCGGAAGAGCCCGGCGGCGCGCGGCATGGCGAGCAGCGCGGCGACCGATCCGCCGCCCGCCGACTGGCCGAAGACGGTGACCCGGTCCGGGTCGCCGCCGAACCCGGCGATGTTGTCCCGCACCCACCGCAGGGCCGCGACCTGGTCGAGCAGCCCTCGGTTGGCCGGGGCTCCGCCGATCTGCGCGAACCCCTCGATGCCGAGACGGTAGTTGAGGGTCACGACCACGGTTCCGCTCCCGGCCAGGTGCCCCGCGTCGTACTCCGGGCGGCTGGAGTCGCCCACGGCGTAACCGCCGCCGGGGATCCACACCATCACCGGCAACCCTGCCGCCGCACCCGGTTCCGGCGTCCAGACGTTGACCGTCAACCAGTCGACCCCGGTGGCGTCTTGGGACCCCCCGAGCACCCCGGACTGCGGAGGCGGCGGCCCGAACGCGACCGCCGGCCGCACACCGTCCCACCCGCGCACGGGCTGCGGCGCGGCGAACCGAAGCGCGCCCACCGGCGGCTCGGCGAACGGAATGCCACGAAAGACCGCCAGCCCCGCCTCCCACCCCCCGCGCAGCACCCCGGCCACCGTACGAACTTCCGGCCCGGAATCGGACGACCTGCTGGATGCGGTGACGGCCACTGTGACGTTTCCTCTCCGTTCCGGCCGAGCATCCCAGGGCACACCAGCGGCGAGCAAAGCATTTAGGAGCAGCCCGCATGAGACTGACTGAACCACAGAAATGACCTTGAGTGCTTCAATGCCGCCTCGGCCGTCCTCCGCACCCGTTCACCGAAGATCGCACCAGTCTCTGGGGCTCATCGCCATCAGCCGCACTCCTTGGCCCTACGCGCCTCCGCCCGCTTCACAACGCGATCCTCCCACTGGCTCTTGGTGAAGGGCTCGAAGGATGCCATGGCCTCGTATGAGTCACCCAGCGCCCTCGCCAACGCCTCGATCGCCACTCGACGGTTGACATCGTCATCGAACGAGGTCGCCTCATCGATAAGACTATTGAGCAGTTCACAGTCGGTGATCTTCCTCAGCAACTCCCCCGCAGCCGATACAGCGACCCCCTTGACATCATCATCGGAGTCCCAGTCCACCCCCTTCACGAACAAGCGCAGTTCATGGAGGTACTGCTCGCCTTTGCCCCAGAACGCGCAGAGAGTCTGCAACGCCAATCGGGCGACAGTGGGATCCTCGCGGTGCCACAAGAACCCGGGGACCAATCTTTCATAAGACTGCGCCCGAGAACGCGCGATGACGTAAAGCAGTCGATAGACCTCGTCTGGCGGAGGAGTCGTGCTCAACACCTCCGCCACGCGCCTTATCTCCCCATCCTTCAACGTGCCGTCCTTGGCTTTCTCGACAAGCACGTCAACATCAACTTCCGGGGTCATCTTCTCCCTCTATAGCCTTGCCCGCAGATCAACCCGCACGGTCGCCGTCACTTCCCCGACGGCGCCCTTACCAGCATCGACCCCGCGGACATCGCCACCCTGGCCCTGCGCGAACAAGCCCGCACCGGCCAGACCTAGACCCTCACCGGCCCCCCTCCCCATCTCCCCCCGAGCCCGCGCCAGGCGATAGAAGACGCCCTCGGCACCCCCATCCGCTTCATCGAGCAATCCCCCGCCGAGGCCCGCGAACAAATGCTGCACTTCATGCCCGAGTCAGTAACAGACGCCGCGCTCCCCATCCTCGGTTCCCCCACGCCAACCGAACAGCACCCAACCCCCGACGCCCACCAAATCCTCGGCCGGCCTCCGCGCCCATTCACCGAATGGACGAAGCAGAATGCCGCCGCCTTCAGATGACCGTCCAGCAAACCATAGAAGCCGTTCATTCGTCCCCCTGCTAGCGGCGCGTCAACCTCCGCCATGACGGCCACCCCGACCAAGGGCTCCCCGCGCGCGAACGCCGCATCGACCTCGAGGGTCATCACATCAGAGCAACTCGGTCGCGTCTTCCCAGCCCATGCCGATTTCGTACACCCTCATGGATCGGGCTCGTCTGGTCAGACACATGACTTCCTGGCATTCCTCAGCCCTGCGTATCTTTGCATCTTCTCGCGGATGCCTCTATGCGCTCGCGCAGTTGAGAAAATCTTAGCCCCTCCTCGCGAAGAGCAGCACCCATACGCCCAGCGGCTGGTCACGTGGTCGAGCACGACACGCACCGGTCAGGTGATGTGAAATCAAGTCTCCAGATAAGGATAGCGACGCGTCATCTCTGTACGGAGACGGCCCATCTCATCCACCATATGTGACTGACCGGTATGGTGAGCTGCCTCGGTCAAACTGTCAATTCTCTTCATTATCGCGTGAAGCACTCTAGGACGCTGCGAGTCATCCAACTGGTTCTCCGGCCACAGACCTCCAATGGCTAGGGCCTCACTAAGCGACTCACGATCCAACGGCGTGGCGCTCGACTTTGCTATGGGGGCAAGGAGCTCCTCGAAAGTTGTACTCCTTAGAAATACTTCCCCATCATCCCAGGCTATCAACGAAGACATATGGTCCCTTCAATTGATAATCTTAGCGTCATCGAGGACGATCAGACGATTCTGCACTTTACGAGGCAGAGTTGATATGTACTTCATAACTTCTCGTATCTGCCCTTTGGTAAATCCAGTCAGGTCAACCACGGCGTAGTCCGACTTTAAGGCATGGCGCCTAATCTGTGCAAGAAAATTGCCTTTCTGTCGTGACCAGTGTGCGGACGCCTGAGGGGCGCCCATCGCATCAAACTTGCCGCTCTTGCCGATGAAGTCACCATCAGGCAGGTTGACTCCAACAAGGTTTTCCTCCGGAAATATCTTTTGGAGTCGACTCAGCGTAGCTTGCTCCGCGGCATTCAAGCACCCACTGTTGTGAACGAGAACGACCTCAGATCCGACAGAGACATGGTACGTGTGGTAGTCCTCGATCGTCAGGTTGTACACCTGTTGCGCAACCTGCCGGTCTACCGAGATACCAACGATCTGCAGGGTGTCCCCGCCCGATGTCTGAAGCCGCATGCCCACTCGTAAGTCCGACGCATTGAACCAACGGCTGGCACCATCGACCCAGAAGGGGTGTTCACTCGTAGCGACCACCTCTCCCAAGCGGCTTCCTGTGGGACCGTCGATGTCAACCGTGATCCGGACAAGATCCTTGTATCCGCCGCTAGTTACCAGCCCAACCACGAACTTCGCCGATGTGTCGCCCGTATCTGGATTGGTGGCGACAACTTTTTCGCCAACCTGAACTAGTTCGATGGCTTTTCGTGTTCCGTCGCCCATTAGGACACCGGTGCCAGGGATGAAGCTACTGCAACCAATCCACCCAAGAGTTTTCGCCGAGCTCTTGAACACCGAACCCAGGTACTTCAGTGCCCGAGAACCCGGACCTCCTATTCCGTCTTGCAACATCGAAAGACAGGACGCGGCATTCCCGTCATGGCAGGCCATCGCATCTCCGGCGAAGATCTCTACGGCCTTATACAAGGCCGTCCGCTTCACCTTACTTTCCAGAATCTCGTCGACCTGATCATTCGTCAGGCCAAGAAGCTGACGCATGGTGCCGCACACGTTTATCTTGCCTGCAGAGGGAGGAGCACAGTCACGGATGAAGTCTTTGATCAGCCTCACTTCACCGGCGGCGCGCCACATTTGCTGACAAGTACTCTTGCCGTAAAGCTTCGTACATTTTCTACGGCTTTCATCCTGCAAACAGGCATTGTAGTCAGCGTCTTTATTACTACAGTGCGACAACCCGGTGGGATCGGAAAAACCGACGGGGTTGTTGCCAGCATACGCATATGGGTTCGCCCACTGCGGGCGACGAGTATCGAGCAAGGGATCAGTCGAGATAAATTTGCCGATGGCAGCATCATAGTATCGGGCGGAGAGATAGGTCAGTCCGGTGTTGTCGTCTTGGACTTTTCCGAGGAATCCACGCTCGGTGAAAGGAAGATCGTGGACACCACGACGCGCACCAAACGGCAGGTAACGTTCACGACCTACCTCGCCTGTGACGTCGTCTATACTCATCTGCATACTGCCGTGCAAGCCCGAGAACAACCATTTAACGCCAGTGGACCGGCCGATACGCATGGCGACGACAGCGCCATCAGCGGTGGTGTAGTAACGCTTGGCTGTAAGCACTCCCTCTGAGGACTCGATCTCCATTGAGCCGAGATAGAGGGTAGATTTCCCTTCAGGGTCCCGACGAATAAGCCGTTCACCATCGGCGTCATACACCATCGAGGTGTCCTTGCCAGCCACTGTGACCTTGGAAACTTGACTAAGCTCGTTCCAATGGACCGTTGCCGTCTTGCCAGCGGTAGTGCGCTCCGTCTGCTGCCCAGAGGCGTCATAGGCGTACCCGTCGACATTTCCATCTGGGCGAGTTATCGAACTGACCGCGTTTGGACGTACAGCAGAGGGGCCGGGTGACGGATAGTGATAGGTGGAGGTCTCATCATTCTCCGTCAGAGCTGTGATGTTCCCTACCGCGTCGTAGGAATACTGTTGCTTGTAAGGATCTACACCCAGACCATCTGCCTCCGATGAACAGGAAGTTCCGGTCGTCGTCCAGGCGGCAGAGAGCCGCCGCAGTTTGTCATAGCTAAAGCATTCCGACTGGCCGGACGAACTTCCGGCGATAGTGGACTGCGCGTCTAATATACGTGTTATTTGGCCGACGGCGTCGTAACTATATCTGTCATCTTGCACAAGGCGCGAAGTGGAGTCGGCGTGGGCCGTAGTGGTCAACTTGACCAGCCATCCAGTTGCATCGTCCCATGTGAAGTCGCGCTGGACCTGCCCCTTAGATCCGTACGACCGCCCGGCCATCCGTCCGATCGACGTGTACGTAGTGTCCTTAACGTAAGTGAACTCCCCACCGAAATCTGATGTCAGGGATTTGGCCAGTCCTAGCTCTGTGAAGGTTGAACGAATCTGCTCAGCAGGCAACCCTCCGACAGCTGGCATCCCAACCTCGGAAGTCATGCCAGCGGAGTCGTATGTCGTTGTGAAAGTATATGCACCGGCGAGAGCCCCCTCAGAGGCAGGGATCTTCAAAGTAGAGCCGGTTGGGCGCCCCATGGTGTCGTACCCGATCACCTCGTCCACATAGGCATTGCCATCCAGGTAGCGAATCGAGGAGGTCACCTTGCCTATCGCACGGGTGTCGTAAACGTACTCGGTGAGCTTTGTTCCCGTGTTGGGCTCTCCGGCCCATTGAGCGGTCTTTCGCCCTAGGTCGTCGTAGGAATACGAGACTTTCTGGCCCTTCGCATCCATCGTCCACGCAAGTAAGCCTGCGGAGTCGTAGTGGTCTTGACTTTGCCCAGAGTCTGGGTCGTGCGTCGTCAACCGGTGACCCTGCAGATCATAAGTGTAACTTCGCCGATTGCCATTGGCGTCACGCATTTGGATCAGCTGACCACCGGGGTCAAAAGCGTATGTCGTGTCATAATGTGTGTCCTCGTTGACCCACTCCTCAACCTTCGTGACACGGTCTTTGGTGTCAATGTGGCTCACAGTCTTTCCACCGACAGACGGAACGACCTCATATCGGTCGCCGAAAAATTTGGTGGTGGTTCGCCGCAGCTCGTCGTTGCCAGCGTTTTCAATCTCGGCTATTTTGCGCCCAGCGCCGTCATACAGAGATTTAGTCCACTGTGGTAGCCCGGCCGGGGTCGGATTGACTAGACCACTTCCTGCGTTGGCGGTGTTGAAGAAGGGCCGGGAGCTTACTTGCGCGAAGCCTCGGGCTTCGTACGAGGTG
This sequence comes from Sphaerisporangium sp. TRM90804, assembly GCF_029846175.1. Lineage (GTDB taxonomy): Bacteria > Actinomycetota > Actinomycetes > Streptosporangiales > Streptosporangiaceae > Sphaerisporangium. The sequence goes on along the minus strand of NZ_JARWAC010000023.1, from coordinate 113,966 downwards.
ACATTCACAATCCGCCCACCCACCGGCGAAGTGGACTGCTGCTCACGGGTCCGCCCGAAGCCGTCAACATACGTATGCTGGCTTACCCACTGAGCTGTACTGCCTGAACCCGACTGCAGGGTACTCGTTGTAGTGCGGGCAGGCCCAGACGGTTGGCCGAGTCCTCCATTGAAGGTGATGTGGTAGGCGACGGTGGCCGCCGGCGTCTCCCCGCTCTTGGGTTTCTCCGGATTCCACAGTTTCACCGTCCGACCGAGTGAGTCGTAATCGATTGCGACATCACCCCTGTTTGCGTTACGCACAGCTACACTTTTTCCATGCGCCGCCGAGGTCCAAGTCGTGGTGGTGTGCCCAAGCGGGTTTGTCGACACTACGCCATTGGCGGGATATCCAATTGCTGGACTATAAGCTGTGGTGGAGACCTTACCGCGAGTGTCCGTGACCGAGACAGCCCGACCGTAAAGGTCGTATGTCGAGTGCGCCGCGCTTGCATCAGCCTCACTTGCATAGCTTCGTGTGGTAGTCGGATTGCCGGTAGTCGGCGCATTCGATGGAACGGTAGCGCCGTCATACAGCGTGATCGCCCTCGCTAGCAGGATGCCGGTAGTGCAGGCGTCGCCGGCTCGGCGTTCGACTGTGGCGGGGTAGTTGAGGAGCCACTTTGTGGTGTTTCTGGCGTATGTGGTGGTGGTGCAGGTGTTGTCGTCGGCCTTGCCGGTTTCGCCGTAGTCGTTGACCTTGGTGGGGAGGCCGTACCCGTCGTACGTGGTGCGCTGGTCGGTGTAGCGGAAGCCGGTGGTTACGGCCTCTCGGGTGACCTGGCGGGTGGCGTTGATGAGCAGGGGTTCGTAGATGCCTGGGCCGTCACCGGTGGACTGGGTGGCGTACTCGTGACGTGTGGAGCCGACCTCTACGTAGCCGCCTAGTGCAGGACCGCCGTTGCCGGGGGGTGTGGTGGGGGTCGGGTCGGGAGGCTGAGAGCCTGTGGGGGTGGGGGTCGGCGTGGGGTCGGCGCAGATGCCGAGGTCGGCCCAGGAGGAGTCGACGCCGGGTTCGGCGCCGATGCCCATGTTGAGGTTCTTGCCTTCCCAGTGGTGGTCGCGCCAGGTGACCCGGCTGCCGCGGCCGTACAGCTGGGTTCTGCTCCAGGTGGGATAGGTGCAGCGCAGCGCTTGCCTGGTCAGTTTCTTGGCCACCGTTCCGGCGAGCACCCCGATCGCCCCGGCGACCTTCGCGCCGCTGGGAATCGCAAGCGCCTGTGCGCTCTGTCCGTCCTGGCCGCCTGCGGCGGAGGTTACCGCCCCCTGTGCGGTGAGGGTGGTGGCGCGCCAGGTCTGTTCCTGCAGGGTTCGGCCGACCAGGACGCGGCGGTCGGGGTAGGTGTTGCCGTCGAAGTCGGTGATGGTGGTCTGCTTCGTGGTGCCGTTGGCGCGCGGGTCGTCGTACATGCCGCGGTAGAAGGCGGTGGTGGAGACGCTGTAGTCGTCAGGGCTCGTGCCCTCGCCCTTGATGGTGCGGACGGTCTGGTAGCCGCGGAACTCGTCCCAGTCCTCGGTCAGGGTCTTGCAGTAGCCGGTGACCGGCGGGGTGCACAGAACTCCGTTGTTGGTGGTGGCCCGCATGTAGTTGAAGGCCCGCGCCCACGCCGGGGTGCCCAGGTACTGGTACCAGGTGGGCACGTCCGGGGAGCCGCCGACCAGATCCTTGTCGACGGCCTTGGTGACGAGCCACTTCATGTAGACGGCCCGGGTGGTGCGGGGGATGCCGCTGCTGTCGTAGTACGTCCCGAGCGTGGCCAGGTAGCAGTCGCGGACGTTGGCGTCCCAGCCCGTGATCGGGTAGCCGGACGGGTACGGGCAGGGATTGGCCTGGCCGTAGGAGACGTCGGTGCGGCCGCCCAGGCCGTTGTAGACCGAGATGACGCGGGGGAATTGCAGGCGCGCCTTGCCCTGGGAACTGTTGTAGTCCGCTCGGTTGTCCAGCAGCGCGGCCTCGAAGTCGACCGGGGGCAGCGGGATGTCGGGGCCGTCACCGGCGAGGCCGACCGGGCGCAGGGTGTCCAGCCACAGCACCGGGCCGGTTGGGGACAGCGGCGGGACGATGTTGGTGTAGACCCACTTGTAGCCGGCTTCCAGCCGGTACACCTCGTCCCAGCCGTTGGTGCTCGGGTTGTGCACCGAGGTGACGACGGTGTTGAGCCGTTTGGTGATGTAGAACGCCGGGCCGGGGATGTCACACGCCGTGATCACGTCCGAAGGGCCGGACGGGCAGTTCAGGTCGGTCGGGGTGTCGTTGTCCCATGGCACGCCGGACGCGGGCGGGGTGCCGCGGTCAACGGCGTTGAACGTCACCCTGGCGGTGTGCGCCGAGCCGGTCACCCGGGTGTTGCGGCCGTACGCGACCTGGCTGAGGTAGCCGCCCCGGTCGTAGGGGACGCGGAACGCGCGGCCGTCTCCCAGCGGGCCCGGCTGGCACAGCGCGCCGACGACCTTGCAGTACCAGTTCTCCTCGCGGGCGAAGGTGTAGTCGACCACGTTGCCGTTGGGGTCGATCTCCTGGTCCATGTTCCACCGCCACGGGGCGTTGCACAGCCCCGGCGTACCGCTGGTGGAGTACTGGGCACGGCACGGCTCGCCCGGATCGTCGCCCACGTGAGCCGTCTGCCACATCGAGTCGCGGCGGTACCCGAACCGGTACACCGTGCCGTCTGTCGTCGTGACGACCCAGAACGACTGGCTCGTCTGACTGGAGGTGAGCAGCTCGATCCGCCAGCCGAAGTCCTCGACGGTCTTCCAGCCACCGGACGTCTTGTCCTTGACGATCGGCGACGACTTGCCGTCCAGGGACAGCACCAGGTGAGAGGTGGTGTAGTCGGTGGTCGCCGCGTCGCCGTCGTTCTCGTCGGGCGACTCCCAGCACAGGTGCTTCCAGTTGCGCTGGTCGGTGTTCTTGTTCGTCTCGGCGACGTCGTCTGAGCAGTTGCGGAACCGGCGCTCGATGAACCCGCTGGAGACCTCCCAGCCCATGCCGGCCACGGACGCCTGGTTGTTGGTGTAGTTGGTCAAGCCGTCGATCGCCGAAGAGGAGTACGACAGCGCCAGGCTGGGCGCCTCGCCGGCGACCGGGGGCGGCACCGGGATGGGGTAGGAGTAGGAGAAGCCGCCGCCCGAAAGGCCGACCTGCCAGGAGCCGGCCGCCTTCAGATCGGTCGCGGCGAAGTTGCCCGTCGACGAGTCGGGATTGTCCGCTGCTGCCGCCGAGGCCACCACGTAGACGTTTCCGTCCGTCTGGGACGCGCCCGGCGCCGCCTCTACATCCGCGACCAGCCGCCGTCCGGCCAGGTCGTTCCGCACGGGGATCATTCGTGCCCTCTCCGCGGCCTTCGCGCAGGCGGAGTCGGGACGGGCAGCCAGTACGCAGGCGGGCATCTGCACCAGGCCCAGGCGCGCGGCGTATCCGCCCGGATGGGCGTTGGCGAACCCGGCGTAGTCGACGCTCACCCGCACCCGCCCGGTGCCGGTCACGCCGTTGGCGCGCGTGACGCGCACGCCTGTCGCCACCCCGCCCAGACGTTTAGCCGTGTCGGCCCCCAGCGTCTCCACGCGAACCTTGCCCGGTGAGCCGGTGCCGGGCACCTTTCCCACCGCCAAGGGGACGTCGGGCACCTTGGTGAGGCTCTCTCCCAACGTCACCTCGGCCGATCCGGCCTTCGGCCACACCGGTTCGCCGGAACGCTCCATTGCGGGAGGCGCGTCCTCCACTCCCCGCACATCGGCGACCTTCTTGATCGGCTGCCCCTCCACCGACTGCTCCTGGGAAGCATCCGGAGAGGATGGCGACACCAGGTCGGTCACAACGCCGATGCTGGACACCAGCAAGGCGATGGAAAGGAACACGAACAGCCAGATTTGAGCACGCTGAAAGCGCACGCCATTCCTCCGGAAAGCCCCGTCGACTAGCGGCGCCGCGCCCCTGCGGACCGCATAAAGCACACATAAAAGTGATCAAACGCGGCAATCATGATCGGGCTGACGGGGGCTGTCAACGCGCTTTTCGTCTCCGCGACACCACTCAGCGTTACTCGTAGCCGATAGCGGCAGTTCAGGACGCCGCTCGCCCCCAAGAAAACGCGGTGTGAACTCATTAGGGCTGATACCAAATCATCGGTGAGGAGTGATTCGGACGTCGGCGGCTTGGCTGCCGACCGTTCTTGTGGGGGTGGGCGCAAGTCACGGGCTCCGGGCCACCGGCAGCGTGGACGAGTCCAGGTACGGGGTCCCACGTGCTGGCGGGAGTATCAGGCGGGATGGTCAGACGAGGGCGAAGCGGTCGGCGAGGGCGGAGAGTTCGTCGTGTTGTCGGGCTGGGTGGGGGGTGGTGGGGGTGACGACGAGGCGGGTTACGCCTTGGGCGGCGTGTGCTTCTGCTTGCGCGGGGGTCAGGTCGGTGGAGGCCCAGCGGGTGTATTGCAGGGCTTGGGTGGTGCGGCCCGCTTCGGCGGCGGTTGTTTGGGCGAGGTTCCATTGCAGGGCGCGTTCGGTGGGGTCCAGTGCGCCGCCGGGGAAGTAGCCGTCGCCTCGGCGGCCGGCGCGGCGGGCCGCGGCGCGGCTGGAGCCGCCGATGTGGATCGGCAAATGGGTGGCCTCGTAGGGCTTGGGGTACTGGCACAGGTCGGTGAAGGCGAAGAACTCACCCGCGAAGCTGACGCCGTCTTCGCCGCCCGCCCACAGGAGCCGCATCACGTCGATGGCCTCGTCGGCGCGGCGGCCTCGGGTGGCGAAGTCGACTCCCATCGCCTGGGCCTCGCCGGGCAGGGTGCCGAGACCTACCGTCAGCAGCCGCATCCGGCCCTTGGACAGGACGTCGATGGTCGCCAGGCGCTTGGCCAGGACCACCGGGTGGTGGTACGGCAACAGCAGGACGCCCGTTCCCAGCAGGAGGGTGCTCGTCGCCGCGGCGACGAAGCTCAGGCAGTCGAGCGGGTCGGCGTACGGCAGGGACGGCGGCATCTCGTAGGCGCCGAACATCGCACCGGGGTACAGGGCGATGTGCTCGGGCACGTACAGCGCCTCGAAGCCGCACGCCTCCGCGTGCCGGGCATAAGCGATGATCCTGTCGGGGTCGACACCGTGATAGGCGGTGTTGTAGCTGACGGCGAACTTCATCGTCGTTCCTTCGCTCGGCCGGGTCGGCGGCCGAAGGCGATGAACTGGCGTCGCCCACCACGCGTCCGCCCTGCCTGACCTCGGCCGTCGCGCCACGCTAGAACGTTGACGCCAACGTGAAGGCAACAGACAGGCACCGGGCGGCGGTCACGAAACGCTCTCGGAGTATCAGAGCCCGCAGGTTCAGCGAAACGTCCAGCTTGGAACGGGCGTTCGCCCAGTGACGGCATGCCACTCGGGCGAACCCTTGGCCTATCTCCCGCCTCCACCGTCCAACGAACACACCGAGTGCTGACTTGGCCTGTTCCGGTCACGCAAACCGACCCGCGCACGCGACGAGGCCACGAAGATCGTCAATATGTTTGCGATGATGACCAGGGAACTGGTGCGAGACGGGCGAGGAGGTGCCGCGGTGTCCTACAGCCCACCGCTGGCCGCCGCGCTGTCGGGCGCCACGCTTCGCCAACTCGCTCACTGGCGGAAGGCGAGTTCGAGCCGCGGGGCCGTCCTCGTGCCAGAGGTCTCCGTGGTGCGACCCGTCCTGTACTCGTTCAGAGATGTGGTGGCGCTTCGCACCTGCGTGCGGCTTCGCAACGACGCCTCGTTGCAGAAGATTCGCCGGGCTCTCGACACGCTCCGCGGCGATCTGCGTGAACGCGAGCACCTGTCGGCTTACCGGCTGGTCGCCGATGGCAGCAGCATCTACCTCGTGGAGCCCGACCAGGCGACCGACCTTGTCACCCGTAAGGCGAATGTCGTCATCCACGAGATGATCGACGTCCTGCGCCCGTTCTACCGCGACGGCCGGCACATTCCCGATCTTCTCCAGCCCCGCGAGCACGTGAGCGTGGATCCCGCCGTCCGCGGTGGAGTCCCGGTCATTGAGGGGACGCGGGTGCCCTACGACGAGGTGGCAGCGTTGCTCCGCGACGGCGTGCCCGCCGAGCGGGTCTCCGACTACTACCCGAACGTCACCGCGTCGGCCGCGATGGACGCGGCCGACTTCGCCGCCTACGTCGACAGTTACGACCCTTCCCGGGAACCACGTGCGGCTGCTGCTGGATGAGAATGTGCCCAGCCCGCTCCATCGGGCGCTCACCGCTTTCATCCTGAGCCACGAAATCGTCCATCTGCTCGATCTGCCACAGTGGTCTGGAACCCGTGACGAGCAGCTCTATCCCCGCGCGGCGGCTGAGGGATTGCATGTGGTGCTGACCAATGACGGCCGACAGATGCAGCGCCCACGCGAGGTCGCCGCCATCAGAGCCGCCGGACTACACCGAATCGAGTACCCCCACAAGCACGCCGGACTGGCGGGTATGGGCGTCGCCATCGCGACGGTCCTCGCGGGACTCCCCGGTGCGCTGGAGGTACTGGAGGACGCGGACGGCCAGCGGTTGATCACCCTGAGGGGAGTCGACCCGACTCCAGCTAGCCGGTTACGCGTCATCGACCCCGCGGTCACCCCACCCAAATGGTGGTTTACCTCGTGAAAGTCAGATGACCGTCAAGCCTCGGTCGGCGAGGAGGGCGGCGGCTTGGGCGGGGCTGATTATGGCCCCTGCCAGGGTGCGGAGTTGGGTGTCGTCGATTGTGCCCAGGTCGGCGCCTCGGAGGTCGGTCTTGGTGAACTTGGTGTCCAGGAGGCGGGCGCCTCTGAGCCTGCATTCGGTGAGGACGGCGCCGGCGAAGTCGCAGGCCGCGAGGTTGGCCTCGTCGAAGCGGATGTTGTCGAGGGTCTGCTTGCGGAAGGTGCAGCCGGAGACGTCGGCCATGGTGAGGTTGCAGCTCGTCAGGGTGAAGGGGGTGCCGCGCGAGTCGGACAGGGTGGCGCCGATCATGCGGCAGCCGGTGAAGGCGACGTCGGTGAGCAGGGCGTGGCCGAAGCGGGCGGCGGAGAGGTCGACGTTGGTGAAGGTGGCATCGGTGAGCTCGGCGCCGATGAACTTGATGTCGGAGCCGCCGCCGCCGGTGAAGCGGGCGCCGTCGAGATCGGCGCCGCGGAAGTCGGCTCCGTCGAGCACGCAGCCGTCGAAGGCGTAGCCCACCAGGTCGGCGTCTCGCAGATCGGCCCGCGACAGGTCGCAGTCTTTGAAGGTGTACGGCTCTGCGGCGAGGACGTCGGTCAACGGGGTCTCCGAGAGGTCGAGGCCCTCGATGTTCCGCTCGTCGCGCAGCAGCTCCGTGTAGTTCATGCCGAGCAGTCAAGCAGGTCCCTCCGACAACGTGACGCAGGGCGGATGGTTCGGCGAGGGTGGGGCCGTGCATGAAGATTCAGGGCCTGACCGCCCCGGTCGCCCGGCCGCGACGCGGCGGTTTCAAGCGCGAGTACGCGGCCGGGTCAGCGACGATTCAAGCGTTAGTACGCGGCCGGGTCAGCGGCGGCCCGTGAGGACCGGCCGATCGGTCATACCGTCGCGAGCAGGGCCATCGCCGTGGGGTTCTGGTATTCGCGCCACAGGGTGACGCGGCCGTTCTCTACTCGCACCACCACCGCGAAGGGGGCGGCGGCTCGCAGGCCGTCGGGTTCGCGGGTCGCCTCCAGTTCGTACTCGATGAACGCGACCTGCGGGTCTGCCGTCTCGTGGACGATCACGTCGCGTACGGCGGTGAAACGGATGCGCTTCAGGAGCGCCTCTCGTTGAGGGACGGCCCTCGCGGCGAACGCCTCGCGGCCCTCGATGTGCCGGGGGGCGCCGGGCGGGGCGAACGGGGTCTCGACCACGGCGTCGTCGGCGAGGAACGTCTCCAGCCCGGCCGATGTGCCCGCCAGCAGGTGGTCTCGGAATCGTTCGAAGGCCTCTCGCGGCCCGGCCAGTGCCACTTCGTCTACTTCGCTCACCGTTGCACTCCTAAGATGAGTCAGCACTCATGATCTGTCGCTCAAAATATGAGTCGCCACTCATCTTGTCAATGTCACGAGGTACGCGGGGCCGCTCCGCGCCGACGGCGACGGCGACGGCCACGGCCGCAGCCGGGTCCGCGTCACCGCCGCCGTCGAGGCTTCGGGCCGCGCCGGGGCGGCGCCGCACGACGGCCCACAGGATGGGCCACACGACGATCACGGGCGTGAGTCGGGCCGGAGGTGGCCCGGACTATCGTGATGAGGAGGGGCGACGGCTCGGCGGATCCCAGATTCGCGGGCGGCCCGCCGCGAGTGCACGCGGGGAGACGCACCTCACATCCGTTCCTGTCACGTTCTGCCCGGCTGTTCGGTCAGAGAGGTGTAGCCACCGAACAAACCTAAGGAGAGCGCCATGGATGCTCGCATGAACCTTCACGGCACCGATGTCGCAGGCAAGGCCCTGAAGTACCTCGTCGCGGCGGGCAAGCCGCTCGCGGACTCAGCGCTGCCGGCCGCGACGCAGGAGCTGGTGAAGATCCGCGCCAGCCAGATCAACGGCTGCGGTTACTGCACCGACATGCACACCAAGGAGGCCGCGCACGCCGGGGAGACCTCGGTACGCCTCAACCTGATCGCCGCCTGGCGGGAGGCCACGGTCTTCACCGAGGCCGAGCGCGCCGCTCTGGAACTGGCGGAGCAGGGCACCCGCATCGCCGACGCGGCCGGCGGCGTCACGGACGACGCCTGGGCGAACGCCGCCAAGCACTACGACGAGGAGCAGCTCGGCGCTCTCGTGGCTCTCATCGCGTTCATCAACGCCTGGAACCGCCTCAGCGTCATCGTCCAGCGGCCCGCCGGCGACTACCAGGTCGGCCAGTACTCCTGAGGAGGAGCACGCCGCCACTCGGGCGTACTAGGGCGGACTCCGATATCCACCCACTCGGGCGTCTTGGGCGAACCCCGGCAACCGGCCATCCGAGCCTCCTGGGGCGAGCCCGATAACCAGCCACCCGGGTGTACTGGGGCCCTGATGACCCTCCACTCGGGCATCCTGGGGCGAGCCCGATAACGGGCCACTCGGGCCTTCTGGGTGAGCCCCTATATCCGGCCACTTGGGCCTCCTGGGGTGGGCCCCGATAAGTCGTCGTTCTTCTCGGCCTGCGGTGTTAGGTTCCACGGCATGCGTCTCAACGTCTCGCCGCCGCCCGCCCGCTAAGCGGGCGGCGCGCTCCACCTCCACGCCCCCGGGCACCGCCCGGGGGCGTGGCTTCGCTGTCCGCGAGTGCGAGTTCTCATCGGGACAGCGAGTCGTTGGAGACGAAGATGCTTCGTGTTGGTCCCCTGCCGTCCGGCAGGGCCGTGTTCCTCATCGCCGTGGCGGCGACCGCGTGGGGGACGGGCGGCGCGGTCGCCGCCGTGTTGTACTCCGCCAGTGGGCTCGACTCGTCGGCGGTGTCCTTCTGGCGCTTTGCCGGAGGCGCGCTGGCGCTCGGCGTGGCCTGGCCGCTGCTGCGCGGGCGGGGCGCGTCGTCGCTCGTCGAGCAGGTGCGGCGAGCGCCCATGCGGCTCGTCGCGACGGGGGCCGGGATGGCCCTCTACCAGACCGCGTACTTCGCGGCCGTGGGGTCGGCCGGGGTCGCGATCGCGACGGTGGTGACGCTCGGCTCCGGGCCGGTCCTCGTGGCGCTGGGCTCCCGGCTCTGGCTGGGCGAGCGCCTCGGCGGCCGAGGCGTCCTGGTCGTCGCCTCGGCACTGGCGGGGCTGGTGCTGATGGTGCTCGGCGGCGGGGCCGCCACCGGCCCGGCCGCTGGACGGCCGGGCGCGGGCGTCGCCCTGGCCGTGCTGTCGGCCGTGGCCTACGCGGCGACCACCCTGCTGACCAGGAGTGTCATGGGACGCGCACCGGCCACGCCGCTCACCCGGGGCGACCGCGCCCAGGGTGGCCAGGATGATCCTCTCGGCAGCGCCTTGGTCGGTTTCGTCGTGGGGACGTTGTGCCTGCTGCCGTTCGCGCTGGTGTCCGGGCTTCTCCCCGGGCGTGGCGATCCGGCTACGGTCGTCGCGATGCTGGCGTACCTGGGGCTGGTGCCGAGCGCGCTGGCGTACGGGCTGTTCTTCACGGGGCTACGGGCCGTCACGGCGACCACGGCCTCGGTCGTCGCGCTCGTGGAACCGCTCGCGGCGGCGGCGATCGCGGTGGGGTTCCTCGGCGAGCGGCTCACGGTGCCGGGCCTGCTCGGCGCGGTGGTGCTGCTGGCGGCGGTGCTCGTGCTCTCGGCCGGGCGGCGCGGGGCTTGAGTCTCCCCTGAGGGGAGGCGGGAGGGTGGGGGCATGGACGGGGACGGGCTCTACTCGATCGGGGAGCTGGCCGAGCGGACGGGGCTGACGGTGAAGGCCATCCGGTTCTACTCCGATCGCGGGATCGTGCCCCCGTCCGGCCGCAGCCCGGCCGGCTACCGCCTCTACGACGCCGACGCCCTCGCCCGCCTCGAACTGGTGCGGACGCTGCGCGACCTGGGACTCGACCTTTCCACGATCCGCAAGGTCGTGGAGCGGGAGATCTCGCTCGCCGACGTCGCCGCCGCCCACGCCGAGGCGCTGGCGGTGCAGATCAGGACCCTGCGCCTGCGGCGCGCGGTGCTGACGGCGGTCGCCGAGCGCGGGTCCACCCCGAAGGAGATCGATCTCATGCACAAGCTCGCCAAGCTCTCCGAGGACGAGCGCCGACGTCTGATCGGCGAGTTCCTCGACGCCGCCTTCGACGGCCTGGACGTCGACCACCGCTTCGCGGGCGCGAGGCGCACGATGACCCCCGAGCTGCCCGGCGACCCCGAGGCCGAACAGGTGCGGGCCTGGGTGGAGCTGGCCGAACTGTCCCAGGACCCCGGATTCCGCACCGGCATGCGCCGCATGGCCGAACATCACGCGGCCGACCGCTCCCAGAGCGGCACCACGACCGTGCAGCGGGACTCCACCGCGATGGTCCGCGAGCAGGCCGGCCCGGCAGTGGAGGCGGGCATCGCCCCGTCCTCCCCTGAGGCCGGCCTCGTCGTCGCCTCCGTGACGAGCCGATACGCGCACGCCCTGGGCCACCCGGACGACGACGCCCTCCGGCACCGCCTGCTGACCCGGCTGGAGGCCGCGAACGATCCCCGCAGAGAGCAGTACTCCCGCCTCCTTGCGGTGATCAACGGCTGGGCTCCGCCGGAGACCCTCACCCCGGTGCTCGACTGGTTCATCCAGGCCCTGCGCGCCCGCACGCCGGAGTAGCGCCGGTCAGGGCAGGATCTCGACGTACCCGTCGCTTCCGTGCACGCGGATCCGCCGCCCGTCGGGGATCAGCCGGGTGGCGTCGGCCACGCTGACGACGGCCGGCAGGCCGTACTCCCGTGCGATCACCGCGCCGTGGGTCATCAGTCCGCCGACCTCCGTGACCAGGCCCGCGACGGCGACGAACAGCGGCGTCCAGCTCGGGTCCGTGTGGGCCGTGACGAGGATGTCGCCCGGTTCGAGATCGGCCCTGGCCATGTCCAGGATGACGCGGGCGCGCCCTTCGACGGTCCCGGCGGAGACCGGCAGGCCGATCAGCGCGCCGGGCGGCACGTCGTCGCGCCGGTACGACCCGGTGAGGACCTCGCCGTCCGAGGTCAGCACCCGGGGCGCCGTGAGCGCCTGGTACGACCGGAACGCGTCCTTGCGGTGCTTGATCAGCTTGTCATCCACCTGGTTCGAGCGGACGACGTCGTGGAACTCCTGGAACGTGAGGTAGAAGACGTCGTCCCTGTCGAGGAGCACGCCGGCCCGCACGAGGCGCTCGGCCTCCTCCATCAGGGCCTGCTTGTAGACGAAGTAGCGGCTGATGATGCCGTACTTCGGGTACTCCCGGTAGCCGATGAAGGTGCGGACCTGGTCGATCATCCGCTTCGTCTCCCCGGCCTTCCGCTCCCCGTCCGGCAGCGCCCGCAGCCGCTCCAGCACCTCCCGCTCCTTGTTCAGCGCCTCTCGCCGTCCCTGCTCGAAGCGCCGCTCGGCGGCGCCCGGCTCGAAGTTCCTGACGTTGTCGAGGATGACCGGCACGAGCGTGGCGGGGCGTTCGCGCCAACGCGGCCTGGTGATGTCGATCTCGCCGACGCAGCGCATGCCGTACCGGTCGAGGTAGGACTCGATGGCGTCGCGCGCCTCGGGCCCGCCGGTGAACTTCGGCAGCTCGTCCAGGAAGCCGTCGTCCTCGACGCCCCGCAGGAACGCCACCACCTCCGGGTGCGGGCGGATCACGTCCGCGACGTCGAGCAGCGCCAGTCCCATCTCCGACGTGACGTTGCCGGGGGCGGACAGCGTGAGGGTGTCGGCGGCGTTCTTCTCGCCCAGCCACTCCCCCAGCCGGTCGTTGAGCCACCAGGTGGCATCCATCCCCGCCATGATCGCCCGCATGCTCGACGGATCGCCGAGGACCCGCTTGTGCTCCTGGAAGGCCTCCAGCAGGAAGTCGAACAGCGCCGGTCCGGTCTTGGTCGCGATGTCGCGCCGCAGGGCGTCGATGGACGCCCGGCTGCGCTCGATCAGCCCGGCGACGATGGCCGGATCGTTCTCGATCGGGGCGGGCGCGCCGCCGACCGGAGGCCCGGCGGGGCCGGCGTCCGGAAGCGTCGGGACGAAGCCTTCGCGGTCGAGCACGGTCTCCAGCGCGTCCCTGCTCAGCGGGTCGGACTTTCCCATCATCTCCAGGAAGGCGGCGCGGCTCGCGGGCGAGGCCAGGTGCCGGGTGACGTCGACGAACAGTCTCCCGCCGGCCTCGTGCATCGGCGCCATGGCGGTGAGCCGCCACATCGACAGCCCCAGTGGTCTCATGGGGTCGGTCATCATCTGCTGGTGACCGACGGAGAGGTAGACGTGGTTCTCCCCGTCGCCCGCCTCGGGGAGGGGGAACAGCGTGGTGATCGGCCGGCTCTGCACGATCTGGAAGTCATCGCCGGCCAGGCACCATTCGATGTCCTGCGGGCGGCCGAAGTGCGCCTCGATCCGCCGCCCGAGCCGTACGAGCCGCACGACCTGCTCGTGTGTCAGGGCCGGCCGCTCCTGTCGCTCCGGGTCGATCTCCACCTCCCGCGTCCCGCCGCCCGGGAGGGCGTGAAGGGCACGCTGTTTGGCGGCGACCGTCTCGGCGACGACCTCGCCGTCACGCACCTTGAAGACGTCCGGGTTCACCAGGCCGGAGACCAGGGCCTCACCGAGGCCGAAGCCGGCTTCCACGGTGGCGGACTTCCGGTCGCCCGTGACGGGGTCGGCCGTGAACAGGATGCCGGCCGCGTCCGGGAGGACCATCCGCTGGACGACCACGGCCATGTGGACCTGCCGGTGGTCGAAGCCGTTGCGCAGGCGGTAGGTCACGGCCCGCTCGGTGAACAGCGACGCCCAGCACCGGCTCACGTGCTGGAGGATCGCCGCCGGCCCCAAAACGTTCAGGTACGTGTCCTGCTGGCCCGCGAAGGAGGCCGTCGGCATGTCCTCGGCGGTCGCGCTGGACCGCACGGCGTAGGCGGCTTGCTCACCACCGAGCCGGGCGAGCTCTCGGGTGATCGCCGCCGCCGGCTCGCTCGGGATGGCCGTCCCTTCGATGGCCCCGCGGACCTCCGCGCTGAGCGTGCGGATCGCCTCCCGGTCGTCCGGGTTCAGGCGCGACAGCCGATCGAGCCGATCATCGATCGACGGCGCCTCCGCCAAGATCCGCCGGAACGCGGCCGTCGTCACGCAGAACCCGGCCGGCACGCGGACGCCTTCGATCCGTGACAGCGCGCCCAGGTGCGCGGCCTTGCCGCCCACGCCCGCGACCCGCGTCTCGTCAACCTCCTGAAGATCCAGTACGTACTGTTCCATCGCCGGCACACCCACGTCGCGCCCCCCATTACCTCGTCGGTGCTGTGTCCGGCCGCCGATTCTGCGGCACGACCCGGGTCTTGCCGCAAGCCCCCCCGTGCGCTATACGTTGAAAGTGGCGAGGAGTGCTATCTCCTCGCCTTTGCTTTTGCCCGACCGTCGGACCTGACGGAACCCGCCATCGCGGGATGCCTCCGCCAAGCCCATGGCTACGGGCTCAGAAGTCGAACTCGCCCTTCTTGGCGCCGTCGACGAAGGCGTCCCAGACCGAAGCGCTCACCACGAAGGGCGCCCTGTCGGGGGCCTCGGTGTCGCGGAGGCCGACGCGCCCTCCGGACAAGGGGGCGACCTCCAGGCAGTTGCCTTGGTTGGAGCCGCTTTTCGTCGCCTTACGCCACGCGGCCGTCTTCAACTCCTCGTTCAGGTCCACTGCTTCTCCGCCTCTCTGATCAACTCAAGGGACACGTGCTCGGGTTGCGCTGCCGCTCGCAGGGCGTCGTATCTGCTCTGGATCGCCTGGACGTGTTCCGGACGACTCGTGACGTGCCCGTGGGTCGCGGATTCGATGTACACATTATCCGGACTTCCGGGGATCTGGGCGATGGCGAATCCGCCGAGAAGTCCCGTCGTGACTCCCAGCTCTAGCGGGATGATCTGAATACCGATTCTCGGATATTCGGCCGCCTCCAGCAGACGTTCGAGCTGGGCGTGCAGGATTTCCTTGCCGCCGATCGGACGATGAAGAACACCTTCGTCCAGCACTACACGCAGCATCGGCGGGTTCGCTCGACCGAATATCTCCTGTCTTTCCATACGGGCGGCTACAGCCTTCTCCACCTGCGCCTCTGATATGCCGGGTTCTCCACGGATGACCACCCTCGCGTAGTCCACGGTTTGCAGTAGGCCCGGCACGTAGAGCGGTTCCCACGAGTGCAAGGCGTGTGCCTCCTGCTCGACATCCAGCCAGCTGCGGAACCATATGGGGCTGGCGCCACGGGTGAGTGAGGCCCAGAGGCGGACGAGTTCGCCGTCCGCGCCGACGGCGTCGTCGTAGCGCTGCATGAAGTTGTGGCTGGCCGTGCGCTGGCCCCTCTCGATGAAGCCGACCAGGCTCGGACTGAATTGTATGAGCACGGCCAGGCGTTCCTGTGACAGGCCGACCATTCTCCTGCGCTTTCGCAGTTCCGCGCCGAGCTGAACAAGCGGCTTGATGGCCGGGTCGAGCGCGGCAGGTACGGACATTTCTTCTCCGTCCGACGGTGAATCGCTACTCCACCAACACACCAGCACGGCGTCGCTACGGACTGTCCTGCAATGTGGGGGGTCTTTCGGTGCACAACGTAGCTGGTCGAAGGCACTGTGTGAAGCGGTTTCAGGAGTAGGCAATCCGCCGGAGGGCCTGTCTCGATGGCATTAGGAGCATCCCTATGGCGGCAGTGTCGAATTAACCAGTTATGTCCGGCTCAAGAGGGGACGAAATGGTCGGGAGTGGAGCGGGGAAGCGTCGGACGGGCGATCGGGATTCGCGGTGGCCGGGTACGGATCTCTCACCGATGCGTCAGGCGGGGGCGCGGTCCGTCTGCTGGGAGGTGCCGTACGACCTGGCGGCGGTGGGGAGGGCGCGGGCCCTGGTGGGCGAGGTGCTCGGGTCGTGGGGGCTGCGGGGGCTGGCCGATGACGTGGTGCTGGTGGTCGGGGAGCTGCTGGCCAACGCGGTCGCCTACGGGGAGCCTCCGGTCGGGCTTCTGGTGTGGGCGGGCGAGGGGGAGCTGGTGGTCCAGGTCAGCGATCACGGTGCGGAGCGGCCCCGGCGGCTCAGGCTCGACGTCGAGGCGGTGCACGGGCGCGGGCTGGCGATCGTCGAGGCGCTGGCGGACGAGTCGGGGGTCGCCGGGTTCGCGGACGAGTCGGGGCCGGCCTGGCTCTCGGGGGTGGCGGCGGGTGCCTGGACTCCGGCCGCGGCCGCCTGGCTCCCGGGAGGCGCGGCCTTCGCCCGGCTTGCCGGAGCGGCGGGGGGCGCGGGGATGGTGGGGATGCGGGGGAAGAGTGTCTGGGCACGGTGGCGGCTGGGGCCGGGTGGGGCCGGATAGAGGTGTCTTCGCAGGTGAGAGGGTGTTAGCAAAAAAAGCTTCATGGTAGTGTGACGGGAGGAAAAATGTGACCAAGCCCGTCTTGTACCCATCTGAGTGAGCGATGGGAGACCTGGAGCATCCCTGCATGAAGCGACTCGCAGCGATCGTGGCCGCGGTGGCGCTGGCCACCAGCGCCTGTGGCGCCTCGGACGTGGACTCCGCGGATGCCGGGGGGATCTACACCACGATCGACGGCGCCAAGCAGATCGACGCGACGGCGCCCATCAACCCGTTCAACCCGGCGGGCAGCACCTTCATGGGCTATGACGCGATGGCGCTGGCCTGGCCGAAGAACGGGCTCACGGACGCCAACGCCTTCTACCCGGGCATCGCGGCGAGCTGGACGGCCACGCCCGACCAGGGCGAGGTGGTGATCCACCTGCAGCCCAAGGCGCGGTGGTCCGACGGGAAGCCGGTCACCAGCGAGGACGTGCGCACGTCCATCGGGCTCGCCTACACCCAGGGCGGCAGCGCCTACACGGTGAACGCGGGGGCGGCGGGCGCGGCGGCCGACATCCAGGTGCTCGACGGGAAGACGATCAAGATCACGCAGGGTGCGAACCGCAGCAACGCGTTCCTGCGCAACGTCCTGTCGACCGTGGTGGTTCCCGCGCACGTCTACGGGTCGCTGCTGCCGCCCGGGTTCTGGGAGACGCTGCGCGCCGCCAGGGGCTCGGGCCCGGCCGCCGAGAAGGCCAAGGGCCAGATCACCGGGCTGGCGCAGCGGGTCATCGCCTTCGCGCCCCGCGAGGACGTCTCGGCCGGGCCGTTCGTGCTGGAGCGGATCAACCCCGGCGCGGCGCTGCTGAAGAAGAATCCCTACTTCTACGACGCCGCCAGGATCCAGCCGGATCGGGTGAAGGTCCTCAACTACACCGGCAACGAGCAGATCTGGAACTACCTGGTCTCCGGCAAACTCGACAGCGCGCCGTTCACGGCCGTCCCGGCCGCGGTGATGAGCCGCATCAAGCAGACGCCGGGCAACGAGATCCGCAAGGGCTACTCCCCCGTGGCGGCGTCCCTGGCCTTCAACCAGGCCCGCAAGCCGTACGACAACGTGCACGTGCGGCGGGCACTCGCCTACCTGATCGACCGGGCCCAGGTCACGAGGGTGGCCTCCCCCGAGGCGGGCACCCCGGCGGTGACCACCAGCGGCATCCACGCCAGCGCGGCGGCGGCCTGGCTGGGCGGCGGCGGGCTCGCCGCGCTGGAGCCGTACAAGGTCGACGCGGCCAAGGCCGACCGGGAGCTGAAGGCCGCGGGCATGGTCAAGAGGGCCGGCACGTGGCGGATGCCCGACGGCTCGCCGTGGAAGGTGAGCATCCACGTGCCCGCGTCGTTCTCCGACTGGGTCGCCGCCGCCAAGTCGATCACCAGCCAGCTCAACGACCACGGGATCAGCGCGTCCGTGGTGACCTCCGCCGACTACATCCTGTACCTGGACGAGCTGGCGGCGGGCCGGTACGACATGGGGTTCTGGCTGATGGGCCTCGGGCCCTCGCCGTACAACATCTTCCAGCGCCTGTACGGCTCGGCCAACGGGTGGCAGCTCCTGGCGGGACGGCTCACCCACGTGCCGCCGGGGCAGCAGGGCAACTGGATGGGCGGCCCGGAGACCGTCGCCGGGGTCAACCCCGGCGAGCTGACCAACAGGCTGAACCTGGCGACGCCCGAGGAGCAGAAGCGCATCGTCGGCACCCTGGCCAAGCTGACCAACGAGCAGCTCCCGGTGATCCAGCTCTACGACTACGTCAACACCCAGTTCGTCAACACGTCCCGCTACACCGGCTGGCCGGCGGCCGACAGCGAGGTGCTGCGGCTCCCCGCGGGCGTGTGGATGCAACTCGGCATGATCAAGAAGAAGTAGAGGCGATGAGACTACTCCCTGCCCGGGGCGGCACCCGGGCGCGCACGGTCACCCGCCTGTTCGCCGGCCACCTGGCCCGCGGGCTGGCCATGATCTGGGCCGTCACCACGGTCAGCTTCGTGATCATCAGGAACATCCCCGGCAACCCCGTCCTGGGGCAGTACGAGACGCTGATCCAGCGCGGCATGGCGCCGGACGAGGCCCAGCGCATGACGGCCGCGTTGTACGGGTTCATGCCCACGGGCAGCCTGTGGGACCAGTACACCGGGTACATCACGGCGCTGCTGCACGGCGACCTCGGGCAGTCGCTGAGCACGCCTGGCACCGAGGTCACGACGCTGATCGGCGCCGCCGCCCAGTGGACGGTGCTGCCGGTGCTCGCGGGCACGCTGCTGAGCTTCCTGCTCGGCGTCACGCTCGGGGTCTACGCCGGCATCAAGCGCTCGGGCCGGCTCGGCGACGTGCTGTCGATCTCCGGCTCGCTGCTGCACGGCGTGCCGCAGTACGTCACCGGGCTGCTGATGATGGCGATCTTCGCGACGCTGTGGCCGATCTTCCCCGCCGGCGGCCCGGTCGACGTCGAGTTCGTCCCCGGCTTCAACGCCGGGTACCTCGCCTCGCTGGTCCACCACGCCACGCTGCCGGTGCTGACGTACGCGCTGGCCAGCTACGGCGGCTGGGTGCTGGCGATGAAGTCGAGCGTGGCCACCGTGCTGGGCGACGACTTCATCCTCGCCGCCGAGCTGCGCGGCATGTCGCGCGGCCTGCTGTTCCGGTACGTGGCGCGCAACGCGATCCTGCCGCTGTTCACGATCCTGGCCCTGTCGCTGGGCATGCTGTTCGGAGGGGCGATCTTCATCGAGCGGATCTTCAACTATCCCGGGCTGGGGCTGCTGCTCGTCAACAGCATCGGCACCCGCGACTACGCGCTGATGGGCGGCACCTTCCTGGTGACGACGATCGCGATCATCGTGGCCAACATCGCGGCCGACCTGCTGTACGCCGTGATCGACCCGCGGGTGCGGACGGGAGGCGCCGCGTGACGCTGACCATCAGCCTGCCGGGGCGCAGGGACGAGCGCGGCGGCCGCGTGTCCCCGCGGCGCGCCTTCTGGCGCGGGGTCGGGCGCGTGCTGCGCCGCAAGCGCGGCCGCGTCGTGGGGGTCGCCATCCTGGCCCTGTTCGCGGCCATGGCGACGGTCGGGCCGCTGCTCTACCCCGCCAACCTGCCGCGTGACGACAACGCGCTGTACGCGGCGCCGAGCCTGGCGCACCCCTTCGGCACCGACTTCGAGGGCACCGACGTGCTCGCCCTCGTGGTCACCGGGGCGCGGTACGTCATCCTCACCGGCCTGGCGACCGCGATCATCACGGTCGCGCTCGGCACGACGCTCGGGCTGCTGGCCGGCCTGCACCGCGGGCGCTGGGACACCGTGCTCATGCGGATCACCGACCTGCAGCTCACCATCCCGGGCCTGCCGCTGCTGCTGGTGCTCTCGACGGTGTGGAAGTTCGAGTCCCCGCTGGAGATGGGCCTGGTGCTCGGCCTGCTCGGCTGGGGCGGCGTGGCGCGGGCCGTGCGGTCGCAGACGCTGTCGCTGCGCGAGCGCGGCTTCGTGGAGGCCGCCCGGGGGCTCGGGCTGTCGTCCACGCACATCGTCGGGCGCGAGCTGCTGCCCAGCATGGCGCCGTACATCGCGATGAACGTGCTGATCGCGGTGACCGGCGCGATCTACGCCCAGGTGGGGCTGTTCTTCCTCGGGGTGCTGCCGTTCGAGTCCAACAACTGGGGGGTGATGCTCAACCTCGCCGTCTTCGGCGGCGGCGCGCTCACCACCCCGGCCGCGCTGCCGTACCTGCTGGCGCCGCTGCTGGCCATCCTGCTGCTCACCCTGGGCATCGTGCTCGTCGTCGACGCGATGGACGAGATCTTCAACCCCCGGCTGCGTGAGGACTGACACCGTGACCATCGACCTCAAGGGATACGGCGACGACGCCTCCACGGCGACCCTCGCGCGGGCGCCGGGCGTACGCGTGCGCGACCTCACCGTCGTCTACCGGACGCCGCTCGGCGAGCTTCCCGCGCTGGGCGGCGTCAGCCTCACCATCGAGCCGGGCACCATCACCGGCATCGTCGGCGAGTCCGGCTCGGGCAAGTCGACGCTGGCGTTGTCGCTGCTGAACGCCGTCCAGCCCCCCGGGCGCATCGCGAGCGGCAGCGTGGAGATCGACGGGCTCGGCGACGTCGTCGGGCTCGCCGGCGAGGAGCTGCGCCGGGCGCGCGGGCGGCACCTGGGGTACGTCTTCCAAGCGGCGCAGAACTCCCTCAACCCGCTCAAGACGGTCGGCAAGCAGGTGCTGGACCTCGGCCGCTCCCACGGCGTGGCCGACCCGCGCGCGCTGCTGCGCGAGGCCCGCGCCCTGCTGGAGCGCATGGGCCTGGACGGCGGCCGGGTGCTGGACTCCCACCAGCACCAGCTCTCCGGGGGGATGCGCCAGCGCGTCGGGATCATGCTGGCGCTGGTGCTCAACGCGCATCTGGTCATCCTGGACGAGCCCACGACGGCCCTCGACATGATCACGCAGTCGACGATCCTGCGCATCGTCCGCGAGGTGCACCAGGAGCGCGGCCTGACGACGCTGATGGTCACCCACGACATCGGCGTGGCCGCCGAGGTCACCGACCACCTCGCCGTGATGTACGGCGGGCGGGTGGTGGAGCACGGGCCGACGATGCGGGTGCTCGGCGCGCCGTCCCATCCCTACACCCAGGGGCTGATCCGGGCGATCCCCCGCCTGTCGGGCGACCCGTCGGAGGCTCGGGCCCTGCCCGGACGGCCGCCGACGCTCGGCACCCTGCCGGTGGGCGGGTGCGTGTTCCGCGAGCGTTGCCCGGAGCGGATGGCGGTCTGCGAGACGGTGGACCCGCCCCGGGTGACCCACGGCGAGCGGACCGTCGCCTGCCACGCGGTCGAGCAGGCCCACGACCGGGCGGAGACGGCCGGGTACGGGCCGCACCGCCTCGATACGGCGAACCATCGGACAGGACGGGAGGAGCTCACGTGATCACCGGTACCGGCGTCACCAAGACCTACCGGCAGCGGGGCGGCATGCTCGCCGGCCGCGACGTCCCCGCGCTGCGCGGCATCGACTTCGCCGTCCCCCGGGGCGGGGCCGTGTCGTTCATCGGCGAGTCCGGGTGCGGCAAGACGACCCTCGGCCGCATCGTCGCGGGCCTGGAGACCTACGACTCCGGCGAGATCGTCATCGACGGCACCCCCATGTCGCCGCTGTCGCCCAAGCGGCGGCAGCCGTTCTTCCGCAGGATCCAGCTCATCCACCAGGACCCGTACTCGGCCCTCAACCCGACGCGGACCATCCAGCAGACGCTCACCGCGCCGCTGGAGCTGCGGGCGCGGCACACGAAACGCCCAGGCTCGTGGGTGGACGACCGCGCCGAGGAGCTGCTGTCGCTGGTGGGCATCGACCCCGGCTACGTCCTCGGGCGCTACCCGCACCAGCTCTCGGGCGGCATGCGCCAGCGGGTGGTCATCGCCCGCGCGCTGACCGTGGACCCGGAGATGCTGGTCGCCGACGAGTCGGTGTCCATGATCGACGTGTCGATGCGGCTGAGCATCCTGGCCCTGCTGAGGGACCTCCGGGAGCGGCTCGACATCGGCCTGCTGTTCATCACCCACGACATCGCCACGGCCCGGTACATCGGGGACGACAGCGAGCTGTACGTCCTGTACCGGGGCCAGGTGGTGGAGCGGGGGCCCACGGAGACGGTGATCTCCGCACCCGTCCACCCGTACACGCAGTCGCTGCTGTCGGCGACCCCCGTGCTGCACGGGCTGGAGCGGCCGGGCGAGGAGCGGGTGGTCCCGACCGAGGCCCTCGACGAGCGGCAGGGCGACTCCGGCTGCCTGTTCGCCCGCCGGTGCCCGTTCCGCACCGACCGCTGCGACGGCGAGCGCCCGTCGCTCGTCCATGGGCTGGACGTCTCCCACGAGCACGCGTGCTACCACCCCCGGCCCCGGGGCGTCATCCCCGTCGAGGCGGTCGCGTGACCGACACCGGACCCGGCGACATCCGCCCGGCGGGCACGCGGCCCGGCGGCGGGGGGAACGCGGGCTCGGGCGCCGCCCGTGCCGGCGCGATCCGCCCGGCGTCGCCCGCCGAGCTGGACGCGGCCGGCCGGGTCGCGGCGGCCGCGCTCACCTTCGACGCCGCCGACGCGGCCCGGGTGGTCACCCACCTGACCGGCCCGCCGCCCGGACGCGAGTGGACCGCCCTGGTGACCCCCGCCCTGAGCGGCGTGGTGTTCGCCTCGATGGCCGCCGAGGGCGTGGGTCACGTGGACCTGATCGCGGTGCATCCCTCGGCCCAGGGGCGGGGCACCGGCCGCGCGCTGCTCACGGCCGCCGAGGCGTGGCTGCGCGAGCGGGGCGCCCGCGAGGCCCGCATCGCCGGCAACCCGCCCTGTTACGCCTGGCCCGGCGTCGACGTGCGCTACACCCCGGCCGTCTGCCTGGCCGAGAGCCAGGGTTACGAGCGGTACCGCACCGCCTGGAACATGACGGCCGACCTGCCCCGGGTGGTGCCGCCCGACCCCGGCGACCTGGCCCGCCTGGCCGCCGTGGGCGTCACCGTGCACACCGCCCCCCGGGGCGGGCGCGAGGAGGTCGCCGCGTTCGCCAGGCGCGAGTGGAACGACTCCTGGGCGTGGGAGGCCGAACACGCGCAGGGATGCCACTACGCCGTCAGGGACGGCCGGATCCTGGGCTTCGCCGCCTGGGGCGTGCGCCCGTCGTGGTTCGGCCCGATGGGCACCGCCGAGGAGGCCCGGGGGCTGGGGGTGGGCCGGGTGCTGCTGCGCCAGTGCCTTCGCGACCAGGCTGCGGCCGGCCAGCGCAGCACCCAGATCGCCTGGGTGGGCCCGATCCGGTTCTACGCCCGGGCGGCCGGGGCCCGGGTTCAGCGGGTCTTCTGGCTGTACCGGCGGGCCCTGACCTGACATGCGACCACCCGGAGACGTCCGGCGGCCCGGCCGCCGCGGGACGGCGCCCCGCACGCCGTCCGGAGGCGGCGTGACGGCGCCGGAACGAGACCAGCACCACGACGGTGCGACGAGTGGCGTGCCCGAAGCCACCCCCGCGCCCGACTCCGGCGTCCCCTTCCGGTGCCGGGACGACCGCGAGGCCCGACCCGATCATCTTTCGAAGTATGAGGTGTCATGACTCTTCCACTCACGGCCCTGGCGACGACCGAGCAGAGCGACCCGCGCTCCCGGCAGATCGACCGGCTGCCGACCGACGAGATCGCGCGCCTGATGAACGCGGCGGACGCCACGGTGCCGGGCGCGGTGGGACGGGCGGTGCCGGAGATCTCGGCGGCCATCGACGCGATCGCCGCACGCATGCGGGACGGCGGGCGGCTGTTCTACGTGGGGGCCGGGACGTCGGGGCGGCTGGCGGTCCTGGACGCCTCGGAGTGCCCGCCGACCTTCGGGACCGACCCCGACCTGGTGCGCGGCATCATCGCCGGCGGCCCGGCGGCGCTGACGCGTTCCGTCGAGGGCGCGGAGGACGACGCCGAGGCCGGGGCCGCCGCGATCAGGGCGGCGGGGACGCGGCCGGGTGACGCGGTGGTGGGGATCTCCGCCAGCGGGCGGGCGCCGTTCGTGGTCGCCGCCGTGGCCGAGGCGCGCCGGCTGGGCGCGGTGACGGTGGGGCTGGCGTGCAACAGGGGCATGCCGCTGTCGCAGGCCGCCGACCACCCGATCGAGGTCGTCGTCGGGCCGGAGGTGCTCACGGGGTCCACCCGGCTCAAGGCGGGCACGGCGCAGAAGCTGGTGCTCAACATGATCTCGACGATCTCGATGATCAGGTGCGGGCGCACCTTCGGCAACCACATGATCGAGGTGTCGGCCGGCAACGCCAAACTCGTGGACCGGGCGGCCCGGATCGTCGCGGACATCACCGGGTCGGACACCGGCGTCGCGCGCCGCACGCTGGAGGCGGCGGGCAACGAGGTCAAGACGGCCGTCGTCATGATCGAGCGCGAGCTGGACGCGCGCGCGGCGCGGATCCTGCTCGCCGCCTGCGGAGACCGCCTGGACGCCGCGCTGGCGGCCGGGGCCTGACGGACGGGGCCTGACGGACGGTCGTCCAGCCCTTGACCATCGCACGGCCCTCGGGACCCCGGTACGCCGAGACCCCGGTACGCCGCGCGGCCGCCCGGCGTGGCGGCCGGGCGCGGCGACCGGGTGTGACGGCCGTCAGAGGCTGAGGCGCACCGGGTAGGTCTCCAGCCAGGAGTCGAACTGCAGGAAGCCCTCCAGGGCCGAGCGGTGGTCGGTGTGGCCCGCGGACTCCTGGGGCAGGTCGAGCAGGCGGCGCACCTTGCCGAGGTCGACGAGCTGGGCCACCGGCCCGCCGCCGCGTTCGAGCAGCTTGGCCGCCTCGGCGCGCAGGGCCTTCTCGTAGCCGGGGTCCTGGGTGGAGGGGTAGGGGCTCTTGCGGCGCTCGGCCACCGACCTCGGCAGCACGTCGCGCACGGCCGCCCGCAGCAGGCTCTTCTCGTGGCCGTCGAACGTCTTCATCGACCACGGCGTGTTGAAGACGTACTGCACGAGCCGGTGGTCGCAGAACGGCACCCGGACCTCCAGGCCGCTGGCCATGCTCATGCGATCCTTCCGGTCGAGCAGGATCTGCACGAACCGGGTGAGGTGCAGGTAGCAGATCTCCCGCATGCGGGCCTCCAGCCCGTTCTCGCCGGGCAGGCGGGGCACCTCGTCCAGCGCCTGGCGGTAGCGGCGGGCGCGGTAGGCGGGCAGGTCGAGCTCGGCGGCGACCTCGTCGCGCAGGATGTCGGTCAACGCGGTGTAGCGGGTGTTGCCCGGCGCCGCCAGCCAGGGGAAGGTGCCGGCGTGCACCGGCTCGGGGTCGTGGAACCACCGGTAGCCGCCGAAGACCTCGTCGGCGGACTCCCCCGACAGCGCCACCGTCGACTGGGTCCTGATCGCCGCGAACAGCAGGTAAAGCGAGGTGTCCATGTCGCCCATGCCGAACGGGACGTCGCGCGCGCGCAGCACCGCGGCCCGCACCCCGGGGTCCATGAGGTCGACGGAGTCCAGGACGATGTCCTTGTGCGCGACCCCGAGGCCCTCCAGGTGCCGCACGAGGTCGTGGACGTAGGGCGTGTCGGGGGTGTCGCGCATCTCGTCCGGGCTGAAGTTCTCGGCGTAGCCGACGAAGTCCACCGAGAACGACCGCAGCCCGCCCTGGCCGTGCCCGCGCAGCGCCCGAGCGGCGAGCGCGGTGACCGCGCTGGAGTCGAGCCCGCCCGACAGCAGCGTGCACAGCGGCACGTCGGAGATGAGCTGGCGCTCGACGATGTCCTCCAGCAGCCCGCGTACGGTGCGTATGGTCTGCGGCAGGTCGTCGGGGTGCTCCTCGGCCTCCAGCTTCCAGTAGCGGTCGGTGGACACGCCGTTCCTGTCGATCTGGACGACGCCGCCGGGCCGCACCTCGTGCATGCCCTGGTAGATCCCGTGCTCGGGGGTCTTGACGAACCCCAGCAGCTCCCTGAGCCCCTCGGCGTCCACCACGGGGGCGCGCGCGAGCGGGTTGGCCAGGATGGCCTTCGGCTCGCTGCCGAACAGGACGCCGTCGGGGGTGGGGAAGTAGTACAGCGGCTTGATGCCGAGCCGGTCGCGTACGAGGACCATCCGCTCGGCCTCGGCGTCCCAGATCGCGAAGGCGTACATGCCGTTGAGGTGCGATCCGAGGTCGGCGCCCCACTCCTCGTAGGCCCGCAGCACCACCTCGGTGTCGCTGCGGGTGTGGAAGCGGTGGCCGTGGGCGGCCAGCTCCTCGCGCAGCTCCTGGAAGTTGTAGACCTCGCCGCTGTAGGACAGGACGGCGGCGACCCGGCGCTCGTGCTCGGCGACCATGGGCTGAAGGCCGCCCTCGATGTCGATGATCGCCAGGCGCCGGTGGCCGAGCGCCCCGTGCGAGGACGTCCACATGCCCTCGTCGTCCGGCCCACGGCACGCCATCGTCCCCGTCATGGCACGGAGCGCGTCGACCTCCTCGTCAAGATCGAGCCTGAAGTCCACCCATCCGCAGATTCCGCACATGCCTAAGACCCCCGTGTCCCCCGTGAGCCCTCTCTACCTGCTGAAACATACCCAACCGCCGCTCTATGCCCCGGCGGCGCGCCCCCGGGCGGAACGGTGCCCGCCAACCGGCGCGCCCGGTCAGGCCGGTGTGATCACCGCGGGGTGGCGCGGGTCGTCGACCTTGACCACCACGTCGGCCTGGGCGACGGGGGCGACCTCGTCCTCGTAGCGGGCGTAGGCGGGCAGCGTCCACCGCTCGCCCTCGGGGGTGCGGCGCTCCAGCGCGCGGCGCGAGAGCCACAGGTGGACGGTGAGCTCGAACGGAAGCCAGCGGCCGAGCAGCAGTGCCCCGTCCAGCACCAGCACCCCGCCCGCGGGCAGCGTCACGTACGGCGCCCGCGTCGCCCGGTCGGCCACGGCGTCCCACAGCGCCGGCAGCACCTTGCCCGGCCCGCCGGGCTCCAGCGGCCCGAGCACCTCGCGGTCGAGCGCCCCGTAGTCGAGCCAGTCGGCGTAGAAGGAGTCAGGATCGTCGCGCCCGAACTCGAACCGCAGCGACGCCGGCCGCAGGAAGTCGGCCGCCGACACCCGCAGCACCTCGCGCCCCCGCAGCCGCAGCGGGCCCACCAGCGCGTCGGCCAGCTCTCCGGGCCTCGCGGCGGGCGCGCCGTCGACGGCGACGCGGGCCCACCCCCCGCCGGGCACGGCGGCGACACGGTCGGCGAGCTCCTCCACCAGAGCCGACGGCGAGACAGGGCGCACGTCCACGCCCCCATCCTGACCGATCCGCGCCCCCGCGGGCGACGCGGCCGGCCCCGCCGGAAGACGCCCGGAAGAGCCGCCGGTTACGAAAATTTCATGCGCTTTCATCGGGCACCTGAGGCCGTTAACCTCGCATCACCTCCGTGACCTGCGGTTACGGCCCCGAGCGCCTCAGGTCACATCGCGGAGAAAAACGCGGTGATTTCCCTTGTGGCGGCGGCGACCTACAGTTCGTAGGGCGTAAGCGCTTTCGCATCGCTGGTCGGCAGTCGGCGGCAGTTCGCCCACGGCGGCGACCGGTTACTTCACCGGGTCCCCGATGGATACCCCACGTGCTTTTGACGTCCTGACGTACTCGAGCGTCCAGGGCGCGCTGCCGCGACGCGCGTGCGGTGACCGCCGGGGACCCATGTCGTAGCCCCCTCGAAAGGTTTCGGATGAGAAAGCGACAAAAGTTCAGCCTCACCGGTGGCGCCGCCGTACTCGCGGCCATTCTCATGGTCGTGCTGCTGCCGAGCTCGGCATCCGCCCACGGCGCCATGATGGTGCCGGGCAGCCGTACATACCTGTGCTGGAAGGACGGCATCGGCCAGAACGGAGCCGTCCAGCCCAACAACCCGGCCTGCGCGGCCGCCGTCGCGCAGAGCGGAACCAACTCGCTGTACAACTGGTTCGCCGTCCTGCGCTCGGACGGAGCGGGCCGCACCAGCGGCTTCATCCCCGACGGCAAGCTGTGCAGCGGCGCGGCCTCGGTGTACAACTTCAGCGGCTTCGACCTGGCGCGCAACGACTGGCCGGTGACGCACCTGACCGCCGGTGCCTCGATCCAGTTCCGCTACAACAAGTGGGCCGCCCACCCGGGTTCGTTCCGCACCTACATCACCAAGGACAGCTGGAGCCCGACGCGGGCGCTGGCCTGGAGCGACCTTGAGTCGCAGCCCTTCTACAACGCCGTCGACCCGCCCAGCGTCGGCAACCCGGGCAGCAACGACTCCTACTACTACTGGAACGCCAGGCTTCCCTCCGGGAAGAGCGGCCGTCACATCATCTACTCGGTGTGGCAGCGGTCCGACAGCCAGGAGACGTTCTACAACTGCTCCGACGTCGTCTTCGACGGCGGCAACGGCCAGGTCACCGGTGTCGGCCCGAACGGCCAGGACCCCGACCCCGACCCCGATCCCGACCCGACGCCCACTCCCACCCCCACCTCCGGGCCCGGCGGCTGCTCCAGCACCATCAGCTCCAGCGGCTGGTCCGGCGGCTACCAGGCCGAGGTGACGGTGCGCAACACCGGCACCAGCGCGATCAGCGGCTGGACGGTGAAGTGGACGCTGCCGAGCGGCACCACGATCAACAGCCTGTGGAACGGCACGCACTCGATCAGCGGCTCGCAGATCACGGTCAGGCCCGCCGGCCACAACGGCAGCGTGGCGCCCAACGGCAGCACGACGTTCGGGTTCGTGGCGTCCGGCACCGCCGGCTCGCCCACGCTCACCTGCACCAGCCCTTGACCGACGGCGAAAGCCACTAGGTGACGGCCCGGGTCTCGTCCGACGAGGCCCGGGCTTCGCCGTGCCCGCCACCGGGCGGCGGGGCCGACATCAGGTGAACACCGGGTGAAGGCGGTTGCGGCGCGTGCCGGGCCTCCGGTTCGCTGGAAATCATGAACGCCCCCACCTCCCCCGGAGCCGGCCGCGCGCGGTCGTGGCCGGACGCCGACGTGGTCGGGGCCGCGGTGAGCGACCCGGTCACCGTCTACGGGGCCGTCGAGCGCGACGCGCGCGGGGAACTGGCCCACGAGGGCAACCGGGTGCCCGACATCGCGGCGCTGGACGCGCGGCGGCTCGTGGTCGGCTGGCGGGCGGGGGTGCGCGACTCCCGGGACCCGACGCCCAACGACCAGGGCTCGATCCTCTACGCCCGCTCCGAGGACGGCGGCGCCACCTGGACGACCGGCACGCTGGCCGCGGCCACCGCCACGCACCGCTACCACTACGTGATCTTCCTCAACGACGCCGGCACCCTGTACGCCCTGATCGGCCGGGTCGCCGTCTCCGCCGACCGCGACGCCGCGGGCCAGGTCGACGGGTTCCCCACCACGATGGTGGTCAAGAGCAGCGCCGACGGCGGGCGCACCTGGGCCGACTTCCCGGTCACCGTGGACGTGCCGGCCAACCGCAGGGGCGTCGTGGTGGCGGGCAAGCCGCTGTGGCACGACGGCGTCTGGCTGATCCCCTACTGGCGCGAGCTGGACGGCGCCACCCGGGCGGGCGTGCTGCGGTCGGCCGACCTGAGACGCTGGGTCTCCGGCGGCCTGGCGGCCAACCCCCCGGGCATCGGCGTCGAGGAGCCGCAGGTCGTCGTCGCGCAGGACGACCCCGGCACGCTGCTCATGGTGACGCGCACGCTCGACCTCACCGGCGGCTCCTCGGCGGCCCAGCGCGACGCGCACTACCGCGCCAACGCCGTCTACGCCGCCACCGCGACCAGCCGGGACGGCGGCCTCACCTGGTCGCCCCTGACGCTCGACCGCGACCTGCCCAACTACTACGTCAAGCCGTTCTTCGCCAGGGACGCCGAGGGCCGCTACCTCACGATCTACAACACGCTCGCCGGGCCGTTCACCGGGCCGGGCGACAGCAAGCCCGACCAGTACCGCGAGGTGCTGTGTTACAAGGTCAGGCGGCCGGGCGCCCCGTGGGGGCCCGGCCGGCTGTTCGCCGACGGCCCCCGGCTGACGCGGGGCGCGGCGCGCGGCTGGGACGTCTACGCCAGCGCCGACGAGTACGAGCCCGGCCGGTTCCACGTCGTCTGGGAGCACAACCAGACCAACATCAAGGTCGCCCGCGTCGACCTGTCCACCGTCTTCACCGGCGTGGGCCCCGGGTGGGACGGCCTGGCCGGCTGGACGCCCTCGCCCGGCGGCGGCACCGTGGAGCTCGACGCGCGCGGCCACCTGCGCCTGGCCAACGCCGGCCCCGCGTCCGCCGGCCCCGCCCCGGCGGTCGTGCCGGCCGGCCCGGCCACGGACGCCGCGCGGGCTCCCGTCCCGCCCACGGATGCCCTCTCCACGGCGGAGGCGCCCGGGTTCTCCGGGGTCGTGCACCGCTACGGGCCGTCCGGGGGGTTCATGGCGACCATGAGGGCGCGGGTCGAGGCGCACTCCCGGCTCGACCCGGCCACCGGGGCGGGCGCGGGGCTCGCGCTGAAGGTGGCGACCGGCATGAGAAGGCTGATGCTGGCCGTCCAGCCCGACGGCGTCCACTCCTTCGTCCAGGGCGCCGCCGGATGGAGCCGCGTCGACGCCACGCCCGTCGGCACCGCCTCGTCCCACCTGTGGCAGGTCGTCGTGGACGCCCAGGGGCGGGCCGCGCTGTACCGCGACGGCGCGGAGACCGGCGCCCGGTGGACCGTCGCCGCCTCCCGGGAGGCGCCGCAGGTGGCGGTGTGGGCGTCGGGCACCGCGGCCGCGCCCGCGCGGGCGCTGGTGGAGCTGGTCCAGGTCGCCGACGACGTCGCGAGCAGCACCTGGGACACGCTCGGCGGCTGGAGCCTGGACGCCGCGGGCGGCGCGGCGGAGGTCTCCGGCGGGCTGCTGCGGCTGCGCAGCACGCGGGGCCAGGTGTCGAAGGCCTCCATCGGCCTGGACGTGACCACGGGCTGCGACTTCACGCTGGAGTTCCGCGGGCGCGTGGTGGACGACAGCGCGCTCGACCCGGGCACCGGCGCGGGCGTCAGCCTCGGCACCAAGATCGCGAACGGCCAGGTGCGGCTGATGCTCACCGTGCAGCGCGGCGGCGTCTGGACCATGCGGAAGGGCTCGGCCGTCTGGGAGCGGGTCTACTCCTCGCCCACCGCCGGGGCGGCGGCCACCTGGAAGGTCACCGTGGACAGCGCGGGGGTGGCCCGCCTGCACCGCGACGGCGCCGACACCGGCGCCACCTGGGTCGTGCAGAACAGCAGGGAGAACCCGCAGGCCATGCACTGGGTCACGGGCACGCCGGGCGGCAACGCCGCCGAGGCGCGCATCGAGTGGACCAGGATCACCGCCACCTCGCCCGGCCTCGCCCCGGCGAGCCCGGCAGACGCCTGACCTCGGCGGGGCCCGGGGAACGCACGCGGGGCCCCGCCGGAGGCGGATCAGCGGTAGGCGCGGGGGTCGGCGCCGAGTCGGCCGGTGAGGCGGACGGTGATGAACTCGTTGTCGTCGGCCTTGCCGGGGGTGCGGCCGGAGGAGAACGGGAAGTTGTTGTCGTTCAGCAGGCCGAGCGTGGAGTCGTCGAGGATGACGACGTCCTCGATGGTCTGGAACGGGAAGCGGAAGGTGGTGCCGAAGCCGCCGACGCGGCGCGGGTTGGCGAGGTCGAGCAGGTCGGCGACCTGGGTCTTGTCGACGGCGCCGTCACGGTCGCGGTCGCGGACGTCGATCAGGAAGACCTTCTTGAACGCCGCGGCGTCACCCTGGTTGTTGTCGCGCTCGATGACCAGGAACCGGTCGCGGTCGACCGAGATCATGTCGCCGATGGCGTTGGCCGGGGCCTCCAGGCGGTAGACCCACCGGCGGTCGGTGTAGGCGCGCCTGCGCAGGTCGAACTCGTACATGCGCAGCGTGCCGGCGGGGTCGCCGGTGACGGTGCCCTCAAGCAGGGGGTACAGCGCGCGGCCGTCGACCGCCCGGGCCATGCCCTCGAAGCCCTTGCTGCTGCCCAGGTTGGGCGTGCCGCCGTCGAGATGGGGGTTCTCCGGGGCCTGGACGCCGGGCAGCGCGACGGGCGCCCGCAGCAGCTTGCCCGAGGCCGAGAAGTGCAGCAGGAAGGGGCCGAACTCGTCGCCGATGTAGTACGTGCCGTCGGGGTTCCTGACCATCGACTCGACGTCGAAGTCGGCGCCGGTGAGCCGGCGGTCGGCGCGGGTCAGCGCGAAGGGGACGCGGTGGTCGGGGTCGCGGAGGTCGACGCCGCCGAGCACCTTGATCTTGCCGCCGCGGAAGTCGGGCTTGACCCGCTGGACGCGCAGCAGGAAGTCGGCGCTGTTGGCCTTCTGGCCGTAGCCGTTGTCGGACAGCACGTCGAAGGTGCCGTCGTGGCGGCGGGCCACGCCGCTGAAGCCCTGCACCGGCTGGCCGGGGAAGGGCGGGGTGATGCCGTTGGACGGCTCGGTGCCGAGCTGGGCGCCCGACGGCTCGCTGCCCGGGACGTAGGTCTCGGCGGGCAGGGAGGCGAAGGCGGTCAGCGTGGCGCGGCCGAAGCGGCCGTCGCCGTGCCCGTGACCGCCGGAGCGCTCGCCGGGGGCGGGGTCGGCGAGCGCCGGAGAGGAGAGGCAGAGCGCCAGGACGGCGGCACCCAGCCCGATCATGGTTCTTCTCATGGCGACAAGCTAGGGATGCCCGGTGACGGGCGGCACAACACGGCGTGGCCCCCGGGTGCCGGAATCGCGATTTCCGCCCTTCTGCCCCACAAAGCTAGATCTTCGGATATTTCGGACATAGCCCAAGAGATCTTCTCTCCGTAGGGCATGACCAGCACCTTTGCCAAACAGCCGATGTACGGAACAGGACCCTTCAACTACCATCAGTAGTCAACTGCATGCTACACGTGGTGGGGCGGTGCATTGACGGAGCGACGTATCAACGTGCGCGCGGTCCTGCACGCCCTGCTGTCCGTGGTGGCCGTCGTGCTGCTCCTGCACGACCTCGTCCGTCCCGACGGGCACGGCGGCGCCCCGCCGCCCCGCCCGGCGGCCACGCCGCCCGCCGCCCACCTTCTCCAGGCGTCCCTCCCGGGCGACGCCCCGGTCACGGACGCCGACGCCTGCCCGAGACCCTGGGAGAACCCGGGCGAGCCGATCCTCACCAAGCCGCTCCCGCCGCCGTCACGCCACGGCGCGCACCCCGCGCACCGGTGGCGGCCGGCCGGGGCGTCGTACACGACGTCCCGGATGCCCGTGGCGGGCGCCACCGCCCTGCGCCGGCCACGGCCCACGGGGCCGCGGCTGCCGGTGTTCCGCTGCTGATCAGGCGAGTCTCCGCGACGCCGCGGAGCCCGGGCGCGCTCGCGCCCTGCCCTGTTCACCACCGGTCCCCAGCATCGAGGAGTCATCCATGCAGTCGTTGATCGACCATGCCCGCACGTTCCACCAAAGGCTCGACGGCGAACGAGAACAGGCGGCCGCCACCGTCGGCGGCGCCTCCCCGCAGGCCATGTTCATCACCTGCTCCGACGCGCAGGTCATCCCCTCCCTGATCACCGGGGCCCGCCCCGGCGAGCTGTTCGAGCTGCGCACCGCGGGCAACGTCATCCCGCCCTACCGCCTGGGCAGGCTGACCGCCGAGGGCGCCACCATCGAGTACGCCGTCAACATCCTGGGCGTCGAGGACGTCATCGTCTGCGGCCACACCCGATGCGGGGCCGCGCAGGGCCGGGTCCGGTCCTGGACACTGCGCTCGGCGCCGACCACACGCTGGTGGCTGCTGCAGACCCACCGCTGGCGCGAGGCGCCGGCATGCGGCGACGAGGACCCCGGCCGGGCCCACCTCGTCGCCCAGCTCGAGAAGCTGCGCCGCTACCCGCGCGTCGCCCGTCGTCTCGCCGGCGGCCGGCTGCGCCTGCACGGCTGGTTCTACGAGGTGGAGACGGGCGTCGTCTCCAACTACCGGCCCGAGACCGGCGCGTTCACGCCCCTGTGACCCCCGCCCGGCGACCCTGACGGCCCGGGCCCGTGCCGCCGGGCCCGGGCTCCGGCGCGGCGCCGCTCCCCGGGACGGCGCCGCGCCCCCCGACGCACCCCCGGCACGGCCCCCGGTGCGCGGGCCGGGCTCGACAGCGGGGCGCCACTCTCCCTACACTTCGATATATGAACGATCGTGCAAATGTCGTAGTCATGGACCCGGACGCCTGCTCCACCCCGGTGGTGGACGCCGACCGGGTCTCCTCGGTGCGGCGGAGTCTCCCCTCCGAGGAGACCGTGCAGGATCTGGCACAGGTGTTCGCCCTGCTCGCCGACCCGGCCCGGCTGCGCATGATGGCGGCGCTGCTGGAGGGCGGCGAGATGTGCGTGTGCGACCTCGCGGCGGCCACGGGTCAGAGCATGTCCGGCGCCTCGCACGCGCTGCGCATGCTGCGGATGCGCCGCGTGGTCAAGGTCCGTCGCTCCGGGCGCATGGCGTACTACCAGCTCGCCGACTCCCACGTGCGCATGCTGTTCGACCTGGCGATCACCCACGCCAGGCACACGGAGGCGGAGCGCGGCGATGGGTGACGAGACCGTCCGGCCGCAGGCGCAGGGCGCGAGCGTGTCCGGGCACTCCCCCGGCCACGGGCACGGTCATGGGCACACCGTCGGCGTCGACGCCGACCGCCGCTACCTGACCGGCGCGCTCGCCCTCATCGTCGGCTTCATGGCCGTCGAGGTCGTCGTCGGCGTCGTCGCCCAGTCGCTGGCGCTGATCTCCGACGCCGGCCACATGCTGACCGACGCCGTCGCCATCGTCTTCGCGCTGATCGCGATGCGCATAGCGCAGCGCCCGCCGCAGGGCGGCTTCACCTACGGCCTCAAGCGCGCCGAGATCATATCCGCGCAGGTCAACGGCATCACCCTGCTCTTACTCAGCGCGTACTTCGTGTACGAGGGCATCCAGCGCCTCATCGACCCGCTGCCGGTCGAGGGCTTCTACGTGGTCGTCACCGGCCTGGCCGGCATCGCCGTCAACATCGCGGCCACCTGGCTGCTCAGCAAGGCCAACCGCGCCAGCCTCAACGTCGAGGGCGCCTTCCAGCACATCCTCAACGACCTGTACGCCTTCGTGGCCACCACGATCGCCGGCCTGGTCGTCTGGCTGAGCGGCTGGAGCCGGGCGGACGCGATCGCCGCGCTGGTGGTCGCCGCGCTCATGCTCAAGGCCGGCTGGGGCCTGGTCCGCGACTCCGGCCGCGTCTTCATGGAGGCCGCGCCCGCGGGGATGAACCCGGCCGAGATCGGGCGCAGGACGGCCGCGCTGGAGCAGGTCGTCGAGGTGCACGACCTGCACATCTGGGAGGTCACCTCCGGCTACGCCGCGCTGTCGGCGCACATCCTGGTGGCGCCGGGCGCCGACTGCCACGCCGTCCGCGTCGCCGCCGAGCGCCTGGTGCACGACGAGTACGGCATCGAACACACCACCCTGCAGGTCGACCACGCGACCCCCGAGGTGCTGACCATCGGCCGCCAGACGCACCACTGCGCCGACCCGCACGGCCCCTCCCACCGCCCCGGCGGCGACCCCGGCCCCGGTTGAGAACCCGGCGCGCCGGAGCGTCGCCGGCGAAAGCACGTCGCTCCGCGCCGACAGAGGTACCAGGATGTCCGCATGACCGAATGGGACCCGAAGTCGGATCTTCGCCAATACCTGCGGACCGCCCGTGAAGCCCTGCTGTGGAAGCTCGAAGGGCTCTCGGAGTACGATCTCCGCCGTCCGCTGACGCCCACCGGCACCAACCTGCTGGGCCTGGTCAAACACGTGGCCGGGGTGGAGGCGGGGTACTTCGGCGACACCTTCGCACGGCCGTTCCCCGAGCCGCTGCCGTGGATGGCGGACGACGCCGAGCCCAACGCCGACATGTGGGCGACCGCCGACGAGTCGCGCGACGACATCGTCGCGCTGTACCAGCGCGTGTGGGCGCACGCGGACGCGACGATCGACGCACTGGCGCTGGAGGCACCCGGCCGGGTGCCCTGGTGGCCGGAGGACCGGCGTCAGGTGACGCTGCACCGCATCCTGGCCCACGTGATCGCCGAGACCAACCGCCACGCCGGCCACGCCGACATCGTCCGCGAACTCGTCGAC
Source organism: Sphaerisporangium sp. TRM90804 (assembly GCF_029846175.1). GTDB lineage: Bacteria > Actinomycetota > Actinomycetes > Streptosporangiales > Streptosporangiaceae > Sphaerisporangium. Next base: position 78,376 of record NZ_JARWAC010000023.1, on the reverse strand, counting down.
GGGGCCGCCGGCCTGCGCCGGGACAACGACAACCTGGCGACGCGCGACCCGGCGTGGTGGGAGACCTACCGGGACCGCCTGGAGCGGACGGCACGGGAGGCCGGCCAGGGCTGAGCCCCGAGACCGGGTCAGGCGTCCGCGGGGCCGGGGGCGGGGGCGGTCTCCTCGGTCAGGGCGCGTTCGCGGCGGCCGCGGCGCAGCTCGGTGCCCAGGGCGTCGAGGCGGTTGGTCCAGAACTGGCGGAAGCGGCCGAGCCACTCGTCGACCTCCTGGAGCGGGCCGGGGTCGACGGCGTACAGGCGCCGGGTGCCCTCGGCGCGCACCCTGGTGAAACCGCTGTCGCGCAGCACGCGCAGGTGCTGGGACACGGCCGGCTGGGAGATGCCGAACTCGCGCTGGACCACCGCGCCGATCTCGCCGGACGCCCGCTCGCCGCCGGCGAGCAGTTCCAGGATCCGGCGCCGCACCGGGTCGCCGAGGACGTCGAAGGCGTGCATACGATCATTTTTTCCCAGCGACTTATATAAGTCAACTCTGAAGCGAGCCCGCCGGGGTCCGGCCCCACCTCGAGAACCGGGGGTGGGCCCGGGTTGCCGGGACCTGGGCCCGGGAGCCGGGACCGGCCCGGGCAGCCAGAGCCCGGGGCCGGACGGCCGGCCCGGGACCCGGGCGCTAGCACGAGGAGGTGGGGCGCTGGGCCTCGAAGACCGCCCAGGCGGCGTTGACCAGGCCGATGTGGCTGAACGCCTGGGGGAAGTTGCCGAGCAGCTCGCTGGTGCGGGGGCAGACCTCCTCCGCCTGCAGGCCGACGTCGTTGACGAACGCGGCGGCCCGGCGGAACACCACGTGGGCCTCCTCCACCCGCCCGGCCAGCGCCAGGGCCTGGGCGAGCCAGTACGTGCAGAGCAGGAACGCGCCCTCCCGGCCGGGCAGGCCGTCGTCCGCGCGGTAGCGGTAGACCAGGCCGTGCTCGTCCACCAGGCGGGCCGCGACGGCGTCGATCGTGGCCAGCATCCGGGGGTCGTCTGCGGCCAGGAACCCGACGATGGGCATCATCAGCGCCGAGGCGTCCAGCGTCGTGGAGCCGAAGGCCTGCGTGTACGCGCCCGCCTCCTCGTTCCAGCCCTCCCGCAGCACCGTCTCGCGGATCTCCTCGCGCGCCGCGCGCCAGCCCTCGACCCGGTCGCCCGCCTCCAGCAGGTCGGCGAGCAGGATGGCGCGGTCGACCGCCACCCAGCACATCACCTTGGAGTACACGTGGTGCATGCGCGGCTCGCGGATCTCCCAGATGCCGTGGTCGGGCTCGCGCCAGTGGCGCACGGCGGCGTCGGCCAGCGCGACCAGGAACGCGCGCGCCTCGCCGTCGAGCGCGCCGAGCTGGCCCGAGAGCCGGTGGACGGCGTCGAGCAGCTCGCCGTACACGTCGATCTGCGGCTGCCGCCAGGCGTCGTTGCCGATCCGCACCGGCCTGCTGTCCCGCCACCCGCTCAGGTGCGGCAGCTCGTGCTCGGTCAGGTCGTACTCGCCGCCGATGCCGAACACGATCTGCAACGCCCCCTCCGGGTCGTACGACACCGCGGCGGTGGTCATGAAGCTTAGGAACTCGCCCGCCTCGTCCGGGCACGCCGCCACCCACAGGGCGTTGAGCGTGAAGCTGGCGTCACGCACCCACGAGTAGCGGTAGTCCCAGTTGCGCTCCCCGCCGGGCACCTCGGGCAGCGACGTCGTCGGCGCGGCCACCACGGCGCCGGTCGGCTCGTAGGTGAGCGCCTGGAGCACCCGGCCCGAGTGCCCGACCAGGTCGCGGTAGGGCCCGTCGTAGCGCTGGTGGGCGGCCGACCACGCCTGCCACATCGCGACGGTGGCCTCCAGCCGCGCGGCGATCTCCTCGCCGGTCCAGACGCCCGGAGGGGGGTCGCCGATGGGGCCGCCGCGCAGCGCGAACCGCAGCGCCCGGCCCTCGGCGAGCGCCACGGTGGCCGCGGCCCGCTCCCGGTCGACGTCCAGCTCGACCGGTGAGGACAGGGAGAACAGTCCGGGGCCGCCCTTGACGTCGATCCCGCCGGGGACGGCCGACAGCAGCGGCACGACCCTCCCGTAGGACGGCCTCGGGCGGAACAGCACCTCCAGCTCCACCGACCCGCGCGTGCAGCGCGCCTCCCGGGCGAGGGCGTGCGGCGCGTCGGCGCCCAGCCGGTGCACGTCGCAGTCCTGGCCGACCACCAGCGCGTCGGTGAGCACGAGCGTGCCGGCCGGGGTGGTGAACGTCGTCTCCAGCACCATCGTGGAGTCCACGTAGCGGCGGGACACCTCGAACGCGCCGGAGGGCCGCAGCGACCACGTGCCGGCGCCGTCGTCGAGCAGCGCGGCGAAGACGGAGGGGCTGTCGAAGCGCGGCATGCACAGCCAGTCGACCGCCCCGTCCCGCGCGACCAGAGCCGCGGAATGCCGGTCCGACAGCAGCGCGTAGTCGGCGATCGCCTTGTTGGTCATGTCCCCCCCGCCACCGGCCCGCGCACCGCCGCCCCGGGCGCCGCGCGGCGTCCCCGGCGGTCCGCCCCGGACCCCGGTCCGCCCAGGTGGTGAACCCGCCTTCCCCCGACCCATACCCCGAACGACGCCGTCACGCCCCCGGACCGTGAATCGCCGACAACGCGGAGTGGATCACTCTCCCCGCCCGTGAGCCCCGGACGGCGCGATCACGCCCGGGATGGGAGATCACGGCGGATGGCGCGCGGGGGGCCGCTCAGGTGTCGAAGTCCACCGTCACCGAGGCGGAGGCCGGAAGGGACTGGCAGGTGAGCACGTACCCGGCCTCGACCTCGGCGGATTCCAGGGCGAAGTTGCGGCGCATGTCGACCTCGCCCTCGGTGACGCGGGCGCGGCAGGTGCCGCAGACGCCGCCCTTGCAGGCGAACGGCAGATCGGGCCGGACCCGCTGGGCGCCCTCCAGCACGGTGACGTCGCGCGGCAGCGTCACCGGCGTCGCCCGCCCGTCCAGGACCACCGTCACCTCCGCGGTGGCCGCGCCGCCCGGGCCCGCCTCGCGGCGCACCGGCTCCGGCGGCGGCTCGTCGACGTAGAACAGCTCGTTGTGCACCCGATCCCCGGGGACGCCCAGCTCGGCCAGCACCCGGCGGGCGTCCACGACCAGCCCGTACGGGCCGCACAGCCACCAGTGGTCCACCCGCGCCACCGGCGTGAGCGCGGCCACCAGAGCGCGCAGCCGGCCGGCGTCCAGGCGCCCGCTGAACAGCTCCGGCTCGCGCGGCTCGCGGGACAGGACGTGTACCAGCTCCACCCGGGCGGGGAAGGCGTCCTTGAGGTCGGCGAGCTCCTCGGCGAACATCACGGTGCGGGTGGTGCGGTTGCCGTAGAACAGCGTGACGGTGCCGCCGGGACGGGCGAGCACCGTGGAGGCGATCGACAGGACCGGCGTGATCCCCGACCCGGCCGCGACGAACACGTGGTGCCCGGGGCGTCCCAGATCGGCGGTGAAGCCCCCGGACGGCGGCTGCGCCTGCACGGTGTCCCCCGGCCGGACTCCGTGGACCAGCCACGTCGAGAACAGCCCGCCGGGGATCTCCCGGACCCCGATGCGCAGCGGCCCGCCCTCGGGCGAGCAGATGGAGTAGGACCGCCGCTCCTCCCGCCCCTCCACGAACGAGCGCAACGTGAGCGACTGCCCGGCGCGGAAGGCGAACTCCCCCGCCAGGCCGCCCGGCGCGTCGAAGGTGATCGCGCTCGCGTCCTCGCACAGCCGCTCCACCCGGGCGACGGTCAGCGTGGAGAACGCCGCCCGGGCCCGCGCCCGCGTCCCCGCCAGAGTCACGGTCAGATCTCCTTGACGTGTTCGAACGGTTCGCGGCAGTCGCCGCAGCGCCACAGTGACTTGCAGGCGGTGGAGCCGAACCTCGACAGCTCCTCGGTGGCGTCCGAGCCGCACCGGGGGCAGCGGAGGCGGCGGCGCGGCGGGCCGAGGGTCAGCGGGACCGGGCCGGCCGCGCGGGCCGGGGCCGCGCCGGGGGGCGCGATGCCGGCCTCGGCCAGCTTGCGCCTGCCCGTCTCGCCGATCCAGTCGGTGGTCCACGGCGGGGACAGCAGGGTGCGGACCTCCACGTCGGCGTACCCGGCGGCCCGCAGGGCGGTGCCGACGTCGTCGCGGATGGCCTCCAGCGCCGGGCAGCCGCTGTAGGTGGGGGTGATCGCGACGATCACCCCGCCGGTGACGGTCTCCTCGACGTGGCGCAGGATGCCCAGGTCGCCCAGGGTGAGCATCGGCAGTTCGGGGTCGGGCACCTCCCGTGCCACCTCCCAGGCGCTCGCCCGCCGCCGCACCGTCACCACCTCGCCCCGGGGTGCGCGCGGGCCACGCTCTGCAGCTCGGCCAGCAGCCCGTCCAGCGCGGGCGTGTGCGCGCCGTCCCGTCCGAGCGCGCCCTCTTGGGAGCCGGGACCCGGGGCGGACGGCTTCCGGAGATCGGGGCTCGGGGTGGACGGCCCGTCAAGGCCGGGCGCGCCGCCTCCCGGGGCGTCGTCCCGGCGGGGGGCGGCGGGGTGGGGCAGCGTGGCCGCCGTGAGGACCTGGGCGAGGGTGGCGTCGAACTCCTCGCGGGCGGCGGCGGGGTCGGCGGCGACGCCGGCGCGGGCCAGGCGCCGCTCGGCGGGGTGCGGGGTGAACAGCTCCGGCACCAGCGGCCAGACCGCCGCCAGGCCCTCGGCCATGCGCTCGCGGGAGTACGCGGTGCCGTCCCCGAGCCGGACCACCCAGCCCGCGGCGTAGTCGCGGTGGTAGGCGACCTCCTTGACGCCCTTGGCCGCCACCGCCGCCAGCACGGGGTCGCGGGAGGCTGCCAGCCGGTCGAGCAGGGCCAGCCGCCAGGTGGCGAACACCAGCAGGCGGGCCGTCGTGTGCGCGAAGTCGCCGTTGGGGACCTCGGCCAGCCGGACGTTGCGGAACTCGCCGGGGTCGCGTTGGAACGCCAGCGTGTCCTCGTCGCGCCCTGAGCCGTCCACCGCGCCGGCCCGCGCCAGCAGCAGCCTGGCCTGCCCGAGCAGGTCGAGCGCGATGTTGGCCAGCGCCACCTCCTCCTCCAGCTCAGGGGCGCGGGCGCACCACTCCTGCAACCGGTGCGACATGATCAGCGCGTCGTCGCCGAGCATCAGGCAGTACGCGGCCAGCTCGGCCGCGTCCACCCCCTCGGGCACCGCGGTGTCCACCCCGGCCAGCGGGTCGGCGAAGCCGGTGCCGTAGGCCCAGCGCGGGTCGTCCCCCTCGTTGAGTGCCTCGTAGGCGTTGCCGTGCTGCCCCTCCGGGCTTGCGGGCGGGAGATGGTCGGTGCCGGCTGCGGACATCGGCGGCCTCACATGTGCGGGACGTCGTCGGGAATGGCGTAGAAGGTCGGGTGGCGGTAGACCTTGTCGCCGCTGGGCGCGAAGAACGGGTCCTTCTCGTCGGGGCTGGTGGCCGTGATGTGCTCCGAGCGCACCACCCAGATGCTCACGCCCTCGTTGCGTCGCGTGTACAGGTCGCGCGCGTGGCGCAGGGCGGTCTCGTCGTCGGCGGCGTGCAGCGAGCCCACGTGCACGTGGTTGAGCCCCCGCTTGCTCCGGACGAACACCTCGTACAGCGGCCACTCGCTCACGCCGTCGCCCCCGCCCGTGCCGCCGCGCCCGCGCCGTCCCCGGCGCCGGCCGCGCTGCCTCCGGCCGTGGCCGCCCGGCCTGCGGCGTCAGGGGACCCGGTCGCCCGGGCGGCGGCCTTGGCGGCGTGGGCGGCGGCGGCCTCGCGGACCCAGGCGCCGTCCTCGTGCGCCGCGCGCCGGACGCCGACCCGCTGGGCGTTGCACGGGCCGTCGCCGCTGATCACCCGCTTCAGCTCCGACCAGTCGATCTCGCCGAAGTCGTGGTGGCCGCGCTCGGCGTTCCAGCGCAGGCACGGGTCGGGCAGGGTGACGCCCAGCGCCTCGGCCTGCGGGACCGTCATGTCGACGAACCGCTGCCGCAGCTCGTCGTTGGTGTGCCGCTTGATCTTCCAGGCCATCGACCGGGCGGTGTTCGGCGAGGCGTCGTCGGGCGGGCCGAACATCATCAGCGACGGCCACCACCAGCGGTCGACGGCGTCCCGCACGAGGGAACGCTGCGCCTCGGTGCCCGCCATCATCGTGAGCAGCAGCTCATACCCCTGACGCTGGTGGAACGACTCCTCCTTGCAGATGCGGATCATCGCCCGCGCGTACGGCCCGTAGGAGCTGCGGCACAGCGGCACCTGGTTGCAGATGGCCGCGCCGTCCACCAGCCAGCCGATCACCCCGACGTCGGCGTAGCTCAGCGTGGGGTAGTTGAAGATCGAGGAGTACTTCTGCCGTCCCTCGATGAGCTTGAGCGTCAGCTCGGCGCGGTCGACGCCCAGCGTCTCGGCGGCGGAGTAGAGGTACAGGCCGTGCCCGGCCTCGTCCTGCACCTTGGCCAGCAGGATCGCCTTGCGGCGCAGCGACGGCGCCCGGGTGATCCACTCGCCCTCCGGCTGCATGCCGATGATCTCCGAGTGCGCGTGCTGGGCGATCTGGCGCACCATCGTGGCCCGGTACCCCTCGGGCATCCAGTCGCGCGGCTCGACGCGCCGGTCCTTCTCGATCGTGCGCTCGAAGTGCTCTTCCAGGACAGCCATGCGCCGCCACCTCTTTACCGAACAACCGGTCAGTTAATAGTCTCGCTCAGCGTTCCGGGTCGCGCAAGCCGCCTCTCAGGCGTCGCGCCGGGCGACCAGGGTCAGCACGTCGTACTTGGCCACCGACGCGCCGTCCTGCTTGGTGACGTCGGCGTCCCAGCGGACCTCCCCGTAGGCCGCGCCCTCGCGCGGGTCGATCTGCTTGGCCGTGAGCGTGACCGTCAGCTCGTCGCCGGGGTAGACCGGGGCCAGGAAACGCAGGTTCTCCAGGCCGTAGTTGGCCAGCACCGGCCCGGGGTCGGGCTGCACGAACAGGCCGGCCGCCAGCGAGACGATCAGGTAGCCGTGGGCCACCCTGCCGTCGAAGAACGGGTTGGCGCGGGCCGCCTCGTCGTCCATGTGGGCGTAGAACCGGTCGCCGGTGAAGTCGGCGAAGTGCTCGATGTCCTCCAGCGTGACCGCGCGCGGCCCGGCCACCACGGTGTCGCCGGCCCGCAGCTCCTCCAGGTGCTTGCGGAACGGGTGCACCCCGTCCTCGGAGCGCTCGGCGCCCTCGACCCACCGGCCGGTGACCGCCGACAGCATCGACGGCGACGCCTGCACGGCGGTGCGGTTCATGTGGCGCAGCACGCCGCGCACCCCGCCCAGCTCCTCCCCGCCGCCGGCCCTGCCGGGGCCGCCGTGCACCAGCGTCGGCAGCGGCGAGCCGTGGCCGGTCGACTCCGTCGCCGCCGTCGCGTCCAGCACCAGGAGGCGTCCGTGCCAGGGCGCGGTGCCCAGCACGACCTCCCGGGCGAAGTCGCGGTCGCCGGTGACGATCGAGCCCACCAGGCTTCCCTGCCCGCGGGCCGCCAGCTCGGCCACCTCGTCGGCCGAGGTGTACGGCATGAGGGTGCTGACCGGGCCGAACGCCTCCACCTCGTGCGGCTCGGGACGGCCGGTGTCCTCCACGCTCAGCAGGATCGGCGAGACGAACGCGCCGCGCTCGGCGTCGGCGCCGACGACCTCCACCCGGTCGGGGTCGCCGAAGACGATCGAACCGGCCGACGACAGTGCCTTCAGCGCACGCCTGACCTCCTCGCGCTGCGCGAGGCTGGCCAGCGCGCCCATGTGCACGGACGGGTCGGCGGGGTTGCCCACCGTGACCTTCGCAAGCCGGGCGGCCACCGCCTCGGCCATCTCGGGCAGCAGCGGCGCGGGGACGAACGCGCGGCGGATCGCCGTGCACTTCTGCCCCGCCTTGACGGTCATCTCGGTCACCAGCTGCTCGGCGAACAGGTCGAACTCCGGGCCGCCGGGCACGGCGTCCGGGCCGAGGATCGAGCAGTTCAGCGAGTCGGCCTCGGCGTTGAACCGCACCGACCTGGCCGCGACGACCGGGTGGGTGCGCAGCTTCTGCGCCGTGGACGCCGACCCGGTGAAGGCCACCAGATCCTGCTCGGTCAGGTGCTCGAACAGGTCTCCCGCGCCGCCGCACACCATCTGCAGCGCGCCCTCGGGCAGGATGCCGGAGGTGACGATCAGCTCCACGAGCCGGGCGGTGACGTAGGCCGTCTGGCCGGCGGGCTTGACCAGGGACGGCACCCCGGCCACGAACGCGGGCGCCAGCTTCTCCAGCGGCCCCCACACCGGGAAGTTGAACGCGTTGATCTGCACGGCGACGCCGCGCATCGGCGTGTAGACGTGCTGCCCGACGAACGCGCCGGTCCTGCCGAGCCGCTCGACGGCGCCGTCGGGCAGCAGGCGGTCGTTGGGCAGCTCGCGCCTGCCCTTGCTGGAGTAGGAGAACAGCACGCCGATGCCGCCGTCGACGTCGAACCGGGAGTCGGCGCGGGTGGCCCCCGTGCGCAGCGACAGCTCGTACAGCTCCTCGCGGTGCTCGCGCAGGTGGGACGCCAGCGCCTTGAGCAGCGCGGCGCGCTGGTGGAAGGTCAGCTCGCGCAGCGCGGGGCCGCCGACCCGGCGGCCGTGCCGCAGGGCGGCGCCGAAGTCGACCCCGGCGGAGGAGACCCTGGCTACCTCCTCCCCGGTGACGGCGTCGTACACCGGGGCCCCCTCGTCGCGGGGGGCGTGCCAGGATCCTGAGACGTAGCTGCTGAGCGGGGCCATTCGAGGACCTCCCCATCGAGGATTCACCTGCCGGGCGTCGAGCGCGGCCCGGCCACACCGATCGTTCCCTCTTTCAGACGCGTTCCACGAGATCAGACGCGTTCGACGAGCATGGCGACCCCCTGCCCGACGCCCACGCACAGCGTGGCCAGGCCGCGGCGCGCGTCCTCGCGCTCCATGCGGCCGAGCAGCGTCACCAGCAGGCGGGCGCCCGAGCACCCCAGCGGGTGGCCGAGCGCGATGGCGCCCCCGTCGGCGTTGACCCGCTCCTCATCGAGCTTGAGCCGGCGGACGACCGCCAGGCTCTGCACGGCGAAGGCCTCGTTGAGCTCGACGGCGTCCAGGTCGCCGGCCTGCCAGCCCGCCCGTGCCAGCGCCTTCTCGGTGGCGGGCACCGGGCCGAGGCCCATCAGGTGCGGCGGCACGCCGGCGCTCGCGGTGGTGACCACCCGCGCGCGGGGCCGCAGGCCGTACCGCTGGACCGCCTCGGCACTCGCCACGACCAGGGCGGCGGCGCCGTCCGACAGGGGCGAGGAGGAGCCCGCGGTGACCACGCCGCCCTCGCGGAACGCCGGGCGGAGCCTGGCCAGCCGTTCCATGGAGGAGTCGCGGCGCGGGCCCTCGTCATGGCCGACCGTGCCGCCGGGCGTCTCCACCGGGACGATCTCGGCGTCGAACCGGCCCGCGTCCACGGCGGCGACGGCCCGCCGGTGGCTGCGCAGCGCGAACGCGTCGCTCTCCTCGCGCCCGATGCCGTCCAGGGCCGCGACCTCCTCGGCCGTCTCGCCCATCGAGAGCGTGATCTTCCCCATGCCGGTGGCGGGGCCGTCCGCGGCCTCCGGCCAGGAGCCGGCGCGGTCGGCCTCGGTGAAGCGCGGGTTGGTGAGGCGCCAGCCCAGGGAGGTGTCGGCGACCTCGCCCGGCCGCGCCCACGGGGTGCCCGGCTTGGCCATGACCCAGGGGGCGCGGGTCATGGACTCGACGCCGCCCGCCACGACGAGGCCGGCCTCGCCCGCCCGCACGGCCTGCGCCGCCGAGGCGACGGCGGTCAGGCCGCTCGCGCACAGCCGGTTCACGGTGTACCCCGGGACGGTGGACGGCAGCCCGCCCAGCAGCACCGCCATGCGGGCCACGTTCCTGTTGTCCTCGCCGGCCTGGTTGGCCGCGCCGAGGACCACCTCGTCGACCTCGGCGGCGGGCGCCCCGCTCCGGCGCAGCACCTCGGCCACGACCAGCGCCGCCAGGTCGTCCGGGCGGACGCCGGCGAGGGCTCCCCCGTACCTGCCCTGCGGGGTGCGGACCCCGTCGACCAGAAAAGCCTCGGGCATTGGTGACCTCCTCGGACGGCTGCGGCCGGCGCGGCGGCGGGCCCGGTGGCGAGCGCCGTCGGCGGCACGCGGGCCGTCCCGCCGAGGCGGCCGCGCTGCCGTCGCTTGACAGCGGCGGAGCGGCGACCCTTAACTGACGACAGACCCTTTCTAACCGGCCATTCGGTCAGTATGCAAGCGACGGAGATGGGCGGAGCGCTCCAGCGATGACCACCGCACGCGTCACCCCGGCCCGTCGCGGACGCCCGGGCTACGACCTGGAGTCCCTGCTCGCCGTCGCCGTAGCGGCGTTCAACGAGCGCGGCTACGAGGCCACCAGCATGGAGGACCTCTCCCGGCGGCTGGGCATCACCAAGTCGGCGATCTACCACCACGTGGCGAGCAAGGACGAGCTGCTCAGGCTGGCCGTCGGCCGCGCCCTGGACGGGCTGTTCGAGGCCGCGGCGCAGGCCGCCGCCCTGGACGGCCGGGCGATCGACCGGCTCCACCACCTGGTCCGGCGCAGCGTGCACGTGCTGGTCGAGCGCCTGCCGTTCGTCACCCTGCTGCTGCGCGTGCGCGGCAACACCGAGGTCGAGCGCGAGGCCCTGGCCCGCCGGCGCGAGTTCGACCACCTGGTGGGCGAGCTGTTCCAGCGGGCCGAGGCCGAGGGCGACGTCCGTGCGGACGTGCCACCGGCCGTCGCCGCCCGCCTGGTCTTCGGGCTGGTCAACTCCCTGGTCGAGTGGTACCGCCCCGGAGGGGGCATGGACGCCGGCGCCCTCGCCGACACCGTCGTCGCCATGGCCTTCCAGGGCCTGCGCACCACCCCCCGGGGGGCCGGGGGTCAGGTCGTCGCGGAGACGACCGAGCCCTGGTAGGTGTCCTCGATGAACTTCTTCACCTCGGGGCCCGCGAGGATCTCGGCGAGCTTCCTGACCGCGGGGTCGTTCTCCCTGCCCTCGGGGACGACCAGGCCGTTGGCGTACGGGTTGCCCTCGGACTTCTCCAGCACCAGGGCGTCGGAGGCGGGCTTGAGGTCGGCCTCCAGGGCGTAGTTGCCGTTGATGACGGCGGCGTCCACGTCCTCCAGGGAGCGCGGGAGCTGGGCGGCCTCCAGCGGCTGGAACTTCAGGTTCTTGGGGTTGCCCGCGACGTCCCGCTCGGTGGCGGCGGTTCCGACGCCCTCCTTGAGGGTGATGACGCCGTTGTCCTCCAGCAGCTTCAGCGAGCGGCCGAGGTTGGTGGCGTCGTTGGGGACCGAGACGGTGGCGCCGTTCGCCAGCTCGCCCACGCTCTTGATCCTGCTGGAGTACAGGCCGAGCGGCTCCAGGTGCGCGGCCTGCACGAAGACGAGCTTCTTGCCGCCCTTGGAGCCGAGGAAGTCGGCCAGGTAGGGGCGGTGCTGGAAGTAGTTGGCGTCGAGCTGGCCCTCCTGGAGCTGCACGTTCGGCTGGACGTAGTCGGTGAACTCCACGACCTCCAGCTTCAGCCCGGCGGCCGGCGCCAGCTTGTCCTTGACGTACTTGAGGATCTCGCCGTGCGGCACCGGGCTGACGCCCACCTTCAGAACGGCGTCCCGGGTCGCGCCTCCGGCGGCGGACGCCCCGGTCTCAGGGGCCGACGAGCCGCAGCCCGCGAGCACCGCCGCGAGCGCGGCGACGGCCACGGCCCCGATCAACTTGCGCACTCTTGTCTCCTTGTCATGAAGCACGGGTGGTGAACGCCGCGCCGAACTACGGAAGGCGTGGGCCGGCTACCGGTGGGAAAGGCGCCGGGCCAGCAGGTCGCCGAGGCTCTGCACGACCTGGACGACCACGATGAGCAGCACGACGGTGACGACCATGACGGTCGTGTCGAACCGCTGGTAGCCGTACCGGATCGCCAGGTCCCCGAGGCCGCCGCCGCCGATCGCCCCGGCCATCGCCGAGTACCCGATCAGTGCCACGATGGTGACGGTCAGGCCGGCGACCAGCCCCGGCAGGGCTTCGGGGAGCAGCACCCTGGCGACGATCCGCAGGCGGCTGGCCCCCATCGCCTGGGAGGCCTCCACCACCTCTCGCTCGACGCCGCGCAGGGCGGTCTCCACCAGCCGGGCGTAGAACGGGACGGCGCCGAGGGTGAGCGGGACGATGGCGGCGACCGTCCCGATCGTGGTGCCGGTGACCAGCCGCGTGAACGGCAGGATCGCCACCATCAGCACGATGAACGGCAGCGAGCGCCCGACGTTGACGACCGCGCCGAGCACGGCCTTGACGGCCGGGGCGGGCACGAGGCCGCCGCGGTCGGTGGCCACCAGCAGCACGCCGAGGGGGAGGCCGAGCACCAGCGTGAGCAGCGCCGACCAGAACACCATCTGGGCCGTCTCGCCGGTGGCCACGGCCAGGACGGGCAGCAGGTCGTCGTCGATCATCGGGTCTCCTCCAGGATCACGCCGCGCTCCCGCAGGTAGCCCAGCGCGTCCGCGGCGCGCTTGCCCGTGAGGCGTACGCGCAGGCGGCCGACCGGCACGCCGCCGATGTCCTCCACCGACCCGCCGAGGATGTCGACGTCCACGTCGAACTCGCGGACCAGGCTGGACATCACCGGCTCGCCGCCCTGGCCCGCGAAGGTGACGGTGACGCTGCCGGACGGCGCGGGCTCGGGCAGCGGGAAGATCTCGCGGGTGAGCAGCGACCCGGGCGCGGCGACGAGGTCGGCCAGCCTGCCGGCCTCGGCGACGCGGCCGTCACGCATGATCGCGACCGAGTCGCAGACGCTCTTGATGACGTGCATCTCGTGGGTGATGAGCAGGATCGTCAGGCCCAGCTCGGCGTTGAGCCGCCTGAGCAGGGCGAGGATCGACTGCGTCGTGCCGGGGTCGAGCGCGCTGGTCGCCTCGTCCGACAGCAGCACCTTGGGGCGCGCGGCGAGGGCCCGGGCGATCCCGACCCGCTGCTTCTGCCCGCCGGAGAGCTGCGCGGGGTAGGCGGAGGCCTTGCCTTCGAGCCCGACGAGTTCGAGCAGCTCGGCCACGCGGGTGGCGCGCTCCCGGCGCGGGACCCCGGCGACCTCCAGGGGGAAGGCGACGTTGCCGGCCACCGTGCGGGAGGACAGCAGCGCGAAGTGCTGGTGGATCATGCCGATGCGGCGGCGCGCGCGCCGCAGCCCCGCGATGTCGAGCGCGGTCAGGTCCTGGCCGTCCACGGCCACCGTGCCGCTCGTCGGGCGTTCCAGCAGGTTCACGCAGCGCAGCAGGGTGCTCTTGCCGGCGCCGCTCTGCCCCAGGACGCCGAAGATCTCGCCTTCGCGCACGTCGAGGTCCACACCGTCGAGCGCGACGACGCCGGTGTCGTAGACCTTGCGCAGGCCAGAAACATGTATCACAGGTAGGTTATATCCGAAATAGAGGGAGAGATGGACATCGGTCGCGCGGGCGGCCTACCGCCCGGGCGGCTTCAGGGCCGGCGCCGACACGGACGGCGATGCCGTCCGGCCGCGCCGCCGGGCGAGGGCCGAGGCAATCCGCTGGTCACGGTGAGGCCAACCGTTCCACACATTCGCACAATTCCCGATCGCAACTGTGATACGGCCCACTGCCCCTCCCCGGGCCGCCCCAGGCGCCCGGAAGACGCGCGATGGCCTGCCCATACGGCTCTGACCTGCGTTATCTCGCCGCGTCGCCCGCAGGCGCTCACAAGAGTGCGAGACGGCCTACTTGAGGAGTTTTCGCGAAAGGGCACCCCGAGTAGGTGCTACTTTACTTACGGTAACCGCAGTCAGGCGCAGAGGCTGGAGGGGGAGGCGTCCTTGTTCCTGCGTGCGGACCGCCCACGGTGTCCATCTTTCTGCAGGAGGTCTGGTGGCGCGAGCGACGCGGTCAGGGCCACAGACGGACGAGATGTGCCGCACCCGCCCCGGCATGGCGCACCTCGCGGGATTCGCCGCCCTGGTTCTCGACCGGGACGGGTGCGTGACGCACTGGGGCGGCGGGGCGATGCGGCTGTTCGGCCGCTCCCCCGAGCGGGCCATGGGCCACAACATCTGCGATCTCGTGCTGCGCGGCACCCGCAGGGACACCGTCAGGAAGGCGCTGGCCGAGGTGGCCGCCGGTGAGCCGTGGAGCGATGTCCTGGCCGCCGAGTGCGCCGACGGGCAGGTCCACGAGGTCGCGTTCAACTGGGAGCCGCTGCGGTGGCCCGGCCCCTGGGGCGCGGTGATGGTCACCGCCGCCGACGCCTCCGGCCCCCGCCGCCCCGGCGGCTCGGCCGCCGGCGACGAACGGCTCGCCCTGCTCCACGAGCTGAGCACCCGCATCAGCGGCACGCTCGACCCCGTGAAAGCCGCCGAGGACGTCGTCGCCGTCACCGTGCCGCGGTTCGCCGACGGCGCCAGCATCTGCGTGGCCGAGGGGCTGCTGCGCGACTCCGGGCATCTCGACCACGCCGCCGACGGCTCGGTCACCGTCCGGCGCCTGGCCCACGGGCTCGACCCGCGCTCCCCCCGGCACGACGACTGGCCGGCCGCCTTCCCGACCGGCGAGATCGCCGCCTACGGCCCGGGCAGCCCCGCCAACCGCTGCATGGCCACCGGCACGCCCACCGTCCACGATTCCGGCGCCTTCGAGCCGCGCGAGCTCCTCAGGCTGCGCGAGGTGCTCGGCGAGGCGGCGCTCGCCGCGCTCGGCCGGTGCTCGTTCCTCGTCGCCCCCCTGACGGCCCGGGGCATCGTGCTGGGCTTCATCGCGTTCAGCCGCGACGCCGGCCGCCCGGCCTTCGACGCCCACGACCTCACGCTCGCCGCCGACCTCGCCTCCCGGGCGGGCATCTGCGTCGACAACGCCCGGCTCTACAGCCTCGAACGCCGCACCGCGCAGGCCCTGCAGCAGGATCTCGCGCCGCGCACGCTCAACGTCCCGCCCGGCGTGCAGGTCGCCCACCGCTACCTCCCGGCCAGCGCCATGACCGTCGGCGGCGACTGGTACGACGTGATCTCGCTGTCCGAGACCCGCATGGCCCTGGTCATCGGCGACGCCATGGGCCACGGCCCGGTCGCCGCCGGCGCCATGGGCCAGCTCCGCGCGGCCGTGCGGGCCTTCGCCGGGTTCGACATCCCCCCGCACGAGGTGCTGCGCCGGCTCGATCTCATGGCCGAGGACATGGAGTCCATCCAGTGCGCCACCTGCCTCTACGCCACCGTCGACCTCGCCACCCGCACCTGCGCCCTGTCCAGGGCCGGGCACCCGCCGCCCATCCTGGTCGATCCCGCCGGCACCGCCTCGGTGCTCGACCTGCCCACCGGCCTGGCCCTCGGCCTGGGCGACCCCGACTTCTCGCACGCCTTCTGCACCACCGAGGTCGACATCCCGCCCGGCAGCACCCTCGCCCTCTACACCGACGGCCTGGTCGAAAGCCGCGAGCAGGACATCGACACCGGCATAGCCACCCTGGTCGGCCACCTCTCCTCCCCCAGGGCCACCCTGGAGGCCAGCTGCGACGCCATCATCGCCGCCCTCCCCCACCGCTACGACGACGTAGCCCTCCTCCTCACCCGCACCACCTGACGCAGCCGACGCCCATCCGTCCTCAGCGCCCCGTGACGCGAAGGCGATGGCCTTGCCGGGAGTTCCCCAGGGTCGTGACACGGTGAGCGCGACGGCCTCGGCCAGAGACCCGGTGCGCCGGCCGCAGGCCGCAGCCGTTCCCGGCCGGCGGCGGCATGTCTGTCGACCCAGATTCCGCCCGCCGCCCGCACACCGTCTCACCCGGCACGCCTGGCGCGCCGGGTGAGACGGATCGGTCACGCCAGGTCGTACAACGGCCAGGCCAGAGGGCTGATCTTGGTGAGGCCCTGAGCCATGCCGACGAATTGAGGTCAGTGGTGGCCACGTCGGTGATGTCGCTGTCGAAGCAGCCTACCCAGGGGAAGCGCTGTCGGATGGCGTCGTAGTCGACCGCCTCTTCCCCGGATGGGTCCGCCGATCCGCTCATGTTTCCAGTGTGAACGGTCACGCGGTGAGTCTGAATGGTCACGCTCAGGTAATAAGCGGTTCGCCGTGGCCGGTAGACGGCATGGATGCGATCGTCCCCGTCGGCGGGACGGCGTGGCGCGCGTCAGGGGGGTGTCAGTGGGGGCGGCTAGCGTGGCGGTCCAGTGGGAGGCGCCGGGTCGCCTGCCGGGCGGGTATTCGGAGGGGGTCGGCGTGGTCACGGTTGACGATGTGCGGCGGTTGGCGGTCACGTTGCCGCGTACCGAGGAGAAGGTCGTGCGCGATCATGTGACCTTCCGGGTCGGGCGCATCGTCTATCTCGGCATCTCTCCGGACGAGACGCTGATGGGGTTCGCGTTTCCCAAGGAGGAGCGCGCGGCGCTGGTGGCGGCGGAGCCGGGGAAGTTCCGCATGCCGATCCGGTCCGACGAGCGGTACAACTGGGTGCGGGTGTGGCTGGCCGCGATCGACGAGCCCGAGATGAGGGAGATCGTGGTGGACGCCTGGCGCATGGTCGTCCCCAAGCGCGTCGCCGCGGCGTACATCCCCTGACCGCCTCTCCGGGCGGCCCCGGGGCCCTCGCCGGACGGCTTATAGCCCTTGACCGCGCCTCGCCAGGCCGCTTGTAGCCCTGACCGCCCCCCGCCGGGCTACAGTCCCTGGCCTCCCTCGCTGGCGGCTTGTAGCTCCTGACCTCCCTCGCCGACCGCCCGCGGCCATCCTCGTGCCGTGCTCCGGCCCCGCGGGCGGCGCGTGCCCGGTCGTCGCGAAGGCCCGTGCCCCGGCCGCCGAGCCGATTTTGTCGGTGGCGGGGGTCAGACTCGTCGGAGTGACCACCTCACCCAAGGAGGTTCCGATGGCGCGACGACGGCCGGGCGGGCGCGAGGGGCGCCGCGCCGGGGGCGACGGCATCATGCGGGCGATGGTCGCGGTCGTGGCCGCCGTTCCATTGAGCAACGCGGCCGTCGGGCTGGTGCGGGTGGCGCGGCCGGGGCTGCTGGTGGCGACGCTGGCGGTGGTTCTGGTGCTCGTGGCCGCGGGGCTGCTCGTGACCCGCCGCCGTCGCGATCCGTGACCCACGCCGTTTTCTCGTAAACCCGCCGATACCGCGATCTCGGTGTTTACCGCGCGCCTAACTGAGGGTTGTGCCGCGCAGTGGTGTAGACCAAGGGAAAAGCCGCCGGAGGAATATCTATAAACCGCTGGAAAAGCGTCAGCGCGGGCGGCATACTAGCCTGGCATTAGTGGTCGAGTGGGGAACCTCATCGCACGAGAAGGGTGATGTCGCGATGGACCCCGCTCTGGCCGGCCTGGCCGGTGCAGCAGGAGCAGCCCTCGTCCAGGCCATGACGAAGGACACCTGGGAGGCCACGAAGGCGCGGCTGGCCGCGCTCTTCCGGCGGTACGGCGGCGACGACGCGGCCGACATGTCCCACCAGCTTGAGGCCACCGAGCAAAGGCTCGACGGCTCCCCCACTCCGCCGGAACAGGCGGTGGCCGAGGAGCGCGAGCGGTGGACGGCCCTGCTCGCGGCGTTCCTGGCCCGGCACGCCGAGGCGGCCCACGATCTGCAGGACGCCGTCCACGATCTGCGCGAGGCCCTCGGCGAGCCGCCGCCGTCCCCCGAGCCGTACACGGTGGTGCAGCAGGTCACCGCGGGTCGCGACACCTTCACCGCCGGCCGCGACCAGCACCTGACCATCACCCCCGACGACGATGACGATGACGCCTGAGCCGCCCCCGCCCGCGGTGCCGGGCCCGCCGTCGCCGGTCCCCGAGCCGCGCCGGCCCGGTGACCCGCCCGGGCAGGTGCCGGAGCGGGGACAGGGGGTGGTGGCGCGGCGGGACGCGTACGCGGCGGCGCGTGACATGTACGTGAACGTGCTGCTCCAGGGGCCGCGAGCCGGTGCCGGGTGGGCGCGGGACGGGGCGCACGGCTATCGGCGGGAACGTTCCCTGTTCATCCAGTACCTCAACCCGGAGATCCTGGCGTGCTACGGCAAGGACGTCGCCCGGGGCGACGCGACGCAGGTGCTCACCCAGGCGCTGACCGCGACCCGCCTGGCGGTGCTGCTGACCGACGCCTACCTGATTTTCCCGTCCTCCTACATGTTCGAGCTGCCGTGGTTCGACGTCTTTCTCGGATGCATAGATCCGCTCGTTCACGAGGGCCTGGTGCGTCATACCTCGCCCACCCCCGAACTGGCGGCCTACCGCGACATGAAAGCCCGGGAGTATCGCCGTGACGAGACCAATCCGTACGTGTCGCCGGCCTCGCGGCACGTACGCGTCGAACCCGATCTCGGCTGGTATCCCCGGCACGGGAGGCCGACCACCGACGGCATCGCCGACCTGTGGGGCAAGGCGCTGGCGCCGGAGGGCGAACTGTCCGCCGTCGTGCACGCGGTCGCCCGCGCGTGGCACCGGCCGTACCGGCGCGTGGAGAAGATCATGTCGCGCTCCCCCGAACGGCTGGAGGGCCAGGCGTTCGTCCCGCGCTTCGTCCGGGGCACGCTGCCCGGCCCGGTGCCCGGGCAGGCCGGGACGCTGCTGGGGCTGTTCATCTCGGCCGCCTACCTGCGCTGCTACGTGCGCGACCTGGACACCGCGATCCTCACCGACCTTCCCCTGGGGCCGCTGTCCTGCGCGCTGGACGGCTCCGAGCACGACATGGGGGGCCGGGTCCTGTCGTCCCGCCGCCTGGATCTCGCGCTCCGGTGGCTGCGCGTCGACCACTTCGTCCACCGTGGGGCCAGTTGGAAGGAGCTCATTCGTCTGAGGTCGAGCCCGGAGTTCGGCATGATTGCGTCGATGCTGTACGGGAACGGCTCGGCCGACGCGTTCCGGCTCGCGATCATCGCCGCCGGAAGGTCGCGGCACTTCCGTCCCGCCGCCACCTGTGGGGACGCACTGTCCAACGTGGCCGCGGCGGCGGACCACCTGGCGCGCGCGCTCGCCTGACCACACCCCCGTACGGCGCTTTCCCGCGCCGGGCCGGGCGCGGTCCGTACGAGCACGGCGAGGGCGCCATGAAGGTTTCGGTGTACTGCTCAGGTTCGATCGCCAAAGGCTCCCGCGACGACCGGAAGCTGACGTGGTCGGACACCGAGAGGATGGAGGTCGCCAAGGGCGCCGCACCCCACGAGGTCGTGTTCCTCAACCCCGACGACCCGATCACCGATCCCGGCAACACCCTCGGGCAGTTCGGCCGCGACATGTACCAGGTCATGGTGGCCACGGCGGTCATCGTCGACGCGCGGGAGCGGCGCGGCCTGGGCATCGGCGTCGAGATGGCCGTCGCGGGCTTCCTCGGCACGCCCGTGCTCGTCGTGGCGCCGCCGAACTCCAAGTACCGGGCCGACGTGCTCGAATACCGGGGAGCCGTCGTGTACGACTACCTCCACCCGCATGTGGCCGCGCTGTCGGCGGCCGTCGCCGACGACTTCCACGCCGCCGGCGAGGCGCTGGCCCTGCTGGTGGAGACCGGCGCCGCGCCCGAGAGGGCGCCGGTCCCCGGCTGGTTGAGCAGAGCGATCGACGAATACCGCGAGAACGTCCTGGCCGCCGACGTCCCCATGCTGGAGGCGCTGCGGCAGCTTGATCGAATACCTGGATGACCGGATGGGAGGACCCAGGTGATCCTCGATGCGCAAGGAAGCACGGCGGAACTCGTCAGGCTGGGCGCGGACGCGTCCCGGTTGTACATAGTGCACAACGCCGCGCTTGAGCGGCTGCTGTTCGACCGCAACCTGGTCGGGACGGAGTTCCGCCGCGTGTGCCTGGAGTCGAGCCGCCACTTCGTCGGCCACCTGGCCGACGAGTTCCGGCCCGGCGACACGGCGGAGCTGGTGATCCTGAGCAAGGGGCTGGTGTACCAGCTCGGCGACGCCGTGGCCCAGCGGTTCGGCCGCAACCTGCCGCTGAACCTGGTGGCCACCTCGCGGGTGGCCGTCTCCCAGGAGTCGGCCCGGGTCGCGGTCTCCTACGCGCACCTGGACGCGCCCGCCGAGACGCTGTTCGTCGGCGACACCGTCGCGTCCGGCGCCACCATCGTGGCGGCGGTCGGCCGCTACCTGGAGACGCACCCGCTGAAGCGGCTGTACGTCCTGTCGTACGCGGGCACGCTGCGCGGGGCCCGGGTGATCGCGGCCTTCTGCGCCCGGCGCGGCGTCAGGGCGACGTTCCTGTACGGCCTGGCCGCCTTCGGCCTCGGGCTCAACGGGTTCGACCTGTCGTTCCTGCACCCGGACACCGTGACCCGCCGTTCGTACGTCGACCGGGCCGCCCGGCAGTTCTCCGGCAAGCCGGTCTCGGCGGTCGGGTGGGACTTCGGCTCCCAGGCGTTCTCCCCGCGCAAGTACCGCGGGCTGTGCTGGGTGGAGGCGGAGGTGTGGGGCCTGCACGGCAGCGAGTGCCTGGCGGTGGCCGAGAAGCCCGGGAACTGGGCCGAGCTGGCCCACGAGCGCGCGGCCTACGCGGACGCCCTGGGGCCCGACTGGAGAGGCGTGATCGGGGCCTGAGCGGCCGGGGAGGCGCGCACCCGGCCTCCCCGGCATCGCCCGCCAGGGCGCACGCGGCGGTCACTCCCGGTCGCGAATCCGGAGGCCGCTGGACGACCGTCCCGCGCCCCCGGCCCCGAAGACCGCCGAACCCGCCCTGGTCTGCCCCCCGTCCGGCGAGGCCCGCCGCCGTCCCCCGGCGCGGCGGGCCTCGCCTTCTCCCACCGAGAGTGCCGCCGCGGGCCGGCCCCCGTCACGGACGGCCCGCGGCCCGCCCGTCCAGGGCGGCGAGGATCGCGGCCGCGGTGGGGCCGGGCTTCTCGGCGTGCGGGTAGTGCCCGGCCCCCTCCACCAGCCGGACGTCCGCGGGGCCGGCCACCTTGCTCGCGATGAGACGGGCCTCGGCGGCCGGGTCGGCGAAGTCGCGGTCGGCGGTGCCCATCACCACGACGGTGGGGCATCGCGCCTCCGCGTAACGGGCGCGCACGCCGGACAGCGACACCTCGATCTGCGCGCGCAGCGCGGCCGTCCCGCCCGGCGCGCGCAGGCCCGCCCTGAGCTCGCGCAGGTAGCCGTCGAAGTCGGCGGGCGCGCCGCTCGGGTACGACGAGCGCAGGAACATCCCCCACAGCGCCGGGCTGCGGCCGACCGCCCGCGATGCGGCCTTCATCCAGCCCTTGATCGGGGTGTCCCCGGAGAACGAGGCGATCAGCACCAGCCCGGCGACGTCGTCGGGGGCCTCGGCCGCCGCCCACACCGCGGAGGCGCAGCCGATGGAGTGGGCGACCACGGTGGCGGGCGAGCCCAGGTGGCGGACCAACGCCAGCAGGTCGGCCCCGATCGCGGCGACGCCGTGATCGGGCCACCCGGTGCCCGAGTCGCCGTACCCGCGCACGTCCATCGCCGCCACCCGGTGACCGGCCGCCGCCATCGGCGGGGCCAGGTGGCGGAAGGTCGCGCGGGTGTCCCCCATGCCGTGCACGAGCACCGCGAGCGGCCCGCCCGCCGGGCCGGACTCCTCGTACGCGACGCGCCCGCCCGCCGTCTCCAGGTACCTGGTCGCCACGATGCCTCCACTTCCGACGAGAGCAGCGCTCTCCCTCAAGAGCAGTGAAGCCCATGGCGGAGTCCGCCGTCAAGAGCGGTGCTCTCATTGATGAGCACCGGTCCAGCCTCGATGGAACTTCGGGCGGGCGGCGGCGCCGACGGCGGGCGCCCCCGAGGGGGCGTCAGAAGGCGGTCTTCTCCTGCCAGCGGGCGAGCAGGCTCACGTCTCCGAACGTCTCAAGGCGCGCGTCGGCCGGCTTCCAGCGGCCGTACAGGAGGAGCAGCAGGTCACCGGTGGCGCCCCGGGCGGCGACGTCGCCCTTGCCGTGCCCGCGCTCCCAGGCGAGCCCCCCGGGGGCCAGCGTGACCGTCCACTCCCCGGCGCCGGGGGCGGCGTCGGTGGCGTGGAAGTGCAGCGTCTCCCCGCCGCCGCCCAGCTCGCGCAGCGGCTCGACGAGCCACCAGGCCGCCGTCAGGTTGCCCAGGAACTCCTCCACGCCGTCGGCGGCCACCCGGGCGTCGACGCGCGGCTCCCGCCCGAGCGCGATCTCGGCGTCGGCCCGGTGGACCGTCCCCTCGTGCAGCATGCGGCGCGTCCAGAAGTGCGCGCCGCGCTCCTCCCCCCACGTCCACACGGGCTCGCCGGGGTCGGCCGCGCGCAGGGTGCCGACCAGGGACCGGGCGCCCTCCGCCAGCCAGCCGGGGTAGTCGCGGTCGTCGTCGGGCAGGGCCACGGGGACGTCCCGCGAGCTGACGCGCTCGGTCACCCGCTCGCGCACGATGTGCTCGGCCCACCGGTGGGTGATGCCGACGTGCTTCAGCAGCTTGACGAGCGTCCATCCCGGGCAGGTCGGCACGCCGGCGGAGAGGTCGGCCCCGCGCACCGCCTCCACGAACCGGGCGGTCTCGGCCTCAAGGGCCGAGCAGTACTCCTCATGCGGCCAGCGACCGTGCGTCTGGGGGCTCATGGCTCCCGAGCGTAGACCGCGGACCGCGTCCGCCGCCCGGTGGCGGCCGCCGTCCCGACAGCGATTGTGGGAAATCATTGACTGGTCAACCGACGGCGGGTAGGTTCGCAGCTAATTAAAAGGAAAGCTTCCTATCAGTAAGGCCTTTATCCCGAGGTAGGGAAGGGCTCGCCATGTCACGGTCTCCGCCGCCCCTGTGCACATCCCGGGTGCCTCGCGCTTTCCGGCATCACATGGGCCTCCCCCGCATCTCCGCCACGACGTTTCCCCGCCCTCGTGCGTACGTCCAGATCGCCCCCCATTCCTCATCTGCCCGTTGGACGTGGAGCAGTACATGAAAAACAGGTTCGTATCCAGACTCATCGCGGCGGTGGGCACTCTGCTCCTGCCGCTCGGCACCGCCGTGGCCCTGGCGCCCCAGGCCCTCGGAGCGGTCGCCCCGCCGATCCGCGCCAACGCGAACGGCCCGGCGCTCACCGACGGCTCGGGCAACGCCTGGCTGGCGGACAAGGCCTACACCAGCGGCAACTGGGGTTACGACACCGTCTACGGGTCGGGCTCGACGTCCAGCGCCATCGCCGGCACCACCGACGACTCCCTGTACCAGAGCTACAACCAGTTCAACGCGTGGACCGGCTACCGGTTCGACGTCGCCAACGGCACCTACCAGGTGACGTTGAAGATGGTGGAGGACTGGGCCACGGCCGCGGGGCACCGCAGGTTCGACGTGCGCATCGAGAACACCACGGTGCTGACCGCCTTCGACGTCTTCGCCACCTGCGGCAGGCTCACCGCCTGCGACCGCACCTTCAGCGCCACGGTGACCGACGGCCAGCTCAACGTGCAGTTCAACATGAACGGCGGCGCGAACTACGCCACGGTGTCGGGCGTCGCGGTGACCGGCGGAGGCGGCGGCGGGGACACGACGGCGCCGAGCGCGCCGGGCAGCCTGCGCTCCACCGGGACGACGTCCTCCAGCGTCTCGCTGGCCTGGAACGCCTCCACCGACAACGTCGGCGTCACCGGCTACAACGTCTACCGCAACGGCACCCAGGTGGGCACCGCCACCGGCACCACGTACACCGACAGCGGGCTGTCCGCGAGCACCAGCTACACCTACACCGTGCGCGCACGCGACGCCGCGGGCAACCAGTCGAGCGCCAGCAACCAGATCAGCGCCACCACCACCGGCGGCGGCGGGGACACGACGGCGCCGAGCGCGCCGGGCAGCCTGCGCTCCACCGGGACGAGCTCCTCCAGCGTCTCGCTGGCCTGGAACGCCTCCACCGACAACGTCGGCGTCACCGGCTACAACGTCTACCGCAACGGCACCCAGGTGGGCACCGCCACCGGCACCACCTACACCGACAGCGGGCTGTCCGCGAGCACCAGCTACACCTACACCGTGCGCGCACGCGACGCCGCGGGCAACCAGTCGAGCGCCAGCAACCAGATCAGCGCCACCACCACCGGCGGCACCGGGGGCGGCGGCAAGAAGCTGCTCGGCTACTTCGTCGACTGGGGCGTCTACCAGCGCAACTACCACGTCAAGAACATCGACACCAGCGGCTCGGCCGCCAAGCTGACCCACATCAACTACGCCTTCGGCAACGTCACCAACGGCCAGTGCGTCATGGGCGACAGCTACGCGGCCTACGACCGCGCCTACACCGCGGCCGAGAGCGTGGACGGCGTCGCCGACACCTGGGACAACCCGAACGCGCTGCGCGGCAGCTTCAACCAGCTCCGCAAGCTCAAGGCCAAGCACCCCGGCCTGAAGGTGCTGTGGTCGTTCGGCGGCTGGACCTGGTCGGGCGGCTTCGGGCAGGCCGCGGCCAACCCGACGGCCTTCGCCAACTCCTGCTACAACCTGCTGGAGGACCCGCGCTGGGCGGACGTGATCGACGGCATCGACATCGACTGGGAGTACCCGAACGCCTGCGGCCTCAGCTGTGACACCAGCGGCTCGGCCGCGTTCAAGAACCTGATGCAGGCGCTGCGGAACCGCTTCGGCGCCAACTACCTGGTCACCGCGGCCATCACCGCCGACGGCAGCTCGGGCGGCAAGATCGACGCGGCCGACTACGGAGGCGCGGCGCAGTACCTCGACTGGTACAACGTCATGACCTACGACTACTTCGGGGCGTTCGACGCCGACGGCCCGACCGCGCCGCACTCGCCGCTGACCTCCTACTCCGGCATCCCGGCGGAGGGCTTCAACTCCGACGCCGCCATCCAGAAGCTCAAGGGCAAGGGCGTGCCGGCGAGCAAGCTCCTGCTCGGCATCGGCTTCTACGGCCGCGGCTGGACCGGGGTCACGCAGAGCGCACCGGGCGGCTCGGCGACCGGCGCGGCGCCGGGCACGTACGAGGCGGGCATCGAGGACTACAAGGTGCTGAAGACCCGGTGCCCCTCGACCGGCACCGTCGCGGGCACGGCGTACGCCCACTGCGGCAACCAGTGGTGGAGCTACGACACGCCGAGCACCATCGGCGGCAAGATGACCTACTCGAAGAACCAGGGTCTCGGCGGCGCCTTCTTCTGGGAGCTGACCGGCGACACCTCCAACGGTGAGCTGATCACCTCGATGAAGAACGGGCTGAACTAGCCCCCCACGGTCACGGGGAGCCGGGCGGACGCCCGGCTCCCCGTCTCCATGTTCACGTCCATACAAGGGCGGGGGCGCGCCGGGGACGCCCGGCCGCGAAGCCGGGCGGCACCCCTAATCTCGGCGCGCCGGCGAGCGCCCCGGTGTCAGTAGTCCTGGGAGAGGCCGGACATCCGCCGCAGGTACTCGTCCTCGTCGATCTCCCCCGCGGCGTAGCGCCGCTTGAGGATCTCCCTGGGGTTCTCCTCGGGCGCCAGGGCGGCGGCGCGGCGAGGTTTCCAGGTGCGCACCATGACGAGCACGCATGAAATGATCACGATGACAGCGATCAGGAACAGGATCGTCTTCACCTCAACCTCCACTTCCTCGCGGACCGCGAGGGCGTCGCGACGTCTGACGCGACCAGCAGGCGACTACCCCTGCCGCGGTGACGCACCCCCAGTCTGGCAGCTTCGCTCGCGTATAGTGAAACTTGAGCGTTCAATCAATGCGAGGAGTGGACCATGCCAAGCTCGACCGCGCGAGTCGCGACGGACGCAGCCGCCCGCTACGCCAAGCAGCTCGCCTCCCACCTCAGCCACAAGATGGACGTGTCCGACCGCCCCGAGGGCGGCTTCAACCTCGTCATGACCAGCGGCGAGGGCGTGCTCATCCCGGAGGCCACCCAGCTCGTCATGCACGCCTCGGCGGTCGACGCCGAGCTGCTGGCCAGGGTGCAGGACGTGCTCGGCCGCCACCTGGAGCGCTTCGGGCAGCGCAAGGAGCTCACCGTCACCTGGGAGGACGACTGACCCGCCCCGGCTGAGGCCCGTCCTCGGCGCGACAACCGGGCGCCGAGCATGGAGAATCGTCCACGGACCTCAACCTGAAGGCGGACCAGGAACGTGACGATCTCCATTGACCAGCGGATCGCCGAAGAGCTCGGCGTGCGCGAGCGGCAGGTGAAGGCGGCCGTAGAGCTGCTCGACGGCGGCGCCACGGTGCCGTTCATCGCCCGCTACCGCAAAGAGGCGACCGAGATGCTCGACGACGCGCAGCTCCGCGCGCTGGAGGAGCGGCTGCGCTACCTCCGCGAGCTGGAGGAGCGGCGCGCGGCGATCCTGGAGTCGATCCGCTCCCAGGGCAAGCTCGACGACGCCCTGGAGGCGCAGATCCTCGCGGCCGACTCCAAGGCCCGCCTGGAGGACATCTACCTGCCGTACAAGCCCAAGCGCCGCACCAAGGCCCAGATCGCCCGTGAGGCCGGCCTGGAGCCGCTCGCCGACGGGCTGCTGGCCGACCCCTCGCGCGACCCGCTGGCGGTCGCCGCGTCGTTCGCCGACCCCGGCAAGGGGGTGGCCGACGCCGCCGCCGCGCTGGAGGGCGCGCGCGCCATCCTCGTCGAGCGCTTCGCCGAGGACGCCGACCTGATCGGCGAGCTGCGCGAGCGCATGTGGTCGCGCGGCCGCATGACGGCGCGCGTCCGCGAAGGCAAGGAGGAGGCCGGCGCCAAGTTCGCCGACTACTTCGACTTCGCCGAGCCCTTCACCAAGCTGCCCTCGCACCGCGTGCTCGCCATGTTCCGCGGCGAGAAGGAGGAGGTGCTCAGCCTCACCCTGGAGCCCGAGGAGGCGCCCGCCGAGGGGCCCACCGGGTACGAGGCGCGCATCGCGCAGCGCTTCGGGGTCGCCGACCGCGGCAGGCCCGGCGACCGCTGGCTGATGGACACCGTCCGCTGGTCGTGGCGCACCCGCGTCCAGGTGCACCTCGGCATCGACCTTCGCATGCGCCTGTGGCAGGCGGCCGAGGACGAGGCCGTGCGCGTGTTCGCCACCAACCTCCGCGACCTGCTGCTCGCCGCGCCCGCCGGCACCCGGCCCACCATGGGCCTCGACCCCGGCCTGCGCACGGGCGTGAAGGTCGCCGTGGTCGACGCCACCGGCAAGGTCGTCGCCACCGAGACCATCTACCCGCACGAGCCGAGGCGCCGCTGGGACGAGTCGCTCGCCGTCCTGGCCAGGCTCGCGGGCGAGCACGGCGTGGAACTGATCGCGATCGGCAACGGCACGGCGTCCCGGGAGACCGACAAGCTGGCCGGCGACCTCATCAAGCGGCACCCCGAGCTCTCACTCACCAAGATCGTCGTATCCGAGGCCGGCGCCTCGGTGTACTCCGCCTCGGCCTACGCCTCGCAGGAGCTGCCCGGCCTGGACGTGTCGCTGCGCGGCGCGGTGTCGATCGCGCGCCGCCTGCAGGATCCGCTGGCCGAGCTCGTCAAGATCGACCCCAAGTCGATCGGCGTGGGCCAGTACCAGCACGACCTGGCCGAGTCCAAGCTGTCGCGCTCGCTGGACGCCGTCGTGGAGGACTGCGTGAACGCCGTCGGCGTCGACGTCAACACCGCCTCGGCGCCGCTGCTCACCCGCGTCTCGGGCATCGGCTCCGGCCTCGCCGAGAACATCGTGCTGCACCGCGACTCCAACGGCCCGTTCCGGTCGCGCCGGGCGCTGAAGGAGGTGCCCCGGCTCGGCCCCAAGGCGTTCGAGCAGTGCGCGGGCTTCCTGCGCATCCCCGGCGGCGACGACCCGCTCGACTCCTCCAGCGTGCACCCCGAGGCGTACCCGGTGGTCCGCCGCATCGTCGACACCGCCGGGGTGGGCATCGCCGAGCTGATCGGCAACGGCACCGTGCTGCGCACGCTCGACCCCAGGCGCTTCGCCGACGACACCTTCGGCCTGCCGACCGTCACCGACATCCTGAAGGAGCTGGAGAAGCCCGGCCGCGACCCGCGTCCGGCGTTCCGCGCGGCGACCTTCAAGGAGGGCGTCGACAAGCTGTCCGACCTGGAGCCGGGCATGCTGCTGGAGGGCGTGGTCACGAACGTTGCCGCGTTCGGCGCCTTCGTCGACGTCGGAGTGCACCAGGACGGCCTCGTGCACGTGTCGGCGATGTCCAGGAACTTCGTGAAAGATCCGCGCGAGGTGGTGAAGCCCGGCGACATCGTCCGGGTGAAGGTGCTGGACGTCGACATCCCGCGCAAGCGCATCTCGCTCACGCTGCGGCTGGACGACGAGAAGACCTCCCGCGCGCCCGGCCAGGGCGGCGCGGCGTCCGGCGGCGGCGACCGCGAGCGCAAGGGCGGCGGGAACGCCGGGCGGCGCGGCGGCGACCGTCGTCCCCGGCCCGACCGCGCCGCTCCCCCGGCGGGCGGCGCCCTGGCCGAGGCGCTCAGGAAGGCCGGCCTCGACAAGGGCACCGGCTGACCCCGACCGGCTATGAGAAGTACACGCGGGGGTTGACGACCAGCATCTGGTGGAGCTGGGCGTCGGTGACGCCCTTCTCGCGCAGCGCGGGGAGCACGTCGTCGTGGATGTGGCGCAGGTGCCAGTTCGGGGCGGCGTGCTCCAGCATCTGCCCGTAGGCGCCGCCGAAGTAGTCCATGAAGCAGGCGCTGTCGTGGCTGAGCACCATGCGGTCGGCGTAGCCGCGCTCGCACAGGGCGGCGATGGTGTCGACGCGGGCGGGGGTCGGGTTGTAGACGTCCAGGCCGAAGCGGTCCATGCCCAGGGTGGCGCCGGTGTCGGCCAGGCGCATCAGGTAGCCGAGGTCGTTGGAGTCGCCGGCGTGCCCGACGACGACCTTGGTGAGGTCGACGCCCTCCTTGGTGAACAGGCCCAGGGCGGGCAGCCCGGCCTGGGTGAACGCGTTGGTGTGCACGGTGATCGGCGCGCCGGTGCGCAGGTGGGCCTGGGCCACGGCCCGGCAGACGCGCTCGACGCCCGCCGTCAGCCCTCGCTGCTCGACGACGCACTTGAGGAACGCCGCCTTCACGCCGGTGCCGGCGACGCCTTCGGTGAGGTCGCGCACGAAGTCGTCCACCATGGGCTCGGGCACGTCCATCAGGAGGCCGGGCCCGCGGTGCGCGTAGTGGTGGGGCACCTCGTCGAAGCAGTACAGCCCGGTGGCCACGATGATGTTCAGCTCGGGCACCTCGGCGGCGATGCGCTGGACGCGCGGGATGTACCTGCCGATGCCCCACACGGTGGGGTCGACGATCGTCGCGACCCCCACGGAGGCCAGCCCGCGCAGCTTGGCGATGGCGTCGGCGACCCGATGCTCCTCGTCCCACCAGGAGTCCTGGCCGTAGTTGTCGACGTGCTCGGTCGACAGGACGAAGACGTGCTCGTGCATCAGCGTCTGGCCGAGGTCTTCGACGTCGACCGGGCCGCGCACCGTCTCTACCGTTGGCATGGGACCTCCGGGTCCTGCCGGCGGGTGGTGTCCGTACCGTAGGCCCGCCCATCGCGGGCGTCAACGACCTTCGGCGGGAAGATCGACGGCCTCCGCGCGGATCTCGCGGCGCGCCCGGGGCGCTCATCCACAGGAACGGACCTGCGTTCCGGGTGGGGGCGGGTGAACGGATACCCTTCGGCTGTTCGGAAAACCGTCAACAGCCCATGTAGGGGAACGTCATGACGCAGGCTCCCGTCAAGGTCACCGTCACCGGCGCCGCCGGCCAGATCGGCTACGCGCTGCTCTTCCGCATCGCCTCAGGCCAGCTCCTCGGCGCCGACGTGCCGGTGCGGCTGAGCCTGCTGGAGATCCCCCAGGCGGTGAAGGCCGCCGAGGGCACCGCCATGGAGCTCGACGACTGCGCGTTCCCGCTGCTGCGCGGCATCGACATCACCGACGACGCCGGCCGGGCCTTCGAGGGCACGAACGTCGCGTTGCTGGTGGGGGCCCGCCCGCGCACCGCCGGCATGGAGCGCGGCGATCTGCTGCAGGCCAACGGCGGCATCTTCGGGCCGCAGGGCAAGGCCATCAACGACGGCGCGGCCGACGACGTACGCGTGCTGGTCGTGGGCAACCCCGCCAACACCAACGCGCTCATCGCCCAGTCGAACGCGCCCGACGTGCCGGCCGAGCGGTTCACCGCCATGACGCGCCTCGACCACAACCGCGCGCTCTCCCAGCTCGCGGCCAAGCTGCAGGTGCCGGTCACGGCGATCTCCAAGCTCACCATCTGGGGCAACCACTCCGCCACCCAGTACCCCGACCTGTACAACGCCGAGGTGAACGGCAAGATCGCCGCCGAGCAGGTCGACGACGGCTGGCTGCGCGACACCTTCATCCCCACGGTCGCCAAGCGCGGCGCGGCCATCATCGAGGCGCGCGGCGCCTCCTCGGCCGCCTCCGCCGCCAACGCGGCGATCAACCACGTCTTCGACTGGGTGAACGGCACCCCCGAGGGCGACTGGACCTCCGTGGCCCTGCCCTCCGACGGCTCGTACGGCGTGCCCGAGGGCCTCATCTCGTCCTTCCCCGCGGTCTCGCGCGGCGGCCGGTGGGAGATCGTCCAGGGCCTGGCCGTCAACCCGTTCTCCCGCGAGCGCATCGACGCCTCGGTCCGCGAGCTGGGCGAGGAGCGCGACGCCGTCAAGGAGCTCGGCCTCATCTGACCAGCGCCCCCACGCGTCCCGCCCCCGCCAGAACGGCTTCGCGCCGCCCCAGGCCCGCGCCCGCCGGCGAGATGTCCTCGCGGGCCGGGCGCGGGGCGCCCACGACCACAGCCGCGGCGGCCGGTCGCGCCCCGCGGCCGGCCGCGCGGGCGGCCCGGCCGGTCACGCCGGTGTCGAGGGCGGTCATGCCGGTCACGCGGGCAGCCACGCCGGTCGCGCGAGCGGCATGGGCGGTCGCGCGGCGCGGGGGGAGGGCCATCAGGGCAAGGATGATCACTTCGGTGACCACCACGAGGCGCTGGGTCAGGCCGGCGGGGATGGCGCCAGGGTCCAGGCCGAGCATGCGCACGGCGTAGGGCGTGACCACCAGGAGCAGGAAGCCGCCGGCGGCCAGGCTCAGCGCGCGCAGCAGCCGGGTGCGGCCGCCGCCTCCGCGCGCGGCCACCGCCCAGCCCGCCAACGGCATGCACAGGAAGGCGGCCAAGGCGGCGTAGCGGTGGATGCCTCCCGACATCGACAACGACATGCCCGGCCGGTCCGTCGGGAACGCCGCGATCATCACCATGCAGCAGCTCCACACCCCGACGAGCACCACCGTGGACGGCCGCACGCCTCGCCGCGCCAGCTCGCCCGCGAGCAGCGCCGACCCCGCGGCGAACAATCCCAGCGAGACCGCGAGCAGCCAGCCGTGCGGGTTGTAGGCGTACTCACTGATCATGTCGCGCAGGGGGTCCAGACCGGAGACCGCGTGCAACGTGATCATTGCCGCGGCGCCACCGGCGAGCGCCGCGTAGCCGCTGGTCATCAAGCGATTCCTCATGCACTTGACTGTGACGCGCGACCGCGCTCGGCAGCATCGGAGATGGGCCGGAGCGAGCCCTGGGGCACCCCCGAACCGACCCCGACGCGCTCAGCGCGGGACTCGGCCGGGGGTCAGGGTTTATCCCTCCCCACCAGGGCGAAGGCCCCGAGGCGGTGTTACGAGGGCGCCAGCTCCGGAGTCGAGGCACGCAGCCAGCGGCAGCCGTAGGGCTCCAGGTCGAACCTCGCCACCCCGGTCTTGGAGAGCTCGACGGTGCCGTCGACCAGCAGGTCGGTCAGCACCTTGCCGTCGTCGAGCCCGTCGAGGGTGAGCTCGAAGGAGACCTTCTCGTCGGCGAAGTTGTGCAGCGCGACCACGGTCTCGCCCTCGATGTCGGCCCGGTGCGCCAGCACGCGCGACTCGCCGGTGTCGAGCACCTTGTACTCGCCCCACGCCAGCTCCGGGCACTCGCGGTACCGCTCGACCAGCGTGGTGATCCACATGAGCAGCGAGTCGGGGTCGCGGCGCTGTGCGCTGACGTTGACGTGCTCGGGGCCGAACTCCCCCTCCACCACGGGGTTGGGGAAGGTGGACGGCTCGGCGGTGGAGAAGCCGCCGTTCCTGTGCGGCGTCCACTGCATGGGCGTGCGCACCGCCTGGCGTCCCTCGGCCTTGAGGTTCTCCCCCATGCCGATCTCCTCGCCGTAGAACAGCACCGGGGTGCCGGGCAGCGAGAACAGAAGGCTGTAGACCATCTTCATCCTGCGCGGGTCGCCGTCCACCATGGGCGGCAGGCGGCGGCGCAGGCCGCGGCCGTAGAGCTGCATGTCCTTGTCGGGGCCGAAGGAGTCGAACACCTCCTGGCGCTCGTCGTCGGTCAGCTTGTCGAGCGTCAGCTCGTCGTGGTTGCGGACGAAGGTCGCCCAGTGGCTGTCGCGGGGCGGCACCGGCCGCTCCCGCAGCGCCTCGGCCAGCGGGGCGGCGTCGCCGCGGGCCATGGCCAGGTACATGCGCTGCATGCCGATGAAGTCGAAGCACATCGTGACCTCGTCGCCGAGGTTCTCGCCGAAGTACTTCATCAGGTCGGGGTAGGGCAGGTTGACCTCGCCGAGCAGCATGGCGGTGCCGTCCCTGCGGTTCATGAACGCACGCAGGTCGCGCAGGAAGTCGTGCACCTCGGGCAGCTTGTGCCCCCCGCCGTCCCGCCCCTTGTTCTTCCCCGCCTTCCCGGCGGCCTGGGCGTCCTTCTTCTCGCCGGCGGGCTCGTCCTTGGAGACGTCCTCGACGAGGAAGGGGACGGCGTCGACCCGGAAGCCGGACATGCCGAGCTGCATCCAGAAGCCGAGGATGCGGGCGATCTCGTCACGGACCTCGGGGTTGGCCACGTTGAGGTCGGGCTGGAACCGGTAGAAGCGGTGGTAGTAGTACTGCCCGCTGCCCTCGTCGTACTGCCAGAGGGAGTCCTCCTTGTCGGGGAAGACCACGCTCTTGGGGTCGTCGGGCTCGGGGGTGTCCGACCAGATGTACCAGTCGCGCATCGGCGAGTCACGGCTGGAGCGGGCCTCCTTGAACCATGGGTGCTCGTCGGAGGTGTGGTTCACCACGAGGTCGGCGATCACGCGGATGCCGCGGTCGTTGGCCGTCCGGACGAACTCCACGAACTCCCCCAGCGTGCCCAGCTTGGGATCCACGCTGTAGAAGTCGGTGATGTCGTACCCGTCGTCCCGGTCGGGGGTCGGGAAGAACGGCATGAGCCAGATGCAGGTCACGCCGAGCCGGTCAAGGTGGTCGACGTGCTGGGTGAGCCCGGCGAAGTCGCCGATCCCGTCGCCGTTGCCGTCGGCGTACGTCTCCACGTCCAGGCAGTAGACGACCGCGTTCTTCCACCACACGTCTGAGGTATAGGTGAGTCTCACCCGCCCGCCTCTACCCCGGAACGGGCGAACTATCGCCGAGCCGGCCGGCGCGCTGTGCGGACGGGCCGCCTCATCGCCGCCCGCGCGGGCGCCGCGGGGGCAGGAGCTGCGAGGGTGAGCACGCGGCCCGAACGGTCAGACCAGCGTCACCTGCTCGGCCTGCGGGCCCTTGGCCCCCTGCACGGTCACGTAGCTGACCCGCTGGTTCTCGTCGAGGCTGCGGTAGCCCCGGGAGTTGATCGCCGAGAAGTGCACGAACACGTCGGCGCCGCCGTCGTCCGGCGCCGCGCTGAAAGGCCTGTCATCGGTGGTCACCGGCGCCTCAAAACCGGCATTCTTCATAATTAACGATTGTCACGCCGCCAGCACCCGGAACGGATCAGCACGAGGTGACCGGTCGGGGTCCCTAGAGGTGAAGGCCCGTCTCCAGCGCGGCCAGTCCCTCGTCAAGCAGTGCGCCGAGGTCGCGGTCCACCTCTTGCGCGGTGAGGAGCAGCGTCAGGCCGACGCCGATGATCGCGCCCACCACGGCGCACACCTCCGGATCGGTGGCCGCCCGCCCCGTCCTGCCGGCCACGATTCGCATCAGTGCCCGCATCGGCTCCCCGAGGCGGTCCAGAAGCAGCGCCCGCAGGGCCGGAGTCGAGACGATCAGTTCGATCCGCTCCGCCATCTCTGTCCGCTCCGCGTCCGAGATCCTGTCGAGGGATGCCCGGATCGCAGCACGCAGGGCGGGGATGATCCGGGTCTGCCTGGGCTGAGCCTGCAACGCCTCATAAATCATGGGGTCGAACCGGTCCCACAGCACCACATCTTCCTTCGTCGGGAAATAGCGGAAGAAGGTGCTCTCGGAGATTCCCGACGCCGTGACGATCTGAGTGACCGTAGTCGTCTCATACCCCTGTTCACGGAACAATCGCAGCGCGTTGTGCTGGATCAAGGCCCTCGTCTGGGCCTTCTTGCGCTCGCGCAGCCCGCTCATACCCCCAACAGCCTCTCCGCGTTGCCATGCGCGATTCGCTCCCGGTCCGTCGCGCTGACGGGAAGCTGGTCGAGGAAAGCACGTGCCTGCGCCATCGAGCTGTACGGATGATCGGTCGAGAACATGATCCTGTCGACTCCCACCTGGAGCAGGAGGTCGAGGAAGGCGGGGGTCCAGTTGAACCCGCTGATCGTGTAGTGGACGTGGCTGCGCAGATAGTCGCCGACGGTCCGGTCGAGCCCGGTCATCTGGGTGGGCAGGGCGCGGTCGAGGCGGGGAAGCATGAAGGGGAGTGTCTCGCCCAGGTGGCCGACCACCACCTGCAGGTCGGGGAAGCGATCGAAGGCGCCGCTGAGGATGAGGCGTAGCACGTGGGTGGCGGTGTCGATGTGCCATCCCCAGGCCGCCGTGGCCAGCGTGGCGGCCACACCGTCGGGATAGTTTCCGCGGTACATGCCCTCGACGACCGAAGGCGGTGGCGGAGTGGGGTGGATGTACAGCGGACGACCGAGAGCTTCGGCGCGTGCCAGGATCGGCCAGAAGAACTCGTCATCCAGGTAACGCCCCCGCGCGTGGCCGTTGATCAGGGCGCCGACGAAACCGTGCTCCTCAACCGTCCGCTGCAGTTCGTCGGCGGCGAGGTCCGGAGCGGCGGTGGGCAGAGCGGCGAACCCGGCGAACCGGCCGGGGTGGCTCCTGACCGCGCCGGCGAGCA
The DNA here is from genome assembly GCF_029846175.1 of Sphaerisporangium sp. TRM90804. Lineage (GTDB taxonomy): Bacteria > Actinomycetota > Actinomycetes > Streptosporangiales > Streptosporangiaceae > Sphaerisporangium. The sequence continues at coordinate 43,348 of NZ_JARWAC010000023.1, read as the reverse complement.
CGTCGTTCGTCTCCCTGGCCAGCGAGACCGCCTCGTCGAGCCCGAGCTGCTCCACGCCGGGTGAGGTGAGGGAGAGCACCTGCAGATCGATCCCGGCGGCGTCCATGGATGCGACTCTGTTCTCACCCAGATCGCAGAGTCGCTCGATCAGCGCGGTCAGCCCGGCAGCCACTTCCGGATGCGCGCCGGCGACGGAGGCCTGCTCCTTCAAGGCGCGCCCGGGACCGTCCATGAACGCCACGGTGGCGTAGTGCTCCTCGAGTGCGATCGTGCGCATCGGCGCCCCCTTAGTGACAGCTACCTTCAAAAGAAGGTTACTGTCAAAATCGGGGATCAGGCCAGCCCCGACTGGAGATGCCTCAGAATGATCGATTCCGTACAGGACCGCGACCTTCGAGGGCGGGAGTCCTGTGAGTGCCGTGCCGGGACCCCGGTGGGCTTCAGCCGTGGGCTTTCGGGGTGGTGTCCGGTGATTCGGCCAGCACCCTGCTCGCCACGGCGAAGGCCGAGTTCGCCGCGGGGACGCCGCAGTAGACGGCGGTCTGCAGCAGGACCTCCTTGATCTCGTCGGGGGTGAGGCCGTTGCGCAGGGCGGCGCGCACGTGCAGGGCCAGCTCCTCCAGGTGGCCGCGGGCGACCAGGGCGGTGAGCGTGACGCAGCTGCGGGTCCTGCGGTCCAGGCCGGGCCGGGTCCAGATCTCGCCCCACGCGTAGCGGGTGATCAGGTCCTGGAAATCGGCGGTGAACGTGGTGATCTGGGCGCGCGCCCGGTCGACGTGGGCGTCCCCCAGCACCTCGCGCCGCACCTTGAGGCCGAGGCCGTGGCCGAGGAAGCGGGTCATGAGGCCGGTCACCGCGTGGGCGCGCTCGACGTTGGCCAGGTGCGCCGCGTCGGAGACCACCGCGAGCCGGGCGCCCGGGATGCCGTCCGCGACGACCTCGGCGTGCTCGGGCGGGGTGGCCGGGTCGCGGTCCCCGGCGATCACCAGCGTGCGCGCCGTGATCGTGCCCAGCCGGTCGCGCAGGTCACAGGCCGCGAGGGCCTCGCAGGCCAGGGCGTAGGACCCCGGGTCGACGCCCAGCAGCGCCGTGACGACGGGCTCGACCATTCCGGGGTCGGCCTCCGGGGTGAACCAGCGGGCGGCGACCAGGCCCGCCGGGCCGGCCATGCCCTTCGCGCGCACCGCCGCGGCGCGCTCGTGCCAGGGCCCCGGCTCGCCGAACCTGGCAGAGGTGCAGCAGAGCACCAGGTCGGATACCCGGTTCGGCGCGGCGGCCGCGACGGCCATCGCCACCGCCCCGCCCAGCGAGACCCCGCCCACCGCGAACCGGCCCGGCCCCGCCAGCGCCAGCACCTCCCGCGCGAGGTCGTCGACCGAGAACGGCCCGGCCGCCGCGGGCGAGGCGCCGTGCCCCGGCAGGTCGTAACGCAGCACCCGCCAGCTCCGCCCCAGCTCGGCCACCTGAGCGTCCCAGAGCGCGGAAGTCGTCCCCAGCGACGGCCCCAGCACCAGCAACGGCCCGTCCTGCGGCCCGTCCACCCGAAACCCCAGCTCCACGCCATCTCCTCCACTCGACTACGGGTCATCGCCTTCGGCCGTACTCCTCCAGGGCGCGGGTGACGAGGTCGTCGGAGGCGCCCAGGCCGCCGGACAGCTCGCCGGTGACCTCCAAGTTGGCCCGCATGCGGTCGGGGAAGACCTCGACGCCCGCGACCAGCTCGGCGGCCGTCTCGGCCGCGCCGCCGGTGAGGCGCAGGCACTCGCGTAGCGGCATCCACTCGGCGTGCCAGGCGCCGGCGGCGCGCTCGTGTTCCGACAGAAGGGACGCCTGGAGGATCTGCGCCAGGACGGGCACCTGCAGCGCGGCCGACCTGACCAGGATCGACAGCACCGGGTTGCGCTTGTGCGGCATCGCCGACGACCCGCCGCGCCCGGGAGCGGCCGGTTCGGCCAGCTCGCCGACCTCGTTCTGCGCCATCAGCACGACGTCGCCCGCGATCTTGCCGAGGGCGCCGGCCGTCGTGGCGAGCGCCGCGCCGAGGCCCGCGACCGCCGTCCTTCGGGTGTGCCACGGCTGCACGGGGCGCGCCAGGCCCAGCTCGTCGGCGAAGGCGTCCATCAACTCGACCGGGCCCAGCCCCTCCAGGGTGCCCGCGGCGCCGCCGAGCTGGGCGGGCAGCCGTACCCCCGCCAGGGCGTCCCGCGCGTCCAGCACCAGCAGCAGCCAGCCCCCCGCCTTGGCGCCGAACGCGACCGGCACGGCGTGCTGGCCCAGCGTGCGGCCCGCCATGGGCGTGTGCCGGTGCGCCTCCGCGAGCCCGGCGAGGGCGTCGAGCGTCCAGCCGAGGCTGTCCAGGATGACGGTTCGCGCCTTGAAGGCGAGCACCATGAGCGCCGAGTCCACGATGTCCTGGCTTGTCGCCCCCAGGTGGATGTACGGCCCCAGCTCGCCCGCCGCGCCCCGCAGTTCGGCGAGCAGGGGCACGACCGGGTTCCCCGCCCCCCGGGCCCGCCGCGCCAGCTCCACCGCGTCGATCTCCACCGTCCGGCACAGTCGCGTGACCCCCTCGGCCGCGTCCACGGGAACGATCCCCAGCCCCGCCTGAGCCCGGGCCAGCGCCGCCTCGGCGTCCAACATCCCCCGCAGAAACGCCCGATCAGAGACCGCCGCCTCCACGGCGGTCCCCGCCCACACCGGCGACAGCAACCCCACATCCCCCACGGACGACTCCCCGTCACCGCCAGAACCGAGCATGCCGTCCATCTTGATCGATCCCCAGACGAATTGCCTAGTAAGGTCCCGCGCGCCCGCCAGCCCACCCGCCGCCCACGGCACCGACTTCACCGCACCACGTCCCGCCGACCCGGCGCCGAGAAGGGTCACTCAGGGCCTGGGAGGGGTGACACCGCCGGCCGTGGTCGCCGGCCCGGCGCGAGTCTTGCGGTCACCGAGGGCGGGGTGCGCGATGGGGGTCGTGGGCCGGATGAGGGTCGCCCCTAGAAGGCTGCGCCGAAGGCACGATTTCGAGGCCGCGGCGGCACAACGGAGGTAGCCGCGGCACGACGGAGGCGGCCGCGGCGCAACGCCGGACGGGAGGGCGTGGGGTCAGGCGGGTTCGGCCAGGTACCAGCGGGCGCGGCCGTCGCCTCGGGTCAGGGAGTCGAGGCGGCGCGGGAGTTCCTTGCGGGAGAAGGGGTCGCGGGTGGCGTTGCGGATGTGGATGCCTACGGCGTACATGTCCCTGATCTCCATCAGGGTGGGGTAGCCGCCCCATACGCGCAGGTCGGAGCCGTAGGCTCCGGCGAAGTCGTCGACCTCGGGGACGGTCAGGCCGAAGCGGCGCTGGCCGTGGTAGGTGTGCACGAGGTCCCACTCGCGGGGGCCGACGGCGACGGCGTCCCAGTCGCACAGGACGGCGTGGCCGTCCTGGCAGCGGAGCAGGTTGTCGATCCAGGCGTCGCCGTGCAGCAGCACCGGCGGGCCGGCGGTCGGCAGCGCCGCCCAGCGGTCGGTGAGCTCGGCGATGCGGTCGCGCAGCCAGGCGCGCTGCCAGAGGGTGAGCACGTCGGTGCGGCTCTCGACCGAGTTGCGCACCTCGGCCAGCGGGTCGGCGAGCCGCTTGAGGGTGAACGGGGGCACCGGGAGCTCGTGCAGGCTGCGCAGGATGCTTCCGAGCTGCGTGGTGGTGGGCCGTCCGCTGGCGGGCACGTAGTGCCAGAACGTCACGACCCGCCCGTCGTACACCAGGGGCTGCTCGCACAGCTCGTCGGCCGGGCGCACCGCCGGGAAGCCCTGGGCGGCCAGCCAGCGGGCGACGGCGAGCACGACCGGCAGGCGGGTGAGGGCGTCGGGCGCGGTGGCGATGCGCACCACGATCTCGTCGCGGAGCTTGAACACGGCGTTGCTGCGCACCCGGAGGAGCTGGGCGTCCCGCGCGTCCAGACCGACGTTCTCGCACACCTCCCGGAGGATCTCGGCGGCCTCGTCGGCGAGCATGTTCACGGACGCTCCACGGCGAGCTGTGGGCCGGCGTCGGCGAGAAGGTCGTGCAGGTGGCGGGCGGCGGGCAGGCGTCGCTGCCCGGTCGGCATCATCGCCAGCAATGCGCGCGCCCGGTTGACCACGATGGAGGTCCTATGCTCGGGCGGCACCTGCACCAGCGCCTGTTCGGCCAGCCGGCACGCCTCTTCGTAGCCGCCCTCCCGCGCGAGGTGCGCCGCCTGGTCGAGCAGCACGAGCGCCGGGTCGATGGTGTACGGGCTGGACGAGCCGGAGATCCACTCCTGCACCTGCTCGGTCTCGCCCAGCTCGATCAGCGTGCCCATGCGGTAGAACTGCAGCCGCCGTTCGGAGAAGCGGAACGCCAGGTTGTCGTCCTCGCGCGGCATGCGGGAGAAGATGCGCTCGGCCTCGGCCAGCGCGACGCGGGCGGCCTGGTGCTGGCCCATGCGGGCCAGCGCACGCGCCTCGGCCGCGGCACCGAGGGCGGCGGGCGAACTTGGAGCGCTCCCGGCGAGCATCCGGGCCTCGCGCGCCAGCCGCACGGTCTCGGTCAGGTCGCCGTAGTAGTACGGCAGCATGGCCTCCTGCGCCCGCACGAGGGCGCGCAGCCGCACCTCCCCGACGTCGTCGGACGCGGTGCGCGCGGTGCCGTACCACGCGTGCGCCTGGCGGGTGTCGCCCAGCTTCATCAGGGCGTCGGCCGACAGCAGGGCCAGCATCGTCGTCGCGTTCAGCAGTCGGCGTTGCGACAGGGCGGGCTGCCGCGTGGAGACGAGCCTGCGGACCTCGGCGACCTCCAGCATCAGCCGGTACAGCATCGGCAGCGGCGCGCTCTTGATGTACTCGCGCCGGTAGCGCATCACCTGCTCGTCGAGCCGGTCGAGCTGGTCTTCGGTGACCGACCCGGTGGCGAGGGTGCGGTCGACGTCCTGGCGGGTGCGTTCCACCTCGGCGAGCAGCCGGCCGTTGAGCGGCAGGCCGGAGCTCAGCAGGGCGTGGTGGAACAGGGCGCGCCGCTCTGCCTCGTCGTCGTGGTCGGGCGCGGGGCCGCGCGCCTGGGTGGGGGTCTCCTCGGCGTGCGCGGAGGCGACCACGACGACGTTCTGCCCGTCGCCGTCGTCGCAGTAGTCGGCGGCGAGGCCGAGGCGCACGGCGTTGCCCGAGTAGAGCCGCGCGATCTGGTCGATGGTCTGCGGGCGCGGCCTGGCCCGGTTGTTCTCCCAGGCGTTGAGCAGGTCGATGCTGGCCCGCGGCAGGCCGAGGGAGTGGGTCTCGCAGAGACGCTCCAGCTCCTCGATGGCCTGGCGCGCCGACCAGCCGCGTGCCAGCCGATGCGCTTTGAGCAGGCTCACCCCACAACAGCCGTGGATCGCCTGGGCGGTCTGCCACAGACTCCACTGCCTTGAGACGGCCTGCTCTCGCCAGCGACGCGCGCACGCCGGCGAATGCTCCCCACGGGCCATGTCCGCCCCTCCGCCACTGGAGTGTCCGCCCTTACGGATGTTTCCCCGATGTTAACCAGTCGGCACCTAATGGCCCAGAGCGTTATGTGACTGATGCTTGGCCATCCGCGTCGTTTCCACGTAAACCAAGTGGCCAACCACCGGAATTCCACTTATCAGTGGATTTGCTCTGATTGCCGGTAGCCGTCCGCGGGTCCAGTGTGGTGCCCGACCGGTCCCCCATGTCACCTCTGGAGACCACGATGAGGACGGCAGCAGCAAGTACCCAGTCGGGCGAGGCCATCGACCACCTGGAGCGACTCGCCGCACAACTCGAAGCCCACGCGTTCCAGGTTCGCCTGACGGCGCGGACCGGGCTGTATCCGAGACTCCGGGTGATCAACCCCATGGCCCCGGCCGTCACCGAGGATGTGCTGGCGGCCAACGCCGCCGACGGTGAATGGTGGTTCTGGCTCTCCTGGGCGGGACGCATCGGCCACGCCTCCGACATCGTGACCGCGGCCGAGCGCATCGCCAGCGTCCTTCACGTCATCCGCCGCTGACCTACGAGCGGCCCGAGACGCGGGCTCGCCGGTCGCGGCCCGCCTCCCCGCAGAGCGGCCACCGGCGAGCCCCGCTTCGTCTCTGAGGACGGGGCGCGGGCCTGATCGGTGGCGGCGTGCGCGGACACCTGGGAACATGCCGTGGCATGGGGAGAACGCGCCTGCCGATCACGGCCGCATGCCTGTCGCTCGCGCTGACGGCGGCGTGCGGCGGCACCGCGCCCGCGCACCCCTCCACGGCCGGTTCCCCCGCGCCGTCCGCCTCGCCTTCACCGGCGGCCCCCGCCGACGCGGCCACCCCGGCCGCCGCGCCGGCCGAGCAGGCCGTCTCCCCCGCCTGGAAGCGCGCCCCCGGTGGCGACCTGGAGGGCAGTTCGGCGCTGGTCGACGTGGCCGCCGCCGGCCCGCGAGACGTGTGGGCGGTCGGTTACAAAGAGAGCGCCGAAGATCGCGAGGGCACGCCCGCGCTCCAGCACTGGAACGGCAGACGCTGGGCCCAGACGGCCGTGGACCCCGCGGACGCCTGGCACCTGGTCGGCGTCAGCGCGGCCGGGCCCCGCGACGTGTGGATCGTCGGGAACGGGGAGCACCCGTACGCCGCCCGGTGGGACGGCGCCCGCTGGAGCGGCCACCGCCCCTTCGGCGTGGCCGAGGGCCACCACCTCGGCGGCGTCGCGGCGGGCGCGGGCCGCACCTGGTTCGCCGGCAGCAGCCCCACGCGGGGCATGGTCCTCACCTGGAAGAACGGGGCCTTCGACAACGTCTTCCAGGCCGACGGTTACTTCAGCGCGATCGCCGCCGGCCCCGGCCACGTCTGGGCGGTCGGCGCCGACGCCGGGCCCGCCGAGACGGCCCCCGGCAACCCGATGATCTGGCACGGCGCCGCCGTCTCGGGCGAGGAGATCCAGTCGTGGACCCGCGCGCGGACCCCGGAGATCCCGGGCGGCACGCTGAGGAGGGTCTGGATGATCTCACCGTCCGACGTGTGGGCGGTGGGCAGCGTCTCCCCTCCCGGCGGGGGCCCCAAGCGCCCGCTGGTCATGCACGGTGACGGCGACCGGTGGCGGCAGGTCCGCGTCCCGGTCGCCGGGGGAACGCTCGACGGCGTCACCGCCACCGCCGCCGACGACGTGTGGATCACCGGCGTGGACGCCGCCCACCCCGGCCAGGTGCTCTTCCTCCACTTCGACGGCCGCGCCTGGACCACGTCCTACGGCCCGGTGTTCCGGCGCGAGACCGAAGACCAGCAGTACCCCGACGGCCACCACGTCCACCGCACGTCCGTCACCCGCGTCCCCGGCTCCACAAGCCTGTGGACGGTCGGCTCGGTCGGCGTCGGCGACGACGAGCAGGAGTTCGTCCTCCGCAGGCACTGACCCCGCCCGGGCCTCGCCGATCCCTGTTCGCGGCCCGTCGTGGTCGGCACGCGAGATCACCCGCCGTCGGCCGCGGCGATCATGTCGAGGGAGACCCGCCAGAGCCGCGAGGCCGCGTCCGGGTCGAGGGCGTGGCCGGCGACGCCGCCGGGGGTTCCCGGGACGTGCGGAAGCGCCTGGCCGCAGTCCTCGAAGTAGCGGCCGCCCACGCCTTCGAGGTCGGGCCAGGCCGCGACCAGGACGGACGTGGCCGCGCCCTGCTGGGGCGTCTTGAAGGTGTAGCCGGCCGTCTGGAGCACGCCGTCCAGTTCCTCGCGGCTCATGTGCCGCGACAGGTTGGTCTCCAGGATCGCCCCGGGGTGCACCGCGTTGACCGTGATGCCGTCGGCGGCCCAGCGCCGGTTCGCCTCGACCGCGAACAGGACGTTGGCCGTCTTGGACTGGCCGTAGGCGATCGTGGGGTCGTAGGCGCGGCGGTGGAAGTGGATGTCGTCGAAGTCCACCGGGGCCCGCAGGTGGCCGACCGAGCTGAGCGACACGACCCGGGCCCCGCCGGCCGCCGCGAGCGCCGGGCGCAGGCCCGTGGTGAGGGCGAAGTGGCCCAGGTGGTTGGTGGCGAACTGCAGTTCCCAGCCCTCCGGCGTCCGCGTCTCGGGGGTCCGCATCACGCCGGCGTTGTTCACCAGGATGTGCAGGGGGCCGTTCCACGCGGCGGCGAAGGCCGCGACGGACCGCCGGTCGGCGAGGTCCAGCTGCGCGACGAGAACCCGCCCGCCGCCCGTGCTCGCGGTGAGGCCTTCGGCGGTGCGCTCGCCGGCCTCGACGTCGCGCACGGCGAGGGTGACCTCCGCGCCGGCGGCGGCGAGCGCCCGGGCGGTCTCGACGCCGATGCCGGACGCCGCGCCGGTCACGATGGCGCGGCGGCCGGTGAGGTCGACCCCGTCCACCACCTCGGCGGCGGTGGACGTCGCGGTGAACGGCGTGGTGACGCGCTCCGATACGGTCATGATCGTGCCTCTCTGTCGTGCTCGGCGCGGACCGCCGGGCGCACCGCCGGCCCGGGACGGGCGTCCAGGCGGTTCCCCCTCAGCCAACCAACCGCCGGGCCGCGCCCCGGCACGCTGGAGGGGGCCCGTCCAACCGGAGGCCCAGCCGGCCGTGGGCCCGTCCAACCAGAGGCCCGTCCAACCAGGGACCCGTCCAACCGGGGCCCGTCCACCGGGGACCCAGCCGACCGAGGGCTCGGAAGACCGGGGGCCCGGCCGACCGGAGGTCAGCTGGTACCCCTCACAGCAGGCGATACGGCGCCTGACCTGCCATAGCCTGGAAGGCATGGGCGACCACTCCTCCGGGGGGAACGCGGAGCTGCGCGAGTTCCTGCGCTCGCGCCGGGCCCGCCTCACCCCTGAGGAGGCGGGCCTGCCGTCGCGGCCGGGCGCCCGGCGGGTGCCGGGCCTGCGCCGGGAGGAGGTCGCGCAGCTCGCCGGGGTGAGCGTCGACTACTACGTTCGCCTGGAACGCGGCCGCCACGTCAACGTCTCCGAGAGCGTGCTGGACGCCCTGGCCAGGGCGCTGCGCCTGAACCCGACCGAGCGCGCCCACCTGTTCACCGTGGCCAGGCCGGTGCGCGGGCAGCGCCGGCCGATGCCGCCGCAGCGGGTGCGGCCGGGGCTGTACCAGGTGCTGGAGAGGCTGGCCGACACCCCGGCCATGGTCATCGGGTACCGCATGGACGTCCTCGCCGCCAACCGCATGGCCCGGGCCCTGTACACCGACTTCGACGCGCTGCCGTACCGCGACCGCAACATGGCCCGCTACATCTTCCTCGACGAGGCCGCACGCGGCCTGTACGACGACTGGCCGTCCGCCGCCCGTGGCACGGTGGCCGCCCTGCACCTGTACGCCGGCCGCCACCCGCACGACCCCCGCCTGGCCGAGCTGGTCGGCGACCTGTCGCTGCGTGACGGCGACTTCCGCCGCTGGTGGGCCGAGCACGACGTCCTGCGCCGCACCCACGGCACCAAGAGCTACCACCACCCCCTGGTCGGCGACCTCACCCTCGACTACGAGGCCATGACGCCCGACGGCGACCCCGACCTGACCCTCGGCCTCTACACGGCCGAGCCCGGGTCCCCCTCCGACCAGGCCCTGCGCCTGCTGGCGAGCTGGACCAGCCAACCGGCCACCTAAACCCTGCCCGGGCCTGCGGGACGATCGTCGTCGGTGACCCCGTCGGACCGGGGGGAAGAATGAAAGCCGCTTTCAGGCCCCATAAATCATCCTCGATGGTTTCGTACCGCCAAAAAGCACCCCACCTGGCACATCGGCCACAGCGGGCGGGCGCGCGAGTATAGGCGAGATTCTGAAAAACACACATTCGACCCGCCTCGGGCGATTGTTCACCAGGTCGGGATCGATATCTGCCGATATTCTCCATGGTCGAAGTCGGGTGCACTCCAGTGGTTCCGCCATCTTCGAAACTGCTTCCCACCTGCGACGAGCCACGTTTCCAGCATTTCGAGGTAACCATCCCACCAGGCTGCTGTTGATTTTCCACGCTTATGCCGAGAGGGGAACCGGCTGATTTTTTGTATATTTCCTTGCTATTTCGCCGGAAAGAGTATTAAGTAAGAGACGTACCCAAACAGGAAGGCACTCTATGAGCGTCGTACAAATCCTCGAATTCGACACCAAGCGCGCCGACGAAGTCCAGTCGCTGATGAACGAGTGGCGCACGCAGACGCAGGCCAAGAGCCCTGTGAAGCAGGGCCTCGTGGCCAAGCACCACGTCCGCCCCGACCACTACATGGCCATCCTCGAGTTCCCCACCTACGAGGACGCCCAGCGCAACAGCAAGCTGCCGGAGACCGACCAGTTCAACGCCAACCTGGCGAAGCTGTGCGACGGCAAGGTCGCCCTCTCCGACTACGACGTGATCCGCGACAAGAGCTGATCACCAGCCTGAAGTCGTGAGGATGGACCTGTGCTGTGACGTGGAAGAAGTCTCGCGTCATGGTGCGGGTCACTTCTCGTTCCCCGGCACGGCGGCCGGCCCGGGCCGGAGGCCCTTGGAAGGGCTGCCCGAGCCGAAGGCGAGGAGCATTTCTTCGTGCGGGTCGTGCTCACCGACCGTCTCGCCGGCCGGGGGCCATGACGCCCGACGGCGACCCCGGCCCTGCCCCGCGGCCTCCACACCGCCGAGCGGACCGGAACCGCAGGGCTCAAGTGCTGTTCCACGGTGCTGTTCCACGGCACTAAGGCTCGGGTGCTGTTCCACGGCACTCACGGGCGGGGTGCGATCCTCGTCCACCCCTTGCTCCAGCCTCGCTCAGACCGGCCTCCGGCCCCGGCACGGCATTTCGCGCACACCAGCCGCACCTCGTCCGCCGCGCCGCCCGACTCCGGGAAGACGTCCGTCCAGTTCACATGGTGAAAGCGGTGCAGCCGCGACCGGCTCAGCGCCAGCCCGCACAGCGTCTGGTTGGTCCCGGGCCACCACGCGTGAACCTCCCCCGCCGGCAGCCGCACACCGTCGTCCCCCCTCCACTCCCCCGAAGCCGCCACCGAAGGCTCTCCGCGCGCCGGCATAGCCCCTCCCGATTTCTCCTGATCGCCCGGCTCGTGCGAGAGCCCGGCACAGCGGGGTTACGCGGGGCCGGAGGCCCCATGGAGATACTGCCCGAGCCGAAGGCGAGGACCATTTCTTACGGGGGGAGCGGCTTCTTTCGGGCGGGGCGGCTCAGTGGTCGTCTCGCGGGCGGGGGTGGTGGGGAGGGGCGGGGTGCGGTTGGGTTGGGGGGACGAATCGACCGTACGTGGGGAGTTTTCGTGGGTGACGAGTTATCGGCGGGGCGGGCTTCGGGGATCGACACGAGCGTGCCGCATTCGGCGAGGATCTGGAACTACTGGCTCGGCGGGAAGGACAACTACCCCGTCGACCAGGCGGCCGGGGACGAGTACATGGCGATCTTCCCGGGGGTCGTGGAGCTGGCCCGGGCGTCTCGCGCGTTCCTGGCGCGGGCGGTGCGGTACCTGGCGGCGGACGCGGGGATCCGGCAGTTCCTCGACATCGGCACCGGGCTGCCGACCGTCGACAACACCCACGAGGTGGCCCAGCGGGTCGCCCCGGAGTCCAAGATCGTCTATGTGGACAACGACCCGCTGGTGCTGGTGCACGCCCAGGCGCTGCTCACGGGCAGCGCGCCGGGGCTCACCGCGTACGTCGAGGCCGACCTGCGCGAACCCGAGGAGATCCTCAAGGCCGCCGGCCAGACGCTCGACTTCCGTCAGCCGGTCGCGCTGATGCTCATGGGGATCCTCGGGCACATCGCGACCTTCGACGAGGCGCGGTCGATCGTGACCAGGCTGGTGGACGCCCTCCCGTCCGGCAGCTATCTGGCGATCAACGACGGCACCAACGTGTCCGGCACGGCCATCGACGAGGCCCAGCAGCAGTACAACGAGGGCGGCGCGGTGCCGTACCAGCTGCGGACGCCCGAGGAGATCGGCCGCTTCTTCGAGGGCCTGGAGCTCGTGGAGCCCGGCCTGGTGTCCCTGACGCGGTGGCGCCCGGAGGCGACGCCCTTCGGCACGCCGGCCGAGGTCGACGGCTACTGCGCCGTCGGCCGCAAGCCCTGACCGCCCGGTCACCCGGCGCACCGGCCGTTCACACCCGCTGGGCGAACGCGTACTTCGCCGTACACGGCGTGCGCGGCGCGTGGCATGCTCGCGCGGGACAGTGGTCACCACATGGACGTCCGGGGGCGTGCCGCCCCCCGGACGCCGGGGCATGGGGAGTGAGAGCTGAGCGTGCTACGCCGCCGAGCGAAGGCAGCCCTCCGGTTCGCCGAGAAGGCCCGGGAGAACACGACCGCCGGTCCGGGGCGTGAGGGGGTCGCGCACGCGTACGCGGTGCGGCTGCTCACCGAGACCCGGGAGGAGGTCAACAAGGCGGACGCCAAGGCGCAGGTGCTGCTCGGCGTGGTGGGCATCGCGATCGGCGCGGTGGCCGGGGGGCTGGCGGCGGGCAACTGGTCGCCGTTCGACCTGGCCAACGCGGTGGAGTGGCTGTGGTGGGCCGGGGCGGTCGCGGCTCTCGCCTCCCTGGCCTGTCTGGGCGGCGCCGTGTACCCGCGCACCGGCAGGTCGGACGTCAAGGACCCGGAGATCGTCGCCTACTACGGCGACGTCACCCGCTTCCGCACACTGGAGGCGCTGACCGACGCCCTGCTCGTGGCGTCCGTCCCGGACCTTCCCCGGATCGCCGACCAGGTGCGCCGCATGAGCGGCATCGTCGACCGCAAGTACCGCCTCATCCGCTGGGGCTTCTGGCTCCTGTCGGCCGCCATCGCCGCGACGGTCCTCCCGCTCGTCATCGACCTCGTCCTGCGGGCCGTCTGAGCGCCGTCACGCAGTACCGTGGCGGCGATGGCCGACGACATCTTCGAGCATCCGCGGCTGGCCGCGGTCTACGACGCGCTCGACCCCGATCGAGGCGACCTCGACGTGTACGCCGCCGTCGCCGAGGAGCTCGGTGCGCGCGCGGTGCTGGACGTCGGCTGCGGGACGGGGACGTTCGCGCTGCTGCTGGCCGGGCGCGGGCTCCGGGTGACCGGTGTCGATCCGGCCGCCGCCTCGCTCGACGTCGCGCGGGCCAAGCCGGGCGGCGAACGGGTGCGCTGGATCCACGGCGACGCGACCGCCCTCCCCCCGATGCGCGCCGACCTGGCGACCATGACCGGCAACGTCGCGCAGGCGATCGCCGGCCCGCTCGACTGGGAGGGGACGTTGCGCGGCGTCCACGACGCCCTGCGGCCCGGCGGGCATCTCGTCTTCGAGACCCGCGACCCGGCCGCACGCGCCTGGCGCGGGTGGAACCGCGCGGCCACGTACCAGGTCGCCGAGGTGAGCGGCGTCGGCGCGGTCGAGAACTGGGTCGAGCTGACCGACGTCAGCGGGCCGCTGGTGACGTTCCGGGTGACGTGGGTCTTCGCCGCGGACGGCCGGGTGCTGACGTCGGACTCGACGCTTCGCTTCCGCGAGCGGGACGAGGTCGAGGCGGACCTCGTGGCCCACGGGTACGTCGTGGAGGAGGTCCGCGGCGCGCCCGACCGGCCCGGTCTGGAGTTCGTCTTCTTCGCCCTGCGGCCGGATGGGTGACGCGGTCGTCCCGGTGACGGCCCGGCTTGGCCGTTCGTCTCGTCCCGCGACCGGAGGAGTGGCCCTTCGGTGACGGCCGAGCTTGGCCGTTCCGTCTGGCCCCTCGGCCGGAGGGGGGACGTCCGGTAACGGCCCGGCTTGACCAAGCGATTGCTACATACGGGGCGGCGTGGCACGATGCCTGCGCTGGAAGGATCACGTTCCGGACGAGCGGGAACGAGCTGATGCGGGCATGAGGATCGCCTACACCCCCGAGCAGGAGAAGCTGCGCGCCGAACTGCGCGACTACTTCGGCACCGTCATGACGCCGAGCCTGCGCGAGGAGCTGTCCGGCGGGGAGTCCCTGGGCAAGGACGGCGCCTACTGCCGGGTCATCCGGCGCCTCGGGCAGGACGGCTGGCTCGGCATCGGCTGGCCGAAGGAGTACGGCGGCCAGGCCCGCAGCATGGTCGAGCAGCTCATCTTCGCCGACGAGGCCATGGCCGCCGGCGTGCCCATCCCGCTGCTCACGCTGGGCAGCGTGGGCCCGGCGCTCATGGAGTACGGCTCCCCCGAGCAGAAGGAGTTCTTCCTGCCGAGGATCCTGGCCGGGGAGCTGCACTTCTCCATCGGCTACTCCGAGCCCGAGGCCGGCACCGACCTCGCGGCGCTGACCACCAGGGCCGAGCGCGACGGGGACGAGTGGGTGATCGACGGGCAGAAGATGTGGACGAGCGTCATCGCCGCCGCCGACTACGTCTGGCTGGCCGCGCGCACCGACCCCGAGGCGCCCAGGCACAAGGGCCTGTCGGTGTTCCTCGTGCCCACCGACGCGCCCGGCTTCCGGTGGTCGCCGGTGCCGACGATGACCGGGCAGGTCACCAGCCAGACGTTCTACGACGGCGTCCGCGTCCCGGCGTCGGCCCTGGTGGGCCGGCCCGGCGACGGCTGGAAGCTGATCACCGGCCAGCTCAACCACGAACGGGTGGCGCTCTGCTCGGCGGCCGGCGTCCAGTCCGTCCTCGGGGCCACCCGCGACTGGGCGGCGGCGACCCTCCTGCCCGACGGGCGCAGGGTCGTCGACCAGGAGTGGGTGCGGGCCAACCTCGGGCGGGTGCACGCCAAGGTGGAGTTCCTCAAGCTGGTCAACTGGAAGATCGCGTGGGGTCTGGACAACGGGGTGCGGGTCGGGCCCGCCGACGCCTCCGTCACCAAGGTCTTCGGCACCGAGTTCGCGATCGAGGCGTACCGGCTGCTGATGGAGTGCTTCGGCGAGGACGCCCACCTGACCGACACCCCCGGCGCCGTGCTGCACGGGCGCGTCGAGCGGATGTACCGCACCATCCTGATGCTCACCTTCGGCGGCGGCACCAACGAGATCCAGCGGGACATGATCGCGATGATCGGCCTCGGCCTCCCCCGCCCCCCGCGCTGAGCGCCACCCGCCGACGACCGAGCCGAGCACGCCGAGGAGACATGGACTTCGCCTACACCGAGGACCAGCGGGAGCTGACGCGGCTCGCACGGCGCATCCTCACCGACCGGGTCACCCACGAGTCCCTGACCGCGATGGAGGCCCGCGGCGGCGAGCGCTTCGACCGCGGCCTGTGGTCGACGCTGGCGGACGCGGGCCTGCTCGGCGTCTCGCTGCCGGCCGAGCACGGCGGCGGCGGATACGGCCCGCTGGAGCAGTGCCTGGTGCTGGAGGAGGCGGGCCGCGCGCTCGCGCCGGTGCCGTTGCACGCCACGGCGGTGCTGGGCGCCTGGCCGATCGCCGCGTTCGGCACCGAGGAGCAGCGCGCCACCTGGGTCGCTCCGGCGGCGCGGGGCGAGCGGGTGCTCACGGCCGCGCTCGCCGGGCCGGTGGGCGCCCCCGAGGTGACGGCGCGCCGCACCGGGGACGGCTGGCGGCTGAGCGGCGTCCGCACGGGGGTGCCGGCCGCGACCGTGGCCGACCTGATCGTGGTGCCGGCCGGCGGGCGCCTCTTCCTGGTGCCCGCGGGCACGGCGGGTCTCACGATCACCCCGCAGCGGACGACGGCCAAGGACGTGACCGGCCTGGTGCGCCTGGACGTCACGCTCCCCGACGACGCCGTGCTGGGCGACCCCGGCGAGGAGCGGGCGGGCGTCGTGGAGAGCGCGCGCGACATGGCCACGCTCGGCCTGTGCGCGCTCCAGCTCGGCGTCGCCTCCCGCGCGCTGGAGGCGGCGGCCGAGTACGCCGGGAGGCGGCGGCAGTTCAACCGCCCCATCGGGTCGTTCCAGGCCGTCGGGCACCGGCTCGCCGACTGCCACATCGACGTGGAGGCCATCAGGCTGACCATGTGGCAGGCGGCGTGGCTGCTGTCCCCGCAGGCCGGGGCGGGCGCGCGCGAGCGGGCGGAGGCCGTCGCCACGGCGAAGTTCTGGGCGGCGGACGGCGGGCACCGGGTGGCCCACGCGGTCGTCCACGTGCACGGCGGGATGGGAGTCGCCGAGGAGTACTTCGTGCACCGCTACTTCCTGCACGCCAAGCAGATCGAGTTCGCGCTCGGAGGCGCGACCGAGCAGGCGCTACGCCTCGGCGCGCTGCTCGCCACGTCCGCGGACCACCCGCGGGGCCGCCCGGGCGGCGACCTACCTACGGCCGTAACCGGCGTGTGAGATTGCAACAAATCAGGACTTCTCCGGAAACATCCGGTTTTTAGCCTGCAGACGTGCTCAGAGGATGCCGTTCACCGTACGAGGAGACACCCGGCCCCTAGCACCCGCCTGACCAAGGGGCGGGCTAGGGGTTACCGGCCCTACCAAGATCGAAGAAACTGGGGTCAACAACGTCTGCGGAAGGTCATTCCGGGGTAAACATGAGGCAAGGTCGGCTCCTGCACCTGGTCTGGCCGCGGAATTCGACGTCGAAGGTAAAAGGACCTTTCCGCCGACGAACGACGAGGGAAGTGTGAGTCCGTACCTTAAGGAGAAGGCATGAAGCGGATTCTGATCACCAGTCAACGCCCTAGACCCCCACGCCGGCCCGACCTGGACCTCCGTAGCCCGTCTGGGCGAACCCTCCCCTTCTGACCCTCCGTCACGACCTCCGCATCTCAGACCGAGCGCCCGCCAGCTCGTAACAGCGCTCGAACCCCTCAAGCACCGCCGGCCAAGCGCACTGTGCCGGCTCCGTCTCCCTGTTGTTCCGGGCGATGAGTTCCCGCAGCTCACTGTCGCGGGCCAGCCTGGCCACCGACCGCACCAGCTCCTCGAAGCTGCGGCCCAGCAGACCTTCCTTGCCCGGACGGACGAAGTCGGCGACACCACTCTGCGCCCTGGCCACCACGGGGACGCCCGCCGCCCGCGCCTCCAGCGCGGCGATGCCGAACGACTCCCGCGGAGCGGGTGCGACGAAGACGTCGGCCGACGCCAGCAGCTCGCGGATCCTCTCGCGCGAGTAGCGCCCCGGCAGCGACACCCAGGCGTCCATGCCGTGCGCGCGCAGGAACCGCTCCATGGAGCGGCGCGCCGGCCCGTCGCCCACCAGCGTGGCGCGCATCGCGATGTCCCCCGGCACACGCCGCCTGGCCTCCATCAGCAGCTTGAGCAGCCGCACGGGCTGCTTGCGCGGGGCGAGCCGCCCGACCGCCACGATGTGCACGGCCTCGGCGCCCCCCGCCGGCCGCGCGGGCCGCGTGCCCGGCACCGGCCGCCACGACGAGAGATCGAGACCGTTGGACACCACGTCGACCGGCACCCGCCCGCCCGCCACCGCGCGGATCGGATGCGCCGCCGCCCGGCTCACGGCCGTGCCCACCAGGTGCCACCGGCTCCACCCGAACAGCGTGTCGAGCACCCGGTACAGCAGGCGCGTCAGCGGATCCCACATGCTGTGCACGGTGACCACGACGGGCAGGCCCGCCCGGACGGCCGCGCGCACCCCCATCCACGCGAACGGCGACACCGCGCCGGTGTGGACGTGGACGACGTCGGGGCGCCGCGCCGCCATCAGCCGCAGCAGACGGGACACGCCCCTGGGGTGCACCGGGAGGTCGAACGGCATGCGGGCCACGACGCGGTGCACGCCGGGCAGCCGCTCGCCGGGGGTCGCCGTGGCCACCTCGACCTCGTGGCCGGCCTCGGACTGCGACCGCACGAGATCGGCCACCTGAACCTCGATGCCCCCGAGGCGGGGCAGATAGCAGTCGCTGACGTGGAGGATCCGCACCACGCCAGCCTCCCAGAGCACGCGACCCGCATCAAACGCGGACGGCGCCCTCCCGGCGGGACCAGGGAAACATCCGTGACGAACCTCAGGGAAAGACCCGGGCGGCCCGCCCGCCGACGCCGTCGTACGCGGGCGTGGGATCATGGCGGCGTGGCACGTACCGCGGTCTTCTTCCACGCCCATCCCGACGACGAGGCCCTGCTGACCGCCGGAACCATGGCGATGCTCGCGGCCGAGGGCCACCGGGTCGTCCTGGTGGTGGCGACCGCCGGCGAGCGCGGCCTGGCCGACCTCCCGCACGGCGACGCGCTCGCCGAGGCCCGCACCGCCGAGCTGTACGCGTCCGCCGCCGTGCTCGGGGTGGCCCGCGTGGTGCTGCTCGGCTACGGCGACTCCGGCCTCGGCGAAGGCGGCGGCCTCGCCGAAGACCGTCCGGCCAACGCCTTCATCGACGCCGACACCGAGGAGGCCGCCCAGCGCCTGGCCGCGGTGCTGAAGGAGGAGAGCGCCGACCTGCTGACGATCTACGACCCGGCGGGGGGCTACGGCCACCCCGACCACGTGCAGGTCTACCGCGTCGGCCAGCGCGCCGCCGCCATCGCGGGCACGCCGATCCTGCTGGAGGCCACGGTCAACCGCGACCCGCTGCTCAAGGGGCTGCGCCTGGCCCAGCGGTTCTACCGTTTCCCGCCCGAGTTCGACATCCGGTCGTACGAGAGGGCCTACTCCCCCGGCGAGGCGATCACCCACCGGGTGAACGTCCGCCGCTTCGCCAAGGCCAAACGCGCCAGCATGGCGGCCCACGCGAGCCAGGCGTCCGGAGGGGGCGGCGAGCGCACGCTCGCGATGATGCTCAGGGCGCCGGGGCCGTTGTACCGCCTCCTGTTCGGCACCGAGTGGTACGTCCGCCGCGACCTCCCGCCGGGCACCCGCCTGAACCACCCGTTCGACGATCCCCCCGAGACCCCGCGCTAGCGTCGACAGCGGGCCGCCCGGCGGTCGTGAGCGGGGATGAGGGCTGTTCGTCCCGCAGGAGGAACCCACCGGAGCCGGGGCACGGCAGACTGGGTGGCCGGTGCCGGGCCCGGCACGACCACTATCGTGCCGGGAAGAGGGGAAGTGCCGGGGATGAGGAAGAAGTGGGGTCAGGTGGCGCTCTCCGTCGCCTCGCTGGCCCTCGCGGTCCTGCTGGTGGTCTACCTGCCGCAGATCGTGCACGCGCTCACCGGGGCGACCGTGAGCTGGAGCGAGATCGGCGCGCAGTTCGGGGCGCTGAGCTGGCGGACGGTCGCGCTGATGGCCGCGCTGTGGCTGGCCAGCCTGTGGGCCTACACCTACGTGATGACGTCGGCGTTGCCGGGGCTGACACACCTTCAGGCGCTGACGCTGAACGGCGCGGGCAGCGCGGTCAGCAACCTGCTGCCGTTCGGCGGGGCCGCCGGGGTGGCGCTGACGTTCGCGATGACCAAGGGGTGGGGCTTCGGCACCCGGCCCGTCGTGGTGTACACGCTGGTCACCGGCATCTGGAACACGCTCTTCCGCTTCATCCTGCCGGCCGTGGGCATCGTCGGGCTGCTGGTCGCGGGCCGCATCCCCAACCCGACGGTCACCAAGGCCGCGTGGGGCGGCGTGATCTCGATTCTCGCCCTGGTGGCGGTGGTGGCCGCCGCGCTGTACTGGGAGCGGGCCGCCGACCTGCTCGGGCGCGCGGCCGACCGGCTGCTCGGCGTGCTGCCGCGCCGCGTCCGGCCGCGCCCGGGGTTCGCGTCCGAGGCCGTGCACCGGCTGCGGGCCGACACCGCAGGCGTCCTGCGGAGCCGCTGGCCCGGCCTCTCGCTGGGCATGACGGCCTTCCTGGTGCTGCAGTGCCTGATCATGGCCGCCTGCCTGGTCGCCACCGGCTCCTATCCCGGGCCGGCCGAGACGGTGGCGGTGTTCGCGCTCAGCCGGGTGCTCACCAGCGCCCTGATCACACCGAGCGGCGCGGGGATCATGGAGGGCGGCGTGGCCACCCTGCTGATCGCCTTCGGCCAGCCCCCGGGCGCCGCGACCGCGGCCGCCATCCTGTTCGGCTTCTGGACCTACACCATCGAGATCCCCTGGGGCGGCCTCGCGCTCGGCGGGTGGTCCCTGCTTCGGCGGCGCGACGCCACCCGCGACCGGTCCCCCGAACCCGCCTCCCAGGCCTGACACCCGCCCGATCCGGGCGGACGGCCACGGCCCGTCTGGGCGTGGCTGTACCCTCGGGGGGCCGCTGATCACGTCGAGGGCCCCGTACCGGCGGGGGCAGGAAGGCAGGCGCGCGTTGGCGAACACCTTGTGCGCCCTCGATCGGCCCGCATACCGTGGCGGCTGACATGGTGACGTTCCACGTTCTCGGCCCCGTCGAAGCGTACGACGGGGAGAGTGAGGCCGACCTCGGCGGTCTTCGGCAGCGGGCCGTCCTCGCACGCCTGCTGGTGGCGCGCGGTCAGGTCGTCCCCGTCGACACACTGCTGTTCGACCTGTGGACCGACGAGGCGGCCAAGGGCGCCCAATCCGGGTTACAGGTGTACATCTCCCGGCTGCGCCGCGTCCTGGAGCCCGGCCGCCCGCGCGGCGGCCCCAACCGCCTGCTGGTCACCGTCGCCTCCGGGTACGCGCTGCGCACCGCCCCCGACCAGGTGGACGCCCTGCGCTTCGAGTCCATGGTCAGGGCCGCCGGCAAGTACCTGGAGAACGACGACCCCGGGGCCGCGCGCGCCGGGCTGGAGACCGCGCTCGGGCTGTGGCGCGGCACGCCCTACTCCGACTTCGCCGAGCAGCAGTGGGCCGAGGCCGAGGTCAGCCGGCTGGCCGAGCTGCGCCTGGTGTCCAGGGAGCGGCACGCCGACACCGGGCTGCGCCTGGGGCTGCACGCCGAGACCGTGCCCGACCTGGAGGCCCTCACCGGCGAGCACCCGCTCAGGGAGGAGGGCTGGCGCCTGCTGGCCCTCGGCCTGTACCGCTGCGGCCGCCAGGGCGACGCGCTGGCCGCGCTGCGCAGGGCCCGCACCACGCTCGCCGACGAGCTGGGCATCGACCCCGGCCCGGCGCTGCGCAAGATGGAGTCCGACATCCTGTCGCAGGACCCCGGCCTCGACCTCACGGTCGCCCCGCGCCCCCGCGCCGTGGAGATCGCCGGCACCTGGCCGCCGCGCTCCCTCGGCGACGTGCCGCCCCTGTCGCCGGAGCCGTTCGTCGGCCGGGACGCCGAGCTGGCCCGGCTCACCGGCGCCGCCCCGCACGCCCTGGCCGGGCGCTTCACCGCGGCGGTCGTCGACGGCGACCCCGGCGCGGGCAAGACCACCCTGGTGCGCCGGCTGGCGCGCGAGCTGGCCGGGCAGGGCTGGATCACCACGGCCGGCGGCTGCCCCGACAGCAGCGCCACCCCGCCCGGGTGGGCCTGGGTGGAGGTCCTGCGCGCGCTCGTCGCCGTCCGGGGCACCGGCGAGTACGGCTCGCTGCTGGCCCCGCTGCTCGACGACGCCGCCCCCAGCGACGAGGACGACCAGGCGTCCGGCGGGTTCCGGCTGCACCGCGCCGTGGGCGGGTACATCGCCGGCATCGCCCGCGAGGCGCCCGTCCTGGTCACCCTGGAAGACCTGCACTGGGCCGACGACCAGACGCTGGCCCTGCTGCGCGCCCTGCCCAGCCTGCTGGCGACCAGCAGGGTGCTGCTGGTCGTCACCTGCCGCGACGGTGAGCTGAACGACCACCAGTCCGACGTCCTGGCCGCGCTCGCCCGCCTCGGCCCGGTGCGCGTTGGCCTGGAGGGGCTCGGCGAGGAGGCCGTCGCCGAGCTGGTGCGGGCCACGTGCGTCCGCGAGGTCGACGAGGACGCCGTCCACTCGATCATCGAACGCACCGGCGGCAACCCGTTCTTCGTCCGCGAGACCGTGCGGCTGCTCGACTCCGAGTCCCCCGGCGGCCGGGCCACCGCCGCCGAGGTGATCTCCGAGGTGCCCTCCGGCGTGCGCGACGTGCTGCGCCGGCGCATCGCACGGCTGCCCGGGCCCGCGCAGCAGATCCTGCTCCAGGCGGCCGTGATCGGGCGAGACGTCGACATCGACGTCCTGGTCGACGTGTCCGGCGACGAGGACGCCGTGGTGGACGCCGTCGAGGCGGGCCTGCTGGCCGGCCTGGTGACCGAGCCGGGCCCGGGCATGCTGCGCTTCGACCACGACCTGGTGCGCGACACGCTGTACTCCGACGCCTCGCGCCTGCGCCGGTCGCGCCTGCACGCCGCGGTGGCGTCGGTCATCGAGAGCCGCTCGGCGTCCGACGTCGCGGCGCTCGCCCACCACTACGACTCCGCCGGCACGGCCGAGACCGCCGCCAAGGCCGTGCACTACGCGGGCCGGGCCGCCGAGCAGGCCGAACGCCGGTTCGCCCACCGCGAGGCCGCCACGCTGTGGGAGCGGGCCATCGCGGCGTTCGACCGCGCCCATCCGGTGGAGGGCCCACCCAAGGAGCGGTTGGCGCTCCAGCTTCGGCTGATCAAGGCGCTGGCGCTCTGCGGCGACATGACGGCCGCGCGCGCCCGCCGGCGCGAGGCGATGGACGCCGCGCTGCCGCTGGGCGACATGGAGCTGACCGCGCGGGTCGCCGCCTCGGTCGCGGTGCCGTACAAGGGCATCGCCCGCGACCTCACCCGCACGGCGTGGGAGATCGTGGACGTCACCGAGCGGGCGCTGATCGAGCTGCCGCCAGGCGAGCAGTCGCTGCGCGCTAGCCTGCTGGCGACGCTGGCGCTGGAGCTGGAGGGCTCGGCGACCGGCCGCGGGTACGAGGCGTCCCTGGAGGCCGAGGAGCTCGCCCGCCAGAGCGGCGACCCCGCCGTACTCGCCGTCGCGCTGAGCGGGCGGCTGCGCCAGTCGTACGTGATCACGGTCGTCGACGAGCGGGAGGCCATCGGCCGCGAACTGCTGGAGGTCGGCGCGGCGTCGGGGCAGATCGCCGTGCAGGCGCTGGCGCATCTGGTGCTCATGGAGTGCGCGGCGGCGCGCGGCGACTTCGCCGAGGCCGACGCGCAGATCAAGGCGGCCGAGCGCCTGGCCAAGCAGTACGACCTGCCGGCGCCGTCGGCCGTGGGCGCCTGGTACGCCGGCCAGCGGCTGATGATCGCCGGAGACTACCCGGCCGCCGAGCGCGCCTACCGCAACGCCGCCCGGCTCACCGCTCGCGCGGGCATGCTGGAGGGCCGTCAGGACCTGCCGCTGATCACCACGTTCTGCCTGCGCCTGGTCGACGGCAAGGCGGCCGACATGGTGGAGCCGCTGGAGGAGGCGCACCGGCGCGGCGCGAAGTGGACGCTGGACGCCTACGCCTTCGCGCTGGCGTCCGCCGGCCACGTCAAGGACGCCCGGGCGGTCGCCGCCGCGAGGCCGGCCGTGCGCGCCGACTTCCTCTACGAGCTGGCGGTGACCTGGCGCGCACTGGCCGGGATGCTGCTCGGCGACCGCGACCGCATGCAGGACGCCTACTCCACCCTCGGTCCGTTCTCCGACCGCATCGCCGGCGCCGGCACCGGCGTGGTGGCCCTGTGGCCGGTGTCCCAGACCCTCGGCGACCTGGCCGTGCACCTCGGCCAGCCCGAGGCGGCCCGCACCCACTTCGACAACGCCCTGCGGGTGGCCGAGCGCGTCGGCGTCCCCCGGTGGGTGGATGCCGCCCGCGGCTCGCTGGAGACGCTCAGCGGCTCGTCGGAGTCCGCCCGCTGACCAGGCCCGCCGTCGGCTGACGAGCCCACCCGCCGACCTCGCGGCCCGCCGACCTCGCGGCGCGGCAGGCTCGCGGCCCGGCGACCTCGCGGCCCGGCGACCTTGCGGCGCGGCAGGCTCGCGGTGCGGCAGGCTCGCGGTGCGGCGGCCTCGCGGTGCGGCGGGCGCGTCTTCGGCCCGGCTCGACTCGCCCCTCCGGGCGGGGTCAGCAGCTCACCTGGAAGCGCTCGCTGAGGACGGCGGCCTCGCCGGAGACCTCCAGCTCCACGCGGTACCAGCCGGGGTTGCCGACGACGCGCGGGCGCCACTCGACGGCGCGCGGGCCGCCGATGAAGCCGGCGGGGCCGGACGACAGGTACGTCATCCATTCCTTCGTCCTGGGGCTCCAGCGGTACAGGGTCCAGTCGTAGGTGACCATGGCGCCCGGCTTCTCGGGGGCGGCCACGCCCTGCGCGTGGTAGGTGCGGCGGCATTCGGGCCCGGCCGCGGACGCCGCCACGCTGACGGTGCCGGTGCGCGGGGCCCGCTCGACCTCGACGGGCATGGCCTGCGCGGACAGCGTCACGGTGCGCGCGCCGACGCGGGCGCTCGGCTCCGTCCCGGTGGCGGCCTCGACGCCCAGGTAGGCGCCGGCCATGGTCAGGGACGCGATCAGCAACCTCGCCGCCGTGGCGGTGCCGGACGCCATCACCGGTCCCAGGTTGTGTCGAGCTCCCATGACTGCCACCTCTCTCTTTCCACCCCCAGGTGTACGTGGGGGCAGTTGCTTCCCGCTTGCCGTCCACTTGCAGGCCCGATGCCCGATCCCCGCCGGGGAGGTGCCATCCCGTGCGCCACGCGGTGCCGAAGCTCTGAGAAGGTTGTCGCAGCGTTCTAAGGGGGGTGCACGGGTGGAACCGGATGGGGCGCTGGAGCCCCACAGCCTCGTCGAGCTCTCGGTGCGGCGGCTGCGTCACGAGATCCTCAGCGGCGCCTTCGCGCCGGGCGAGCGGCTGATCGAGGAGCAGCTCACCCAGCGGTTCGGCACCAGCCGGGCGCCGCTGCGCGAGGCGCTGCGTTCGCTCGGGCAGCAGGGCCTGGTGGAGCACCTGCCGCGCCGCGGCGTGCGGGTCGCCGAGCTGACGCCGACGGACGTCGACGAGCTGTTCGGGCTGCGCGACGTGCTGGAGCGCTACGCGATGCAGACCGCGCTGCCGCTGCGTGACGGCCAGAGCCTCGAAGGGCTGGCCGAGGCCCTCGACGGCATGGCCGCGGCCGTCGAGGCCGACGACCCGTTCAGCGAGAACGAGGCCCACCGGCGTTTCCACGTCGCCCTGGTGGAGCTGGCCGGCCACCGCCAGCTCCAGCTGGTCTACGAGCCCGTCATCCTGAAGCTGCAGCTCTACATGGCCGCCAACCTGCGAAGAGAGGCCGAGCAGCGCGCCCCCTCCACGGGGGTCGCCCGCCACCGCCGCCTCTTCGACGCCGTCTCCTCCGGCGACGCCGCCATAGCCATAGACGCCCTGACCAGACACGGCGCCCGCACCTACATCGGCTGACGGAAGCCACCGGGTCGGCTGTTCGGGCAGACTCGGTGCCTGACCCGCCCGCCGGAAGGGTGCTCATTCCGCCCACGGTTGCCCCTCCTTCCGGCGCCGGGGCGGCGGGAAGCCGTACGGCGAAGCCGGCGCCGCCTTACGGCGCGCAAGCCGGTGAGGCGCAAAGGGGACCACCTCACCTCCATCGGGGGCGCTCCTTCGCCGCCGGCCGGGTCGGTGACGAGTGTGTCTTTTCAGCAGGTGAGGAGGGTGGCTCGCGCGACGGCGGGGGGTGGGCCGGCCGAGGGGCGCCCTTGAGCAGGCTGCGCCGAAGGCACCGGGTCGAGGATGGTGCTCGGTTACTCGCGGGCGGCGAGGGAGACCGCGTAAGGGGGCCCCTACAGACGCGAGGTGGTGGGCCGCCGGTTGGTGGGCGGCGGGGGCCTCGGGGCGGGGACCGGGGAGCTTACAGAGCTGTAACCGGGGGGAACGGCGGCGGACACAAAACTGTCGACAATCGACGAACAGGAACTGAGGACGGAGGCACCGTGTCCGATCCGCTTCTCGTCGAGGCCGAACCGTACGCCTACGCGTTCGACCCCGCGCACACCGCCTTACTGATCATCGACATGCAGCGGGACTTCGTGGAGCCGGGGGGCTTCGGGGAGACGCTGGGGAACGACGTCAGCCTGCTGCAGCGGGTGGTCCCGCCGCTGCGTGACGTGCTGGACGCCACGCGGCTCGCGGGGATGACCGTGATCCACACGCGGGAGGGCCACCTGCCCGACCTGTCGGACTGCCCGCCCGCCAAGCTCAACCGGGGCACGCCGTCCCTGCGCATCGGGGACCAGGGGCCCAAGGGCCGCATCCTCATCCGGGGCGAGTACGGCCACGACATCGTCGACGAGCTGGCCCCCGCCGAGGGCGAGCTGATCATCGACAAGCCGGGCAAGGGCGCCTTCTACGCCACCGACCTCCACCGGGAGCTACGTGACCGGGACGTCCACCGCCTGGTGGTCACCGGGGTGACCACCGAGGTGTGCGTGCACACCACCGTCCGCGAGGCGAACGACCGGGGCTACGAGTGCCTCGTGCTGTCCGACTGCGTGGGCTCCTACTTCGCCGAGTTCCAGCGGCACGGGCTCGCGATGATCGCCGCGCAGGGCGGCATCTTCGGCTGGGTCGCCTCCTCCGGCCACTACCTCAAGGCACTCGAGACGGGAAGCCGCCGATGAGCACGACAACCGGCCCGGCCAGACAGCACCTGCCGTGGTGGGTCGCCGGGGACACCAACGCCTTCTTCGGCCTCGGCTTCAACGTGATGGTCAACGTGCTCGTGCTGAGCGGCCTGTGCCTCGGCGTCGTGCACCTGCCCGGGTCGGACGTCTTCGGCGTCATCCTCCCGGCGATGGGCATCCAGCTCCTGATCGGCAACCTGTACTACACCTACCTCGCCCGGCGGCTCGCCCGCCGCGAGGGCCGCACCGACGTGTGCGCGATGCCGTACGGGCCGAGCGTCCCGCACATGTTCATCGTCGTCTTCGTCATCATGCTGCCCACCTACCTGGCCACCAAGAACCCCGTGCAGGCGTGGGCGGCCGGGCTGGCCTGGTGCTTCATCATCGGCGTGATCGTGCTGATCGGCGCGTTCGTCGGCCCGTACATCCGCCGCTTCACCCCCCGGGCCGCCATGCTCGGCACGCTGGCGGGCATCTCGATCGCCTTCATCTCGATGCGCCCGGCCGCGCAGATGTGGGAGGCGGCGTGGATCGCGCTTCCCGTCCTGGTCATCATCCTGGTCGGCTTCTTCACCGACCTCAAGCTGCCGGGCAACATCCCGGTCGGGCTGGCCGCGCTCCTGGTGGGCACCGCCATCGCGTGGGCCGGCGGCTACATGAACCCGGCCGACGTCGGCGCCGCCGCCCAGAACATCGCGATCAGCCTGCCGACCCTCAACCTCGACCTGCTGCTCGACGGGCTCGCCCAGGTGTCGCCGCTGCTCGCCACCGCCATCCCGCTCGGCATCTACAACTTCACCGAGGGCATGAGCAACGTCGAGAGCGCCGCCGCCGCGGGCGACTCCTACAACCTGCGGTCGGTGCTGCTCGCCGACGGCGCGGGCGCCGTGGTCGGCTCCATGCTGGGCTCGCCGTTCCCGCCGGCCGTCTACATCGGCCACCCGGGGTGGAAGTCGGCCGGCGGGCGGAGCAGCTACTCGATGGCCAGCGGCGTGGTCATCGCGCTGCTCTGCTTCCTCGGCATGTTCGCGCTGCTCGGCGCGGTGCTGCCGACACCCGCGATCGTGCCGATCCTGCTCTACATCGGCCTGCTCATCGGCGCCCAGGCCTTCCAGGCGGTGCCGAAGGCGCACGCCGTGGCCGTCGTGATCGCGATCATCCCGAACATCGCCGCCTGGGCCCAGGGATACATGGACAACGCGCTGGCGGCGGCCGGCACGAGCGCGCAACGGGTCGGGTACGACGCCATCGCCCAGAGCGGCACGGTCTACGAGGGGACGGCCCTGCTGGGCGGGGGCGCGGTGCTCGCGGGGCTGGTGCTCGGCTCGATCACCGCGTTCATCATCGACCGGTCCTTCCTGTGGGCGGCCGGGTACGCGCTCGCGGGCGCGGCGCTGTCGTTCGTGGGGCTCATCCACGGCGTCCAGGTCGAGTGGAACGCCAACGGCCAGGTCGCACTCGGCTACCTGTTCGCCGGGGTGGTCCTCGTGCTGTTCGCCCTGCTCGCGCCCAAGACGGCCGGGCCCGAGGGGGACGGGACGCCCGCCCCCGAGCCCGTCGCCGCCGACGCCAAGGCGGCGACGTGACCCCGTCGCGCACCGCATCCCGTCCCGCGCCAGGAGAGGGCGCGGGACGGGCACCCGGACGAGAGGACGGCGGATGAGCGTGTCCCTGGACCTGCCGAGCCTGGCCCGCCGCTACCGGACGGGCGCGGCGGGCCCGGCGGGCGTCGTCGAGGAGGTGCTCGCGCGGATCGAGGCGCGGGGTGACGACCACGTGTGGATCACCCTGCGCCCGGCCGCCGCCCTGCTCGCCGACGCCGAGACCCTGCGGCGCCGCTGGCCCGACCCCGCGGCCCGCCCCCCGCTGTACGGCGTGCCGTTCGCGGTCAAGGACAACGTGGACGTGGCGGGCCTGCCGACCACGGCGGCCTGCCCCGCCTACGCCTACGTGCCCGAGCGCGGCGCGCCGCTGGTCGAGCGGCTGCTCGCCGCCGGCGCGCTGCTCGTGGGCAAGACCAACCTCGACCAGTTCGCCACGGGCCTGTCGGGCACCCGCAGCCCGTACGGCGCGTGCGAGTCGCCGCTGGTGCCGGGGCTCATCTCGGGCGGCTCCAGCTCGGGCTCGGCGGTGGCGGTCGCCGCCGGGCTGGTCGCGTTCGCCGTCGGCACGGACACCGCCGGGTCCGGCCGCGTGCCCGCCGCGCTCACCGGCACGGTGGGGATCAAGCCGAGCCGGGGGCTGGTCAGCACGCTCGGCGTGGTGCCGGCGTGCGCGTCGCTCGACTGCGCGAGCGTCTTCGCGGGGTCGGTCGCCGACGGTCTCGCGGTCCTGTCGGTCATGGCAGGGCCGCAGGACGGCGACCCCTGGTCGCGGCGGCTTCCCGTGCCCGCGCCCGTCCCGCCCGCCGTCGGGCCGCGCCGGATCGGCGTGCCGGCGCGGCCCGAGTTCTTCGGCGACGACGCCGCGGCGGCGGCCTTCGAAGAGGTCAAGGAGCGCCTCGCCGGTCTCGGGCACCGGCTGGTCCCGGTCGACCTGGAGCCGTTCCTGGCGGCGGGGCGGCTGCTGTACGACGGGCCGTGGCTCGCCGAGCGGCTGGCCGCGGTCGGCGACTTCGCCGACCGGCACCCCGAGGAGCTGCATCCGGTCACGCTGCGCGTGCTGCGCCGGGGCGGCGCGCTGAGCGCCGTCGACGCGTACCGGGGCCTGTACCGGCTGCGCGAGCTGCGCGCGCGGACGGAGCACGCCTGGGCAGCGATGGACGCGCTGGCCCTGCCCACCGTGCCCACGACGTTCACCGTCGCCGAGATGGCCGAGGAGCCGATCGAGCGCAACACCGTGCTCGGCCACTACACGACGTTCACCAACCTGCTCGACCTGGCCGGGGTGGCCGTCCCCGGCGGCCTCACGTCCGCGGGCCGCCCGCACGGCCTCACCCTGCTCGGCCCCGCCGGATCCGACGAACTCCTCGCCGGCCTCGCCGCCCCCTTCCACGCCCTGACCGGCGGCCCACCCGCACAACCGGGCCCGGCTCCCGCGCCCGCCACACCACCCGCATCGCCGCCCCAAGACGCACCGGACGCGCCCGCCGTGCCCACCATGCCCGCCGCGCCCGCCGCCGAGATGGTGCTGGCCGTGGTGGGGGCGCACCGGACGGGGCAGCCGCTGCACGGGCAGCTCACCTCACTGGGCGCCGTCCCGCTGGGCACGGCGCCGACCGCGCCGCTGTACCGCCTGTACGCCCTGGACGGCGGCGAGGTGCCCCGGGCGGGGCTGGTGCGTTCGGCCACGGGCGGCTTCTCGGTGGAGGTCGAGCTGTTCGGCATGGACCGGGCGGCCCTTGGCGCCCTGCTGGCGGCGGTCGGGCCGCCGCTCGGCGTCGGCACGGTGCTGCTCGCCGACGGCCGCTCGGTGCACGGCTTCCTGTGCGAGTCGTACGCCGCCGCGAGCGCCCTGGACATCAGCGCCCACGGAAGCTGGCCCGGCTACCTGCTTTCCCTGGCCTGACGGAACGACCGCCCCCCTACCGCCCACCTCCGCCTCCAGCACGGACCGGCCACCTCCGGCTCCACCCACCACGGATCGTTCACCTCCGGCTCCACCGCGTGCCGAACCAGCGACCTCCCGCCCCGGACCGGCCACCTGCGGCTCCCCCGGCCCAACGGACCGGCCGGCCCCGGCGCGTGCGCCGACGACCTCGGGGGCGAACGTCAGGGGCGGACGGCCGGGGCGCGGGCCATCAGGCCGTGGCAGGCGATGGCGGCGGCGGCCACCACGTTGAGGGAGTCGACGCCGAGGGCCATCGCGTCCGGGCTCATCGCGATGCAGACCGCCTCGTCGGCCTCGCGCAGCCAGCGCGAGGACAGGCCGTCGCCCTCCGAGCCGAGCATGAGCGCCACCCGCTCCGGCATGGCGACCGTGTCGACGGGGGTGGCGGACTGGTCGGGGGTGAGCGCGAGCAGCCGGAACCCGGCGGCCCGCAGCGTCGCCAGGCCGTCATGCCAGTTCGTCATGCGGGCGTACGGAATGGCGAAGACGGCGCCCATGGAGACCTTGACGGCCCGCCGGTACAGCGGATCGGCGCAGCGCGGCGACAGGACGACCGCGTGCACCCCGAGCGCGGCCGCGCACCGGAAGACCGCCCCCACGTTGCCGTGGTCGACCAGGTCCTCCAGCACCAGGATGCGCCGGGGCGCCCCAGGGTGCGGCACGCCGGGGCGGCCCCCTCCCCCGTCCGCGGGGCCCTCGGCCGGCGTGCCCGCCGGGCGGCCCGGTGCGCCCGCGAGCGGCTCCTCCACGGACGGACCAGCCGAACGGCCCGACGTCCCGGCGAACGGCTGCTCCACCACCGGTTCGCCGGCGGGTCGGCCCGCTTCGCGGGCGAGCAGGTTCTCGACGGACGGGAGCTCCAGGCGGGCCATGGAGGCCAGCGCGCCGCGGTGCACCGCGAAGCCGGCGATGCCCTCCATGACCTCGTCGGAGACCAGGTAGACGCGGGCGTCGCCCAGCGCGTCACGCAGGCCGGGCAGCCATCGCCGCGTCGTCAGCACCGACCTGACGGGGTAGCCGGCGGCCACGGCGCGCCGGATGACCTTCTCCCCCTCGGCGACGAACAGGCCGCGCTCGGCCTCCATGCTCTTGCGGAGCTCGACGTCGCGCAGGCGCACGTAGTCGGCGAGCCGGGGGTCGGCGGGGTCGTCGACGGGGATCGGATCGGGCACCGGACCAGCCTAGAACCCGGTTGTCCACAGCTTCGCGGGCACACGGGGTCACGACTCGGCGTAGTCGGTAGGCTACCCATCGTCGTCAACGCCGGTTCGTACTCCCAGGGAGGCATGGTGACCGACCAGTACATCCGCGCGCGCCCACCCGCATCGGCGCCGCCCCTTCCCTCCGTGCCGTTCCTGCGCGACGCGCGGCTGGCGAGGCGGCTGTCGTTCTGCACGCTGGCCTGGCTGGGCGCCGAGAGCGTGCTCGGCATGGCCGCCGGCCTGTCGGCGCACTCGGTGGCGCTGATCGGCTGGGCGTGGGCGTCACTCGTCGAGGCGCTGGCCAGTCTGATCGTCATCTGGCGCTTCACCGGGCGGCGGCTGCACTCGCACACCGCCGAGCACCGCGCGCGCAAGGCCGTGGCCGTCAGCTTCTGGGTGCTGTCCCCCTACCTGGTGCTGCACGTCGCCTACGACCTGAGCCAGGGTCACCGGGCGGCGCCGACGGCGCTGGGCATCGTCGTCACCACGATCAGCCTGGTCAGCATGCCCCTGCTCGGGTTCGCCAAGCGCCGGCTCGGCAGCCGCCTCGGGTCTGCCGCCACCACGGGCGAGGGCACCCAGAACCTGATGTGCGCCCTGCTCGCCGCGGGGGTGCTGGTGGGGCTGGCCGCCACGTCGTTCGGCTGGTGGTGGGTCGACCCCGCCGTGGCGGTCGCGCTGGCGGTGGTCGCGGCGGGCGAGGGGCGCAAGGCCTGGCGCGGGGAGTCCTGCCGCCACTGAAGGATCACCACGGCGAACTCCACCTCCTGGGCGCGGAGCGCGTCGGCGACGTGACAGGCCGTCCCCGGGTCGGCCAGCGCGCGGCACACGCCGCCCGCCACGAGCACCTCGCGCACGCAGTCGCATTCCCTCAGCGCCCGCCTCACCCCGTCGGGGCACACCGCCCCGGGCAGTTCGAGCAGCAACAGGTCGGGCCGGCCGGCGGCCGCCCGGCGCGACGGCGCCCCCGCACGGACGGCCGGCGCGCTCACCACGACGGCGGCTCCCAGGCCTTCGACGGCCGGCCCCCCGGGCGCGGGCGACGGCGCGGCGAGCGAGGTGCTCGCCGCGAGCGAGGTGGGCGGCGGCGCGACTGGCGGGGGGCTCGCCGCGATCGTGGCCGGCACGGGCGGCGGCACATCGAACGGGCCGCTCGCCGCGAGCGCGGAGGGCGCGGGCGGCGGCGTGGCGGGCGGGGGGCTCGCCGCGATCGTGGCGCCGGGGGGCTCGGGGGCCCTCGCGGGGCGGTGTCTGGCGTCGGTGAGGGTGGACACGTGCGGCTGCCTCCTGCGCGTCGCCGCGACCGCTCTTCTGCGTTCCCCGTCGCGTTACGGACACTGCGCTGTGAAGCCATCACGATACATCGCGTCCACCGATCACTCAAGATGTATCGCGTGATCCGCTCTTTAAAGGCGACCCCTACGCAAGGTAATCGCCGCACCAAATGATCGGTTTTACGGAGATGACGCGCAACGCTATCGTTCCGTACGCATTGGCCCGGAACTCCCGATATGGTCGCTGCGAGGATCGCCGTTTGCGGCGAAGATCGACGATTGTAAGAGGACACTGTGGGCGGACGCCACCGCACGGATGAGCTCGAGGGCGGCTACAACCCGTACTACGAGCCGCCAAGCCGCCGTCGCGCGGGTCGAGGCAAGGTTCTGGTGCCGCTAGCGGGCGCCGTGGCCCTGGCCGTCCTGCTCGGCGTCGCCGCCTACGTGATCATGAGCCGCGACCAGGGGTGCGGAGAGAACAAGGTCGCCCTGCGGGTCGTGGCGTCGCCCGACATCGCCCCCGCGATCACCAAGATCGCCGCCGCCTTCAACAAGGAGGCGACCCCGGTCGACGGGAGCTGCGCGGCCGTCGCGGTCAAGGAGAGCGACCCGGCGGGCGTCACCAACTCCATCGCCGGGTCGGGCGCGACCGCCGGCCGGTTCGACGCCGACCTGTGGATCCCCGACTCCAGCCTCTGGGTGGCCAAGCTGCGCTCCACGCCCAAGGGCTCGGGCATCTCCGCGCCCGTCGGCTCGATCGCCCGCTCCCCCGTGGTGCTCGCGGCCCCCAAGCCCGTCGTGGAGAAGCTGCAGAGCGCCTTCGGCGAGCCGAGCTGGAGCGGCGTGATGTCCGCGGCCAACGCCGCGACCCCCGACGGCCTGGGCCGCAGGATCCGCGTGCTGCCGCTCGACCCGACGCAGAACGCCGCCGGGCTGAGCGCCCTGCTCGCCGGCGCGGGTGTGCTGCGGGCCGGGGGCGGCGGCGACGAGCAGCTCGTCGGCGTGCTCAGGCAGCTCTCCGAGAGCGCGGTGAACAGCCCGGCGAACATGTTCGCCACCATGGGCAAGCAGTCCTCCCGCGCCCCGATCGGCATCGCGTCCGAGCAGGCCATCTGGGCGTTCAACACCAGGAACAACGCGGGCCAGATCGTCGGCCTCTACCCCGCCGAGGGCACGATCAGCCTCGACTACCCGGTGCTGATCACCGCCAAGGACCAGGCCACCCGCAACGCCGCCAAGGCCTTCTCGACCGCGCTGACCGGCGCGGACGCCAAGAGGATCATCCGCGAGCAGGGCTTCCGCACCCCCGACGGCAAGGGCGGCGCCGGTCTCAGCAAGGCGAACGGCCTGAACCCCGCGATGCCCCGAGTGATCAACATCCCCGAGGCGTCCGCCGTCACCGAGCTCTCGCAGGCGTGGTCCCGGCTGAAGCTGGGCGGGCGCATCCTGGCCCTGCTCGACATCTCGGGCACCATGGCGCTGCCGGCGGTCGGCGCGAGCGGCGACCGCATGCGCCTCATCTCGCAGACGGCGATCGAGGGCCTCAAGCTGTTCCCGGACAAGACCGAGATCGGCACGTGGATCTTCTCCACCAACATGAACGGCAAGGGCGTCGACTACCGGCCGATCATCCCGGTCGGGCCGATAGGCGGCGAGCTGGAGGGCACGACCCGGCGCGAGGTGCTCATCAGGTCGCTGCAGCAGATCAGGGCGAAGAAGACCGGCGACACCGGGCTCAACGACACCCTCGCCGCCGCCTACGACAAGATGCAGGCCGAGTACGAGGCCGACAAGATCAACACGATCATCCTGTTCACGGACGGCGTCGGCAACGACGACCCCGACGGCGGCATCTCCAACCAGGAGATCCTCAGCAAGATGCGCACCGAGTTCGACGAGACGCAGCCGATCAGCGTGATCATCATCGCCCTCGGCGCCGACGACGCGTCGGGCCGCCGGCAGATGCAGGCCCTCGCCAAGGCGACGCAGGGTGAGGCCTTCTTCCCGAACAACGCCCTGGAGATCCGCAAGGTCTTCCTCGAAGGCATCTCCCGCCGCCTCTGCGCGCCCAACTGCAATGCCGCCGCGCAGTAGCGGCGGCGACCCGCCGGGCTTATCCGCCCGGCCCCGGCCCCACACGGCCGAACACGCCCGATCCCGGCCGCTCGCGGCCCCGGGGTCGGGCGTTCTCGTTCCCGGAACCCGCCACACGGGCTATCCAGGAAGAGTGACCTTCGTCACCGGGCGGCCGCCCGCGCGCGCCGCGCGGGCCCCGGACGCGCCCGGTGATCACGCTCGGTCACCGCCGGCGATCACCGCCGTGACCGATCTTCGCCCCAGTTCCGCACCGGCGGCACGATTGCCCCACCAACCACATCAGACCCTGTTTTCCCAGCTCATACCCGGTGATTATCAAACGATCCCCGGTGAACCGGGCGGAGAGACGAGGCGTCCTACGCGTGTGGGGCCTGGCGCGGGCAGGGGAGATTCTCGCGAGCGTGTGCGACCGGAAACCAGGTTCCCGTCCTGCGGGGAGGAAGATTGCCCGGGTGGCCGAGCGTCGGCCGTGCCGACGATCAACGACTGGTGGAGGCCCTGCGCCGAGCGGACAGCCGCGCGGCGGACGGCCTCTACGACGCCTATGCCGATCGGCTCAACGACTACGCCTGTTCGGTGCTCGACGACCACGACGCCGCGGCCGAGGCCGTGCACGACACGATCGTGCTCGCGCACGGCCGTCCGGAGGTGTTGCGCGAGCCCGCGCGCCTGCGGGCCTGGCTGTACGCGCTGACACGGTACGCGTGCGCGTCCCGCCGCGGCCGCACGCCGCCCGGCGGAGCCGCGCTGCCCGGCCTGCCGTACGGGGACGGCGAGGACCCGGAGCTGGCGGAGATCGTGCGGGAGTCCCTGGCCGAGATGGGCACCAGGGACCGCGAGGTGCTGCTGCTCGCGCAGCGGCACGGGCTGAGCACCTCGGAGGTCGGCGCCGTCGCCCACCTGTCCTCGCGCCAGACCGGGACGCGGCTCGTCCGGGCCCGCGACCACCTGGAGAACGCCGCCGCCGCGGTGATCCTCGCGCGGACCGGCCGTGCGTACTGCCCTGATCTGTCGGCACTGGTGGACTCCCTGGAGGGCCCGCTCCCCCAGCCGTTGCGCAAGCGGCTGACCAGGCACATCATCGGCTGCAAGGAGTGCGCGGACGGGCGCCGCCGCCGGGTCTCGGCCGAACGCCTGCTGGAGGCCGTGCCGGTGGCCTTCCCGCCGCTGTCGCTGCGCCGCAGGATCGCCGAGATGTGCGGCGCCGTCGAGCACGGCGCGCCCGGCCGCGACGCCGCGCGCGCGGTGATCCTCGGCGCGGCCGACGGGTTCGACAAGAACGGCTTCCCCCCGGCCGGGGGCGAACGCCGCGGCAGGGCCGAGCGGCGGGCGGCCAGGCCCGTCCCGCCCGCGCCCGCCGACGCCGAGACCCCCGGGTACGGCACCACGGCCGCGCACGAGCAGACCCCCCGGCACGGCGCGCGGGCGGTCCCCGGCAACGGCCTGCCGCGTGGGGTCCGGGCCCTGAGCCAGGAGCCCTTCGACGGCACGCCGTACAAGGCGGGCTACGGCACCGCGTACCTCGTCGAGCTGCCCGCCGAGACCGGACCGGGCCCGGACGAGCCTCACACGCCCGGGCACGGCGCTCACGGCGCCGCCCATGGGGCGGACGCCCGATACCAGGAAGAAGACCTCTCCGGACACGAAGGCCCGCACGACGAGGCCGCGTCGCCCGGACGCCACGCCGGCGTGGCGTCCGGGGAGGCGTTCACGATCGGGAAGGCCGAGGAGCCCGGCCGCCGCAGGGGCGGATCCGGCCGGGGCGGCAGGGGAGGCCGGGGCGGCAAGCGGCTCGGCGGCGCCTCACGCAAGGCGACCCCCGTGTTCGCCACGATCGCCTGCGTGCTGGTGGCGACCGGCGCCATGGTGGTGGCCACCGGGCAGGACGCCACCAACCCCGGCGCCACCCAGACACTGCGCTTCCCCAGCCGCACCCCCGGCGAGCTGGAGGTCACCTACGGCTTGGAGCGCAGCGGCCCGCCCGTCCCGACGCCCGCCGACTCCGACCCCGGCCCGGCGCCGTCGGCGACCCGGCCGGCGACGCGCAACGCCGCCGCGCCCGTCCCCTCCGCCACGCCGCGCCGGACGCCCACCCGTGCCCCCACGCGCCCGGCCCCGACGCTCGCGGCCAGGCTCGTCGTCTCCTGTCCCTCGGCGCTCGGCGCCGACTCCACCGGTGTGATCCTCGTCTCGGCGCGCAACGGCGACGTCCGGTGGACGGCGTCCGCGTCGGGCGGCCTCACCGTGGCGCCGGGAAGCGGAACGCTCCGCCCCGGCACGAAGGCGCGGCTGGCTGTGGAGGTGATCGACCCGCTACAGTCAGGTGAAGGCCAGGTCACGCTTCGTGCCTCCGCGGGCGGCACGTCCTGCGCCGTGTCGTGGGAGGGGGACGACGATCCCCCCGCGTCGGATCCGCCGCCGGATCCCCCCGGCACACCGGATCCGCTGCCTTCCGACACGCCGACGGGCGAATCCACCGGTGATCCCACCTGATTCCCCGTCGACTCCACCTTTCGGGCAAAGCGACGGTACCTTGTCATTACCTCCGGTCCCTGGTGTCCCAGTGGGCTCGGGGGCATCAGCCGTTGGCGCATCGGAAACATGTCCGATCAAGCACCGGTTTCTTGCCCTCGCCGCTGTAAACCAGTGACCGGTTGAGGGCGTCGGCATTGACGATCGCATTACGTGGTTGATCCCATGAGAGCAGCGATCAACCGTAGTCAGTTCGGCCTTGACCAGCGGAGCCAGGAGACATGTGGAGGAAAAGGACAGTGCTCACTTGGGTGCTGGCGGTCGCGTGCGCCGCAGGGGCGGTCATCGCGCTCGCCGATATCCAGACTCCGGCGCGTCTTTTCCTGACCCCGCTGTTCCTCCTGGTCGTCCCGGGGGCTTCGGTCGTCGGACTGTTGCGTGATCGTGACCCACTCGCGGCACTTACGGTGGGCGCCGCCGCGAGTCTCGTTATCAATGTTCTGCTCGCCGAAGCCATGCTCATGTTCGACGCGTGGTCTCCTCGCGCCGGGGTGGCCACCGTCGCGGTACTCGGTGGGTTCATGTGGGTGCTTCGGTCGCTGTACCGGGGGAACGGCAGTGTGCACACCGAACAGGGGGCCGGTTCAAGGTGAAAGTCACGGTCGTCCGGCCGGGGGAGCTCGGGGAGCCTGAGCTCGGCCGATGGCGCGAGCTGCAACACTCGGCGCCCTCTTTGGACAATCCCTTCCTCTCGGTGGAGTTCGCGCTGGCCCTCGATCGGCTGCGCTCGTACGTGCGGGTCGCCGTGGTGGAGGACGGCGGCAAGGTCGTCGGCTTCCTCCCCTACGAACGGCACTCCTTCGGCATCGGCAAGCCCCTCGGCAGCTGGCTCACCACCTGCCACGGGCTCGTCGCCGATCCCGGCCTGGAGCTGTCGGCCCGCACCCTCCTGCGCTCCTGCGGGCTCTCGGTGTTCGACTTCGACCACATGGTCGCGGGCCAGCCCACGTTCGCGCCGCACGAGTCGGCGGTGCGCCCGGCCCCGATCATGGACCTCTCCGAGGGCTTCGACGCCTACATCGGGTACGTCCGCGCCAACGCCCCCAAGAACTACAAGACGGTCCGTTACAAGGAGCGCAAGCTCGCCCGCGAGCACGGCGACATCCGTCTTGAGTGGGGTGTGAGCGATCCCCCGTCGATGCGCACCCTGACCGGCTGGAAGTCCGACCAGTACCGCAGGACGGGACGGGTCGACCGGTTCGCCCAGCCGTGGATCGTCGAGCTCCTCGACGTCATGCACGCCAGCGACTCCCCCTCGTTCGGCGGCGTGCTGACGATGCTCTACGCCGGGGACACCCCGGTGGCCGGCCACTTCGGCCTGCGCACGCACCGCACCCTGGTCGGATGGTTCCCCGCCTACGACCCCGAGTTCGCCCGGTACTCCCCCGGGATAATGCACCACTTGCACATGGCGGAGCAGGCCGCGTCGCATGGCCTGGGCCAGGTCGACATGGGCAAAGGAGGCCGGGAGTACAAGGGGTGGCTGAAGAACGGCGTCGTGCACGTCTCGGAGGGCCGGGTCTCCCGTCCCTCTCCGGCGGCCGCCGTCCACTGGATGGGCCGAACGCCCTTCAACAAGGCGCGCAACATCGTCGTTGACCGACCATCGCTCTACCGGCTGGCCGACCGCCTGCTGAAGGGCTTCGGACGGGTTCGCTCCTCCCTCCACCCCGAGACCGCAGAGAAGGAACCATCGGGGGCGCGCTGACAAGCGCCCCCCGCCGTAGTAGCCCGACACCCCCCCACTGCTCTGACCGGGACGGAGAATCCCCTCTCCGTCCAGTCGCGCCGGTCCTGTTGGCAGTCGCCGCCGATGTCAGACCGCCCGGAAGGACATCCCTCGAAATGAGTCCCGAGACCACCACCAAGTACAACGGGAAGCCTCAGCTGCACAGCCTGAGGCCACTGCCTGCAGTGGACCGTTTCACTCCCCTCACGCCCCACCTAGCCATATCCCCGACCGTCAGCGTGGTCGTTCCGGCCATGAACGAGGCGGAGAACCTTCCGCACGTCTTCGCCACGCTGCCGCACTGGGTCCACGAGATCGTCCTGGTGGACGGCAACTCCGTCGACGACACCGTGGCCGTGGCACGCAGGCTGCGCCCGAACCTCCGCGTCGTGCAGCAGCGCGGCAGGGGCAAGGGTGACGCCCTGGCCAGCGGGTTCGCCGCCTGCACCGGCGACATCATCGTGATGATCGACGCCGACGGCTCCACCGACGGCCGCGAGATCATCCACTTCGTCAGCTCGCTCGTCGCCGGCGCCGACTTCGTCAAGGGCTCCCGGTACGCCAGCGGGGGCGGCAGCGACGACCTCACGTTCAGCCGCCGCCTGGGCAACAGCGTCCTGCGCTCGATGGTCAACTGGATCTACGGCACCCAGTACACCGACCTGTGCTACGGCTACAACGCCTTCTGGGCACGCCACCTCGACGTGCTCGACCTCGACTGCGAGGGCTTCGAGGTCGAGACGCTGATGAACATCCGCGCGGCCAAGGCCGGGCTGAAGGTGCACGAGGTGCCGAGCCACGAGCGCTGCCGCATCCACGGCGAGAGCAACCTGCGCGTGGTGCGCGACGGCTGGCGCGTGCTCAAGACGATCATTCGCGAGCGGCGCCGCCCGGTGCCGGCGGCCGGCCCGGTGCCGGCGCAGCAGCCCGCCGCGGACGAGGCGGCGGCCGGCCAGGGCGCGGCCTGAACGAGATGAAGATATCCGTCGTCATCTGCGTCTACACCGAAGATCGGTGGGACGACATCGCAGCCGCCGTGCGTTCGGTGCGCGAGCAGCGGCGCCGGGCGGACGAACTCGTCATCGTCGTCGACTACAACCCCGACCTGCACCTGCGGCTCAAGCGGGAGTACACCGACGCGATCGTCGTGGAGAACAGCCACGAGCGAGGGTTGTCCGGCGGCAAGAACACCGGTACGGCGACCGCCTCGGGCGACGTCGTGGCGTTCTTGGACGACGACGCGGTGGCGGGCGAAGGGTGGCTGGAGGCCTTCGAGCGGGCCATGTCCGAGGAGCACGGTGCGAACCCGGCCGTCGTGGGGGTTGGCGGGTTGACCGAGCCACTGTGGGACACCGGCGCGCGGCCGCGATGGTTTCCCGAGGAGTTCGACTGGACCATCGGGTGCACCTACCGCGGCCTTCCGGCCGAGCGGAAGCCGATCCGCAACGTGATGGGAGGGAACGCTGCCTTCCGCAGGGAGGTCGTGGGCGGGGTGGGCGGTTTCCACTCCGGCATCGGCCGCAGCGTCCAGGGCCGCAAGAGCCGTCCGCTGGGGTGCGAGGAGACCGAGTTCTGCATCCGGCTCACCCAGCGCAGGCCCGGCTCGATCATGATGTTCGAGCCGGCGGCCGTGATCGGCCACCGGGTCCCCGCGGCCCGGTCGACCTTCCGGTACTTCCGGTCGCGGTGTTACGCCGAAGGGCTGTCCAAGGCGCTGGTCGCGCGGAGCGTCGGGGCCGGCGACGGCCTGTCGAGCGAGCGCGCCCACGCCGTCAAGACCCTGCCGGCGGGAGTCCTGCGCGGCGTCGGCGCCGCCCTGCGCGGCGACGCCGCCGGGCTGGCCAGGGCTGGGGCGATCGTCGTCGGCCTGGCCTGGACCACCTGGGGATACGCCGTCGGCTCCGCCCGCCTGCGCCTTCGCGGCGGCCGGGCGGGACGCCCCCTCGACCACGAACGGTG
This sequence comes from Sphaerisporangium sp. TRM90804, assembly GCF_029846175.1. Taxonomy (GTDB): domain Bacteria; phylum Actinomycetota; class Actinomycetes; order Streptosporangiales; family Streptosporangiaceae; genus Sphaerisporangium. The sequence continues at coordinate 2,791 of NZ_JARWAC010000023.1, read as the reverse complement.
ACACCATGAGCGTGCCGATCCTGATGTACCACTCGGTGACCGACGACCCCAACAGCGCCACCCGGCCGCTGGCGGTGCGCCCGTCGGACTTCGAGGCGCAGATGACCTACCTCAAGGAGCGCGGGTTCACCCCGCTCACCTTGGGTGACCTGGTGGCGAGCCTGTACAGGACGGGCGGGGCCCCGGCGCCCGACCGTCCCGTGGTCATCACGTTCGACGACGGGTACGCCGACTTCCACCACAACGCGCTGCCGGTGCTCGACGGCCTCGGCTTCCCGGCGACGGTCTTCCTGACCAGCGGGTGGCTGGACGACGCCGGCGACGACGCCGCGGGCAGACCGCTCGACCGCATGCTGACCTGGAACCAGGTGCGCGAGGCCGCCGCGTGCGGCGTCGAGATCGCCGGGCACAGCCACAGCCACCCGCAGCTCGACCAGCTTCCCGACGCCGACCTGCGCCAGGAGCTGCGCCGCAACAAGGCCCTCATCGAGGACAAGGTGGGGCGCCCGGTCGCCACGATGGCCTACCCGTACGGCTACTCCAGCGCCCGCGTGCGCAGGGAGGTACGCAAGGCGGGCTACTGGGCCGCGTGCGCGGTGGCCAACACGCTGGCGGACGGCGACGACGACGTCATGGCGCTGCCCCGGCTCACCGTGGGCCGGTCGACGTCCATGGAGCGCTTCCGCAAGGCGGTCGAGGGCCGCGGCGTGCCGCTCATCTATCTCAAGGAACACGCCCTGACCAAGGGGTACGCGGTGGTGCGCCGCACCCGGTACGGGCTGCGCCACGTGGTCGGGCGTGAGTGAAGTAACCGCGGGGACCACGCCGCGCGTCGAACAGGGGGTGACGCGACCATGAAGACGACAGTGGCCGACCAACGGCCGGACCGGCCGCAGGTGGGCGACGGCGTCGGCCGGTTCGCCATGATGCGCCGCCGCCTGTTACGCGATCTTCGCAACCCCCTGTTCCTGAACGGCTACGCCCTGATGGCCAACACCGGCGTCACGGCGGTGCTCGGCATGGGCTACTGGCTGCTGGCGGCCCGGCTGTACTCGCCGGAGGACTTCGGCCGCAGCCAGGCGCTGATCACCGCGATGCGGCTGTTCGCCGGGCTCACCGCGCTCGGGCTCGCCGGCGCGCTGGCGAGGTTCATCCCGGTGGCGGGGCGGCGTACCGGCGGGCTCATCGGCCGGGGTTACCTCATCTCGACGCTGACCGCCGTCCTGGCGGCCGTGGGCTTCCTGCTGACGCTGCCGTTCTGGGGGGAGAACTACGCCTCGCTGGCGGGCATCGGGCCGGGTCTGTTCTTCCTGGCGGCGGTGGCCATCTGGTCGGTGTTCACGCTCCAGGACGTCGCGCTGGCCGGGCTGCGCAAGGCCGTGTGGGTGCCGGTGAACAGCGTGTGCTTCGGGCTGATCAAGATGGGCCTGCTGGTCGCGCTCGCGGGCGCGCTGCCCGACGACGGCATCTACGTGTCGTGGATCATCCCGACCGCGATGGCGCTGATCCCGGTGAACCTCTTCATCTTCGGCGTGCTGGTGCCGCGCAACGCGCGGCGGGCGCCCGAGGGGTCGCGGCCGCCGGGGTTCCGGCAGATCGGCCGGTTCCTGGCGGGCGACTATCCGGGCGCCTTCTCCATCCTGGCGATCGTCTACTTCCTGCCCGTGTACGTCGCCTCGCGGGTCAGCGGGGAGCTGTTCGGCTACTTCGCGATGGCCCAGACCCTCGGCGCGATGATCGAGCTGCTGGCGATCAACATGGCGACCTCGCTCACGGTGGAGGGGTCGGCCGACCGTTCGAAGCTGGTCGCCAACTGCCGGCAGGCGCTGCGGCGGTCGTACCTGATCATTCTGCCGGTGTCGCTGGTGACGGTGGTGGCGGCGCCGTACATCCTGGCGGTCTTCGGGCCCGGGTTCTCCGAGCACGGCACCCTGCTGCTGCGGCTGATGGCGCTGGCCGTGCTTCCCCGGGTGCTCATCGAGATCTACCTCAGCGCCATGCGGGCGCAGAGCCGGGCCCGCACGCTGGCTGTGGTGCAGATCGGCCTCGCGGTGCTGGTGCTCTCCTCCTCGGTGCTGCTTCTGCCGGTGACGGGCATCGCATCTGTCGGCTACGGGCTGTTGTTCAGCGAGATCCTGGTGGCCCTGCTGATCTTCGGCGGGCTTCGTAAAATTCTCGGCTCGTCGAAAACCACCCACACGCCGAGCGCGCGGGAGGCGCCCGAGGCCGCATCATGGTCAACGTGAGGCAATGGACGGGCGATGAGACGAAGGAGGCGGCGGCGAGCGTCGCCGGCGACGACATGGAAGTCGATGTCGACACCACATCCGGCCTGACCCGCCCGGTCCCCCTCCCCACCCCTCCCGAGCCGGACGCCCCGTCCACCACCGACGACGACGGCCCCGGCTCCACAACGGACGCCAAGCCCACCCCCGAGGCCCCCACGGCCGCCGAGCCCAAGCCGCCCACCACCGGCGAGACGGCCGCCCCCGGGGAGAAGACCGCCGTCTCGGACAAGCCCGCCACCGGGCAGGACACCCCGGTCGCGGACGAGACCACGACCGAGGGCAAGCCTGCCGTCGCGACCGAGCCGACAGTCGCGGACAAGCCCGCCACCGGGGAGAAGACCGCCGTCCCGGACAAACGCGCCACGGCGGCCAAGCCAGCCGTCGAGCCCACGCCCGCCGCCGAGGATGACACCACCGTCGTAGCCAAGCCCACGACCGGCGAGAAGCCCGCTGGCGCGGCCAAGCCGGCCGTCGGACCCACGCCCGCCGCCGAAGACAACACC
>NZ_JARWAC010000022.1 GCF_029846175.1 Sphaerisporangium sp. TRM90804 | reverse complement strand
GCCAAGCCCACGACCGGCGAGAAGCCCGCTGGCGCGGCCAAGCCGGCCGTCGGACCCACGCCCGCCGCCGAAGACAACACCTCCGTCGTCCCCAAGCCCGCGACCGGTGAAAAGCCCGCTGGCCCCACCAAGCCGGCCAGCCGGGGGAACACCACCGGCGCGGAGAAGACCACGACTGGGGACAGTCCTGCCGTCGCGGACGAGCCGCGCGCCGTGGACAAGCCGACCGCCCCGGGCAGGCGCCCGGGTGAAGGGGACGTTCGGGTGGCCGGGGCCGCCGGCTCCGAGGAGGCCTCCGGTGGCGGTGACGAGGTGGACGCCGACGCCACTCAGGTGATCTCGCTCCCCCTCCCTCGCCCGGAGAAGATCGCACCGGCCGTCCAACGGCCCCCCAAGGACGCCGAGCGCCCCCTGAAGCTCGACAAGCGGCCGGCGTCACCGGCGCCAGCACCCGCGCTGCCGGCACAAGCCCAGGCCGCTCCGGCCGCGCCCGGAACGGCGCAGGCCGCTCCGACCCGGCCCGCGAAGGCCGTGCCCGCCACGCCACCGGGAAGGACCGGCGCCGCCGTCCCCGAGCCGTCCGAGACGACTTCCCCGGCACCGGCACCGGCACCGGGCAAGACCACCCCGTCGACACCAGGCAAGACGGCTTCGCCGACACCGGCACCGGCACCGACCTCGAAAGTGGCCCCGCGCCCGGCGGCTCCGGCTCCGGCTCCGGCTCCGGCTCCGGCTCCGGCTCCGGCTCCGGCTCCGGCTCCGGCTCCGGCTCCGGCTCCGGTGAAGGCTCCCACGCGTACCCCCGCGCCCGCGAAGGCCGCGCCGGCCGTACCCGGGACGGGCGTGCCGGTGCCGGAGGCCGGGACGGCCGAGGGTGCCCGGGAGGGCTCCGGGGGCGAGGCGCCGGTGCTGTGGCTGGGGAGGGGGCCTTCGTGGGTGTCGCGGCTGGCGGCCGGCTCGCCGTCGTGGCTGCCGCCGCTGCTGACCGTCGAGGGCCTGGCCATGTACGTGCTGGCCCTGCGTGTGCCGCACGGCGCGATGCGCGGGGTCGACCTCGACCGCATCGACGGGCTCGGGCTGATCTCGGCGCTGCCGGTGACGGCCTTCGCGGCCATCGCGATGATCTTGGTCTCGTTCTTCGTCACGCTGACGCAGAACACCGACCGCAAGGGCCTGCTGCTGTTCCAGCTCGCGGCCATCACGTTCGCCCTGCACGGCGCCGCCGCCCTGGTGGAGGACGAGCCGCGTTTCCACACCGCCTGGGTGCACGCGGGGTTCGCCGAGTACATCGGGCGGGCCGGTGAGGCGCTGCCGGGCCTCGACGCGCGTTTCGCCTGGCCCGGGTTCTTCGCGCTGTTCGGCTTCGTGCTGCGGGCCGCCGGGATCGACGATCCCTCCTTCGTCCTGCAGTGGACGCCGATGGTGTCCAACCTGCTCTACCTGCTGCCGTTCGTGCTGATCCTGCGGCAGATCGTCGCCACCACCCGCGCCCGCTGGTTCGCCGCGTTGCTGTTCATCGTGGTCCAGTGGATCGGGCAGGACTACTTCTCGCCGCAGGGCTTCACCTACGCGCTCTACCTGGTCTTCATCGCGATCCTGCTGCGCTGGTTCGGCCGGGCCGAGCCGCGCACCGCGCCACCGCCGGCCAAGGGCCTGCTGCGGCGCGCGCTGGCCCGGCTCGACGGGCTCACGCCCGGCGAGCTGCCGTCGCGGCCGACCACCGTGACCGACCGCGTGGTGCTGCTCACCCTGCTGGTGGCGCTGTTCGTGGCCACCACCGCGACCCACCAGATCACGCCGTTCATGATGCTCGGGGCGCTGACCGGCCTCATCCTGCTCCGGCGCAGCACCCTGTCGCTGACCCTGCCGGTGCTGCTGGGCCTGATCGTGCTCGCCTGGATCAACTACCAGGCGACGCCGTTCTGGAGTGGCCGCATCGACGAGCTGTTCGGCGGCATCGGCAAGATCTTCGCCAACCTCCAGGAGAACACCGGCGACCGGCTGGAGGGCACCGACCCCCAGCACGCCCTCGTCCTGCAGGTGCGGCTGGGGATCTGCGGGGTGATCCTCACCTTCGCGGCCGTCGGCCTGCTGCGACGGCTGAGGCGCGGGGTCGGCGACCGCACCGCCCTGGTGCTGCTGTGCGTGCCGGTCATGGCGCTCGGGCTGCAGAGCTACGGCGGCGAGATCGGCCTGCGGGTCTACATGTTCGCCCTGCCCGCCGCCTGCATCCTGGGCGCCTACGCCTTCTTCCCGAACCTTCCCGCGCAGACGGGGGGCGCGCGCGAGGGCGAGACCGTCCCGATCCGGCTGCGCCGCCCGCTGCGGCTCGCCCCGGAGACCACCCGGCGCCTGTCGGTGGTGCTCGCCGCCGTCTCGGCGCTGGTGCTCGCGGTCGCCTTCCTGGTCGCCCGGTACGGCAACGAGAAGTTCGAGCGGGTCACCACCGGCGAGGTCGCGGCGATGCACTGGGTCTACGACCACGACAGGCCGAGCGCCCGGCTGCTGTACCTGGTGCCGGTGCTCGGGGACGAGGTGACGCCGACGATCCCGTGGCGCGAGCGCGACATCGACCGCGTCGACTACCTCCAGGCGCTGGTCACCGAGGACCCCAAGGACGTCAAGGGTGTGCTGACGGCGCTGCGCGCCAGGCCCGCCAACACGTTCGTGATGGCCAGCAGGGGACAGGCGGCGTACCTGGAGCTCAACCACGGCTTCCCCGACCGGTGGGGCGAGCGGTTCCGCGCGTCCCTGGACTCCTCGTCCTACCTCAAACGGGTCTTCGCCAACGACGACGCCGCGCTCTACACGCTGCGCAGCTACCCGAAGGGCACCGAGATCCCACCCCCGACGGCGATGACCCTTGTGGGCGACCCGTCGACGCCCTGGACCCCGCTCGGCATCGTGGCCCTCGCCACGGCCTCGGCCACCCTGTTCGCCGCGGAACTCGCACGCCTACGCGGCCGAAGCCGCAACTCACGCGCTCGAAGACGCCTGGTCGTCATCGGCCTGATCATGACCCTGGCGGCCCTGGCCGTGATAGCCGAACGCTTCCTGACCCTGACCTCGGCCTAGCGAGGCGCCCTCCACCCGGCGCAGCACGATGACCCCCTGCCTTCGCCGGGTGGCTCCCTTCCTCCCGCCGATGAGCGCCGAGTCGGCGAGAAGCGGTACGGCGAAGACGGCGCCGCCGTACGGCGGGTCACCGGCGAACCGCGCGACCCGGGACCGGCCACCTCCACCGCGGCGCCCGCCCTCCACCACCCAGGAGAATGGCCTCCCGGAGGCGCGCAGGCGAAGCCCGTGACGGGCTGGGCGGGGGTCGCCTTCGCGAAGGCCGCGCCGAAGGCACCATTCCGGGGCGGCACCCGGCTTCACCACGGACGCCGGCGGCGCCCGGTCGGGCGCGGACGATGGTGGCGGCACCCCGTTCGGGCCCAGACGACGGCGCCCGATCTGGGCCCAGACGGTGGCGTACCCGGTTGAGCGAGGGCGGTGGTGGCGACATGGTGCGGACAAGAGGCCTTGCGCAATAAGTCTACCTAGGTAGATATTAGGGGCATGGTACGCGCACGACGTCCCTCTCCGCAGACCGCCGCCGTGCTCACGGCTCTCGCCGAGACCGGCTCGGGCTGGAGCCACGGCTATGACCTGTGCCGCACGCTCGGCCTGAAGGCGGGCACGGTATACCCGATCCTCATCCGCCTCACCGAGCGCGGGCAGGTGGAGACCTCCTGGGAGACCGACCCGCCGCGCGGGCGGCCGGCCCGGCATCTCTACCGGCTCTCCAGCGCGGGCGCCGAGCTCGCGCGCACCGTCGCGGCGTCGGCGCCTGCCGGCGAGGCCGCGCCCGCTCCGCGAACGGCCCGGCTCGCGCCCCGAGTCACCTGACCGCCACCGCTCCATCCCCGCCCGGCTCGCGCCCCGAGTCACCTGACCGCCACCGCTCCATCCCGGCCCTGCCCTGCCGTTCGGAGGCCCACGATGCTCGAGTCCCTCCTCACCCTGGTGATGCTCGCACCGGCGCCCCTGCTCGCGACCGTGGTGCTCGCGCTCCGGCTGCGTGACGTCGTGCGCCGGGGCGGCGCGGGCGCGCTCGCCACCCGCACCGGCGCCGCGTGGCGGGACGGCGCCGGACGCCCCGTGTGGCCGGGACTGATCGCCGTCGCCGCCGCGGCCGGGCTGCTCACCGCCGGCCTGGAGCGCTGGTATCTCGCCACGGTCACGGACGGCCCGCGCCAGGGCTTCGACGTGGTGCTGCTGGCCATGCTGCTCGGACTGCTCGCGGCGGTCGTGTGCGCCACGCTCGCCGGGGTGGCCGCGGCCGCCGTGGCCCGTGCGCGCGGGTTCGGGGCCGGAACCGTCGCCGGGCTGCTCGCGCTCGTCGCCGTCGCCGCGGGCACCGCGTCCGGGCACCTGCCGCTGCGCGCCACCTACCTGGCGGAGCCCGACACGTTCCCCGCCATCGTGCTGTTCGGCGGCGGCCGGCTGCTGGGTCCGTTCGAGACCTTCCTCGCCGCGCTGATCTGGGCCGTGCCGTGGCCCGTCCTGGGGGCCGCGCTCGGGGCCCGCGCCGAGACCGGGGGTCGCCGGCACCCGGTACGCGACATCTGGCAGCTCCTGGTCGACACGGCCGTCGCCGACCTTCCCGAGAACCGGTCCGCGTGGGGTGCCGCGCTGCGGGCCGAGCTGGCGGCGATCGACCCGCCGGCCGAGCGCCGCGGGTTCGCCCTCGGCGGGGTGTGGACCGCGCTGCGGTCCGGACAGTCTCACGGTGCGTGGTTACGGGCCGCCGGGGTGGCGATCGTCGTCGCGGGCGGGTCGTTCGCCGCTTCGCGCTGGTCGCTGGCCCACGACCGGGGCGGCGTGCTCGGCTTCTGGGTGGCCGGCCCGAGCGTCCTGCTGCTCGCCGTCGCGCTCGCCACGGCCTGGCGCCACCGCTCCTTCGGCTCAGGGGTACGCGCCGGAGCACTGGCCGGGCTCGCCGCCCTGGTGGCCGTGCTCGCCGTCGGCATTCCCGAAGCCGTGTTCTGGATGCGCCGGCAGGCCGGTTACCTGACCACGGGCGACGCCGTGCCGCCGACCTGGCAGGCGGCCGTCCTCGACGTGCTGCGTCCGGAGTTTCTCGCCGTCATGACCGTCTTCTGGGCCGTCGGCGCGGTGGGCGGGGCAGCCCTGGGCACGGCCCTCGGGCACAGGCCCGCCGACACCCCCGGCGACGCCACGGCCCCCACCCGCTGACCTGCCCCTACCCTTCGGCGGCCGAGGACGGTCGCTCGCGCCGCGGGGGGAAGTACCGCGTCGAGGGTCGCCCTTCGGAAAGCGCGCCGGAGGCACCATTTCCGAGGGGCGGCGACGGATGGGCGACGGGGCGCTACCGGCCGCGGTCGCTCCAGGTGACGGCGTAGGGGGTCAGGTCGAAGGGCTTGCCGTCCACGGTCACCGTCACGTCGGTGCCGGCGGTGTTGACCATGATCATCTGATTCTCCACGGCCAGCACCCGCACGCGCGGGTCGGAGACCTCGACCTGGATCAGGCGGGCCTCGGCGGGGAACCAGCGGGTGAAGCCGCTGAGCAGGCCCGCCATCGGCATCTCGTCGCCGGAGCCGGCCGACCACATGCACCCGGGGCACTCGCCGCCGCGCCGTGTCTGCGGGTTCCAGTAGAGCGCGGTGGCGACGCCGCCGCGCGCGAACTCGATCATCGCGGCGGCCTGGACGGCGGTGCGGCGCGTCTCGTTCCAGTCGACGGAGTCGGGCGCGACGTACCACTCGGCCCACCAGATCGGCAGCGCGCCGCTCTTCTGCCGCAGCCAGGAGGTGACGGCCGAGAACTTGCCGAGCGCCGTGAACTCGTCGGGCACCACGCCTTGGTCGTTGGTGGCCGAGGAGCCGTCGATGACGACGAAGTCGGCGCCCTTCTTGTGCTTCAGCCAGTACTCCACGCCCTCCAGCGACCGCCGGTCGATGACGCCCCACGGCCCCTTCAACGCCGACCCATCGGACGTGGAGACGTGGCTGTCGATCGGGATGTACGGGCCGCCCACCTGGATCTTGGGGTTCACGGCCTTGAGCGCGTCGTAGACCCGGTTGTACAGGTCGGTGTAGGCCTCGGCGTTCCAGGCGTTGTGCGCGTCGTCCCAGAAGCCCTTGAACTCGTTCCAGACCATGTAGTGCGTCACCGTCGGGTAGCGCTTGGCGACCGTGACGGCGAGCGCCGCGAAGTCGTCGAAGTGCTCGCGCCGGGGCGCCACCTCGATCTTGCTCCAGGCGGTGCGCCCCTCGGCGCCGCCCTTCATCCAGTCGGGGGCGCAGCACAGGGTGAGCACCGGCTGGGCCTTGGTGGCCGCCATCAGCTTCACCCGGCGGTCGAGGTCGCGGAAGTCGTACTTGCCGGGGGACGGCTCCGGGTTGCCGGCGCCCCAGCCCATGATGTGCTGGTTCTGCAGCATGGGAACGCGGCTGAACAGCTCCTTGGCGCGTCCCGCGGCGGCGGTGTCCTCGTTGTCGGCGCTGTACTGGGTGTGCGTCACCCCCCAGCGCGGCCAGTCGGCCGTCACGGGCGGCTGCTCCAGGGTCGGCGGCGGCTCGGGGGTCGCGGGGATGGTGGCGGCCACGCCGTCCTCCCGGTCGCCGCGCTGGGCCGCGTAGGTGAGAAGGCCCACCACCGTGAGCAGGGCCACCAGACCGGCCCCGAGGGCCACCGGCCAACGGGGGATGTAGCGGCGCCTTGCGTGCCGTCCGCTGTTCTCCAACACTTCCTCACCGTATCCAGTGGCGCTTTCAGAACTCTTGAATGGTGCCACTACCTGGGCTCTCGGCACGAGTCGACGGTGTCACGTCTTGGAACCGCCGCTTTCCGTACCACCCTTAACCGGGTCATGAGGTGCATCCGTTGCCCGTGACGCGGTCAACGATCAACGATCGCAAGGTGAACTCGTTGCCGATAGGGGTATAAAACCGGACGACCGAGGATTTGAGGGGGCACAGTGGCCCGTGCATGGCTGCCCGTCGCCAGTCGAATTCCCGCTCCGGAGGACGCAGGTCCCATGACCGGAGGCGCTCCCCGAGTGGTCTGGTTCCTCTGGCCGACCGATCCCCAACGGGTGTCGGCCAAGTCAGTGGCTCAGCATCTCGTCAAACTCCGACGACCGGCTCACCTGGTCTGGAACCCGGTGACGGGCCAGATCGCGCAGTCGCTGCCCCCGTGGAGGGCGGCGTACGGCCTGCCGGGCGACCTGAACCGCCACGGCCGCGTCTGCGTCCAGATCCGCGTGCTCGGGTCGGTGGAGGAGCCCTTCACCGAGAGCAAGCTCGACGGGCTGGACGACATCCTGGCGTGGCTGGACTCCTGGCACGTGCCACGCCGGTGGCCGGCCGGCCCGCCGCTGCCGTACCCGCACTCGATCGCCGCGCAGGGAAGCCTCCGCCTGTGGGCCTTGGGCGGCCATTTCGGCAGCTCGCAGGTGCCCGGCAGCTTCGAGGGCGACCCCGGCCCGATCGACGTGCACCGCATCGTCGGCGGGCAGGCCGACGTCCTGGACGCGCCGAGCCCACGGGAGGTGCTGGAGCACGGCGTGCCGGTCGACCGATGATCGTCGCACGGCGCGCGCGGTGTTCTGATCTTTATCGTACTATTAGGTGCCAGGCATCAAGCTGGGTCAGATGAGCAGGCCCGCACCTGCCCCACGATGACCCCAGTAGGAGCCATGCGCATCTCCGTCGTCCACCCTCGGGAACTCGGCGCGTCCGAGACGGACCGGTGGCGGGAGCTCCAGAACGGCGACCCCGCCCTGGACAGCCCGTTCCTGTCACCGGAGTTCACGGTCGAGACCGGGCGCGTCCGCGAGCAGGTACGCGTGGCGGTGCTGAGCGACGGGCCCGACATCGTCGGGTTCCTGCCCTTCGAGCGGCACCGCTTCGGCATCGGCATGCCGGTCGCCGCCGGCCTCACCGACGCCCAGGGCATGGTGCACGCCAAGGACGTCGAGCTGAGCACCAAGGAGCTGATGCGGGCCTGCGGGCTGTCCGTGCTGGAGTTCGACCACCTCCTCGCCGGGCAGCCGCTGATGCCCGCCAAGCACAGCAGGCACCCCTCGCCGGTGATCGACCTGTCCGACGGCTTCCCGGCGTACGTCGAGGTGCTCAAGGAGGTCTCCGGCAAGACCTACAAGTCGACCGCCTACAAGAGCCGCAAGCTCCAGCGCGACTTCGGCGAGCTGCGCCACGACTACGACGTGCGCGACGAGGCCGTGCTGCGCGTCCTGCTCGACTGGAAGACCGGCCAGTACCGCCGCACGGGCCGCACCGACCGCTTCGCGCGGCCGTGGATCGTGCGGCTGGTGCAGAACCTGCTGCAGGTCGACACGCCGCACTTCGGCGGCTCGCTCGACATGGTGTACGCCGGGGGGCGGCCGGTCGCCGGCCACTTCGGGCTGCGCACCGCCACCACGCTCGCCGGCTGGTTCCCCGCCTATGACACCGCCTTCGCCAAGTACTCCCCCGGCCTGATCCAGCACCTGGGCATGGCCGAGCGCGCGGCCGAGGCCGGTATCCGGCTGATCGACATGGGGCGAGGCGAGAAGGAGTACAAGGAGAAGCTGAAGACCGGCGAGCTGTGGGTCGTCGAGGGACGAATCGCCCGGTTCACCCCGGCTGCCGGCGCGCACTGGGTGTCGCGCGTGCCCCTGCGCAAAGCACGCGGAACGGTCCTGGCGAATTCCGCACTCCGGGACACCGCTGACCTGGCACTTAAGACATTCGGCAAAATTCGCACGTCGATCGCCTCATAACCACCCTGTCCGCATGCGCTAACTTTCTGCTCTGATCACTCCTGGGTGCTCGCACGCGCTCACCGGTCGCGGCCCGCTGGGCGGCACCGGCACAGCCGGTCCCCGACTCCTCGCCCCTCCCCGACTTGAGGCACGGTGGCGGCGGGAACGGGCACCGCAGCCGGCGAAGACCACCGGTCGTCCCACAGGCGGGCACCCAGGCGGCGGAAAGAGAGAGCAGTGAGCCCGGAGCAACTCGTCGCGGCCCGCACCGGCCGGCACGGGGTCTACGTCCCGTCCAACCGGCTGGGCCTCTTCCTCGCCCTGCGTCACTGGTGCTCCCCCGGCCAGCGGCTGCTGATGTCGCCCATCTCGGCCGACGAGATCCTGTTCCTGGTGCTGGCCGCCGGGCTGATCCCGGTGATGGCGCCCGTCTCGCTCATGGACGGCAACATCGAGCTGGCGCGGGTGGTGGCGAGCGCCGTCGACGCGATCCTCACCACCAACATGTACGGCCTGCCCGAGGAGGTGCTGGCCATGGCGGGGACGGGGCTGGTGATGATCGAGGACGTCGCGCACGGCGGGGAGACCTCGGTCAGGGGCCGCCCCCTGGGCACGTTCGGCGCGGCCGGGGTCTTCAGCCTGTCCAAGCACGCCGGCGCGGGGTCCGGCGGCGTCGTGGCGGTCGAGGGGGCCGCCGAGCGGCGCGCGCTAGAGCGTGAGCGCGACCTGCTGCTCCGGCCCGGCGCGCTGCGCAAGGAGCTGCTGGGCGTCGCCACCTCGGTGGCCCGCAACGCGGCGCTCAGGCTCGACATGGCGCGCCCGGCCATGCGCGTGGCCCGTGTCCTGCGCCTGCAGGAGCCGCGTGACGGCCACCGCATCCCGCTGCGCCCCGAGGAGCTGCGCACCGCGCTCAAGTCGGTGCCCGACCTCGCCGCCCTCGACACCTGGGTCCGGGCCGACCTGCACGGCTACCGCGACACGCGGGGGGCCGTCGCCCGGTGGTACCAGAGCAGGCGCCTGGCGGGCCTGCCCTCCGAGCGCGACCGGAGGCTGGCGGGCGTCGCCAGGCTGGCCGAGCTGCCGACCGTCGCGCCGGGTGTGCTCGCGAACGTCGACCAGCCGCTGTTCCGGGTGCCGCTCCTGGTGGCCGACCGCGACGGGGCGATCGCCGCGCTCGCGCGGCGCGGGGTGCCCACGGGGTACCTGTACGACCCGCCGTACGACGACTACGCCGCGGAGTTCGTGGAGCCCTCGCCGGACCCCGAGCCCGCCCGCTGGTGGGCGCGGCACGTGCTGCCGGTCGACCCGATGTACGCCGACCGCGCGCTGCCCGTGGTGGGATCGCTCCAGCCCGCGCCGCCGCCGCCCGGCGACCACCGCATGCGCCGCGCCGCCTGACCGCGTGGCTCACCCGCCGTCGATCAGGCCGGCGAGCACGGCGCAGGCCCTTCTGACGTCGGCCAGGGAGGCCGACCCGTAGCCGACGACCAGCCCGAAGGTGCGGACGGGGCCGTGGTGGTGGCGCGCGGTGGTGTCCAGCAGCACGCCGCGTGCGGCCGCCGCGGCGATCAGCGGGTCGACGCGCTCGGGCGGCAGCGGCAGGAAGACGTGCAGTCCCGCGGAGTCGCCGCTCACGCGCGGGCCGAGGAGCTCCACGATGGCGGCGCGGCGGCGCGCGTACTCCAGGCGCATGCGCCGCAGGTGGCGGTCGAGGTCGCCGCGTTCGAGCAGCAGCGAGACGGCCTCCTGGACCGGTCCGGACGTCCGGTCGCCCAGCAGGCCGCGCAGCGCGGCGATGCGGGCCAGCAGCGGCGGCGCGGCGACCAGCCAGCCGATGCCGACGTTGGGCGCGAGGGACTTCGACAGCGTGCCCAGCAGCACGACCCGCTCGGGGTCCAGGCCGTACAGGGCCGGCAGCGGCGCCACGTCGTAGCGGAACTCGGCGTCGTAGTCGTCCTCCACCACCGTGGCGCCGGTGCTCCGGGCCCACGCGAGCAGCCGCTCCCTGCGCGGGATGGGCAGCCGCCCGCCCAGCGGGAACTGGTGCGCCGGGGTCGTGAACAGGACCCGCAGGCCGGCGGGCAGGCCCTCGGGGACGACGCCCTGCGCGTCCACCGGGCACGGGACGACGCGCCCGCCGCGGCTGGCGAACACCGTCCGGGCCACGCGGTAGCCGGGCTCCTCCACGCCTGCCCTGTCGCCGGGCCGCAGCAGGGCGGCGGCGATGAGGTCGAGACCGTGGCCCGTCCCGCGCGTCACCATGACGTTCTCCGGCCCGACCGGCACCGCCCTGGCCCTGCGCAGGTGCTCGGCGAGCAGCTCGCGCAGGCGCGGGTGCCCGTAGGGGTCGACGAAGTCGGCCGGGGGCAGCCCGGCCGCCGCGCGCCACGCCCGCCGCCACGCCGCCTGGTCGTAGTCGCGAACCCAGGGCTTCCCCGGCCGCAGGTCGACCATCCCCGCCGGCGCGGGCACGCTCTGCCCGTCCGGCCCCGCGCCGGGCCTGGGCAGCTCCGCGCCGGGCGCTCCGTCAGGGTGGCCGGCGGCCGCGGCGGGGACGGCGGAGGCGCCGGTGGCGGCGGCGCGAGTCGCGGCGGCCGGGGCGGGGCTCGCCGCGCCGAGCTGGGCGAGGTCGGCCACGTACGTGCCCGAGCCGTGCCGCCCCTCCAGCCACCCCTCGGCGTAGAGCTGCTGGAACGCCTCGGTCACGACGGTGCGGCTGACCCCGAGCAGCAGGGCCAGGCCGCGGCTGGACGGCAGCCGCTCGCCCGCCTTGAGGGCTCCGGCGCGTATCCCGCCCCGCAACTGGTCGCCGAGCTGCACGGCGAGCGCGACCGGCGCGCCGCGGTCGAGGGCGAGGGGCAGGTCGACGAAGTCGCGCAAGTGGTCTCCCGATAGTGCTCGGCAGTGGACATACACCCCGGTCCACTCGGTCCTTACGGTAGTGGCATGCTCTCCACGACACCTCGCACGTCCCTCGGCCGTTCCAAGGAACGGGGCCGCACCGACCGCGCCGACCTGTACGCCGTGCTCGACGCCGGGCTGATCTGTCACCTCGGCGTGGTGGTGGACGGCTCCCCGATGGTGGTGCCCACCGGGTACGGCCGCGTGGGCGACACGCTCTACCTGCACGGCTCGACCGGCACCCGCTCGCTGCGCGCGGCCGGCGAGGTGTGCGTGACCGTGACGCACGTGGACGGCATCGTGCTCGCCAGGTCGGCCTTCCACCACTCGGTCAACTACCGCTCGGCGATGATCTACGGCACGGCCCGCGTGGTGGACGACCCCGACGAGCGGTGGGAGGGCCTGCGGGCGCTGACCGAGCACCTGGCCCCGGGCCAGTGGGACACCGTGCGCCTTCCGGACAAGAAGGAGCTGGCCGGCACCACCGTGATCGCGCTCTCGCTCGCCGAGGCGTCGGTGAAGGTGCGGCAGGGGCCGCCCAACGACGACGACGAGGACTACGCGCTGCCCGTGTGGGCGGGGGTGCTGCCGTTGCGGGTGAGCTGGGGAACACCGGAGCCCGACCCCCGGCTCGCGCCGGGGATCCCGATGCCGTCCCACATCGCCGAACGCGGCGCGCCGGCCGCCCGCTGACCGGCCCGCACGGTCAAAGGGGATATAAACCGCCATTTTCCATGGGTCACTACCAAGTAGCCGGTCATGATCCACAAAGCTGACAATGGCAACGACAATATGCCAAATATCTATTTAAACAGCACAGAGGGCGGATGCCGTCGTTAGGCTTCGTTGTCGCGTCATGGGTGGGGACCCGGCCACGAAGGAGAAGTGCGTATGGACGCCCGCAGGGGGGAATGGCGAGTCCCCGGATACACCGAGATCCGCGATCTCGGCACCGGTGGATCAGGACGCGTCGCGATGGCGCGCTACGACGCCGACGGCACCTTGGTAGCGATCAAGTACCTGTCGGACGAGCTGTGCGCCGACCCGGGCTTCGTCGTCCGGTTCCGGCACGAGGCCCGGCTGCTGGAACTGCTCGACGGCCCGCACTCGGCCCGGTTCTACGAGTACGTCGAGAGCGACGGCGGCGCGGCCATCGTCATGGAGCTCGTCGACGGCGTCTCGCTGCGGGCGATGCTCCGATCGGAGGGACCCACGGGGGCCGAAGCCGCGCTGGTGCTGCTGAAAGGCTCACTGCTCGGCCTCGCCGCCGCCCATTCGAGCGGGATCGTACACCGCGACTTCAAGCCCGAGAACATCATCATCGAGGGCGACGGCGCCAGCAAGCTCGTCGACTTCGGCATCGCCGTCCGGTCGGGCGACGGCGTCAGCGGGGCCGGCACCCCGCCCTACATGGCGCCCGAGCAGTGGGCGGGCGCGCCGGCCGGCCCCAGCACGGACGTCTACGCCGCCACGATCGTCTTCTTCGAGTGCCTCACCGGCACCCGCCCGTTCCAGTCGCAGAACATCGCCGCGCTGGCACGGCAGCACCAGGCCATGCCGCCCCCGGTCGAGCAGGTCCCGGCGCCGCTGCGCGGCCTGGTCGAGCGGGGCATGGCCAAGCACCCGGCCGACCGGCCCGGCAGCGCCGACGCCTTCCTGGTCGAGCTGGAGGCGGTGGCGGCCGAGGCGTACGGCCCCGGCTGGGAGGACCGCGGGCGGCGCAGGCTCGCGAGCCTGGCCGCTCTGCTGGCGCTGCTGTTCCCGCTGGCCGACCACGCGCCCGAGGCCAGCACCTCCCTCGCCGAGACCGAACTCGGCGGCGACGGCATCGCCCGGCGGGGGCTGAAGAAGCTCAGCGTGAAGATCGCGGCCGGCGCGGTGGGCCTCGCGGTCGTCGCGGCCGTCACCGCCGTGCTGGTGGGCACGATGCGCGACAGCGAGTTGCAGGCGCAGAGCTCGGTCGTCACCCCCACCCCCACCACGTCCGACCTGGGCCTGGACCTCTCCTCGGCCGAGCCCGCGATCACCGAGGCGCCCGAGGAGCCGGAGGAGAGCCCCACCGAGGAGCCCACCACCCCCGCGCCCACCACGTCGGAGGCCGCGCCACCGGACGCCGCGCCCACCTCCACCGACGGCCAGAGCACGCCGAAGGCGTCTCCCAGCAAGAAGCGGGTCACGCCGCCGTCCGCGTCGGCGACCGGCTCGGCCAAGCCCTCCCCCAGCGCCACGGAGGACGACGAGGGCCCCCGGGCCGATCCGAAGGTGGATGACACCCTGCCCTCGGGCCGGCCGCGGCCGACACCGACGGTCCGCACCCCCGAGCCCGCCCCCACTCCCACCCCCTCGCCCACGAGGGGACAGCCGTCCACGCCCAGCGGGACGGCGGGCACCCCGACCAGGGAGCCCGAGACCGGCGGCGAGACCCCGACCGGGCGGCCCGAGACCGGCGGCGACACCCCGACCAAGGAGCCGGGGACCGGAGAGGAGTCCTCGACCAGGCAGCCCGAGACCGGGGGCGAGTCGCCGGAGCCGGAGACCTCCTCCAAGGACGGCCTTGGACTGCTGGCGGCCGGGCTGATGACGGCCGGCGCCGTTCCCGCCACACTTGCCTTGAGGAAGCGGATGGCGGGACGGCACCGGAGGCGGCGGTAGATGCCAGATGGCGGCGGCATCGCGGGGTACGTGCTCACGGGCCGTACCCGCGCGAGCGAGGTGGGCACCTGGATGGACGCGGCCGCGCCTGACGGCGGCCGGGCCGGGGCCCTCAGGTTCGACCCGGGGCTGCTGTCCTCCCCGGGGGCGACGGAACGGGTGGTCGCCGCCGTCACGGCCGACCGGCGGCTGCTGAGCAGCGGCCTGAGCGGGCTGCTGCCGGTCGCCGACCTGGTCGCCGCGCGCGAGGAGATCTGGCTGCTCACCGCGCGCCCGGGGACCCCCTCCCTGGCCGAGCTGATGGACGGCCGGCCGGGCCGGCCGTCTCCGGACGCCGGCAGCGCGGCCACCGTCCTGGTGGAGACGGCGCAGGTCCTGCTGGCCGTGCACGCGGCCGGGCTGGCGCACGGCGCGCTGCACCCGGGCACCGTCGTGGTCGGCGACGACGGCGTGGCGGTGCTGGCCGAGCGCGGGCTGGCCGCGGCGCTGCTGGGCGAGGCCGCCTCGCCCGAACGCGACGTCGCGGCCTGGGCGGCGCTCGCCCGGGGGCTGGCCGACGCGTGGGCGGCGGGCGACCCGCGCGCGGCGCGGCTCTTCGACCGCGCTGCGGCGACCGCTACCTCCCAGGGCCTGGACGCGGCACGCGACTCGCTGCTCGCCGGGCGCGAAGTGCTGCCCGCCGGGTTCATCACCCGCGAGCCGCTCGTGCGCAGCATCCAGTGGTGGTCGGCGAGCGACGTGCCGACGCAGAGCCCGCCCCGTCCCGCCATCGCGCAGGACGAGGGGGAGGTCGTCACCCTGCTCTACCCGCCGGGCGCCGGTGAACCGCCGTACGGCGGCGGGCAGGGCGCCCACCGGGTGGCGGCCCACGGCGCTCCGGGCAGCGGCCCCGCGGGCGCGGCGGGGTTCGCGGGCGCGGGCGGCGCGGCGGGGTACGCCGCGGCCGGCGCGGATGGCACGGTGCCCCCGGCGGGCACGGCCGAGACCGAGCGGGCCGGGGACATGCGCTTCGGCCCCGGCGTCCCGGCCGGCACCACGGCGGCGCAGATCTGGCGGGCGGGGCGCGAGCAGACCACGATGCCGGCCAAGGAACGCCTGGGCGCCGCCTCGGCGAAGCGGCGGCGGCGTCGCGGCGGCCTCCTCGGCTCGGTCGTGATCTTCCTGCTCATCCTGACGGCCGCGCTGTTCCTGTGGTTCCAGCGGGGCGAGCCGCTCGCCGTCACGGCCGTCGAGGTCAAGACGCCGAAGGCCAAGGGGTGCGACATCACGGTCGGCGTCGTCGGGGTGATCACGACGAACGGGTCGGCGGGCGAGGTCACCTACGAATGGCTGCCGACCGGCAAGAAGGCGATCAAGCACACCGACCCCGTGCCGTCCGGAAAGTCCACCCACGAGGTGACGCTGGAGTGGGAGGTCGGCGGCGAGGGCAGCAGGAAGCTGACCGCGCGGCTGCGGGTCCTGTCCCCCACCGGCACGGGCAAGCCCCTGGAGGACCGGGCGTCTTTCACCTATAAATGCTGACCGGCCGCTGAAGACGAGCCGGATGCTGCGCACTCCAAATGCGCGATAAGGCGGGATGTCACTATTCTGGCGACATGACGCAGACCCCCGCCGGCTGGTACCCCGACCCGTACGGAACCCCCCAACTGCGTTGGTGGGACGGCACGCAGTGGACCGACGCCACCCACCCCATGGAGGGCGCGGCGGGCCAGGCCGGTCCGGTGACCACAGGCCAGTGGGCACGGCCCGGCACCGGGCCGCAGCAGGCGGCGGGCCCGCAGGCCCCTCCGGGCACCTCACCCCAGGGCACGGGGCCGCAGCCCCAGGGCACGGGGCCGCACGGCTCGCCGGGCGGCGGCCAGCCTGGCGCGGGGCCGGAGCAGGGGACGGGGCCGCACGCCCAGCCGGGCGGCGCCCCCCGGGACGCGCCCGTGACCGGCCCCCACGGGCAGCCGGGCACCGGGCCGCAGCAGGCCCCTCCGGGCAGGCCGGCGACCGGGCCGCAGGGCCAGCCGGGCTTCCAGCCGGGGCCGCCCTACCCGCAGCAGGGCACCCCCCCGTACGGCCAGCCCGGCCCGGGCGCCTACCCGCCGGGCCCTGGCCGGCCCGGGCAGACCGGCGCGCACCAGGCGGGCCCCGGCCCGTACCCCCCGCCCGGCGACCACACCGAGCGCTTCGCGGGCCCGGGGGCGCCGTACGGCGGCCAGCCGGGGGCGCAACCGCCGTACGGCGGCCAGCCCGGGACACAGCCCCAGTGGAGCGGCCCGCCCGGCGGCACCGCCCAGTTCCCGGCGCCGGAGTACGGCCCGCACGGCGCGGCGCCGGCGAAGAAGCGCGGGCCGCTGCCATGGGTGCTCGGCGGCGGCGCGGCCGTCATCGTCCTGGTCGTGGCGCTGGTGATCGCGTTGAACGTGATCAACCGCAGTGACACGCCCACGAACGCCGCGCCCTCGCAGGCGCCCTCCGAGTCGGTCCAGCCGTCCGACCCGCAGATCACGCCGCCCCTGGAGAGCACGCCCGGCCCCTCGCCGAGCGACCCGAACAACTTCCCGGCCGAGCTGCCGGCGCCCGAGAACGACGTGATCACCGACCCGCGCACCGGGCTGTCGTACGCCTTCCCCGGCGGCGTGTGGAAGGTGCCGACCTGGCAGGAGCTGAACGGCCAGGGGCCGGAGGACCCGCGGTTCCCGCTGTGGTCCAGCGGCTACCAGACGGTCTCCCAGGAGAACTACGACGGGCAGGGCGGCAAGTGGATGGGCACGGTCACCACGGCCCGGCTGCCCGCCGTCTTCGAGTACACGGGCACCAGCGACCTGCGCAACACCGCCGGCGAGGTCCTGGTCGCCTACGACGGGGTGTTCTACGGCCCGCCGCACCAGAAGAAGGTCCTCAAGGACGAGGCCATCGAGGTGGACGGCAAGAAGGGCTGGCTGCTGCGCTTCGAGATGGACTTCGGCCCTGAGGCCAAGAAGGCCGGCTGGAAGTGGCGCAAGGAGGAGGGCGCGATCGTGATCGTCGACCGCGGGAACGGAGAGCGACCTTCCCTGCTTTACGCCTCTGTACCCGACAATCTGGACACTAAGGTGATCGATCGCGTACTGGACTCTCTCAAGGCCTCGTGACCGGGCACTACGCTGAGCATCATGAGTGACCTGCTGGTCTGGATCGACTGTGAGATGACCGGGCTCGACCTCGGCCGCGACGCGCTGGTCGAGGTCGCGTGCGTCGTGACAGACGGCGAGCTGAACCAGCTCGACGAGGGTGTCGACATCATCATCAAGCCTCCGCACGAGGCCGTGGAGCAGATGTCGGAGGTGGTACGGCAGATGCACACGGCCTCGGGCCTGCTGACGGCGCTGGGTGACGGCGTCACCCTGGCCGAGGCCGAGTCCGTCGTGCTGGAGTACATCCGAAGACACGTGCCGGAGCCGAAGAAGGCCCCGCTGTGCGGCAACTCCATCTCCACCGACCGTTCGTTCCTGGCGCGCGACATGCCCGCCGTCGACGCCTACCTGCACTACCGCATGGTGGACGTCTCCTCGGTCAAGGAGCTGGTGCGGCGCTGGTACCCACGCGTCTACTTCGCCTCGCCCGCCAAGCAGGGCGGCCACCGCGCGCTCGCCGACATCACCGAGAGCGTCCAGGAGATGCGGTACTACCGCGCCGCCGTGTTCGTGCCCCAGCCGGGGCCCGACTCCGCCACGGCGCGCGAGGTGGCGGAGGCCATAACCGGATCTTGACCCGTCGCGGCGTCAGAACCCCCCAAAGGCCGCTACACTTTTCCCTGTGCCGCGGCGATGCCGCGAGCGTGGTGGGTGTAGCTCAGTTGGCAGAGCGCCAGGTTGTGGTCCTGGATGTCGTGGGTTCAAGTCCCATCACTCACCCGGAGACGATGGCCGGTCCGCGAGGACCGGCCATCGCGCTTTTCTGGCATATCGCCCCACTTCCCCGGAAAGTAGTGGTTTCTGGTACGGCATGGACCCCCAAAGCCCCAAGCGGCGGGCTATGCTCGCACAGGACCGCTACGCCGCCAGCGCTGGGGGGGCTCGGCGACTTGACAATGATTCGTGCCACCGGAGGCCGGATGAGTGTCGATGACGCCACGTACAACAGGCATGCACGCACAGAGCTCAGCAAGCGCGAGGCCGAGGTGATGGAGCTGATCGCGACGGGGCATTCCAACGGACAGATCGCCCAGCGACTCTTTCTGAGCGAGAAGACCGTGAAGAACCACGTCAACCGCATCTACTCCAAGTTGGGGGCCGACTGCCGCATGACGGCCATCGGAATGTGGCGGGCGAAGTCCCCGAGCCGGTCCTGAACAACCGGTCCGGCCCCGGCGTGACCCGCGGTCACGCCGGGCCGGGGCCTCGGACGCCGAATGCCCATGCGGGCGCCGGCCGGGGCCCGCGCGCCCGGCACGGCCGCGGCGGGTAACCGGCGCCTCAGGCCGGGACGGTCATCGGGTTCCGCACGGCGGGCAGCGCCCGTTCCAGCGCCGCCAGCCCGTGGTCGACCTCCTCGGCGGTGATCGACAGCGCGGGGCGCAGCCGCACGGTGCGCTCCCCGCACGGCAGCACCAGCACCCCCTCCTCCTCACGCAGCGCGGCGATCAGCCGGTCTCTGGCGGACGGCGCGACGGACCGCCCGTCCTCGCCCGGGGCGTCCGGCCCGGGCGCCGCCTCTCCGGCGGAAGGCACGTCGAAGGCGCACATGAGGCCCCGCCCCCGGGCGGCGCGCACCCCGCCGGGGAACGCGGCCTCAAGGCGCCGCAGGCCGGCCAGCAGCCTCTCGCCCAGCACGGCCGCGCGCGGGATGAGGCCGTCGCGTTCGATGATCTCCAGCATCCGGCGGGAGCGCACCATGTCCACCAGGCCGCCGCCCCAGGTGGAGTTGATCCGCCCGCTGACCCGGAACACGTTGCCGGGGACCTCGTCCACCCTGCGGCCGGCCATGATGCCGCCCACCTGCACCTTCTTGGCGAAAGCCACGATGTCGGGCGACAGCCCGAGCTGCTGGTAGGCCCACGGCGTGCCGGTGAGGCCGGCGCCGGTCTGGACCTCGTCCAGGACGAACAGCGCGTCGTGCTCGTGGCACAGGTCCTGGACCGCCCGCAGGAACGCGGGCCGCATGTGGTTGTCGCCTCCCTCGCCCTGGATGGGCTCGGCGATGAAGCAGGCGATGTCGTGCGGGTGACGGGCGAAGGCGGCGCGGGCCTGGGCCAGCGCCCTCTCCTCGGCCGCCTCCACGTCGCCGTGGTGGATGGCCGGCACGTCGATCCTGGGCCAGTCGAACATCGGGAAGCGGTCGGTCTTGACCGGGTCGGTGTTGGTGAGCGAGAGCGTGTAGCCGCTGCGGCCGTGGAAGGCGCGCGTGAGGTGCAGCACCTTGGTGCCCAGCTCGCGGGGGCGGCCGTTGGCCTCGTTGTGTCGGCTCTTCCAGTCGAAGGCGCACTTGAGCGCGTTCTCCACCGCGAGCGCGCCGCCCTCGACGAAGAACAGGTGCGGCAGCTCGGGGTCGCCCAGCACGCGGGCGAAGGTCTCGGCGAAGTCGGCCAGGTGGGCGGTGGACAGGTCGGAGTTGGCCGGCTTGTTGGCCGCCACCCGCCCGAGCAGGGCCAGGAAGCCGGGGTCGTCGTCGAAGGGGTTGACGCCGAGCGGGGCCGAGGCGAAGAACGTGTAGAGGTCGAGGTAGCGGCGGCCGCTCTCGGCGTCCACGATCCAGGAGCCCCGGCTGCGCTCCAGATCCAGTTCCATGCGGAAGCCGTCGACGAGCATGTGCCGGGCGAGCCGGTCGAGGACGCTCATGGGCCCTCCTGTCAGGGTCGGACTCCTCCCCTGAATGTTCCCTCCCGGCGGGTAAGTATCGGGATTCCTCCGGCTCTTCGCGCTCTGGGCCGAATATCTTCCGGCGCGGCCGTGGCTCCGTGCGCCGGTCTCCCGCGCCGCGCCGCGTTCTCCCCGTGTTCCCTCAGGCGGGATGCGGGGCCGTGCCGTGGGTGTCCCGGTGGCCCACGCCGCGGACGCGCACGGACAGCACGAGCAGCGAGATCCCGTAGACGACGGCGAACACGCCGATCAGCCAGGTCAGCGCGAGGGCGCCGGTCGCCGGCCACAGGAACAGCAGGACTCCGAAGATCACCGCCAGCACCCCGTTGACCAGGTGCATCCAGTCCAGCTCTCCCGCCTCACCCCGCCTGAACGAGGCGAGGACCTCCCCGCCGCCGCGACGAAGGAGCGCCGCGACGATCTCGACGGCGCCGATGACGACCGCGTAGGCGGCGATCAGCATGAGCAGGGCGAACGTCGTGATGCCCGGCCAGATCCAGGCGACGAGGCCCAGGACGACGCCCAGCACGCCGGAGACGACCATCCAGATCCTGGCGTCGCGCGGGTGGGTGCCGCGGAAGGCGCCGATCAGCGTGAAGACGCCGCTCACGATGGCGAAGGCGCCGAACAGGACGACGAGCGTCAGCAGCGTCATCGCCGGCCAGATGAGTGCCAGGACGCCGAACAGCACCGCGGCCGCGCCGCGCAGGGCGTAGATCCACCAGTGGTGGGCCGCCGTCTCCTCGGTCAGGTCGTGCATGTGTCCTCCCCGATAGCGCTGCGACGAAGGACCTCCGTGACCACCCTCCGTCCCCCTTTCCCCTTCGTATCCCGACGAGAAGCGACAACGGCCCATGAACAGCTCAAAAGCTCTCTAGCTACCGATAAATCCCCTCAGAGGGGACACGGCACCCCTCGGACGCGGGTGGACCTCGACGGGCCCGGCGGCTCGCGTCGGCCGCCCGCCGACGGCGCCCGCGCGGGCGCTCACAGGGCGCGCAGGAAGCGGGCGGCGGCGGCCGCGGCGGTCCCCGCGCCGGTGCCGGCGTGTTCGACGAAGACCGCGAAGGCGAGGTCTCCCCGGTAGCCGATGAACCAGGCGTGCTCGCGGCCCGAGGCGGGACGGGCCGTGGCGGCCTTGCCCGAGACCCCGCCGGGCAGCCCGGCCGCGGCGACCGTCTCGTCGGCCGCCGCGGCGGCCATCATCGCGCGCAGCTCGGACGCCACCTCAACGGGGACGGGCTTGGCCCTGGGGCCCCCGGGGCCGTCCAGGCGGGCCACGGCGGTCTTCGACATCAGGCGGGGCGGGCGCCAGGTGCCGTCCTTGACGGCGGCGGCGAGCGTCGCCATGCACAGCGGCGTGGCGGCCACCGCGTCGTCCCCGATGGCGCGCAGGCCGAGCTGGTCGCCGGTCTCCGGCTCCCGCATGGCCCCGCACAGGCCGCCGAGCCCCGACTTCAGCCGCGCGCCGAACCCGAAGGCCTCGGCCTCGCGGCGCAGCCTCCCGTCCCCCAGGCGCTCGACGGCCAGCCGGGAGAAGGTGGTGTCGCACGAGAGCGCGTACGCCTGGGCGAGCGTCACCGTGCCGTGCGCGGCGCTGCCGCCGTTGACGACGGTGCGGCCGCCCGGGACCGTGTAGGAGGCCGGACAGTCCACCTGGGTGCCCGGGGCGACCGGCCCGCGCAGCAGGGCCGCCGCCGTCACCGTCGTGAACGCCGCTCCGGCCGGGTAGCGCCGGTAGAAGGCCCCCTGGCCCGCCAGGCGGTCGGCCACGGCCAGCACCTCCCCGGTCGACGGCCGGACGGCGACGATCGCGGCGGGGCCGCCGACGCCGTCCAGTGCGCGGTCGGCCGCCGCCTCGGTCCACCAGTCGAGCGTCGTGCGGAACCTGCGCTCGGCCGCCTGCCGGTACACCACCAGCCTGCGGACCCTGCCGGTGGCCGCCACCGCCTCGATGGCCCAGCCGGAGGGCGGGTCCTCGTCGAGGTCGTCGATCTCGCGGACCAGGTCCTCGAAGTAGGGCGCGGCCCCGCTGTCGCGAGGCAGCGGCCTGCCCTGGCGGGTGAACAGCTCGGTGCCCGGGACGGGGATCTCGGAGACGCGCAGCCGCTCGCCGGCCCCCACGCCGGGGTGGAGCGTCTCCGGCGTCCAGATGACCTTCCAGGCGCCGTCCCGGACGCCGAGGTGCAGCACGGAGGAGAAGGGCCACCGGCCGAGCTCCGCTACCTGCCAGACCCCCGTGAACGGCAGGTCCGCCGTCCGGTCGTCGCGCCGGACGAGCCGGCCGGGCGTCAGCTTGACCGACAGGATCTGCAGGTCGGTGCGCATGCGGCGGTGCCGGTCGAAGAAGTCCGCCGGCGCGGAGGCGACCCTCTCGCGCATCTGCGGCAGGTTGTCCGCCGCCCAGGCGTCGAGGTAGGCCAGGGCGGTCTGCTCGGGGCCGCCCCGCACTCGGCGGGCGTCCACCACCAGTGCCACGACGCCCCCGGCCACGATGACGAGCGTCAGCACGAGGAGAGCGAGAAGTTCCCGGCGACGCATACGGTTCTCCCAAGAGTGCCGAAGATGGCACAACCGGATATACCAGAAGCAAAGGGAGGCTGTGTGGCCAAGCACAAGGCCGAGGCGACCCCCGCCCCCGGCCGCTACCCGGTCAGCAACGGCGAGGTGGAGCTCCTGCGGGACCTCGACCGGCCGAGCGGGTGGCTGCTGAGCATGGCCGGCGTGCCCCAGTCATACGTGGACCTCGACGATCCCACCTACCTGGAGTTCGAGTACGTCCGGCTGATGGCCGACGCCGTCGACGCGCTCGCCGAGGGCCCGCTGGACGCCGTGCACGTGGGCGCGGGCGCCTGCACGCTGCCCCGTTACGTCGCGGCGACCCGGCCCGGCTCCCGCCACATCGTGATCGAGCCCGACGAGGCGCTCGTGCGGCTCGTCAGGGACCAGCTCCGGCTGCGGTCGGTGCCGCGCCTGAAGGTCCGCGTCGGCGACGGGCGCACCGCGGCCGGCGGCCTGCGCGACGCCTCGGCCGACCTGTTCGTGCTGGACGCGTTCACCGGGGCCGTGATGCCCCTGGAGCTGGCGACGGCCGAGTACATGGCCGACGTCGCCCGCGTCCTCAAGGACTCGGGCACGCTGCTGGTGAACATCGCCGACGGCAAGGGCCTGGCGTTCGCCCGGCGGGTGGTCGCCACCGTGCGCGACCGGTTCCGCCACGTGGCACTGCTGGCCGAACCGGGCATCCTGCGGGGGCGGCGGTTCGGCAACCTCATCGTGATCGCCTCACCCGCGCCGCTGCCGCTGCCGCGACTGACCAGGAAGGCGGCCGGCGGCCTCACCCAGGCCCGCTGCGTGCACGACGAAGCCCTGGTCAACTTCGTCGCCGGGGCCGCGCCCATCAAGGACGGCGACGCCGTGCTCGCCCCGGTGCCCCCGCCCGAACTGTTCCACTGACGCCGTCCCCGGGCGCCCGGGGACGGCGGATCCCCGGGCCGCGTCGTGTGCTCGCCGTCGTCGCCGGCCGGTCGCCCATCGGGTAAGCGCTCTTTCCGGTTTCCGCGCGCCCCCGACTCCCGCAGTTCAACTGCACGTGCATTCGCAAGGCCATTTCGCGCGTGCACTACGTTGACGAAAGCCTCTAAGCCCGTACTCGCGGAGTCGGAGAACTATACGAAACCGGTCACACGTCGCCATTTCGTGCAGCCCTCCCCCGACGCAACGCGCCAGATCTTCGGCATTCGCCCAGCTCAGCGCCGCTTATAAAGGATCTAGTGCGAAAAATGAGCATACTTCGTGTGCGCCCATCCGCCTGCCTCTACGCTTTGGCCTCACGACGATCATTTACCTCCAAGAAAGGATAAGTAACGACATGACGGAGCGTCAGCTCCCCGGCGATTCCGGCAATGGCGAGGCGCCGGCTCCCCCGCCTTCATTGGCGAAGCGCGCCGTGAAGGCCGCCACCCGGCAGATCGCGGGATTCACCAGCGGCGTGCTGGTGGCGGTCACGGCGCCGGCGGTGGCGGGGGTCATGCAGGGATGGCGGGAGCCCGCCCCGGAGATCGGCATCGACCTGCCGGAGGACAGGTCTCCGGTCAAGGCCACGCCCTGCGTGACGGTGAGCGGGCACGGGGTCCCCCGGCCGGGCACCCGGCTCGTCGTGGCCGTCCAGCAGTTCTATCCGGAGAACGGCCTCATCACGTTCAACCCGAACGTGCGCGTCGTCGGCGAGGAGTGGCAGGCCGCCGTCCCGCTCACCGGGCCCGTGGACGGCTGGTTCAGGATCCGGGCGGTGCTGGTGGAGGGGGAGCTGGCCGGCTACCTCGGCTCGGTCGGGGGCGACGCGGGGGCGTCCAGGTGGGTGTCTCCCTCGATGCCCCCCGGCACGGCGATCGCCGAGTCGGTGGACGTCCAGCGCGGTCCCGGTCAGATCTCCTGCTGAGCCGCTCCGGGCGCCCGTCAGGCGGGCGGAGAAGCATGGCAGCAAGGTGCCAGCGGCGGGCAGCTTGCTGCCGTCCATTCATCTGGTTCCGAGGGCTTGAAAAGCGGAGAGTTGGTGGTGCGAGAAGAAAACAAAACAACCACCGAAAGAGGAAAAAGAAATGAACTCCACGACCTCCCTCACCGCCAAGATCTCCGCCGGCTTCGTCTCCGCCGCCGTCTCCCTCACCGCCGCGATCGGCCTCTACGCCGCCACGAGCCAGGCCGCCGAGTACGCCCCAAGCACCCACGTCGTCGCCGGCACCACCTGGGACACCCCCGCCGACAAGGACGGCACCACCTGGGACTCCGCCTCCACCAGCGACGACGACGGCACCACCTGGGACTCCGCCAAGCTGCTCGCCGAGGGCGAGATCCCCGCCGACGACAACGGCACCACCTGGGACTAATCCAATACGCGAGAAACGCGGAAACAACAAAGCGAATGAATCCTCGGCAAGAAATCCGGCGAGAAAAGCGCCGGACCTGAGAGAAGAACCGGCCGGACGGCCGGCGAGAACCACCCGGCAAGGCCGAACCACGGGCCCGTCCTCCGGAATCCAGGCGTGACGTCGACCGCCACCGGAGCCCGCGCCCCGGCCACAGCCACCAGCGCACTCCCCTCCACCCACACGCCCCGGGCTCAGCCGCGCCCGGACGCCCTCCGGCACGCCGCCGGACCCCCGCACGGCGAGAAGCCGCGTGCGAACCCGGCCGGGGCGCGGGTTTCGCCTGTCGGTGGGGCGTGGAAAGCTGATCAGTATGGACAGGCTCGACGATGCGGCGATCAGCGCCCGGCTCAGTGAGGTGCCCGACTGGCGTCGGGAGGGGGACGAGATCCGGCGGACGGTCAAGGCGCCCGACTTCCGCACGGCCATCGCGATCGTCAACGACGTGGCCGAACAGGCCGAGACCCTCAACCACCATCCCGACATCGACATCCGCTGGCGCACCCTGCACCTGGCCCTCAGCACCCACGACGCCGGCGGCCTCACCGAGATGGACTTCAAGCTCGCCGGCCGCATCGACGCCATCGCGGCCGACCACGGCGCCTGAGCGCGCGGCCGCGCACCCCTCCCGAGAAACGGAAGGCGGGTGCGGCTCGCGCTTCCGCGAGCCACACCCGCCTTCCGGGTCAGGTGAGGGCGATCGCCGTCACAGGCCGATCATCTGGCAGGTGGCGGTCGACTTCTTGGTGGGGTCGCTCTCGGAGGTGGCGGTGAGGTTCAGCCTGGCCAGGCGGTCGCCGCCCGGGGCACGCTGGGCGTACACCGGCACGAGCGTGGTCTTGCCGAAGTCCACGGCGGTGAGCTGGTTGGGCACCCACGTCGTCCAGCCCTTGCCCTGCACGCCGGCGGTCAGGCGGTAGACGTCCGACTTCAGGTAGGCGCCGACGTCCTCGGGGTGCTGCCCCGCGGGGGCCGCGGCGCGGCCGGTGTTGACCACGGGGAAGCGGCAGGCCGCCCACTCGGCGCCCTTGGCCGCCCCGACGCTCGGCAGCACCCGCACGCCGCGCCGCTGCGGGCCGGCGCCGTCCAGGGAGCGCACGGCGACCGTGTACGACAGCACGCCCTTCTTGTCGCGGCTCTTCTCCAGGATGTAGAAGTGCAGGCGGTTGGCCTCGTCGACGTGCTCGAACTCGCTGCCGGAGTCGGTGCCCGCGTGGAACAGGGCGTCCGAGAGCTGCCGGTAGTCGCCGATCGTGATCGGCACCCGGGTGCCGTCCGGCAGCACGTAGTCGGTCATGCCGATGTCCTGCGGGTTGGCGTCGATGACCCACTCGAACGGGGCGCGGTCCTCGTTCTTGGTCTTGGCCAGCAGCACGCCGGAGTCCGGGGTGAAGGAGTCGGCGCCCATGCGGTCCACGACCTCGACCGTGTAGTTCTCGTAGCCGCCTCCGTCGCAGAACGGGTCGGTGAGCGTGTCACACGCCGGGCTGCGGTCGCCGTCGGCGAACGCGATGTTCACCCCGGCCAGGCCCTTGTCGCCGGGCTGCGCGGCCCGGGCCGTCACCCGGGCGACGACCAGGCCCGACTCGGCGAGCGCCTCGCGCGAGAGCCGCAGGACGTTCTTCTCGTCCACCATCTCCAGCTTGATCTTGTTGCGCAGCATGTGCTGGGCGCCCATCGAGCCGCCGCCGGTGGGCGGGATGAGCCACCGGCTGTGCGGGCCGCCCGGGCCGTTGAAGCTGCCCCGGCTGAGCATCTCCCAGATTCCGGTGTACGCGCGGCGCGGCGGCACGCTGAAGGGGTTGTTGTAGTTGTCGCCGATGCCCAGGATGTGGCTCAGCTCGTGGGCGTAGACGCCCTGGCCTGAGCTCTCGGCCTGGGTGGAGGAGCCGCCGCCGGCGTTGGGCCAGATGGAGGAGCCCGACGCCCAGGACGTCCACTCCACGTACCTGGTGCGCGACCAGTTGGGCAGCGCGGGGTCCGGCGGGCCGAAGTCGTCGGTGACGGCTTCCTTGGTCGGGAACTTGATGGGCCCGAACTCCTGCCAGGTGGCCGACTCGTCCTGGCCGGCGCTCAGGTAGAAGATGAAGTCGAACTCCTCTGTGCCCTCCTCGCCGACGTCGCCGGCCCACGCGGCGCGGCCGTCGGTGCGGATGTTGCGGTTGCAGGTGTCGCCGGCCGGGCAGGCGGTGCCGGCCTGGAACTCCATGGCGTACTCGTGGTCCTTGCCCGGCATCTCGTACGGGCCGAACGCGGTGAGGTCGACGCCGTACCTGCCGCCGGAGTCCTCCATCCAGTACTCGTGGATGGTGTGGCCGCGGTTCAGCGGGCCGGGGGTGTTGAGGAAGTCCTTGTAGAAGCCGGCGACCTGGTCGCGCGGGACGTCGTGGGCCTCGGTGCTGGGGTTGCCGAACACGGTCGAGCCCACCGGCTGGGTGACCACGAACGGCTGGTTCGGATAGTCCAGCAGGACGAGCGCGCCCTTGAACGTGCGCTCCGAGCCCTGGGCCGTGGGGTCCGCCCAGTTGGTGCCGGGGACGGCCTTGTAGTCGTCCCAGGTCATGTGGTCGGGGTTCTTCCAGTTCTGCGGGTCGATCGCGGCGGGGCCGCCGGGCTTGCCGCGCAGCGCGGCGGCGGGCGCCTGCTCCTGCCAGGGCTGCCGCTGCGGCCAGTGGTCGGCCTGCCAGGGGTGCTCGGGCTGCGGCGGGGGCTCGGCCGCGGCGGGGAGCTGGCCCGCGGCGAGCCCCAGCGGGGCGAGCACGACGGCGGCGATCAGTGCGGTGAGTCGTCTCTTCCTGCGGGGGCGGTGGATCGACGACGCGGTCACGGCCTCATCCTCCATCTCGGCCACAGCGCGGCCGAGGACGTAACAGACGTTTCTGCCGGAGATCATCCATGAGATACCGGAGCCCGGATAGGGCTTTGTCCGATAAATGATGAGATCGCCGCTTAAACGCCGCGAGGGCGAGATGCCCCCAGGAGAGCGAGAGTGCTACTTGACGGCTCCGGCGGTGAGACCGGACTGGATCTGGCGCTGGAAGATGATGTAGACGATCAGCATGGGGATGATGGCCATGCTCAGCGCGGCGAACAGACCCGGCCAGTCGGCCTCGTAGCCGGCGTTGGTGTTGATGTTCGCGATGCCCTGCGTGATCAGCCACTTGTCCTCGACGCCGCCCGAGAGCAGCACGATCGGCAGCAGGTACTGGTTCCACTGGCCCAGGATGTTGAAGATCGTGATGCTGACCAGGCCGGGCCTGGCCATGGGCATCATGATCTGGAAGAACGTGCGCGTGTGGGAGGCGCCGTCCATCATCGCCGCCTCCGCCACCGAGGTGGGGAGCGTCTTGAAGAACGCCGTGAGGAAGAACACGGTGAACGGCAGCGAGTAGGCGGTATAGACCAGTACCACGCCGGTGTGCGTGTCGATCAGGCCGAGGTTGCGGACGACGAAGAACAACGGCACCAGCGCAAGGAACACCGGGAAGGCGAGCCCGGAGACGAACAGGTAGTAGATCGCCCGGTTGCCGAAGAACCGGTACCGCGCCAGCACGTACGCCGCCATCGAGCCGAACAGCATGGTCAGCGCCGTGCTCGCCGCCACGACGAGCACCGTGTTGAGCATGTACCTGCCGATGTGCGCCTTCTCCCAGGCGCGTCCCCAGGAGGCCCACGAGAAGCTCTCGGGCATGGAGAGCGGCAGGTCGCCGACGATCTCGGCGTTGGTCTTGAAGGACGCGAGGAACGTCCACACGATCGGCCCGATCACCAGGATCGCCCAGACGACCAGGGCCACGTGGGACAGCGCCCCGAAGGCGCCGAGCGGGTTCTTCGGCTTGCGGCGGACCGGGGCGGGCGGGGTCTTGGCCACCCGGACCGTGTCGGTGGGGGTCGCCGTCGTCACAGCTCGATCCTCTCGCGCCGCGTCACGCGCAGGCTCAGCGCCGCGAACGTGATGGTCAGGAAGAACAGGGCCACGCCCATCGCGGAGGCGTAGCCGAACTTGGAGAAGGTGAACGCCGACCGCCAGATCTCCAGCGGCAGCACGGTGGTCGCGTTGTCGGGGCCGCCGCGGTCGACCGACAGCACCTGCACCAGGGCGAAGGCGTCGAACGCCGCGATGCCGAGGTAGACCCAGCCGACCTGGATGGTGTCCCAGATCAGCGGGAGCGTGACGCTGAAGAACAGCCGGAAGCGGCCCGCCCCGTCGAGGGCGGCCGCCTCGAAGACGTCCCTCGGGATGGCCGACATGCCGGCGGAGAACAGCACCACGTAGAACCCGACGGCCTGCCAGACCAGCACGCCCATGATCGACCACAGCGCCAGGTCGGTGTTGATCAGCCAGCCGACCGGCTCTTTGAAACCGACCATGGAGAGCAGGCCGTTCAGCACACCCGTGCTGTCGGGGCGGTAGATCGCCTGGAACAGGACGCCGACCACCGCCACGGCCAGCACCTGCGGGAAGAAGTAGACCACCCGGTAGAACTTCGAGCCCCGGACGCCGGTCATCGTCCCGCCCTTGCTGCCTCCCCCGAGGTTCAGCAGGAACGCGAAGAACAGCGCGATGGCGATCGTGATCAGCGGCATGGCGAGCAGCAGGAGGCCGTGGTGGCGCACCGCGGCCCAGAACACGTCGTCGTCCAGCAGTCTGGTGAAGTTCTCCAGCCCGATGAACTGCGGGGACGCCGAGACGCCCCGCCAGTTGGTCAGCGAGATGTAGAACGCCTGCACGTAGGGACTGATCACGAAGACCACGTACAGGACGAGCGGGACCGCCAGGAACGAGATGACGAACCCGTACATCCGCGCCTTCGCCGACAACCGCCCCGCGGCGAGCCCGCCGTCGCCAAGCCGCATGATCGACTACACCGTCCGGTTCTGCTTGGTGATGGAGGAGTCGGCCTTCACCGAGTCGGCCTTCTTCTGCATGTTGGCGCAGAACTCGTCGGCGGTGATGCGGCCGAACATCAGCGAGTTGGTCTGCTTGCGCAGTTCGGTCTCCAGCTCCTTGTACCAGTTCTCGAAGCTGCTGTAGGTGACGATGTTGGCCCCGGCCGCCGTCTGGGCGTCGGCGACGCTCTTCAGGCCCGGGGACAGCGGCAGGCCCTCGGCGGCGCCGACGACCACGGTGAGGCTGCCCGACTTCTCGGTGAAACCCTTGGCGCCCTCCTTGGAGAGCATGATGCGCGCGTACTCCAGACCGCCGGCGGTGTTCTTGCCCTTGGAGGGGATGATGTACGGCTCGCCCGCGGCGGCCCTGATCGCCTCGAACGGCATCTTGTCGGCCGCGGTGAGGCTCGGGGTCGGCGTCACGGCGTACTCGAAGGAGTCGGGCGTGTTGGCCTTCTGCTCGTTCTCCAGCCACGAACCCGACGGGTAGAGCGCGACCTTGTCCTGGTTCTGCCTGGTCTGGACCTCGGTGTGGATGAGGCCCTCGTAGCTCTTCTCCATGAACTTGCCGATCTCGGCCCAGGCCGCGGCGGACTGCTTCACCGAGTCGCGGGTCCAGGCGCCGTCGGCGAGGTTGTCGATGTCGAGCAGGACCTGGTTGCCCTCCAGCTTGGCCGCCGAGATGAGGATCATCCAGTACTGGTAGTAGGCGGCGTTCTTGCCCGCGTAGGCGTACGGCGTGAGGCCCGCGCCCTTGATGATCTCGCAGAGCGTCTTGAACTCGTCGAACGTCTTCGGCGGCGTCCAGCCCTTCTCCTGGAAGAGCTTGCTGTTGTACCAGAGGCCGTAACCGGTGAAGACGTAGTTCAGGATGTACGGCTTGCCGGCGATGAGGCCTGACTCGATGGTGCCCGGGACGACGGTGTCGCGCACCTTCTTGCTCGGGTCGTCGATGGACGGCGCGTCGAACAGCGGCGTGAGGTCGAGGAGCTGGTCCTCGGCCTGCAGGGCGCCCATGTCCATCAGGTCGGTGCCGGAGTTGGCGATGAAGTCGGGGACGTCGCCGCCCGCGAAGCGGGGCTGCAGCGTCTGGGCGATCTGCTGCGTGGCCACGTGCTTGACGCTGGCCCCGGGGAAGGTCTTCTTGTACAACGGCTCGTGGACGTCGGTGGCATAGCTGTCGCCGAGACCGCCCTTGAAGATCACGACTTCCAGGGGCGAGTCGGCCACGACCCCGAAGGGGTTGGCCGCCGAGACGGCGGAAGCGCTGGCAGAGGCGGTGGGAGACGCCGCGGAGTTGCCTCCGCTGGTCGCACAGGCGCTCAGCACGCCCGCCGCGGGACCCGCGACGAGGGCGGTGAGGCCGATCCGGCGGAGCATCTGCCGGCGGGTTATCTCTCGGGGCGTGCCGGCGGGGTTGGACATGCGACCCTCCAGGATGGGGCGAACAAATAGGAAAGTTTCCTAAACGTTTGAGGAACGTACGTCCATCCACCGGCATCGTCAAGTGGTCTAGGCCGACCCGTGATCGAGCTGTGGCCGACCAGCAAACCACCCGCGACAAACGGTGGCGAACACTACTCGGTGAAACCCACCCGTAACCTGCCAACAGCACAGGTCACCGGGCGATGATGACACAGGTGAGGGTGGAATAAACAGACCCTTTACCCGGTCTAGACCAGCGCAAGGTAAACGCGCGTGGTGTCCGGTACGTGGGCCTCTGCTGCCGCCCGGGCGCTGAACGACTAGCGTCGACGGCAACAGCACCGAATGTGAGGAGACACGGGTTGCCGCTGCAGATGACCGGCGCTCCCAGCGATCCGGACCTCATCCGCCTGCCGTGGGACCTCCCGCTGGAGGACTGGCCCGAGCGCCACCTGGTGTCACTGCCCCGGGGCATATCCCGGCACGTCGTCAGGTTCGCCCGCCTGTCGGGGCGGGTCTACGCCATCAAGGAGATCACCGAGCGGTACGCCAAACGGGAGTACCAGCTGCTGTGGGACCTGAGCCGCCTGGACACCCCGTCCGTCGAGCCCGTGGCCGTCATGACCGGCCGCACCACGCCGGACGGCGAGCCGCTGAACTCGGCGCTCGTCACCCGCCACCTGCAGTTCTCCCTGCCCTACCGCGCAATGCTGTCGGGCACGCTGCGGCCCGACACGCTCATCCGCCTGCTGGACGCGCTCGCCGTGCTGCTCGTCCGGCTGCACCTGGCCGGGTTCTACTGGGGCGACTGCTCGCTGAGCAACACGCTGTTCCGGCGGGACGCCGGCGCGTTCGCGGCGTACCTGGTGGACGCGGAGACCGGCGAGTTGCACCCGGTCATCAGCGAGGGCCAGCGCAAGCAGGACATCGAGGTCGCCCACGTCAACATCTACGGCGAGATGCTCGACCTGGAGGCGGGCGGCTTCCTGCACGCCTCGATCGACCCGCTGGCGTTCGCCGAGCAGCTCTGCGAGCGCTACCACCGGCTGTGGAACGAGCTGACGCAGGAGGAGATCGTCGAGGACGTCGAGTGGCACCTGATCGACCAGCGGATCCGGCGGCTCAACTCCCTCGGCTTCGACGTCGCCGAGATGATGATCCGCCGCAAGGCCGGCACCGCCCGCCTGATCGTGCGTCCCAAGGTCGTCGACGCCGGCCACCACCAGCGCCGGCTGCTGCGGCTCACCGGCCTGGACGTCGAGGAGAACCAGGCCAGGCGGCTGCTCAACGACCTCGACTCCTTCCGGGTCGCCAAGGGCCTGCGCCACGAGGACGAGGCCATCGTCGCGCACCGCTGGCTCGCCGAGACCTTCCAGCCGACGCTGCACGCCATCCCGCCAGCCCTGCGCGGCAAGCTGGAGACCGCCCAGCTCTTCCACGAGGTCCTCGACCACCGCTGGTTCATGTCCGAAGCCGCCGGCCGCGACATCGGCCTCGACACGGCCCTGCGCTCCTACATCGACACCGTCCTCGTCCACAAACCCGACGAGGAGGCCATCATCACCGAAGACGCCCCCGACGACCTCGACCCCTGACCGGCCATCACCCGCCCCGAACGGCGCCTTCGGCGCGGCCTCCCGGAGCGCCCCTGCCCCGCCCACACCTCGCCACCCGCAACGTGCGGCCTATACCGGCGCCGCGGCGGTGAGAAGCCGTACGGCG
This sequence comes from Sphaerisporangium sp. TRM90804, assembly GCF_029846175.1. Taxonomy (GTDB): domain Bacteria; phylum Actinomycetota; class Actinomycetes; order Streptosporangiales; family Streptosporangiaceae; genus Sphaerisporangium. The sequence continues at coordinate 70,457 of NZ_JARWAC010000022.1, read as the reverse complement.
AAATCGGCGCCGCCGTACGGTGGCCGGCCAGTCCTTGCCCGTCCCGTGCGCTCCGGCTTCGTGGTGCGGGCGCGTCAGCGTGCGGCGCGTTCCAGGGTGTCGAGGTGTTCCGCGGCCTCGGCGATGCGGTCTTCGCCGAAGACGCGGATGCCGTGCAGTTCGAGCAGGGCGGCGGTCACGCCTGTGCCCGGGGTGACCCGGCCCCGGAAGGTGCCGTCGTGGATGCGGAGGCTGCCGCAGGACGGGCTGCCGTCCTTCAGGATGGCCGTCCTGAGCCCCATGGTCTGCGCCACGGCCAGGGCGGAGTAGGCGCCGGCGAGGAAGTGCCGCGTCACGTCCTCGCCCGCGGGCGTGAGGATGCGCGCGCTCCCGGAGAGCACTGCCGCGCCGCCGACGCCGCTCTCGATCTCGGCGGGCGGCCTCGGCACCGGCAGCCCGCCCTCCACCTCAGGGCAGAACGGCACAAGCCGCCCCTCGGCCCGCCACGCCGCGAACACCTCGTCCGCCACGGCCTTGGCCCGCCCGTCGAAGCGCACACGCCGCCCCATCAGGCACGCGCTGACCAGGATCCTTTCCACCGCTCCACGGTAACTCCCGCGTCGCGGCCACGGCGTTCCGGAGGGTTCAGGAGGCGTCGGCGCGTTCGGTCAGCTCGGTGACGGCGTCGACGATCTCCGGCCACAGGGGGCGCGGCAGGTCGTGGCCCATGCCGGGGAAGGTGAGGAGCTTGGCGCCGGGGATGGCGTCCGCCGTTGCGACGCCGCCCGCCAGGGGCACGAGCGGGTCGGCCTCGCCGTGGATCACCAGGGCGGGCACCGTAAGACCGGTGAGCGCGGCGGTCCGGTCGCCGGACGCCACGATCGCGGCGTACTGCCGCGCGAACCCGGCCGGGTCGTAGGAGCGGTCGAAACCGGCGCCGGCCAGCGCCGCCACCGCCTCCTCGCCCGCCGGATACCCCGGGGAGCCGATGATCCGCCACGCCTCGACCGAACGGCGCACGGCCGACTCACGGTCGGACACCGGGCGGGACGCGAGCACCCCCAGCGCGGCCGGGGTCGGCGGCGTGGCCCGCGTGCTGGGGGTGGACATCACCGAGGTCAGGCTGCGCGTCCGCGCGGGATGGCGGATGGCGAAGGCCTGCGCGATCATCCCGCCCATCGAGGCCCCGAGGAGGTGAGCCCCGTCCCAGCCGAGCGCGTCCATCAGCCCCGCCGTGTCGTCCGCCATGTCGTCCAGCAGGTACGGAACCGTCGACATGTCGCCGGCGGACACCGCCGCCAGGTCGGGAACGCCCAGAGCGTGCAGGTGCGTCGACAGCCCGGCGTCGCGGTTGTCGAACCGGACGACATGGTGCCCCCGCTCGGCCAGCATCCGGCAGAGCCCCTCGTCCCACTGGATGAGCTGACTGCCCAGCCCCATGATCAGCAACAGCGGCCGATCCCCCGGCGACCCGAAGGAGTCGTAAGCGATCTCGATCCCGTTGGCCTTGGCGCGATTCATACGAACAGAATTACATTCGGTTCCACCCCCGGCAAGCCCTCCACCCCCTCCCGCCACCTCGGTGACGTGCGACCTCTCACCCCGACCCCCGCGAGAGGCGCCCGGTTCGGCCGGGCCCCGTCACGCCAGGAGGCCGCGCCAGCGGTCGGCCGACTCGATGACGTCCAGGCTGACCCGCTCCAGGAACGCCCCCGCCCTGGCCATCCGCTGCCCCACGGGCCCGTCGAGCCCGGACGCCTCCGCCGCCGCCATGGCGGCCCGCGCCGACTCGAGCGTCTGCCGGGAGCTGATCACCATCGAGTGGTACCAGGCGTCGTCGTCGACCACGTAGATGTCGCGACGCCGCCGCGGATCGCGCTCGCGCCGGACATACCCGTGCTCGACCAGGTAGTTCACGGACACCGAGACGGAGGCCGGGCTGACCTTCAGCCTGCGTGCGAGCTCGGCCGCGGTGCGTCTGCCGTCCTCGGACAGCAACAGGTCGAGATGCACACGCGCCGTCATCCTCGGCAGCCCTGCCCTGACCGCCATCTCGATGATCTCCTCTCCCACCGTGCCGCCCGGCGGCCCGGCCGCGGGCGGGGGTGCCGGTGTGCCGCGCCGTGCCCGCCGGGTCGTCGCCTGGTGCGCCTGCTGGGGCCGGTAGCCGCGGGGGCCTCCGTTGCGCCCGACCTCCCGGCTGATCGTCGAGGTCGGCCGGTCGAGCCGCCTGGCGATCTCGGCGTAGGAATGCCCGCCGGCGAGGCCGGCCGCGATGCGCTGGCGGTCCTGCTGGGTCAACCGTCCTCCTGGCATGCCGTCAGTATTGCCTTCGCCGTCATTCATTGCAACGCGCCATTGCATTCGCCCGCAGCGCCATTGCACCAATTTATCGGTGTTCACCTGCACAAATACTCTTCATGAATTGACAGTCATTCTGGATGCAACGTAGCTTTCGAGCTATTCCAAATACGTACTATCGTGAGATGGGAAACGGCCATGGGTGAGCCTCTCCACACCGTCACGACGCTGCCGACGGCGCGTCAGCCCGGCTGTCCATTCGACCCGCCCAAGGAGCTGATCCAGGCCCGCGAGCACGGCCCCATCAGCCGCTACACCTTCCCCGGCGGACGACCCGGCTGGCTGGTCACCGGGTACGACCTGGCCAGGTCGGTCCTGGCCGACCCGCGGTTCAGCTCCCGCAAGGAGCTCATGCGCCACCACCCGACCATCGACATGGGCGACATCGAGGTCCCTCCGGCGCCGCCCGGCGAGTTCCTCCTCATGGACGAGCCACAGCACGGGCGCTACCGCAAACCGCTGGCGGGCAGGTTCACCACCCGCCGGATGCGCCTTCTCACCGAGCGCGTCGAGCAGATCACCGCCGACCACCTGGACGCCATGGAGAAGGCCGGGCCGCCGGCCGACCTGGTGACCGCGTTCGCCAAGCCCATCCCCGCCATCGTGATCTGCGAGCTGCTGGGCGTGCCGTACCAGGACCGGGGCTCCTTCCAGGAGCAGATCGAGTCGTTCCTCAGCGGGGAGGCGAGCGACGAGGAGCAGATAGCCGCCTACACCGCGACCCAGCGCTACCTCGCCGAGCTGGTGGCCGCCAAGCGCGCGAACCCCACCGACGACGTGCTCAGCGACCTCACCGACGGCGACCTCACCGATGAGGAGCTGAGGGGGATGAGCCTGCTCCTGCTCGCGGCCGGGTTCGACACCACCGCGAACATGCTGGCGCTCGGCACCTTCGCGCTGCTGCGCAACCCCGCGCAGCTGGCCGCGCTCCGCGCCGACCCCACGCTCGCCGACCGTGCCGTGGAGGAGCTGCTGCGGTATCTGAGCGTCGCCAAGATGTTCATGCGCACGGCGCTGGAGGACGTCGAGCTGGGCGGCCAGACCATCGAGGCCGGCGCCCAGGTCATCCTGGCGTACAACACCGCCAACCGCGACCCCGAGCGCTTCCCCGACCCCCACGTGCTCGACCTCACGAGGCAGGACGGCGGTCACCTGGCCTTCGGCCACGGCGTCCACGTGTGCCTGGGCCAGCAGCTGGCCCGCGTCGAGATGCGCGTCGCGTTCCCCGCCCTCCTCACCCGCTTCCCCACCCTCCGCCTCGCCGTACCGGCCGAAGACGTCGCCCTCCGCCCCGAGACCGCCGACATCTACGGCGTCAAAAGCCTCCCGGTCACCTGGGACGCGTAATGACGCCCCGTCGGGCTCGCTCAACATGACAGGTTGCGGCCGCCGGTGTAGCCACTACATGCGAGGCGCCCCGCCCTTACATGAAGGACGGGGCGCGCGCCTTAGCCGTGCTGCATCGATGGGTTAACCGGCCGCCGTCTGCAACTGCCGAAGCGTCGCAGCCGTCCGCTTGCCGCCCTCCAGCTTGTCTACCACCGCTCCCATGATGCCGATGTAGACGCCGCGGCGAAGGGTCTCCGGTTCGACGGTCAGCGCGATTTCCAGCTTGTCGCCGACGGCGACCGCTGCCGTGACGGTGCCGGCCTTGAAGATCGCGTCGACGGTCTTGGCGAACACCGTGCCCTCCGCCGCATCAAGATCTCTGACGTCGCTCTCCGTCACACACCCATAGGCCCAGACGTTGACATCCCAGACTTGCCCCTCGACGCAGTCGAACAGGTAGCGTCGACCGTGCTGCTCGATCAAGCCCGTAACTGGTCGATCATGACGGTCGTACACCTTGACCAGCGTCGCCGTGTCGGCGGGCGTCCAGGGCTGCGCCCCGAAGCGAAGGTGGATCTGATCACTCATCGTCCCCCTCCAACCAAATTGGTTCGCCGAAGCAGGCGTTGAACCGCGCGCTCTCATCGTCAGTCCAATCAACGTCCTCGTCTAGGGAGACGGTCACATGGTTAGGATTACTTTTACTGTTGCGTCCATCGTGAACGACCTCGAACCCGGCTGCACGCAGCCGTCCCGCGGTCGTCCTCCTCACACCGTCGTGGAGCATGGGACTACGCCTGCCCCGGTACACGACGTCGACCATCTCCTTGATGCTGCGCGCCCCAAGTGACAGAGACAGCCCTTCCTCCTGAGGCCTCGGATGACTACGGAACGGCAGCATCGACAGACTGGGATTCACGCGCACGCCGAACTGGGTGAGGATCGCATCGTCCGGCAGTTCGCCGTCCGGAGATCGTTCAGGTGGCTGCATTGCATGTCGACTGCGGGGCGGCATAGCTCGACATCATCGCTCTGTTATTGATCCTTTGCAGGGAGTGACGAAAAGCCGGCCTTTTCGATGCCGGTCCGGTCTCGCTCGGCCGGCTTGGGAGGGCGGGGGGAGGCGCTGTTCAGGGGACTCGGCGTACGAGGGGGAGGACCTCGGCGCCGAGCCTGGTGATGTTCTCCCGGGTGGCGGCGGGGTCGCCGGTGGTGTCGGGCAGGAGGACGAGGTGGCGGACGCCGGTTCGCGCGATCGTGGTGCGCAGTGTTTCGGCGCAGTGGGCCGGGGAGCCGATCGGGTGCAGGCGGCAGAGGAGGTCGGTGTACTCGTGGGCGTCCCTCGGGCGGTGGGGACGGGCGTCCGCCCTGCGGTAGCCGGCCAGGCCGGGCTCCAGCCACGTGGGGAGCGAGCGTTTCACGGCGGCCACGGCCTCGGGGGTGCTGTCGGCCACGTGTGCCACGCCGGCGGCCATGTGCGGCGTCGCGGCCGGGTCGTGGCCGTGCCGAAGGGCCGTGCGGGCGTAGGCGTCCACCAGGGCGGCCTTGTCGGCGTCGCCGATGTGCATGCCGAGCAGCATGGGCAGGCCGCGCGCAGCGGCCAGCCCGACGGTGCCGGGTGAGGTGCAGGCGACGACCGGGCGCATCGGGGCGGACGGCCTCGGGACGATCTCGACCTCCCGGAACTGGAAGGTCTCCCCCGACGCCGAGACCGGCCCGCCGCCGAGCGCGGCGACCAGCAGGTCGAGGCTCTCCTCGAAGCCGGTCTCGTAACGCTCCAGGCCGGTGCCGAACACCTCCAGGTCGACCCACGGCCCGCCGCGCCCGACCCCGAGGCGGAACCTGCCGCCCGACACCTGGTCGAGCAGGGCCGCCTGCTCGGCGAGCGCCACGGGATGGGTCGTGGACAGCACGCTCACCGCCGTCCCGACCGCCACGCGCTCCGTGCGGCCCAGCACGTACGCGGCCAGCGTCGTCGCCGAGGGGCACAGCCCGTAGGACATGAAGTGGTGCTCGGCGATCCAGACGTCGTCGAACCCGGCCCGCTCGGCCGTCACGGCCGCGTCCACCGCCGCCGCCAGCACCTCCCCCTGCCCCCGCCCGGGAAACCCGGCCGCCGGCAGGAACACCCCGACCCGCACCTCATCGCCCACACCCAAGAATCCGCCGCCCCCGCCCCGATGTCACGCCCCACGGCGGAGTCCAGGCCCGGACCCGCACCGGGTTGCGCGCCGTACGGCGGCGCCGCCCTCGCCGTGCCACTTCCCACCGACGCGCCGGAAGAAGGCAGCTCACAGGCGCAGGAACGGCGACCGGCGATCGCCGGGCGCGGCGGGTGAACCAGGCCGGCGAGAGCCGCCCTGGAGTAGACGCGCCGAAGGCACCATCTCGGAGACGCGGCGGCCGAGCGGTTTCCTGGGTGGTCACCCTGCCTAGTCGCCCGGGGGCAGGTAGGGGCTTTCGTCGTCGATGGTGTCCTGGGCTCCTACGCCGGTGCCGTGTCCGGGTTTCGAGACGCCGTAGGGGCGTTTGGACGGGTACTCCTCCCCGAGCTTCTCCCGGCCGGGTTCCTGTTCGCGGCGGGCCAGGTGTTCGGCGCGCATCGTCGTGCTCGTGCCGACGCCCAGGGGGCTGCGGGCCTGGGTGTCGGTGGGGGAGACGCCTTCCCGCTCGATCGCGGTGACGTCGCGGGGCGGGCGGAGGTCGCCTCGGGGCGGGCTCTCGAAGGCCAGGTTCCCGGCCCGGACGGCGTCCTCGTGCGCGAGCGCGCGCAGGTGCTGGATGCCGGGCATCTGGCCCGATGTCTTGCGCGTCGGCTTCTTGGCCATGACACCACCCCCGTCGGGACAAGCGGTCCGGGTACAGCTCTGAGTAGAAGGTCGGTTCTGCAGGGCTTTCAACAGGTGCGCGGCAAAGAGTCGCCCACGGCGACGCGGGCGATCCGGGTTCAGCAGATGCGGGGCAAAGGGTCTCCCACGAGGACGTCGACGATCCGGGTGCCGCCGAAGGCCGTCTTCAGCAGCACCAGGCCGGGCGGGTCGTCGGCGATCCGCCCGATCACGGTCGCGCCGGCGCCGTGCGGGTGGCCGCGCATCGCGGCCAGGGCGGCGTCGGCGCAGTCGCGGGCGAGCACCGCCACCATCCGGCCCTCGCACGCGACGTGCAGCGGGTCGATGCCGAGCAGCTCGCACGCCCCGCGCACGGCGGGCCGCACCGGGACGGCGTCCTCGTCCAGCACCACGGCGGCGCCGGACGCCTCCGCGATCTCGTTCAGCACCGTGGCGACGCCGCCCCGGGTGGCGTCGCGCAGGCACCGCACCCGCCCGGCCGGGCAGGTGTCCAGCAGGCGGGCGACGAGGCCGTTGAGCGGGAGGGTGTCGGAGACGAGGTCCGCCTCCAGGTCGAGCCCTCCCCGGGCCAGCATGATCGTGACGCCGTGCTCGCCGATGGGGCCGGAGACGACCACCAGGTCACCCGGCCGGACGGCCGACGCGCCGAGCCGCACGCCGGGGTCGACGACGCCCACCCCGGCCGTGGTGACGTAGCAGCCGTCGGCCTTGCCCCGGGGCACCACCTTGGTGTCGCCGGTCACGATGTCGACCCCGGCCGCCCGTGCCGCCGAGGCCATGCTGGCGACGACGCGCCGCAGGTCGGCCACGGGGAAGCCCTCTTCCAGGATGAACCCGGCCGACAGGTACGCGGGCCGCGCGCCGCACATCGCCAGGTCGTTGACGGTCCCGTTGACGGCCAGGTCGCCGATGTCGCCGCCCGGGAAGAACAGCGGCGTCACCACGAACGCGTCGGTGGTGAACGCCAGCTCCCCCGCGACGGCTCCGTCCCCCAGCGGCTCCAGCAGCGGGTTGCGGAACGACTCCAGGAACACCGCCTCGACCAGGTTCCGCGTCGCCTTGCCGCCCGCGCCGTGCGCGAGCGTGATCAGCTCCTCGCGCACGCGCGCCTTGCGCCGCCTGCTCCGCTCGACCCGTTCGAGCACCCGCAGCTCGCGGCCCGGCGCGAGCGGGTCGGCGTGCCGCGCGGGAACGGTGCGGTCGTCGGCGGTCATGCCCGGCTCCCCGGTGACGTTCCGATCCGGGCGGCGGGGGTGCCGTCGGCGGCGGGACGGCCGCGGTGGGCGGTCATGTCCGGGTCGCCTCTCGGACGCGGGCGCGGGAGAAGCGGCCGAAGTTGTAGTAGGCCGCGCAGGCGCCCTCGGAGGAGACCATGCAGGTGCCGATGGGCGTCTCCGGGGTGCAGGCGGTGCCGAAGACCTTGCACTCCCACGGCTTGAGCACGCCCTTGAGCACCTCTCCGCACTGGCACGCCTGCGGGTCGGCCACCCGGCCGCCCGGGATCTGGAAGATCCGCTCGGCGTCGAAGGCGGCGTACCGCTCACGCATCTGGAGGGCCGAGTGGGAGATGAAGCCGAGTCCGCGCCATTCGAAGTGCGGGCGCGGCTCCATCACCTCGTTGATCACGGCCAGCGCCTTGCGGTTGCCGTCCCAGGGCACCACCCGGGCGTACTGGTTCTCCACGGCCGCCCGGCCCCGCGCGAGCTGGACGAGGTTGCGGTGGATCGAGTCCAGGACGTCCAGCGGCTCGAACCCGGCGACCACCAGCGGCTTGCCGTAGTCGCGGGCCACGAAGTCGTACGGGCGGCAGCCGATCACCGTGGACACGTGCCCTGGCCCGATGAACCCGTCGAGGCGCAGGTCGGGCGAGTCGAGGATGGCCTTGATCGCCGGGATGATCGTCACGTGGTTGCAGAACACCGAGAAGTTGCAGATCCGCTCGGCCTCCGCCCGCAGGACGGTCATCGCGGTCGAGGGCGCGGTGGTCTCGAAGCCGATGGCCATGAACACCACACGCTTGTCCGGGTTGTCCCGGGCGACCTTCAGCGCGTCCAGCGGCGAGTACACCATGCGGATGTCCGCGCCCCGGGCCGTGGCGTCCTGGAAGGACCCCCGCCCGCCCGGCACCCGGGTCATGTCGCCGAACGACGTCATGATGACGTCGGGCTGCTCGGCGATGTGGATGGCGTCGTCCACCCGCCCCATGGGGATCACGCACACCGGGCAGCCGGGCCCGTGCACGAGCGTGACCGCCTCGGGCAGGTGGTCCTCCAGCCCGTGCTTGTAGATGGTGTGCGTGTGCCCCCCGCACACCTCCATGAACTTGTACGCGCGGCCCGGCTCGCACAGGGCTTCTATGCGGGCGGCGAGGGCACGGGCCGTGTCCGCGTCGCGGTACTCGTCGACGAAGCGCATCACACCTCTATCCCTGTTCGATCACTGACTCGCGGAGGGCGGCGATCTCGTCGTCGTACGCCTGGCCGATGCTTTCGAGGAACTCCAGCGCCGACCTGGCCTCCACCTCGTCGATCTTCGACAGCGCGAAGCCGACGTGGATGAGGATCCAGTCGCCGGGCGCGAGCGCCTCCCCCTCCAGCAGGCCGATGTTGACCGCGCGCCGGACGCCGCTGACGTCGACCTTCGCCAGGTCAGGACGGTCCGACGAAATCTCCACGATCTCCCCGGGGATCCCCAGGCACATGTGACGCCTCCGCGAGCTGGATGGATTCGAGGACGAGGTCGTCGCCGCCCTCGCTGTCGAGGTCGGTCGACCCGCAGGCGGAGCACACCGCGTACGGATCCACCGACGTGCCCGCGTTCCCGCACGCGCGGCAGGTGAGCCGCACGGGCAGGGTGACGAGGTCGAGGCGGGCGCCCTCGGCGACCGTCCCCTCGGCGACGACGGTGAACGCGTCGTTGATCGAGGGCTCGGCCACGCGGAGCAGGGCCCCCACCTGCACCCGCGCCCGGCGTACCCGCCGGCCGTCCGCGCGGCCTTCCACCGCGGCGAGTATCGACTCGGCGATCCCGAATTCGTGCACTTCTCCTTCTCCCCTGTTCGTCGTTCGGTCGGCTTCACGTCTCGGCGGCCCGCGTCACATGCGGCGGATCGCCAGGTACCGCTTGAGGTCGGGAATGGACTGGTAGATCATCACTCCGGCCGTCACCACGGCGGCGACGGTGATCAGACGCCTCATGCCGGCTCCCCCACTTCGTGCCGTGTCCTGTCGTCCCCGGGCCCGGGCGGGCCTGGGAGGTGTTCCCCGATGAGCTCGCACACCAGGTCGGCGGCCCGCCCGACGGCGCCCGCGACCGGCGGGCTGAGCTCCATGCCCGGGGAGAGGTCGGCGGGCTCGCACGCCACCAGCAGCACCGGGGTGGCGCGCTCGCCCAGCGCGCCGGCGAGGGCGAGGACGGCGTCCGGCGTCATGTCGTGCGCGTCGGCGAACGTGCCCGGCCCCCCGCCCGGCGAGGGCCGCAGGACGTACAGCGTCCCGGGCGGGTCGCCCCGGGCGGCCGCGTCGACCAGGATGGCCAGGTCGTAGCCGCCGCCGGTGAGCTCGTAGGCCAGGTGGACGCCCCGGATGCCGAAGTCGGCGACCACGACGCCCTCGGGCAGCGGCCTGGCGGCCAGCGACTCGGCCACCGCGACGCCGAAGCCGTCGTCGCCGAGGAAGACGTTGCCCACGCCCGCCACCAGGATCCTCACGCCTCCCTCCCCCCGTCGCCCGAGACGCCGGCGTCCGAGGACGCCCCGCGCGGCCCGTCCGAGGACGCGGGCTCTGCGGGCAGCGGCTCGACCTCCTCCGGCGCGAAGTACAGGTAGCGCCCGTGGGAGCGGCGCAGGTCGGCGCCTGGATCGTCCTCCAGGGTGACGGCCAGGTGGCAGGCTCCGTCGACGTCGTGCAGCACCGCCTCGACCCGCGCCGTCCTGCCCGCGAGGAACATGTCGTGGGCGTCGGCGCGGCGCCGGCCCGGGTTCAGGCGGACGCGGACGCCCCTGCCCACCGCGACCCCGGCGACGGTCACGCTGTCGGTCTCCGGCGACACGTCGGCGTCGGCGCCGGGATCCCACCACGGCGCGCCGGGCTCGGCCCGTGCGGGCCCGCCCAGACGCCGGACGGTCCCGTGCAGCCGTTCCAGGGCCTCGGGCGGCAGCTCCTCGGCGCGCCGCAGGATCTCGGCGGCTCGGGGGTCGGTGGCGCGCGCCTCGCGCTTCTCCTGCTCGGTGAGCGTGATCGTGCGCAGGTGGAGCATCTCGTCGATCTCGGTGGAGTCGAACAGCGGCCCGGGGCTCTCCGGGGCGATGCCCGGGTGGTCCTCCAGGATGATCGGCGAGGACAGCATCACGTCCCGCTGCCCGGGCTCGCCGGCGAGCACGGGCCAGGTGTTCTGGTTGCCGCACGCCTCGGCGGCGGGCCGCGCCCACTCGGGCGGGTCGGTCAGGGAGACGAACCCGCCCGCCGTCACCCCGATCAGCAGGTGGGCGGCGACGAGCGAGTGCCGCAGCGCCCGCTCCCGCGACTCCGGCCGTCCGGGCCCGGTCTCCCAGTGGTCGCCGTTGTGCCGCCCCGTCCCCAGTTCACCGTGGGCGCCGGGCGGGGTGCCCCACCGGGTGCGGTTCTCCAGCCTGATACGCAGCCTCAGCAGGCCGTGCGGCCCCGCCGCCTCGGCCGTGGCACGCAGCACGGCGTCCAGGGGGCGGTGCTCGACGACGACGCGCCCCCGGACCTCCCCGGACGGCTCGCGCAGCGGCACCTCGACGCGTCCCCCCGGGACGCGCACCGGGACGACCCGGTCGGTGTCCAGCAGATGGGGCACCGACAGGACGACCTCCACCTCGCGCGGCGCGGCGTCGTCGAACGTCAGGTAGGTGCGGTCGCCGCACGTCAGCTCGTCGACCTGGACGAACCCGCCGTCCCCCGCCCTCTCCGCGCGGCGCTCGCTGACGTGCAGGAACCGCAGCCGCACGCGCACCAGGGCGTTGGCCGCCCCCTCCAGCAGGCACTCGGTCACGCTCGCCGACGGCTCCCCGGTGGCGGTGAAGCCCGGCGGCACGAGCACCCCGAACTGCCAGCGCACCTTGTTCTTGGCGGCCGACGCCCGGTACGGGTAGAGCAGGTAGCCCTCGTACAGGACGGCGTCGGCGACCTTGCGCGCCCTGTCCATCGACATGGTCATCCCCGCGCCTCCTTGAGCAGCACTTCGGCGACGTCGTCCCAGGTCGCAAGGGCACGGCCGGACTTGAACCGCTGCAGCGCGCGCAGCGTGTCCCGGCGCAGGCGCAGCCAGCCGCCGCCCGGGAAGTAGCGGTCCATCAGCTCCCGCCAGACCGCCACCGGCAGGGCGGCGCGGGCCTCGCAGTGCCAGGGCACCTGGCGGACGGTGAAGCCCTCGCCGCGCCGGGAGAAGACGGTGCCGCTGAAGAGCAGCAGCAGCGGCACCTCGCCGGCGTCCAGCGAGGCCAGGTACTTGCCGCCGGCGACCTCCAGGTCGTAGGTGCAGGGCACCGGCAGGTCGACCTCGGTGGCGCCGGTGAACCGCGGGACCATCACCGAAACGGTGGCGAAGTGGAACGGCTTGAGGGTGTCCCCCCACCGGGACGGGTCGCCGAACAGGTCGGCGAGCAGCACCGCCTCGCCGGAGGCGTACCGCCGGGCCTGCGGCAGGATGCGGATCTGGCAGTGCAGCGCGACGGCGTGCACCGCGGCGCCGTCCGGCTCGGTGAGGCCGAGCCGGAACACCAGCGTCGGGAACACGGAGTACTGCTCCGCGCGCACTCCCAGGCACTCGAACCGCAGGTCAGCCATGGCCGCGCACCTTCCCGTCGTCGTCGGCGCGGCGGCGCAGCTCCTGGAAGAAGCCGTCGATGGCCTGCCACGCCTCCCGCCCGCCGCCGAAGCCCTTCCAGTGCAGGCGGACCAGGCCGACCAGCTCGTAGCAGGCATCGATGGGCACGAGGTGGCACGTGAAGCCCTCGGGGCGGCGGTCGACGAGGTAGGCCTCGACGTCCGGCCGCGCCTCGGCCGTCGCGGGGTTGGCCGCGAGCACGCGCTCCCAGGCCGAGACGGGCAGCAGCGACTCGGTCGCCCCGCCCGGGCTCGGGTAGAACGCGACGTACCGGCCGAGGGCGGAGTTGCGGAAGAAGAACGCCGTGCGCACCGGGATCTGCAGTTCCTCCCAGTCGGCCGCCGTGAGCTGGAAGGCCGGGAGGCGCAGGTACCGCTCCGGCACCGCCCGGTACCGGCCGGCGGGCCCGCCCTGGACGGCCGCGTCGCCGGGAACGGGCGGTCCGTCCGGAACGAACGCGTCGCCCGGAACGGGCGGCCCGGCCGGAGCGGACGCGTCGCCGGCACCGCGGGGCCCGTCCGGGGTGAACGCGTCGCGCGACAGGAGCAGGTGGCAGCCGCGGCAGGTGCACAGCAGCGCGCGGCTGCCGACGTCCACCACGTGCCCGTGCCGGTCGGCCAGCGGCTCGGCGCACATCTCGCAGCGCTCCACGCCCGCCGGGCTCGGCTCGCGGAACCTGCTCAGCCCCTTCACCGTCATGACCCCGCCTCCCGCGGTACCGGGCAGGGGCCGGGCGGGCGGCGCCCGATCTGCAGCAGCGGCGCGGACGGCTCGGCGGCCACGCCCTCCACCTCCACCCGCGCCACCTCGGGCGCGGCCATGGCGATCGCCCGCTCGACGGCGCCGGAGACGGTGTCGCGCGAGGACGCGCAGCCGTCGCAGCCGCCCGACAGGCGCAGCCGCACGACTCCCTCGGCGTCCACGCCGAGCAGCTCCACCCCGCCCTCGTGCCGCGCGAGCAGGGGACGGACGCCGTCGAGCGCGGCGCGCACCCGCTCCTCGGTGGTCAGGGGGTGCAGGTCGTGCACGACGAGGAGGCCGGACACCACCTCGTCGGCGGTGAGGCGGTGCAGCACCTCCGAGGCGCCGCTCTCGACCACGATGCCGACGACGCGTTCGAGGCCCGCCCCGTACAGGCCCACCATGACCCGCACGAGCTCCTCGGCCCGGGCCCGCGCCATCGGGTCGGCGAGCGCGCCCAGCTCGTCGATCAGCGCCTCCACGCGGTCGCCCACCGCGCGCACGTCGGCGGCGTCGCGCGCCGGCCGCCCGGCGTCCGCGCGGCCGTCCCCGCCCGCGCGGGCGTCCCCGTCCGCGGGCCCGGCGGCCCCGGGCGGCGGGCAGGCGCCGGCCCGCGCGTCAGGTCGCGTCGTAGGCATGGGGACTGTGCAGCTTCCGTAGTTCCTGACCGTCTCCGAGGTACATGTGCACCCCGCACGGCAGGCAGGGATCGAAGCTGCGCACCGTGCGCATGATGTCGATGCCCTTGAAGGTCTCCGGCGGGTTCTCCTCGAAGATCGGCGTGTTCTGCACGGCGTCCTCGTACGGGCCGGGCGTCCCATTGCTGTCGCGGACGCTGGCGTTCCACGGGGTCGGAGGGTACGGGTGGTAGTTCGCGATCCTGCCGTTCCTGATCACCATGTGGTGCGACAGCACGCCGCGCACCGCCTCGGTGAAGCCGCAGCTGATCGCCTCCTCCGGGACCTCGAACGGCTCCCAGGTCTGGGTGCGGCCCCCGCGCACCTCCTCCAGCCCCCGCTCGGCGAAGTACATCGCGGCCGCCGCGGCGTAGGCCTGGAAGTAGCTGCGGGCCCGGTTGCGTTCCAGGGCGTTGGACAGCAGCTCACCGTTCCGCTCGGGGATCTTCCACTCCAGCGTCACCTCGGGCTTGGTGGCCGACTTCGGCAGGGTGATCAGCACGCTGTGGCCGGTGGCCCTGACGTAGCCGATGTCGACCTTGCCCGACAGCGCGGTGGACCACAGCCGGGCGATGGGCCCGCCGCCGGTGTCCAGCGGGAGCAGGTTCTCGCCGTCGAACCAGCGCGGCGACATGACCCAGGAGTACTTGTCCTTGAAGTCGCGCTTCTGCGGGCGCGGGATCGTGTGCTGGTTCCACGGGTGCCGCATGTCGACCGGGTTGCCCAGCGGGTCGTGGGTGACGAACGGCTCCTGGGTCTCCCAGTCGTCGTAGTAGGAGCTGCCGAGCATGATGCGCATGCCGAGGTTGATGTCGACCAGGTCGCGGGTGACCAGGCGGCCGTCGACGATGACGCCGGGCGAGACGTACATCTCCCGGCCCCAGCTGTTCATGTTCTCGTAGGTGAAGTCGCAGTGCTCGGGGTTGTTCAGGCTCCCCCAGCACCCGAGCAGCACGCGGCGGCGTCCGACCTCCTCGTAGCCGGGCAGCGCGTCGTAGAAGAAGTCGAACAGGTCGTCGTGCATGGGCACGACCTTCTTCATCCACTCGATGTAGCGCACCAGCCGGGTGAGGTAGTCGGTGAAGAGCTGAACCGTGGCGACCGTGCCGACCCCGCCGGGGTACAGCGTGGACGGGTGCACGTGCCTGCCCTCCATCAGGCAGAACATCTCGCGCGCGAGGCGGCTCATCACCAGCGACTCGCGGTAGAACTCGCCCTCCATCGGGTTCAGCGAGCGCATGATGTCGCCGACGGTGCGGAAGCCGTGGTCGCCGGCGTGCGGGCTCTCGGTGCGGTCGGCCAGCTCCATCACGCCCGGGTTGGTCTCGCGGACCATGCGCTCGCAGTAGTCCACCCCGACCAGGTTCTCCTGGTAGATGTTGTGGTCGAACATGTACTCGGCCGACTCGCCCAGGTTGATGATCCACTCGGCCAGCGCAGGAGGCCGCACGCCGTACGCCATGTTCTGCGCGTACACCGAGCAGGTGGCGTGGTTGTCACCGCAGATGCCGCAGATGCGGCTCGTGATGAAGTGGGCGTCGCGCGGGTCCTTGCCCTTCATGAAGATGCTGTAGCCGCGGAAGATGGAGGAGGTGCTGTGGCACTCCACCACCTCCTTCCCGGCGAAGTCGATCTTCGCGTAGATGCCCAGGCTGCCGACGATCCGCGTGATGGGATCCCACGCCATCTCCACCAGGTCGCGCTTCTCGTCGCCTCGTCGTGCGGTCGTCATCTCTGCTCCGTCTCCATCTCAGCTCCAGGGCGCCTTGTATCCGGTGAGCAGGGCGCGGCCCCTGGCGTGCCACTTCGGCTCCTTGTCCACCGTCTTGACGGTGATGTCGCGCAGCCTGCGCACCACGCCGCCGTAGACGGTGCTGATCGTGGTGGAGAAGCGGGCTCCGGGAGGCTCGTCCATGAACGGCATGAACTTGTCGGGGAAGCCGGGCATCGTGCAGGCGATGCAGATGCCGCCGACGTTGGGGCAGCCGCCGACGCCGTTCATCCACCCCCGCTTGGGGACGTTGCACTTGACCACCGGCCCCCAGCACCCGATCTTGACCAGGCACGTGGGAGAGCCGTACTCGACGGCGAACTGGCCCTGCTCGTAGTACCCGGCGCGGTCGCAGCCCTCGTGGACGGTCTGGCCGAACAGCCAGGTCGGGCGCAGCGCCTCGTCCAGCGGGATCATCGGGGCCTGCCCGTTGAGCTGGAACAGCAGGTAGAGCAGGGTCTCCGACATGTTGTCGGGCTGCACGGGGCATCCGGGCACGTTGACGATCGGCAGCCCCGCCTTGGAACGCCAGTCCCAGCCCAGGTAGTCGGCCACGCCCATGCAGCCGGTCGGGTTGCCGGCCATGGCGTGGATGCCGCCGTACGTGGCGCAGGTGCCCGCGGCGACCACGGCGGTGGCCTGGGGCGCCAGCCGGTCCAGCCACTCGGGGAGCGTCATCGGCTGGCCGGTGTCGGGGTTGTTGCCGAACCCCGACCAGTAGCCCTCACGCTTGATCGACTCGTTGGGCACCGAGCCCTCGACGACCAGCACGAACGGGTCGAGCCCGCCGCGCGCCGCCAGGTAGTACCACTCGATCATGGCGTCGGCGCCCTGCATGGGGCCGCTGTGGAAGTCGAGCAGCGGCCAGTGCACCTCGACCTTGGGCAGGCCGGGGAACACGCCGAGGATGATGTCCTCGATGCTCGGCTGGGTCGCGGCGGTGAGCGCGACGGAGTCGCCGTCGCAGCTCAGCCCGGCGTTGATCCAGAGTATGTGGACGAGAAGGTCGTCGCGATCGCGCACCTCGGCGCTCGCCGTGTCCGTTGTTGCCGCCATGTCCGTCCCCCGCTCCTGGTCGGTGTCGATCCCCCCGGTCCCACTCCCTCCCTCGTTTCCGCCGGGCCCGGCTAGGGCCCGAGCGCGTGCTGGGTCAGCTCCCACAGCACGTGGTACGCCGTCGTCTGGGCCTCCTGGATGCGGTGCACCGACGACGACGGGATGACGAACAGGAAGTCCAGCACGCCCCGCTCGCGCAGCTCGGCGAACCTGCCGCCCAGGTGGCCGGCCAGGCCGACGGTCAGCATGTCCCTGCGGGACGCCTCCTCCAGGGCCTGGACGAGGTTGCCCGAGCCGCCGCTGGTGGACAGGCCGAACGCGATGTCCCCGGCCCGGCCGAGGGCCGCGAGCTGCCGGGCGAACACCACCTCGAAGCCCGCGTCGTTGGACAGCGCCGTCACCACCGCGACGTCCGAGGTCAGCGACAGGGCCGGCAGCGGCCGTCCGTACCAGGGGTTCAGGAAGGTGGTGGCGACCTGCTGGGCGTCGGTGCTGCTGCCGCCGTTGCCGAAGGTGAACAGCCGGCCCCCGGCCGCGAACGCGCCGGCCATGGCCTCGGCGCACTCCGCCAGCCGGTCGGCGTACAGCTCCGCCACGCGCTCGCGCAGCGCGACGATCTCGGCGACCTTGACCGCGGTGGACCCGTCGACCTCGACCGGCACGTGCCCGCCGTGCAGGAAGGGGTACAGCCGCCGTATCCCCTCGGGCGACGGCGCCTCCTCAGCCCGTCCCATCGTCCCCGCCCCTTCGCGCGAGCACCGCGATGGCCTCCATGGCGTGGACGAGGACCGTGTCCCCCGGTGCCGCGTCGACCAGCGCGACGCTCACCTCCCGCCGGACGCCGCCGAGGTCGACGACCGCGAGGTCCTGCTCCAGGCACCGCACGACCAGGGCCGGCCACGCCTCGTCCGAGCAGGTGACGCAGCTCTCGCGCGCCGGCGGCGTGCCCCGCCCCGCGCCGGGCCCGCCGTGCGCCCCCTCGGCGCGGCCCACGCTCATCGGTCCGCCTCCGGGCGCGCCGGGCCGCTCGCGCCGGCCCCTTCGTGGACGCCGGCCGGGGCCGGCTCGCCGTGCACGGCGTACTGGGCGTGGAAGACGTGGACCAGCTCCCACAGGACGTGGTAGGCGGTCACGTGGATCTCCTTGACGACGGCCGGGTCGGCGGAGCCGGCGACGAGCACGTGGTCCACGGCGGCGCTGCCGGCGATCGGCCCTCCGTCGCCGCCGACGAGCGCCAGGGTGAACAGGCCCAGCTCATGGGCCTGTTCCAGCCCGCGCAGGACGGTGGCGCACCGCCCGTCCGGTGAGACGCCGAGCGCCATGTCGCCGGGGCCGGCCCAGTGACGGACCTGGTGGGCGAAGGCCTCGGCGAGCCCGTTCCTGGCGCCCACCCCGGTGACCGTGGACACGTCGTTGCTCAGCGCGATGGAGGGAAGCGCCCGCTTGCCGACGATGACCGGATGCATGAACTCCACGGCGATGTGCGACGCGTCCGTGCCGGCGCCGCCGCTGCCGAACACGATGAGCTTGCCGCCGCGATGAAACCGGGCCGCCATGTCGCGGCAGGCGCGCGAGATGAGCTCGGAGTCCTCGGCCAGCCGCCGCCCCGCTCCCTGGCGCCGGGCGAAGGCATCGTCGACCGCCAGCCGCGCGGTGGATGTCAAAGGCATGTCCACGCTCCGTTATGTACCGTAGTCGCCAGGCTACGATGCGTACACGGAGAACCGACACCCTAAGCGGGACAACCAGAAGTAAAAGCTTGATCGTGACCGTACGCCCTGATCAGGGGGCTATATCCGGCTCCGCCGGCCGCCCCGTCGTGGGTCGGGCACCGGGGCGGGCCAGGTGCCGGGAGAACCAGCCTGAGGCCGGCGAGGCCACCCGGTCGAGGGCGCCGGGCTCCTGGAACAGGTGGGTGGCGCCGGCGACCGTCACCAAGTCCGTCTCGCAGACCATGCGCTCCATCGCCTCGCGGTTGAGCTCCAGCACGGCGGGGTCGCGCTCCCCCACCACCAGCAGGGTCGGCTGGGTCACGCGGCCGAGGTGGTCGCCGGCGAGGTCGGGGCGGCCTCCCCGCGAGACGACCGCGCGGACGACGCCGGGGCGCTCGGCCGCCGCCACCAGGGCGGCCGCCGCGCCCGTGCTGGCGCCGAACAGGCCGACCGCCAGGCCCGCGAGCGGCTCCAGGCCGCCCAGCCGGTCGGTGATCGCGATCACCCGGGCCGCGAGCAGGTCGATGTCGAAGCGCAGTGCGCCGGTAAGGGCGTCGACGTCCTCCTCCTCGGGAGTCAGCAGGTCGACCAGCACCGTGGCCAGACCGGCCGCGTTCAGCCGGTCCGCCACGTACCGGTTGCGAGGGCTGTGCCGGCCGCTCCCGCTGCCGTGCGCGAACAGCACCACGCCCTGCGCGCCGGACGGCACCGCGACGTCGGCCGTCAGCGCGACGCCCGCGGCGTCGACGGTCACGCATCGCCGCTCCACCATCGTCCCTCCCGTCTCCCGCCCGGCCGTCCCCGGCGTCGCCGCCACCCGGGCCGCGCGCTCAGCGCGGGCCGGTGGAACCGCGCGCGGGCGGCAGCGGCTCCACCGCCGCGGTCTCGTCGATGTGCACGACCGCGTCGAACTGGTCGCGCACGCGGGCCCGGAAGTACGGGCCCCGGCCCTCGCGGGGGACGCGGACGGCGCCGGTCATCCGCTCCAGCCAGGTCGAGCGCAGCACGTCGGCCGACCGGGGCGCCGTGTCGAAGGCGAGCAGGAACTCCTTCTCCCCCACCTCGTGGAACAGCTCCTCGACGCTGCCGGGCACGGCGGGTTCGAGAGCTTGTGTCCCCGGCGGGGCGTCCCACTCGTCGGCGGCGGTCACGGTGCCGGCGTAGGTGGTCAGGCCGATGAGACGGCAGGCGCCGGGGTGCCGCTCGCGTGCGAGGCGGCCGAGGCTGGTCTCGCCGCGGCACCCCGCCTCGGTCGCACGGGAGTCCCCCAGGTGGGTGCTCGTGCCCCAGACCACGATCTTCGCCGGGTCGCCGTGCCTGCCGAGGTGCCGCGCCAGTGCGTCGAGCGTGCCGGCCATGTGGCGCTCGCGCAGGTTCCACGCCCCGATGCCGCCGCCGAGCGCCGCGCGGTAGTACTCCTCCGCCGACCGCGCCGTGCCGGCGTTCAGCTCGGCGTGGAACAGCTCGTCCCCCTCCAGCAGCCCTTCCTCGCGGGCGGACTCCATGCCGTGCCGCCTCAGGCTCGCGAGCCGGCCGACGACGTCGTCCTCGCACGGCTCGCCCGCGCCGCAGGCCGCCGCGAAGTCGTACGCCGGGCCCGCCCCGGAGTCCATGCGGTCGAAGCGGGCGAACCGCCGGCGTGCCCGGGCGGCGGCGGCCGGGTCGGCGCGTTCCAGGCAGGCGACCACCTCGTGCGCGGCCCGCTGGACGCCGTACACGTCCAGGCCGTAGAAGCCGACCCCGGCCGGGGAGACGCCGGAAAGACGGGCGTTGTGGCCGCGCAGCCACTCGACGAAGTCGAGCACGACCGTGTTGCGCCACGTCCACGAGGGGAACCCTTGGAAGCCGCGCAGGGCCTGCTCGGCGCCGGCGTCCGCGCCGTGGGCGTGGACGTACCGGTTGACCCGGTAGGCGTCCGGCCAGCCGGCCTGCGCCGCGACGGCGTTGAAGCCCCGCTCCTCGATGAGCGCCCTGGTCATGCGGGCGCGCGCGGCGTGGAACTCGTGCGTGCCGTGGGAGGACCCACCGATCACGACCATTTGTGCGTCGCCCACCAGCTCGAACAGGGCCTCCCTGCCCGGGGCGCCCTCCTCGGCCTCCCTGGCCACCCGGGCCTCGGCGGCGACGGCCGCGACGTCGCCGGACGGCCGCCCGCCGGTCGGCGCGCACGGCCACGGGCCGGCCCGGCGCAGGAGGTCGAGCACGTCGGCGAGG
This sequence comes from Sphaerisporangium sp. TRM90804, assembly GCF_029846175.1. Taxonomy (GTDB): domain Bacteria; phylum Actinomycetota; class Actinomycetes; order Streptosporangiales; family Streptosporangiaceae; genus Sphaerisporangium. The sequence continues at coordinate 49,918 of NZ_JARWAC010000022.1, read as the reverse complement.
GTGACCTCGTCGTCGCCCCAGGTCTCGGGGTCGGCGGCCGAGTACGGCGTGGGGGCGGTGGCGCAGACGACCTCGTCGGCGCCGGCCGCGAGCTCCTGGCAGGTGCACTCGGCGGCGATCGGCACGGCGATCACGACACGCGCGGGGCGCAGCATGCGCACCGCCTTGACCGCGGCCCGCATGCACGCGCCCGCCGCGAGGCCGTCGTCGACGACGACGGCGACCTTGCCCGCCACCGGGTACGGCCCGCGGCCGCGCCGGTAGCGACGCTCCCAGCGCGGGATCTCGCGGCCCTCCCGCTCGGCGACGTGCTCCACCGCCTCCGGCGGGATCGACAGCCCCCGGATCACGTCCTCGTTGAGCACGACCGCGCCCTTCCCGGCGACCGCGCCCATGGCGAGGTCCTCCTGGCCGGGCACGCCCAGCTCGCGGACGACGAGCACGTCGAGCGGGGCGCGGAGCGCGCGGGCGACCTCGTGGGCCACCGGGACGCCGCCGCGGGGCAGCCCCAGCACCACCACGTCGTCACGGCGCCCGTAGCGGTGGAGCAGACGGCCGAGAGCCCGGCCGGCGTCCGCGCGATCTCGGAAAAGGCTGTGGGACATTCGCGGGCCCCCCATCGCGTTCGGAGGCGGACCGTCCCGGGAGGGCGCCGTTCCCCGTCGGCGCCGGGTACCTCCGGCGCGACTGGCGCCTCCGGCCGGACGATCCCTGGGCCGTCATCTGCGAGTTTACGCCTTCGCCCTCCGAGGGCCCCGGCGCGCCTTCGGGCGGGCTCCCGGGCCCGACTCCCGCGAGTCCGTACATCAACCTCAAAAAACGGGTCAAGCATCGCAATTACCACCAGCAATGGAGAACACCGAAAAATGCAGCGCCCGCCGTCGTTCCCGAGAGAAATTCGTTATTTCCGATGCCGACAAGACACGGAAACTCCAATTGACACGCGGAAGACGTTCCCCGCATAATTGCTGTCGTCCGTCGACGCCGGAATAACTCCACTACAGTGAGTTATTCTCCCGTCACACGACGGGCGCGACACCTCCCCCGAGCAGCCGTCCCCGTCCCCGCCGCCCCCCGGCGAACAGCTTCGTGTTCCGCGTCCGACCGCGGCATCCCCTTTACCGAGAACCCCTATTTCGCGTTCACATAAAAAGATTGGTGGTGTGGGTCGTGACAGAGACAATCGAGGCGGGCCCGATCGTCGAGAACGGGCAGCACTCTCAGCGGAGCCTCGCTCCCACGGCGGCGCGCAACCTGGCGACGACGACCAAGTCGCAGCCGCAGATGCAGAACATCTCCTCCCGGTGGCTGCTGCGCATGCTGCCCTGGGTGCACGTCCCCGGCGGCGCCTACCGGGTCAACCGGCGCCTGAGCTACGCGATCGGCGACGGCCGCCTCACCTTCACCAGCCAGGGCGCCGACGTCCGCGTCGTACCGCCCGAGCTGCGCGAGCTCCCGCCCCTGCGCGGCTTCGACGACGACGCCGTCCTGGAGTCGCTCGCCAACCGCTTCACCCAGCAGGAGCACGAGGCCGGCGAGGTCATCGTCGAGGCCGGCCGGCCCGCCGACCGCGTCGTCCTGATCGCGCACGGCAAGGTCAACAAGATAGGCACCGGCGAGTACGGCGACCAGACCATCCTCGGCGTGCTCGCCGACGGCGACTACTACGGCGAGACCACGCTCAACGGCGTCGTGGAGACGACGTGGGAGCACACCATCAAGGCGGTCACCCCCACCACGACGCTCAGCCTGTCGCGCCAGGCGTTCCAGGAGCTGCTCGCCCAGTCGATCTCGCTGCGCGGCCACATCGAGGCCCAGCAGACCAACCACCGGCCGCCGCAGAACAAACACGGCGAGGCGAGCATCGACATCCTGTCGGGCCACCAGGGAGAACCCACCCTCACCAGCACGTTCGTCGACTACGAGACCACGCCCCGCGAGTACGAGCTGAGCGTCGCCCAGACGGTCCTGCGCATCCACACCCGCGTCGCCGACCTCTACAACCAGCCGATGAACCAGACCCACCAGCAGCTGCGGCTCACCATCGAGGCGCTGCGCGAGCGCCAGGAGCACGAGCTGGTCAACAACGCCGAGTTCGGGCTCCTGCACAACGCCGACCTCAAGCAGCGCATCGCCACCCGCAGCGGCCCGCCCACCCCCGACGACCTCGACGAGCTGCTGTGCCGCCGCCGCCGGTCGCACTTCTTCCTGGCGCATCCGCAGACCATCGCCGCCTTCGGCCGCGAGTGCAGCCGGCGCGGCATCTATCCCGACAACATCGTGCTGAACGGGCATGCCGTGCCCGCGTGGCGCGGGGTTCCGCTGCTGCCGTGCAACAAGATCCCGATCACCAAGACCCGCACCAGTTCCATCCTGGTCCTGCGCACCGGCGAGGACGACCAGGGCGTGATCGGCCTGCACCAGACAGGCCTGCCCGACGAGGTGGAGCCGAGCCTGTCGGTGCGGTTCATGGGCATCGACGATCAGGCGATCATCTCCTACCTCGTGAGCGCCTACTACTCCGCGGCGATCCTGGTCCCCGACGCGCTGGGCGTGCTGGAGCACGTCGAGATCGGGCACTGACCCTCCCCTCCCGGCGAGCCGGCTCCGGTGTCCCCGGAGCCCCGCCGGGCGGGCGCGGCCGTGATTTTCCGGCGGACGGCCCGAATTCCCGGCCGCGCGGCGGCGATCCGCGCGGCCGGTTGTGATGAAGTCTGGAAGAGGCTTTCTCCCGGCGTACCCGCGCCTTCCCACATCCGTCGAGACAAGCTCTGAGGAAGGGGTCAGGCATATGGTCGAGGTCATGACCACCGGACGGCCCGTGCGCGAGGTGCTGCACTGGAGCCGGGACACCGTGGGCCCCGCCCTGCGCACCGCGGTGGAGACCCTGCCGCCGTCGATGCGGCGCGTCGCGGGTTACCACTTCGGCTGGCTCGACCAGCACGGCGAGCCCGCCGAGGGCGACGGCGGGAAGGCCATCCGCCCCGCCCTGCTGCTGCTGGCCGCCGAAGCGCTCGGCGGCCGGCCGGAGACCGCCATGCCGGCCGCGGTGGCCGTGGAGCTGGTGCACAACTTCTCGCTCCTGCACGACGACGTGATGGACGGCGACGTCACCCGCCGCCACCGCCCCACCGTCTGGAGCGTGTTCGGCGTCAGCAAGGCGATCCTCGCCGGGGACGCCCTGCTCACTCTGGCGTTCGACGTGCTCGCGAGCAGCGGGCACCAGGCCACCGACGGCGCCGCGCGGGTGCTCGGCGCCGCCGTGCTCGACCTCGTCGAGGGCCAGAGCTCCGACACCGCCTTCGAGAGCCGCGACGACGTCACGCTCGCCGAGTGCGTCAGCATGGCCGAGGGCAAGACGGGCGCCCTGCTCGGCTCCGCGTGCGCGCTCGGCGCGCTCCTCGGCGGCGGCGACGCCGAGCGCGTCGAGCACCTGCGCCGCTTCGGCGACCGCCTCGGCCTGGCCTTCCAGCTCGTGGACGACCTGCTGGGCATCTGGGGCGACCCCGAGGTCACCGGCAAGCCGGTCTACTCCGACGTCCGCAGCCGCAAGAAGTCGCTGCCCGTGGTGGCCGCCCTGACCTCCGGCACGGCGGCGGGCGAACGGCTCGCCGAGCTCTACCGCCGCGAGCCCGCCGGAGCCGACCTCGAATACGCCGCCGAGCTCATCGAACAGGCCGGCGGCCGCGCCTGGACCCAGGCCAGGGCCGCCGACCTCTTCGCCGAGGCCCAGGCCCATCTGACCGCGGCCGCCCCCGCCCCACGCCCCGCCGCCGAACTCCAGTCCCTCGCCCGCCTGATCACCCACCGCGACCACTGACCCCGCCCGACGCCGCACCGCCCGACCTGCGGTGCGGCGTCAGCCATGCCCGCGGGCCGGCGCGGACGGCACCCAGACGGGCCGCGCGCACCCCCCGGGAGCGTGACGCGTCCGCGCGGCGGGCCCGCGGAGCGCCTCCCCTGCGAATCGCCGCGAAGTGACGTGAATCCCGTCTTTCCACGATGTTGCGGTGACGACTCGTGTGCCAAGGTTCTCCCGTCTCCTGACGCGGAGCCCCGAGGCGGCTTCGGCCGGCCGGGTGACAGCCTTCACCACCGCATTCGTTCGGTTACCCTCGGCCTCAGGAGATGACCGCATGGCCGACGAGGACGACGCCGTCACCCTCCTCCAGGCAGAGGTCCGCGACCGCCTCACCGACCTGGACGCGCTGCTCACCCAGGCTGGGGAGCTGGACCTGCACGCCGTCCGGTCGGGCCGGGGCGTCGAGGCCGCGATGAGCGCCGTTCACGACGACGTCGAGGCGATCGAACGGATGGAGCTGCGCATACCGATCGTCGCACCGATGAGCGCGGGCAAGTCCACGATCATCAACGCGATGACGGGGCTCACGCTGCTCCCCGCCCGGGTGACCGGCATGACCACCCTTCCCACCAGGATCGTCCTGGACGACGTCGCCGAACCCGTGCTCAGGCTGGCCGCCTCCGACGCGGCCCTGTTCGACACGCTCACCGGCGAGCTGGCCACGCGCCTGGGAGACGCCGAACGCGACGACGTCCTCGACCTGTTCCCCCACATGGGTCCCCTGCTCGATCTGATCGTGAGCGGGCCCCGGGTGCCGTTCCCCCTCGAATGCACGGGCGAGAGGGAGATCCAGCGGACGCTGATGCGGCTGAACGAGCTGGTTCGCGTCGGGTCGGTGGTCCTGCCCGACGTCGACGTGGTCTCCGCCCTCTCCGACGTGCCGTCCCTGCACACCCCGTCGGAGTTCGCGCCCGCCGGCGCGGGGCCGGGCGCCGGAACCCTGGTGCTGGTCGACACCCCCGGCCCGGACGACGCGCAGATGAGCGTGCCGCTGACCGAGATCGTGGCCGACCAGCTCGCCAAGGCGCACGTCGTGGTGATCGTGCTCGACTACACCCGGCTCAACGTCATGGCCGACGAGGCGATCCGCGAGCTGGTGCGCCCGGTGCTGGCGCGCATCGGCACCGAGAAGCTGTTCGCCGTCGTCAACAAGGTCGACGAACGGCTCACCGAGGAGGACCCGGGCCCCGAGGAGGTCGTCCGCCTGGTCGGCCGCCTGCTCGGCTTCTCCGGCGACCAGGCTCGTGAGCGGGTCATCGAGACCCGCGCGCGGTTCGGCCTGGCCGCGGCGCGGGTGCTCGCCCGGGTCACCGATGCCGGCGACGGGCTCGACCCGGCCACCGACCCCGCCGTCGAGGCCATGCTCCGCCTGCGTTCGCGCTACGGCTGGGAGCGCGACCGGGAGACGGCCACGGTGGCATCCCTGCACGCCACGGCGCAGGAGATGTGGCGGTACAGCGGGCTTCCCGTCTTCCGCGACCGCGTGCTGCACACCCTGCGGCGCACGGCCGTCCCGATCCTGGTCGACGCGGTGCTGGGCCGCACGATCGGGATGCTGGACGAGATCGAGGCGGCGGCCTCCAACCGCATCGCGGCGATGCACGCCGACCAGGCCGAGATCACCCGCCGCATGGACGACCTCGCGGGCGAGCTGGCCGAGCTCGACCGGCTGACCTCGCGCCTGCCCGGCAAGAACGAGGTGCGCAAGCGCGCGCAGGACAGCGTGGCCGAAGTGATCGACGGCGCCCGCCGCCGCGGTGAGGTGGTGATCGACAGCGTGCGGGGGGCCAAGCGCTTCGACACCGCCAAGGAGGCCAAGAAGTACATCAAGAAGCGGAGGAACAAGGCCTCCGAGGAGCTCGACTACATCCTCTACGACGCCCGCAACGAGGTCGCCCGCCGCCTCGGCCTGCTGCGTGGCGAGCTGCTGGCGCAGGCGGAGAAGTCGGTGGCCCCGATCATGCGCCGCGCGGGTGTGGCCGCCGGCCTCCCGGCGCCCGAGGCGGTCTCGCTGACGCCGAGCTCCGCGAAGGCGGTGAAGGGAGGCGGGGCCGATCCCGACCGGAAGACGAAGACGTACGTAGCTGGGCACGAGAGGGTCGACGAGACGCTCGGGGAGATGTTCGTCCGCTGGTGGCAGGGCGAGGCCGCGCCGACCACCCCGGTCTACGGGCAGACGGTCTCCTACAAGGCCGGGCTCGGCGACACCCGGCACACGCTGGCCGCCTCGTTCGGCGCCCGCGTCGACGATCTTTCGGCCCAGGTGCGGGAGCACGTCGCGCCCCAGCTCGCCGCGCACGTCTCCCGCTACCACGACGACGCCGTCCGCCTGGTCAAGGCGTACCGTGACGACCTCGCCGCGGCGCGCGACGATCTCCGGACCGACGACCGGCGGCGCCGGGTGCGGCTGGAGGAGCTCGCCGAGCTGGTGGAGGCGACCCGGAGCGCCTCGGCGGAGCTGCGCGAGCTGCAGGAGCGAGCGGCGTCATGAGCCCGCCGCCGTTGCGGGTGGCGGTGGCCGGCCTGCCGAAGGCCGGCGTCTCCACGCTGGTCAACGCCCTGATCGGCGCGGCGGTACTGCCTGTCTCCACCCTGGAGGGCGTCTCCCCGCTGACCGAGGTGGCCGTCGTCCCGGCCGGGGAGACGGTGGCCGAGCCCACGCTGCACCTGTCCGACGGCACCCGGGCGGCGGTGCGGGAGTCGCCGGGTACGGCGGAGCCGTCACGCGCCGCCTCGGCGGGCCGGCTTCTGGCCGGTCCGCTGGCGGCGGGCGCCGCCCCGGTCACCGGAGCCGACCGGGTGCGCGCCGTCCTCGCCGACCTGCGGCGGGCCCTGGGAGCGACGGCCTCCGCGGACGGGCGCGGCGAGCACCCCAGCCCGCCGCACGTGGTGGTGCCCGTCGGATGGGCCGCCTCGGAGCGGTTCGTCCTGGTCGACGGCCCGCCGGGCATCCTGGCGGGGCCGTCGGACGCCTTCCTGGTGGTGCTCGACTACACGCACCTCGACACCGTCGAGGACGCCCGCGTGCTGCGCCTGGCCGCGGAGGCGACAGCCCGCGTCGGCCCCGGCCGGGTGACGATCGCGGTGAACCGCGTGGACCAGGGGGAGGACGGCGACCTGGCCGGCGAGAGCCTGCGGCGCCACGTCCACGCCCGCATGCCCGCGGCCGGACGCCCCCCGGTCGTCGAGACCTCGGCGCGGTGGGCGCTGGCCGCGTCCCTCCTGCTCGGCGACGACGCCCACGCCGCGACGCTCGACGCGCTGGCCCACCCGATGGGCGGCGGCGCGGCCGACGCCGGCGCCCTGAGCCGCGGCGCGGAGCACACCATCGCCGCCTCCGGCATCCCCGAACTCCGGCAGACCCTGCTCCGCTGGTGGAGCGCGGCCGTCCGCGCCCCCCACGGGACGACGCGGTGAGCAGCGCCGTGAACCCGCCACGGCCGCGCGGTCACGGCGGCGTCCGGTGAACCACGACCAGGAGGCCGGCCGGCCGCCGGGCGACCGCGGCATCTTCAGCGGCAGGCTGCACGGGGGCGCCGCCATGACCGGCGACTACGCCTCCGCCGCGATCTTCAACCACGAGACCCTGCCGCCGCTCCCCGGCGACATCGCCATGCCGCGCGGCATCACCACGCTCCCCCGCCCACCCATGCGCCCGTTCCCCGGCCGTGCGGACGCCCTCGCCTCCCTCGACAGGGCGCTCTCCGGCGACGTCGCGGTGACGCTCCACGGGCTCGGCGGCGTCGGCAAGACCGAGCTGGCCCTGCACTACGCCGACGGGCATCCCGGCCGCTACTGGCTGAGGGGGTGGGTCGCCGCCGACACGCCGCGGAACATCGAGACCGGCCTGGCCGCGCTCGCGACGCGGATACGCCCGGGGATCCGGCACCCGTCCGACGCCGCCGAGTGGACGCTGCACCTGCTGCAGAGCTGTTCGAGCTGGCTGCTGGTGCTGGACGACGTCAGGGAGATCGGGCACGTACGGAGCCTGCTCGGCCAGCTGCGTACCGGCCACGTGCTGGTGACCAGCCGCCTCAGCTCGTGGGATCGGCTTGTCACGCCGATCCACCTGCGCGCCCTCTCCCTGGAGGCCGCGACCGAGCTGATCATGGGGGAGACGGGGGCGGGCGACCGCGCCGGCGCCCGGCGGATGGCCCGCGAGCTGGGCTGCCACCCGCTGGGGCTGCGGCACGCCATCGCCTATGTCCGGCGCACGAACATGAGCCTGGAGCGGTTCCTGCGGGTTCTGCGGGACAACCCCCAGCGTGTGTACGGGTCGGAACAGGCGGCCGAGGGCGCCGAGCGGACGGTGTCACGGCTCTGGGACATCACCCTGACCGACATCGGCGCGCGCGACCGCCGTTCCGGCGCCGGGTACTCCGCCACCCGGCTGCTGGACGTGATGGCCTGGTACGCGCCCCACGACATCCCGAGGGTGCTGGTGGCGCCGAAGGAGAACCCGGAGGACGTCGACGAGGCGATCGGGACGCTCGCCGACTTCAACATGATCGACAGGACGCGCGACACCATCGGCATGTCGCCGCTGCTCCAGGCGGTGCTGCGGGAGCGGCAGACGGCCGGGAGTGAGCACCCCGCCGGTCGTGACCTGGCCCTTCGGTGGCTGACCGACGTGGAGCCCGAGCCCGGGCAAGCGCTGAAGCGCGCTGTGGTGCGCAGCCTTGCCGGCCACCTGGAGAACATCGTCCGCCACCACCCCGATCGTCCCGAGTGGTGGTCCCAGGGCCGTCACCCGAAGCCGTCGGACTTCTCCCTTCCGTCGGCGGACGACGGCGCCCTGGTGGGGCGGTACTCCGCGGCAGTTCTGTCGATCACGGAGTCCGCCCTTGGCCCCGACTACCGGCGGGTCGCCAACCTCTCCTCGCTCTACCAGGAGCTGGGCCGGCCCGATGTGGCGCTACCGCTGGCCAGACGCGCCATGGAGTTCGCCGAGGCCGCGCACGGGCCCGACGACCCGCGGGTGGCCCAGGCGCTGGGCAACGTCGCGGCCACCTACTCCAACCTCGGCCGCACCGAGGAGGCGCTGCCGCTGGTCAGGAGGGCGTACCGGCTCACCGAGAAGGCCTACGGGCCCGGCGGTGCCGAGCTCGTGCCCTGGCTGAGCAACCTCGCCCTGCTGTACGCCGACTCCGGACGCGTCCGGGAGGCGAGGGAGGCGGTCGCCAAGGCCCTGGCCATCGCCGAGGGCCACTCCGGCGACGACCTGGTCGAGCGGCTTCGCCGCCTGGCCGGCGACCTGGAGCCGCACGGCCCGCCCGATGAGGGCGCAGGGCTCCACCGACCATCATCTGGAGGCTGACCGGCGATGACGATGACGGAACTGGCGGCGGCGGCGACCGCGTACGTCGCCGAGGCGGTGAACGCGTACGGCCTGGCGGTGTTCACCAGAGCCCAGGACGACGCCGCCGGGGCCACCGTGAACCTGGGCCACCGCATCCTGCGGCGCCTCTTCCGGCGGGGCGACGCGCCCGAGCTGGAGGAGGCGGTGCGGGAGCTCGACGGGAACCACGACGACGAGGACCTGCGGGCGGTGGTGCGCGTCCAGCTCCGCAAGCTCCTGGCGTCGGACGCCGAACTCGCGCAGGACCTGCGGCGGATGCTCGGCGAGGCCGGCGTCCGGGTGACGGTGGGCGACCGCGGTGTGGTCACCGGGGTGAACGAGGGGATCATTCAGACCGGCGACGGCTCGGCCGCGTTCCAGGACCGCCGGAACGGGTGACGCCGCCGCGCCGACCCACGGGACGTTGCCCTTGAAGTGGGGATACATCTCAACAGAGGTACATCGCACTTTCGCCGGAGACGGGGGATGATCACATGCCCGGCAACAAGGGAGTCGCGTATCTCGGGCCCGGGGAGGTCGGGGTCGAGGAGATCGACTACCCCGAGTTCGTGCTCAAGGACGGCCCGGGGGTGCATCCGGCCAATGTCGGGCGCCGGATTCCGCACGGAGCCATCGTCAAGGCGATCGCGACCAACATCTGCGGCAGCGACCAGCACATGGTCAGGGGGCGGACGACCGCCCCGCCGGGGCTGATCCTCGGGCACGAGATCACCGGGGAGGTGGTCGAGACCGGCAGGGACGTCGAGTTCGTCAAGGTGGGCGACCTCGTCTCAGTTCCGTTCAACATCGCCTGCGGGCGGTGCCGGAACTGCAAGGAGCGCAAGACGGACGTCTGCGAGAACGTGAACCCCGACCGGCCCGGGGCGGCCTACGGGTACGTCGACATGGGCGGATGGGTGGGCGGGCAGGCGGAGTACGTGCTGGTGCCCTACGCCGACTGGAACCTGCTGGTGTTCCCCGACAGGGATCGGGCGATGGAGAAGATCCTCGACCTCGCCATGCTCACCGACATCTTCCCCACGGGTTACCACGGTTGCGTGCGCGCCGGAGTGGGCACGGGCTCCACGGTCTACATCGCCGGCGCCGGGCCGGTCGGGCTGGCGGCTGCCGTGTCCGCCCTGCTGCTGGGCGCCGCGGTGGTGATCGTCGGCGACCTGAACACCGAACGGCTGGCGCAGGCGCGCAGCTTCGGTTGCGAGACCGTCGACGTCTCCAAGGGCCCGCTGCCCGACCAGATCGCGCAGATCCTGGGCACCCCGGAGGTCGACTGCGCGGTGGACGCCGTCGGCTTCGAGGCGCGCGGCCACGGGGAGGACGCCGAGATCGAGGCGCCCGCGACGGTGCTGAACGCCCTGATGGAGCTCACCAGGGCGGGCGGCGCGATCGGCATCCCGGGGCTGTACGTCACCGGGGATCCGGGGGCTCCCGACGAGGCGGCCAAGGTGGGGGCGCTGTCGCTGCGGTTCGGCCTCGGCTGGGCCAAGTCGCTGTCCCTCTTCACCGGCCAGTGCCCGGTCATGCGGTACAACCGGCGGCTGATGATGGCGATCCTGCACGACCGCGTTCAGATCGCCAAGGCGGTCAACGCCGTCCCGATCCCGCTGGATGACGCGGTGCGGGGATACCGCGACTTCGACCGCGGCGCGGCCTGCAAGTTCGTGCTCGACCCGCACGGCATGCTCGGCTCCCGACCGGCCACCTGACCCCCGGACGCCGCGCCGGCTCGCGGCCGGGGGATGCCGCGTGGGAGACGACGATGCGCCGACCCCGCGCGGGGGTGGCGCCTTGGCCTCCTCGCGACCCTCCAGACGCGATGAGACGGGCCACCACCCCCGCGCGGGCGCGGGCCCGGGGCTCACCGCCGGGGAACCGCTGGTGGTGAGTCCGGGCCTGTCGCCGTACAGGTTGACGCGGCACCGTCCCCGAGGACCCCTGTCCGGGAACGGGCCGCGACGGCGACGTGGTGACGGGCCCCGCCACGAGCCGATGATCGGCCATGGCGGGGCCCGCAGTCAGGGACGGGTGTTACAGAGCCGGGTAGGCGTTCGCCAGCAGCTGGCGGAACTGCGCGGAGAACCAGGCTCCGGAGATGGGCGCGTCCGGCAGGGCACCGGTCGCGCTGTTGCCGTTGCGGTCGTTGCCCTCGTAGGTCGGGTCACACATCCGGTCGAAGCCCTTGCCCTGATCGTTGTCGATCAGACGGCTGGAGCCGTCGGACTCACCCGGAGGCTTGATCCACACGTAGGCGTCGATGCCGGTCTCGGGGTTCGCCCGGGGCCGCTCGCCGAGGCCCGCGCCGCTCTGGTTGCACCAGTTGCCGGCGTGGATGCGCCGGTCGACGCGTGACTGGTCGACGAACTCGTTGACGTTGGTCGACGTGCTCGGCCCGGACGGACGGGCGGAGCCGCCCCAGCCGTTGCGGGAGGTGTCGATCAGCATGCCGATGTTGGAGGAGAAGCCCTCGCTGATGAGACGGGTGCGGAACGCCTGCGCGAACGACAGCTCGTCCGCGTAGAAGTTCCAGTCGAGCCAATCGGACTGGCGCACCGACTGGCCGTTCACCGTGGTGCTGGCGCTGAAGTACGGCTCGCGCAGCGCCGAGTAGTTGGCGGTGTTGAGGATGAAGCCGTCGACGCTCGCCATGCCCGCGGTGGTGCCGCGGGCCGTGCTGGCGAAGAGCTGCGCCGCCGGGCCGAAGTTGCTGTCCCAGCCGAGCCAGCCGTGGTGCGCGGCGTCGACGTAGTTGTAGACGTTCGGGATCGCGTGCAGCTTGTTCAGGGCGTACTGCACACCCTCCACGTAGGCGCCGGTGCGCTGCGCCTCGGCGCAGGCGGCGATGCCGGTGTTGGTGACCAGGTTCGGCAGCGAGTCGATCTCCACGATCGCGACGATCCTGAGCCCGCGGTACTGCGACTCACCCATGATCGCGGCGATCGGGTCGATGTACTCGGTCTTGTACCGGTTGAGGCCGTTCTCCGCGATCTTCAGCTCGCCGTTGGAGGCAAGGGCGGAGCAGTCGCGGTTGGGCAGGTTGTAGATGACGAACTGGATGGTCAGCGGTCGGCTGCCGTTGGCCGCGTCCTGCTCCAGGGCCTCGTCGAGGTGGGCGCGCATGCCCATGGCGGACGAGGAGCCCGCGATGGCGGCGATGCGGTCCATCCAGACGCCGGTCGAGATGTTCGCCACGGCCGAGCCGCCCGGCTCCGCGGCGGCCTTGGCCGACCAGTCCGGGTTCACGTAGCCGTCGGCGCCGGCGTACGGGTTGTCCACGTGAGTGGGGTTCGTCACGCCGTCGTCGTCGGCCTCTGTCGCGGCCACGGCCACGGAGGTCAGACCGGAGGACGACACGTTGATCGTGCGGGTGCCGTTGGTCTGGTCGCTGTCCTGGGCCGCCGCCAGCCTCACGGTCTGGGCGGTGTTCCAGTTCGAGGTGGTGAAGGTCAGGCTCGACCCGGCGGACACCGTGATGTCGGCGTCGCCGCCGCTCGCGGCCGCCGAGGCGACGCTCACGCTGGCGGTCGGCTGACGCGACAGGCGCACCGAGTACGTGGCCGTCGAGCCTTCCGGCACCGACACGCTGGTCGGGGTGACGACCAGCGACTGCGTTCCGGAGCTGGTGTCGTCGTCCGCCTCGGTGGCGGTCACGGCGACGGACGCGAGGCCGCTGGCGGCCACGTTCACCGTTCGCGTGCCGTTGGTCGTGTCGGAGTCCTGGGCCGCCGCGAGCGTCACGTTCTGCGCGGTGTTCCAGTTCGCGGTGGTGAAGCTCAGGCTCGACCCGCCGGAGACGGTCAGGTCCGCGTCACCGCCGGAGGCGGCGGACGAGGTCACCGTCACGCCGGCGCTCGGCTGCGCCGACAGGCGCACCGCGTAGGTGGCGGTGCCGCCCTCGGGGACGCTCACCGAGGTGGGCGTGACGACGAGCGTGGGCTGGTTGCCGCTGGGCTGGCCGGTGCAGACGGTCCCGTTGATCGAGAAGCTCGTCGGGTTCGTGTTGGTGCCGCTGAAGCTGCCGTTGAAGCCGATGCTCCAGCTCGCGCCGGTCGCCTGGGCGCCGTTGTAGGACAGGCTCCTGGCGGTGACGTTCGCGCCCGACTGCGACCAGTCGGCGCTCCAGCCCTGGGTCACGCGCTGGTTGCCCGGGAAGGTGTACGTGAGGGCCCAGTTCTGCAGGGGGTCGCCCAGGTTCTTGATGGCGATGTTGCCGCCGAACCCGCCGCCGCCCTCCCAACCCTTGGTATACGTGACCTCGCATGCGACCGCGGCGTTGGCCGCGGTCGGGCTGACGGCGAGCCCGACGGCGGCGAGCAGGACGCCCGCTCCCGCCGTCAGGGCTCTACGCCAGTGAGTCTTCTGGGGTCCCATTGTCTGTTCTTCTCCCTCATGAAACTGATGGGGGGGTCGCCGTCTTCTTGAGACGGCCAAGCAGCACCCAGCCCTGCCGGCGTGTGGGAGCGCTCCCATGGTGTGTGTGTTTCCTGGGGATGTACAGCACGTTGCGAGAGGGGGACCTCAGACGCGGCCCCCCCGCCGCGCACACACCGGGCGCCCGCGCGCTGACCTAGGAAAACGCCGCGGACTGAGCGGCCGATCACCGTCCAGCCCGATGAAACATTCATCTGTCGCGCCGCCCGGGCCCGTGGACGGCCGCCCCGTCCGCGGTCCCCGTGCCCGGCCCGCGCGCCGTGGTCGCGCGCCGATCGCCGACAGTTGGACTTTCAACCGATTTGGCCCGTTCACATGGGGTTCAGGCACGACCGGGAGGGTGCCTCCGTAGCCGGCGATCGACTGCCGGCGGGGACGGAAGGCACGACATGGGTCACGGGCACGATCACTCTCACGATCACCCTCATTCACATACGCACGGCACCTCGGACGCGCACGACCACGGCGACATGGCCGAGGTCGTGGACCTGTCCATCCCGGACGCCGAGCTCTCCCCCGGCCAGGTCTCGCGGCGCCAGGTGTTCCGCCGCGCGGGACTGCTGGGCGCCGGGCTCACCGCGGCCGGCGTGCTCGGCTCGCAGGGCACGGCCGCCGCCGCGACGGCCGGCAAGGAGCGCCCGAGGAGCGGCGCCGAGCCGCTCGACGGGTACCGCTGGCTGGCGGGCGACCACCACATCCACACCCAGTACAGCTCCGACGGCATCTACAAGGTCATCGACCACGTCCGGCACGCGAACGCGAACGGCCTGGACTGGATGGTCATCACCGACCACGGCGGCGCCACGCACGCCCGGATCGGCGTAGAGAAGGTCAACCCCGACATCGTCGCGGCCCGCCAGGCCGTCCAGGACACCCTGGTCTTCCAGGGGCTGGAGTGGAACATCCCGGCCGCCGAGCACGGCACGGTGTTCGTCGCCCCGGGCCGCCGCGAGGTCGCCACGCTCAAGGAGTTCGAGAACGGCTTCGACGGCTCGGTGAAGGGCGCGAGCGCCAACACCCCGCAGAACGAGGCGCTGGCCATCGCCGGACTGAACTTCCTGGCCGAGTCGGTCAGGAAGCGCCGCGTCGACGACGCCCTGTTCCTCGCCAACCACCCCTCGCGCAAGGGCCTGGACTCCCCGCACGAGATCCGCGGCTGGCGCGACGCCCAGCCCGGCATCGCCGTCGGCATGGAGGGCGCCCCCGGACACCAGGCCGCGGGCATCCCCAAGCCGCACGGGCCGGGCGGCGGGCGCGGGTTCTACGACAGCAACCCCGGCGCCGACTCCTTCCCCGCCTACCCGGCCGAGAGCTACAAGACCTTCGGCGGGTTCGACTGGATGACCTCCACCGTCGGCGGACTGTGGGACAGCCTGCTGGCCGAGGGCAAGAGCTGGTGGATCAGCGCCAACTCCGACTCCCACACCGTGTACGCCGACACCAGCGCGCGCGGCCCCGGCAGCGACTTCGACGCCAACGGCAAGTACAACGACCCCGTCTACGGCGGCGGCGCGATGAACCTCGCCGCCGGCGACTTCTGGCCGGGCTTCTACAGCCGGACCCACGTCGGCTCGCGCGACTTCTCCTACACCTCGGTCATGGAGGGCATCCGCAACGGCCGCGTCTGGGTCGACCACGGCGGGCTGATCAGCTCGCTGATCGTCCGCGCCCGGCAGTCCGGCCGGCGCGGGGTGACGCTCGGCGACACGCTGCACGTCCGCAAGGGCGCGAAGGTCGAGGTCTCCATCGAGATCACGCTGGCGAACCTGCCGAACTGGGCCCAGTACGTCCCGACGCTGGCCCGGGTGGACGTCATCCAGGGCGACGTCACCGGACCGGCGTCCGACAAGGACGTCTTCACGACGCCCTCCACCAAGGTCGTCAAGTCCTACGAGGTCGGCAGGAACACCGGCACGGTGAAGTTCGTGTACCAGGTGGGCGCCGTCGACCGGCCGGTGTACGTCCGGCTGCGCGGCACCGACGGCAACCGCACCGCGCCCGGCCTGCTCGGCGCGGCGGTGGACCCCAACGGGCCGGCGATCGACGTCTTCGGCGACGCCGACCCGTGGAAGGACCTGTGGTTCTACAGCAACCCGATCTGGATCGTCCCGCGCGGATGATCGTCGGCCTGGACGCGGGCTCGCGGACGGTCGCCGAGGCCGAGCACCTCATCACCGACACGGTGAAGGCGCTCGGCCTCCCGGCCGGCACCGTGGCCTGCACGCACTTCGTCCGCTCCGGCACCGGGGCACCGCACGTGGCCTGCTCGCTGGCGGTCGCCGACCGGCCCGTCGGCGCGCTCAGCGTCCCGGACGGGGTGGGCCTCGCGTACGGCGAGACCCGCACCGGGCCGGCGGAGCTCGCCGAGGGCGCGGCCCTGGCGGCGGCCGAGCACGCCGCCGGGTCGGCCGGGCGCCTGGTCCTGTTCCCCGGCCGTGACGAGCTGGTCGGCACGCTGAGCGTCGCCGAGGTGCTGGCCCGCTCGGCCGTCGAGCGGGTGGTCGTGCTCGCACACGCCGACGAGCCGCGGCCCGGCACCCCGCTGGCGACCGGCGACCACGTGCGCCCGCAGTGGCGGGAGGGCCGGATCGTCCTGCTCACCATGCCCGCCGCGGGCGGCCGCCTCATGCCGGCGGAGGTCCCGAACCCGACGCCCTGCTGCGTCGACCACGACTGACCTCGCGCGGGATCCCCACCCGGCCCGCGCGGCGGCCGCTCTCCGAAAGCTCGCCGAGATACCCGGCTCGGCGGCCCGCCGGGCGCCACCCTCACGCCCGGCGGCGGCGCGCCTGGCCCGGTGGGTCAGGCGCGTCCGGCGGCGAGGTCCATGAGGCGGGACAGGACGCGGTCGCCCGCCGTTCGGACGCCGTCGTGCTCCCACTCGTTGGTGATCCACCACCGGAGGCCGCCCACCGCGCGCGCCGTCCGCAGCGACAGGTCGGCGTCGACGTACATGTCGTCGTGGTAGACGAGGGCGGCCACCGGCACCTCGTTGGCCGCGAGCCGCCCGGCGTCGTACAACGGCGGCCAGTCGCCGGCCTCGGCCAGGGCGTTGGCCGCGTCCCGGAAGGGACGCAGGGTGCGGATCTCCTCGAACATCCACGGGTAGAACATCTCGCCGGTGAACAGCGTCGGCTCCGCGCCGGGCGCGAACTCCGGGAGGCGCTGGAGCGCGCGCTCGGCGGCCCACCTGGTCGGCGCGTCGCCCTGGGCGTAGATCGCCTCCTGGAACAGGCCGTACAGCGGGTTGCCGGGGAACGACGTCTGCGCCGCCACCTCGTGCAGGAAGACGTCCGAGAGCTCGGGGCCGTCCCAGACCTCGTCGAACAGCCAGTGCAGCCGCTCGGCGCCGCTCCCCATGCCCAGCCCCGCGCCGAGCATCTGCAGGCGCCGCACCGTCAGCCGGTCGCCGTCGGGCAGTCGCACGTCGCGCTCGGCCAGGTGCTCGGCCACCGCCGTGACCGTGGCCGCGTCCTCGGGGTAGCGCGCGTAGTAGTCGGCGACCTTGCCGCGCACCCGCGGGTACGTGCGGGCGTACACCTCGTCGGCGGTGGCGGTGAGCCCGGGCAGCCCGCCCGTCACGTAGCAGGCGCGCAGCCCTTCGGGCGCCAGCGACAGGTAGGTGAGCGTGATGAAGCCCCCGTAGCTCTGCCCGAGCGTCTCCCACGGCCGTCCCCCGCACAGCTTCCGGCGGATGATCTCGGCGTCCCGGACGATGGAGTCGGCGCGGAAGTGGCGCAGGTACCCGGCCAGCCCGTCGCCGAGGCGCGCGGCCGTCGCGGCGGTGACGGGCGTGCTGCGCCCGGTGCCGCGCTGGTCGAGCAGCAGCACCCGGTGCGTCCGCAGCGCGCGGCCCAGCCAGCCGTCGGGGCCGGTGGGCCGCGGCCCCTTGCCGCCCGGCCCGCCCTGCAGGAAGAGCAGCCAGGGCAGGGCCTCGCCCGCCCGTGCGGGGTCGACGACCTCGCGGGCGAACACCGTGATGCTGGCCCCGTCGCGGGCGCCGTGGTCGAGCGGCACCGCGAACTCGTGGCCGGTCACCGCCATCCCCGGCAGGTGCGGCATGGCACTCCCTTCGACACGGCCGGCAACGGAGGAGCGGCCACCGCCCAAAGGTACTAACGCTGGGGACCCCAGATATCGGGGCGACCGGGCCGAAGTTCCGCCCACGGGGGTAGGACAGTCGGCGTGGCCGACAAACTGGAGCCCTACCGCGGCAAGCGCGACCCCCGTCGCACACGCGAGCCGTTCCCGGCCGACGGGCCGCTGCCGCGGGGCGACGACGACACCTTCGTGATCCAGGAGCACCACGCGCGCTCGCTGCACTGGGACCTGCGGCTGGAACGCGAGGGCGTGCTGGCGTCCTGGGCGATCCCCAAGGGGCTGCCGCCGGACCCCGCCACCAACCACCTGGCCGTGCACACCGAGGACCACCCCATGGAGTACGCCACGTTCGAGGGCGAGATCCCCGCGGGCGAGTACGGCGGCGGCACGATGACGATCTGGGACCGGGGGACGTACGAGACCGAGAAGTGGAGCGACCGGGAGGTCATGATCGTGCTGCGGGGCGAGCGCGCCTCGGGCAAGTACGTGCTGTTCCGGACGCACGGCCGCAACTGGATGATCCACCGCATGAGCCCGCCGGTGGAGTCGTGGGAGCCGATGCCGTCGTCCCTGGCCCCCATGTCGCCGGTGACCCGCTCCCGGGCGCCGAAGGACGCCGGCGAGTACGCCTGGGAGTTCGCGTGGGGCGGCACCCGCGCGCTGGCGTACATCCAGGGCGGCCGGCTGACCCTGCGCTCGGCGCGCGGCGCCGACGTCACCGCGGAGTACCGGTGGCTGCGCCCGCTGGCCGAGGCGTTCGGCAGCAGGGCCGCGGTGCTGGACGGCGAGGTGGTGAGGCTGGGCGGCACGCTGGTCTACGTCGCCTACGACGCCCTGTACGACGACGGCGCCTCGCTGCTGGACGCCCCGTTCGAGACCCGGCGCGAGGCTTTGGAGGACATGGCCGTCACCGGCCCCCGCTGGCAGACCGCCCCCAGCTACCCGGGCGAGCTGAAAGCCGTCCGTCAGGCCGCCCGCGCCCAGTCCCTCCCCGGCGTGGTCGGCAAGCACCCCGGCTCGCCTTACAAGCCCGGCGAGGAGTCCCCGGCCTGGGTCTTCGTCGCCGCGTAGCGATGCCGACCTGCGAAGGCAACCCGTCCGGCGCGCTTCACCCGGTCGCGGCGAACGAGGGGGCACAGCCTCTCGCCGCGCAGATACCGAATCCGTTGATATTTCAAATAGTTTTCAGGCTAATAGAATAGCATATGGAAGGGAGTGTCAGGAATTACCACCTGGTACTACTCTTAAAGCTGCGAAACACGTGACCACCCCCGGCGGATGCAGCACAATGGAATGCCATGACAGCACTGCCATACCGCCGATCAGACCGGTCGGCCGTCCGTGCCGTACTGCCGCACGGCGCAATATCGAAGACGCCGAAGTTCACGTCCGCGAAGGGTGCTGGATCGCACCGCGAGGTCTCATGCTGACGATTCGCACCCTGTCGGTTCCGGTTGGTGACCCGAAGCCGGCATTGTCGGCGGCCGAGCACGCGTTGGAGTACGCTCTGTCGCCACAGGCATTCACCCGAAAGACCGACCCGGGGCCCGAACGGGCGAATTCGATGTGGCTGGGGTCGAACGAGGCCCTGCGGTCCCTCGGCGTGGAGCGCGGCGCCGAGACACGCGCCAAGCAGTTGACATCGGCCCTGCTGGGACGCCACACGGTCACCGGGGCGCAGGCGCGCCCACCGCATTTCACGCAGCCATCCGGCGCGGGCACGCGCCCGAGCCTCGGCGGACCGGGACGATTCGAACGGCAGATGGCGGTCACCAGCTTCGTTCTCGACTTCTGGGCCCCCGGCTCGATGTCGTGGGTGTGGGCCCAGTCCGACGCGAAACTGCGGGCGTCGCTGGGACAGGCCATGGTCCAGGCCGCGGGCCAGGCGATCGAGTACCTGACGCGGACGAGACCGCTGGTCGCCGGCATCGAGCCGGCGCGGGGATTCGCCGCCTCGATAGCGCTGCACGTGATATCACGGAAACCACCGTGGCTGGAACCACCCCCTCCGCAGTTGCACGTGCATTGCTATCTGGTCGGCGTGCTGGACGCGAATATGAAACTCCGCACCCCGCACAGCGAGGCCCTGTACGGGGAATCCGTTATGCGCGAGTGCGGCGCCGCCGGGCGGGCGGTGCTCGCGGAGGAGCTCAGAAAGCTCCGGTTTCCGATAGAAGCCCTCACGGGCCCGGGCCGCCGCTTCTTCGAGATAGCCGGAGTACCACCGGAACTGGCCGCGTCCTCAAGCGCCTGGGAGCACGCGGAATGCCAGGAGTCCACCCGAACACACCCCGCCGAACACCATAGGCACTCACACAACTAAAGAACGGAGCACCTCCGCCACACGCGTTTCTCGGGCCGATCCTGACACCGGTCACGGGCCGTCCGGATCCGCTGCCGGGGGATCACGACCCCGGGCGACCCGCGGCGCCACCCCGGACTTCAGGCTCCGTCGTCGGATGCCCCGGCACCTCCGGTCGATCATCGGTCACTCGGCGAGCCGCGGTGGCCGATGACGTGGCGGTGAGGGCTCGACGGCGTCGGGTGTGCCGTCAGCGAACCCTTCTGGGCGGTTGGTGTCCGTGGTGGTTGGGTGGCGGGATGGAGATCTTGGTTCTGGGTGGGACGGCGTGGGTGGGGCGGGAGCTTTCGGGGCAGGCGGTGGGGCGGGGGCATCGGGTGACGTGCCTGGCTCGGGGGGAGAGCGGGGAGGTCGCGGGCGGGGCGAGGCTGGTGGCCGCCGATCGGCGTGAGGCATCGGCGTACGAGGGGGTGCTCGATCGCGAGTGGGACGCCGTCGTCGAGGTGTCCTGGCAGCCGGGCTTCGTTCGCGCGGCGCTCGGCGCGCTGGGCGGCAGGGCCCGGCACTGGGCCTATGTCTCCTCCATCAGCGCATACGCCTCCCACGCCGTCCCGGACGCGGACGAGTCCGCGGCCCTGCTCGCCGCGACCGACCGTGGCGAGGTCGACCGCGGGTTGTACGGCGAGGCGAAGGTCGCCTGCGAGCAGGCGTCGACGGACGTCGTGGGCGATCGCCTCCTCGTCGCGCGCGCCGGGCTCATCGGCGGGCCGGGCGATCACACCGGGCGTACCGGCTACTGGGTGGCCCGCGCCGCGCGCGACCCGCTCGGGCCGATGCTGGTCCCCGACGCGCCGGGCATCCCGACACAGGCGGTCGACGTGCGCGACCTCGCCGCCTGGCTGCTGGACGCCGCGGAGGCGGGGAGCACCGGCGTGTACGACGCCGTCGGGCCGGTCGTCTCCTTCGGGGAGTGGGTCGAGACGTCCCGTGCCGTCGGCGGGCACACCGGCCCGGTGGTCCACGCGGAGTCGTCGTGGCTGCTCGCGAACGGCGTGACCGAGTACATGGGGGACGAGTCGCTGCCGATGTGGCTGGTCGAGCCCGGCTGGGAGGGGTTCTCGGCCCGCACCGGGGCCGCGGCGCGCGCCGCCGGGCTGCGCCACCGGCCCCGGGCGGAGCTGCTGGCCGACACGCTCGCCTGGGAGCGCGAGCAGGGTCTGGACCGGGCGAGACGTTCCGGGCTCAGCGCCCGCCGCGAGCGCGAGCTGCTCGACGCCCTCGGCTGACGCCGCTGGTCTCCGTCACGACGGCTTCGGCTTCCGGCTGTTCGCGGGGAACGGCCGATCCACGAACGACATCGGTCTTCAGTCGCTCACCACGGCCTCGGCCTCCGGCTGTTCGCGCGGGGATCGGACGGCGGGCGGCGCACCCCGTAAGTGGCAGAACTGGGGTTCCGGGGCTCGGGAGGGCGGGGTGATGATGCGGGTAACACCCGCTCTCAGGAGGCCCGATGAGAACCGCGCTCCGGACCTGTCCCCTTTGTGATGCCGTCTGCGGGCTGAAGCTCACGCTCGACGACACCGGGCGCGTCACCTCCGTCAAGGGTGACCCGGACGACCCGTTCTCCAAGGGCTTCATCTGCCCCAAGGGCGCCAGCCTCGGCAACCTCGACGCCGACCCCGACCGCCTGCGCGTCCCGCTGATCCGCAAGGACGGCGAGTGGCACGAGGCGACGTGGGAGGAGGCGTTCGAGCGGGTCGACCAGGGGCTCAAGGACGTCATCGCGACCCACGGGCGCGAGTCGGTGGCCGCGTTCTTCGGCAACCCGACCTTCCACACGATGGCCGGGCCGCTGTACCGGGGCGCGCTGAGCCAGGCGCTCGGCACCCGCAACATCTACTCGGCCAGCACCATCGACCAGATGCCCAAGCACGTCGCCTGCGGCTACATGGTGGGCGACCCGCTGGCCATCTCGGTGCCCGACATCGACCGCACCGACTTCCTGCTGATCCTCGGCGCCAACCCGGTCGAGTCCAACGGCTCGCTGTGCTCGGCCCCCGACTTCCCCGGCCGGCTCAAGGACCTGCGCCGTCGCGGCGGCAAGGTCGTCGTCGTCGACCCGCGCCGCACCCGCACCGCCGCGGCCGCCGACGAGCACCTGTTCGTGCGCCCGGGCACCGACGCGTTCCTGCTGTTCGGCATGGTGCACACCCTGCTCGCCGAGGGCCTGACCACCATCGACATCGAGGTCAACGGCCTGGACGAGCTGCGGCACCTGGCGCAGGAGTTCACCCCGGAGCGCGTCGCGCCGGTGTGCGGTGTGGCCGCCGAGGACATCGCGCGGGTCGCGCGGCAGCTCGCCGCCGCCCGGACGGCCGCCGTGTACACCCGCATCGGCACCTGCACCGCCGAGTTCGGCACGCTCAACCAGTGGCTGGTCGACGTCCTGAACATCCTGACCGGCAACTTCGACCGGCCGGGCGGGGTGATGTTCACCCAGACCGCCACCTTCGGCCCGCCCAAGCCGTCCGAGCCGTACAAGACGGGAAGCTGGCACAGCCGCGTCCGGGGGCTGCCGGAGTCGCTCGGCGAGCTGCCGGTCGCGACCCTGGCCGACGAGATCGAGACCCCGGGAGAGGGGCAGGTCAGGGCGCTGGTGGCCGTGGCCGGCAACCCGGTGGTGTCGGCGCCGGGCGGCCCGCGGCTCGCGGGGGCCCTGGAAAGCCTGGACTTCATGGTCTGCGTCGACCCCTACCTGAACGAGACCACGCGGTACGCGGACGTCATCCTGCCCCCGCCGCGGATCATGCAGATGCCGCACTACGACTTCCTGCTGCTGACGGTGACCGTCCGCAACTACACCCGGTTCTCGCCGCCGGTGGTGCCGCTGGAGCCGGGGCAGCTGTCCGAGGCCGAGATCATGGCGAAGCTGACGCTCATCGCCTCGGGGGCCGGCGCGGACGCCGACCCGTCGTCGCTGGACGAGATGATGCTCGCCGGGATCCTCGGCGGCGCCACGCAGACGCCCGGCTCCCCGTACGAGGGCATGGACCCCGCCGAGCTGCGCGCCTCCCTGGAGGGCGACTCTGGCGTCGAACTCATCCTGGACGCCTTCCTCCGGCTCGGCCCGTACGGGCTCACCCTGGCCGACCTGCGCGCCAACCCGCACGGCATCGACCTGGGCGCGCTGCGGCCCCGGCTGCCCGAGATGCTGTTCACGGCGTCCGGCCGGGTGGAGCTGGCCCCGCCGGTGCTGGTGGCCGACGTCTCCCGGCTGCACGACCGGCTGGCCGAGCCGCCCGCGGAGATGCTGCTGATCGGCAGGCGTCAGCTCCGTTCCCTCAACAGCTGGCTGCACAACGTCGAGACCCTGGTCGGCGGCAGCAACCAGTGCACGCTGCACATCAACCCCGAGGACGTGGCCCGGCTGGGCCTCGGCGAGCACGCGCTGGTGCGCTCGGCGTCCGGCGAGCTCGTGGTGCCGGTGGAGCCCAACGACGCGATCATGCCCGGCGTGGTCAGCCTGCCGCACGGGTGGGGGCACGCCGGCATCCCGCAGCGGGTCGCCTCGCAGAACGCGGGCGTCAACGCCAACACGCTGACCGACGAGTCGGTGGTCGACGTCCTGTCCGGCAACGCCGTCTTCAACGGCGTCCCCGTGACGCTCACCCCCGCCGCGGTCTGAGACGCCGCCCCGCCGGGCCGTGCGACCGCCTCCCGCACCGGTCCGGCCGGCGGCCCGGCCTGAACCCCCACGGCCCGCATGAGCCCGCACGGCCCGTCGACGCGGGCCGCCTGAGCGGACCGCCTGAGGGCGCGCCGCCTGTCCCGCGCGGGGCGTCCGGGGAAAGATCACGTGTATCGCCCCGGACATCCGCCGTTCATGCCGTGGCGTGGCACCGGTCGCCCGCACCGCTTACGTTCCGGGTGACCGTGATCGGCCAGACCTGGAGGCAATGGTGGAGCGTCGGACGGTACTGAGAGCCGCTGTCGTTGGAGTGGGAGGGGCGGCGTTCTCCGGAGCGCTGTGGGGGGAGGCGTTCGGCGCCGTCGCCCAGCCCGGCCCCAGCCCGTACGGAGACCCGCTGGCCGCCGACGGGAACGGCATCCAGCTCCCGCCCGGGTTCACCAGCAGGGTGATCGCCCGCTCGGGGCGCCAGGTCGCCGGCCACACCTGGCACTGGGCGCCGGACGGAGGGGCGTGCTTCCCCGACGGCTCGGGCTGGATCTACGTCTCCAACTCCGAGATCCCGCTGATCGGCGGCGCCTCGGCGGTGCGTTTCGCCGCCGACGGCTCCATCGTGTCGGCGTACCGCATCCTGTCGAACACCAACCTCAACTGCGCGGGTGGCGCCACTCCGTGGGGCACCTGGCTGTCGTGCGAGGAGATCGCGCTCGGCCGGGTCTTCGAGACCTGGCCCGGCGGCGGCCGTTCCGCCGAGGAGCGCACCAGGATGGGCCGCTTCAAGCACGAGGCCGCCGCGTGCGACCCCGTCCGCCGGGTGGTCTACCTGACCGAGGACGAGAGCGACGGCTGCTTCTACCGGTTCGTCCCCGACACCTGGGGCGACCTGCGCACCGGGCAGCTTCAGGTGCTGTGCGCGCCCTCCGGCCAGGTGACCGGCCCGGTGACGTGGCAGAACATTCCCGACCGCGACGGCTTCCCGGTCGCCACCCGCAAGCAGGTCGGCGCGGCCCAGCGCTTCGACGGCGGTGAGGGCTGCTGGTACGACCGCGGCGTCTGCTACTTCACCACCAAGGGCGACAACCGGGTGTGGGCCTACGACGCGACCTCCTCCACGCTCGACCTGGCGTACGACGACTCGCTGGTGACCGGCGGTGCGGCGCCGCTCACCGGCGTGGACAACATCACCGGCGCGCCCACCAGCCGCGACCTGTTCGTCGCCGAGGACGGCGGCGACATGGAGATCAACGTCATCACCGCCGAGGGCGTCGTCGCGCCGTTCCTGCGCATCCAGGGGCAGTCGTCGTCGGAGATCACCGGGCCCGCGTTCTCGCCCGACGGCCGGCGCCTGTACTTCTCCTCCCAGCGCGGCACGTCCGGCTCGTCCACCGGCAGCGGCGGCATCACCTACGAGGTGACCGGCCCCTTCCGCGTGCAGCCCTGACCCGCCGGGCGGGCCGGCCGGCACGCGCCGGGCGGCCCGCCCGGGGAGCGGGCGTGGTGGCTCCGGGTGACCAGGCCGAATCAGTTAGCGAGAAATCCCTATACGACAGGGCCTCTCGGGGTTACGTTCCTTGGAGCGTTATTTCGGGGATCTTGCACACTTTCTGGCCGCTTGGAGAACCATGCACGTACCTCTGCTGAACGGCGCTCGCAAGAGCGTCGTCCGTCTCGTCACCGTGGTCACGGTCCTCGCCCTGTTCCTCGTCCCGACCCTGCCGGCCTCGGCCGGGGCGATCGACGAACTGTTCGCGAAGCTGCTGGTGAAGCAGGTCAAGGGCACGAACGTCAAGAAGCACCTGGACGCCTTCCAGGCCATCGCGAACGCCAACGGCGGCAACCGCGCCGCGGGCTCCCCCGGCTACCAGGCCTCCGTCGACTATGTCGCCGGAAAGCTGCGTAAGGCCGGCTACAAGGTGACGCTCCAGCCGATCGAGTTCGTCGAGAGCTGGGCCGAGAACAGCGCGCCGGTGCTGGCCCAGACCGCGCCGAACGCGAAGACCTACGTCCCGAACGAGGACTTCTTCACCTTCCCGCCGTCGCCCGCGGGCGACGTCACCGCCCAGGTGCAGGGCGTCGACCTGACGCTGCCGCCGGCACCCACGCCCAGCTCCACCAGCGGGTGCGAGGAGTCCGACTTCGCCGGTTTCGTCGCCGGCCGTATCGCGCTCATCCAGCGCGGCACCTGCGCGTTCGCCCAGAAGATCCGCAACGCGGGCAGGGCCGGCGCCGCGGGCATCATCGTCTTCAACGAGGGCCAGCCCGGGCGCACCGACGCCTACACGGTCGACATCGGCGAGTGGCGGGCCGACGTCCCCATGGTGTTCGCCGACTTCGCCGTCGGGCAGGAGCTCGCCACCACGGCCGGCGCCACCGTGCGCCTCAAGGTCGACAGCACCCTTGAGCTCGGCACCGACGACAACGTGATCGCCGAGTCGCTGTTCGGCGACCCGAACAAGGTCGTGATGGTCGGCGCCCACCTCGACAGCGTGCCCGTCGGCCCCGGCATCAACGACAACGGCTCGGGCAGCGCCGCCATCCTGGAGACCGCCCTGCAGGCGAAGCTCTACCCGGTGCGCCACAAGCTGCGGTTCGCCTTCTGGGCCGCCGAGGAGATCGGCCTGCTCGGCTCCGACCAGTACGTCGAGAGCCTGTCGCAGGCGCAGCGCGACCGGATCAAGCTGTACCTGAACTTCGACATGGTCGGCTCGCCGAACTACGCCTACAAGCTCTACGACGGCGACGACTCCGACGCCGCCGGCTCGCCCGCCGGCCCGCCCGGATCGGACGCGATCGAGAAGCGGCTGGCCAAGTTCTTCACCAGCCGCGGGCTGCCCACCGTGGGCACCGACTTCGACGGCCGCTCCGACTACGGCCCGTTCATCGCCGCGGGCATCCCGGCCGGCGGCATCTTCACCGGCGCCGAGGGCATCAAGACGCCCGAGGAGGCGGCCCTGTTCGGCGGCACGGCGGGCGTCGCGTACGACCCGTGCTACCACGCGCCGTGCGACACGATCGCCAACGTCAACCTGACCGCGCTGGACGTCAACTCCGACGCGATCGCCGACTCCACCGCGAGGTACGCGTTCAACCTGAGCTCCATCCCCAACCGCGTCAGCGCGGTGTCCGCCCGCTCCGCCGTCCCGCCGGCCCACGCCGGCGACGCGGCCGCGGCGAGCTGACGTAGTCCGGTAAGCAGGGCGCCCGGCGCCGCCGTCACCAGGCGGCGCCGGGCGCCCTTCGCCCGTCTCGGCTCAGCTCACCGGGCGCGGGTGGCTGACCGGGCTTCGGTGGCCGGCCCTGTCGACGGCGCGGACGCCGAACTGGTGGTTGTCCTTCGACCTGCCCTCGACGGTGTACTCGGTCACGTCGCCCACGTAGCGCGCGTGGGTCCACAGCGGCTCGGTGCTGTCGCGCCACACGACCTCGTAACCGGCGATGTCGGGGGCCGGGTCGGCGTCCCAGCGCAGGTCGGTGTCGTTGGTGAGCCGCGTGGTGCGGATGCCCGCCCCCTTGGGCGCCTGCGGGGCGCGGGCGAGGGACGCCAGCGAGGCGACGTTCACGCGGGCCACACGGGCGGTGTAGTCGAAGTCGACGAACTTCAGCAGGTCGCCGTACTGGACGCCGTCCTCGACGCGGATGTCCTGGTGCTGGTGGGCGTACTCCTCGTGGACCTCGGTGAACCGGATCGCCGGGTAGCCGCGTTCCAGGAAGGGGATCTGGTCGCCGCCGCGCAGGTAGCGGTCCCTGCGGTAGACGAGCATGGCGTCCATGCGGGGCGTGTAGACGGTGGCGGCGTCGCGGACGAACCGGGCCAGCTGCCGGGACGTGCTGTCGTTCTCGCCGCCCGTGGAGCGGCGGGTGGCCGCCTGCTCGGGGGTCTCGGTGGTGGGCACGCCCTCGGAGAACACGCGGACCTCGCCGGGCGCCTCGCCGTTCTCGCCCTCGGCGCTGCCGACGATGTCGTTGGTGAACATGCCCTGGATGTCGACGCCGTTCGTCTTCGCCTGCTCGGCGTAGTACCCGGAGCCGTACAGGCCCTGTTCCTCGCCCGCGACGGCCATGAACACGACCGTGGCGTCGAAGGTGTGCGGGGCCATGACCCGGGCCGCCTCCAGCGCCACGGCGACGCCCGAGGCGTCGTCGTTGGCGCCCGGCGCGTCGCAGGTGGCGTTCATGACGTCGGAGCAGCGCGAGTCGTAGTGGCCGCTGACGACGTAGTGCCGGCCGGCCGACTCGGCCTGGGTGCCGCGCAGGGTCGCCACCACGTTGGTGATGACGGTCGGCACGGGGATGCGCGAGGAGACGGGCTGGACGAACGACTGCTTCTCGACCGTCATCCGGCCGCCCGAGCGCGCGGCGATCGCGCTGAACTCCTGGTACAGCCAGTCGCGGGCGGCGCCGATGCCGCGCGCCGGGTCGTCCTGGCTGGAGAGCGTGTGGCGGGTGCCGAAGGAGGCGAGCTTGGCGATGCTCCGCTGCACGCCGCGGGGGTCCACGGCCTCGACCATGCGGGCGATCTCGGCGTCGCGCGGCAGGCGGGAGGCGGGGTCTTCGGGCGCCGCGCCGGAGGAGGCGGCCGGGGTGACGAGGCCGGTGGCGAGGACGAGCGCGGTGAGGGGAAGGGCTCGGCCGGTGGAGGGAAGCCGAAGGGGCATGAACATATCTCCTGACTCAGGGTGATATGCAGCTGTCAACCCTCAACGTACGGCGCTTCCAGCGGCTTGATCAAGGGCGCGGCTCGCCGAGCAGGCGTAGCATCTGCTCGATCTGCGCCTCGCGCGAGCGTTCCACCTGCGTCGCCCAGTCCCGCACCTGCGGGTGGGCGCCGTTGGCGGCCTCCACCGTGGCCATCTGCACGGCGTCGTCCTGGTGGGCGAGCAGCAGGTTGAGGAAGTCGCGGTCGAACTCGTCCGTCGTCCCCAGGGCGGCGATCTGCCTGCGGTCGCTCCGCGGCATGCCGCCGTGGTGGGCGTGCGCGTCGGACGGCGCGGCGAGCGGCTGGTCCCAGGAGCGCAGCCAGGCCGTCATCCTGCGCACCTCGCCGTCCTGGGTCACCTCGATGGCCGAGGCCAGCGTCCTTACCTCGGGGTCCTTCGCCCTCGCCGCGGCCAGCCGCACGATCTCGATGCCCTGCCTGTGGTGCGGGATCATCATCTGCAGGAACATCACGTCCTCTGCGTTCACCGGCTCGGCCGGCCTCTCGGCGGCGGCGCCGCACGCCGGCAGCAGCAGGACGGCCAGCAGGGCCGCCGCGACGCGCTTCATGCCGAGCGCTCCCTTCACACGGGGACATCTCACACGGACATCTCACACGGGGACATCGATGCTCACCGTGCCCGGCCACGCTCCACGTGCGAGGCGGCCGGGCCACGCTCACGTTCCGGGCGGCCCGGCCGCGCGGGGCGGGGCCGGGCCGTCGACGGATCGTGCGGGTCAGACGCGCCGCCAGAGGGCCGGGACGTTCGGCGGCTCCCACCCGGTGAGGGCCGTGTGCGCCTGGATGCACTCGTAGGCGGCGCCGGAGTAGGTGACGCGGTCGCCGGCCCGGTAGGCCACGCCCGCCTGCCAGGTGCCGCCGGGCTGCGTCACCGTCGGCGTCGGGGTCGGCGTGGGCGTGCGGGTGGGCGTGACGGTCGGCGTCGGGGTCGGGGTCGGCGTGGGGTTGGTGCCGCCGCCGCCGAAGTCGACGTCCGAGCAGGTGTAGAAGGCCTCGTTGCTGCCGACCACGCGCTGCCAGATCGAGTACAGGATGTGCCGCCCCGAGCGCTGCGGCAGGTTGATCGTCCAGTTGGTGAACGTGGTGGGGTTCTGGTTGTTGAACGTCCTGATGTGGACGAGGTCCGACCACCTCAGGGGCATGGTCGGGTTCCAGCCGTCCCGGGTGATGTAGAACTCGAAGTGGCTGTTGGCGTGCGGGGCGCTGGCGTGGTACGTCAGCGTGAACGAGCCCGGCGACACGCGGGTGGCCGGCCAGTCGGCCCGCTGCAGGTCGAGCCCGCGGTACTTGTCGCGCCCCGCGCTGCACAGCTTGCCGTCGGGAATGAGCTCGCGGTGCCGCCCGCCCGCTTCGAGCAGCGACACCTCGTTCCAGTCGTAGTACGCCTGGGTGCCGCCCGCCGCCACGGCCGCCTTGCACGCGGCCGACTTCGGCGTCTCGGGCCCTTCGTTCTTGCAGACGTAGACCCGGCTCGGCGGGTTCGACATGGTGCCGTGCGCGTCGACGGCCCCCGCGGGCAGCAGAACCAGCGCGGGGGGGGGGGGGGGGGGGGGGGGGGGGCCCCCCCCCCCCCCGCCACCTTGCTTCGCTTGTACATCGAGAACTCCTCCATTGGGGCTGGGGGGTGGGAGGCAGTCGAAAAAGCGGACAACTAAAAAGAAACCTTCCTAAGAGTTAACAACAGAAGTCAACCAGCGCAAGCCTTTCGGGCTGGAAAGACGCACAACCTTGACTCCCAGGCACCTTGACTCTCACCCCGCGAGCCCTCCTTGCTCCCTCGGCCCAGCCGCTGTTCCGGTGGCGCGGGGCAAGGGGCGTGGCTAGCCTTCTCCTGGGTCGGGCGGCGAGAAGGCGGATATGACTTACACAGGCGAGCGCACACGTAGAGAGCCGCCCTCGCGCCTCGCTCCGCGAGAGCGGGCGCACGCGTGAGCGGCGCACCGCCGCCCCCGCCGCCGTTGCCCGACGACGCGCTTCCCGGGCTCTTCCAGGCGGCCGACCAGGCGTCCCTGCACGGCCAGAAGCGGTACATCACCAGCACCGCGCTGCGGCTCGCGCTCATCGTGCTCGCGGCGGTCACCGCGGCGCTGAGCCTGCGGGTCGGCGCCGCCAAGGTGGACGTCATGGCGCTCGTCACCGCCGTGGCGTTCGTCGGCACGGCGCTCGTCGAGGTGTACCTCCTCGCCGACCGGCCCTCGCAGACGTGGTACGACGGCCGTGCGCTGGCCGAGTCGGCCAAGACGCTGGCCTGGCGGTACGCGGTCGGCGGCGCGCCGTACACCAGGACCGGCGACGCCGAGGAGGAGCAGGCGGCCGGGCAGCGGTTCCGCAGAGAGCTGGAGTCGCTGCTGATCGACGCCCCCGAGACCGGCATCGAAGCGACCACGGCCCCGGCCATCAGCCCCCGGCTGCGCGAGCTGCGGGCCGCCGCGTTCGAGGAGCGCAAGCAGGCCTACCTCACCGGGCGCATCCTCGACCAGCAGCGGTGGTACTCCTCCAAGGCCACCCTGAATCGCTCACGCGCCCACTCCTGGCGCATCGCCCTGCTGGCCATGGAACTGCTGGGCGTGGTGGCCGCGCTGCTGCGAGCGTTCGGCGTCCTCGCGATCGACCTCCCCGGAATCGCCGCGGCGGTCGTCGGCGCGGGCGCGGCGTGGCTGGCCGTCAAACAGCACGACTCCCTCGCCCGGGCCTACGCCTTCGCCGCGAACGAGCTGGCCATCGCCCGCTCCCGCCTGGAGGACGCGACCGACGAGCCCCGCTGGGCCGCCGAGGTGGCCGACGCCGAGGAGGCGGTCAGCCGCGAGCACACCATGTGGCGCGCCTCCCGCACCGCCTTCCGCCGCCGCCCCTCCTAAGGCTTCCTCAGCCCCGCCCCGGAAAAGGCGCCTCCGGTACGCCTTCCCCAGGGCGCCCCTGCCTGCTGGACATCTGTTCGTCCCGCTGGCCAGGCGTTCGACGGAGGCCGTCACTCGGCCACCGAGTTCGACGTCTGACGACGCGCACGCGCTCAGTGGCGATGCGGTTGGTGGTGGTGATGGTCGTCGGGCGAGGTGCCGAGGTCGTCGTCGTGTCCGGCTTTGATGCGTGACCACTGGGCGGTGGGGCGACCGTCCAGGCGGAACTGGCCGCCTCGGGCATCCCAGTGCTGGGGCCAGCCTTCTGGCGAGTCCTCCCAGAACTCCTTCCGGCCGTAGGGGGTCAGGTCCAGCAGGCCGTACGACGGTGCCATCAACTCGTTGCCGCGGCCGGTGGTCCAGTAGGTCTCGTAGACCTTGTCGTCGTCCCGGAGGTAACTGACCAGGATGCCGAAGTGCCGGTCTGCGACCAGCCGGTCGACGGAATCCTGCGGTACGGAGTACCAGGGAATCGTCCAGCCCATGAAGTCGCGGTAGCGCGAGCTCTCCTCGTACGGCCCCTCACAGAAGGTCGCGTAACCGACGTCCCGCGAGTGCAGGTAGGACAGCTCGTTGATGTGGGTCGTGGAGAAGGTGCAGCCCTCGCACTGCTCCGCCGCAGGCTTACCGGTGTGCCACATCTGGAAGTAGGCGATCAACTGCGACCGGCCGTCGAAGATGTCGATCAGCGGCACGGGGCCGTCGGCTCCGATCAGCGCAGTCCGCGGATCGACCTCGACCATGGGTAGCCGGCGGCGTTCGGCCGCCAGTGCGTCCCCGGCCCTGGTGTGGGCCTTCTCCTTGACCCGGAGTTCGTCGATCTTCGCCTGCCAGGTCCGCCGATCGGCGATCCACGGAAGGGGGCGTTCGGCTGACGTCTCTGTCATGCGCCCTGTCTAGCCCAAGTGGAGAGGGCCGAACAACACCTTCGACTGATCACGGCCAGATACTGATCTTGGGAACTCCGCCTCTACCCGCGCGACGATGAGCCCAAGCCCGGCCACCAGGAGACCCTGAACCGTCAGATCATGACACGCCGACTCACCCGTGCCGGTGACCCCCGGACGCCACTAAGAGGTCAGGCCGCGGTCGACGAAGGCGATCAGCCACTCGAAGCTCTCGTCGACGTCGGTGTCCATCTGGAAGCCGCCGGCGGCTTCCAGGACCGCGAAGCCGTGGAACAGGCTGCGCAGGAGCCGTAACGCGTGCACGGTGTCGGCCGGGTCGAGCTTGTATCCGGACAGCACCGCCGACAGGGAGTCGAGGAGACCTGCGTCGAGGTGGCGTCGGGCCTTCCCGGCCTCGTCGGCGTCAGGGACAGCAAGATGCCGGGCGGCCCGGTGTTGGTATTCGCGACGAGTGAGTGGTCCGTGTTCGTGAGGGGAATCAAGGGCGGCGCCCTCGGTCTCTGAGATCGGCCGTCGGCCCCTTGGTAACGGCGCCTTCGGCACGACCCTTTTCGGGCACCCCTCGACTCAGCTCACCACCCCCCATCGCGCGAACACGGCTGGGTCCAGGGCAAGCGGTGAGTGGTATGAAGTTCGGGTCGACCCGCTTTCAGAATGGGACTGATTCCATGTACAGGAAGCTCCGATCAGCGGTTGCCGCCCTTCCGCTCAGCCTGCTGCTGGTTCTCACCGGTGGTGTGGCGTCGAACGCCCAGGCGGCCGGCTCACCCGTGCTCAGGAATTGGGACTGTGATCCGGGCGGCAGCCTCATATGGTGCGCGATCACCGTGGAAGGCGGCGTCACCCCTTACACCTACCAGTGGTACAAAGACGGTGACCTCAAGACGCAGTTCACCGGCCACGTTCTGCGAATCGGCTGCATTCCTGGCAACAGCGTGCGAATCGACGTCGTGGTCACCGACGCGACCGGCCAACAGGTATCAGCGTGGGCAGTCTGCACATGCCTGCGAGACTGGCAGTAGCGTCGCTTTCCGGCTTGAGTTCGCAGGCTCTCGATCAGTGCGGCCATCAGGTCCCGGCCACGGCGGCGGTCTTCGTGGCGGTAGGCGGCGATCATCCGCTGGTAGACGCCCCAGGTCGCACCTTCATCTGGCGAGGAGCCGCTCCAGCTGCGACTACACTCCGGTCTCTGGGAGTAGGTCATCTGTCGAGGGGGCCGCGATCACGGCCGATGGCGGAAAGCTGATGCGCATCAGTCGGCTGTCGGCCCACTCTTCGAGCCGAGTCGGCCGGATGGTGCCGGGGTCGTGGGGCTGATTGAGATCCGCGACGATCTCCGCCAGCACGGCCTGACGTTCAGCCGGGGCTGTGACCGGCGTGGCCCGTGCAGGCAGATCCGCACGGATCCCGTTCTTGAGGTGGAAGGTGAAGGCGGGATTGGCGAGAAGGTTCGCATGCCAGTCGGTGGCGGCCCCGCCGGCGCCGCTACACAGGTAGGTGGTGCCCGCAGCCCGGTAGAAGAAGATCTCGATGCGGCGTGGTCGGCCGGTGCGGCGCCCCAGCGTCGTGATGTCGATGATCCGTTCACTGGTGCCCGCGGCGGGGGTGATCTCGATGGCTCGCCGGATGTGATCGGGCAGGTGCGACAGAGACGCGTCCCGTCCGGAGTCGTTGCATCCGGTCGTGTCTGGACCGCTCATGCGGTCTCGGTCTGAAGGGCGGGCCCGAGGAGGAGTCCACCGTCGATGACGTACTCCGACCCCGTGATGAACGACGCGTCTGACGACGTGAGGAACAGCAGAAGCCGGGTGACGTCGGTCGGCTCTCCAAGTCGGGGGATGGCGAACGGCTCGGGTGAGTAGAAGTCGGCGATTGCCGCGGTGGCGCCGGCTGCCGGTTCTCGGATGAAGGAGGTCGCGATCACGCCGGGGTGGATGGTGTTCACCCGGATGTGGTCCCGGCCGAGCTCGAGCGCTGCCGTTCGGGTGAGACCGCGCACGGCCCACTTGCT
The DNA here is from genome assembly GCF_029846175.1 of Sphaerisporangium sp. TRM90804. GTDB lineage: Bacteria > Actinomycetota > Actinomycetes > Streptosporangiales > Streptosporangiaceae > Sphaerisporangium. Next base: position 15,648 of record NZ_JARWAC010000022.1, on the reverse strand, counting down.
GGCGACGTACGGCGCGTAGTGCGCCGTGCCGCCCAGGCCCATCGTCGAGGCGATGTTGACGATGGCTCCCTCTGTCGCGCGGCGCAGAGCGGGGGCTGCGACCTTGATGCCGAGGAAGGTCCCCGTGAGGTTGATGTCGAGGATGCGCGACCACGTGGCCTGGTCCGTCTTCTCGATAGGCGCCGGCGGGTTCTGGACGCCCGCGTTGTTGACGAGCACGTTCAGGGCGCCGAAGGCGCTCTCGGCGGCCAGCACAGCGGCGGACCACGAGCTCTCGTCGGTGACGTCGAGGCGGGTGAAGCGAGCGCGGGTCCCGAGCTCGGCGGCGAGAGCGGCGCCGCGTTCGGCGTCGATGTCGCCGATCACCACGTTCGCCCCCTCCGCATGAAAGGCACGTACGTGGCTCGAGCCTTGGCCACCGGTCCCACCGGTCACGAGCACGGTCTGGTTGTCGAAGCGGCGCATCAGATGTTCCTTCGGTACGTGGGTGACCGACCGAGATCATCCGGGATGAACGGCGGCCGATGGTGAGCCGAGTGACTCACCATTGCCCCGACACTAGGTGGGCGGCAATGGTGAGTCAAGCCACTCACCTCGTATACTCGGCTCATGAGCGGGGTCGTGACGACGTATCACCAGCGCATCGCCCAGGAGAAGCGCGCGCTGATCGTGACGGCCGCGACCGCGCTGTTCCTCGAGTTGGGCTACGACCGGACGTCGCTGGCGCGGATCGCAGAGCGCTCGGGCGTTTCGCGGGCCACCTTGTTCAAGCAGTTTCCGAGCAAGGCCGCCCTGTTCGACGCCATGGTCACCGAGTCCTGGTCAACCGCTGGCGAAGAGGATCCGCCGCCGGCAGGCAACGTCGTCGACGGGCTCAGCGTCATCGGTCGCCGCTACGCCGAGCTGTTGGGCCGCGCCCAGATGACCGACCTGTTCCGAATCGTCATCGCCGAGCTGCCGCGATTCCCCGAACTCGCCAATGCGCAGTTCTCGCACGGGAAGATGCCCTACTTCGAGTCCGTACGCGGCTACCTCCTAGCCGAGCACGAGGCGGGAACGGTGCGGGTCGAGGACGTGGACCTCGCGGCCACCCAGTTCCTGGGCATGATCTCCAACTACGTCTTCTGGCCGACGCTCCTAGTGCCGGGCTGGGAGGTGAGCGCCGAACGCGTCGCTCAGGTGGTCGACGAGGCCGTCCGCACCATCGTCGCCCGGTACGCCGCGACTGGACCGGAGCCGTCTCCCCACGACTGAGCCCCGCCGGCCGCGAATGAGCCCCACCGCCACCAAGGAGCTGCCGCCTAGGCAATCGAGGCCCGCGCGTCTGTGAAGAGCCGGTTCGCAGCCGTCGTCTATCCAGGTGCCGTCTCCCCGGGCGAAAGTCCGTTCGTGCCGGCTACTCCTCTCCCTGTTCCGGGAAATGGCAGGCCACCCAGTGGTCGTCGTCTATGGCGCGCATGGCGGGTTCCTCGGACTCGCAGCGGGGGGCCGCCTTGGGGCAGCGGGTGCGGAAGCGGCAGCCGGTGGGCGGGGTCACGGGGGACGGCGGTTCGCCGGTTATGAGGTGGTCGGACGGGGGGAGGTCCAGGCCGCTTCTCGGGATGGCGGACAGGAGGGCCCGGGTGTACGGGTGGGCGGGGTGGTCGACGAGAACGGTGCTCGGGGCCAGTTCGCAGACCTTGCCGAGGTACATCACCAGAATGCGGTCGCTGACGTTCTTCACCACGGCCAGGTCGTGGGCGATGAAGACCAGCGTGAGCCGGTAGCGGTGCTTGAGGTCCTCCAGCAGGCCGAGGATCTGCGCCTGCACCGACACGTCCAGTGCCGAGACCGGCTCGTCGCAGATCAGCACCTCGGGCTCGGGGACGAGGGCCCGGGCGATGGACACACGCTGGCACTGGCCGCCGGAGAACTCGTGGGGGCGGCGGACGGCCGCCGTCTTCGGGTCCAGGCCGACGGCCTCCAGCATCTCGTCCACCCTGGAGTCGCCGAGGCCCCAGACGCGCGTGCCCTCGGCGACGATGTCGCGGATCCTGCGCCGGGGGTTGAGGGACGAGATCGGGTCCTGGAACACCATCTGCAGCCGGCGGCGGGTGCGGCGCAGCTCCTCGCCGCGCAGGGCGGTCAGCTCGACGCCGTCCAGCCGCACCGAGCCGGCGCGGGGCGGCGGGAGCTGCATGAGGGCGCGCGCCGCGCTCGACTTGCCGCAGCCCGACTCGCCGACGATGCCCAGCGTCTCGCCCCTGGCCACGTCGAAGCTCACGCCCGACACCGCGCGCACCTCGCGCCCCCGGCCCGCGGGGAACGCGACCACCAGGTCGGCGACCCGCAGCACGACCTGCTCCGCGGGGCGCAGATGCGCCGTTCCGCTACCTGCCATGCGACTCGGCTCCCTCGGTGATCGCCGTCCCGGCGCCGCGCGGGTGCCAGCAGGCGTACAGGTGCTCCGGCGCCGTCGACGACGGCGGGACGGCGGCGGCGAGCGGTCGCGGCTCGGCTGGGGACGACGGGGTTACGGCGCTCGGTGGGCCGTCGGCGGCGGGCGGCGGCTGGTGGGCGGGTGGCGTCCCGTCGGCAGGCGGTCCGGCGGCAGGCGGTCCGGCGGCAGGCGGTCCGGCGGCAGGCGGCGGGTCGGAGGCGGGGATGAGGGGCGGGGTCTCGGTGGCGCAGCGGGGGTCGGCGTGGGGGCAGCGGGGGTGGAAGGCGCAGCCGCTGGGCAGGGCGGCCAGGTCGGGCGGGCGGCCGGTGATGACGCGGAGGCGGCGGTGCGGCGGGTCGGTGAGCTTGGGGACGGCCTGGAGCAGGGCCTCGGTGTACGGCATGCGCGTCCGTTCGAGAACCTCGGCGGTCGGGCCGCGCTCCACCACCCGGCCCGCGTACATGACGACGACCTCGTCGGCCCACTCCGCCACCACCGACAGGTCGTGGCTGACCAGCAGGACGGCCATGTCGCGCTCGCCGCGCAGCCGGTGCACCAGGCGCAGCACCTGGTCCTGGATCGTCACGTCGAGCGCGGTCGTCGGCTCGTCGGCGAACAGCACGTCGGGCCCGCACGACAGCGCCATCGCGATGGTCACCCGCTGGCGCATGCCGCCGGACAGCTCGTGCGGGTAGCGGCGCAGCGTGCGCGCGGGGTCGGGGATGCCGACCGACGCCAGCAGCCGCGCCGCCTCCGCGCGGGCCTGGCGGCGGCTCATGCCGCGGTGGACCCGCAGCGGCTCGGCCAGCTGGGTGCCGATGCGGCGCACCGGGTTGAGCGCGGTCATCGGGTCCTGGAAGACCGCCGCGAGGCGGGTGCCGAGCACGCGCCGCATCCGCTCGGGCGGGTACGCGGTGAGGTCCTCGCCTTCCAGGTACACCTTGCCGCCGCGCAGCACCTGGCCGGCGGGCAGCAGCCCCAGGATGGACCTGATCAGCATCGACTTGCCCGAGCCCGACTCCCCCACCACGGCCAGCGTGCGGCCCCGCTCCAGCGTGAGCGACACCCCGTCGACGGCCTTGACGGTGCCGTGCGGGGCCACGAAGTGGGTGCGCAGGTCGGCCACCTGCAACAGGACGTCCCCGGCGGCGTGCGGGGCCGTCGGCAGCGACGCGGGCGCGGCCCGCCGCACCGGCTCAAGCCCGCTCTCGCGCACCGCGGTGAGCGCCCGCAGCCGGTCGCCCACCAGGTTGAACGACAGCACGGTCAGGAACATGACCACCGAGGGCGCCAGCACCAGGTGCGGCGCGTTCTCCATGATGGCGCGCCCCTCGTTGATGAGCCCGCCCCACGTCGGGGTGGGGGCCTGCACCGACAGCCCGAGGAAGGCCAGGCCGCCCTCGGCGACGACGGCGACCGCCATCCCGATGAACGCGTACGACGCGGCCGGCATGGTCACGTTCGGCACGATCTCGCGCCACAGGATCCGCCGGTCGCGGGCGCCCAGCGCGCGCGCCGCGAGCACGAACTCGCGCTGCGCCACCGACAGGGTCGCCCCGCGGATGAGGCGGGTCCACGCGGGCGCGCCCAGCACGCCGAGCACGATGAGCACGTTGCGCAGGCTCGCCCCGGCGAACGCGACGACGGCGAGCGCGAACACCAGCGCGGGGAAGGCGAGCGCGATGTCGGTGCCCGCCATGATGACCGCGTCCGCCGCGCGCCTGCGGTATCCGGCCAGGACGCCCAGCGGCGCCCCGACGAGCAGGCCGAGCAGGACCGCGCCGACGCCGACGCCGAGCGAGACGCGCGAGCCGTGCACCACCCGGCTGAGCACGTCGCGGCCGAGCCCGTCGGTGCCTAGCGGGTGCGCGGCGCTCGGCCCGGCCTGCGGCGGGCCGGCCAGCGTCTCGTCGTACCGGGGCATCGGCAGCACGTCGGCCAGCAGCCCGGCGGCCAGGACGACGGCGATCCACGCCGACCCGATCCAGAACGCGGGGCCGAGGCGCCTAAGCACGCCGGATCCGCGGGTCCACGGCGGCGTACACCAGGTCCACCGCGAAGTTGACGAGGACGTACCCGACGGAGATCAGCACGACGCATCCCTGCACGGTGAGGTAGTCGCGGGAGAAGATGGAGTCCACGATGAGCCGCCCGACGCCGGGCAGCCCGAACAGCGTCTCGACGATCACGGTGCCGCCGATGAGCGCCCCCAGGTTGAGGCCCACCGCGGTGACCAGCGAGATCGCCGACGGCCGCAGCGCGTGCCGCCACAGGATCCGCCGGGGCGACAGGCCGCGGGCGCGGGCCAGGGTGATGTAGTCCTCCTGCAGGGTGGCGATGAGGTCGGTGCGCAGCAGCCGCGCGTAGACGGCCATCTGCGCGCAGCCGAGGGTGACGGCCGGCAGCAGCACCGAGGTGAGGTTCCAGCCGACGTCGACCGACAGCGGCGTCCACCCGGTGGCCGGCAGCACGCGCCAGGTGACGGCGAACAGCAGGATCAGCAGCACCCCCACCACGAACACCGGGGTGGACAGCAGGGCGAAGCCGAGCGCGGTGAGCGCCTGGTCCAGGGCTCGCCCGGCGCGGCGGGCCGCGGCGACGCCGGCCGGGACGGCGAGGCCGAGCGCCAGGACCTCGGCCGCCACCAGCAGCTCCAGCGTGACCGGCAGCCGCTCGACGAGCTCCTCGGCGACCGGCACCCGGGTGATGGGCGAGGTGCCGAAGTCGCCGGAGAGCAGGCCGCCGAGCCAGGCGCCGTACCGGACGAGCAGCGGCTGGTCCAGGCCGAGCTGCCGGCGCAGCTCGGCGCGGGCCTCCTCGGTGGCCGACAGGCCGAGCATCTGGGTGGTGGGGTCGCCCGGGAGCAGGTTGAGCAGGACGTAGGACAGGAACGTCACCACGAGCAGCACCACCGCGAGCCGGGCCAGCCGGTACGCGATCACTTCGCGCTGACCCAGACCTGGGTGAAGGGGTGGTAGGGCACGGGCGCGCCGGTCAGCGGCGTGCGCCTGTCGCCGTCGGGCAGGGTCTGGTCGACGATGCCGCGCACCCGGGTGGTCGCGATGACCGAGCCGACGTCGAGGTGGTCGACGAACACGAACGGCACCAGCTCGCGCAGCCGCCGCTGCACGGTGGCGTAGTCCTTCTTGCGCACCTCGGGCTGCGGGTTGCTGCGCCCGCTGTCCAGGGCGTCGCTGAGCTGGACGTCCCGCAGGCGGCTGAAGTTGAGCGCGACGGAGCCGACCGGCTGGGCGTAGTTCTTGTGCAGCCAGACGTACTCGCCGTCGGGGTCGGGGGAGGAGAACTGCGTCCACACGGTGGCCTGGAAGTCCCCAACGACCGCGCGGTTGATCAGGTCGGCCTGGTCGGCCTGCCGGATGGTGACGTCGACGCCGGCCTTGCGCCACATGTCCTGGGCCAGCTCGACGCCCGCCATCGTGCTCGGGTCGGGCGGCGACAGCACCTCGAAGGCGATCGGCCCCTTCTCCGCCTCGACCTCCTTGACCAGGCTGGTCGCCCTGGCCAGGTCGTAGCCGGGATAGTCGCCGCCGGCGTCGTACCAGGGCGAGTCCTTCGACCAGGGGCCGTCGGCCTCCTCGGTGAGGCCGGAGCGCACGGTGGCGATGACGGCCGCGCGGTCGGTGGCGTGCGCGAGCGCCCGCCGGACGCGGACGTCGTCCAGCGGGGCGGCGGCGGTGTTCAGCATGAACATGTACTCGGCCACGGCCATGCCCTTCGGCCGGTGCACGGTGTAGGAGTCCTTGAGGGCGCCGAACTTGACGACGTCCTCGTCGCGGGTGGTGCCCATGGCGTCCAGGCCGCCGGCCTCCAGGGTCTGCGCGCGGGTCTGGCCGTCGGGCAGGATGCGGAACTCGATCTCGTCCAGGTAGGGCAGGCCCTTGCGCCAGTAGGTGGGGTTGCGCGTCACCACCATGCGGCTGTCGGGCACGTACTGCTTGAGGGTGAACGGGCCGGTTCCGATGGGGGCGCGGCCGGCGGCGTCGGGGTCGGCGAGCGAGGCCGGCGCGAGCACCATGCCGATCTGCGCGGCGAGGTGGTAGGGGAAGGCGACCCAGGGCTGGCGCAGTTTCACCTTGACCGACATCGGGTCGGCCAGCTCGGCAGACAGGACGGGGCCGAACACCGAGCTGGTGAGCGGGGAGGCCTGCTGCGCCTTGAAGTTGGCGAGCACCACCTCGCCGGTCAGCGGCGTGCCGTCGGAGAAGGTGATGCCCTGGCGCAGCTTGATGGTCCACTCGTCGGCGGCGGAGTTCGGCGTCACCGACTGGGCCAGGTTGGGCTTCCAGGCGCCGGACGCGTCCACGCTGACCAGCGTCTCCACCATGGTGCCGACCATGCTGTAGGTCTGTGAGGAGAACTGGTCGGTGACGGGGTTGAAGCCGGCGGCGTCGGCGCTGAGCCCGTAGACCAGGCGGCCTCCGGCGGTGGGCGAGGCCGTGCCGGACGACGGGGCCTGCGGCCCGGCGACCGGCCGGGGCCCGCTGCAGGCGGTCAGCGCGACCAGGGCCAGCGATGCGAGCAAGGTAGTGCGGCGTCTCATCCGTACCTCTCTCCCGTCCCCCGAGAGCGATTCACCGATACTACTATCGGTGAAAGAACTCACAAGGGCCTACGGGGGAGAGTGGGCGGGGTCCCGCCGTACCATCGCGGGTGAACGAGGAGCGAGACGTGAGCAGCACACCGCTGACCAGGAGCGAGGCCAAAGACCGGACGCGGCGCCGGCTGATCCGGGCGGCGCTGGCGATCCTGGACGACGAGGGCGAGGCGGGCCTCACGACGGTGAAGATCGCCCGGGTGGCGGGCATCGCGCAGTCGAGCTTCTACGTCCACTTCAAGGACAAGCAGGATCTGCTCCGGGCGGTCAGCGAGCACTACGGCGAGCAGCTCCGCGCGTCCATGCGCGAGGCGCGCCGCCGGGCGCGGGAGGCGCCCAGCGACCGCGAACGGCACCGCGACACCTTCCGCATCCCGCTGGAGGCGATCATCCGCCACCCGGAGCTGCTCCGCATCCGCATGCGCGCCCTGCACGACCCTTCGTCCCCGCTCAAGGAGTTCGCCGCCAGGACGGCCATCGCCTACCGCGACCACCTCGCCGCCGACCTGGCCGCCCTCGGCTACACCGCGGACGACGAGCCCTCCCGCCGCCGCCTGGAGATGGTCGCCGAAGGCCTCAACACCCTCACCAACACCTTCGCCGTCGGCCACATCGAGGGCCGCCTCACCGACGTCGAGGAGACCCTCGACGTCCTCGTCGCCTTCTCCAGCGGCGCCCTGCGCCTGCTGAAGGGCCGCGATGGCCACCCCCGCGAACGGCGCACCGACTGACGCACGGCGGTGGCCCGGCGGCCGACCGGCCGTCAGTCCGCGGGGCCGTAGCCGACCGCGAAGGCGCGCCGGATGTAGTCCCACACCTGGGTGTCGACGACTCCGCGGGTGGCCGCCTCGGGGCCCTTGCCGTCCAGCTTGGCGTACATCGCCGACAGGACGCTCCTGTCGCCGCCGGTCAGGCGGTGCGTGAACGCGCTCCACCGCGCGGCCGTGGCCTGCGCGGCCGGGGCGGCCGGGTCGACGCCGTTGGCGATGTGCCCCCTGACCTCCTCGGCGATGTCCGCCCACTCCCGCTGCCAGCCGGCCAGGCCCTCGTCGCCGAGCGTCCGGTGACGGGCCTTCAACCGGGTGAGCTGTCCGGGGGTGAAGTAGCCGCTTTCCATCATCGCCTCCATGTCGTCGAGCAACCGGTCGATCGAGGGGTCGCGCGTCGCCGCCATCGCGTCCAGCAGCGCCACCAGGCGGCGGCGCGACCGCCGGTGGACGGCGAGCCGCCGGTCCACCCGCGCGAGGTTCTCCCGCACCACCGGCTCCAGGCCGGCGGCCGGGCCGTCGAGGACCCGGGCCACCGCGCCGAGCGGCAGCCCGAGGTCGCGCAGGGCGAGCACCCGGTACAACCGTCTGACGTCCCCGGCCGTGTACACGCGGTGCCCGGCCGTGGACCGCTCGGACGGGCACAGCACCCCTATCTGGTCGAAGTAGTGCAGCGCGCGGACCGTCAGGCCGGTCGCCCGCGCCAGCTCACCGACCTTCCACCGCCGCCCGGCCCCGCTCATGCGACCACCCTCACGACGTTAGAACCTCACGCCGCGTCAGGCGCAAGCCCGCGCGGCGTGTTCGACGGCCGCGCGCGACGGCGGTTGTAGATTCCTTCGATATGAAGGCAGCCACCGACGCGACCGCGAACCGCGAACGACGACCGGCGAAGCCCTCCCCTCGCCCGGCCCCGACCGGCACCACTACCCCGGGCAGAGGATTCGCGACACCCGCCACGCCACCGGGCACGCCGGCCACCGCACCCGCCGGGGGATTCGTGACCCGCTTCGCGCCACCAGGGGCCGCGGTCCGGGGCGCCGGGGCGCGGGTCGTCTCGCTGGGCGCGGCCCTCGCCGTCGCCGCGGCAGCGGTGTGCGGCTGCGCGAACCCGGCGGCCGAGCGCGAGCCGGCCGCGCCGGCCGCGGCCCCGCCGTCCTCGGCGGCGACCGAGACCCGTCCCGCCGCCTCGTCCGCGCCGGAACCCGACGCCCTGCCCGATCCCGACGCGCGCATCCCGCAGACCGCCCCCAAGCTGGCGGAGGCCCTGCACACGACGACGCGGGCGCTGCACGACGCCGTCGACGCCTGGACCAAGGACGGCGACCCGGCGAAAGGCGCCCCGCCGGAGCCCGTCGTGCTCCTGGCGCTGCACCAGCAGCGCATCTACCGGTACGCCGCCCGCCACCCCAAGGTGGCCGCGCGCGCGTTCGCCGCGCTGCCCGCGAAGCTCGCCAAGGAGGCGAGGGACAACACCGCCGCCATCCAGGAGCTGCTGGCCCTGGCCCGCCCCATCAAGGGCTCGGCGACCTTCAAGGTGCAGGACCCGCCGCCCGCGGGCGCCCTGCTGGAGCTGTTCCGCAAGGCCGAGCGCCGGTTCGGCGTCGAGTGGGAGATCCTGGCGGCGGTGATGTTCGCCGAGACCAAGTTCGCCCGGGTGAAGTCGGCAAGCCACGCCGGCGCCCAGGGGCCGATGCAGTTCATGCCCGCGACGTGGAAGGCGTACGGCCTGGGCGGCGACATCCAGGACCCCAGGGACGCCGTCATGGCCGCCGCCAACTACCTGCGCGCCTCCGGCGCCCCCCGCGACTACCAGCGGGCCCTGCACGCCTACAACCCGTCCCAGGCGTACGTGAACGCCATCCTCCTGCACGCCCGCCAGATCAAACGCGATCCGCGCAACTACTACGCGTACTACAACTGGCAGGTCTTCGTCCTCACCACGACCGGCGAACGCCGCCTCACCGGCCCCTGAGCCGTGCGTCGAGGCGGGCGTCGGGGCGGGCGTCCGGCGTCCGGCCTTCCCGGTCGTGACGGGAGACGGGCCCGGGAGTGAGGGCCGTCGGCCCGGCCCTCACTCGGTCGGCGGGGTCGTTACCGGGCGGGGGCCGGGGCGGGGCGGTCGACGTAGAGCTTGTCGAACTGGACGAGCGGGGTGGAGCCGGCGAAGTTGGCGTTGACCTCACTGCGCTCGGCCGAGCTGGGGTTGGCGTTGGTGCAGCTCACCGGGGCGCTGGAGCCCGACATCAGATCGGTGCAGCGGCCGGTGCGCCGGTCGGGCAGGCCGAGGATGTGGCCGATCTCGTGGGTGGCGATGCGCAGCGGGTAGTACCCCTGGGCGGTCGCCTCCCGGCCCATCCAGATGGTGCCCCGGCCCAGGCTGGTGACCCTCGCGCGGGGCCAGCCGTTGTCGGCCAGGACGACGAAGTCGGCGGGCGTGCCCGCCACGAGCCGGACGTTGGTGACGCTGGCGTTCCAGACCTGCGCGGCCTGGTCCACCACGCTGCGGAACTCGGCGGCCCGGCTGGCGTCGTACCGGAGCACACGCGCCGCGCTCGCCGAGGCGGCGCCGGTGTGCGCGGTCGCCGCAGGGGCGGGCGACACGGTGACCAGGAAGGCCAGCCCCATGACCAGGGCTGAGACGGTGCGAAGGATCCTTCGCAGGTGCATCGGGGGTCTCCTCGGGGTGGGGGGTGACCACCGGCGAGGCGCACCAAGGGGATCACCGGCGAGGTGACGCCGATGACCCATGGAGTCCTCGGGGTGGGGCTCCCGCCAAGGTAACCTCGGCGGGCCCCGCCGGGGATACGCCAGTTCTCCCCTACCACCGTGTTATGGACGGCCGCCCGGCCCTGGGCCGCGCCGCGTCGTGGACGGCTACCGGCCCGGGGTCGCGCCGCGTCATGGACGACTGCCCGGCCCGAGGCTGCGCCTCACTCGCTGCCCGGCCCCCGGCCGCGATCCCCGCAGGAAGCCTGACATTTCACGAAAGGCGGTGAATTCGGAGCGAGCTTCCGCCGGGTTCCGGGAAATTCCCCGCCATGTTCGGTTGAGGTCGGATGGGGATTTCATCCGCCGTCGCGACGGTGCTGTAGTTTCGCGCGGGTGTGATGCCCGCGCAACGCCGTCGAGGACAAGGACGGGTAACCATGGGTGACTTCACCGTGGGAAGTTATCTCGCCACCCGGTTCGAGCAGATAGGGCTGAAGCACTATTTCGTGGTCCCGGGAGACTACAACCTCATCCTGCTCGACGAGCTCCTGGCGCATGAGGACATCGAGCAGGTCGGCTGCTGCAACGAGCTCAACGCGGCCTACGCCGCGGAGGGATACGCGCGGGTCAACGGATGCGGAGCGGTGGTCACCACGTTCAACGTGGGGGCGTTCTCCGCGCTCAACGGCGTGGCCGGGGCCTATGCCGAAAGGCTGCCGGTGATCCTCGTCTCATCCGGGCCCAACACCAACGACGCCGCAGCCGGCCACCTCCTCCATCACACGATCGGCACCCACGACTTCTCGTACCAGTACGAGATGTTCCGGCATGTCACCTGCGCGGCCGTCAGGGTGCTTCACGCCGACGACGCGCCGTCCATGATCGACCACGCGATCGGCACCGCGCTGCGCGAGCGCAAGCCCGCCTACATCGAGATCGCGTGCAACCTCTCCGACGCCCCATGTCCGGCGCCCGGGCCGTTCGAGGCCCCCCGGTGGTCCGGCGGCTCCCGCGCTCTGGACGCGGCAGTCGAGCGGGCGGCCGCCCTGATCGGGCGGGCCAAGCGGCCGCTTCTGCTGGCCGGCGTCCACCTGCGCTCCTTCGGCGCGGTCGGCGCCTTCCGCGAACTCGCCGAAGCCCTGGGCTGCGCGGTGGCGGTCATGCCGGACGCCAAGAGCCTGTTCCCCGAGGACCATCCGCAGTACATCGGCATCTACTGGGGCGGGGTGAGCACCCCGGGCTGCGAGCCCATCGTCGACTGGGCCGACCTGATCGTCGCCGCCGGGCCGATGTTCACCGACTACACGACCGTCGGCTGGACGGCCCTGCCGCCACGGGAGCGCCTGATCGACGCCCAGCCCGGCCGGGTCCGGTTCCCTGACGCCGAATGCACCGGTGTCGCGCTGGCCGACTTCCTCTCGACCGTGGGCGGGAAGGTGAGCCCGAACGCCGCCACCCTGGAGCAGTACCGGCGCGAGACGGGAGGGCCGGACGGCGAGGCCGCGCCCACGCCCTCCGCCGGCCCCGATTCCGCGCTGACCCGGGCCGAGCTGTGGCGGCAGGTCGAGCGGGAGCTCGACGCGAAGACGACCTTGCTCGTGGAGACCGGCGACTCCTGGTTCAACGGGATGTACACCCGCCTGCCCGGGGGCGCGCGATTCGAGATCGAGATGCAGTGGGGATCGATCGGCTGGGCCGTCCCGGCGAGCTTCGGCTACGCGATGGGCCTGGAACCTCGCAGGCGGCTCATCTCCGTCATCGGCGACGGCTCGTTCCAGCTGACCGCCCAGGAGGTGGCGAACATCATCCGGCACGGCCGGGAGATGCTCATCCTCCTCGTCAACAACCGCGGGTACGTCGTCGAGTCGGAGATCCACGACGGCCCGTACAACTACATCAAGAACTGGGACTACGCGGGCCTCGTCGCCGCCTGGAACGCCGAGGACGGCCACGGCCTCGGCCTCGTTGCGGCGACGGCGGGAGAGCTGGCCTCGGCCGTCGAGAGGGCCCGCGGCCACCGTGGCGGCCCCGTGCTCGTCGAGTGCCGCATCGAGCACGACGACTGCAGTCGCCAACTGCTCGAGTGGGGATCCAAGGTGGCCGAGGCCAACGCGCGCCCACCCCACCAGGGGTAGCGCCCGAGGAGCCGGCCCGGCCGTCCGCCGACCGGCGAGGCCGGACGGCGACACCGGCAGCGACGTGCTGCCGGTCATCGAGGCGGCGCCACCGGCTATGGACCCGGGGGATCACCGGCGCGGCGACGCCGGTGATCGTCCTCGGGGCGGCGCGGCTCGGCGCCGGCCATCGCCCGCCGCCCCGCCGCAGGACGTCCCCGGATAGCGGGTCGTCAGGTCAGCAGCTCGCGGATCTTGGCGATGACGGCCGTCGCCGCCTGCTCGTGGCCCTTGGCGTTGGGGTGGACCAGCGCGCCGCGCGGCCACCGGGTGATGACGGGGACGTAGACGTGCTGGTCGATGAGGCCCTCGACCCACGCCTCGTCCTGCCCGACCCCGGTCTGCCCGCACACGTGGTGGCCGGGGGCGCCCAGCCCGTACAGGTCGACGAAGTGCGCCCCCTCGTCGGCGGCGGCCTGGGCGATGACGGAGTTCAGCGGCTTGAGCACCGAGTCGCGCAACCATCTGAGGTCGTCGTGGGTGACGCTGGCGAAGTGGTGCAGCGAGATCAGGTTCTCCTCAGGCCTCCCCCACATGCACCGGCTGATCTGGTCGTCCTCGGGGATGATGAACGGGTACCCGATCGCCAGAATCTTCGCCTCGGGGTGGGCCTTGGCCTTGATCTGGTCCAGCATCACCCGGTACTCGGCTGCCACCCGCTCCAGGCGCCGCGTGATGGTCTCCACGTCGGCGGAGGCTTCGGTGAAGTGGGCGCTGCAGGGAGCGCCCTCGTCGCCGGTGGCGGCGCCGAGCTCCATGCACTTGGCGATGATGGGCGCGAACCCGAGGCTGTTGCCCCCGATGCCGACGGTCACCAGCCGCGTGTCGCCGGTCACCGCGTCGAGCTGAACCCGCTCGACCTTGGGGAAGGCGAGCGAGGTCGCGTCGGCGTCCGGGTCGGTCGGGAAGAACAGGTGGTCCGGCTTGGACAGCCCGGGGATGTTCTGCCCGTAGGGCGTCTGCCGCTCGGCCTGGATGTGCTTGATCTGCGCACCACCGCAGCTCACGTTCGCCGTGAGCTTGACCAGCCCCTCCCCCTTCTCCCCGAGGGCGGCGTCGACCCGGTAGGGGTACGACAGGTCGGTCTGGTCACACCCACTCCGCGTCTCGGCCCCCACCGCCCCGTCGCGGAAATGCGGCGGATCGTTCAAGCGCCCCCCGGGCTTGCTGCTGGCCGCCGGAATGGCCCCCGCCGTATAGGAGTCCCCCAGAACCACCCACTGGAGCGGCTCCCCACGACGAGCATCGGCGACCGCCGTCGACACCGAGGCCACCAGCCCCAGCGCCGCGAAGGCACCGAGCACCGGCACCCATCTCCTGATCCTGCGTGGTCTCATGCGTTCTCCAAGTGCTGTCGGGGGTCACGCGCCCGCCCCTAAGCGAGCGCGCGACCGGAGGAGCGTAAAGCTCACTGTGGTCGAGCGATCGCAGAACGTAGCACCGCCTCACGTGAGACACGCGCGAGACCACCAGCGCTTTCCCACGTGTTGCCGACGCCCTCGTGTAGCCGTCCGGCCGGTGTCCCGGAAACAGCGCAGATGACGCGGATTAGGTGATGAGCGGGATTTATCGGGCTTGGACCGCGAAATGACGGCCGAAGAAATGGCGCGCGGCGTCAACCGGGCACGCTCACCGCTCGTCTCGTTCTTGCCCCTGTCTGTCGTATCTGGAGTTCGGTTGTGCGCCTCGCTGTGATCGTTCCACTCGCTGCCCTCATCGGCGGTATGGCTGTTTTATGGCAACCGGCGCACGCGGCACCGGCTAATACCGTCATAGCCACCGATATCGTGGAATATCTGTGCACAACCGACGGAGTAGCCGAGAAGCAATCCGTCATGGTCGACGTCGAACTGACCATTCCCACGGACGCCGTCACCGACCAGCCGATGACCATCGGCTGGCGGGGCACCTACGCGCAGGGTGCCGGCCTCAGAGCACCCGCCGCCGGGCTGCCGACTGGCACGAAGCTGTACGCGTACGCGTCCATCAGCGGACTCCCCGCCCTCACCTCCGCCACGGGAGTCGGCGAGCTCCTCCCCGTCGAGGCGGGCGAGATCATCCCGCTACCACTGGACTCGGTCCCGATGAGGACGACCTCGCGCAACGCGGGCAGGGCCTCGGTGAAGGCCGCCGCCATGAACTTCGGGTCACGGCCGAACGAGCCGTTCATCGAATGCGACGTCCAGAACCCCGGCGCGCTCACGACCCACCCGCTCACCGTCACCGCGGCCGGCCAGACGCCCGACCCGACCCCCTCCACTCCCACCCCGACCCCCTCCAGTCCCACGCCGACGCCCAGAACCCCGGCCCCCACCGTCACGGCCACCGTGACCGCCTCCGAGACCTTCTCGACGGTGAGCGGCGGAGTGCTCAAGACCCCCTCCGGCGGCGCCGACACCGGCGGCGGCGGTACGACCGGCCCCGACGGCCGAGCCCTGGTGGCGGCGGGCTCCCTGCTCCTGTGCGCCGCGGCCACCGGCCTTCGGCTGCGCCGCCGCGGCCTCTCCAAGAGATGATCATTCCCGTCCGCCGCACCGCGTCCAGGCGGCACGCCAGGTAGCCCGGACGCGCCGCGGGCACCGTCGCCGGCGGGCGCGAGGGAGTGCGGCCGAGGGGGCGCGGGGAGGGCGATAACGTGCGGTCCCTCGGGTGAAAGTTTCGTGTCCCATATCAAGGGCCTGTATAGCAAGTAGCTTGATATGCAGGGGATTGACGTGGTCCCCGGGCGTGTGCCGTCACGGCCGTCCGGTGGTGCCTTGACCACGGTGTGAGCCCGCCTCTATACCGGCGTGCGGCGAGACCCCCCGCGAGCTCGGTGGCGACGTGGTCCCGTGTGCCAGGCAGAGAAGAAACCGACATCGTCGACCAAAGGAGAGCGGATGAAGCGAACGATCGCGGCGCTGGCCGGTGCCTGCGCCGTAGTGCTGTCCGCTGTCGCGGCCCTGGTGTTCACACACCCCG
>NZ_JARWAC010000021.1 GCF_029846175.1 Sphaerisporangium sp. TRM90804 | reverse complement strand
ACGCCGGAAAGGACCAGACGAATCGGCACGCCACACCCGCCCGACGGGACACGGCCCCGGCACAGGGGCACGCTCCAGCCCCCCCCCCCCCCCCCCCCCCCCCCCCCCCCCCCCCCCCGGGGGCGGGGGGCCCCGGGGGGCGGGGGGGGGCCCGCGGCCCCCGCGCGGGGGGGGCGCCCCCCCCCCCCCCCCCCCCCCCCCCCGCCACAGGTGCGGTGTTCCGCGGGGTGGGACGTCAGCCGGCGCTGCAGGAGACCGACGGCCAGGTCGTGTTGCCGTTGGTCTGGATGGTGACGCCGAAGTTGTTGCCGCTGCCGTTGGGCCTGGCCGTCAACACCTGGGCGCTGGGGTAGCTGGCGCTGATGTTCCAGGTGGACAGGACCTTCGCGGGCGACGGGACGTTCATCGTGACGGTCCAGTTGCTGGAGCCGCTGACCGCGACGTTGAGGTTGTACCGGTCGCTCCACGACTGACCGGCGGACAGCGTCGCGGTGCAGCCGCCACCGCCGCCGCCACCGCCACCGCCGCCGCCACCGCCGCCACCGGAGTCGCCGACCGTGATGTTGGAGTTGCCGCTGCTCTGGTATCCCTCCGTGGCCATGATCATGTAGTAGTGGCTGCCCAGGCTCATTCCGTTGCGCGCCCACGCGTCGAAGTGGTTGCCCGACGTGATGGTCCCGCCGGTCTTCTTCGACTGCCGGACGCTCCAGTACTGGTTGAAGGTCTGGGTGCCGTCGATGGAGGGGGCGTTGTAGCGCGTCGTCTGGTAGATGTCGTACGTGCCGCCGTCGCTGGTGACGGTGCCCTTGTACGTCCCCGTGGGCCGGTAGGTGCCCCAGTTGTCGACGATGTAGTACTCCACGAGCGGGTTTCTCGTCCATCCGTAGAGGGTCAGATAGGCGTTGCCCGACGGGTTGAAGCTCCCCGAGTAGCTCACGGTCCTGCGTGAGCCGGTGGCCCACCCCTTGCCGGCGACGAAGTTTCCGGTGTTACGCCATGAGGTGCTGTAGTTGCCGCCGGATCCGAGTTCCATCGAGACCGTGCCGTTGCTATCGGTCCAGAACGAGTAGAAGTAGCCGTTGTTCGTGCCGGTCTGGTTGGTGGTGATGGCCGCGTTGGCGATGCCGGGCACCATCGTCAGCACCGCGGCCAGCGCCACGGCGAAGGCACGGCCGAGAAGCACCCTGATGCGTCTGGGGCTCTTCGGGCGGGCGGGGACGTCGTTCATGTGCGCGCTTCCTCCTCATGAGGGCTGGCGTGGGTCAGGCGGCGTGGACCCGGCGGAGCCGTCGGCGGCCAGGGACGACGGCAACCACGCGTCGGCCGCGCACGACACGGCGAGATTGCCCGCTCGCCACACAGCCGACGCCAGAAGGACCAGGCCGCAGGGCGAGTGACCTGGCACGACAGTGCGTGGGCCCTGTCGATGGCGCCAGTGTTCGTCCCACCCTGACGAGATGTCAGCGCTCCCCGAAAGATTGCGAAGTGCCAGCCTCTAACAAAACAACATCACCCCTGGTTAAGCCTCACGGCCTACGATGGAGTGCACAAACATCGAATGAAACTTTCGGCCGCCCTCCGAAATAAAGCAAGACACACCCCCCAATCAGTGATCCCGCCCACCTCACCAGGCACCACCCCCTCCCCCGAAGTAGGCGGCCTCCGCACCGACCAGCGGGTGCGATCGGGGGTGTCCAGTTGACGGCTCTGTCGCAGATTCGGTGGTGGCAAGGGGTTCTGCTGCGTCACCGTGAGTCGTTCATGATCTTGGCGGGCAGGTGAGCGTAGTGTTTCTGGTTTGCGTCATCCCGGGTGACACATCTGACCTACACCGTCGGGAAGCGGTAGCCGGCGCACCACATCCCGAGCCTGCGTACGATCATCTCCACAGGCGCGCCACCGGTCGGAAGGGGCCGCCAACGCGAGGCCGAGGCCCAGGTGGACGCCGCGCTACGCGCCGGAGAGCCCACCCGGCTCACCCACCGCGGCGGCCGAAGTGGCTTGTCCTGCCGGACTTCTGTGCCAGGCGTGTCGGTTGACCGCCGGCAGGCCTACGCCGACGCCGATTGCGCCGCCGGCGTCTCCGCATCGTCGACCGGGTTGTTCGTGCGGGGGCGCAGTCGGATCTTGGTGATGGCGTGTCCGGTGACCTCGACGACCTGCGCGGTGTGCCGGCCGAGGTCGACCTGCTCACCGGCGGCGGTGGGAATGTGGCCGAGGCGGGCCAGGACCAACCCGGCGATGGTGGTGTAGTCGCCGTCCGGCTCGTCGCCGAGGTCGACGCTGATGTCGGCCAGGTCGTGCAGAGGGAAGGCACCGGCCAGAAGCATCACGCCGTCGGGTTCGTGCACGACGGCTTGCACGTCACGGTCGGTCTCGTCGTAGATCTCGCCGACGATCTCCTCGACGAGGTCCTCCATGGTGACGATGCCGTCGACGGAGCCGCGTTCGTCGACGACCAGCGCGAACTGCTGGCGCTGCTGACGCATCTGCCGCAGGGCGTCGGAGACCTTCAGGGTTTCCGGCAGGAACGGCGGCAGGCTGGTGTGCTCACCGACCGCACCGTCGGCGTCGATGAGGTCGCGCAGGTGCACGATGCCGACGACGTCGTCGAGGCCGACGGGCCCGGTCACGGGGGCGCGGGAACGTCCGGAGTCGATGAGCCTGCGTAGCGCCTCAGCAGCGGGCAGGGTGGCGGGCAGGTGGGTCACGTCGCGGCGCGGGACGAGGATCTCGCGCAGGATCCGGTCGGCGATCTCGAATGCGCCGCTGATGATGGTGCGCTGCTCGGCGGAGAAACCGCGTTGCGTGGCGACCATGTCGCGGATTTCCTCGATGCCTACCTCTTCGCGGGCGGCGTGCGGGTCGCCGCCGGTGAGCCGCACGACCATGTCGGTGGACTTGCCGAGCAGCCACACCGCCGGGCGGGACGCAGTGGCGAGCAGGTTCAGCGGGCGTGCGACGAGCAGTGCCCACCCTTCGGCACGTTGCATGGCGATGCGTTTGGGTGCCAGCTCGCCCAGCACCAGGGTGATGAACGCGAGTACGACGGTGACCAGCACGATGGCGGAGGGTTCGGCGGCAGAGCCGAGGAAGCCCAGCGGGGCGATCAACGGTTCTGCCAGGGAAACCGCCGCGGCGGCAGAGGCCAGGAACCCGGCTAGGGTGATGCCGATCTGGATGGTGGCGAGGAACCGGTTCGGGTCGCGGGCCAGTCGCGCCAGAACCTGTCCGCCGCGCGAGGTGCGTTCCAGGCGCCGCAGTTGGCTGTCACGCAAGGTGACAAGGGCCATCTCGCTGCCGGCGAACACGGCGTTGAGCAGCACCAGCGTCAGCACCAGCGCCAGTTGCACGCCGTAGCCGGACATATGGGGGTCGCCTTCCTTGTCGATCGTTCACCTGGCACGGCATGCCGGGTGCTAATGCTCATGCAACGCACGGCGGGCGTGCACGACACCGAGGACGATCGCCGCGACGAGCGCGACCAGACCGATGATCAGCAGCCACTGCACGGCTTCGATGATGACGCCGAGCAGGATGAGCACCAGAGCGACGGTGCCGACGGCGATGAGCAGGGCACGCATGGGTGGTACCTCCACAGTTGTGAGCAGGCGATGGGGCCGGGTCGGTCACTGCGCTTCGGGCGTACGGCGGCGTCTGGCCGTACCGGCGACCACCACCACCCCGAGAGCGGCCAGGCCGATCTGGACCAGCAGGGTAAGCAGGCTGAAGCCGGAGGTGTCGATGCCGACGGCCCGGGCGAGGATGGTGCCCAGCAGGGCGGCCACCACACCGATGGCCATGGTCACCCAGATCGGGATGTTCTGCTTACCCGGGACGATCCAGCGCCCCAGCGCGCCGACGATCAAACCGACGATCAACGCGGTGATGATTCCTGAAACAGTCATGATCTACCCTCCTCGTGGCATGTCTCGCAAAGCATGGTGCGATTCGTCATAGCGGGCTTTCGTGCCGAGGCGCGGGACGCCGTCGACGCGGGCGAGGTGCGGACGCGCCGAACCAGGGGACGGGCCGATCGCGGCTGCAGCCGCCCGTCGTCCCGGCGGGCCGATGCGCGCCGGCGGGGCGATGCCGGCTGCGTCGGTGAACGCACAACCGGCCGAGTCGACGACCAGCCGCGCCAGGCACCGGCCCAGAGCGGCGTCGAGCACGGCACCGGCCTGACCGGCGGATGCCGGATCCAGGTTGATCGACTCGGACCCGCACCACCGCGACGGCGCGGGCGCGCGGCGCCGGTGTCACCGGCCTCCGCATGTCCACACCTCCCGCCAGCGCCTGCTACGAGGATGCTCGGGCGGTATGGCGGTCACTACACGCAGGTATGACAGTCGGATGACAAACCCGTCCGGAGCCACCGCGCCTGCGCGCGCCTGCCCGGAACAGGCGATGATGCAAACATGAGCGCAGTGCTGGTGATCGAGGACGACGACCGGATCCGCCTGTCACTGATGCTGGCCATGGAAGACGAGGGATACACCGTGCGGGGAGCCGGCACCGCGGAGGAAGGACTGCGCGCACATCGCGCCGAGCCGGCCGACACCGTCCTGGTCGACCTTATGCTGCCCGGGATGGACGGCTTCGAGGCGATCCGGCAGCTGCGCCGCGACGACGACGTGCCGATCGTCGTGGTCAGCGCCCGCGACGATACCCATGACATCGTCGCCGCACTGGAAGCCGGCGCCGACGACTACGTCGTCAAGCCCGTCGCCGTCAAGGAACTGTCCGCGCGGCTGCGGGCCCTGCGCAGGCGCTCGCGCACCACCCTGGCCGAGCCGGTACCCGCACTGCGGTTCGGCGACCTGGAGATCATCCCCGAGGCGGGCGAGGTCCGGCTGGCCGGCGACGCGGTCGCGCTCACCCGCACCGAGTTCCGACTGCTGTGCGAGCTGGCTGATCACCCGGGCCGGGTGCTGTCACGCCAGCAGCTGCTGCAACGGGTGTGGGAGTACGACACCGGCGACGAACGCATCGTCGACGTGCACGTCGGCCGGCTCCGCCACAAGATCGAGCACGACCCGCGCACCCCCCGGCACGTGGTCACCGTCCGTGGCCTCGGCTACAAGCTGCAACGATGAAACGTACCGGCCTGCGCACCCGGGTCACCGCCGGCTTCACCGTCAGCGCGCTGACCCTGTCGGCGGCGATGGCGCTGGTGTCCTACCAACTGACCCGCGACCTGCTCATCGAGGAACGCGAACGCACCATCGCGCGGGCCGCCACCTCCGACGCCGACGTCGTGCGCGAGGGCCTCGACGGCGACAAGCCCGACGTCGCGCAGATCCTGCGCACCCTCGACACCGGTGAGAACCGACTGTCGGTGCTGCACCGGGACGGCACCTGGTACGCCGTCGACGCCGGCGTCGACGTGGGGACCGCCATCCCCCGAACCCTTCGTGACTTCGCCCAGCCCGGCCGCGCCGCGATGCAGCGGACGCACGCCAACGGGCGACCCGCCCTCGTGGTGGCGATACCGCTGTCGGCGTCGACCACGTTCTACCAGATCGGCTCCCTGGAGGAACTCGAATCCACCCTGTACCTGCTGTCGGTGAGCCTCACCGCCGTGGCGATCATGACCGCCGCGGCCGGAGCGGCGCTGGGCTGGTACACCACCCGCTACGCCCTACGGCCCCTCACGGCGGTCGCCGACGCCGCCGAATCCATCACCGCCGGCGGCTACGGCACCCGACTCGACCCCACCACCGAACCGGACCTGGAACGGCTCACCACCTCCTTCAACCAGATGGTCGACGAGTTGTCGCAACGCCTGCGGCGCGACCGCCGCTTCGCCGCCGACGTCAGCCACGAACTGCGCTCCCCCCTGCAGACACTGTCCGCGGCCACCAGTGTCCTGACCCGCCGCCGCGAGCACCTCGACGCGCGCACCGCGACCGCCGCCCACCTCGTCGCAGCCGAAGTCACACGCTTTCAGGCACTCGTCACCGACCTGCTGGAACTGGCTCGCAGCGACCAGCCCGTCGAGCGTGGCCCGGTCGACGTCGCCGATCTGGCCCGTCAGGCATGCCGTTCCCGTGGCCTGCCCGACAGCCTTGTCACCGTCGACGCCGGCATAGACGTCACCTGGCACGTCGACCGGCGCCGTGTCACCCAGTTGCTCGGCAACCTGCTCGACAACGCCGTCCGATACGCCGGCGGGCCCACCTCCGTGCGCATCGGTGCCACCGCCGGAACCTGCTTCCTCGATGTCGACGACCAGGGTCCCGGCGTCACCGACGACGACAAACAGATCATCTTCGGTCGTTTCGTCCGCGGACGAAACGCCAACGCACGGGGCAACACCGACGGCACCGGCCTCGGCCTGGCTCTCGTCACACGACACGCCCACGCCCACGGCGGGCGCGTCACCGTGCATGACCGGCCCGGTGGAGGCGCCCGGTTCCACGTCGAACTCCCCGTATGCACCCCATGACCCGCCGCCTGGCCACCCTGGCCACCCTGGCCACCCTGGCCACCGCCATCGCTTTACTGCCCGCTGGGTGTGGCGTACCCGCAGAACAGACACCGCGCGAGCTACCACCCTCGCGCGGGCTGTCCGAACCCTCACCGCCCGCCGGGCCCGACCAGCGGCCGGAAGGCACCGTCGCGCAGCCCATCTACTTCCTGCGCAACGACAAGCTCGTCGCCGTGGTACGCCGCGCCCGCATGCCCGCCACCGTCGACGACCTGCGTCAGGCGCTGCTGACCGGACCCACCGACGCCGAAGAGGACGCCGACATCACCAGCGCCCTGACCGGCACCACCACGATCACCGGCATCCGTGTTGTCGGCACCGTCGCCACCGTCGAGGTGATCGACAGCCTCACCGACACCAGTCGCACCGACGAGATCCTCGCCTTCGGTCAGATCGTCTGCACCCTCACCAGCCAGCCCGACATCACCGCCGTCGCATTCACGCGCAATGGTCAACCGCTTGACATCCCCCGCGGGGACGGATCACTGTCCGACCAGCCAACCACGGCCGAGCACTACGCGGCCCTCATCGCACCGGCGTAGTGGATGAGACGGCGGCCCTGCCGTCGCACTCTCTGTCAGACTCTCGTGAGACGCGGACGAAGTAGTCTCTGTGACTCAAGCAGGGCGAGAACCGACTCTTACAGATAGTGACGTTGACAGTGGCCGACCTTCGGGTGGATCTCGCCGACGGTGGTGGGGTGGGTAGCCAACACGGGTAAACGGATCATGATCCATTCCGCGTACATGCCGGGAGCAGTGACAAACGACCGCTTCTAGCTGCGTCTGACTGCATGCCCCTGGAAAGCAAAAGAGGCCCCGGGGGGCCTCTGAGCTGGGAAAATTCCCGGTGGCAGGTGCAAGGTTCGAACTTGCGTAGGCTGAGCCGACGGTTTTACAGACCGCTCCCTTTGGCCACTCGGGCAACCTGCCGTGTCTTCGCTTGCGCGGTGACAGCAAGAAGAATAGCGGACTTCCAGCGTGGCTGTGACACCCGGCGGTGCGGTGGTGGTCTGCACGCGGGGGGGTCTGGGTCGCTAGGGTCGGGGGGACGAGAGAGGACACCTACACCGATGGCCGACAGTAGTTTCGACGTGGTTAGCAAGATCGACCGGCAGGAGGTCGACAACGCGCTGAACCAGACGGTCAAGGAGGTCGGGCACCGCTTCGACTTCAAGGGCACGGGGGCGAGCATCGCCTGGTCGGGGCAGGACGACATCCAGATCAAGGCGAACAGCGAGGAGCGCGCGAGCGCCGTCCTCGACGTGTTCAAGGAGAAGATCATCAAGCGGGGTCTGTCTCTGAAGGTGCTCGACGCCGGTGAGCCTAAGCTGTCTGGCAAGGAGTACCACCTGGTCGTGAGCCTCAAGGAGGGCATCGACCAGGAGCACGCCAAGAAGATCTCCAAGATCATTCGCGATGAGGGGCCCAAGGGCGTCAAGGCGCAGATCCAGGGGGACGAGCTGCGGGTGAGCTCGAAGAAGAAGGATGAGCTCCAGGACATCATCTCCCTGCTCAAGGGCAAGGATCTGGACATCGCCCTGCAGTTCACCAACTACAGGTAGCGATCGGGCGGTCATGGGGCCGAGCTGAGCGTCACGTTCGGTTCAGGAGCCATCAGGAGATCCGGGGCGCACGGGGGCGGGAGTCTCTCTTGCGCCTCGGCCGCTCCGTCCGCTGACGCTTTACGCCTTGGGCAGCTCCGCCTTCGGAAGCTTTGCCTTGGGTCGCGGCTTGCCTCGGTTTTGCCTTGGGTCGCGGCTTGCCTCGGTCAGTTCGCCCCCGGCACTTCGCGTCGGCTGCTCCGTTCGTCGGCCGCATGCACCTCGGCCGCTCCACCCTCCGGACGTTGCACGCCTCGGCCGGCTTCGCCCCCCGGACGCGGCATGCCTCGGCCCGCTCTGCGCCTCCCGGACGCTTCGTTCCCGGCGCTCTGCGCCTTGGCCACTCGTCCCTCGGACGCTTTATGCCTCGGCCGCCCGTCCTCGGACGCTTTATGCCTCGGCCGCCCGTTCCCGGACGCTTTATGCCTCGGCCGGCTTTGCTCGGGGATGCTCGGTCTCTTAGCTGCTAGGCGTCTTGGCTGAGTTGTGCGTGGGGGGTGTCGTTGTGGGAGCGTCGGGTGGGGTTGTGGGTTGGAGGAGGTCCCAGCGGTTGCCGTATAGGTCTTCGAAGACGGCTACGGTGCCGTAGGGCTCGTGGCTCGGGGGTCTGATGAAACGTACGCCTGCTGAGGTGAAGCGGTCGTGGTCGCGGGTGAAGTCGTCGGTGTAGAGGAACATGCCCACCCTGCCGCCGGTCTGGTCACCGATCCGGGTCTCCTGGTCGGGGGTGGCCGCGCGGGCCAGCAGGAGGGCGGTCTCCCTGGCCCCTCTGGGGCGGACGGTCACCCAGCGCTTGCGCTCGTCGAGGACGGTGTCCTCCAGGAGCTCGAAGCCGAGGACGTCCACGTAGAAGGCGATGGCCTCGTCGTAGTCACGGACGACGAGGGTGATCAGTCCCAGGTGCGACATGAGCGGATCGTAGCTCTCGCGGGAAGCGCGGGACGGCCGGCGCCGGGAGGGGGTCTCTTCTTACGGCGGCGTGGGGCTCGGTCTCCTGTTGGGGGTCAGGCGATGTAGGGAGGGGCTACGCCCCAGCCCCAGTGGGGGACGGGGGCGTTCTTGGGGGGATGGGCTCCGGGCTGGGAGTTGGACAGGGCCAGGCGGGTGCCCCATTCGATGTAGCCGGTGAAGGCGGCGCGGAACTCGGGGTCGTCGGGGAGCCCTACCTCGTCGGCGGCGTCTGTCAGCAGGCTCACCCAGCGGCGGCGCATCGGTTCGGTGATCGCCTTGCCCAGGTGCATGGAGAGCATGTGGGGGTAGCCGCCGCGCTCGGCGGTGTAGCGGGCGGGGCCGCCGAAGACTTCGGCCAGCCACATCGCCACGAAGCGGGGGTGGCCGGGGTCCATGCCCTTGAACAGGGGGCCGATCAGGTCGTCGGCGAGGACGAGCTCGTAGAACCTCTCGGTGAGCCGCTCGAACGCATCGGCGCCGCCCGCCCAGGTGTAGAGGGTGGGGGCCGAGGCTCCCGGGCCGTGCACGGGGGTGCGTTCGTAGTGGCGCATCTCCTCGATGTCGTCCACGTAGGGGCGGATCTCGGCGAAGAAGGCCGGGAAGAGGTCGCCTCGGCGGAAGCCTTCCAGGTGGTCCTTGGCCGACGTCCATGTGATGCGCAGGATGTAGACGCCGGGCTCTTCGGTGGACCGGGCGAGTTCGTAGTCCACGCACTGCGGCGCGCTCGCCAGGGACGCGGCCGCTCGCTGGTATGCCGCTTCGAACTCCTCCGCGCGCTCGGACGGCACGCGGTAGCGGATGTATTCGACGATCACGCGTGATCACTCCTATGGTGGCTGCGTCCGGGCGTGCCTTGATCGGCTGGAGTTGATTCGCGGCTATTGTAATCATGTAAGCAAGTGCGGGGTGGGGACGCTGCTATCACGACCGTCCGGGTAGGCGCCGGTCTCACGCCACCCGTGCAGGTGCCACTGTCACGGCCGCCAGGGGCAGGTGCCACTGTCACGGCCGCCAGGGGCAGGTGCCACTGTCACGGCCGTCCGGAGCAGGCACCGGTGGCACGGCCGCCTGAGGAGGCAGACAGGGGTGGCACGGCCGCCTCGGGGGCAGGCACCGATGTCACCCGCCTGGGTGGGCGCTGGGACGGTCGGCTGGGCGGAGGGCTGCTTCTGCCGGGGGCGTCCAGGCCTGAGCCCGTCTGCGGCCGGTGGGGCCTTGGGTCAGGGGATGGGGTCGATCATGACTCGGGGGTCCAGGAGGGTGAGGTGGTCGCCTCGGTCGGTGAGGACGGGCCAGTGGGTGTTGCGGGCGCACCAGACGACGTGGCCGGCCACGACGTCGTTGGAGCCGTCCAGGAGTTCGCCGATGTCGGGGGCCTTGCCGGCGGTGAGGTCGTCGATGGTGACGCCGGGGCCGGCCAGGAGGTCGAACAGCTCGGCCTGGGTGTCCAGGGGGGCTATGGAGTAGACGGCCGCCAGGGCGGTCGACGGGACGCAGAGGCCGCCGCCGCGGTACAGGCACATGGCCACGATGTGGCGGGAGTAGCGCGTCTTGGCTACGGCGATGTCGATGAGGGCGCTGACGTCGAGGACGCGACCTGGGATCATGACACCCGCGTCCGGGTGATCGGCGGGCGGGTGGCCTGGGCCCACTCCTCGTCGGTCAGCGGTTCGACGTCGAGCGCGGCGGCGGCGTCGTCGAGGTCCTCACGGTCGAGGCTCCAGCGGGCGATGAGGGCGATCGCGACCTGCCTGGCCTCGATGTGCCGCTGCACGGCGCTGCGGATGATGTCCTCGACCCTGCGCCCTTCCAGAGTGGCCTGGCGCAGCAGAGCCTCGGTCTGCACGTCGTTCAGCCGGATGCTGAAGGAGGAGTGCCCCATATCCGTGACGGTAGACGGCCTGGGCCGAGCAGGCATCCCCTTCGGCGACGCCACAGGAAAACATTTCCGTTCAGGTTGAGTTGAGGACTGCCCGCGGCGGAACGAGGACTGCCCGCGGCATGCCGAGAACTGCCCGCAGCGGGACGAGGCTGCCCGGCGACTGCTCGCGGCGCGCCTGGGCCCGCAGCCGCCCTCCGGGGAGGGACGGCCGGGTCGCCTGGCCGATGCCCAACCGCTGGACCGCGGCGGCCGGCGTCGCGTGGGTCCCGATCTACCGATCGCATCCAAGGGCCGTCGGATGTGTTGGGCGTTCTTACGGGAGGCGGCGCGGGGCGGGACGGTGTCGGGCGCCCCCTAGGGAACGCGGCGCGGGGCGGGACGTGTCGGGCGCCCCTAGGGGACGCGGCGCGGGGCGGAACGTGTCAGGCGTCCCCAGGGACGCGGCGCGGGGCGGACGTGTCGGGCGGTCCCAGGGGACGCCGCCTGGGGCGTGCGGGTCTGGTGGGGAGGGAGTCGACGCTGAATCGTGACACAACTTTTCTCCTCGTCATGACATCTATTAGGGATGACGAAAGGAGTGCGCCCATGAAGGTAGCGCGCACGCTTGCCGCCTGTGTGGTGGCCGGCGGGCTGGCGGCGACCGTGCTGAGCGGTCCGGCGCAGGCGGGGACGGGTGCCGCGTCCGCCGGGGGCCGGGACGCGGCGGCGGCCGGGGAGGCCATTCGCTACGCGTGGGTGGACGAGTGCCCGAAGAAGGGCTCCACCGTGCCGTGCGGCGCGTGGACGCTGAACCTTCGCAGTGGGCGCAAGGTCGTGCTGGGCGACGCGGTGGTGTTCCCCCGTGAGCCCGGCGGCGGGGTCGACAGGGAGAACAGCGCGCCGCTGGCCGTGAGCGGGGACGGCAGCCGCCTGGTGTACTTCCGCAAGTCCGACGGACGGCTGGTCTGGAACCGGGCCGCCGGCGGCAAGGCGCGCGCCCTTCCCGGCGGGGCCGGGCGGGTGCCGAAGGGCATCGGCATGGGCGATGTGAACCCCACCCTGTCGCACGACGGCACCGTGCTGGTCATCGACTACACCGACGAGGCCGGCAAGCTGCCCACCCTGGCCGTCGACCTCACGGCGGGAGACGTCGAGCGCCTGCCGGGCGGGGACGCCGTCCAGGGGCTCAGCCCGGACGGCAGGCAGGTGCTGACGTCGCGGTTCACCGAGGACAACACCACCGCGTTCTCCGTCTACGGCATCGACGGCAGCACCGGCGAGAGCCGCGAGGTGCCGCAGGTCGTGTCGAACAACGCGCCGGTCGCCCTGGCCGACGACGGCGTGACGGTGGGCGTCGTCATCTTCTCGACGTCGGGCAAGCCGCGCCTGCGGCAGTACGACCTGTCGACCGACGCGGTGTCCCCGGCCGTCGAGATGGGGCTGGCGGGCAACGAGCTGCCCTACCACCTGATGTGGACGCGGTCGGGCGCGCTCACGCTCTGGTCGCTGCGCCTGGACGCGGCCGGCGACTTCTCGCACGCCGTCGCGCGCGGGGTGAACCCGTCCACGGGCGGGCTGAAGAAGGCCGACTCCTTCCGCCTGCGGGCCGGGGTGTGGGCCTGGTGGCTGCCCGGGGAGTGATCCCCGATCCGACCCGGCCTCCCCGTCCGCTCACAGGCGGCGAGGCCGGGGGGCCGCCTGGCCGTGCACGTCAGACGGGCTGCCTAGGGAAGCGGGTCAGCGGCGGTAGCCGGCCATGCGTTCGAGGCGGGCCACTCGGGCGGCGGTGGAGGGGTGGGTGGCGAAGAGCCTGCCCACCCCGGTGCCGCGGAAGGGGTTGGCGATCATCAGGTGGGAGGCGGAGGTCAGGCGGCTCTGCTCGGGGAGGGGCAGCCGCCGCGCGCCCATCTCGATCTTGCGCAGCGCCGAGGCGAGGCCGAGCGGGTCGCCGGTGAGGCGCGCGCCCGACTCGTCGGCCTGGAACTCGCGGGAGCGGGAGATCGCCATCTGGATCACCCCGGCGGCCACGGGGCCGAGGAACATCATCAGCAGCGCCCCGAGGAACCCGGGGCCCTCGTCGTCGTCCCCCGAGCCGCCGAAGAAGACGGCGACGTAACTGCAGTACGTGATCATCGTGGCGAGCGCCGCCGCGACCGAGGAGAGCAGGATGTCGCGGTTGTAGACGTGTGACAGCTCGTGGGCGACGACCCCCCGCAGCTCGCGCTCGTCGAGGATCTGCAGCAGCCCGTAGGTGACGCAGATGGACGCCCGGCGCGGGTTGCGCCCGGTGGCGAAGGCGTTCGGCTGGACGGTCGGCGAGATGTACAGCCGCGGCATCGGCTGCCGGGCCTCGTTCGACAGCTCGCGCACCACGCGGTACAGGGCGGGCTGCTCGACCTCGCCCACGGGGCGGGCCCGCATGGCCGACAGGGCGATGCGGTCGGAGAAGAAGTAGGCGATGCCGTTGGTCACCAGCGCGACGAAGACGGCCAGCTGCATACCCCGGCCGCCCCCCACCCAGGCTCCCACCGCGAGGATCGCCGCGGTCAGGGCGCCGAGCAGGACGGCGGTACGCAGGCCGTTGTTGTGCACGCTTCCCCCTTTCCGATGTCCGCTCCACCCTGGCAACGCTTGTGGCCTGGTCGAACGTTCCCCGGATCCGGTCAGCCGGACGGGGGCGGGGTCGCTGCGGGGTCAGCCGACGGCGGAGAGCACCAGTTGCGGCGCGACGGAGAAGGCCACGGACACCGCGAGCGCCACGCCGATGGCGACCGCCACCGGCCGTGCGGGCAGGCGGCCCGGCGCGGCGGCGGGCACGGGGTCGGGGGTGAACAGGCGGGCGGTCCAGGCGATGTAGTAGTAGAGCCCGATCACGGTGTTGACGGCCATGACGACGGCCAGCCAGGCGAGGCCGCCGTCGACGATCTCCCGGAACACCACGATCTTGGCGAACAGGCCGGCGAGGCCCGGCGGCAGCCCGGCGAGGCAGATGAGGAAGAACGCCAGCGCGAGCGCGGCGGCGGGGCTGCGGAACGCCAGGCCCCGGTAGTCGTCCAGCGTGGTGCGCTCGCGGCCGCGGCCGACCAGCATCACGACGGCGAACGCGCCGGTGTTCATCGCCGCGTAGATGGCCAGGTACGCGATGGCGGCCCCGGCCGAAGCCCTGCCGGCGCCGAGCGGGGCCAGGACGTACCCGGACTGGGCGACCGACGACCAGGCGAGCAGCCGCACGGCCTGGCGCTGCCGCAGGGCTAGCAGGTTGCCCGCGGTCATGGTTAGGGCGGCGAGCACCGCGACGATCGGCGCCCACAGGCGCGCCTGCCCCGCGAGGGCGATGGTCAGGACGACGATGAGGCCGGCGAATCCGGCGGCCTTGGAGATCACCGACAGCAGCGCCGCCACCGGCACCGGGGCGCCCTGGTAGACGTCCCCGGCCCACAGGTGGAACGGCACGGCGGCGACCTTGAACGCGAACCCGGCCAGCACCAGGACGACGGCGACGGTCAGCACGCCGGCGGGCGCGCCTCCCGAGCCGGCGAGGCCGAACGCGGAGTCCGGGAGCGCCCCGGGCCGGGACAGGCCGGCGCCGACGCGGTCGAGGTGGACCGAGCCGGTGATGCCGTACAGCAGCGAGACCCCGAAGAGCATCACGGCCGTGGAGATCACCGAGACGAGGAACAGCTTCAGCGCGGCCTCCGAGCCGCGGGCGTCGTACCGTTTGAGCGCCGCGAGCGCGAAGACCGGGAGCGACGCCAACTCCAGCGCCACCACCAGCATGATCAGGTCGCGCGAGGCGGGTAGGGTGATCGCGCCGGTCAGCGTGCACAGCAGCAGGAAGTACCACTCGCCGGCCGGAATCGACCGGTCGGCGAGCTGCGCGGCCGACAGCAGCACCACGACCACGCCGGTGGCCAGCACGATGCCGCCGAAGACCAGCGTGAGGCCGTCCACGACGAACGAGCACGAGGGGTGCCCCGCGGGCGAGATGGGCGGGACGCAGAAGGTCTCCATGTCGGTCGCGCGCACGGCCTGCGCGACGACGGCGCCCAGTGCCGCCAGCACCCCGGCGAGCGTGACGGCGCCGAGCAGGGCGGGCGTACGCGGCCCGCGCGGCAGGAAGGCGTCGAGCAGCAGCACCAGCCCGGCCCACACCGCGAGGATCAGCGGCGGCGCGATGGCCGCGTAGTCGATGGACTGGATCACGGCGCCCCCAGGAGAGGCCGCACGGCCCGGCCGGTGAGCGCCGGCGCCATCGGCCAGGGGCCCACGCCACCCGTGGGGACGGGCCGCGGGCCGGTGGTGTGGACGGGCGGGATCATGGCGCCCCCAGGAAGGCTCGGACGGCCGGGTCGGTGAGGGCGAGCAGGGCCTTGGGCCACAGGCCGAGGACGATCGTGAGCACGACCAGGGGGGTCCAGGCGGCCAGCTCGTAGGGTGTGACGTCCCAGAGGCGGGCCGGGTGGGCGGGGTGGGCCGCGGCCTCGCCGGCCACGGGTTCGACGGGGACCCCCGCGAGCTCGGCGGCCTGCGGGACGGGCGCGCCGGTCGCCGCCGCGGTGGTCACGGCCCCGGCGGTGAGCTCGTCCGGTACGCGGACGCGGGGCTGCTCGCCGGACTCGGCGGTCGCGACGAGCGGCTCGCCGGCACGTTCGTCCACCCGATCGCCGGGACGTTCTCCGGCGGCCTCGTCAGCAGCTCCACCGACACGTTCACCCACACGCTCGTCAGCATGTTGACCGGCGGGTACGGTCGCATGCCCACCCCCGCGCTCGGCGGCACGTTCACCGGCCGGCTCGTCAGCGTGGTCGCCGGCGGGCTCGCCCGGCCGGCCCGGGAGGTGCCAGGGGTCGGAGGTCTCGTCCCAGGGCTCCGCGGGCTCGCCCCAGGGCTCCAGGCTCTCCGCGGCCCGGGACGGCGGCGGGCCGGCGGCCGTGGGCTCGTCGGGCCTGCCGTGGGTGACGCGGGACAGCATGAGCAGGAAGTACGCGGCGGTGAGGACGGTGCCGACGCCGCCGATGACCATGAAGGTGAGGAAGAGCGGCCGGGACAGGCCGGGGGCGGGGTCGAAGGCGGCGAGCAGGGCGAGCATCTCGCCCCAGAAGCCCGCCAGGCCGGGCAGGCCGAGCGAGGCGACGCACGCGAACGTCAGCAGCGAGCCCAGGTACGGCAGCCGCCCCAGCATGCCGCCGCCCAGGCGGGCGATCTGGGCCGTGCCGTACCGCTCCTTGACGCCTCCGGCGACGAAGAACAGCAGCCCGGTGATCAGCCCGTGGGCGATGTTGCCGAACAGCGCCGCGTTGATCCCGACCGGCGTGAGCGTCGCCAGGCCGAGCAGCACGAAGCCCATGTGCCCCACCGACGAGTACGCGATCATGCGTTTGAGGTCGCGCTGGGCCAGGCACGCCAGCGAGCCGTAGACGATGCCCGCGACCGCGAACGCGCCCAGCCAGGGCGCGACGGCGGCGGCGCCCTCGGGCAGGACGGGGATCGCGATGCGCGCGAAGCCGTACGTGCCCATCTTGAGCAGCACCCCGGCCAGCAGCACCGACCCGACGGTCGGCGCCTCGGTGTGCGCGGCGGGCAGCCAGGTGTGCAGCGGCCACATCGGCGCCTTGACGGCGAGCCCGGCGCCGATCGCGAGGAACGCGACGATCTGCACGCCCCGCGCCATCCCCTGGCCGTGCGCCTCGGCCAGGCGGACCATGTCCAGCGTGCCGGTGCCGCTCCACACCAGCAGCAGGCCGAGGAGCAGCACGGCCGAGCCCAGCAGCGTGTACAGGATGAACTTCACCGCCGCGGCCCGGCGGTCGGCGCCGCCCCAGACGGCGATCACGAAGTACATCGGGATCAGCACGATCTCGAAGAAGACGAAGAACAGCAGCAGGTCGAGCGCGAGGAAGGTGCCGATCATGCCGACTTCCAGCACGAGCAGCGTGAACACCAGCGCCCGGAACCGGCCCGTCTCCGGGCGGTGCCGCACCAGGTACAGGAAGCACAGGAACGTCAGCAGCGCGGTCAGCACGACGAGCGGCAGCGAGATCCCGTCCACGCCCAGGTGGAACCGCAGGTCGAGCCCGGGGATCCACGGGACGTCGACCTCGCCCTGCATGCGGCCCGCGCGGCCGTAGTCGAACGACGCCGCCAGCACGAGGGCCAGCGCGAGCGTCAGCCCGGAGACCCCCACCCCGAACCACCGCAGATCGGGCTCATGATCGCCCTCGGAGCGGCGGGGCAGGGCCATGGCCGCGACCGCGCCGGCGAGCGGCACGGCCAGCAGCGCGATCAGCACGACGCTCATCCGAGCACCACCGCCCCGATGACGAGGATGAGGAGGCCCGCGAGGACGCCCGTCAGGTACAGCTGGGCGTTGCCCGTCTGGGCGCGGCGGAGCAGGCCCGCGGCGCCGACGGTCACGCCGCCCGAGCCGCGGACCGCGCCGTCCACGACGGCGTCGTCCGCTCGCGCCACCACGCGGGCCAGCCACAGGACGGGGCGGACGAACAGCCACGTGTACACGGCGTCGACGTGGAACGCCCGCTCGGCCGGCACGCGGAGCGGGCCGAGCACGCGGGCGGGGTCGGCGGCGGGGTCGGCGCGCCAGGCGGCGTAGACGACGCCCGCGCCGAGCAGCGCCACCAGCACGCTGAGCACCGCGCTGGACCATTCGAGCAGCCCGGCCCCGGCGAACCCGAGCAGCAGCGCCGGCACGGCCAGCACGCCGATCGGCCAGAGCATCGACGGCGGCGCCTCCCGGCCGTCCCAGACGTGGGCGACGCCGGGCGGCGGCTCGGGCAGCGCGACGTTGTCCACCCGGCTCTCGCCGAAGAAGGTGCGCAGCCACGCGCGGGCGGCGTAGGCGCCGGTCACGGCGACGGTGAGCAGCGCGCAGGCGAACAGCAGCCAGGCCGCCGCGTCGGTGAGCGGCGACGCCTCCGGGTGGGTCGCCGCGTGCTCGACGGCGGCGAGCACGGCGTCCTTGCTGAAGAACCCGCTGGCGGGCGGCAGGCCGGCGAGCGCGGCGAACCCGATGGTCATGGCGGGGAAGGTGACGGTCATCGTGCGGCGCAGCCCGCCCATGTCGCTCATCAGGTTGGAGCCGACGACGTGGATGAGGGCTCCGGCGCACAGGAACAGCAGCGCCTTGAACGCCCCGTGGGTGATCAGGTGGAAGATCGCCGCCTGGTCGGAGCCCGCGGCCAGGCCGCCGGCCATGTAGGCGAGCTGGCTGACGGTCGAGTACGCGAGCACGCGTTTGAGGTCGTCCTGCGCCAGGGCGGCCAGCGCGGCGCCGAGCATGCCCAGCGACGCCATCACCGCGAGCGCGTCGAGCGTGGGGCGGGCGCCGAGGAAGGCGGGGTAGAGCCGGGCGACGAGGAAGATGCCCGCGGCGACCATGGTGGCGGCGTGGATGAGGGCGCTGATCGGCGTGGGGCCGGCCATGGCGTCCGGGAGCCAGGTGTGCAGCGGCACCTGCGCGCTCTTGCCGGCCACCCCGAGCAGCAGCAGCATGGTCGCGGCGACGAGCGTGCCCGTGGACATCTCGGGGACCTCGGCCAGCACGTCGTCGATGCGGAAGCTGCCGGCGGCGATGCCGAGCGTGAAGACGCCGAACAGGAAGCCGACGTCGCCGATGCGGGTGACCAGGAACGCCTTGACCGCCGCCCCGGAGTTCGCCCGGTCCTCCCACCAGTGGCCGATCAGCAGGTAGGAGCACAGCCCCATGACCTCCCAGCCCACGTAGAGGACCAGCAGGTCCCCCGCGTACACGACCAGGAGCATGGCGCTGGTGAACAGGCTGATGAACGCGCTGTAGGAGGGGTAGCGCGGCTCGTGGCGCATGTACCCGGCCGAGTAGATCTGCACGGCCAGCGCCACGACGGTCACCAGGACGGCGATCATCGCGGCCAGGCCGTCCACCCGCAGGCCCGCGGTGACGGGGACGGCGCCGGTCTCGACGGTGGTCAGGGTGCCCTCGACGGCGCCGGGCAGCCATCCGTCCCAGAACCCGGCCTGGCCGGTCGCGGGCGGGCCGGACGACGCGGCGTCCCCCGCCCACAGGCGGGCCGGCAGCCAGACGGCGAGCGCGGCCGACACCGCGGCGGGCAGGATGGCGACCCAGGCCGCGCGCCGGTAGACCGCCTGGTCGATCGAGCCGGGCGGCCCGTCCCGTCCGAGCCGCCGGGTGCCGAGCAGGCCGCCGATCGCCGCGAGGAACGGCAGCAGGACGACGGCGGCGGCCATGGCGATCATCGGGCGCCGCCCGCCGCCGGCGCGGCCCCGGAGGGGCGGGGGGCGTCTCCGGCGGTCGTCACGGGCCCGGCGGCGGTTCGGGGGCCGCCGGTCGGGACGGGGGCGCCGGGCGGCGAGGGTGCCGGGGGCGGGGTGAGGGCCGTGTGGTCGTGCGGGCCGGGGTCGCCGGGGGCGGGCGGGTCGTGCGGGCCGCCGTCGTCCGGGCCGCGGGGCCCGCCGGGGCCCTCGGGGTCGTCCGGGCCCTGGTCGGGGAGTTCCGCGAGGTCGCGGAGGTGGTCGATCTCCACGGTGCTCCGGTTGCGGAAGACGGCCAGCACGATGGCGAGGCCGACGCCCAGTTCGGCGGCGGCGATCACGATGACGAAGAGCGTGAGCACCTGGCCGCCGTGCAGGGCGTCGCGCAGCCACACGTCGAAGGCGACCAGGTTGAGGTTGACGGCGTTGAGCATGAGCTCCACCGACATCAGCACCAGGATCGTGTTGCGCCGGGCGAGCACGCCGTACACGCCTATGGAGAACAGCAGGGCGGCGAGGACGGCGGGGTAGACGACGTGCACGTCAGTCCTTTCCGCCGATGTCGGTGCGGGAGAGCACGATGGCGCCGATCAGCGCGGCCAGGAGCAGCACCGACAGCGCCTCGAAGGGCAGCACCCAGTTGCGGAAGATGCTCGTCCCGAGCGCCTCGGCCCCGCCCCGGCCCGGCTCCAGCGGCGCGTACGCCGTGCGGAAGCCGTCGACGACCGTGGTGACCAGGACTGCTGCGGTCGCCACGGCGACCACGAGGGCCGCCACGCGGTTCCCCGAGTCGAGGTCGGCGGAGCGCCCGATGGGGGCGCGGGTGAGCATGATGCCGAACAGCAGCAGCACGACCACGGCGCCCACGTAGATCAGCACCTGCACCCAGGCCACGAACTCGGCCGTGAGCACCAGGTAGCACCCGGCGAGCGCGCCGAACGACAGGACCAGCCACAGGGCGGCGTGGAAGATCTGGCGGGTGGTGACGACCAGCAGTGCCGACCCGGCGGCAACCACTCCAAGCAGGAGGAAGACCACCTCCTGCGCGCTGGGCGGCCACAGGCCCGGCGGCGCGAAGGTCACGACCCCTCCACCGGCCCGGACGGCTCCGGCGGCTCCCCCCGTCGCGGTTCTGGGGGCGCGCCCTCGGCGCGCGGCTCAGGCGAGGGCTCCGAGCCCGGCGTCCCTCCGGACGTGGGCGGCGCCGGGGACGGCTCCGGCGCTCCGGGCGCGTCCGCCTCGCCGGCGTGAGCGGGCGGGCCGGGGCGCTCTGACGGCTCGGGGGCGTCCGCCGGTGGGGCGGGGGGTGGGGAGGCGGCGGGTGGGGCCGGTTTCTTGGGCAGGGCGCCGGGGGGGCGGATGGCGCGGACGGCGGCGTGGCTGGTCGCCGGGCGTTCGGCCGCGGGCGGCGCGGCGGGGCCGGAGGCCGGGTCGGCCGGGTTCGCCGCCGAGGGGGCCGAGGCGGAGGGCGGGGTGCCCGGGGTCCCGGGCGGGGCGCTCGACGCCGGGGCGCCCGCGCGGGCGGGGCGGTCGCGGGTGGGGCGGGCGGCGCCCTGGGCGGCGGCGGCGATCTCCTTGGGCGGGGCGGCGTTCGGCTCCTGCGGGGGCGGGGGCGGGACGGTGGCCGCCCACTCGGCGAGCCGGTCCTTCTCGTGCAGCAGGTTGCGGATGTCGCCCTCGGCGTACTCGAACTCGGGCGACCAGAAGAGGGCGTCGAACGGGCAGACCTCGATGCAGATGCCGCAGTACATGCACAGGGAGAAGTCGATCGCGAACCGGTCGAGCTGGTTGTGGGCGCGGGGCCGCCCTCCTTCGGGCGCCGGCGTGGTCTCCTTGTGGGAGTCGATGTAGATGCACCAGTCGGGACACTCCCTGGCACAGAGCATGCAGACCGTGCAGTTCTCCTCGACCAGCGCGATGACTCCGCGGCTGCGAGGCGGCAGTTCGGGTTGTACTTCGGGGTACTGCCGGGTGTCCGCCCTGTTGATCATGTGGCGGAAGGTCACGGCCAGCCCCTTCGCCAACCCTTCTCCTGGTATACGGGCCACGGTCAACATCATGACGCACATGGGCGTTCTCGTGAATGCGTGGCCCCCTACCACCTCACCCTTTTCCTAAATCATCAGGCTTTTGGGGGAATTTTCCGGCGGACTATGTGATCCCACAGACCGATGCGGGCCACCGAGGAAGGTCGTATTCTCGCGTTATGCACCCGACCAACGGCCATGGGGGACCAGGCTCGGGGCCGCCGGAGCCCTCCCGGTCCGGCGATCCGGACGGCCCGACCGCTCCGCATCCCCGCCAGACGGGCCGCCCCGCGCCGCGGCGCGACGACCGCCCCGCGTGGCCCGGCCCGCGGCACGCCGGCCCGGCCCCGGGCGCCTCGCAGCCGGGCCCGCGGGACGCCCCGCCGCCGGGCCCGAGGCCCGGCCCGCAGGACGCTCCCGGCCCGCGAGACACCTTCGCCCGTCCCCCGCAGCCGGGCCGGCCGGAGGCTCCGTACCGCCGTCCCCCGCAGCCGGGTCCCCGGCACGGCGAGGCGCCCTCGCGCGCGCCGCAGCCCGGCCCCCGGCACGGCGACCCGGCCTTCCGCCCGCCGCAGCCGGGCCCCCGCCCCGCCGACACGCCCTACCGGCCAGGGCAGCCCGGGCTCCGGCGCGGTGACCTGCCGTTCCGGCCCCCGCAGGCGGGCCCGCAGCACGGCGGCACGCCGTTCCCTCTCCCGCCGTCCGGCCAGTACGGCCTCGCGCCGCGCCACCATCCCGGCCCCGGCCCCTACGGCGCCCCCGGCCATCCGGGCGGGCACGTCCCGCCGCCGCCGTTCCCCCCGCCCGGCACGCCGTCGTCCACCGGCGCCGCCAGCGTCTTCTGGGCCATCGCGCCACTGCTCACCTGCGGCGCCGCCACGCCGTTCACCATCGGAGCCGCCGCGGCGAAGCTGAAGAGCAGGATGCTGGCCCTGTCGGCGGCGATCTACGCGATCGGCTGGGTGACGTTCTTCGTCGGCGTGGCCAGCGACCTTCCCGACCCCGACTGGCTGGAGGTCGGCGCGTTCCTGGGGGCGATGGGCAACTGGCTCGGCGGCACCGTCCACTCGCTGATCATCCGGCGCAGGGTGTTCGAGCAGCCCGACCTCAACGACCACGCCGTGGCGTTCGCCCAGCGGCGCCGCGAGCTGCGGCAGGAGGCGCGCGAGCTGGCGGCCCGCGATCCCCTGCTCGCCCGCGAGCTGCGCATCGGCCGCCCCGACCTCCCGCGGCGGTACGACGACGGCGGGCTGGTCGACGTCAACCACGCCCCCGCCCGGGTGATCGCCGACCTGCCCGGGATGACACCCGAGCTGGCGCGGCGCGTGGTCGACGCCCGTGACGGCGTCGGCGGGTTCGTCTCGGCCGAGGAGATGTCGCTCGCCCTCGACCTGCCGCCGCACCTCACCCCCGACCTGGTGGAGCTCACGGTCTACCTGTCGTGATCCCCGGCGGCCCGAGGGCCGCCGGGCCGGGGACGCCGCTCAGCCGATGAGCACCTTCACCACGCCGGTCAGCGCGAGCTGCGCCAGGGCGAGCGGCACCAGGCCGATCCACGCGAGCTTCTGGAGCTGGTCGGCCCGCAGGCGGGGGAAGGACACGCGGGCCCAGATCACCACGAACGCCAGCACGAAGATCTTGATGAGCGTCCACACCGGGCCGGGCAGCAGCGGGCCCTGCCAGCCGCCGAGGAACAGCACGGTCGTGAGCGCCGACAGGACCACGATGCCGACGTACTCCGTCAGCATGAACAGCGCGAACCGGATGCCGGTGTACTCGGTCATCGGGCCCATGATGATCTCGGACTCGGCGATCGGCATGTCGAAGGGCGGCCGGCGCAGCTCGGCCATGCCCGCGACGAAGAACACGACGCCGCCGACGGCCTGCCACGGCAGCCACCACCACTGCCACGCCTCGACGATGCCCGGCAGCGACAGCGTGCCGGCGGCCATGGCCACCGACGAGGCGGCGAGCACCAGCGGCAGCTCGTACGACATGAGCTGGGCCGCCGAGCGTATGCCGCCGAGCACGGAGTACTTGTTGGCCGACGACCACCCGGCCATGATCGAGCCGAGCACGCCCACGCCCATCACCGCGAGCACGAAGAACAGGCCCGCTTCGAGGTCTGCGCCGTACAGGCCGGGGCCCACCGGGATGACGACC
Organism: Sphaerisporangium sp. TRM90804; assembly: GCF_029846175.1. GTDB lineage: Bacteria > Actinomycetota > Actinomycetes > Streptosporangiales > Streptosporangiaceae > Sphaerisporangium. Next base: position 274,680 of record NZ_JARWAC010000021.1, on the reverse strand, counting down.
ATCACCACCAGATAGGGCACCAGCGCCACGGCCGGGGCGAGCGAGAACACCCGCCGGTCGGCCGCCGCCGGGATGACGTCCTCCTTCTGGACGAACTTCACCCCGTCGGCGATGAGCTGGGCCCACCCGTGGAACCCGCCGGCGTACATCGGGCCGAGGCGCGACTGCATGTGCGCCATCGCCTTGTGCTCCATCTGCCCGACGATCAGCGGCAGTGTCAGGAACGCGACGACGATCACCGCCAGGCGCAGCGCGACGTCGAGCACCTCAGCCATCGCCGGCCTCCCCCGTCTCGGCCTCCCGGCGGACGGCGCGCGGACCGCGGACCGGCGGCGGCACCGCGGCCGCCGGGCCCCAGTCGGCCGGGACGCCCGGCGGCAGGGTCTTGCGGCGGCTGGGCGAGCCCTGCCCGGACTCCCCCGGCTCCTTGGCACCCGGCCACGGCTTGGCGACCCGCGAGGCCAGGATGAACTCCTTGCGCAGCGGGTGGCCCTCGAAGCCGTCGGGCAGCAGCAGCGGCACCAGGTACGGGTGGCCGTCGAAGACCACCCCGAACATCTCGAACGTCTCGCGCTCGTGCCAGTCGGCGCCCCGGAAGACCCCCGTGCAGGTCGGCAGGCGCGGGTCGGCGCGCGGCACCCGGGTGCGCGGCAGCAGGTGGGCGTGCTCGACGGGGTCGTAGAGGTGGGCGACCACGGTGTAGCCCTCGGGAGGGTCGTCCACGCCGGTCAGCCAGTCGAAGAAGACGCATCCGAGCTCGTCGCGGGCGAAGGTGAGCAGCTCGATCCAGTCGGCGGGGGCGACGTCGACGGTGATCTCACCGAACGACTCGCTGATCTCGGCGCGCTGCCCGAAGCGCCGCTCGACGGCGGCCCTCACCGGTCGCCGTCCCCCGGCACGGCCCCCGCGGGCGGCGCCGTCGTGGCCCCCGCGCCGAGCGCCGGCCGGCGCGCGGCGTAGCGGTCGCCGAGGGACTCCCCGGCGATCTTCTCCTGGAGCTTCATGATGCCGTACAGCAGCGCCTCGGGCCGGGGCGGGCAGCCGGGGACGTAGACGTCGACCGGGATGATCTGGTCGACGCCCTTGGTGACGCAGTAGGAGTCCCAGTAGGGGCCGCCGGAGTTGGAGCAGGCGCCGAACGAGATGACGTACTTGGGGTCGGGCATCTGCTCGTAGAGCCGCTTGACGGCCGGGGCCATCTTGTCGGTGACCGTGCCGGAGACGATCATCAGGTCGGCCTGCCTCGGCCCGTTGGCGAACGGGATCACCCCGAAGCGGATGAAGTCGTGACGGCTCATCGAGGTGGCGATGAACTCGATGGCGCAGCAGGCCAGGCCGAAGTTGAAGACCCACAGCGAGTAGCGGCGTCCCCAGTTCAGGATGAAGCGCATGGGCTTGGGGGCGAGCCGGGACACCGGCCCGACGCTGGGCATGGGCAGATCGCGGGCGACCATGAGCGGCATTCTCCCCTCTTCGTCAGGTCCAGGCGAGCACGCGTTTGCGCCAGGCGTACAGGATGCCGAGCGCGATGAAGGCCAGGAACACGAACATCTCGACGAGCGTGGCCAGGCCGAAGCCGGGCGCCGCGAAGACCGTGGCCCACGGGAACAGGAACACCGCGTCGACCGCGAAGACGACGTAGAGGTAGGTGAACACGTAGTACCTGATCTGCGACTGGGCCCAGCCCTCGCCCACGGGGTCGACCCCGCACTCGTAGGTGGTCAGCTTCTCGCGCGTGGGATGGTCGGGGCGCAGCAGCCGGCTGACCAGCAGGCCCGCGGCGAAGATGGCCACGCCGATCGCGATCAGCACCGCCACGATGGCGTAAGAGCTGAAATATCCGCTCATCTAGCCTCCTGCCTGGCAGCGCGGGCCCCGGGGCACGGCCTGAGCACCGATCGTAACCCCGTCTTCCTCGCCCGTCCCTGGCGAGGCGGGGGAAGCTTCGGACACCGGCCGGGAGTTCGCCTTGCGTCATCCCCCCACTACCCGGTGCGGTCAAAATCGTGTCGCCTTTCACCCCATATGTCAGTAAATGAGTAGGGCGGCTGCGTAATCTGGCACTCATGTCCCGCTCGCGCCTCTCCGGGGGTATCGCGCTGCTGGTCGCGGTCTCGGCCGCCTGCGGCATCTCGCTGCCCTCCTCGCGCCCGCGAGAGCCCGCGACCCTTCCCGCGCAGCCGACCACGATCAACTTCGTGGACCCCTCGACGGTCACCGGTCTGTCGGTGCGGACGGTGTCGGGCGAGTCCCGCGTCCCGCACCTGTACGTGAGCCACCCGGTGCTCGCCGCGGCCCCCGAGCTGAACGCCGCCGTCGAGCGGGCCACCTCGGCGGCCGTCCGCGGCTATCTCGCGCCGAAGGCCGGGGCCAAGGCCGCCGAGCGCGCCGGCGAGCTCAACATCGACGGGCAGCTCACCGCCGCCTCCGCGAGCGTGTACGGCGTGCGCGTGCGCACCGGCCGCTACGACGGGAAGAGCTGGCGCAACTCCCTCACCACCTACTGGTACGACGCCGCCGCGCGCCGCGTGCACGACTCGGCGGGGCTCCTGAAGGACGACGCGGCGCTCGCCTCGCTGTCCGCGCTCGTGAAGGACCGCCTGCGGCGCCTGGCCCCCGCCGTGCGCACCGAGGCGGTGCTGCCCCGGCGCGCCCTGTTCGACTCGCTGAACTTCAACCCGCACGGCGACCTGGTGGCCGAGTTCGACGACGGCCAGGTGGGCCCGGCCCGCATGGGACGGATCGCGGTCGCGGTGCCGCGCGACAGGGCCGCCGCCCTGCTGTCGGACTTCGGGCGCCGCACCCGGGACGCCGTGGACGCCGCCACCCCGTCCTCCATGCCGCGCACCCCGCCGTCCGTCCCCGTCGACGACGGCGAGACCCGCGAGAGCCCGCCGGGCGGCTGCGCCGTCGCCAAGTGCGTGGCGCTGACCTTCGACGACGGGCCCGGCCCCGCCACCGGGAGCCTGCTGGCCATCCTGTCGCAGTTCGGCGCCCACGCCACCTTCTTCGCCACGGGCGAGAGCGCCCGGGCCCAGCCCGGCATGGTGGAGCGGATCAGCGCCGCGGGGAACCTGGTGGGCAACCACTCCTGGTCCCACCGCGACCTGACCACCCTGGACGACCACCAGATCTCCGACGGCCTCGGCCGCGCCCAGATGGCGATCGCCACGGCCACCCGGCGTACGCCCCCCCTGCTGCGGGCGCCGTACGGCCACGTCAGCGCCCGGGTGCTCACCGTGGCCCACCGGCTGGGCCTGGCGATCGCGGGATGGAACGTCGACACCTCCGACTGGCGCGACCGCGACCCGGCCGCCGTCGCCCGCCGCGCCGTCGCCGGGGCCCGCCCCGGCTCGATCATCCTCATGCACGACACGGGCCCGGCGACCGTCGCCGCCCTCCCCCTGGTGCTGAAGGGGCTGGAGGCCCGCGGCTACACCTGCGTGACCCTCACGGAGCTGCCGGACTCATCCGGCAGGGCCCCCGGAACGGTCCCCGAGCGGCCGAAGCCCCTGCCCGCCGTACCGCAGCGGACCGGCGCGGACGTCCCCGAACCCGACTAGGAGACGGCCGCCGGGAGCCGCCGAAGGTGATCCTCGTCACGCCGAGGCACACGTCACGGGCCTGACCTTTGGCTGACGCACGCTTGGGGGCCATCGGGGGAGTGGACATATAGTTGGTGACCGTGACCCGGAAGTTGCTCTACTCCCGCTTGCACGTTGATCTAGGCAGGCTTGCCGCGGGGCTGTGTACCAGAGCCGTTCCCGGTCGTGAGGAGGCCAAGGCGGTCGTACCCCCATCCCCTCGCGCCACCTGAGCCGCCGCCGGCCGAGAACACGCGGAGCGCCGCGAGGCATCGTCGCGATGCCCGGCGCACCGGTCCGAAGATCGCTGCGGTCGCGGGGCCACAGGTCAGGCCCCTGATCGACGCGCATGCGTAAAGAAGCCCGCGCAGCCCCAAGGGATCTAGCATGGAAATGACAACGTGTGACGAGCGACGGCGCCCAGGCGCGTCCAGGAGGTCCGAGCTGTGACCAAGCAGGTGCAGCAACTCGACCGCGTGATCATCCGCTTCGCGGGCGACTCCGGCGACGGCATGCAGCTCACCGGTGATCGATTCACGGCTGAGACGGCCGAGTTCGGCAACGACATCTCCACCCTCCCCAACTTCCCCGCCGAGATCCGCGCCCCCGCCGGCACCCTCCCCGGGGTGTCCAGCTTCCAGCTCCACTTCGCCGACCACGACATCCTCACCCCCGGCGACGCCCCGAACGTCCTGGTCGCGATGAACCCCGCCGCGCTCAAGGCCAACCTGGGCGACCTTCCGCCCGGCGCCGACGTGATCGTCAACACCGACGAGTTCACCAAGCGCAACCTGCAGAAGGTCGGCTACGCCGCCAGCCCGGTGGAGGACGGCTCGATGGAGGCGTGGCGCGTGCACGCCGTCCCGCTGACCTCCTTGACGGTCAAGTCCCTTGAGGGCTTCGACATCTCCAAGAAGGACGCCGAGCGGGCCAAGAACATGTTCGCCCTCGGGCTGCTGTCGTGGCTCTACCACCGGCCGACCGAGGCGACCGTCAAGTTCCTGCGGGCCAAGTTCGCCAAGAAGCCCGACATCGCCAACGCCAACATCGCGGCCTTCCAGGCGGGGTGGAACTTCGGAGAGACCACCGAGTCGTTCTCGGTGTCGTACGAGGTCAAGCCGGCCAGGCTCACCCCCGGCCTGTACCGCAACATCTCCGGCAACCAGGCCCTGGCGTACGGCCTGATCGCGGCCTCGGTGCAGTCGAAGCTGCCGCTGTTCCTCGGGTCCTACCCGATCACGCCGGCCTCCGACATCCTGCACGAGCTGTCCAAGCACAAGCGGTTCGGCATCCGCACCTTCCAGGCGGAGGACGAGATCGCGGGCGTGGGCGCCGCGCTGGGCGCCGCGTTCGGCGGGGCCCTGGGCGTCACGACGACGTCCGGGCCCGGGGTGGCGCTGAAGGCCGAGACCGTCGGCCTGGCGGTGGCCACCGAGCTGCCGCTTCTCGTGATCGACGTCCAGCGGGCCGGTCCCTCGACCGGCATGCCGACCAAGACCGAGCAGACCGACCTGCTGATGGCCATGTTCGGCCGCAACGGCGAGTCTCCGCTGCCGATCGTCGCCCCCGCGACGCCGTCCGACTGCTTCGACGCGACGCTGGAGGCGGCGCGCCTGGCGCTGAAGTACCGAACGCCGGTCATGCTGCTGTCCGACGGCTACCTGGCCAACGGCTCCGAGCCGTGGCGGCTGCCGGAGGTCCTCGAACTGCCCGACCTGACGGTCGACTTCACGGTGGAGCCGAACGCCGACGACGGCGAGACCTACCTGCCGTTCAAGCGCGATCCGCAGACGCTGGCCCGCCCCTGGGCCGTCCCAGGGACGCCCGGCCTGGAGCACCGCATCGGCGGCATCGAGAAGGCCGAGGGCACGGGCAACATCTCCTACGACCCCAACAACCACGACCACATGGTCCGCGTGCGCCAGGCGAAGATCGACGGCATCGCGAACGACATCCCCGCGCTGGAGGTCGACGACCCCGAGGGCGACGCCCGGGTGCTGGTCCTCGGCTGGGGCTCGACGTACGGGCCGATCGCGGCCGCGGTGCGCCGGGTCAGGAAGAGCGGCGGCAAGATCGCGCAGGCCCACCTGCGCCACCTGAACCCGCTGCCGGTCAACACCGGCGACGTGCTGCGCGCGTACGACCGCGTGCTGCTGCCGGAGATCAACCTCGGCCAGCTCGCGCTGCTGCTCCGTGCGCGTTTCCTGGTCGACGTCATCAGTTACAACCGCGTGCGCGGGCTTCCGTTCAAGGCCGAGGAGCTGGCCGGAGTGATCCAGGACGTGATCGACAGTGAGTGACGGAATGACGAACGGCAACGGCAGGACCGGCCTCGCGCTGATCCCCCGCGCCACCGCCAAGCAGACCCTGAAGGACTTCAAGAGCGACCAGGAGGTGCGCTGGTGCCCCGGCTGCGGTGACTACGCCATCCTGGCCGCGGTGCAGAGCTTCCTGCCTGAGCTGGGGCTCAAGCGCGAGAACATCGTGTTCGTCTCGGGCATCGGCTGCTCGTCCCGGTTCCCGTACTACCTCAACACCTACGGGTTCCACTCGATCCACGGCCGCGCCCCGGCGATCGCCACCGGCCTGGCCGCGTCCCGCCCCGACCTGTCGGTCTGGGTGATCACCGGCGACGGCGACGCGCTGTCGATCGGCGGCAACCACCTGATCCACGCGCTGCGCCGCAACGTCAACCTGAACATCCTGCTGTTCAACAACCGCATCTACGGGCTGACCAAGGGCCAGTACTCCCCCACCTCCGAGGTCGGGAAGATCACCAAGTCGACGCCGATGGGCTCGCTCGACAAGCCCTTCAACCCCATCTCGCTGGCCCTCGGCGCCGAGGCCGGCTTCGTGGCCCGCACGATCGACTCCGACCGCAAGCACCTGCAGTCGGTGCTGCGCGAGGCCACGGCGCACCGCGGCACGAGCCTGGTGGAGATCTACCAGAACTGCAACATCTTCAACGACGGCGCCTTCGACGCCCTGAAGGACCCGGAATTGCGGGACGACATCACGCTGCGCCTGGAGCACGGGCAGCCGATCGTGTCGGCGTCCAAGGCGGTGCGGCGGGCGGCCTCCGGCGGCATCGAGGTCGTCGATCGGGCCGGCCTGGCCGAGGAGGAGATCCTCGTGCACGACGCCCGCAACCCCGACCCCTCGGTGGCGTTCGCCCTGTCCCGCCTGGACGAGCCTGCCTTCGACCACGTCCCGATCGGCGTCTTCCGGGCCGTCGAGCGTCCCGCGTACGACACCCTGATGGCCCGCCAGCTCGACGAGGCCATCGCCGAGCGCGGCCCCGGCCAGCTGTCCGACCTCCTGACCGGCGGCGACACCTGGCGGGTGGGCTGACCGCCAGAGGCGGCGAGCCCGGTCCCCCGGGCGCATGACGAAGGGGCGCACGGCACACCGTGCGCCCCTTCGTCATGCGGCCCGCGGCGGGCGGACGCCGCCGTTCAGCGTCCGGCGGTCGCGCTCACGCGGTAGCTCAGGTAGTTGTTGTCGCGGTCGATGCCGAGCGCCTGGCCGCTGAGGAAGTCGACCGCGTCGATGTAGGTGTACGGCTGCATGAACCATCCGGCCCGCACGTCGCGGTAGAGCCGCGACAGCGGGTGCGCCGCCCCGTAGGCCGCGCCGCCGACGACGGTCAGGCAGTCGTTGACCACCGCCAGGGCCAGCCGGTTCACCGCCAGCTTGGCGCACTGGAACGGCACCATCATGCTCCTGCCGCGCTCGTCCAGGTCGCCGGTGAGGTCGTCGTTGAGCGCGTCGGCGTTGGCGAGCGCCGCCGCGGCGGTGGCCCGCAGCGTGTAGAGGTTGGCCTCGATGTCGGAGACCAGGCCCCGCACGGCCGCCGGCGGGGCGCTCGACCGGCGCGCGGCGGCCCCGATGGCCAGGTCGCGCGCCGCGCGCGCGACGCCGGCGTAGATGCCCAGCATGGTGATGGAGCTGACGGTCTGCCCGGCCAGCGCGCTGTCTCTCGTCTCGCCGATCACCCCACGCTCCAGCACGTCCTCCTCGGCCACCGGGCAGTTGTCGAACACGATCTCGCACGTGCCGGACGCCCGCATGCCCAGGCCCTCCCACCCGGGCAGCACCGACAGGCCGGGGGTGTCACGGCCGAGGACGGTGGCGGCCAGGGTGACCGGCTCGTCCTCGACGATCTTCTGGGTGTGAACGAGGAAGTGGGTGGCGATCGGCGCGAGGGTGACCAGCGTCTTGCGGCCGGACAGCAGCCAGCCGCCGCGCCCGTCGGGCGTGAGCCGGGTCACCGCCGTGTGGTGGTCCTTGGCGGCGCCGCAGATCACCAGCCGGTCGGACGCCATGCCCCTCAGCAGCCGCTCCGCCAGCGCCCGCACCGGCGGCGAGCCGTGCCGCCACTCGTAGTTCAGGGTCAGGCCGCGGCTGAACTGCACGTGCAGGGCGAGCGCGGTGGACGCGTCGGCCTCGGCGACGGCGGCCAGCACCGTGGCGACGTCCGACAGGCACGAGACCCCCATGCCGCCCAGCTCTTCCGGGACGGTTCCCGCCATGACGCGGTTGTCGAGGAACCGCTCGAAGCTCTCCGCGGGAAACTCGCCGAACCGGTCGTGGTCGGCCGCGCCCTCCCGGATACGGGCGACGTCCTGATCCACCAGGGCAAGCAGGGCTCGGCCATTCTGCGTGATGGGCGTGTCGAACCGTCCCGCGGGCACGCGATTGGCGCTCCAAGTCGACAATGAACACTCCAAGATGTCTGGGGGCGGCGACGACCTTCGAGGTCAGCGGACAAGCGGACCGGCGGCTCGAATTCGAGCGTAACATCGTCAAAGAGGTATCCGACCGGCGCGCGACAGACCATTGATAAGTGCGCAACGCGGAAGAAAAAACGACCGCGGGACGGAACGAGAAACGCAAGTAAGAAGTTGTCGCCCGTCGTTTAATAATGGGCCGATAATCGAACTCGACCGCCGGAGAGCGCCCGGCGGAGGCGTGCGCGAGCCGGTTCACGGCACCGTCCGGTTCCACGCCGAGCCACCTCCCGCGGGCGCCGGGGCCCGTGATCGGCGCGCGGCCTAGGCGGACACCGCCGGCGCGGGCGGGGCGCCCCGCGGGGGAGCCTGGGGCGTGGCCGCGCGAAGGTACTGGTCGGGCAGGCGGGGCGGCACGCCGAGCGCGGCGGCCGCCCGGTGCGGCCAGTACGGGTCGCGCAGCAGCTCGCGGCCGAGCAGCACGGCGTCGGCCTTGCCGGAGGCGACGATCTCCTCGGCCTGGTGCGGGTCGGTGATCAGGCCCACCGCGGCCACCGGCCCGCCGGTCTCGGCGCGCACCCGGGCGGCGAACGGCACCTGGTATCCGGGGCCGGTCGGGATCCGCACCCCCGAGGCGTTGCCGCCGCTGGAGACGTCCAGCAGGTCGACGCCGCGGGCGGACAGCTCCTTGGCCAGGCGCACGGTGTCGTCCACGTCCCAGCCGAGGCCGTCGGGCAGCCAGTCGGTGGCCGAGATCCGGAAGAACACCGGCAGGTCGCCGGGCCACACGGCGCGGACGGCGTCGACCACCTCCAGGGCGAACCGGACACGGTTCTCGAACGGGCCGCCGTAGGCGTCGGTGCGGTGGTTGCTGTGCGGGGAGAGGAACTCCCCGATCAGGTAGCCGTGCGCGCCGTGGATCTCCACGACCCGGAAGCCCGCCCGGAGCGCGCGCTCGGCCGCGGCGGCGAAGTCGGCCACGACGCGGCGGATCTCGCCGGCCGTCAGCTCCTCCGGGACCGGGTAGCGGTCGGCGAAGCGGACCGCGCTGGGCGCGACCGGCCGCCACCCGCCCTGCCCGGCGCCGAGCGGGGCGCCGCCGCGCCAGGGCCGCTCGGCGGACGCCTTGCGGCCGGCGTGCGAGAGCTGGACGCCGGGCACGGTGCCGTGCCCGGCCAGGAACTCGGCGATCCGGGCGAAGCCCGCCTGCTGGCGGTCGTTCCACAGCCCGAGGTCGCCGGGGCTGATCCGCCCCTCCGGGGAGACGGCGGTGGCCTCGGTGAGGATCAGCCCGGCGCCGCCCACCGCCCGGGACGCGAGGTGGGTGAGGTGCCAGTCGTGCGGCACCCCGGTCTCCGGGCCCTCGGCGGCGGCCGAGTACTGGCACATCGGCGCCATCCAGACGCGGTTCGGGATGGTCAGCGACCGCAGGGTGATGGGCGCGAAAAGCATGGATCTCCTCGTCCGGCCCCGGGCCGGTGCGTCCGCGCCGCCCGGGCCGGGTGGGACGGCTCAGTCCAGCGCATAGGCGATCTCGGTGAGGTACCGCCCGTAGTTCGACTCCCGCATCCCGGCGCCGAGCTGGTAGCAGGCCTCGGCGTCGATGAAGCCCATGCGCAGGGCGATCTCCTCCAGGTAGCCCACCCGTTCGCCCAGGTACTTCTCGGTGTACTGGACGTACTGGCTGGCGGTCAGCAGGGAGTCGTGGGTGCCGCAGTCGTACCAGGTGTAGTCGCGGTCGAGCTCGACCAGCTTCGCCCGGCCCTGCCGCAGGTACTCGCGGTTGAGGTCGGTGATCTCCAGCTCGCCGCGCGCCGAGGGGGCGAGCCCCCTGGCGAGGTCGACGGCCTGCTCGTCGTAGAGGTACAGCCCCGTGATCGCGTTGTTGGAGCGGGGGTGGCGGGGCTTCTCCTCGATCGAGACCAGCATGCCCTCGGAGTCGACCTCCCCGATGCCGTACCGCTCCGGGTCGGCCACCGGGTAGCCGAACAGGGTGCAGCCGTCGAGCGACCTCCGGGAGCTGCGCAGCAGCTCCCGGAGCCCGGAGCCGTGGAAGAGGTTGTCGCCGAGGATCAGCGCCGAGCTGTCGCCGCCGATGTGGTCGGCGCCGATCAGGAACGCCTCGGCGATGCCGCGCGGCTCGTCCTGCAGCGCGTACGACAGGTTCAGGCCGAGCTTGGAGCCGTCGCCGAGCAGGCCGCGCATGACCGGGACGGCGGACGGCGTCGAGATGATCAGGATGTCCCGGATCCCCGCCAGCATCAGCACGGAGATCGGGTAGTAGACCATCGGCTTGTTGTAGACGGCGAGCAGCTGCTTGGACGTCGCCAAGGTGAGCGGGAACAGCCGTGTACCACTGCCGCCGGCGAGAACGATCCCCTTCATCTTCCGGTCCGTTCCTCGTTCGTAGTCGGTGGCCGGGATTCGCGGGTCAGCGGCTGGTTCGTCCGGCCACGACGACGCCCTTCCGCCTCACGGTAGAAGAGCCGGTCAGGAACGCGAGGCGCGGTACTCGGCGGTCAGCTTCTCCAGCACCGGCACCATGGCGTTCGGGGTCGGCATCGCCTGCACCTCGGTACGCACCCGGCGGGCGTTGGCCGTGAACGTCGGGTCCTCCAGCACCTGCTTGAGGCTCTCGCGCAGCACCTCGGCCGTCATGTTGCCGGCGTTGACCGAGTACACCCCGGCGCCGCGGGCCTCCGTCGCGTTCGCCATGGCGACCGAGCCCCACCACTTCTCGACCTTGTAGTCGTTGGGCACGATGACCTGCGGGACGCCGGCCTCGTTCGCCGACGCGAAGGTGCCGCAGCCGCCCTCGTGGACGATCGCCTCGCACGACGGCAGCAGCACGTTCAACGGGATGAAGTCGACGGTGCGCACGTTGTCCGGCACCCGGACCGACCCGATCTGCTTGGCGTTGAACGTCGCGACCACCTCGATGTCGAGGTCGGACACCGCGTCGAAGAGCTCGCTGGCCGAGGCCGAGGTGCCCTCGATGTTGGCGTCGCGGTGCGAGATGCCGAGCGTGATGCAGACACGCCTGCGCGCCGGCGGCTCGTACACCCACTTCGGCGTCGTGAAGGGGCCGTTGAACGGCACGTTGCGCATCGGGACGTAGTGCACGCCCTCGGGCCGCCAGACCCACAGCGGCATGGGCGAGATGGTCCACTGCCCGAGCACGGCCTCCTCGTCGAAGGGGCGGTCGTGCCGGTTCAGGATCGGCTCCAGCCACTCGCGCATCGGGTCGCCGTCGGTGTGCAGCCGGTCGCGGGTGGCCGAGCGCAGCTGCGCCAGGCGGTCCACGGTGAACAGCATGCGGGCGTGCGCCGCGCCGACGACCCGGGCGGCGATCGAGCCGGGGACGGCGGTCGGGTCGGAGATCACCAGGTCGGGCTTCCACAGGCGGGAGAAGCTGATCAGGTCCTCGACCGTGGAGTCCGGGTAGAACACGCCGCGCACGCCCGAGGTGAGGTCCTTGAGCTCGATGTACGGGTCGCCCCAGCCGAAGTCGCTCTGCACCGACTTGCCGGTGCGATGCCCCCGCGGGTCGGCGACCCCGTCGGCCCCCGGGATCGGCGCGACCGTCGCCACCTTCTCTTCGAGCTTCAGCATCTCACCGATCGACACACCGGGAATTCCCGTGTGCGCGATGTCGTCGGCCATGTCCGGCGGACCGGCGATGCACACCTCGTGCCCTGCGTTGCGGAGCGCCCACGCCAACGGCACCTGCACGAACAGATGCGACCTGAAGGGATTGGTGACGAAGAGAATCCGCATCGGAGTCCTTCCTCCTAGGTGATGCGCGAAAGCGCTTGTGCCAGGTGACGCGCATTAGCGGCGGAAAACCGGTTGGCGCCCCCTCGCACACGCCCGGAAAATGGCGCGCATGCGGACGGTCGCCGCGTCTATCGGGGGTTCCAGCCGGCCTTTCTCGTACCGTCAGGGCCCGCTTACCAGAGTCGACGTTCGTACCCAGTATGGCTTCGGGGGCCGCCGCGAGCGTCTTCTGAATTGCGTGGTTGGCCGTCACCCCTATGCCTTCACGCGCCGATTCTCACCGGCCGGCGCGCGGATCACCCGGTGCGCATGTACGAGGATGCGCCCCCGGCGCGCACCGGCCGATGATGGGGAAACCATCGACAGACGCCGGTGAACCGGCATGACGGGAGGGCCGGTCATGCTCTTCGACACCGAACACGCCCAGCTTTTCGACCTGGTGTACACCGCCAAGGGCAAGAACTACGCCACCGAGTCCGCGGCCGTAGTGGAGCACATCCGCAGGCACAAGCCCGACGCGCGCTCCCTGCTGGACGTCGGCTGCGGCACCGGAGAGCACCTGCGCTCGCTGAAGGACGCGTTCCCCGACGTGGCGGGGATCGACCTCACCCCCACCATGTGCGAGCTGGCGCAGAGCAAGCTGCCGGGCGTGCCGATCCAGGTCGCCGACATGACCGACTTCGCGCTCGGCCGCACCTTCGACGCGGTGGTCTGCCTGCACAGCTCGGTCGCCTTCGTGCCCGCCGAACAGCTGGGCACGGCGATCACCTGCATGGCGCGGCATCTCAACCCCGGGGGCGTGCTCGTCGTCGAGCCCTGGTACGCGCCGGAGAAGATCACCGACCGCCGGGTGGTCGGCCACGTGGTGCACGCGGACGGCGGCGTGACCATCGCGCGGGTCTCACACGGCGTCCGCCGCGACGACAAGCACGACCTGGAGACGCACTTCCTCGTGGCCGACGCCGACGGCATCCGCCACGTCGCCGACGTCCAGGTGCTCGGCGTCTACGGGCACGACCAGTACACGGCCGCGTTCGCCGAGGCGGGCTGCGAGCCGCCGGAGTACTTCGCGGACGGGCTGTGCGGCAGAGGGCTGTACGTCTCCGTGCGCCGCTGACCCCGCCGCGCCCGGCCGGCCCGGCGGGCCGCCGCGCGGCCGAGGCACGAGCCCGGCGGGCCGAAGGCGTAGGCCGCCCGGGTGCGTTCCCACCGGACGGCCTGCTCGCTCACGGAGACGTCCCCCACCCGGACGTCCCCGCGGCGCCGGGGGCTCTCCCCCCGTGGGGTCAGCCGCGCGCGGTCGTCGCCAGTTCGGGGTCCGGCGCCGCGCCGCTGTCGGGCAGGGCGAGCCACCACGGGTTCTCCCGCGCCCACGCGATCGTCCGGGTGAGTCCCTCGCGCAGGTCCGTCGTGCTCCGCCACCCGAGCACTCTTGCGATCTTGCTGGTGTCCGGGACGCGCCTGCGCAGGTCCTGGTACTGGCTGCCGAGCCGCTCGCGCGTCTCGATGGGCACGCTGGCCCGCTCGCCGGTCAGCTCGGCCACCAGGGCGCCCAGCTCGGCGACGGTGTTCTCCACGGAGCTGCCGACGTTGAAGCACTCCCCTATGGCGTCCTCGTTCGTGCCGACGGTGATCGTCGCGTCGACCGCGTCCTGGACGTAGGTGAAGCACCGCGTCTGGCCGCCGCCGTCGTACACCACCGGCGGCTCACCGTTCAGCGCCCGGTGCAGGCTCCTGCTGACGACGAACGCCGGCCGCTGCCGCGGGCCGTACACGTTGAAGTACCGCACGATGGCGGTTCTGAGCCCGCGCTCGCGGGCGAAGGCGAAGGCGAGATGCTCGCCCAGCGCCTTGCTGGAGGAGTAGCACCACCGGTCCACGGCGGTGCTGCCCACCACCCGGTCGTCGTCCTCCCGCCACGGGACCGCGGGGTTCTTGCCGAACACCTCGCTGGTGCTGGCGACGACGACCTTCGCGCCCACCCTGGTGGAAAGGTCCAGGACGTTGCGGGTGCCGAGCAGGTTGATGTCGATGACGTCGAGCGGGCGGTCGAGATAACGGTCTACCCCGACGACGGCGGCGAAGTGGTAGACGGTGTCGACGCCGTCCTTCACCGCCTCGGCGAGCTGCTCCGCGTCCCGGATGTCACCGGGCACGTATCTGACCGAGGGCGGCGGCGACTGGTCGGGCGGCGGCGCGCCACCGTCGAACACGGTGACCTCATCGCCCCTCCGGACCAGCTCGTCGACCAGGTGACTGCCCAGGAACCCGCATCCTCCGGTTACCACGACCCGCGCCATGAGCGTTACCTTCCGATTCCCCGGTAGGCGAATCCATGCCGCCGGAACCGGTCGATGGTCTCGCGGGAGTAGTAGGCGCGGCCGTCGACGATGACGCACGACTGCGCCACCGAGTCACGGGACGCGACCAAATCCACGTCGGCGAGCTTGTCATGCCGGGCCAGGACGGCGACGCAGTCGGCGCCGGACAGCGCCTCGGCGACCGTCTCGGCCGGGGCGAGCCCGAAGAGCCTCTTGACCTCGCCGGGGTCGGCGACCGGGTCGAAGATGGCGACGTCGGCACCGCCCTGCTGCAGCCTGGCCACGACCGGCAGCGCCGGGGTGGCGCGCAGGTCGCCGCTGTTGTTCTTGAACGACACGCCGAGCACCGCGACCTTCGCGCCCTGCAGCGGCCTGCCGAGCCTGTTCAGCTCCTCGACGATCAGGCCGACGGTGTACGCCGGCATGGAGTCGTTGACCTCGCGCGCGACCGGGATCGTGTCCAGGTCGATGTCGTGGTCCTGACCCGCCTTCCACACCATCCACGGGTCCTTGGTCAGGCACGACCCGCCCACGCCGACGCTCGGCAGCAGGATGTTCACGTTCCCCGAGCCCTTGCGGATCGTGTTGGCCGCGGCGATCACCTCCAGCACGTCGACGTCCAGCTCGCCGCAGAGCTTGGCCAGTTCGTTGGCCATGGCGATGTTGTGGTCGATCCACCAGTTGCTCGCCAGCTTCACCATCTCGGCGCTTTCCATCGACGTGCAGGGGATGATCTCGGTGCCGATCGTCTGCCGCCAGAACTCGGCCGCGGCCGCCACGCTGTCGGGGCACCAGCCGCCGATCGCGATGGGGAACGTCCGCAGCTCCTGAAGGGCCTGCCCCTCCGAGAGGCGCTCGGGGCAGAAGGCCAGCCCGAAGTCCTCGCCGACCTTCAGGCCGCCGCCCTCCAGCAGCGGGGCGACGACGTTGCTGGACACTCCCGGAGGCAGGGTGCTCTTGAGGATGACGAGCTGCCCCTTGCGCAGGTGCCTGGACAGCTCGGTGCAGGCCTCGCGCAGGTAGACGTCGACGAGCTCCTTGTCCACGACCGGCGTGCCCACCGCGACGACCACGACGTCCACTTCCGAGACCAGGTCGTACCCGGTGCTGACCCGCAGCCTGCCCGAGTCGAGGCCGCTGTACAGCAGCTCGGGCAGCCCCGGCTCGCTGAACCAGCAGCTGCGCTGCTCAAGCTGAGAGATCAGCGCCGGATTGACGTCGATTCCCACGACGTCCACGCCTTCGCCGGCGAGGACGGCGGCGACGGTAGAGCCCACATAACCCATTCCGATAACCGCGGCGGAGGTATTCCCCTGATCAGACAAGAATTTCATGGGTCACCCACTCTCAGGAAGTGCCGGTCGGCACACGACCAGCGTGTCAACCGGCCCGTCGGCGACGCATCTCCTGTGATGCCGTGCCCTTTTTAGTGGTGCCCGTACATTTCCCCGTCCCCCCCTCCCCGAGGGCCCGCACCGCACTCCAGGAGATGCGTCGCCCAACTCGGCCGTACGACGATGCAGGGGTCATACGACCTCTTGGGAGTCTTCGATGACCGCGCGACTCAATCAGCTCGACAGGAGCAGGCCCGTCGGCTTCGCGGCCCGCGTGACGGCCTCGGCCAGAACGACCGAGTCATCGATGAGCCCCGACATCGACGACTGGCTTGACAACAAGAGAAGGCAGCCGTTCGAGAACACCCTTATTCCGCTCGAAGAACTCACGGAACCGCGGGGATGGCTCTTCGCCGGCACGGGGAATCTGGAACACCACAGCGGCCGGTTCTTCAGCGTCGAGGGAATGCACGTAACGGCGAACCACGGTCACGTCCGAGAGTGGTCGCAGCCCATTCTCGTGCAGCGGGACATCGCCATCCTGGGAATCATCGCCAAGGAGTTCGACGGCGTCCTGCACTTCCTGCTCCAGGCCAAGATGGAGCCCGGCAACGTCGACATGGTGCAGCTCTCGCCCACGGTCCAGGCGACGTCGAGCAACTACACCCAGGTGCACGAGGGCAAGCGCGCCGCCTACGTCGAGTACTTCACCGAGCCGGGCAGGGGCCGCGTCCTGGTCGACATCCTGCAGTCGGAGCAGGGCGCCTGGTTCCACCTGAAGCGCAACCGGAACGTCGTGGTCGAGGTCACCGACGACGTGCCCCTGCACCAGGACTTCTGCTGGCTCACCCTCGGGCAGATCAGCCGGCTGCTCCAGCGGCCCAACGTCATGAACATGGACGCCCGCACGGTCCTGGGCTGCCTGCCCATCGCGGCCCCGGCGAACGGGCCCGACCTCGGTAACGTGTTCGACAGCGCCCCGAGGCACTCCCCCGAGCCCGGCGGCATGCACACGCTGACCGACATCCTGAGCTGGTTCACCGGCCGCAAGAGCGAGCTGGAGGTGAACGCCCGCCTGATCCCGCTGAACTCCGTGGTGGGGTGGCGGCGGGAGGCCGGCAGGATCGTCCGCGACGACGGCCGGAACTTCAGCATCGTGGGCGTCCGGGTGCACGCCCAGACCCGCGAGGTGCACAGCTGGAAGCAGCCGCTGCTGGCGCCGCACGGCCTCGGCCTGGCGGGGCTGGTGATCCGGCGCATCGCCGGCCGCCTGCACGCGCTGGTGCGCGCGGAGGCCATGCCCGGCTACCGGGACACGGTCGAGCTGGGCCCCACCGTGCGGTTCATGCTGGAGGACCTGCCCCACACCCCGGCGGAGCGCCGCCCGGAGTTCCTCGACTACGTGCTGTCGGCGCGCGAGAGCGTCCGCTACGACGTCGTGCAGTCGGAGGAGGGCGGGCGTTTCCACCACGCCGAGACCCGCTACCTGGTGGTCGAGGCCGGTGACGACTTCCCGCTCCGGGTGCCGCGGGACTTCGCGTGGATCACGATCGAGCAGCTCCTGGCGCTGCAGCGGCACAGCTACTACCTCGGCATCGAGGCCAGAACTCTGCTCTTGTGCCTGAACAACCTCTGACAGACACCCCCATCCCGAAGGAGTTCGTCACCGATGGCCATTTACGTATGGGACCACCGGCGGGAGTACGAGAACGAGCGCGAGGACATCCTCGACGCGGTCGACACCGTGTTCCGCTCGGACCAGCTCATTCTCGGCGAGAGCGTGCGGGGCTTCGAGGAGGAGTTCGCCGCCTATCACGGAGTGTCGCACTGCGTCGGCGTCGACAACGGCACCAACGCCGTCAAGCTGGGCCTGCAGGCCATCGGCGTCGGCCCCGGCGACGAGGTCATCACCGTGGCCAACACCGCGGCGCCGACCGTGCTGGCCATCGACGGGACGGGCGCCACGCCCGTCTTCGTCGACGTGCGCCCCGACACCTACCTCATGGACACCGACCAGGTGGCCGGCGCCATCACCGAGCGCACCAAGGCCCTGGTCCCGGTGCACCTCTACGGCCAGTGCGTGGACCTCGCCCCGCTCCAGGAGCTGGCGGCGCGGCACGGCCTGAAGATCCTGGAGGACTGCGCCCAGTCGCACGGGGCCCGGCAGAACGGCCGGCTGGCCGGCACGACCGGCGAGGTGGGGGCCTTCTCCTTCTACCCCACCAAGGTCCTGGGCGCGTACGGCGACGCCGGCGGCATCATCACCGACGACGCCGAGACCGAGGCGAACCTGCGCCGCCTGCGCTACTACGGCATGGAGGACCGCTACTACGTCGTCCAGACCCCGGGGCACAACGCGCGGCTCG
Organism: Sphaerisporangium sp. TRM90804; assembly: GCF_029846175.1. Taxonomy (GTDB): domain Bacteria; phylum Actinomycetota; class Actinomycetes; order Streptosporangiales; family Streptosporangiaceae; genus Sphaerisporangium. Next base: position 256,568 of record NZ_JARWAC010000021.1, on the reverse strand, counting down.
ACGAGGTGCACGCCGAGATCCTGCGCCGCAAGCTGCGCCGGCTGGACGACTACATCGCGGCCCGCCGCACCATCGCCGACCGCTACGCCGAAGGGCTCAAGGACACCGAGCTGCTCCTGCCGAAGATCGCCCCGGGCAACGACCACGTCTACTACCTCTACGTGGTGCGCCACCCCGCGCGGGACGAGATCCTCAAGGCGCTGCGGGAGTTCGACTTCAACTTCCGCGTCAGCTACCCGTGGCCGGTGCACACCATGACCGGGTTCGCGCACCTGGGCTACACCACCGGCACCCTGCCGGTGACCGAGCTCGCGGCCGACGAGATCTTCTCCCTGCCGATGTACCCGACGCTGCCGGAGGACCTGCAGGACAAGGTCATCACCGTGCTCCGCGACATCCTGGCCCGCGGCTGAGCGGGCGGCATCCGGACGCGCCGGCCCCGGTACGAAGCGGCATCCACCGCATCCGTGCCGGGGCCGGCGCGTCGTCGCGTCCGGCGGCGTTCGCGCGCACGGTTCCTCGCGCGCGGCTCCCCCCGCGCGGCTTCTTCCGCCTACGGCTCCTCGCGCGGCGCGTCCCCGGGCGGAAGACGTGCGGAACGGGCGGAAAGGGCGGGAACGGGTGCGGACGAAAGCGCCCCCCGGTCCGGCCGGAAGCCTCGGGGGCTTCCCACCGGATCGGGGGGCGCTCTCGCTTGCTATGAGGTGCTCAGCCGGGCACCTTCCGGTGCCGGCCGGGTTGTCAGGACTTGACGCCGACCAGCAGGCCCGGGCGGTCGCGGCCGGTCTCGATGAAGTCGACGGAGGTGACGCCCGCCTCGGCGAAGGCCGCCTCGTACTCCTGGCGGGTGAACAGCGACAGCATGTGCAGGTCGGTGAAGTGCCGGATCCCGGAGTCGGCGTCGGCCACCAGGTACTGCGCCGACATGCGGTGGGCCCGGCCCACCACCACCGTGTGCGAGAGCCGGGCGATGGTGCGCCCGTCGACCTTCACGACGTCGCCCATGACGGTGCCGGACAGCGCGTTCTCCGGGAACCACCAGGGCTCGACGACGATGACGCCGCCCGGGTTGAGGTGCCGGCCGAAGCAGCGCAGCGCGGCGTTCAGCTGCCCGGGGTCCTCCAGGTAGCCGATCGAGCTGAACAGGCAGGTCACCGCGTCGAACCGGCGGTCGAGGCTGAAGTCCTTCATGTCGCCCTGGTGCAGCGGGACGTCCGGCAGCCTCTTGCGTGCGACCTCCAGCATGTCGCCGGACAGGTCGACGCCCTCGACGTGCTCGAACCCGTCGGCGAAGGAGCGCAGGTTCCTGCCGGTGCCGCAGCACACGTCCAGCAGCGAGGACGCCGAGGGGTTGCGCTCCTTGACGTACTCGACCAGCCTCTGGGAGTCGGCCTCGTACGTCCGGTCGCGCCCCTCGTAGAGGGCGTCGTAGATCTCGGCGTTGCGGTAGATCGGCGAGAGGTCTTCCATGGTCAGACCACCCGCACTTCGGGCACGTACAGGATCCACTGGCCGCCGGCGTCGCGGAAGCCCTGTTCCTTGGCCATGATCTCCTCGGCGTGGTTCCACGCGAAAAGAAGCGCGTAGTCGGGGTAGGAGGCGGTGAAGACCTCCGGCGGGTTGACCGGGATATGCACGCCGGGGGTGAGCCGGTGCTGCTTGGCCGGGGTCGCGTCCGACACGTAGGAGATGAGGTCGGGCCCGATGCCGGCGTAGTTCGTGACGGTCGCGCTCTTGGCCGTCGCGCCGTAGGCGGCGACGGTCTTGCCCTGCGCCTTCAGCGAGCGCAGCAGGGCGACCAGCTCGTCGCGGATGCGGGCGACCGAGGTGGCGAAGCCCTTGAGCGTCTCCAGCTCGACGACGTCGCGGGCGTCCTCCTCGGCCAGCAGCTCGGCCACCGCCGGGGAGGGCTGCCGGGCGCCGGTGCGGGCGATCGTGTAGCGGACCTCGCCGCCGTGCACCGGGAAGCGCTCCACGTTCACCAGCTCGAACCCGAACCGCGCGGCCATGGCCTGCACGGAGCGCACCGAGAACAGGTAGAAGTGCTCGTCGTAGATCTGGTCGAACGACGTCTTCTCCACGATGTCCCCGAGGTAGGGGTCCTCCCAGACGAAGATGCCGTTGGGGCCGAGGAGCGCGTCCACGCCGCGCAGCAGCGAGTCGAGGTACGGGATGTGGCAGATGGTGTTCGCCGAGAAGATCACGTCCACCGGCCCGTCGCTCTCGCGGACCTCCCTGGCCGTCGACTCCTCGAAGAAGTCGGTGCGCACGCGCACGCCGCGCGACTGCGCGACCTTCGCCACCCCCACGGAGGGCTCGAAGCCCAGGTGGCGGATTCCGGACTCCGCGATGGTCCGCAGCAGGACTCCGTCGTTACAGCCGATCTCGACGAAGAACGGGTTCTCGCCGGTGAGCTCGGTGTCGATGAAGTTCAGCGCGGTCTTGGTGAAGTGCTCCCGCATGACCGAAGACCCGGAGGAGTAGTACGGGTAGTCGTGGTGGAACATCCGCTCGCGCGGAACCTCCTCGGTGAGCTGCACCATCGTGCACGCCTCGCAGCGTCCGACGGCGAGCCGGTAGAAGAACTCCGTGTCGACGTCGGCCGGGAGAAGAAACGCGTCTGACAGCGGCTGGCGTCCGAGGTCCAGGAACTCCTCGACCCCACCGCCGCAGATTCGGCATTCGGTCACCGGCGCCGCCACCTTTCTTCACCGGCCGCTCGCGGCCGCTCGTGAAACGGGATGTCCTCGGGCTCATGGCCAGCATGTCCCCGCACAGGCGACGGCGCATCTCCCAGCGTGCGCCGGGACCCCGCCCGGCGGGGTCCCCGTAGAGGTCAGGCGTGCCCGTCCCGCGCGCGCAGGGTGTCGTAGAACGCCAGACACTCCTTGTAGTCCGGCAGGATGCCCTTCTCCAGGGCTTCGGCCAGGGTGGGGGCCTCCTGGTCCTTGGGGGACAGGATCGGGGTGACGTCCTTCGGCCACGCGATGCCGAGGTCGGGGTCCAAGGGGTGTACCCCGTGCTCCCTGCCGGGGGTGTAGGGCTCGGAGCACAGGTAGATGACCGTGGCCGGCTCGGTCAGGGCCATGAAGGCGTGGCCCAGGCCCTCCGCGACGTAGATGCTCCTGCGCGAGTGCTCGTCGAGCTCCACAGCCTCCCAGCGGCCGAAGGTCGGCGAGCCGACCCTGATGTCGACCACCACGTCCAGCACCGCGCCGCTGACGCAGGTGACGTACTTGGCCTGCGACGGCGGGACGTCGGCGAAGTGGACGCCGCGCACGACCCCCCTGCGGGAGACCGAGGCGTTGGCCTGGGCCAGGGCCATGCTCCGGCCGGCGACCTCGCTGAGCCGCCCGGCCCGGAACCACTCCAGGAAGGTGCCGCGCTCGTCGTCGTAGAGCGCGGGGGTGTGCGTGTAGGCGCCGTCGATCGTCAAACGTTCCATCTGACCTCATTCCTTCACCGGGTGCGGCCGGCCACGTGCCGCAAAGGGGAAGCCGCCGCGCCGGGGGAGATCACGTCTCCCCCGGCTCGGCGGCTGGTGGAACCTGCCTACGGGACCGTCACCTGGCGAGTGGTGACGTCGGTCCGGCCGTCGGCGCCGGTCACCGTCAAGGTGATCGTATAAGTGCCGGCCTGCGCGTAGGTGTGCTGGGCGGTCGCGCCGGCGCCGGTGGCCCCGTCGCCGTAGCTCCAGGTGTGGGAGCCGATGGCCGCGGACCCGGCGGTCGAGCCGGAGGCGTCCACGTCGCACACGAGCGCCGTGCAGCCGGTGGTGAACGACGCGACCGGCGCGGTCGCGGTGTCGGTGACGCCGTAGTCGTCCACGGTCACGGTGACCGGGGCGTTGGTGGCGCTGCCGGACAGGAAGGTGCCGAACCCGGCCCCGCCCGCGACCTGGAGGTCGGCGGTCGAGTCGGTGGCGGACACCTGCCAGCTCGCGGGCTCCGCGCCCGCGGCCGCCCAGACCTTGGCCGCCACGGTGGTCGGCGAGGTGCCGGTCACCGCGAGGCGCAGCTTCAGCGCGGTGCCGGCCGTGTAGGTCAGGCCGGACACCGTCTGCTCACCGACCAGCGCGGTCTCGGTGTTGGCCGCGTCGGTGCGGCTGACGAGCAGCCCCACCCCGCCGCCGGCCAGCAGCCGCACCCGCGCCCGGTAGTCGCCCGCCCCGCTGACGGCGCGGCCGACGTTCCAGACGTAGACGCCGTTGCCGGTGGCCGCCTTGTCGCTGGAGAAGGTGAACGTGCCGTCGGTCCTCGTGCTCGACACGCTGTTGAGGTACGCGCGCCGGTTGGCGCCGGTCGACGGCAGGCCGAGCTTGGCCGCGGAGCCGTCCACCGAGAAGCTGCCCGCCGCCCCGGACAGGGTGTAAGCCCCGCCGGTCTGCGCCGAGCCGAGACCGCCCGCGACGGTGCGGCCGAAGGCGTCGGTCACGAGCGTGGCCGACGGGTTGGCCGGCGGCCTGGGCACGACGACCTCCGTCTCGGTGTCGGTTCCCCCGAGGTCGTCGGTGACGGTGAGGGTGACCGTGTAGTCCCCGGCCGCCGGATAGGGGTGGGTGGCCGTGGCGCCGGTGGCGGTGCCGCCGTCGCCGAAGTCCCACGCGTAGCCGGCGATCGTGCCGTCGGCGTCGCTGGACGCGGAGGCGTCGAACGAGCAGCCGAGCGCGGTGCAGGACGAGGTGAACGACGCGACCGGCACCTGGTTGGGCGGTCCCGTGCCGCTGCCCTTCTGCCAGTGGTCGGTGACCTCGGCGTCGGTGAGCGGCACCGGGTAGACGGCGACCTCGTCGATCGAGCCGGCGAAGTTGTCACTCGACGGCCGGTTCGGCCAGGCGTTGAGGTTGTCGCCGCCGATGCGCCAGTACCCGGTGTACCCCTCCGCGCTGGTCTGCGGGTTGGTGCCGAGCAGCGCGCCGTCGACGTGCAGCTTCATGCCTCCGGGGCCCTGGCTGGCCACCATGTGGTGCCAGGTGCCGTCGTTGTAGCTGTTCGCCGAGGTGATGAGGTTGAACGCGCCGGTGTAGGTGCCGAAGACGAGCTTGCCGTCGTTGCGCATGTAGACGTGCCGGTCGTAGTTGCCGCTCGTGCCGCTCGCGACGTTGCCGAACCCGATGAGCTTGCCGCCGGCGGTCGTGGTGGTCTTGAACCACAGCTCCTGGGCGAAGCTGCTCGGGTTGGAGTACGAGGCGGTGGAAGCGACCCGGCCGCCGGCCAGGGTGACGGCCGTGTCGGCGGTGCCGACGACGGCGCCCGCCGTGCCGTAGGTGACGCCGCTCCCGGTGTAGGTGCCCGGGACGACGTTCTTGCCCGCGTCGGCGGCGACCGTGCCGCTCGACTCGCCCAGGCGGTAGTAGAAGGTGGGGTCGTCGTTGTAGACGGCCTTGCCGTAGACGTCGGCCGGGGCCGGCGGGATGGGGCTGGTGCGGCCGCTGGCGACGTAGTGGTCGATCACCTTGGCCTGCGGGAGCGCGGCCGGGTAGATCGCCACGTCGTCGATGTCGCCGGCGAGGTACATGCTGGAGGGCTGGTTGGGCCAGCCGTTCAGGTTGTCGCCGCCGATGCGCCAGTAGCCCGAGTAGTTCTGGGCGCTGACGGTGCTCGCGTTCTGGCCGACCTTCTTGCCGTCGACGAACAGCGCCATGCCCGCCGTCGCGCTGAGCGTCGCCACCACGTGGTGGTACTGGCCGTCGTTGAAGGACGCCGAGCTGTTCACCGTGCGGACGGCGTTGGGGTACAGCCCGAACCAGATGCGGCCGGCGTTGTCCATGTAGATGTGCCGGTCGTAGTTGCTGCTGTTGCCGGTGCTGGAGCCGCCGTATCCGACGATCTTGCCGCCGCTAGTGCTGGTGGTGCGCACCCACGCCTCGATGGTGAGGTTGGGCGGCGGCGGCTCGGTGCCGGCGGGGGCCGCGAAGCCGGTGCCGTCGCCCGCGAAGGTGGAGGCGCCGTCGGTGTCGCCGCCGATCGCGCCGGAGGCGCCGCGGGTCACGCCGGCGTTGGCGGTCATGTCGTAGAACGCGGTGTGGTCGTAGACGGCGGTGCCGCTCGCCTCGCCGAGCCGCCAGAAGTGCGCGGGGTCGTCGCCGGCCACGGCCTCGGTGTAGTCGCCGCCCGTCGTGCCGGAGGCGATGGTGACCGAGGCGGAGGTACCGCTGCCGATCTGGTTCCCCGAGGGGTCCTTCACTCGCACCCGGTAGGTGTGCGAGGTGTCCGGCGCGACGCCGGTGTCGATGTAGCCCAGGGTCGGCAGCTTCCAGAAGCTGGACCTGGCGGTGACCGTGCCGATCGGCGTGGAGCCGCCGTCGCGGAGCACCTCGTAGGTCAACTCCTCGTTGTCCTCGTCCCAGGTGGACTGCCAGGTGACGCGGGCGGTGCCGGCGGCGAAGGAGACCGCGGACGGGGTGAGCGACGCGGCCGGCCGCGGGCCCATGTCCTGGGGCGCGATGTTCTTGGTGGCGAAGCGGGTCAGGCCCTGCTGGGCGCCCCCGTTGACCTGGGTGAACTCACCGCCCATGACGACGTACTGGGAGTTGCCCGTGACCGACCACGCACCCTGGTACTGGCCGGTGTAGGTGCCGGCGTTGATCGTGGGGTACCAGTGCAGCAGGCTGGGGATCGGCTGTCCGCTGTACAGGCTGTTGCTGCCCGGCGGCGCAGGGTCGGTGCCGGTGGCGGCGGTCGTGGTCGCCAGGGCCCGGTGCCAGGTGGTCGGGCTGGTCTCCGGGAAGGCGCCCAGGGATGAGCAGTCGTGCGCGTGGCTCACGCTGTACAGCACGCCCCCGGTGGTGAAGACGCCGTAGCTCGCCCCGTAGCAGTTGTCGAGCCAGATGAGGTCGCCGGTGTTGGGCTCGACCGCGTACCTGCCGTCGAACCAGTGCCCGCCCTCGCCGTTGGCGGCGGCGTACACGTTGGTGCCGTCGGTGGTGAGGTCGAAGGTGGCCGACCAGCTCGTGCCGACGCGCGCGGGGATCGGGTTGCTGCTCCAGGGAAGGGAAGCGCCCGTCACCGGGTCGACCGCGCCGACGCCGACGCGGGTGGCGCCGTTGAGCGACTGGAACTTGCCGCCGACGATGACGCGGCTGTCGTCCGGGGACATCAGCAGCGCGTAGACCTCGTCGTCGGTGGTGGGGGCCCAGCTGCGGTTCGCGCCGTTGCTGCGGGCGACGGCGCCCAGCCGCGAGCGGGACTGGCCGTTCACGCTGAAGAAGTTGCCGCCGAAGTAGACCGTGTCGTCGGAGACGGTGATGCCGCGCACGATGTTGCCCACCGAGGGGGCGAAGGCGGGGTCCAGGGCGCCGGTGGCGGTGTCGAAGGCGGCCAGGCGGTTGCGGGTCTGCCCGTCGACGGAGGTGAAGTCGCCGCCGACGTAGATCTTCGACCCGTCGGGGGAGGCGACGACGGTGCGGGCCTGGGCGTTGAGGGTGTGGTTGAACGGCAGCAGGTTCCCGGTGGTGATGTCGAAGGCCAGGATGTTGGCCCGGTTCACCTCCTGGGGCGAGCCGGGGTTCGTGCCGGGCGGGCGTGCCTTGGAGAAGCCGCCGACGGCGTACACCGTGGTGCCGACCGTGGCCATCTTCCAGACCACGCCGTTGACCTGCCAGGTGGGCAGGTCGTCGGCGGTGACGGTTTCGGGGACGCCGGGCAGCGGGTCGACGTCGGCCAGGGCGGTGTCGGGGGAGGCCACCGTGAATGCGGTGACGATCGCGGCTAAGGCGCCGACGACCAGACGGCGCCGCAGGGCGCCTGATTTCATACTCATGAATACCTACATTTCGAACTTGCACCCCACCAGCGTGGGTCGCACCATTGGCGATGCTATTGGAACGGTCCACTTCTGGACAGAGCAAAAACGATAATACATGCGATTTCTGCGCACAGCACAGAGAGAGGTGGCTTGACGCCGTAATTGCAGAATAGTCACGAAATGGCGGACAGTAGATAAAAGCCGAGGTGAACCAGGGATTTACTGCAGGGAAGAGGCCGGGACGCCTACCGGATGCTTTTCACCGGTACGCCAGCCCATGAGCTCGGCCACGACGGCCGGGACGGGGAGGCCGCGCAGCCCGGTCGGGGCCGGCAGCAGGGACGCCGAGTCGGAGTACCGCGGCGCGCCGTTCGCCTCGTCGCCGGCGGCCTCCTGCCTGGCCCGCTCGCGCGCCGTGGGCACGTCGGCCAGCACCCGCAGCCGGGCCGAGGAGTCGACCCAGCGCAGCAGGTCGGAGCCGGAGGTTCGGTAGTACAGGTTGCCGTTGAGCGACGCCATCTTCGGCGCGGTCCTGCGGCCGGTCAGGTCCTGCACCGACAGCAGCGGCGCGGGCCCGGCCAGGACGTTGTTGCGGACCTCCACACCCGAGACGTTCCACGGCATGTCGGGGTCGGACGTCTGCCGCCCGCCGTCCACCACGTCGATCTGCGAGCGCGCGTTCCTGAGGGCGTTGTTGTGCCAGATGCGCACGTCGCTGGCCTCGTTCACGTAGATGCCGTGGCCCTTGTTGTCGGCCGCGACGTTCCCGACGATGAGCCCGCGCGCCGAGATCTCGTAGTGGATGCCGTGCCCGGCGTTGGCGTAGGCCAGGTTGCCGCTCACCGTGGTGTCGGCGACCGACTCGTCCAGCCAGATCCCCGGGCCGCGGTTGCGGTCGGCCCGGTTGCCGGTGACGTTCATCCCCACCGAAGTAGTGATCTTGATGCCGCCGGAGACCGGGGCCATCATGAACGACTCCCAGTTGTTGCCGGAGGCCAGGTTGCCGACGATCGAGGCGCCGCCGGCCCGGTGGCCGTGCAGGCCGAGCTGGCCGTTGCGCAGGAAGGAGTTGTGCCGGACCGTGATCCCCGACCCGGTGATGCTCAGCCCCGCCACCGCGGTGTCGGCGAACACGTTGTTCTCGAACAGCAGGTTGTCGGCGTAGCCCTTGACGGCTCCCATGCGCTTGAGCGGCGTGGCGTAGCGGCGGAAGCCGAGGCCCCGCACCGTCGTGCCGTGCGCCTTGTTGACGTACAGCGCCTCGGCGAGCGTGGCCGCCCGCACGTCACGGCCGGCCGGGTCGTAACCGACGTACAGCCGGGAGGTCTTGTAGTCGACGAAGAACGTGCCGCTCTTCACCTTGTCGAGGGACTCCACCTGCACCTGCTGCTGCCCGTTGACGAACATCTGGTCGGGCCAGTTGGCGACCGGGTTCTGCTCGCCCACCATGTGCCAGTCGTCGCCTCCGCCCGCGGTGGGGTCGGTGTTGTCGAAGCGGGTGGTCCACCCGTCACGGCGCCACACCGTGCGGGTGCCGCCGTCCTCGTGCTCGACACGCTGCGCGACCCAGCCGGTCACCGGGACGGTGCCGTCGAACCACACCGCCTCCCCCGGCTGGTTCTGGATGGTGAGGCGCTTGCCGTACACCTGGACGTACTCGTGGTAGATGCCGCCGCGGACGACGATCGTGGCGCCGCTCTTGGCGGTCTTGACCGCGTGGCCGAGTGTGCGCCACGGCTTCTGCCGCGAGCCGTCGTTCTTGTCGTTTCCGGTGGTGGCGACGAACTTCGCCGCCGCCGGCACCGGATACCTGGCGGTCCCCAGTTTCAGGGGCCCGGCCGTTCCCCACGTCTCACGCGCGGGTGCCGCGTTGGTGTCGAGCGTGGTCCACGCGCCGGTTGTACCGGCGATGGCTAAAACGGCCGCGATGGCCTGCGCTCGGGTGCGGAACGGCCTGGGCATGGGGGGTCACCTCACCGTGACATCAGCCGAATAAGAGGAGGAAATGCGGTTGTTCCACGGATCGATCGCCCTCACCCGGTATTTGACCACCGAGTCGACCGGCGTATCCAGATCGACGCACGACTGCGGCGGAAGTATCCAGAAGACCGAGGCGACCTGACTCTTGGTGCAGACCACACTGCCGTCCGCGCGCAGCAGCTCGTAGTCGAGTACACGATTGTCCTCGTCCCAGGTGGACGCGAAACGGATCGTGACCTTGCCGTTCCCGTTGGCGGTGGCGACCGGCTTGGTCAGCACGCTCTGCTCGGCGCCGTTGGCGTCCGGGGCGACGGAATGGAAGGTGAATCGGGTGAGACCCTCCTGAGGCACATTGTCCACCTCGGTGAAGTCACCGCCGATCCACAGGTAGGTGCCGTTGTTGTCCATGGTCCACGGGCCCTGGACCCATGGATAGCTCGTACCGGCCTGCGCATTGGGGAACCAATGCAGGATCGACTGCTTGGCACCCGCCGCGGTGCCGGCGGGCTCCGCGAGAAAGCGCCGGTGCGGCCGGGTTTCGGGAAAACCGGCGACACCGTAGTAATCCTGCGAGCCACAGTAATGCGCATGTGACCCGCTGTACAGAACACCATTCATGACCGTTATAGCCTGCGTCGCGCCGAGGCAGTTGTCGATCCAGATACGGGCGCCGGTCTCGGGGTTCACCGCGAGGCGCCCGTCGAACACGCCGCCGCCCTCGCCGTTGGCGCTGACGTACACCCGGGTGCCGTCGCTGACCAGGTCGGTGACCCACGAGCGCCGCGTGCTGGTGAGGTAGGTGATGTCGTTGCTCGCGAACGGCGCCTTGGTGCCGTCGGCGGTGTGGACGGCCGACAGCCCGTGCTGGAAGACCCCGTTCACCCGGTCGAAGTCACCGCCGATGATCAGCCGGGTGCCGCTGGGCGACAGCACCATCGCGTGGACGCGCCGGTCGGCGCTGGGTGTCCAGGGCAGCAGGGAGCCGTCGGCGCGGTCGAACGCCGCCAGGCGGATCCTGCTCTCGTCGTCCACCGTGGTGAAGTGGCCGCCGATGTAGAGCGTCGAGTCCGACACCGCCATCGCCCGGACCCGGTTGGTGATGGTGTGCCGGAACGGGGTCAGGGCGCCGGTGGCCGCGTCGAAGGCCGCGAGGCGGGTGCGCCACTCGCCGTCCACCTTGTCGAAGTCGCCCGCGACGTAGAGGGTCGAGCCGTCGGGCGAGGCGGCGATGTCGTAGACGGTGTCACAACGCCACTGACCTCCGCCCAGGTTGTCGCACTCGGTGTGGCTGTCGCCGTCGGAGAAGGTGTCCCCCCACACGGTGGGAGCCCACGGCAGCAGGGCGCCGGTGGCGACGTCGAAGGCGGCGAGGTTGGACCTCGGCACCTCCCCCGCGCCGCCGCGCGCCACCCCCGGCGGGCGGACGTTGTCGAAGTTGCCGCCGACGTAGACGGTGTCGCCGACGACCTTGGTGGCGAGCACCACGCCGTCGGTCTGCCAGGTCGGGAGGGCGTCGGCGGTGACCGTCTCCAGTTCGCCGGCGATCGGAAGGGTGTCGGCGGAGACGTCCGGCGACATGGTGATGACGGCGAGCATGCTCGCGCCCGCCGCCAAGGCGGACATGAACTTCCTCAAGGTGTACCTCTGATGTGCATACCGCTGAAGGCGGCAGGAGGGATGGAAGAAAAAGGTGGAGTCAGGTGGCTCTCGAGAGTCGACCGTCTACAAGACGCGCTTTCGCCTCGGCTGGTTTACGCGCCAGCAGGTATGTCCAGGCCACGACCAGATAAAGCCACACCGACGCGACGTTGGCCGGCGCGGCCACCATCTCGGTGGTGAACCCGTCGACGATGAAGAAGACCATCATTCCGATCAGCATGGCGGCTTCCGGACGGGTCTCTCTGGTGCGGGTCAGCCCCAGCAGGGTGGTGATGATCACCAGCATAAGCGTGCAGAAGAGGATGAAGCCGAAGGCGCCGCCCTCCACCAGGACGTTGACGAACGCGTTGTGGCCGCCGCCCAGGCCGATCTCCTCCAGGAAGAGGCCACGGGCGGAGGAAAGGCCGTTGCCGAACAGCGGCTGGGCCGCGACGGCGTCGAACGCGAGCGTCCACAGGTCGGTGCGGGCGTTGAGGCTCTCCAACTGCTCCACCGTCTCGCCGCGCGTGGCGAAGGCGATGATCTGTTCGCTGAACCCCAGCCCGATCACGGTCGCCGAGGGGACCGCGACCATGAGGAACTCCGCCCGGCCGCGCGCCCCCCGGGCGAGGAGCAGCATCACCACGAGCCCGGCGACGCACCCGCCCGCCGCGCCGCGCGTGCCGGTCGCCACCAGGGCGCCCGACAGCACCACCCCCGCCGCCAGGTAGGCCGGAAGCGGCCACTTCCGCGGCAGCCCGCCGGGAAGCGCGAAGCCCGCCACCAGCAGGACCGCGACGCCGAGGAAGATGCCCGCGGAGACGGGGTGCACGTAGAGCCAGTTGAAGCGGTCGACGGTCTGCGGTGTCCGGGGGAAGGGCATGGCGACGCCGATCGCCACCGAGCCCAGGACCAGCAGGATGAACACGTGCGCCAGGCGCCGTAGATCGGCGATGCCGGCCCGGGTGGCGATCACGTGGCAGACCGCCGCGACCGTCAGCATCTGCGTGCCGCGCACGAGCGCGAAGGTCGGGTAGAGCGTCCACAGCGCGCTGAGCGTGGAGTAGCAGGCGAACCCCCAGGCCAGCAGCAGGACGTAGGGCGCGCGGCGGCGCGGCGGCCTCAGCCCGAACTTCCGGTACATGTAGAGCGCGACGACGCCGTAGACGCCGATCTCCAGCAGGATGGTGGCGTCGACGGAGCCGCCGATGGACTGGTCGCCGGCCCGGGAGCGGAGTTTGTACTCGCTGGCGAGGATGAGGCCGATCGGCAGGAGGATGGGCCACCACGCGATGATCGCCCGGCGGTGGCGAGCTTTGACCATTCCGGCCCCCTCGCTAGACATACCCACCCCGGCCGCCATCAGAATACGGCCAAGCAGTGCACATCACCGACCTTGCAATGAGGAGCAGGCACATATGAGCGCACGAGACGTCTTACCGGGACAGGTTCTGGAAGTGGGCCGCCGGGCGTTCCGCACGTACGGAATGGCGACGGCCGGTGTGCGGCCCGATCCGGATTTCCTGCTCATCGGCGCCAAGCGCGGCGGGTCGACGTCGCTGTACTACGCGCTGCTCGACCATCCGAGAATCATTCCCCTGTTCCCCGCGGCCGGGCTGCTCCCCAAGGCGAACCACACCAAGGGGGTGCACTTCTTCGACAGCAACTACACCCGGGGCATGCGGTGGTACCGGTCGCACCTGCCCAGCCGGGTCACCCGGTCACGGGCCGCCCGCCGCGCCGGCGGTTCCGTGGTCGTCGGCGAGGGCTCCCCGTACTACCTGCACCACCCGCTTGCCGCGCGGCGCGCTTATGAGAACGTGCCAAACGCTCGCATCCTGCTGATTCTTCGGGATCCGGTGGAGCGGACCTTCTCGCACTACCGTGAGCGGGTGCGCGGCGGCGCCGAGACGCTGTCGTTCGAGGAGGCGTTGGACGCCGAGCCCCAGCGCACCCGGGGGGAAGAGGCACGCCTGGTCACCGACCCCGGCTACTACAGCTATGCCCACGAGCACCAGTCGTACGTGGCGCAGAGCGAGTACGCCGTGGGCCTGCGGCGCTGGCTCGACCACTTCCCCGCCGAGCGGTTCCACGTCGTCACGAGCGAGGAGTTCTACAGCGACCAACAGCGGGTGTGTGACTCGGTGGCGACGTTCCTCGGGCTGCCGCCCGCGCCGCTGCCCGCCGCGGGCAAGGTGTGGAACCCGGCCCCCAAGGCGGAGCTGTCCCCGGAGGTCAGGCGGCGGCTGACCGAGCACTTCGCGTCGCACAACGCCGACCTGGAGGCCCTGCTCGGCCGCTCGTTCCCCGACTGGGCGAAGCCCTAGCCCTCCAGCGCGGCAAGGGCCGCGAGCAGCCGCCGGGTGAGCTCCCGGTCCTCGGACGCCCGGCGGCTCACCCGCTCGTGCCAGTAGCCCGCGGCCTCCCCGTAGGCCCGCGCCGGCGGGCGGCCGCCGTACACGGCGAGGCGGGTGGCCAGGTAGTACACCTCGTCGGCGTGTGGCGGCGCGTAACCGGCGTCCTCCCAGTCGATCAGCCAGGGCACCCGGCCGCGGGTGTGCCGGAGGTTCCACGGGGTGAGGTCGCCGTGCATGGGCTGCCAGTGCTCGGGCACACCGGGCGGGCGCGCCAGGCGGCGCGCCAGGCGGGAGCCGATGTTCGCGGCGAGCCTCTCCACCGCGACCTCACGCACCGGCCTGGCGGGCACCGGCTCCATCGGCGACAGCAGCAGCCACCACAGCTGCCCCACCGAGCCCGAGCCCAGCACGCCGGGCACGCGAAACCCGACGTCGTCCCCGGGCTCGAAGGCCGCCAGAGCCGCGGCCTCCCGCTCCAGCTCGGCCGGCGACTCGCGCACCTTCAGGAACCCGATGGGACGGCCGGCGCGAAGGAGCAGCAGGGCCGCCCCGCCGGCCCGGGAGGCCTGGGGACGCAGGTAGCCCGCCGTGCCGTCGAAAGGGCCGGTGAGCGCGGCGACCCGCGCGCTGATCGCCGCCCAGGCCCCTTCCTCCACCGGTGGACGCCATTCTCTGCGCCGTCCGGGCAGCACCCGTGGCCCGAGCGCGCGCGTGGCGGCGTGCAGGACGAGCTGTGCCGCCAGCGGCAGCGGCTTGGACAGCGTCACCAGCGACAGCCCGGCGGCGGCGGACCTGCGGTCGCCCGCGGGGATCAGGACGTTGCCCCGCCCCGGCGGATAGGCCAGGTAGCGACCGGCCATCAGGTGCGGCCCTCGGCCCGCACCGCGACGACCAGGCCGGCGGCCAGCAGCGTCAGGGCGAGCCCTCCTCCCACTCCCCACAGCATGCCCGTCGTCGGGAAGGAGTCCGTCTCCGCCACCGCGGTGACCGCCGGACGTTCCTCTCGGACCTCGTCCCGCGTCGCGGGGAGATCCATCCGCCACACCGGCGACAGCGCACCCTCACTGGAGATCAACAGCCCGCGGCCGTCGGCCGTGACGGCGACGCCCTCTCCCTGCCGCTGCTGGGGAAGGTCGAGCGTCAGCTCGGGCGCCGCCGCGTCGAGGTCCTTCCAGACGCGCGCCTTGTTGTACCCCCGCAGCAGCAGGCGGCCGTCGGGCAGAATCAGCCCGTCGCTGATCACGTAGGGCGAGTCACGCACGAGGGTCAGCATGTTGGGCCGGCTCTCGGACAGCCGTGCGGGAGCACGGTAGAGTGCGCCCCCCTTGGCCGTCTTCGTCATCACGAAGAGCTGGCCGCTGCGCGGGTTCACCAGAAGGCTCTCGGCGTCGTGCTGCCCGTCGGGGTAGGTCAGGCGGTACGCGGTCGCCTTGACCCTGGCATCCGCCAGCGTGGCGGGTTCTGCCAGCCGGTACACGACCACGCCGTCGGGCCGGGGCACGGGGTTGCCCCCGATGTCGCCCACGTACAGATAGCTCTTACCGTCCTGCCCCACGGCGCCGCCCAGCGCCTCGGGGTCGACGCCCTCGACGCCGTCGAGGGTCACCACCGCCCGCGTGCGCCCGCCCGAATCGACCGCGAAGAGCCGCACCGGGCCCTGGCCGTCGTTCACCGTCCAGACGGCGCCAGGATGCGCGCGACTGGCCACGAGGCCGCTGGACTCGTCCACCCGCTGGTCGGCGAAGGTGAACGCCTGCCGCCAGGACGACACGGGCATCGCCGAGGGCGTGGCGGCGGACGCCGGCGGGGTGGGCTGCTCGGACGGGGCCCTGGCCGCGCCCATGGTGCTGAGCCCCGCTACGACTAGGACGCTAACCATCAATCTGGGCCGCATGGCTCACTCTTTCCGGCGTTGAAGGGGAAGCACGTCCTCGGAGGACGCGCAGCCGCAGGACCAGGATCACAGATGTCACCACACCACCCGCGCCGATGCAGAACGGTGCCAGTTCCCACAGATCCGGCCGCAACGCGAGCAACACGAGCAGAGCTCCCATGCCCACCAGTGATTCGATCAGTCGTACCGTGAACACCAGCCGGGAGTGGCGGTAAGCCGTGGCGAGCATGCTGATCGGCAGCGTCACCGCCAGGCTGACCGCGTAGGCGGCCCAGCCCGCGACCGTGACCGGGGCGATCGTGAAGTTCCCGCCTGTCACGAAGGGTTCGAGTGGATCGGCCGCCACCACCGCCACCGCCCCGCCGAACGCGGTCACCGCGGTCAACGTGACCGAGGCCGCCAGCGCCGGGCGCAGCCGCAGCGGCAGGCCGCTCTCGCGGGCGCGCACCATGCGCGGCAGCAGGAACGCCCCTACCCCGTTGACCAGGGTGAGCACCGGCGCGAGCAGCAGGCGGGCGCCCTCGGTCGCGGCCAGGGCCGCGCCGGACACCATGGCGGCGATCGCGACCCGGGCCAGCATCAGCGTCAACGGGCGCAGCCCGGCCTGCGCCGCCCTCCAGGTGGCGAACGAGGCGACCCCGCGCACGTCGGCGCCGCGCAGCCCCGGCCAGGCCAGCTCCTCGCGGGGCAGCAGGGCGACGGCGTGCGCGACCCCGGCGAGCGAGCCCGCGCACATGGCGGCGAGCATCGTCTCCAGGCGGGGCGGGCCCGTGAGCCAGAACCCGCCCAGCACGGCGAACGCCACCGCCATGTCGAGGGTGGCGTTCGCGGCGAGCCGCCCGAACTCCATGCGCGCGGCCAGGACGCGCCGGCAGGTGTCCTCCACCAGCCACACCACGACCAGCGCCCCGAACAGCAGGGCGCCGGGCCCGCCGGCCGCGCCGAACGCCACGGCCAGCACCGTGCCGGCGACCGCGCCCAGCGCCAGGCTGGACAGCAGCGAGACGCCGAGCGCGGATCGGACGCGGGGGTCGAAGCGGTCGAGAACGGTCAGCGAGTCGCCCACCCAGGCGGTGTGCAGCGTGGTCACCACGACGAGGGTGGCCAGCAGCAGGGTGAACCCGGCGAAGCCGTCCGCGCCCAGCTCCCTGGCCGCGACGAGCTGCAGCAGGAGGCTGGCGAGCGCGGTGACGAGCTGGGTCGCGACCGAACCGCCGGCCGAGGTGAGGATTGCGCGCAGGCGTCCCGCCCGGCCGGACACCGGCGTCAGCCCTGGGCCGGGGAGCGCCCGGCGGCCAGGTCGTGGCACAGGCGTTCGTACCGGGCGGCGACGTCGTCCCAGGTGTAGGCGGTCCTGGCACGCTCCCGGGCCGCCGCGCCGCGGGCGGTCTCCTCCTCGCGTCGCTTCTCGGCCATCTCCAGGATCTCGGCGAGCCCCGCCTCGTCCTCGAAGAACAGGCCGGTGCCGCCGAGGACCTCGCGGGTGAACACGACGTCGTAGGAGATCACCGGGGCGCCCGCGCCCATCGCGCGCAGCAGGGACGGGTTGGTGCCGCCGACCGAGTGCCCGTGCAGGTAGGAGGCGCACCCGGCGTACAGCGCGTCGAGCAGGGCCTGGTCCCACACGGCTCCGGCCAGCGTGATGCGCGGGTCGGCGTCGGCGATCTCCCGGATCCGCCGGGTGTACTCGGCGGCGTAGGGGGCCGAGCCCACCACGACCAGCGGGTACTCGGCCCGGCTCCTCGCGTACCCGGCGACGATCTCGGCGACGTGGTTCTCCGGCTCGAAGCGGGCCACCACCAGGTGGAAGCGGCCGGGCTCGTACCCGGACCGCTCCAGAAGCGCGGTGTCGGCCGCCTCCTGGATGGGCGCCCCGTACGGGATCATCACGCTTCCGGTTTTGTAACGTTCCCGGTAGTAGTCCTGGATGGCGACGGCGTCGGCGATGATCGCCTGTGACCACCGCACCGAGAACCTCTCGGCGGCGAGGTAGTAGCGGCGGCCGGCGCCGTTCCACTTGTCCCGCTTCCACTCCAGCCCGTCGACGTGGGTGGCCACCGGGATGCGCGCCGCGCGGATCACCGGCAGCAGGGGGGAGTTGGCCGCGTTGAAGACCAGGGCGACGTCGGTGCGGCGGGCGAGCAGGTGACCCACCGAGAGCGCGGTGTGGCTGAGCGTCTCCAGCGCCTTGTGCCGCACGGCCGGAAGGTGCACCAGCCGCATGCCCTTGTATTCACGGAGCGGTTCTTCCGCGCCGCGGCAGTAAACCTGAACGCGGTGTCCCGCGTCTACCAAGCGCGCGCCGATTTCCTCGACCGCCGTTTCGAAGCCCCCATAACGTGCCGGGACGCCTCTGGTGCCAATCATCGCGATACGCACGCGGGTCTCCTATGCACGGCGTGTTTCTGTAACATTACCGAATCCTCCGGAACACAACTAACGGCCATATTCGCAGTAAGAATATCGAAAGGCGGCCTTACTTGAGCGTGCAGCGGGTGGTCATCGCCCATCCGTCACCAGATCTCTACGGTTCCGACCGGATGTTGATCGAGTCGGTGCGGGCGTTGACGGAGACGGCCGAGGTCACGGTGGTGCTGCCCGCGGACGGGCCGCTGACCGAGCGGCTGCGGCCGCTGGGCGCCGAGGTCGTGATCATGCCGACACCGGTGCTGCGCAAGGCCCTCCTGCGCCCGGCGGGCCTGGTGCGGCTCGCCGGCGCGGTCGTGGTCACGCTGCCGAGGATGGTCGCCTGGCTGCGCCGGGCGCGCCCGTCGGCCGTGTACGTCAACACCATCACCATCCCCTTCTGGATCGCGGCGGCCCGGCTGGCGCGGGTGCGGGTGGTCTGCCACGCGCACGAGGCCGAGCAGGGCGGCCCCCGGCTGCTGCGGCGGCTGCTCGTGCTGCCGGCGCGGTTCGCGCACCACACCATCGCCAACAGCGGCGCCTGCCTTGCCACGCTGACCGACGGCGGCGTTCCCGCGCGGCGCGGCACGGTCGTCTACAACGGGGTTCCGGCGCCGGAGACCCCCTCCCCCGCGCGCGCCGAGCCCGCCGGGAGGCTGGTGCTCGTCGGGCGGCTCTCGCCGCGCAAGGGCGGCGACGTGGCGATCCGCGCGGTGGCCGAGCTGCGGCGGCGGGGGCACGACGTGACGCTCACGCTGGTCGGCGCGGTCTTCCCCGGCTACGAGTGGTACGAGGACGAGCTGCGCGGGCTCGCCGCCGAGACCGAGGGGGTGGTGTTCGCGGGGTTCCAGGATCCCGTGTCCCCTTTCATGGACGACGCCGACATCGTGCTGGTGCCCTCCCTTGAGGAGCCCTTCGGCAACGTCGCGGTGGAGGGCATGCTGGCGCGGCGCCCGGTGGTGGCGAGCGGGGTGCAGGGGTTGCGCGAGATCGTCGAGCCCGGGGTGAACGGCGTGCTCGTCCCGCCCGGCGACCCCGGCGCGCTGGCCGGCGCGGTCGAGGCGCTGCTGCGCGACTGGCCGGAAGCGGTCGCCATGGCGGAGCGCGGCCGGGCCGACGCCGAGGCCAGGTTCACGCTGGAGCGATACCGCGCCGAAATCCTGCAGGTGGTCCTCGGAAATACCCCGAACACACCGTATTCACATGGTGACGCGGGGGCGGTCGCCGAAGGCGGCAGGTGAGGTGAAGGTTCGTCATCACCCGGCCCCGAGACCGTTCCCAAGCACACTTACGGCACTAAAATGCTAGGCAAAGGCACGGTGAATCCTCTTCGCCGGGCATTATGCGAGGAGCGAGGCTGGTGGCGGAGGTCAAGGACGAGGACGCCGGGCCCGAGGTCGGGCTCATCGAGGCTGTCTGGCGCTACCGCTGGTCATCGATCCTGGTGATCCTGATGTGCGGCGTGGTCGCGGGCATGGCGACCGTGCTGGTCCTCGCCGGCGTGAGCGCCACCGCGCGGTTCGCGGTCACCGACCCGCGCAGCACCTCCTTCCTGCGACAGGGCGTCTCGTCCGACAGCAGCTACATCGCCTACACCTCCCAGCGGGCCGCGTTCGCCCAGTCGGCGCCCGTCCTGGAGCGCGCCCAGGAGATCCTGGCGACCAAGTACCGGCAGGCCGTCGACATCGAGACGCTGCGCGAGGGGGTGGAGGCGTCGGCGGCCTCCAGCGGCGGCATCGTGGAGGTCACCGCCAGCGCCCGCACCGACGCCACCGCGGCGCGCATCGCCAACTCGGTGGTCGCCGCCTACCAGGACCTCACCTCCGCGGCGGCCAAGCGCGAGCAGGAGCAGCTCGTCAAGAGCATCCGCGCCACCCGCGCCGGCATCGAGAAGAACCTCAAGCAGGCCGCCACCGGCAGCGCGCTCGCCGACTCGCTGGCCGAGGTCGTGGTCCAGCTCCAGCTCAAGGAGAGCGACGCCCAGATCGACCTCACCCAGTACGGCGGCGGTGTCCGGTTCGTCGACGAGGCCAACCCCGCCCGCCTGACCCCGAGCAAGCTGCCGAGGAACATCGCGATCGGCCTGGCCGTGGGCAGCCTGCTGGCCCTGGTGGTCGCCTTCCTGCGGGCCACCAACCCCATCGCCACCGTGCAGCGGGTCACATCCGGCACCGGCCAGCGCCACCGGGGGCGCCGCCCGAGGCCGCTCGTCGCGATGGACGACGACCCCGACGAACCCACCGCGGTCTACAACCGCAGCGAGCTGCTGGGCGCGGCCAAGCCCGGCGCCCGCCCGCCCGGGGCGGGCGCGCCCGGCCCGGTGGCGAACGGCGCGCCCCGGCAGGGCGTCGCCACGACGAGCCGGGAGAACGCCGCGAAGACGGCCGGCGGGGAGTCCGCCAAGGCGAACGGGCGCGACACCGTCCCCAACGGGAGCGCGAGGCAGCCGTCGGCCAACGGAGGCGCCGGGGCACCCTCCTCCAACGGGATCACCCGGGAACCCGCGCCCAACGGCAAGGCCCGCGAGGGCGCCCCGTCCGACTGGCGCAAGGACGACCGCGTCGACGAGGACATCGTGGTGATCGAGTCCCGCACCAACACCTGGTGACCTGCCCCCGGCCGGCCCGCCCGGCGCCGCGCCAGGAGCGGCCGGGTAGCCGCCCGCCGGCCGAGCAGGGCGAGGTGCCCCGGCCCGCCGGGCACCCGCCGGAGGGCGGGCGGTGACGGGCGGGGCGGTGACCGCCAGGCGAGCTACGGCCAGGCGGACGTGACGGGCGGGGCGGCGACCGCTAGGTGAGCCGCGGCCAGGCGGCGCGCAGGGCGGCGCGCCAGTCGCGCATCGCCGGCAGGCCCGCCTCGTGCCACCGGGTGTGGGCCAGGACGCTGTTGGCCGGGCGCGCGGCGGGGCGGGGGAAGTCGGCCGAGGTCGTGGGGCGTACGCGGGCCGGGTCGGCGCCCAGCAGCGTGAAGACCTCCCTGGCCAGGTGGTACCAGGTGGTCTGGCCGGAGCTGGTGCCGTGGTAGACGCCGGGGGGCGCCTCCGCGCGGGCCAGGCGCACGAGCTGGGCTGCCAGGTCGTGGGTGCAGGTGGGCTGGCCCCGCTGGTCGTCGACGACGTTCACCGTCTCGCGCACCCCGGCCAGCTTGACCATCGTGCGGACGAAGTCGCTCCCGGGGCCGCCGCCGTACAACCAGGCGGTGCGCACGACATAGCCGGTGTCCGGCAGCAGTTCCAGCACCGCGCGCTCGCCGGCGAGCTTGGTGCGGCCGTAGGCGTTCACCGGGGCGGTCGGCGCGTCCTCGGGGTACGGGGCGGGCGTGGTGCCGTCGAAGACGTAGTCGGTGGAGACGTGCACCAGGCGGGTGCCCAGGTCGGCGCAGGCCGACGCCAGGGCGCGGGCGCCCGTGCCGTTGACCGCCAGCGCCTCCCCCTCGCGGGCCTCGGCGTCGTCCACGGCCGTCCAGGCTGCGCAGTTGAAGACGACGTCGGGCTTCTCCCGGTGCACGGTCTCGACGACGGCCTGCGGGTCGCCGAGGTCGAGCCGGTCGCGGCCGAAGGCGAGGATGTCGCAGCCGCGCCAGTCGGGTGAGATGCGCACCGCGGACCCGTCGCCGGCGGCCGGGGACGGCGCCTCGGCGTCGCGTTCGGCCTCCAGCGCGGCCACCAGGGCCGTGCCGAGCATGCCCCGGGCGCCGGTGACGAGGATGCGGGTCACGGGGCGTCCTTGAGGGGCTTCCACCAGGAGGGGTTGTCGGCGTACCACCGCACGGTGGCGGCGATGCCCTCCTCGAAGCCGGTCGCCGGGGCGTAGCCCATGCCGCGCAGCTTGGAGTCGTCCAGGGAGTAGCGCCGGTCGTGGCCCTTGCGGTCGGGCACCCGCTCGACGGTGCTCCAGTCGGCGTCCAGCTCGGCCAGGATGTGCCCGATCAGCTCCAGGTTGGTCATCTCGGCCGTGCCGGCGATGTGGTAGACCTCGCCGGGCTCCCCGCGCTCGGCGACGAGCTGGATGCCGCGGCAGTGGTCGTCGACGTGCACCCAGTCGCGGACGTTCTCGCCGTCCCCGTACATCGGGATCGCGCGCCCTTCGAGGATGTTGGTGACGAAGAGCGGGACGGCCTTCTCCGGGAACTGGTACGGGCCGTAGTTGTTGCCGCAGCGGGTGATCGAGACGGGCAGGCCGTGGGTCACCGCGTAGGCGCGGGCGAGCAGGTCGCCCCCGGCCTTGGCGGCGGAGTACGGCGATCGGGGCAGCAGCGGGGCGTCCTCGGCCCAGGAGCCCTGCTCGATCGACCCGTACACCTCGTCGGTCGACACCTGGACGACCCGGGGCACGGCTGCCTCCAGGCAGGCCTGCAGGACCGTCTGGGTGCCGAGCACGTTGGTACGCACGAAGGCCGAGGGGCCCTCGATCGACCGGTCGACGTGCGACTCGGCGGCGAAGTTCAGCACGACGTCGTGGCCGGGGACGACCTCGGCCAGCAGCTCGGCGTCGCAGACATCGCCGTGGACGAAGGTGTAGCCGCCGTCCACCGGCTCCAGGTTGGCGAGGTTGCCCGCGTAGGTGAGACGGTCGAGCACGGTGACCTCGGCGCCCGCGTACGCGGGGAAGCCTCCGCCGAGCAGCGTGCGGACATAGTGCGATCCGATGAAACCGGCGCCGCCGGTGACCAGAATCCTCATGAGCTGATCTGCACCTTGCTGTGATCGCCGAGCACCAGCCGATGGGCCCTCGGGGTGTTGGGGGCGGGCGTGACCTCGACGTCGCGCCCGATCAGGGAGGCCTCGATGCGGCGGACCCCGTGGATGGAGGCGCGGTGCAGCATGATCGAGTACTCGATCTCGCTTTCCGCGATGTGGCAGTTCTCGGCGACCGAGGTGAACGGGCCGACATAGGAGTCGCGGATCACCGCGCCGGCGCCGACGATGACCGGGCCGACGATGCGTGAGCCCGCCACCTCGGCCCCGGCCTCGACCACGACCCTGCCGATGATCTCGCAGTCGTCGGCGACCTTGCCGTCCAGCCGCTGCTCCAGGCCCTCCAGCACGAGCCGGTTGACCTCCAGCATGTCGGTGACGTTCCCGGTGTCCTTCCAGTAGCCGGAGACCTCCGTGGACTCCACCCGGCGCCCGGCGTCGATGAGCCACTGGATCGCGTCGGTGATCTCCAGCTCGCCGCGCCAGGACGGCTTGAGCGCCGCCACGGCGTCGTGCACGGCCGGGGTGAAGATGTAGACGCCGACGAGGGCGAGGTCGCTCTTGGGCGCGGGCGGCTTCTCCTCCAGCCCGACCACGCGCCCGGACGCGTCCAGCTCGGCCACGCCGAACTGCCGCGGGTCGGTGACCCGGGTCAGCATGATCTGCGCGGCCGGCCGGTCGGCGTGGAAGCGCCGCACGACGGGGTCGATGCCGCCGACGATGAAGTTGTCGCCGAGGTACATGACGAAGTCGTCGTCGCCGAGGTACTCGCGGGAGATCAGCACCGCGTGCGCCAGCCCGAGCGGGGCGTCCTGCCGCAGGTAGGTGACCTCCAGGCCGAACGCCGAACCGTCGCCGACGGCGCGCTCGATCTCCTCCTGGGTCGAGCCGACCACCATGCCGACCTCGGTGACGCCGGTCGCGGCGATGGCCTCCAGCACGTAGAACAGCACCGGTTTGTTGGCGACGGGGACGAGTTGCTTGGCGGAGGTGTGGGTGATCGGCCGGAGCCGGGTCCCGGACCCTCCGGCGAGCACGAGCGCCTTCACTAGTAGGCCCCTCCCCCGCGGAGCACCGCGGACCACGTCTTCCACAGGATCTGCAGGTCGAGGATGAGGGACCAGTTCTCGACGTAGCGCAGGTCGAGGCGGACCGACTCCTCCCACGACAGGTCGGAGCGGCCGCTGACCTGCCACAGGCCGGTCATGCCCGGCTTGACGACCAGCCGCCTGCGCACGTCGGTGCCGTACTGGGCGACCTCCGTGGGCAGCGGCGGGCGCGGGCCCACCAGCGACATCTCGCCGCGCACGACGTTGAGGAGCTGCGGCAGCTCGTCCAGCGAGTAGCGGCGCAGCAGGCCGCCCACCCGGGTGACGCGTGGATCGTTCCTCATCTTGAAGAGCACGCCGTCGAACTCGTTGCCCTCCAGCAGGCCGACCTTCAGCCGCTCGGCGTCGCGCACCATCGTGCGGAACTTGAAGACCTGGAACTCGTTCCCGGCGCGCCCCACGCGGGTCTGGGTGAACAGCGCCGGCCCGGCGCTGGTGGAGCGCACCAGCACGGCGATCACCGTCATCGGGAGCGCGAGAAGGGTGAGCGCCGCCGCCGCGACCAGCCGGTCGAACAGGCTCTTGACCACCTGGCGCGCCCCGTCGAACTCGGGGTGCTCCACGTGCAGCAGCGGCATGCCCGCCACCGGGCGGATGCTCGTGCGCGGCCCGGCGACGTCCATCAGCGCGGGCGCGACGAACAGCTCGGTGCCCTTGGTCTCGATGCTCCACGCCAGGCGGCGCAGGGCGGCGCCGTCCAGCTCCGGGCAGGCGAGCACGGCGACGGCGTCCGCGTAGGCCCGGTCGGCCACCGCCCCGACGTCGCCGAAGTCGCCGAGGACGGGGACGCCGTCGATGTCCAGCCCGTTGCCCGGGTGCTGGCCGGGCGGCACGCACGCCGCGACGACCCGCATGCCGTGGTACGGCTGGCGGCGGAACTGCATGACCAGGTCGAGCACCGCGGTGCGGTGGCCGACGGCGACGACGCGCCGCAGGTACTCGCCGTCGGCGCGGCGGCGGTGCAGCCGCTTGCGCATCCGGTGGCGGAAGACCAGCGTCAGGCCGGTCGCCAGCGGCAGCATCGCCATCACGTAGCTTCGGGCGATCATGGTCTGGGTCGTGTACGCGGCGATCGCGACGGCGGCCGTCAGGCCGACGCCTCCGTTGAATACGCCGCGGAACTCCTCGCTCCCCTCACCGTGGCTCTTCTCCCGGTACGCCCCGCCGAGGGCCATGGCCATCGGCCACACCAGGGCGAGCCCGAACCCGAAGAGCAGCTCCGACCAGGGAATGAAGGCTCCCAGCCACAGCCGGAAGCCCATGACGATCTCACATGCGATCATGGCGCACGCCACGTCGCCGGCCAGCAGGGTCCGCACGTACGACCGCGTCCAGATGCTCGACGCGGTCAGCGGCCCCGCATCGAGGAGCGCGGTACCGCGCTCCGCCACCCCCACCTTCATGCCACCCCTGCCGTCCCACTGATCGTGTGAACTAAACGACGGCCAACCTGTCCGTTTGGTTGACACATGTCGCGAAGGACCTCGCCACACGTAAGAACTCGTTCACATACTAAAGATCTTTATTAATGCGCGATATAGAACGGCATTGGCCACAATCGGCCTAGATCGAGCTGCGGACACCTCCTTGACGGAACGGTCCAAACCTGTGTAGCAGCCCCTCACAGCTACATTCGGTACATGTTTGGCATTCGCTGCGAACGATCCGGCCCGGTCACCACCGTCGTCCTGTCGCGCCCCGCGGTGCGCAACGCGGTCGACGGGCCCACCGCCGCGGCGCTGGCCGCCGCCTTCCGCGAGTTCGACGCCTCGGACGCGGCCGTCGCGGTGCTGTGGGGCGAGGGCGGCACCTTCTGCTCCGGCGCCGACCTGCACGCCATCGGCACCGAGCGCGGCAACCGCGTCGATGAGGACGGCGACGGGCCGATGGGCCCCACCCGCATGCGGCTGTCCAAGCCGGTGATCGCCGCGGTCGAGGGGTACGCCGTCGCGGGCGGGCTGGAGCTGGCGCTCTGGTGCGACCTGCGGGTGGCGGCGCGGGACGCCACGTTCGGGGTGTTCTGCCGCCGCTGGGGCGTCCCGCTCGTCGACGGCGGCACCGTGCGGCTGCCGCGGCTGGTGGGCGCGGGACGGGCCATGGACATGATCCTCACCGGCCGGCCCGTGGGGACGGCGGAGGCGCTGGGGATGGGCCTGGTCGACCGGGTGGCGGCTCCGGGCGAGGCCAGGCGGGTCGCCGAGGAGCTGGCGGCCGAGCTGGCCGCGCTGCCGCAGGCGTGCCTGCGCAACGACCGCCTGTCGGTCCTGGAACAGGAAGGGCTGCCCGAGCGGGAGGCCATGCGCGGGGAGCTGCGGCACGGGCTGCTCTCGCTCCAGGCGGGCGTCGCCGGGAACGTGGAGCGCTTCCGCGCGGGGGCCGGCCGCCACGGGCTTCCGGAGCACGCGGAGCACGCGGAGGCGGGCGAGGAGTGACGCCGGGCCGGGCCGCTAGTCGTACTCCAGGTCGGGCAGCGGCGACGGCGGGTCGGGGCTGCGCCACACGACCACGTAGCTGCGCTTGGCCGTCGTGAACGCCTCGCTCAGCCGGTCGAGGTCGAACTCCGGCAGGTAGCGGAGCCTCGTCAGAAAGGTCGCGTCGGTGGCGGAGCGGGGCACCACGCAGCCCTCACCGTCGCGGTCGAGCAGGACGATCAGGATGTCGGATTCGGTGAGACCGCCGACGCGGACCTCGACGACGTCCTCCCACGCGAGCGCCTCGACACTGCCGTCGGCGTAGTGGCGGGTGACGCCCTCTTCGGTGACGTAGACATATGAATCCGGCACTGAGTTGCCGTGCATGGGCGCGATTGTGACGACTCACGAGCACTCCATGCAAGAGAGTCCGCTAATCAGCGCCCCATGTGTGATCCAAATGACCGGCCACGGCCAGCCGCGCCGCCTCCGGCGGGCCCTCGGCGATGGCGTCCAGCAGGGCTTGGTGCTCCCCGACCAGGGTCTCCCTGTTGGGGTAGACGCGGCGCAGCCGCACCAGGCCCAGGCGCGTCTCGGCGGCCAGCACGGCGTACAGCCGCTCCAGCCGGGGGCTGCCCACGGCGAGGACGAGCTGCTCGTGCAGGGCCATGTGCTCGGCCACGACGTCCGCCCACGGCGCCTCGGGCGGCAGGGCCGCCATGCGGGCCAGCGCGGCGTCGGCGGCCGCCACCCGGCGGCCGGCGAGCCTGGCCGCCATCAGGTCCTCCAGCGGGCGCCGGACGTACATGAGGTCGTCCAGGTCGGCGATGGTGACCTCGGGCACGTACGCGCTGCGGTTGCGCTCGCGCCGGAGCAGCCCTTCGTGCACGAGCAGGGCCAGGGCCTCGCGCACGGTCGGGCGCGCGACGCCGTACAGCGCCGAGAGCTCCTGCTCGGGCAGGGCCGTGCCGGGGGCGATCTCGCCGGAGAGCACCCGCCGGCGCAGCTCTCCGGCGAGCGCGTCGACCGTGGAGACGGGACGCAGTTTCACGCCGACGATTGTGCCCCCTTCGCGACGGAGCGTCGCGCCCGGCCGGTCTCGGGTTCGGACGGGGAGCCGGCACCGTCCCCCGGCGGCGGCCCGGGAGGGGAGGACTCCGGGCGCGGCCGGCCGGGGACGGCCACCGCGACCAGGCCGGCGCCGAGCAGGAGCAGCCCCGCCCAGGAGACGGCCGTCAGCCGCTCGTGCAGGACCGCGACGCCGAGCAGCGCGGCGACGGCGGGCTCCGCCAGGGCTAGCGTGGCCGCCCGCGCCACCGGGGTCGAGCGAAGACCGCGACCGTAGAGGTGGTAGGCCAGCGCGGTGGTGGCGCACCCGAGGTACAGGGCGGTCAGCAGGCCGCGCGGCTCGGCGAGCCACGCGGGGCCGCTCCAGAGCAGCACCGGCAGCATGAGCGCCGCCGCGCCGCCGAACAGCACGCCCATGACCGCGCCCGACGGCGCCCCCGCGGTGATCGCCCGGGCTGCGGTGACCGCGTAGAACGCGTAGAGCAGCCCGCCGGCCAGCGCGAGCAGCACCCCGGCGGGGTCGACGCCGACGGCCTGGCCGCCGGAGACCAGGGCGGCGCAGCCGGCCACGGCGGCGGCGGTCGCGACCGTCCAGCGGCGGCCCGGCCTTCGCCGGTCGTACAGCCAGGACAGCAGGCCGGTGAAGACGGGCCCGCTGCCGATGGCGACCACCGTGCCCACCGCGACGCCCGTGCGCCCGACGGCGGCGAAGAAGCAGAGCTGGTACGCGGCGACCGCGGCCGCGGCGGCGAGCAGCGCCGTGCGGTGGCCTCGCGCCGGCAGGCGCCGCACGGCGGGGCCGGCGGCCACGAGGAGGACGAGACCTCCGATGACCAGCCGGGCCGCGGCGAGCGCGACCGGATCGCCGGGACCGGCCAGAGCCAGCGTGCCCGCGGTTCCGGCCGTGCCCCACAGGACGGCGGCCGCGACGACGGCGAGCGGGCCCCGGCCATTGGTACTAGGTATGACGTTTGTCATAAAGATATTGTCTGACAACCAGACAGTCCGCGCCACCCCAAAAGCGCTGGACCTACTCTGAACTGCACCTGTTTAGTTACTTACAGGCACTACCTACACGTCTTCACCGTTGGTACTGTTTCGCCACCAATAACCCGCGTGTAACAATGCGGTACCCCCTGCGAGGTCTCATGGGCGGGCATACGAGATCCATCAAGTTCAAGATCCTGACCCTGGTACTGGTGCCACTGGTATCCCTCGTGGGGATCTGGGCCTTCGCCGCGACCATCACGATCCAGAGCGGTGTCCAGCTGCTGCGGATCAAGTCCGTGTACGACGACATGATCGTTCCGGCGCGCGCCGCGACCACGCACATCCAGCAGGAGCGCTACCTCTCCCTGCTGTACCTCGGCTCCACCGGCGCCGACCACGCCGCCCTTGAGGAGCAGCGCGTCAAGACCGACCAGGCGCGCGCCAACCTCGAGAGGCTGGCGCTCACCCCGGCCGTCCGCGAGTCCGTCAGCGCCCCGCTGGTGCGGCGCGTCGAGGAGTTCGTCACGGTCATGCGCAGGCTCCCGGAGATCCGGGCGCGGGTCGACGCCCGCAGCTTCACCCGGCTGCTCGCGCTGGACGCCTACCGGCTGATGTCGGACGCCGCGAACAGGGTCTACGACAAGATCCAGCTCTCCAACGACGCCTCGCTCGGCGAGCCCACCCGCGCCATCACGCTGATCGGCCGCAGCCGCGACCTCATGAACGAGCAGGCTTCGATGCTGGCCGGCGTGGTGTCGGCCGGGGTCATGACCGGCGAGGAGCGCACCGCGTTCACCGCGATGGTGACCAAGCGGCGCCTGCTGTACGACATGGGCTTCCAGCTCCTGGACGACGAGCTGCGCCAGCCCTACCTCGACCTGCAGACCAGCCCCGCCTTCGCGCGGTACGCCGCGATCGAGGACCAGGTCACCAAGGACGTCCGGCCCGGCAGGCCCCTTCCCGGGTCGGCCGGCTCCTGGGGGCCCACGGTGCAGAACCTGAACATCCTGTTCGACCGGCAGGCCGGCGTCGCCTCCGAACGCATCGCCGGGCGCGCCGCGCCGATCGCGAACCGCACGCTGTGGCAGATCGGCGTCGCGGCCGGCCTGGGCCTGGTCGCGGTGGCCGCGTCGCTGTTCGTCAGCGTCCGCTTCGGCCGGCGCATCACCGCCGAGCTGGTCGAGCTGCAGCGCGCCGCGCTGGAGCTGGCGCGGCAGAAGCTTCCCGCGGTCGTGCGACGGCTGCGCGAGGGCGAGGACGTCGACGTGGCGGCGGAGAGTCCTCCGATCACTACCGGCACCACGCAGGAGATCGTCAGCGTCGGGCACGCCTTCACCTCCGTGCAGACCACCGCCATCGAGGCCGCCGTCGGCCAGGCGGAGATCCGCAAGGGTGTCAACAAGGTCTTCCTCAACCTCGCGCGCCGCAACCAGTCGCTGCTGCACCGGCAGCTCTCGATGCTGGACTCCCTGGAGCGGCGGGTCACCGACCCCGAGCTGCTGGAGGACCTGTTCGGCATCGACCACCTGACCACGCGCATGCGCCGGCACGCCGAGGGCCTCATCATCCTGTCGGGCGCCGTGCCGGGGCGCGGGTGGCGCAACCCCGTGCCGCTGTACGACGTCGTGCGCGCGGCCGTGGAGGAGGTCGAGGACTACCTGCGCGTCCACGTCGCCATCCCCGAGAACATGGCGTTGTCCGGGCAGTCGACCACCGACGTCATCCACCTGCTGGCCGAGCTGGTCGAGAACGCCACGATCTACTCGCCGCCGCAGACCCAGGTGGAGGTGCGCGGCGAGCTGGTGGCCCGGGGCTTCGTCATCGAGGTCGAGGACCGCGGGCTCGGCATGAGCCCCGAGGAGCTGGCCGACATCAACCAGCGGCTGGCGCGCCCGCCCGAGTTCGACCTGGCCGACAGCGACCGGCTCGGGCTGTTCGTGGTCGGCCGCCTGGCCGCGCGGCGCGGCATCCGCGTCTCGCTCCGCCCGTCGCCGTACGGCGGCACGACGGCGATCGTGCTGATCCCCGACGGCCTGGTGCGGCCGTCGGGCCCGCCGCAGCCCCCCGCCGAGCCGGTCGCCGCCCTGGAGGCGGGCCCCAAGCACGGGACCCCCGCGCTGAGCGCCGGCGGGCCCGCCAACGGGGCGGGCCGGACGCACGCGGGGGCGAGCACGGCGCAGGACCCGAGCCTCGCCGGCACCGCCGTGAACGGCTCAGGGAGCCGGCACTCCAGCGCCTCGGTGCTCGACGACACCCCGTCGGGCCGCCTTCGGCGGAACGCCGGCCGCCACGGGGCCGCCGTGCCCGCCCCCGCGGACGGCGAGACGCCGGCCGACGCCCCGGGCACGGAAGGCACGACGGCCGGCGGCCCGCGGAACCGGGCCGCCGGTGCCGTCGAGCCCGCGAAGGGGGAGGGCCGCGCGGCCGGGCTCCCGCACCGGGTGCGCCAGGCCAACCTCGCTCCCCAGCTGCGCGGCGCGGCCAGGCCGGGCTCCCCCGAGCGGGAGCCCTCGCACGCGGCCGGCGCGGTGAACGGCCCCCGGCCCGGCGCGGCCAACGGCGCGGGAGAATCCGCGGGCGAAGAGCCGACCGGGCCCTCACCCGATATGTTCTCCTCGTTCCGCGCCGGCTGGCAGCGCGCGCGTGAAGGGGAGGGGGACACCCGATGAGCGACGGGGAACGCTGGCTGGACCACGAGGCCGGGCCCCTGATCCGTCCCTACACCGTCACGCGCGGGCGCACCCGGCCGACCGGGCCCGCGTTCGACATGGTGGCGATCGTCAGGATGGTCCCGGGCGCGGTGCCGGGCGCCGGGCTCGGCCCGGAGCACGCGCGCCTGCTGCAGATGTGCGCCCGGCCGATCTCGGTGGTCGACCTGGCCTCCGAGAGCGACCTGTCGCTGGGGGTGGTCCGCGTCCTGCTGGGCGACCTGCGCGACCAGAAGCTCGTCACCGTGCGGCCTCCGGCGACGGTCTCGCAGCTCCCCGAGGAGCGCATCCTCCGGGAGGTGATCCAGGGCCTCCAGGCCCTGTAGCGGCTCTTCCAGGCGGTCCC
This sequence comes from Sphaerisporangium sp. TRM90804, assembly GCF_029846175.1. Classification (GTDB taxonomy): domain Bacteria; phylum Actinomycetota; class Actinomycetes; order Streptosporangiales; family Streptosporangiaceae; genus Sphaerisporangium. Next base: position 225,219 of record NZ_JARWAC010000021.1, on the reverse strand, counting down.
GCGCCACCCGGGCGGGCCGCCCGCCTTCCTCGGCGCGTGCGCTCCCCCCGACGGGGCACACGCGCCGCGTTTCTTTACCCAAACCCTCGTTTGTCCGCTCTTGGACATGCGCACCATGCCTGGTAGGTAAAGATTTCGTGCTCATTCGGGGCATATGGGTAGCAATGTGGGTAATTATCCCGTTACTTGGTATGCAGCGGTCGGGAGATGCTCGACGTGTTGGCAAAGAGGTTCATGCGAGCACCCCGACCAAACCGAGGATCTGAAGGTACGAGCGATGTGCGATCACCGACCCGAGTGCCCGCCCGCGGACGCCGTCGACCACGAGGCCGCCTGCCTGGTGGCGTTCCACCCCGAGCAGGGGTGGGGGCTGCTGTGCAACGGCGTGGTGGTCTTCGACGACACCGGCGAGCTCCTGCCCGACGGGCGCAGCGTCCCGCCCATCCGAGCCGCGTACGGATGCGCGGCGTGAGCCAGATGACCCTGGTACGCCTCACCGCCCGGACGCTGGCCCGGCGCGGCCTGCGCCTGATCCCGCGCGTCCTGCCCGAGGACCGCGAGCACACCGCGTCCTGGCCCCTGCTCCCCGAGCCGACCACGGTGCCGGAGATCCGCGAGCGGGTGCGGGGGCGGCTGGCCGACTGGGGGGCGTGCGACCAGGGCGATGTGGTGGAGCTGCTGGTCAGCGAGCTGGTCACCAACGCCATGCGCCACGCCTGGGGAGGGACGCTGACCCTGACCCTGGAGCAGGGCACGCTGCGCTGCGAGGTCGTCGACACCAACCCGGCCATGCCCCAGGTCTGCCAGCCCGACGAGGCCGACGAGGGCGGTCGCGGCATGTGCATGGTGCAGGCGCTCGCCGACTCCTGGGGCTGCTACCCCGTGCCGTCCGGCAAGGTCGTCTGGTTCCAGCTCCACTGCTCGGCCGCCTGCGCGGCCGGCCACCGGACCGAGGGCCGGACGACGGCCGAGGAGCAGGCGCCGGACCCCGCGCGCGCCGGCGCGCCGGGCGCCGACGACCACCCCGGCACCGACACGGCCGCCTGAGAACGGATTTCCGGCAATGACCCAGAGCTCACAGGACAACGCCCGCCGCCGCCCGGTGCGGGCCGACGGCTCCGACCCCTGCCGCACCGACGGCCCCCGGCGGATCCGCCTGCGCCCGCGCAGGACCCGGCGCCGCCACCTGGACGACGCCCAGGACCTGCGCACGCCTTCGGGCCGGACGCTCCCCTACTAGCCGGGCTCCGCCGCCCCCGCCGCCCCCGGCGCGCTCGCGGCCCGGTTCCGGTCCCCCACCCAGACGGCGATCTGCGCCCGCGAGTGGAAGCCCAGCTTGCCCAGGATGTGCTCGATGTGCCCCTCGGCCGTGCGCTGCGCGATGACCAGGCTCCCGGCGATCTCCTTGTTGCTCAGCCCTCGCGCGACCAACTGCGCGATCTCCGTCTCCCTGCGGGTCAGCGGCGACGGCGCCTCGCCTGCGGGCGCCACCGCGGCCTCGCGGTCGCTCAGGGCGTAGTCCAGCGCCTCGTCCAGCGAGAGACGCGCCCCGCGCTCGACGGCGGCGCCCAGCGCCGCCTCGCCCATGGCCAGGCGGACGGTCGCCAGGCACTCCCCGTGGTAGATCATCAGGTGCCCGAAGCCCGACAGAGGCGCGCCCGCCGACTTCCAGATGTTCCGCAGGGCCCCCAGCAGCCGCGCCGCGCGCTCGTACTCCCCCGCGCCGGCGGCGACCCACGCCAGCACCTCCAGGTTCACCCCCGCGCCCAGCCAGTCGCCCAGCGAGCGGTTGAACCGCAGGCTCTCCCTCTCCAGCAAGGCCGCGCGCAGCGTGTCGCCCCGCCGCCAGACCTCGACGCCGAGGGCCATCATCGCGTAGGCCCGGTGCCAGCCCTCCCCGCGCGCCTCGCACATCCGAAGCGCCTCCTCGCCCACGCGCAGCGCCCGCTCGGAGTCGCCGAGGTAGGAGTAGACGAGGCACAGCCTGATCAGCGTCAGGGCCGTCCCGGCCTCGTCGCCGCACTCGCGGTGCCCGGCCAGCGCCTCCTTGTAGAGCTTCTCCGCCGCCTCGGCGTCGCCCTGGTACATCGCCGCCATGCCCGAGTACAGGGCGACGTACGCGAGGTCGGCGTCCAGGCCCAGCTTCTCGCCCAGCTCACGGCTCTCCTGGAGCATGACGAGGGCCCCCGGGAGGTCACCCTGGATGATCGCGAGCCAGCCGTCGCCCCACAGCGCACGCGCACGCGCCTCGCCCGCCTCGGTGGAGACGGCGAGCGCCTCCTCCAGCCAGCGGCGTCCCTCCCGCACGTGGTGGCTGGTCTTCCAGTGGTAGAGCAGGTCGGCGGCCATCCGCAGCCCGTCCTCCTCGCCGGGCCGTCCGTCGAGGGAGGAGCGGAGCGCGGCCCGCAGGTTGGCGTGCTCCAGCCGCAGCCGGGTCGCCCACTCGACCTGGGAGCCGGAGAACAGGTGCGCGCGCGCCTCGCGCGCCAGGCCCGCGTAGTGGACGCGGTGCCGCCGCCGCAGCTCGGCCTCCCGCCCCGACTCCGCCAGCCGTTCGGCGCCGTAGCGCCGGATCGTCTCCAGCAGCCGGTACCGCACTCCCGACGGATGCTCCTCGCGCAGCAGGACGGACTTCTCCACCAGCCCGATGACCAGGCCGATGACCTCCTCGCGCGCGATGCCGTCGCCCGAGCACACGGCCTCGGCGGCCTCCAGGTCGAGCCCTCCGGAGAAGCAGGAGGCCCGCGCCCACAGCAGCCGTTCGGGTTCGGTGCACAGGTCGTGGCTCCAGTCGACCATGGAGCGCAGCGTGCGGTGATGCCTCGGCACCGCGCGCGACCCGGCCGTCAGCAGGCGGAACCGGTCGTCGAGCCGGTCGAGGAGCTGCTGGACCGACAGCGCGCGCAGCCGCACCGCGGCCAGTTCGATGGCCAGCGGGATGCCGTCCAGGCGCCGGCAGATCCGCGCGACCGCCTCTCGGTTGGCCTCGGTGACCGAGAACCCCGGCAGGACGGCCGCGGCGCGCTCCACGAACAGCCGCACGGCGTCCACCTCGGCGAGCGAGGACGCGGACGGCACCGGCAGGTCCCTTTCCGGCACCGGCAGGGGCGGCACGGTCAGGGTCTGCTCTCCGGCGACGCCGAGCGCCTGCCTGCTGGTGACGAGGAGCCGCAGCTCCGGGACGCCGGCGAGCAGCTCCCCGGCCAGCTCCGCGCAGTCGTTGAGCGCGTGCTCGCAGTTGTCCAGGATGAGCAGGGTCTTGCGGTCCCCGAGGTGGTCGACGATCGCCTCCAGCGGCGCCCGGGCGTCGCCGTCGAGCTCCAGCGCGTCCGCCAGGGCCTGGACGAGCCCGTCACCCCGCAGTTCCGACAGCTCGACCAGCCACACGCCGCCCGGGAACGCGCGCCTGACCTCGTCTGCGAAGCGGCAGGCCAGGCGGGTCTTGCCGACGCCGCCCACACCAGTGAGGGTGACCAGCCGCGACCTCGAAAGGAGCGTCCTCAGCTCGGCCAGCTCGCGCCGCCGTCCGACGAAGCTCGTCATCTCGGCGGGGAGCCCGTGTCCGCGCCGCTGTCTTGGAGTGAAGGTCATCCGTTCACCGCTGCTTCGTGCCGGCGGGGAAGCGGCCTTTCCTGCGTCTGGGGGCCGGCACCATCCTCATTCCCGGTCACTGTCGGCAATCACCTGGCCGCGCCTCCCGATCCCCCCAGGTCACCGCAAAGGTTTGCATCTCCCGCCAAGTACCTGGAAAGCCCAGGAAAACACGACATGCGCTGTCTGGTATCGCTGACAGCATCGTCCGCATGATGTCGACACAGGGAACACTCACCGGCAGGGTCGCGCTGGTCGCGGGCGGGACGCGCGGGACGGGACGCGGGATCGCCAGGGAGCTCGGCGCCGCGGGCGCGACCGTCTACGTCACCGGACGCAGCACGCGGGAACGGCGCTCGGAGATGGACCGGCCCGAGACCATCGAGGAGACCGCCGAGCTGATCGAGGCGGCCGGCGGCAGGGCGATCGCCGTCCCGGTGGACCACCTGGAGCCGGAGCAGGTGAAGGCGCTGGCCGAGCGGGTCGACCGGGAGCAGGGGCGGCTCGACGTCCTGGTGAACGACATCTGGGGCGGGGACGGGCTCGTCGAGTGGAACGTCAAGCTCTGGCAGCACCCGCTCGACCGGGGGCTGCGGCTGCTGCGGCTGGCGGTCGACACGCATCTCATCACCGGCCACTTCCTGCTGCCGCTGATGATCAGGGAGCCGGGCGGGCTGCACGTCGAGGTCACCGACGGGACCACCGAGTACAACAGCAGGAACTACCGGCTGTCGGCCTTCTACGACCTCGCCAAGGCGTCGGTGAACCGCATGGGCTACGGCCTGGGCGAGGAGCTGCGCGAGTACGGCTGCACGGCGGTCGCGCTCACGCCGGGGTGGCTGCGGTCGGAGATGATGCTGGAGCACTACGGGGTCACCGAGGAGAACTGGCGGGACGCCACGGCCGCCACCCCGCACTTCGCCATCTCCGAGACGCCCGCGTTCACCGGCCGGGCGGTGGTGGCGCTGGCCGCCGACCCCGACCGGGCACGGTGGAACGGCCAGTCGCTGAGCAGCGGCGCGCTGGCGCGGGTGTACGGGTTCACCGACGTGGACGGCAGCCGGCCCGACGCCTGGCGGTACATCACCGAGGTCGCCGACCCCGGCAAGCCCGCCGACGTCACCGGCTACCGCTGACCGGCCGCGTGTCTCCCGCGCCGGCGGGGCCACGGCCACCCGGACGACGACCGTCGAGGAGGGCGGGTCACCCGCCGGACGTGTCCGGCGGGTGACCACCGTACTGGGCGGCCATCCGGGCCGCCGCCTCGGCGAGCTGGGCGCGCAGCGACGGCGGGTCCAGCGCCTCGGCCTCGGGGCCGAGGTGCATCAGCACGGTGTAGGCGACGGCGAGGGACTCGACGGGCAGGCGGGTGACGACCCGGCCGAGCCCGTCGGGCTCACCCGCCGCCGCCAGGGCGCGGCCGGCCGCCGTGGGCCCGGCCACGGACGGCAGCGCGCGCAGGCCCCGGGGGGTCAGCCGGACGGTGATCTCGTCGGTCAGCAGCGACGCCAGGAACCCCTCCACCCCGGCCGCCCAGAACCCGACCAGGTCGAAGCCCTCGTCGCGCGCGAACGTCTCCCCGGTCGGGGTCACGGCGGCGACCCGGTCGGCGCGGTAGGTGCGGTACTGCCCGCCCACCTGGCCGACGACGTACCAGACGCCGTTCTTCAGCACGAGGCCGTAGGGGCTGACCGTGCGGACCACCTCGCGGCCGCGCCGGTAACGCAGCTCCACGACCTGGTCCTGCCAGACGGCCCGGGCCAGGTCGGCCAGCAGGTCGGGCGGCCCGGTACCGGTGAACCAGCCGGGGGTGTCCAGGTGGAACCGCTGGCCCGCCCGCGCCGAGGCGTCGCGCAGGGCCGGCGGCAGGGCGGCGAGCACCTTGAGCCGGGCCGAGGAGACCGCGTCCGCCAGCCCCATGTCCCTGCTGGGCCCGGTGAGCCCCGACAGGAACAGCGCCTCGGCCTCGGCGCGGCTCAGCCCGGTGAGACGGGTGCGGTAGCCGCCGACCAGGCGGTACCCGCCCCGCCGGCCCCGGTCGGCGTAGACCGGCACCCCGGCGGCCGACAGCGCCAGCACGTCGCGCGAGACCGTGCGCTCGGACACCTCCAGCTCCCTGGCGAGCTCGGCGGCGGTCATCGTCCCACGCGACTGGAGCAGCAGCACGAGCGAGATCAACCGGGCGGCACGCATACCTCCATCCTCGCTCCAACCGGACGCCCCTCCTCGCCCCCACTAGTTCAGTCTTGACTTATATAAGCAGGTGATGCGAGTCTTGCCCCGAACAGTTCGAGAAACGGGAGAACCAGATGATCAAAATCGCGGTGGCGAGCGTCTTCGTCGAGGACCAGGCCGAGGCTCTCGCCTTCTACACCGACGTCGTGGGGTTCGCGAAGAAGCAGGACATCCCGGTGGGCGACGCGCGGTGGCTCACGGTGGCCTCCCCCGCCGGCCCCGAGGGGGTGGAGCTGCTGCTCGAACCCAACGGCAACCCCATCGCCAAGACGTACCAGCAGGGCCTGTTCGAGGCCGGGATTCCCGCCACGACGTTCGCCTCCGACGACATCCACGCCGACTACGCCCGCATGAAGGCCCTCGGCGTGGTCTTCACCTCCGAGCCCGTCCGCACCGGCCCGGTGAGCAGCGTCACCTTCGAGGACACCTGCGGCAACCTCATCGGCCTGCACCAGGTCCACTGACCCACGGCACCCCCGCCCCCGCCCGCCGCCCGCGCCCTGCCCCCCTCGGGCGCCTGGAGGACGGACGCTCCATGAGCGCGTGACGCCGCCGCCATTGACGGCGCCGCCGCCACCTCCGGCCGTCCCCGCCCCCCGAGGCGGCGGAAAACTCGTTGCCCTCGCGCGGGGCGGGGAGACAGCCTGAGATCATGACGACGACCCGGACGTTCGACGACCTGGTGGCCGAGGCCGCATCCGCCCCCGTCGACGGCTGGGACTTCTCCTGGCTGGACGGCCGCGCGACCGAGCAGCGCCCCTCCTGGGGGTACGCGCGCCTCGCGGCCGGGCGCATGGCCCACGCCACGGCGGCGCTCGACATCGAGACCGGCGGCGGCGAGGTGCTCGCCGGGCTGCCCGCCCTCGCCCCGCTCACCGTGGCCACGGAGGCCTGGCCGCCGAACGTGGCGCACGCGACCGCGATGCTCCGCCCCCGCGGCGTGGCGGTCGTCGACACCGGCGGCGAGCCGCGGCTCCCGTTCGGTGACGCGGCGTTCGACCTGGTGATCAGCCGCCACCCGGTGGCGACCTGGTGGCAGGAGATCGCCCGCGTGCTCCAGCCCGGCGGCACCTACCTGTCGCAGCAGGTGGGCCCGCGCAGCGTCGCGGGCCTCGGCGAGCTGTTCACCGGCCCCTGGCCCCCCGGCGCGGACCGCACCCCCGAACGCGCCCGCGAGGCCGCGGAAGCCGCGGGCCTGGAGGTCCTCGACCTGCGCACGGAGTCCCTGCGCACCACCTTCGACGACATCGGCGCCGTGGTCTACTACCTCAGAAAGATCGTCTGGCTCGTCCCCGGCTTCACCGTCACCCGCCACCGCCCCCAGCTGGAAGCCCTGCACGCCCGCATCCAGGCCGAGGGCCCCTTCGTCACCCACGCCACCCGCTACCTCATCGAGGCCCGCAAGCCCACCGGGATCACTGAATAGCCGTTAAGCACAACAAACCTGGTCATACGGGACCGCCCACCTCAGAGCCCCAGCGACTCCTCAGCGGGTGCCGTGGCGGAGGCCGTCCATCAGCAGGTCGAGCAGGCGGCCCGCCTGGGGGCGTCGCTCGGGGTCGCCGGTGGCCAGGGAGACCCCGCTCAGGAGGGTGAGCACGTCGATCGGGTCGGCGTCGGGGCGTACGGTGCGCGCGGCGGCTCCGGCCCGGAGCAGTGTCGTGAGGGCGTCGACCAGGCGGTCGCGGCTGTGGGCGTACGGGTCGCCGCCCGTGGCGATGACGGCGCGCAGCGCGTCGGCCATGCCGCGTTTGGTGGTCATGTAGTCGACGAAGCGGTCCATCCACGCGCGCAGCGCCTCATCTGGCGGGGCCGATTCCAGCAGGCCGGGCACCGCGTCGCACAGCCGGGCCAGCTCGTTGCGGTAGGCCGCCTCGATGAGCGCCTCGCGGGTGGGGAAGTGCCGGTAGAGCGTGCCGATGCCGACGCCGGCGTCCTTGGCGATGGCGTCCAGCGTCACGTCGGGGCCGTCGTGTGAGAACGCGCGCACCGCGGCGTCGAGCAGGCGGTCGCGATTGCGTCGCGCGTCGGCGCGCAGCGGTCGGGCGCCGGTGACCGGCACGGCTTCTCCTCTCCTCCCGAAGCGGGTTCGTACGTCGCCCAACTGTCCCACCACCGTGCGCGACTTGCTAAATGGAGGAAGCTCCGCTTAGAGTCGATAGGTAGTGGAGGCTCCTCCGGTTAATATCCTACCGGCTCGCCTCCCGGTTCGCACGAGCAAGCAAGAGGGACCAGATCATGACCGACCACACTCGTATCACCACGCCGTTCACCGCCGAGTCCACCGCGGCGGAGGTCGTGGACGGCATCGACCTCACCGGCCGCCGGGCCGTCGTCACCGGCGGCGCGTCCGGCATCGGCGTCGAGACCGCGCGGGCGCTCGCGGGCGCCGGGGCCGAGGTGACGCTGGCCGTCCGCGACCTCGACGCCGGCGAGCGCACCGCCGAGGACGTCATCGCGACCACCGGCAACAAGCAGGTGCTGGTCATGCCGCTCGACCTGGCCGACCGGGCCTCCGTCGCCGCGTTCACCGCCGCGTGGGAGGGGCCGCTGCACCTCCTGGTGAACAACGCCGGCGTGATGGCCTCGCCGGAGGCGCGAACGCCCGAAGGCTGGGAGCTGCAGTTCGCCACCAACCACCTCGGCCACTTCGCGCTGACCACCGGGCTGCACGGTGCGCTGGCGCGGGCGGGCGGCGCGCGTGTCGTCTCGGTGAGCTCGTCCGCGCACCTGCGTTCGCCGGTGGTCTTCGAGGACATCCACTTCCGCGAGCGCGCGTACGAGCCGTGGAGCGCGTACGGCCAGTCCAAGACGGCCAACGTGCTGTTCGCGGTCGAGGCGACCAAGCGCTGGGCGGGCGACGGCATCACGGTCAACTCCCTGATGCCCGGCAGCATCCGCACCCGCCTCCAGCGTCACGTCACCGAGGAGGAGCTCGCCCGCCTGCGCGCCGAGACCGGCCCCGCCACCCCGTCGTGGAAGACGCCCGAGCAGGGCGCGGCGACGTCAGTGCTGGTCGCGACCTCCCCCCTGCTGGAGGGCGTCGGCGGCCGCTACTTCGAGGACTGCGAAGAGGCCGGCTTCAACGAGCCCGGCACCCGCCGCGGCGTCGCCCCCTACGCCCTCGACCCCGAAGCCGCCGCCCTCCTGTGGCAGGTCTCGATCGACACCCTCACCGCCTGACCGCTCCGGCCGGGCGCGTCCCCGCTCCCCCCCGGCGGGGGCCGTGCTCGCCAGGCGGGTCAGGCGTCCCGGTGGCGGGCGGAGGCGAGGCCCGGGGGCGCTGCGGCGAGGGCCTTCTGGATGGCGTCCACCAGGGCCAGCGCGGACTCCTCGGTGAGCTCGACGGCCACCCGGGCCGAGGGGCCCTCGTCCGGGTTGGTGAAGTCGATGTTCACCGTGTGCTCGTGGCAGGCATGGTACGGATGGTCGACGTAGACGGCTCCCCGGTTCAGGATGAACCATCCGGAGCCTCCCTTGCCCGCGCCGTCCAGCTCGATCGTCTCCGTGTGGTAGGTGCACATGCCGGTCTCCTGTCAGGTGGCGAGGTGGCGGCCGAAGAAGGCGAAGATCTTCTTCCAGCCGTCGATCGCGGCGGCGGGGCGGTAGGCGGGACGGTCGACGGAGAAGAAGGCGTGCCCGGCGCCCTCATAGCTGTGGAACTCGAAGTCCTTGCCGAGCTTCTCCAGGTGGGCCGACAGCTCGGCGACCTCGTCCGGCGCCGGGTGGTTGTCCTCGTCGCCGAACAGGCCGAGCAGGGGGCACGACAGTTCGGAGGCCCGGGAGACGAGCGGGGTGGCCTTGAGCGGGAACTGCGCCGGCGGGTTGGTCACCACGAAGGCCCCGTAGCAGTCCACCGCGGCGTCGATCTCCAGCGAGCACGCGACCAGGAACGCCTGCCGGCCGCCCGAACAGTACCCGATCACGCCGATCCTGCCGTTGGCGTGGTCGAGCGAGTTGAGGTGGGCGGCGGCCCCGGCGACGTCGCCGACGACCTGCTCGTCCGGCACCCCTCCCTTCGCCCGCGCCGCCGCGGCCTGGTCGTCCGGACTGACGCCGGCCCCCTCCCGGGAGTACAGATTGGGGCAGATCGCCGCGTACCCCGACGCCGCGAACCTGCGGACGATCTCCTTCGTCGCCGCGTCGTACCCGGGAAGGTGGTGGATCACCACCACGCCCGCGCGCGGCTCCTCCCCCAGTGGCCTGGCCAGATACGCCTCCAGCTCGGCCCCCTCGTGCCCCGGGATCGTCACCGTGCCCGCCCACATCGCGTCGCCCATATGAACGCCTCCTCGCGTCTCGCCGAAGCCCGGCGCCCGGGCCCCGGCGAGAGTCACGCACCACCCCTCGCCGACACAGCCCGTACGTGACCCGGCCCCGGTCGATCACTTCACGATCTCCGTACCGGTTGCGATGCTCTCACGGGCTGATCCACGCTCCGCCCCGCTCCACCCGGGAAGACACGCCGCCTGACGGCGAGCCCGCGCCTGAGCGCGACGCCGCGCCTTCCCATCCCAATAGATAGCCGGCTATAGTATGCACGGCTATGTAAATCGGCGATCGGACGGATCTGGTGAGCGAGGACCCGAGGCATGCCGTCACCGGGGCGCGCGAGCGCGCGGAGGCGGCTCGGCGGCCGGCGGGGGCCGGGGTGAGCGGCGGCCGCGAGGTCGCGGCGGCCCGGGGGCCGGTCGGGTACGCGCTGGCCCAGGCGACCAAGGCGCACCGGGTGGAGCTGCAGCGCCGCCTGGCGCGGCTCGGGCTGCACCTGGGGCAGGAGCTGCTCGTCGTCGACCTCCACCACAACCCCGGGACCACACAGGCGGAGCTCGTCCAGCGCATCGGCATCGAGCAGCCCACCATGGCCAAGGTGCTCACCCGCATGGAGCGCGCCGGGTTCGTCCAGCGGGCCCCCGACCCGGACGACCGTCGGGTGACCCGCCTGGAGCTGACCGAACGCGGCACGGCGGCCGTGGACGCCGTGCAGGCCATCTGGGCGGAGCTGGACGCCCAGGCCGCCGCCGGGCTCGGCGAGGACGACGCCCGGCGCCTCATCCGGCTGCTGAACACCGTCCGCGACAACCTCGCCTGACCTCACACCACCTGGAGACGCGCATGGAGCTGGGCCTGGAAGGAAGAGTCGTGCTGGTGACCGGCGCGAGCACGGCCATCGGCAGGGCCACCGCCCTGGCTTTCGCCGACGAGAAGGCCAAGGTCGCCGTCGGCTACCACACCAACGCCGAGGCCGCCGCCGAGACGGCCGCTCTGGCCGGGCGGCGCGGCGGTGTGGCGATCCCGTGGCGGCTCGACCTCGGACGGCCCGAGTCTCTGGACGCGGCGGTGGAGCACGTCCGCCGCGAGCTGGGGCCGATCGACGTCCTGGTGAACAACGCCGTCCGCTGGCCCGACTGGCCCGCTCCCGGCGAGCTGTTCGAGACCGCCCCCGCCGAACGGTTCACCACCTCGGTAACCGCCAACCTCGTCGGCCCGTACCTGCTGGCCCGCGCCGCCATCGCCGACATGCGCGCCAAGGGCTGGGGCCGCATCGTCAACATCTCCACCGGCCTGGTCGAGGACGGCTTCCCCGGCAACGTCTCCTACGTGGCCGCCAAGTCGGGCCTGCACGGCCTCACCCGGGTCATGTCCCGGGAACTGGCCGAGGCGGGCATCCTCACCAACGTCGTCATGCCCGGCTTCACCCCCGCCGACAAGCCCATGCCCCCCGAGCTGCTCGCCCAGGCCGCCGCTGCCGCCGCGACCCGCAGGGTCTCCCACCCCGGCGACGTCGCCGCCATGGTCGTCTTCCTCTGCTCGACCGCCAACACCCACACCACCGGCGAAGCCATCAGAACCGACGGCCACTTCCTCACCCCCGCCTGACCGCCCGCCCAGGCCACGTGACGGTGATGAGTCATCGTTGGATTCAATCGATCACGATGCTGGATTGAATCCAACGATGCCTCATACTCGCTGCCCGCCCGGGTGAGGATGAAGGTCAGAGGGTCGGCGACGGGCCAACCTGGCGAGGATGCCCAGGGGAATCAAAGCGCTGAGTGAGGCGAACAGCCAGCCGGCCTGGATATTGACCTCGATGTTGGACACGAAGTTCAGCGCGAGGGGGAGGGCGAGCAGCGCCACGCATCTGCGGCCGAGCGGGGAGCGCAGCGCGAGGCCCGTCGCGGCGAAGGCGACGGCGGTGAAGGTGACGTCGAGGGCGAGGTCGGTGAGCTGGGACTCGAAGAACACCCAGTAGCGTGGCAGGACCAGGGGTAACAGCATTCCCGACGCCCACACCGCCGCCCGCCGGGTGCCGGGTAGGGTCAGTCCTCTTCGGGGCGCTCGCGTCAGCGTCAGTGCGACCGCGGCGACGAGGGCGAGCGAGAGCCAGAGTTCAGGCCGGGAGAGCGGCGCGATCCACATGCCCCCTCCACCCGATGACGTGGGCACCTCCATCGTGGCCCACCTGGTGGCGGCCGCGGCCACGACCGCCCATCCCGCCACCGCGGACGTCCAGCGCAGGTTCAGCGCCACGGCCGCGAGGGCGCCGACCGACGCGATCAGCAACAGCAGGCACAGCACCACACCGGACAGCGGGAGGTCCTCAATGGGCAGCCCTTGGCCGACCCGGACCCCGATGGACGTCACGCTGCCGAGCACGTTCAGCGACACCAGTACAAGGCCGATCACCCCGGCGACGGCGAACGCGTCCCGCCATGGGCCGGCCGCTCCCCTTCCGAACGCCCGGCGGGCGTGTAATCGCAGGGCGCCGGTGATAAGAGGGATCACCTCGCGGGGATCCGGCCGGGACAGCCCGGGGCGCGCGCTCGCGAGCAGCACGCCGATCATCTCGTCCTCATGGGCGTCGCGGTGGTCGCGCGGGTACCAGGCGAGCAGCCTGCGGTAGCGCCTCTCGAGGTCGTTCACGCCGCACCCCCGGCCATGCGGGCGCGCAGCCGGGAGGCGGCCGTGTCAGCGTGGGCGCGCAGGCGGTCGACCTCGGTTGAGAGCCGGGTCGCCCCTTCGGCGGTGAGCCTGTAGTAGCGGCGGGCCCTGCCGTCGACGATCTCCTCCCCTTCGACGGCGATCAGCCCTTCGTCACTCAGCCGCTCCAGCGCCGCGTAGAGCGTCCCCGCCCGCAGCCGCACCCGCTCGCCGGAGATGCGCAGCACGTCGGCGATGATCCCATAGCCGTGCTGAGGCCCGGCCGCCAGCGCGGTCAGGATCAGGAACGTGGGCTCCTGCATGGATCTAATATTCATGTCATAAGTATATGCCGACTATCTGACTATCAAGCAAAACGCGCCACTGCTTTGACCGTTGAACCTCACCCGCGGCCCCATGGCCTCCGGCGAGCTGGCCGAGCCGGCCGGCCTCACCCACGGCGCCCTGACCGTCGCCGTCGACCGCCTGGAGAGGGCCGGCTTCGCCGAGCGGGTCCGCGATCCCGCCGAACGCATGCGCGCCACCCGGCTCTGACCGGAACGCCCCCTCCTCGCCCTTCGCCGGCCACGAGCCCGATCGCCACACAGCCCGTCTGACCTCTCAGCCTGGTGGGCCACAGCATGTCGCGGTGCCGACTTTCGCACCCTTCTGGCCGGAACGGCGGCGACGTCCCCCTCCGCACGGTCGCCCGTGGTGAGCGGTCAGCCGAACGCTTTCCTCACAAGTTCCATACATCTAGTAGTCTAAAGTACTAGGACAGTAGATAAATGGAGGAACCGGTGATCGAGTTCCATCTGGATGCCAGGTCGGGCGTCTCTCCGTACATGCAGCTGGTACAGCAGGTACGGCACGCGCTGCGACTCGGGCTGCTGCGCGAGGGCGACCAGCTGCCGACCGTCAAGGAGGCCGTGGCGCGGTTGGCGATCAACCCCAACACCGTCCTCAAGGCCTACCGGGAACTCGAGCACGAGGGCCTGGTCGCCGCCAGGCCGGGGGTGGGGACGTTCGTCACCGCGACCCTCACCGACACCTCGCTGGCCGCGCACGGCCCGCTGCGGCTCGAACTGCAGCGCTGGCTGGCGAAGGCCCGCCGGGCGGGCCTCGACGACGAAAGCATCGAGGCCCTCTTCATGACCACCTTTCGGACCGCCACTCAGGAGGACATAGCGTGACCGCGGTCTTAGAAGCCCAGGGACTGGGCAAGCGGTACGGCAAACACTGGGCGCTGCGCGAGTGCACCGTCGACATCCCGGCAGGCCACGTCGTCGGGCTGGTGGGTCCGAACGGAGCCGGCAAGACCACGCTGCTGAAGCTGGCCAGCGGCCAGCTCGAACCGACGGCGGGCGGCATCGCCGTGCTGGGCGGCCGTCCCGTCAGCGGGCGCGCGCAGCTGGCCAAGGTCGGCTTCGTCGCCCAGGACACCCCCGTCTACGCGGGGCTGTCCGTCGCCGAGCACCTGCGCCTGGGCGCACGGCTCAACCCCCGCTGGGACGCCGCCATGGCGCGGGAGCGTGTCGCGCGGCTCGGTCTCGTCCCCACCCAACGCGCGGGCAAGCTCTCGGGCGGCCAGCGCGCCCAGCTCGCCCTCACCCTGGGCCTGGCCAAGCGGCCCGAGCTGCTGATCCTGGACGAGCCCGTGGCCTCGCTGGACCCGCTGGCCCGCCGCGAGTTCATGCAGGGGCTGATGGAGGCCACCGTCGAGCACGAGTTCAGCGTGGTGCTCTCCTCCCACCTGGTCTCCGACCTGGAACGGGTCTGCGACTTCCTGATCGTGCTCGTCGACTCCCGCGTGCAGATCGCCGGGGAGACCGACAGGCTGCTGTCCACCCACCACCGGCTGACCGGCCCGCGCCGCGACCCCGACCGGCTCCCCGCCGACCAGCACGTGGTCTCCGCGAGCCACACCGACCGGCAGAGCACGTACGTGGTCCGCACCGACGCCCCGATCCACGACCCCGCCTGGACGGTCACCCATCTCAGCCTGGAGGACCTCGTCCTGGCCTACATGGAGAAGCACGTCGCCGACACCCGGCGAGCCGCCCTGGAGGTGCGGCGATGATCTGGCTGACCTGGCGCCAGTTCCGCGGCTCCGCCGCGATGATGGCCACCCTGCTCGTCGTGCTCGTCGCCACCCTGGCCGCGACCGGGCCGAACCTTGCCTCCGGCTACTCCGCCGGAATCGCCGCCTGCACGCGGGACAGCACCTGCGACCGCTTCTACGACCGCTTCTTCGACGACTACCAGCTTCCCTTCCTGGCCGTCAGCCTCATCGTGCTGCTCCTGCCCGCCCTGGTCGGGCTCTTCTGGGGCGCACCGATGATCACTCGCGAGCTGGAGGCGGGCACGCACCTGCTGGTGTGGAACCAGAGCGTCACCCGGGGCCGCTGGCTGGCGGTCAAGCTCGGCCTCACCGGCCTGACCGCCATGGCCGCCGCCTGCCTGTGCGGCCTCGCGGTGACCTGGTGGTCCGATCCCCTGGACAAGTCGGCCGTTCCGGACCTGGCGCTGATGGCCCCCCTGGTGTTCGGCGCGCGCGGCATCGCGCCGATGGGGTACGCGGCCTTCGCCTTCGTCCTGGGCGTGACCGTGGGCATGCTGGTGCGCCGCACGCTGGCCGCCATGGCCCTCACCCTGGCCCTGTTCGCCGTGATCCAGATCGCCATGCCGCTGCTGGTCCGCCCCCACCTGATGCCCCCCGTGACCGCGACCTTCGAGCTCGGCAAGGCGAACACCGACCACATCGGGATAAACCGGGACGACACCACAGCCGTGCACATTGGGTTGAATACCGCTATACCTGGCCAAACCGGCGCCTGGGTGCTCGCCAGCGAACTCGTCGATCCGTCCGGGCGCACGATCGCCGGCAGCGACGCGGACGGCCCCGTCAGGATCTCCACCACGTCGGGGCCCTGCGCACCGGCGGGGCCGACGGGGCCGGGCATGGACGGGTGCCTGGTCGAGATCAACCGGCTCGGTTACCGGCAGCAGGCGACCTACCATCCGCTCGACCGCTTCTGGCCCTTCCAGTGGATCGAGACCGGGATCTACGCCCTGCTCACCGCCGGCCTCACCTGGTTCAGCTTCTGGTGGATCCGAAGGCGCCTGTCATGACCGCCGCCAGGGCCGCCGCCGGGCTCGCCCTCCTCCTGACGGCGGCCTGCACGGCGCCGGCGCCGCCGCGCATCGAGGCGAGCACGGCGGCCGGTATGGCCTGCGCTCGCCCCCAAGGCTCCCCGGGGGCGGAGACGGCCACCACGATCGACGTCGTCGAGCAGGCCTACTTCTGCATCCTGGGCGCCTACTACAGCGGCCCCACGCTCGACGCCCGCTCGCTGCTGACCGCCGGCTTCATCGCCCTGACCCAGGAGCTCAACCGCAACGGCCGCGACGTGCCCGAGGCGACCATGCCCGCGCTGACCGGCGACCGAAAGGCCGACTGGACCGCCTTCGAGGCCGTCTACCGAAAGATCACCGACCAGGTCCCCGACCTGCGCGACCGGCTGGCCGACGTCACCCTCGAAGCCGTCGTGGCCGCCCTCGGCGACAACCACGCCCGCTGGACGCGCGACGTCCAGCGCCACCCCGACCACTACGACGGCGACGGCTACGGCCTGGGTCTCGAAGCGAACGTCAACGGCCGGCAGGCGGAGGCCGACCCCGGCGTCGCCCTGCCCCCGCTGTTCGTCACCGCCGTGCAGGGCGGCGCCGCGCGGGCCGCCGGCCTGCGCCCCGGCGACCTCATCGAGGAGATCGACGGGTCGGCGCCCTTCGTCGACGGCCAGGCCACCCCCGCGATCACCTCCCTGTACCCGCGATACCCCCAAGCCCGCCCGGTGAAGCTGCGGCTGCTGCGGCAGAGCACCGGCCGCCGCTGGACCGTCACGCTCAAGCCCGGCCTCTTCCCCCGCGATCTGGCCGGCCTGCAAGTGGTGCGATCGGAGCTGGTGGACGACGACATCGCCCTCGTACGGCTGGCCGGGTTCTCCCCCGACTCCGCGAACAGGGTCTTCAGGGCCGTCTCCCGGCTGCGCACCGGCCGGACGTTGTCGGGCGTCGTGCTCGACGTGCGCGGCAACGGCGGCGGCAGCCCCGTGGAGGCGACCCGCCTGGTCAGCGCCTTCGTCCACGGCAAGCCCACCGCCCACCAGTGCGCCGTGGACGGCAGGTGCCAGACGATGTGGACCGACGACACCGTCGAGCTGCTCGGCCTGCCGCTGGTGGTGCTCACCGACCGCGGCTGCGCCTCGGCCTGCGAGCACTTCAGCTCCGCGATCAAAGACCTGCGCGCCGGCACGCTGGTCGGCACCAGGACGGCCGGGGTCGTCTCCGGCCCGGCCTCGCCGTACCTGCTCGGCGACAACACCCTGCTGAGCTTCCCCACCAGGCACCACCTGGGGCCCGATCGCGAGGTGATCGACCGGATCGGCGTGGCGCCCGACCACCACGTGCCCCTGACCCCAAAGGACGCGGCCGCCGGACGCGACCCCGCCCTGGCCAAGGCCCTGACCTTGTTGCACAAGTGAATGGACCTCCCCATGAGACAGATCCTCGCGGTGGCCGCGGGACTGGTCGTCCTGGCCGCGTCCGCCTGCTCCGCGCCCACGCCGCCCCGGTCGGCCGCCCCGTCGGTCACGCCGACCGGCCCCGCCACCCTGCCCACCCCCACCGGCCCTCGGCCGGTCGGCACCACCGTCCTGCACCTGACTGACACCTCACGCCCCGACCCCTGGGACCTCGACGCCGACGCCAGGGAGCTCAAGGTCACCCTGTGGTACCCGGCCAAGCGGGGGGACGGGCCACGCGCGCCGTACATGACGCCCAAGGAGTCGGAACTCGTCCTGAAGGGGTCCAGGATCACCGGCGCGCCGTACGACACGCTGAGCAAGACCCACACGAACGCCGTCGAAGACGCCGCCCCCGAGGGGAAGAGGTTCCCGCTGGTGGTGCTCTCCCCCGGCTTCACCAAGCCGGTGAGCACGCTCACGTCCCTGGCCGAGGACCTGGCCAGCCGGGGGTACGTCGTGGCCGGGATCGACCACACCCACGAGAGCTACGCCACCACCCTGTCCGACGGGCGGGTCGCCGAGTGCCTCGCCTGCGACAGCGACACCGACCCGGGGTTCGGCCCGCGAGTGGTCCAGGGCCGGGCGGCCGACGTCTCCTTCGTGCTCGACCGGCTGCCGTCGGAGTGGGACGGTTCCGGGTCGATCGACCGCTCCCGAGTCGCGATGGTGGGCCAGTCGATCGGCGGGGCCGGGGCCGTGGCGGCCATGCTGAAGGACTCCCGCGTGCGCGCCGGGATCGACATGGACGGCACCACCTACGCCCGCATGCCCAAGAGCGGGTTCACCGGGCCGTTCATGTTCCTGGGCACGCCGCAGCACGTCCCTGGGGGCCGCGACACCTCGTGGGACCGCGACTGGAAGCGGCTGACCGGGTGGAAGCGCTGGCTCGTGGTGACGGGCACGGACCATCAGTCCTTCACCGACCTGCCGCTGCTGGCGGGCGCCCTCGGCATCAGGCTCGCCCCCGGCGCCCTGGCCGCGACGCGCTCCGCCGAGCTCACCCGCACGTACGTGGCCGCCTTCCTCGACCAGCACCTCAAGTCGCGGCGGCAGACCCTGCTGGATGGCCCGTCACCGCGCTCCCCGGAGGTCAAGTTCTGCCCCACGGCGTGCGCCACCCTCTGAAGCCGTGGCGCGGGGGCGTACGGCACGAGGGCGGAGACGCCGGCTGCTCGGCAACCCTTCCCGAACCGGCGGGAGCAGATGCCGGAGGGTGGCGGCGAAGGGTTGCCGACGATGGGTGGGATCCGAAGAGGGCTCATGGGTGGGGGCCAGGCAGCTCCAGGCGCGGCCAGTCGGCGAGGTCGCGCAGTAGCTGCCGGTCGTGTGTGGCGACGACGACGGCGGCGCTCGTGTCGCGGATGGCGACGGTCAGCTCGTCGACCAGCGCCGACGACAGGTGGTTGGTCGGCTCGTCGAGCAGGATCAGCCCGGGCCGCCCGGCCAGGGCCAGCGCCAGGTCGAGGCGCCGACGCTGGCCCTGCGACATCCGCCCGACCGGCGTGCGCATCGCGTCGGAGCCCAGCAGCCCGAGCGACCCGAGCGGGACGGCGTCGGCGTCGCGGAGCGCCCCGGCGGCCACCAGCCGTCCCACGTGGCGGGTGTACACGTCGCGGGCGGTCAGCGCGGGGTCCTGCTCGGCGGTCTCCTGGGTGATCCGGGCGACCCGCGCCCCCTTCGCCGTCCAGACGTGCCCGTCCGCGGGCTCCAGCGCACCGGCCAGCACCGCGAGCAGCGTGGACTTCCCGGCGCCGTTCGGCCCCGTGACGAGCAGCCGGTCGCCCCCGTCGAGGGCGAGGCCGACCGGACCGGCGAGCCGCCCGCCGACGGCGACGCCGTGCGCGCGCACGTGCGGTGCGCCCGGCCGGACGTCCAGGTCCGGCCACCGCAGCACGGGCGGCGGCTCCGGCACGTCGATCCGGTGCTCCTCCAAGGCGTCCCGCTGCCGGTTCAGGGCCTGCACGACCCCCGGGGCGCGGGACTGGCGCTGGTGCTTGCCGGTGCCCTTGTCCGGCCGCCAGCCGGTGGAGAGCCGGTCGCGGGCCTTCGACACCGCGTCCCGCAGCCGCCGGTGCTCGGCCTGCTGCTCCTCGTGGTCCTGCTCCCAGCGCTCACGCTCGCGACGCCGGGCGTCCTGCCACGCGTCGTACCCGCCGGCGTACAGCCGGGGCTTCCCGTCGCGGGTCGGGTCCAGGTCGAGAAACCGGTTCGCGACGTCGCGCAGCAGCGCCCGGTCGTGGCTGACGACGGCGAGGCCGCCGTCGTGCTCGCGCAGCCTGCGGGTCAGGAAGTCCAGCCCGCCGGCGTCGAGGTGGTTGGTCGGCTCGTCGAGCAGCAGCACGTCGTGCCGCGCGCCGAGCAGGCACGCCAGCCGCACCCGGTAGCGCTGCCCGACCGACAGCGTCGCCAGGGACCGGTCGCGGTCCGTGCAGGCGCCGAGGGCTTCCAGGGCGACGTCGACGCGGCGCTCGGCGTCCCACGCGTCGAGCCGGGTGGCGGCGTCGAGCGCGGCGGCGTAGCGGTCGCCGGCGGTGGGATCGCCCTCGGTCACGGCGAGGGTCGCCTCGTCCAGCGCCCGGAGGGCCGCCAGTGACGCGGCCAGCGCCTCGGACGTCAGGGTGCCGACGGTCTCGCCGTCCCGCGCGGACAGCTCCTGGCGGGCCAGGCCGATCGTGCCGGCCCGGTGCACGGTGCCGTCGTCCGGCGTGATCAGCCCGGCGAGGACGTGCAGCAGCGTCGTCTTGCCACGGCCGTTCTCGCCGACGACGGCGACCCGCGACCGGGCGGAGACGGTGACCGAGACGTCGTCCAGGACACGCCGCGACCCGCGGCTGACGGTGACGCCCGTGGCGCGGACGTGCGCGCTCTCGCCCGCCTCGACGGGCAGGGACATGGATTGGGGGCCAGGGGTGAGGTTCAACGGTGCTCCGCAGCTCGCAGTCGAGCCGGGCAGCAGCAGACGGCCGCCCGGCGGGAACCGGGACGGCGGGCGCGGACTCAGCAGAGGGAAGGCGCCGCCGTCAGCGGGCGGAACGCAGCCTCTGCGACCAGATACCTAGTGCCATGACGATCACGCTAGCAGCCCCCGCCCCCTCGGCTCATCCGGATTTCCCGTTAGCGGCGCGCCAGTCCGCACACTCGGCGCTCAGTCGTAAACGGTCAGTGCGGGCGCTGCTCCCCCAGTTCACCTGTCGGCATGCCCGGCCGCTGCGACGACCGGCTCAGGGTCCATCGGAACATCGACGTTTCGACGCTTCGCGTGGTGATGGACCCAAGTGGCGCTACGCGTCGAGCAGGTCTGCCAGCCGTGCGGCGTGCGGTCTCCAGTCCAGCCCCTTGCCCCGCGCCCAGGCGTCGTCGTGGCAGGTGCGCAGGTGACGCTCGCCCACGTCGCCGATCACGGTGACCAGGTCGCCGGGCTCGTCCCGGTCGCGCATGCGAACGGCGAGCTCCAGCGCGCCCCACAGGTTCGTCCCGGTGGCGGCGCCGACCGCCAGCCCGGTGACCTGCCGCACTCGGCGGGCGGCGGCCACGCTGGCGGCGTCGGGCACGGGAACGACCAGGTCGACGAGGGAGGCGGCGAATCCCGGCTCCATGCGCGGCCGGCCGATGCCCTCGATGCGGGACGGCATGCCGGTGCCGTAGTCGTCGGCGCCGGCCGCCCAGCCGGGGAAGTAGGCGGAGTTCTCCGGATCGACCACGGCCAGCTTGCCGGGCAGCCGGTGCTCGCGTAGATGACGCCCGACGGCAGCGGAGGTGGCCCCGGTGGCCGCGCCGACCACCACCCACGCCGGGCACCGGTCCACCTGCCCGAACAGCTCCTCCGCCAGGCTCCCGCCCCGCCAGTCGACGCCCGGGGCCGCGCCGTACTGGTCCAGGTAGCATCCGCCCACCCGCTCGGCCAGCCCCGCCGCCTCCTCGTAGATCGCCAGCGGCGGGTGAACGTATCGGCAGGTCCCGCCCAGCCGCTCGACGCCCTCCCCGTTGGCGCCCTTCGGCATGACGGCCGTGTACGGCAGCCCGAGCAGCCGCGCGAAGTACGCCTGCGTGACCGCCATCGCCCCTCCGGCGGCCTCCACCACAGGCGTGCCCTCCACGATCCGCCCGTCGCTGATCGCCGTCGCGAACAGCGCCCGCGCCAGCCGATGCTTCAGCCCTCCGGCCGGCTGCACCGACTCGTCCTTGAACCAGAGCCGCACCCCCCACCCGGAAGGCAACGGAAACGCCCGCAACGGCGTAACCCCGACCCCCGCCCTCTCCTCATCCAGCCGCCCGACCGCCCCGGCCGCCCACCCACTCACCATGAGCTGGAATCTATCCGCTGCCTTCTTCGGGAGATCGCGCTGGATCTGACGCTCTACCGCCGCGTCGACATAGGCCGAGAAGCCACGCGCGCCCACGAGCTCTCTGATCGCCCGGATGTTCCCGTCCGAAGTCGACACCCTCACCTTCGTCGCAGGGCCCTCCCCTGGCCCGTATTCGCTCTCCGGCGATCCCATGCGGAAGTTGTACTACTCGACGTACCTAACCGGCTGCCCGAACGCCGGATCTCCCGAGACGGTCGAAGCATCAGCGCGGCCGGTCGCGACATCTCACGCGATGCGGCTGTCAACAGGTCCACGGAAACCGGCGGGAATCCATAGGATCTCGGCATGGCGCTCGACCTGTTCGCGGGGATTCCCGTCACCGACTACTCGACGGCCCTGAAGTGGTACGAACGGCTGCTGGGCTCGCCGTCGTTCTTCCCGCACGACACCGAGGCCGTGTGGGAGCTGGCGGAACACCGCTACGTGTACATCGTGCAGGAGCCCGGGCACGCCGGCCACGCCAGGCACACGATCTTCGTCGACGACCTCGACGCCCTCGTCGCCCAGATCACCGAGCGGGGCCTCGACCCCGCGAAACGCGAGACCTACGACAACGGCGTGCGCAAGATCACCTACCGCGACCCGGACGGCAACGAAACCGGCTTCGGCGGCGCCCCCCGGTAACCGCCCGGCCAACGCCCGCGCCCGAAGGCGAAGACGATGCCTGGCGGGAGCTGTGCCCTCGCTCACGACGGCGGCCCTGACGGTCGTCTTGCCTCCGCTTCGATCTCGATCTTCATGCGGGGGTCGGCCAGGCCACATACCAGCATCGTGGCGGCTGGGCGGACCTCCGCGAAGTAGTGGCGGAGGACCGGCCAGCAGGGTTCGAAGTCGTCGCGGTCCGGCAGCATGAAACGCACGCGGACGACGTCGGCGAAGGTGCAGCCCGCTTCGGCCAGTGCGGCGCCGATGTTCCGCAGGCACTGCTCAGCCTGTTCCACCACGTCGTCGGAGATGGTCATGGTCGCGTAGTCGAAGCCGGTCGTCCCCGACACGTGCACCCGGTCGCCGTCCACCACGGCCCGCGCGTAGCCGATCTGCTCCTCGAACGTCGAACCGCTGAGAATCGCCCGTCGCTCCGTCACACGCCGAACGCTAGGCCAGCCGCCGTCGAGCCGTCGAGCCCGGCGGGCCCCGGAGGTCTCCGGTAGGTGGTCGGTCGGCCAAGACGAACCTGAACACCGGAGACCACGTGGCCACCTCAGCGGAGACGAGACGATTCGACCTGAACGATGGGCAGTGGGCAGTGCTGGAACCGGTGCTACCCGCGCATACGCGGCCAGGCCGGGCATCGCGGTTCGGGAGGCGGCGGTTGATGACGGGATCCGCCGGAGTGATCGGCGCTATGACTCACACTCTTCGAAGAACCACATCTGGTTCTGCCCCTGCCATCTTCCCCATACCGCTATCCGCGTTCCCGGGTCGGAGGACCCGTGGTTCGTGACTTCGAGATCTTTCTTGCTGTCGGGGACACACAAGCGGCAGGACTGCGCGACCGCCTCTTCCTCCCACACATGCCACTCGAACGGGGATTCCCGCAGAAGGGCGCCGTCGTCATTCTTCGGCTGAAGACCGGTGGTGCTGAGGTAGGTGCCTGTTCCGACGTTCCGCAGGGTCCACCGCTCCCCGATCCGGTTGAGCTGCCACTTCTGGGTGTCGCTGTCATTCGAAGGATTTCCGACGGCATGGGCCGTGCCGCCGTCCTGGGCCATATCGATATAGGTGCCGGACTTCGCGTTCCGTATTCTGTAGACCTTTTCCGATTCGATGTCAGTCAAGTTGCGCGCCCTTTCCCCGTGCCGGCAACGACTCTGAACCTCCTTGATCCTTGAGTTATCTTGCCGCACATGTCCTTTCCCGACCACTTACCGGGCGGCAACGTTCGACAGGTGCCCCCTACGGATCCCGAGCCCGCTCGACGGCGGATCGCGCGAGAGCGCCCTCCCGCGCGACCGGAGGCCCCGCGTCGGCGGCTCCGGCGCTGGAGCGCGGAACAGCGAAAGGCCCGCACCATCGCGGAGCGGACGCCATAGGGGATGAAAAGAGGTCGACGACCTGTCGCGGCCTTAGGATTCGCGCATGCCGCGCTTCGAGGTCGTCACGCATGTCATCGCGTCGCCGGGTACGGTTTTCGATCTATCGCTGGATGTGGGGCTCCACACCGCCTCGATGGCGGAGTCATCGGAGAAGGTCGTCGGTGGAGTGACCGCCGGTCGCTTGAAACTCGGCGAGAGCGTCACTTGGCAGGCACGGCACTTCGGCGTCCGGTGGCGGATGACATCCGCGATCACCGCTTACGACCGGCCCGGGTTCTTCGTCGACGAGCAGGTGTCCGGCCCATTCAAGCAATGGCACCACGCTCACCGGTTCCAGTCGGATGGCCATGGCGGCACGGTGATGCGCGACGTCATCGACTTCGCCGCACCGCTTGGCCCTCTCGGGACCATCGCTGAAGTCCTGGCCCTCCGCCGCTACCTGCCCAGGCTGATCCGAGCCCGGAACCAGCACATCAAAGAGGTCGCCGAATCCGCTCCAAGGGCCGAGTCATGATCCGCCCGTTACTTCGGTCAGCTGAAGGCCACTACCAGCATCGGGGAGCGAAGGGGGCCGGTAGGCCCCCTTGGAGATATAGCAAGGCGAAGACCGTGCCGTAGCCGGAAGCCCTACCTCGCGGCCTTCAGGTAGTCGGCGTTCATCTGGGCTATGGCGTCGAGGGGGATGCCCTTGGGGCAGACGGCGGTGCATTCGCCGGTGTTGGTGCAGCCGCCGAAGCCTTCCAGGTCCATCTGCTCGACCATGGCGACCACTCGGGAGTCGCGTTCGGGCTGGCCCTGGGGCAGGAGGCCCAGGTGGGTGATCTTGGCGGCGGTGAACAGCGAGGCCGAGCCGTTGGGGCAGGCGGCTACGCAGGCGCCGCAGCCGATGCAGGTGGCGGCGTCGAACGCGTCGTCGGCGTCCTCCTTCTTGACCGGCATGCTGTGCGCGTCCGGGGCCGAGCCGGCGGGGACGGAGATGAAGCCGCCGGCCTGGATGATGCGGTCGAAGGAGCCCCGGTCGACCACCAGGTCCTTGACGACCGGGAAGGGGGCCGCGCGCCACGGCTCGATGGTGACGGTGGCGCCGTGCTGCGCGACCTGATCGACACCACCCCTGGGAGAACCGCATGACCGCCCAGATCCCCGTCGTCGACCCGCGTCTGGCCATGAGCGAGGACGCCCCGCGCGAGCTGCTCGACTCGATGCGCGAGGCCGCCGAGCGTGTCGGCATCATCCAGGTCGTCGGCCACAGCGTGCCCGAGGAGCTGATCGACGGCTTCCACGACGCCATCGGGCGGGTGCTCGCGCTGCCGCGCGAGGAGAAGGCCGCGCTGGCCAACTCGACCGGCCACCCGTTCCGCGGCTGGCGGCAGTGGCCGGACGACTTCGGCCGGCTGGAGCTGGAGCGCTTCAACATCGGCCAGTTCGACAGCGTCGAGCAGGCCGTGGCAGCGGGCCTCCCCGAGGAGTACGCCCACCTCTATTCGCACCCCGACGTGTGGCCGGAACAGGAGCCCGAACTGCGCGATCTCACCAGGCGCTACCACGACGCCTCGGTCGGGGTAGCCGAGAGGGTGCTGGAGCTGTACGCGCGGGTGCTGGACGTGCCGCCGTCCACCTTCCCGGTCTCCGGGCGGCCGTACTACACGAGCTTCGTCGTCAACGACTACCCGACCTGGACGCTCGGCGACGCGGCCACCGACGAGGAGAAGCTGCTCCTGCTGGAGCACGCCGACGGCTCGGCGCTCACCGTGCTGCACCAGCGCGGCGACTACGCCGGCCTGCAGGGCCAGGCCCCGGACGGGAGCTGGATCCCGGTGCCGATCGTCCCGGGAGCGCTCCAGGTGTTCTCCGGGCATATCTTGGCGAAGTGGACGAACGACCGGCTGACCGCCGGCCGTCACCGGGTCGTCGCGGACGGCACCGTCGCCCGCCGGTCCACGGGTGTGTTCTGGCACCCGAGCCTGGACACCGTTATCGAGCCGCTGGCCCCGTTCGTGGGCCCGGACGGCACCGGCCACGAGCCGCACCTGGTGTGGGACCGGGCGAAGAACCAGGTCGAGGACTACCTTCAGGTCTTCGGGCGGCCCGACCAGGTGGCGGCTTGGCGCGAGCGCCGGCCGTACGTCGCCGAGCTGTCGGAGGTCTGAGATGCCGCACAACGGAACGTTCAACTGGGAACCCGGCGAGCGTTGGGTGCGCGGGTACAGGGGGTCCGCCACCGTGGTGGACAGCCGGCGGCCCGTGCTGGTCTGGGAGTCCGCCCACCCGGTGCCGCGCTAAGCCTTCCCCGACGACGACGTCCGCACCGACCTGCTGCGCCCGGCCCAGAACCCGCCCGCCGGGACGCACGAGGGCGCGACGGTCTTCTACGACCTCGTGGTCGACGGCGAGGTGGTGCCGAACGCCGCCTACCGCTACCCGGACCTGCCCGGCCACATCGCGGTGGAGTGGTTCCAGCGCACCGGCACCGTGCTGGACCGGTGGCTGGAGGAAGAGGAGGAGGTCTTCGTCCACCCCCGCGACCCGTACAAACGGGTCGACCCGATCCCCAGCTCCCGCCACGTGCGGGTGGAGATCGGCGGCCGCGTGGTCGCCGAGACCGGCCTGCCCACCCGCTACTACATCCCGCCCGCCGACGTGGACTTCACCCAACTGGAGCCCACCGACACCCACACCAGATGCCCCTACAAGGGCATCGCCTCCTACTGGCCACTACGCGAACCGATCGAAGGCACCCCACCCGACGTGGCCTGGGCCTACCCCGCCCTGATCCCCGCAGCCTCCGTGATCAAAGACCACATCTCCTTCTACAACGAGGTAGTCGACATCGCCGTAGACGGCGAGAAGCTCCCCCGCCCAGTCACCCTCTTCACGCAACGCCTCGCCGAGTCGTAATCGCGAGCCTTCGGGACCCGCCGGACCCGGGTCCCGGAGGCCCGTGCGGTCCGGCCGAGCTTCCGCGACGGCATAACCGCATTGACCGGCATTGCGGACGGCGGGCGATCTCTCGAATTTCCGCCAGGACGGGTCTCCCACTGACGATCGGGCGCCGGGCCTGGCTGGAAAGGAGAGCCGGGGAGACGGGGGGCGGCGATGGGGAAGCATGTCCACGACACGAACCCGAGCCCCGACAAGTTCCGTTCCGGCGGTGCTCTACACCGTCAGCAACCGTGATCGTGGCTTCGTGAGCCAGCCAAGGGCTGCTTTTCTTAAGCGGTACAGGCTGCGTGACGGCTTGGCGGCCGTCAAGAAGACGGTCCGCTTCTCCCTCTTATGTGATCATCCCGGTGGCTGAGGTCCGGGAGATGGAGACGATCTCCACGCGCACGCCCATCCCCTCCAGAGCGGTCACCGCATGCAGCAGCGAAACCTTCGCGAAGGCGAACAGGGAGTCCGGGGTCAGCGGCACCCCGTCCTTGAGCAGGATGCCGTAGACGAGGGTCAGCGACCTGAACGTCCTGTCCAGGGTGTGGTCCGGGGCGAGCTCGTCGACCTTGGCAAGGAACTTCTCCTGGGCCTCGGTATCGAAGCGCAGAGTTTCCATGGCGACGCGGCCCTGCGCGAAGAGGTGGTTCAGCTCGGCGGTCGCTTCGGCCTTCTTCACGCAAATGAACTGGCCGTCAGGCCCCAGCCCGTCGCAGATCTCGAGCCCGCCGCCGCGCAGACGTGCCGTGTGCACGGTGTCCTTGTCGAGCAGCACGTATCCCTCCCGAGCGGCGACCTGCTGGTTGTACCAGCCCTCGTCGTTCTCCTTGGGGTTGCTGCCTTTAGGCCAGGGCGGCATCGTGACCGCGGTGGGACGGGCGAGGAGTTCGGCGATCCGCTGCTCGATGACGACGAGGTACTCCGCACCGATCTCGTACCATCGCCGCTGCCAGTAGAAGTAGTGGAAGCTCCCCTCGGACACCTCGGCGGTGAGCCAGTGGTCGGCGGGGACCTTGCTGCTGATCAGCTCGTTTCCCTCAGTGTCGGCGAACATTTGGATGCGCCCGTCGCGCAGATCCCGCAGGCGGCTCCCTGGCTGCCGGTGCCGGACGGCTTCGACGAGCTGGTCCATCTCAAGTTCGGTGTGGTACTGGGAGCGGCCCCCGAGCGTCACCTTGAAGGACTCCGCGGAGTCGTATCGGTCCCGGCAGACGCTGGGCACGGCGAGCGCGATGAGGGCACGCTCGTCCCCGCCGAGCATGGCGTCGAGGCGCTCGTCAAGGCGCTGGACCTGCTCGCATTTCGGGAGGAGCGGCCGGACCTGGGCGATGAACTCGAACTCCGGCAGCGGGCTGGGCTGTGCGCAGACCTCCTCGATCCGCTGGAGATCGTGGAGCAGGGAGGTGGGTGTGCTGCCGAGGGGCAGTTTGACCGAACGGTCGTTACCGGTGATGTGCGCGGGCCGGGTGCGGTCCTTGGTGAAGGTGAGCGGGACGTTGGCGATCTGGCCGGAGATCTGACTGACGATCTCTCCGAACTGCTCGATGCCGAAGCCCCGGATGTTCTCTCCGCCGGTGGCGGAGTTCTCGTCGGTCCGGCCCCGCGCGTCCATGACCTGGCGTCGAACCTTGGTGATGCGATCGGCGTCCAGGCAGCGGATGGCGAGCTCGATGCCGAATCCGGGGTCGATCCGGGCCGGGTCGATCATCAGGTGGCCCATGCCGTACGTAAGGCCGTAGATCGCCTGCTCGGTGCGGATCAGGAGGAGAGCGAGGGTCGTCTGGTTCTCCTCGGCGACGGGGTGCCCGCTCAGGGCGCTGAGAGGGTCGCACCAATCGGCGGGGCCGGGGGCGATCGTGCCAGTGACGAGGAGCCCGGCGAGGCCCTCGTGGTCGACCTTGCGGGCCTGAAAGCCTTCGCGGTCCAAGTAGCGGGGGAGGACGAACGAGCGGAGGTCCACGCGTGCGCCCGGGTCTGCAGTCCGCAGGCGATAGAGGGAGGTCTTGCGGGTGATCGGCGGGGTCGTGGCCTTCACGGCGGCGACCGGGACGTTGTGGTTCTCAGCGCTCATGTCAGTCCTCGTCTGAGGTGCAGGGACCGGGTGGTCCGGACAGCTAAGGAAGTGCGGTGCGCCTTGGGCCAGGCGTAGGTGCGATGCGACGCGCACACCGGTTCTGGGTGCGTTGTCGCCGTGGCCGGAACCCCCTGCACGGACGGACCGGCCCAGATAGGGCCATGTTCTCTCCGGTGCTATCCGGCGCTTCTTGTACCTGGGGCGTGGCCTGCGCGCCCCAGAAGAGGTGGGAGCAGATGTTCTCTGCCACGGATCGGCTGACCGAGGACGCCTCTGGGTGCCTGCCGGGGCAGACACCATCGGGCATCATCCGCGGCTCGCGGCGGTTGGTATGACGACTATCACTCTTGTGGGTGTGAACGTACCACATCTTGTTGGCATCCATGACAATGCTCACCAGTGCTAACAAGACCTTGGATTGGTACGTATCTCGCTGTATGGTTGCCCCATGGGTATTGGGGAGCACGATGAGGTGACAGCGGCGGCGATTGCGCGGCTGGCCGGCGTCAGCCGTGCCGCCGTGGCGAACTGGCGCAGGCGCTATCCGGAGTTCCCTAAGCCGGTGGGTGGCAGCGAGCACAGCCCGACGTTCTCCCTGGACGAGGTCGAGGTGTGGCTGAGGGCGACAGGGAAGGGCGACCAGCTGTCAACGGCCGGGCGGACCGAGACCGGGACGCAGCGGGTCGACGGCCCTGTTCCGTTCCCCAGCGGCTCGCCCCACGCGTGGGAGAGAAGCGATCTCGGTCGGTTGCCAGAGCAGGGGCCGGAGCGCGGCGTCGCTGACTTGACCTCGGGTGAGCTGCTGGCCAGGGTGATGGCGTCGCTGCTGCCGCATTCGACGGCTTCGGCCGGATCGACCGGCGACTGGGACGCGGATGTGCCCGTCGCGCTGGATCCCGCATGCGCGGAGGCGACGCTTCTGCTGGCCGTCGCTGACCGCTTCGGCACTGGGGTTAGGCTGGCCGGACAGGAGATCCGGCTGTCGGCTACTGAAGCGGCCGTGCGGAGGTTGAGCGACAACCCTCTCGGCACTTTGTATGAGATCCACACCGGCGACTCCCTGCTGGAAAACCAGCTTGACGGGTATCTGGGTGCGGCGGCGGCCGTCGTCTGCGAGCCGCCCTTCGACCTGCCGCAGTGGCCCTCGGCCGAGCTGGCGACCGATCCGCGCTGGGAGTTCGGCACCCCGGCCCCCCGCGACGCGGAACTGGCCTGGGTCCAGCACTGCTACGCGCACCTGCGGCCGCGCGGCGTGGCCGTCGTCGCGGTGACACCGCGCACCTGCGTGCAGCCGTCGGGGCAGCATATCCGCGCGGCACTAGTGCGCTCCGGCGCGCTCCGCGACGTGATCGCGCTGCCGAAGGGTATGGGCTCCCTCCCCGACACCGACGTCTACCTCTGGGTCCTGCAGCGGCCCTATGGAGCTCCCGACCATCGAGAAGTCCGGATGGTTGACCTGTCTGGACTGGGCGCCGCCGCCGACGTCCCGCACGAGTTCGCCGCCTGGGAGCAGCTGTTCGGCGACGCTGACCCGACCGTGTCCCGTGCGGTCCCGCGCCTGGAGCTCCTCGACGGCGATGCGAACCTGTTGCCGTCCCGCCATGTCACTACGCGGGTCGAGGCGAGCGTGGATGACTTCGCCCGCGTCACCGACCGACTGCACGCCCTCCATCTGCGAGCGGTCCAGGGCCTGCCGCGCTTCACAGCGCCGACGGCGCCGACCCGCCGCTCGTCCGTCACCCTCGGCGAGCTGGAACGCGCCGGGGTGTTGACGGTGAGAGCCCGCGACGACACCCCGCGTGCTGGGGACGTGCTGCTGCGGACTCTCGGCCGCCCACCGGTCGTCGCGACCGGCACCGCCGAGGACGACACCGGGGTCGCGCAGATCATCGAGATCGACTCCGGCCGGTTGGACGCGTACTTCCTGGCGACCTTCCTGCGAGCCGACGCGGGGGCGCTCCCGGTGGCCAATACCCTGGGCGCGCTCAACCGCGATGACCTTCGTCGCTGCCGTGTTCCGCGGCTGCCCCTGGCCGAGCAGCGGCGCTATGGCGATGCGTTCCGCCATCTGCTGGAGCTGGAGGTTGTGCTCGCGGCGCTGGAGAGAGCGAGCACGCACGTGATTGAACAGACCGTGTACGGACTGATCGCCGGCGTTCTGGCACCCGAGTTCACGCTGATGAAGAACACTGATGACACGAGTGCCGCTGATGAGGAGAAGAGAAAGCTGTGACCTCGGGACCCAGTCATACCAAGATGGCGGCCGATATCTGGTCGGTGGCCGATCTGCTGCGCGGCGACTACAAACGCCACGAGTACGGCGGAGTGATCCTGCCGTTCACGCTACTGCGCCGCCTCGACGCGGTGATGGCCCCGACTCGGCAGGCCGTACGCGACCGCGACGCCGCACTCACCGTTCAGAACAAGCAGAAGCTACTGGAGCTCGCAGCGAAGCTACCGTTCTATAACACCTCGCAGCAGGACTTCTCGACGATAGCGGGCGACCCGCAGAACGTCGCAAAGAACCTGCGTGACTACATCAATGGATTCTCCCCGAACGTCAGGACGATCCTGAGCCGGTTCGACCTGGACAACGAGATCACCCGCCTGGCGGGCGCGAAGATCCTCTACGCGGTAGTCGGGAAGTTCGCCACGATGCGCGACCTCGACCGGCTCAGCAACCACGACATGGGCTACGTCTTCGAGCACCTGATCCGGAAGTTCGCCGAAGACTCCAACGAGACCGCCGGTGAGCACTTCACTCCGCGTGAGGTCATCAAGTTGATGGTCAACCTGCTGATCGCCCCGGACAAGGACGCCCTCGCCGCAGACGGCCAGGTCATCAACATCCTCGACCCGGCCTGCGGCACGGGGGGGATGCTGACCGCTGCCGAGGAGCACATCAAGTCGCTCAACCCGGACGCCACGGTCTACCTCTTCGGCCAGGAGCTCAACGCGGAGTCGTGGGCGATCTGTGAGGCAGACATGCTCATGCGCGAGCAGCGCGGCACCATCCACTTCGGCAACTCTTTCAGCGAGGACGGGCACCGGGGCCGGAAGTTCGACTACATGCTGGCCAACCCGCCCTTCGGCGTGGAGTGGAAGAAGGTCAAGGACGCGGTCGAGGACGAGGCCACGTTCGGTCATGCGGGCCGCTTCGGTGCGGGGCTGCCGCGCATCAACGACGGCTCATTCCTCTTCCTGCAGCACATGCTCGACAAGATGGACCCGGTCGAGGGCAAGGGGTCGCGTCTGGCGATCGTCTTCAACGGTTCCCCGCTCTTCACCGGCGCTGCCGAGTCCGGCGAGTCGAAGATCCGCCAATGGATCCTGGAGAACGACTGGCTGGAGGGCATCGTCGCCCTGCCGGATCAGCTCTTCTACAACACCGGCATCTCCACCTACTTCTGGATTCTCTCCAACCGGAAGACCGAGAAGCTGCGCGGCAAGGTGATCCTGCTTGACGCTCGCGACCAGTGGGAGAAGATGCGCAAGTCCCTCGGGGACAAGCGCAAGCAGGTCAGCGGCGACCAGATCAAGCACATCACTGAGCTGTACGTCGATGCGGTGAAGGTCGCGGCGGATGCCGAGCACCCGGACCACGCCAAGGTGAAGATCTTCGGCACCCGTGATTTCGGCTACCACCGCATCACTGTGGAGCGTCCGCTCAAGCTCCGGTTCGAGATCACCGAGGACACCCTGGACGCACTGGGCAGCGCGAAGGCCCTGGCCAAGTGGGACGGACGCGATTCGCTTGCGGAGGCACTGCGCAGTGTGATCGGCACGGTTTGGTGGACGAAGAAGGATGCCACGAACGCCCTGCACCGGGCAGTCGTCGACAGCGGAGCCCAGTGGCCCAGCACCGCCGCGCTGATGAAGGCGGTCTGGGGCGCGGTCGCGGTCTCCGATCCTGAGGGCGAGGTCCAGAAGGATAAGGACGGCACAGTCCTGCCCGACCCAGACCTGCGCGACTACGAGAACATCCCGCTCGACGAGGACATCAAGGAGTACTTCGCCAGGGAAGTCACCCCGCACGTCCCGGATGCGTGGATCGACCACGACAAGACGAAGGTCGGCTACGAGATCCCGTTCACCCGGCACTTCTACGTCTACACCCCGCCCAGGCCGCTCGCTGAGATCGACGCCGAGCTGCGCGAACTGGAAATGCAGATCCAGAAGCTCCTGGGGGAGGTGACGGGATGAAGAAACGCCTTCGCTACGTAGCCCAGGTCAACCCGCTGAGCCGTCGGTTCGACCGACTTGCTGACGATGACCTGGTTCCGTTCCTACCTATGGAGAATGTTTGGCCGGGAGACAGGCTCGATCTGAGTCAGATGCGGCCCAAGTCAGCTGTCGCTGTTGGCTACACACGGTTTCAGTCGGGTGATGTCGTAGTGCCGAAGATCACTCCAACTTTCGAAGCTAGTCGATCGGTATTAATCCCAAATCTCCCTGACTCAGTTGGTACGGGGACGACCGAGCTTCATGTTGTCCGACCTGGTTCGGAGATCGATCCGCGTTACCTTCTCTACATATTCCATTCACATGATTTTCTTAAGCTAGGCGAAGCGGAGATGTATGGCGTCGCTGGACAGAAACGCGTTCCTGACGATCTGATCAGGGACTGGACCTTCGATCTTCCGAATCTTGATGAGCAATGCCGCATCGCCGACTTCCTCGACGCTGAGACAGCGAAGATGGATGAAATTAGTTCTGTTGTTGCTTCTGCAATGCGAACTCTCTCCGAAAGGAGTGCAAGCGGACTTTGTGAGGCTTTCGCTGGCGATTCAAGTGGGGTGCGAGTCTATCAGCTTCGCCGGGTGGTGGAGAAATGGATAGATTATCGTGGGGCGACCCCGACCAAGACCCTTTCAGGCATCCCTCTTGTCACTGCCCGAAATATCGCTGACGGTGCCATCAATTTGAGCGCCTCTCCTGAATTTGTTAGCGAGGAGTCATACAACTCGTGGATGGTCCGAGGGCTTCCGCGGGTCGGCGATGTTCTCTTGACTACAGAAGCTCCCCTCGGTCAAGTCTCAATGATTACGGATCCTTCCGTTGCACTGGCACAGCGGATAGTCCTTCTTCGTGTCGATAGATCAATTTTGCCACCAGAATGGCTATACTGGTATCTGCAATCGCCTCAGGGTGGATTTGAGCTTGCATCAAGAGCGACAGGGTCTACTGCTTTGGGAATCAAAGTTGATCGTTTGCGCTCGGTTCCCATCCCTGTCTACGAGGACGCGGAGATGCGTAAACGTCTTCAAGTGATCATCGGATTCGATACTCACGTCAAGGCGCTGAGGCATTCAATGCTCCAGCAGCTCACTCTCCTCGCCGAGCGCCGTCAGGCGCTCATCACCGCTGCCGTTACCGGGCAGATCGATATCACGACCGCGCGTGGAGCCGACACGTCTGGTCTCTCCCCGGCTGGAAGTGTGTAGGCATGACGCCTGGGGTGCACGGCGAGCGGACGTTCGAGGATCGGGTCGAGAGGGAGCTGCTCGACCGTGGTTGGTCGCGGGCGCAGGGGACGTTCAACGTCGACCTGGGGCTCGACACCGGGGAGATGTTCCGCTTCATCGGGGTGACGCAGGGGAGGAAGTGGGGCCGCCTCGTTGGGTTCTACGGGGGTGACCAGACTGCGGCGCAGCGGCAGTTCGCGCAGCGGGTGGCTGCCGAGGTCGACGCGCGTGGGGTTTTGGACGTGCTTCGGCAGGGGGTGCGGGACCGGGGGGTGCAGATCGACCTGGCGTACTTCCGGCCCGGTCACACCCTGGCCGCCGACGCCCTCGCGGAATACGACGCGAACGTGCTTACGGTTGCCCGGCAGGTGCATTACAGCGTGCGGCACCCGAAACGCTCGATCGATATGGCGCTCTTCGTCAACGGGCTCCCGACCGCAACGGTCGAGCTGAAGAACCCGAACACCGGGCAGAATGCCGACCACGCCATCACGCAGTACCGGCGGGACCGGGACCCAAACGACGTGTTCCTCTCCAAGCGGGCCCTGGTCCATTTCGCGGTGGACCCCGATCGGGCCTTCATCACCACGCGACTACGCGGGGCCGACACGCAGTTCCTGCCGTTCAACATCGGCTCCAACGGGCCCGGCCGGTCTGGCGGGGCGGGGAACCCGGCGGCCAAGCCAGGGTCGTACAGCGTGGACTACCTGTGGGAGGAGATCTGGCAGCGCGACAACTGGCTGGAGATCCTGCACCGGTTCGTGCACATCCAGGTGCCGGACCGGAAAGGCGTGAAGCAGAACCCGCACACTTCGCCGAAGGTGTTCCCGCGCTACCACCAGTGGCACGCGGTGCAGAAGATGGTCGACCACGCGCGGGAGAGCGGGGCCGGGCATCATTACCTGATCCAGCATTCGGCGGGCTCGGGAAAGTCGAACACGATCGCCTGGCTGTCACACCGGCTCTCGAATCTCTTCGACGCGGCCAACCAGCCGGTGTTCGACAAGATCATTGTGATCACCGACCGGGTGGTGCTCGACCGGCAGCTACAGAGGACCATCTTCCAGTTCGACCACACCCCCGGCGTCGTCAAGAAGATCGATGTGGATTCGACGCAGCTCGCGGCAGCCCTCGGAGACGCCACCTCGAAGATCGTCATCAGTACCCTGCAGATGTATCCCTTCTTACTGAAGAAGATCGTCGACATGGGGTTGTCGGGCAAGCGATACGCCGTCATCATCGACGAGGCGCACTCCTCGCAGGGTGGGGAATCCGCGATCCAGCTCAAGCAGGCGCTCGGGGCGAACGCGACGCCGCGGGAAGAGGACGAGGACGACGCGACGTACATGACGCGGGTGCGCGGCAGGCAGCCGAACCTGTCGTACTTCGCATTCACCGCCACGCCGAAGTCGCCGACGCTGAAGCTGTTCGGAAGCTTCGACCCTGCGCGGGTGAACCCCCGCACCGGCGAGGTCGGGATGTATGTCCCCTTCCACATCTACTCGATGCGGCAGGCCATCGACGAGGGCTACATCCTGGACGTGCTGGCCAACTACATCACCTACGACACGAAGTGGCGGCTGCGGAACGCGGCCGTCGAACAGAACGAGTCGCAGATCGCCAACCCGGAGGTCGACGCCGGCAAGGCGAAGGCGCACCTGGTCCGTCTCGCGGAACTGCACCCCAAGTCGCTGGAGCAGAAGGCCCGGCTGATCGTCGACGACTTCCGGGAGAACCTCGCCGGACGGCTCGGCGGGCGGGCCCGAGCCATGGTGGTCACCAGCGGGCGGCAGCACGCGCTCGATTTGTACCAGGCGATTCGCAACTACGTCTCCTGGCGCGGATACACCGACTGCGGCACGCTTGTCGCGTTCTCCGGGCAGCTGAAGGGCGACGCCGGCCTGGAGTTCACCGAGTCGCAGCTCAACGGCTTCCCCGAGGGGCAGTTGCCGGACCGGTTCGCGTACACCAAGGCCGACGACCCCCAGGCTGCCGCGCGCAACCAGGACGAGTACCGCCTGCTGGTCGTTGCGGACAAGTATCAGACCGGGTTCGACCAACCGTTGCTGTGCGGGATGTACGTCGACAAGCCGCTGACCGGGGTCACCGCGGTGCAGACGCTCTCCCGGCTGAACCGGATCCACCCGCTGAAGTCGCAGGACGACGTGCACGTCCTGGACTTCGTCAACCAGGCCGCTGACATCCAGGCCGCGTTCTGGGATTGGTTTGAGACGACGATCACCGAGCCCAGCGACCCGAACCTGCTCTACACCAAGCAGCGCGAGGTGATGGAGTACGAGTTGCTGGTGGCCTCGGAGATGGAGGCGTTCATCCGGGTCCTGGCGGCGGCCGGACCGGGCCGGTTGCCCGAGGCAGCCGAACGAAAGCTCCACGCCGAGTTGCACGAATACCTCAAGCCCGCGTTGGACCGCTTCGACGCGCTGGACACCGACGACGAGCGGGAGGGTTTCCGGGGCGCGCTCCAGGACTACGTGCGCGCCTACAGCCTCATCGCGCAGATCGTCGACTGGGGTGACCGGGACCTCGAACGCCTCTACCAGTACGGCCGGATCCTGCTGCTCCGGCTCCCCGGACGACCCTCAACCTCCATCGACATAGGCGACGCGGACCTGAGCCACTTCCGGCTGGAGCACACCGGGCGGCACAACGTGTCGCTGTCGGCGGTCGGCGACCGGGCCGTGCGGGGCCATGCCGCTGACGGTGGCGGCTACCGGGAGCCGGAGGTCAAGCCGCTGTCGGAGGTGATCGAGGAGCTGAACGACCGGTTCGGCCTCGGCCTGGGCACCGCTGATCAGATCCTGATCTACCAACAGGTCGTCGGCCTGGTCGAGGACACCGGGATGCAGCAGATCGCGCTGATGAACGACGAGGCCCGGTTCGGGCAGGTCGCCGACGACCGGCTCGACAACATCGTCGCGGAGAACGCCGAACGTAACACCGCCTTCATGAAGATGTATTTCGATAACAACGAGTTCCAGAAGGCGATCAAAGAGGCTGCCCGCAAGCGCGCTTACCGGATCATCACCGAGCCCGCCCGGGATGAGGCGCTGGCCAAGCTCCGCGCGGAGATGCAGCGGGAAACCGGCGGCCTGGCCGGGTAGGAGTTCCGATCTCGAGATAGAGGTGATGGGGCGTGGAAGACGGGACCGGGCAACCGGTCGAGAGACGGCTGCTGGCGGGGCGCTACCGCGTGGATGGGTCGCTCGGCAAGGGCGGCATGAGCGAGGTCTTCCATGGCTACGACGAGCGGCTGGACCGGCGGGTCGCGATCAAGATGCTCCGGACCTCCTCGCCGGGGGCGATCCCGGCCGGGCCAGACAGCCCGGAGGCGGTGGAGATCCTCGACGCCCTGGACCGGGACCGGAGGCGGTTTCTGCGGGAGATCCGCACCACCGCCCAGCTGGAGCACCCCGGCATTCCGGCGGTCTACGACACGGGTACCGAGACGCCCCCCGCCGGTAGCACGCAGCTGTGGCTCGTCATGCAGTTGCTGCGGGGCTCGACGCTGGAGTCGCTGCTGGACAGGACGGACTACGTCGCCGTGCCGTCGAGCGTGTCCTGGGCAGCGTCGATCGCCGCGCAGATCGCGGCGGTCCTGGTGGACGTGCACCGGGTCGACATCGTCCACCGGGATATCAAGCCAGCCAACGTGATGCTCGTGGATGGCGGCCTGGTGAAGGTGCTGGACTTCGGCATCGCGATCCTGCGCGGTGCGGGGGCGTTGCCGAGGCTCACGCAGGTGGACCGGACCATCGGCACCCCACCGTACATGTCGCCGGAGCAGTGCATCGGCCAGGCGGTAGCCTCCGCCTCGGACGTCTACTCGCTCGGTTGCCTGCTATTCGAGCTGCTTACCGGTGACGTGCCGTTCCACGGGACCACCGACAGACCTATACGCTTCCATCACCTCCAGACGGCGGCACCGTCGGTGCGGGCGCGCCGCCCGGACGTCCCGGCGGAAGTCGATGCGCTGGTGTCGTCGATGATGGCGAAGCAGCCAGCGGTGCGGCCCTCGGCGGAGGCCGTCTATGAGAAACTTCTCCCGTTCGTGACGGTGCCGGGCGGATCGGACGGTGGCGCGGGGGACCTCGACGAGAACCGCGACCCGACCCGTCCGTTCCGGCGGCCGCTACTGGCTCCAGTCAAGCGTCAGCAGCAGGGCGCCGGCCGGGGAACGCTCGCCGAAGACGAATTCGAGGAGTTGCGGGCTAACGTCCAGGTGCTCCTGGAAAACGACCATCCATCAGAGGCAATCCGTCTCCTGGAGGATGGCGTCACCCGCGCCGAGAACTCGTTTTTGGAACTGCGGCTGCGGCACTTCCTGGCCGCCGCGCTTTTCTACGCCGGGGAGTACACCCGGGCGGCGTCGCTGTTCGACGTCGTCGGACGTGACTACCGCAAGCGTCTCTCCCAGAACGACTTCTACGTCCTCGACTGCTCGTATCATGCGGGTCACGCTTACGCCGAGATCGGCAAGCCGGACAAGGCCCTGCCGCACCTCCGCTTCTACGTGGGCAACGCCGTCAACGCCAACCCCGCGGCGGACGACGACGCTGCAGAGCGGATCCGAGAATCACGCTTCGTCATCGCGCAGATGCTCGCCGCGTCCGGATACCCGGACGAAGCGATAGCGGAGTTCGAAGCCGTCCGTCCGCTTCTGACAGAGGCGTTCGGTGCGGGCTCGACCCAAATACGGAATCTCGACAAGCAGATTGGGCGACTGAGATCTGTCCAAGGAGGGCCGCCCTTCTTTGAATGAGCTGCGGTTTTGACCTTCAGTAGCGGTACGGCAAGTTCGCGGCTCGTCTCGGTTCGTCTGCTTTTGGTCGTGGTTCGGGGTGTTCGGCTGGCTGGTATTGCCCGCCCGCAGTCAGGCGTCGCAAAGACGTCGAGATCATGGTGCTCCGGGATGAGACCGCCGTGTTGAATCATCAGGTCTCCCGGTCAAAGTCAGGCTGGGCGGATGGGGCGCTCCTGCCGACGTTGGCCGCGCCCTGCCGACGGTACTGCGGCTCATCGGCTTGTTACCCTGGGAACCTTGTTGGCGCGGCATCGCCGTTTGACTAACGCGCGTGGAGGTACCCAAAGCACTCTGTGCGGTACTCCGAAGAACCAGATGGCGGCCCGTTCGATCGGGGGGTCGAAGGGGGGCCGGTAGGCCCCCCTGGGAAATACAGCCTGAGCCGGAGGCGAAGACGATGTCTTGGGCCGGGGACTTCGGCTACCGGAGTCTTACCTGGCGGCTTTCAGGTAGTCGGCGTTCATCTGGGCTATGGCGTCCAGGGGGATGCCCTTGGGGCAGACGGCGGTGCATTCGCCGGTGTTGGTGCAGCCGCCGAAGCCTTCCAGGTCCATCTGCTCGACCATGGCGACCACTCGGGAGTCGCGTTCGGGCTGGCCCTGGGGCAGGAGGCCCAGGTGGGTGATCTTGGCGGCGGTGAACAGCGAGGCCGAGCCGTTGGGGCAGGCGGCTACGCAGGCGCCGCAGCCGATGCAGGTGGCGGCGTCGAACGCGTCGTCGGCGTCCTCCTTCTTGACCGGCATGCTGTGCGCGTCGGGCGCCGAGCCGGCGGGGACGGAGATGAAGCCGCCGGCCTGGATGATGCGGTCGAAGGAGCCCCGGTCGACCACCAGGTCCTTGACGACCGGGAAGGGGGCCGCGCGCCAGGGCTCGATGGTGATGGTGGCGCCGTCCTCGAAGTGCCGCATGTGGAGCTGGCAGGTGGTCGTGGCGCGCTGCTCGCCGTGCGCGACGCCGTTGATCACCATGCCGCACATGCCGCAGATGCCCTCGCGGCAGTCGTGGTCGAACGCGACCGGGTCGTCGCCCTCCAGGGTCAGCCGCTCGTTCAGCACGTCGAGCATCTCCAGGAACGACATGTCCGGCGAGACGTCCTCGACCTTGTAGGTCACCATCCGCCCGCCGTCGGCGGGGCCGTTCTGCCGCCACACCTTGAGGGTGAGGTTCACTTGTAGCTCCGCTGGCTCATCGTCACGTACTGGTAGTCGAGCTCTTCCTTGTGCAGCACCGGGGCGCCGCCGGTGACGTGCTCCCACGCCGCGACGTACGCGAAGCGCTCGTCGTCGCGCAGGGCCTCGCCCTCCTCGGTCTGGGACTCGGCGCGGAAGTGGCCGCCGCACGACTCGGTGCGGTGCAGGGCGTCCAGGCACATCAGTTCGGCGAGGTCGAAGAAGTCGGCGACCCGGCCCGCGCGCTCCAGCGCCTGGTTGAGCCCCTCCTCCTCGCCGGGCACCTTGACGTTGTTCCAGAACTCCTCGCGCAGCTCGGGAATGCGCTCCAGGGCCTTGCGCAGGCCCTCCTCGGTGCGCTCCATGCCGCAGTAGTCCCACATGAGCTTGCCCAGCTCGCGGTGGTAGGAGTCGGCGGTGCGGGTGCCGCCCACCGACAGCAGCCGCCCGATCCTGCCGGTGACCTCCGAGACGGCGTCCTGGACGTCGGCCTGGTCGACGCCGCCGAACGGCCCGGCCGCCAGGTAGTCGCCGAGCGTGGTGGGCAGGACGAAGTAGCCGTCGGCCAGCCCCTGCATCAGCGCCGAGGCGCCCAGGCGGTTGGCGCCGTGGTCGGAGAAGTTGGCCTCGCCGATCACGAACAGGCCCGGGATCGTCGACTGCAGGTCGTAGTCGACCCACAGGCCGCCCATCGTGTAGTGGACGGCGGGGTAGATGCGCATCGGCCGGGTGTAGGGGTCCTCGCCGGTGATGCGCTCGTACATCTCGAAGAGGTTGCCGTACTTCTTCTCGACCGCGTCCCTGCCGAGGCGGGCGATGGCGTCGGCGAAGTCCAGGTAGACGCCGAGGCCGCCGGGGCCGACGCCGCGTCCCTCGTCGCAGACGTTCTTGGCGGCCCGCGAGGCGATGTCGCGCGGCACCAGGTTGCCGAAGGACGGGTAGACGCGCTCCAGGTAGTAGTCGCGCTCGTCCTCGGGGATGTCGCCGGGGGCGCGCTCGTCGCCGCCGCGCAGCGGCACCCACACCCGGCCGTCGTTGCGCAGCGACTCCGACATCAGCGTCAGCTTGGACTGGTACTCGCCGCTGACCGGGATGCAGGTCGGGTGGATCTGCGTGTAGCAGGGGTTGCCGAAGTAGGCCCCGCGCCGGTGCGCCCGCCAGATCGCCGTGGTGTTGCACCCCTTGGCGTTGGTGGACAGGAAGAACACGTTGCCGTACCCGCCGGTGGCGAGCACCACCGCGTCCGCGAGGTGGGTCTCGATCTCGCCGGTGACCAGGTCGCGGACGATGACGCCGCGTGCCCGGCCGTCGCTGACGACCAGGTCGAGCATCTCGTGGCGGGTGTGCATCTCGACGGTTCCGGCCGCGACCTGCCGCTCCAGGGCCTGGTAGGCGCCGAGCAGGAGCTGCTGGCCCGTCTGCCCGCGCGCGTAGAAGGTGCGGGAGACCTGGGCGCCGCCGAAGGAGCGGGTGTCGAGCAGGCCGCCGTACTCGCGGGCGAAGGGGACGCCCTGGGCCACAGCCTGGTCGATGATGTTCACGCTCACCTGGGCGAGCCGGTAGACGTTGGACTCCCGGGCCCGGAAGTCGCCGCCCTTGACGGTGTCGTAGAAGAGCCGGTGGATCGAGTCGCCGTCGCCCCGGTAGTTCTTGGCCGCGTTGATGCCACCCTGGGCGGCGATGGAGTGCGCGCGCCGGGGCGAGTCCTGGTAGCAGAAGGACTTCACGTTGTAGCCCAGCTCGCCCAGGGTCGCGGCGGCCGAGCCGCCGGCCAGGCCGGTGCCGACCACGATGACGGTGAGCTTGCGCTTGTTGGCCGGGTTGACCAGCTTCGCGGAGAAGCGACGCTGGTCCCAGCGCTCCTCGATGGGCCCCGAGGGGGCCTTGGT
Organism: Sphaerisporangium sp. TRM90804; assembly: GCF_029846175.1. GTDB lineage: Bacteria > Actinomycetota > Actinomycetes > Streptosporangiales > Streptosporangiaceae > Sphaerisporangium. Next base: position 183,136 of record NZ_JARWAC010000021.1, on the reverse strand, counting down.
GTCCCGGATCGGCTCGCCGGTCGTGTAGTTCACTTCACCACTCCGATCATCACGGCGAGGGGTACGGAGACGAAGCCGAGGACGAGCACCGCCGAGAAGGCCGCGGCGAGGACGTTCAGGGCGCGGCGCCGGCGGCCGCGCGCCAGGCCGAGCGTCTGGAAGGCGCTCCACAGGCCGTGGCGCAGGTGCAGGCCCACCATGGCCATCGCGACCAGGTAGAACGAGGTGACCCACCACCGCGCGGGCGCGAAGCCCTGGACGACCCGCTCGTACGGGGTGGCCGCGGCGCCGCCGGGGTTGACCGTCCCGAAGGTCAGGTCGAGCAGGTGCCAGACGACGAAGAGCGCGATGATGACGCCGCCGTACCGCATGGTGCGCACCACGTACCCGTCCGCCCGCGACCTGCGGCGGGCGGCGTACTTCACCGGGCGCGCCCTGGCGGCGCGGCGGGCGAGCGAGACGGCCGCCCACATGTGCAGCCCCACCGCCGCCAGCAGCCCGATCTCGGCGAGCGTGAGCAGGGTGCGGCCCGGCACCGCGGGCTCGCCGACGGTGCGCAGCCAGGCGGCGTAGGAGTTGAAGCCCTCGGCGCCGGCGAAGACCTTCAGGTTGCCCAGCATGTGGGCGACGAGGAAGAGCACCAGCACGGCCCCGGTCACCGCCATGACGGCCTTCTTGCCGTTGGAGGTGCGCAGGAAGCCCCCGCGCCGGGCGGGCGCGGCCCTGGCGGGCGCGGGGCGGGGCGTCACGGCCTTGGTGGCCATGCCTCGTTCGATGGTCGACGTCACAATCACCGACGGTAGGCATCACGTTTCCGGCGGTCCAAGTCATCAGGCGCCTGGTCTCGATAGCCGGGGGCTATGCACGGTGGCCCGCAGGTCACACGCGCGTGAGCCGGCCGGTCGAATGGGATCAATCTCACAATGCGGGCACCCCTCCCCCGCCAGGGCCGTTCCGGGGCCCCGGCATACGCTTGGTGGGTGCAGCTACAGCAACTCGCTTCCTTCGTGGCTGTGGCCGAGACCTCGCACTTCACCCAGGCCGCCGAACGGATGCGGGTCGCGCAGCCGTCGCTGAGCAAGCAGATCAAGACGCTGGAGACCGAGCTGGGCGCGCCCCTGTTCAACCGGGCGCGCGGCAACGTCTCCCTGACGCCCGCCGGCGAGGCCCTGCTGCCCCTGGCCCGGCGGATGCTCGCCGACGCCGACACCGCGCGCCGCGAGGTGGCCGAGCTGGCCGGGCTGCGCCGGGGCCGGGTGCGGCTCGGCGGCACCCCGTCGCTGTGCGCCGGGCTGCTGGCGGAGGTGCTGGCGAGATTCCACCGCGACTACCCCGGAATCGACCTGCTGGTCGAGGAGGGCGGCTCGCGCGACCTCGTCCGCGACCTGGCGCGCGGCCAGCTCGACCTCGCCCTGATCATCCTGCCCCTGCACAGCAGTGATCCCTCCCTGGTCACCGAGGACATCCTCAACGAGAGCCTGGTCGTCGCCTCCCCCGCCGGGGCGACGACCCGCAAGGCGCACCTGCGCATCGAGGACCTGCGCGGGCGCCCGCTGGTGATGTTCCGCCGGGGCTACGACCTGCGCGAGGCGACGCTGAACGCCTGCCGCCAGGCCGGGTTCGAGCCGCGCCTTGCGGTGGAGGGCGGCGAGATGGACGCCGTGCTGCGGTTCGTGGAGGCCGGCCTCGGGGTGGCGGTCGTGCCCTCGATGGTGCTGGACGGCCGCCCCGGGCTGGCGGGCACCCCACTCTCCCCTCCGGGGCTTCGCCGCACCGTGGCGCTCGCTCATCGCAAGGATGTCGAGCCCACCAGAGCGGCCCAGGCCTTCCGCGCTACGCTTCTCTCTTATCTTTCGCAGGCCGCCGAGAAGGGAACGCTGCCCCAGGGTGTCGGGCTCGCCTGACCAGCCTCCGGCGCGTCAGGCCACCCCAAGCTGGGACGTATTGGCATTTGACATGCTTCACACCCCTAAGTCACGGTTTCGTACACACATGCGAGTGGACTGCTTTCGCTATAAGGTGCAGGGCAGCAACAGCCAACGCCGACCATCACTTCACAAGAGGCACCAGTGACCGCGCCCTCGCCCGGTACGCCGGCGGCGCCGGCCGAGATGCTGACGATTCTCCTCATCGAGGACGACCCAGGCGACGCGTTCCTGGTAGAAGAGCTGCTCGCCGGGGCTGCCACACCGCCGAAGATCATCTGGGCGCGCACCCTCTCCGAGAGCCGCGACCGGCTCACCCGCGACGTCGACTGTGTCGTGGTCGACCTCTCCCTTCCCGACGCCACCGGCCTGGAGGCGCTGCGTCAGGTGCTCACCATGGCGCCCGGCACCGCCGTGCTCGTGCTGACCGGCCTGAACGACGCGCACATGGGCGTCGAGGCCGTCGCCGCCGGCGCCCAGGACTACCTGGTGAAGCAGGACGTCGACGAGCGGCTGCTCGGGCGGGCCATCAGCTACGCCATAGAGCGCAAGCGCGCCGACCTCGTCCAGCGCAAGCTCGCCGAGGCGGAGCATCTCAGCCGCGAGAACGCCCGTCTGGAGCACGGCCTGCTGCCGGTGCCCATGCTCAACAAGGAGCTGGAGCGCGAAGGGCTCCAGCACCAGGCGCGCTACCTGCCCGGCCGGCGGCAGGCCCTGCTCGCGGGCGACTTCTGGGACACCGTCCAGACGCCCGACGGCGCGGTGCACGTCGTCATCGGCGACGTGTGCGGCCACGGCCCCGACGAGGCCGCGCTCGGCGCGGCGCTGCGCATCGCCTGGCGCACGCTCGTGCTGGCCGGCCACACCGGCACCGACCTGCTGACGACGCTGGAGACCGTTCTGCGCCACGAGCGCAAGTCGCCGGAGATCTTCACCACCCTGTGCACGATGACCATCGAGCCCGACCTGCGCCACGCCCGGCTGCACGTCGTCGGCCACCCGCCGCCGCTGCTCGTGCGCGGCGGCGTCCGCGACGGCGTGGTCGACATCGTGCCCGGCACGCCGTCGGGCCCGCCGCTCGGCATCTTCAAGGACGTCGTGTGGAGCACGATCGAGCTGCCGCTGGGCGACGACTGGTCGATGCTGCTCTACACCGACGGCCTCATCGAGGCCACGGTGGGCGGCGGCCCCGACCTCCTCGGCACCGAGGGGCTGATCCGGCTCATCCGCCAGCAGGGCCAGATCGATCTCGACCGCATCATCAGCTCCGTGCGGGAGATGCACCGTCACGCCCTCAGCGACGACCTCGCCGCCGTCCTGGTCGGACGGAGAAGCCCCTCCTCCGCTCCCGGGAGCCCCTCGTGACCGAACTGCCTCCCCTGCCCGCCCCGGAGCCGCCGCGCGGCGTCGGGCGCCTGCCGCTGGGCCGGTGGTTCCTGATCGCGGGCATGTCCATCGCCCTCGCCTTCGCCGTCGCGGCGGGGCTCACCATGGCGGCGGTCAACCAGACGCGCATCTCCCGCGAGGCCGTCGTCGACGTGATCGACCCGGCCATCCTGCACACGTTGCAGCTCTCCACGGCGCTGGGGGCGCAGGAGACCTCCGTGCGCACCTACGGGCGCACCAACGAGCGGCAGTACCTGGACGACTACCAGCGGGCCCTGCGGTCGGAGGCGGCCGCCTCGGCGCGGCTGCGGGCGCTGGTGTCCCGCCTGCCCGGCCAGAACGCGCGCGCCGACCTGGCGACCCTCACCGAGGCCTCCTCCCGCTGGCGCCGCGACTACGCCGACGTCATCATCGCGAAGGTGCCCGAGCTGGGCACCAAGACCGCCACGACCTACGCCGCCGTCAACAACGCGCGCTTCACCGCCGTGCAGGACGCGCTGGCCGACCAGCAGGAGAACCTGACCCTCCTGCATGACGCCGGCAGCCGCGAGCTAGAGGAGGGGTGGCGCACCTTCTACTGGGTGCTGGGCCTGCTGGCGCTGGTGTTCGTCGGCGCCGCCGTCGCCTTCACGCTGATCGTCCGCTACGTGGTGCTGCGCCCGATCTCCCAGCTCACCCAGCAGGTCAGGGCCGTCGCGGTCGGCGACTTCGGCCGCGAGCTCGCCGTCGACCGGCCGGCCGAGCTGGCCGAGCTCTCCGGGCGCGTCGACGCCATGCGCGGGCGCATGCTGCGCGAGTGGCGCCGGGCCGCCGAGGCGCGCCAGCTCCTGTCCGACCAGACGGTCGAGCTGCGCCGGTCCAACGCCGAGCTGGAGCAGTTCGCCTACGTCGCCAGCCACGACCTGCAGGAGCCGCTCCGCAAGGTGGCGAGCTTCACCCAGATGCTGGAGCAGCGGTACGGCGACCAGCTCGACGACCGCGCCAAGCAGTACGTCGCGTTCGCCGTCGACGGCGCCAAGCGCATGCAGCTGCTCATCAACGACCTGCTCGACCTGTCCCGGGTGGGCCGCATGGGCGGCGAGAAGGCCGAGACGAACGTCGAGGACGTCATGAAGGGCGCGATGAACAACCTGGGCGCCCAGATCGAGGACACCGGCGCCACCGTCACCCACGACCCGCTGCCGGCCGTCTTCGGCAACCGCGTGCTGCTCACCCAGCTCTTCCAGAACCTCATCGGCAACGCCCTGAAGTTCCGCTCGGACGAGCCGCCCCGCGTGCACGTCTCCGCCGTCGAGCAGGGGGACATGTGGGAGTTCACCTGCTCCGACAACGGCATCGGCATCGACGGCAAGTACGCTGACCGCATCTTCCTGATCTTCCAGCGGCTCCATCCGCGCGACGTGTACGCGGGGACGGGAATCGGGCTGGCCCTGTGCAGGAAGATCGTCGAGTACCACGGCGGCAAGATCTGGCTGGCCGACGCCGACCCCGACAAGCCCGGGACGACCTTCCGCTGGACCTTGCCCGCATCACCTGGAGAACAGCATGGCTGAGTACCGCTTCATCGACGTCCTCCTCGTGGAGGACGACCCCGGGGACGTCCTGCTGACCAAGGAGGCGTTCGAGCACAACAAGGTGCAGAACAAGCTCCACGTGGTGAGCGACGGCGAGCAGGCCATGGCCTTCCTGCGCCAGGAGGGCGAGTACGCCGGCATGCCCCGGCCCGACCTCGTGCTGCTCGACCTCAACCTGCCACGCAAGGACGGCCGGGAGGTGCTGGAGGACATCAAGGCCGACGCCACCCTGCGCAGCATCCCCGTCGTCGTGCTGACCACGTCGGAGGCCGAGGAGGACATCCTGCGGAGCTATAATCTGCACGCGAACGCCTACGTGGCCAAGCCGGTGGACTTCGAGCAGTTCATCCAGGTGGTCCGGCAGATCGACGACTTCTTCGTGTCGGTCGTCAAACTCCCAAGGAACGGCCAAGGTTAGGGAGCTTGACGGCGACGTGACAGGAATCACACCGGGTCGGTCGAAAAAGTGAGTGACCCTGCTCACACGGCGGTATCAGGCCGTCGTAACGTAGCCCCCACCGGCACGCGCGCGGCTGTGTGATCGGCGCGAACGCGCGCGGCTCCCAGCCAAAACGTAAACCGGATCTCGCGCCGACAGGCGACGCGGTCCGCGGAGGTGGAGAGTTCTCCGATGACCCAGACAACGGCCGGCCGGCCGCCCAGTGAACCGTCGCAGCGCAAGCAGCGGGCCCAGATAAAGGCCCGCACCCTGCGGACGGATCGATGGTGGCTGGCCCCGGCCATCACATTCGCGGCACTCTCGTCTTTCCTCGTCTACGGATTCTGGGCGATCTTCGACAAGAGCTACTTCATCGAGCCGTATATCGCCCCGTTCTCCTCGCCCTGCCTGGCGACGTCGTGCCCCGAGGGGGCACGGTTCCTCGGGCTCGCGCCGCTCGGCGACTGGTGGACGCTTCCCCCCGGCTTCCTCATCCTCGGGCTGCCGGCCGGGTTCCGCCTCACCTGCTACTACTACCGCAAGGGCTACTACCGCGCGTTCTGGCTGTCCCCGCCGGCGTGCGGCGTCGGCGAGCCGCACAAGAAGTACACCGGTGAGACGCGCCTGCCGTTGATCATCCAGAACGTCCACCGCTACTTCTTCTACGGCGCCATCCTCATCGCCGCCGTGCTCACCTGGGACGCCGTCCTGGCGTTGCGCGACCACGAGGGCAACTGGGGCCACGTCGGCCTCGGCACGGTCATCCTGTGGATCAACGTCGTGCTGATCTGGGCGTACACGCTGAGCTGCCACTCCTGCCGCCACATCACGGCGGGCCGGCTCAACCACTTCTCCAAGCACCCCGTGCGCTACAAGATGTGGACGTTCGTGTCCAAGCTCAACTCCCGGCACATGCTGCTGGCCTGGCTGTCGATGTACTCGGTCATGCTGGCCGACCTGTACGTGCGCCTGGTCGCCAAGGGCATCGTCAACTTCCCGCTCGCATAAGGATCATCAGTGGACATCGAGCGACATGAATACGACGTCGTCGTCATCGGAGCGGGCGGCGCCGGGCTGAGGGCCGCCATCGAGGCCCGCCAGCAGGGCAAGCGCACCGCCATCGTGTGCAAGTCGCTGTTCGGCAAGGCGCACACCGTCATGGCCGAGGGCGGCGCCGCCGCCGCGATGGGCAACGTCAACTCCGACGACAACTGGATGGTGCACTTCCGCGACACCATGCGCGGCGGCAAGTTCCTCAACAACCCCCGCATGGCCGAGCTGCACGCCAAGGAGTCACCCGACCGGGTGTGGGAGCTGGAGGCCTGGGGCGCGCTGTTCGACCGCACCAAGGACGGCCGCATCAGCCAGCGCAACTTCGGCGGGCACGAGTACCCCCGGCTGGCCCACGTCGGCGACCGCACCGGCCTGGAGCTGATCCGCACGCTCCAGCAGCGCGTCGTCGCCCTCCAGCAGGAGGACGAGAGGCTGCACGGCGACGCCGAGGCGTACATCAAGGTCTTCGCCGAGTGCACGATCACCACCCTGCTCAAGCAGGGCCCCGCGCGGGACGCCGGGATCAGCGGCGCGTTCGGCTACTGGCGCGAGACCGGCCGCCTGATCTGCTTCGACGCGCCCGCCGTCGTCCTGGCCACGGGCGGCATCGGCAAGTCCTACGTCGTGACCTCCAACTCCTGGGAGTACACCGGCGACGGGCACGCGCTCGCGCTGCTGGCCGGCGCCAGCCTGATCAACATGGAGTTCATCCAGTTCCACCCCACCGGCATGGTGTGGCCGCCGTCGGTGCGCGGCATCCTCGTCACCGAGTCGGTGCGCGGCGACGGCGGGGTGCTGCGCAACTCCGAGGGCAAGCGCTTCATGTTCGACTACATCCCCGAGGTGTTCAAGGACAAGTACGCCACCACCGAGGAGGAGGCCGACCGCTGGTACAACGACCAGGCGAACAACCGGCGCCCTCCGGAGCTGCTGCCCCGTGACGAGGTCGCCCGGGCGATCAACTCCGAGGTGAAGGCCGGGCGCGGCTCGCCGCACGGCGGCGTGTTCCTGGACGTCTCCAGCCGGCTGCCGGCCGCCGAGATCATCAAGCGGCTGCCGTCGATGCACCACCAGTTCAAGGAGCTGGCCGACGTCGACATCACCGCCGAGCCCATGGAGGTGGGCCCGACCTGCCACTACATCATGGGCGGGGTGGAGGTCGAGGCCGACACCGGCGCCTCCTCGGTGCCGGGCCTGTTCGCGGCCGGCGAGGTGTCGGGCGGCATGCACGGCTCCAACCGCCTCGGCGGCAACTCGCTGTCCGACCTGCTGGTGTTCGGCCGCCGCGCCGGCGCCGGCGCGGCGGCGTACGTCGACCGGCTCGCGGCCCGGCCGGTCACCCCGGACGACGTGATGCGCGCGGCCGAGATCGAGGCCGTGGCCCCGCTGTCGCGCGCCGGCGGGGAGAACCCGTACGAGGTGCACCACGAGCTGCAGCGCACCATGAACGAGCTCGTGGGCATCATCCGCAAGGCCGAGGAGGTCAAGGAGGCCCTGGAGGTCGTCACCAAGCTCAAGGAGCGGGCGGCGGCCACCGGCGCCCCGGGCGGCCGCATCTACAACCCGGGCTGGCACCTCGCCATCGACCTGCGCAACATGCTGCTCGTCTCCGACTGCGTGGCCCGAGCCGCGCTGATCCGCGAGGAGAGCCGCGGCGGGCACACCCGCGACGACTTCCCCGGCATGTCCGCCGAGTGGCGCCGCAAGCTGCTGGTGTGCGCGCTCACCGCCGACGGCGAGGTCTCGGTCGAGGAGAAGGAGCAGCCCCCCATGCGGGACGACCTGTTCCGGCTGTTCGACCGCGCCGAGCTCAGCAAGTACGTCACCGCCGACGAGCTCGCGGACTACGACGCGCTCGTGAAGGAGTCCTGATGGGGTACAAGGCCAAGTTCCGCGTCTGGCGAGGCGAGGGCGGCGAGGGCGCGCTGGAGGACTTCGTCGTCGAGGTCAACGAAGGCGAGGTCGTGCTCGACGTCATCCACCGGCTTCAGGCGACCCAGGCGCCCGACCTCGCGGTGCGGTGGAACTGCAAGGCGGGCAAGTGCGGCTCGTGCTCGGTGGAGATCAACGGCAAGCCCCGCCTCGGGTGCATGACGCGGATGTCCACCTTCACCGAGTACGAGACGATCACCGTGACGCCGATGCGCACGTTCCCGGTCATCAAGGACCTGGTCTGCGACGTCTCGTTCAACTACCAGAAGGCGCGGGAGATCCCGTCCTTCACCCCGCCGGACAACGTCAAGCCCGGCGAGTACCGCATGCAGCAGATCGACGTCGAGCGGTCCCAGGAGTTCCGCAAGTGCATCGAGTGCTTCATGTGCAACAACGTCTGCCACGTGATCCGCGACCACGAGGAGAACAAGCCGGCGTTCGCCGGCCCGCGTTTCCTCATGCGGATCGCCGAGCTGGACATGCACCCGTACGACGTGGCCGACCGCAAGGACTCGGCCCAGGAGGAGCACGGCCTCGGGTACTGCAACATCACCAAGTGCTGCACCGAGGTCTGCCCCGAGCACATCAAGATCACTGACAACGCGCTGATCCCGATGAAGGAGCGCGTCGTCGACCGGAAGTACGACCCGCTGGTGTGGCTGGGCAGCAAGATCTTCAAGCGGCCCGGCTCGTCGAACCCCTCCGGTTCCAAGGCGGGCTGAGCCGCCCGGTCAGAGGAGGGCCGAGGCCGGTCACCCGCGCCTCGGCCCCCTCACCCGGCCTCTGAGTGAGGGGCGGGCCTGGCCGGTCGCACGAGCGACACTCCCCTGTCGTCGAGGACGGCCGGGGAAGCCCTCCGCACTCTCCTGGGGCTCAAGGCCGCCGTCAGGGCGCCAGGGACGCTCTCAGCGCCCCTGGGACGCGGATGCGGCAGGCCCCGTTCCACAGATCGCGCCGCTCACGTGTACAGCGGGCCGGCCTGGGTGGCCTGGTGGCCGCACCCCGCTCCGGAGACCGGACCCATCACGGGGTAGCGGGCCGACCTGGGTGGCCTGGGTGGCCGGCGCCCGCCCCGGAGAGCGGACCATCACGGGGTCAGCCGACCGGCCTGGTCGGGGCCGCACCCACTCCGGAGGACGAACCAACCACGGGGGCGGCGAGCCGGCCCCGGCCGCATGCGCTCACCCGGCCGGGCGGTCCTCGTCAGGGCTTGTCGCGGCGGAACCTGCCGAGCAGGCCGCGGCGCGGCTCGGCGGGCTGAGCGCCCTGCTCGCCGGGGAGCGGCCCGCGCAACGTGCGGCCGTCGGAGGCGTGCGAGCCCAGCTCCTCCGACTTGCCGGCGAACGGCTCACCCGGCCCGGCCTTGGGCGACGCGCTTCCGGCCGCGGGGATGACCGCCGTCGCGTCCCCGGGAGCGCCGGAGCCGCCCTGCGGCTCCCTGCGGGGCCACGGCTCCGCGGGCCCCACGGCTCCGGGGGCCCCGAAGCCCTGCTCCGGGCGGCCGTACGCGTCGAACCCCGTGGGGTCGCCGTAGACGGGCTGGTAGCCCTCCTGGCCCGGCGCGTTCGGGAAGCCCTGCACCGGCACGAAGCTGATGATCGGCGCGTACGCCGTACCGTCGTGGTAGATCGGGTAGCCGGGCATCGGGTAGCCCCCGGCGAGGTCGGCGCCGCGGTGACGCCCCGCCCCGCGCGGCCCCGCCCGGCGGACGGCCGCCGCGTGCGCCATGCGGCGGATCCTGCCCTCGAAGATGAACACTCCCAGCATCACCAGGACGGCGAGCAGCACGCCCGGGATCGCGAGCTTCCTGCTCAGCGTGAGCTGGTCGTACTCGGGGGAGGCGTTGCGGATCTCGATGGGCACGGAGTCGGGGGTCGGCTCCTCGAAGGACGTGCTCGGTGCCGTGGCGGTGTCCTGCGCGGGGGGCGACACCTGCGCCAGCGACACCTCAGGGACGGGAACCGACTCGGTCGGGGTGGTGGGCGGCACGACCGGATCGGACGACGGGATGACCGGCGCGCTGGGAACGGTCGGCGGCGGCTCCACGGGTGCGGGCGGCACGACCGGGGCGGTCTTGGTGGGGCTGGCCTTGGGGGTCTTGGTGACCTTCCTCGTGGCCTTCGGGGTGATCGTCCTGGTGGTGGTGACCACGGGGTCGGGGCTCTGGGTGACGGTGATCGTCACCGTGGGCTCGGGCTCCAGCTCGGGGTCGGCCCCGGGGTCGCCGCTCTCGGTGATGTAGGGATCGGTCGGCTCCACCTGGTCGGTGGGGTCGGCCGCCGCGACCTGTGCCGCGTTCGCCCGGGGCGCCGTCATGGGAGCCGTGGCCAGCAGCACGGCTCCCGTCAGCCCCAGCGACGCCAGCACGGCGGACACGGCCGTAACACGTACGCGCCCGCTCACGTCGCCTCCGCTTGTTGCGCTCGCCGATCAAGTCAAGGAAATACTAGTTGGGCGAAAGCAACAGTAAAGGGTGTTCAGTCGCAAGAACCCGGATCGGTCGCGGTTCTGCGCACCGCCCGGCGTCGCCTGAGCTTCATCTGCACCCACAGCGCCCCGAGCAACAGCATCACCGCGCCCGCCACGGCGGGCAGGCTCCGCACCCCGCCGAACCCGTCCTCCTCGGCTCCCGCCGCCAGATCGCGCTTCACCGGCCCCATCTCCTGGGGCAGCGGCGCGGCCTGCGCCGGAGCCGCCGGCGAGAGCCCGCCGGCGTCGGGGAACCCCGGCGCCGCGGCCTGGCCGGGCAGCGGGGTGGGCACCACGCCGGGCCCGGGGGCCTGCGGCGCGCCCGGAGCCGGGGTGGGGCCCGTGCCGGACAGCGGGACGACTCCCGGCGCCGGCGTGGCACCCGGCAGCACCGGAGCGGGCACCGGAGCCGGGGCCGGCGGCACCGCGCCGGCGAGCGGCATCGGGACGATGGGCGCGCTCAGCGGGACCGCCGGAGCCTGCGCCGGGACGGGCACGGGCGCCTGGATCTTGAGCGGCATGGGCGCGGGCGCGTTGACGGGCCCCAGCGCCGCGCGCCGTCCCGGAGCACCGGCCGCGCGGCGCGGGGCCGCCACCGCGGCGCCGGGCACGCCCGCGTGCGTCCGCCGGGCCTTGACGGGCGTGCGCGCCGACCGTCCCGCGCGTGGGCTGGTGCCGTGCCTCTCGCTCGCCCCCTCGGGCGCGCCTTCGGCCACCGCGGGAAGATCCGGCACGCCCACCCCGGACGGCACCCCGTGCACACCGGCAGGAGACGCCCCGCCGTGCGCCGCGGCCAGCGACGGCTCACCGCGCCCGGGCGACGGCACACCGATCAGGTCGAACGGAGACGGCGCACCCGCCGCCCCCGACGAGGACTCCCCAGCCGAGGACGCGCCCCCGTCCGTACCGGGCACGGACCCACCGGACGCACCGGACGCACCGGACGTGGACCCGCCGAGCGTGCCGGGCACGGACCCACCGGACGCGCTGGGCGCGGGCCCACCGGACGCGGACCCGCCGGACCCGCCGGACGTGCCGGACCCGCCGGACCCGCCGGGCGTGCCGGGCGTGCGCGGCCAGGGCGGCATCCCCGGCGTGACGAGAAGGGGGCCCGCGCCGACCGGAGCCGAACCAGCCGGAGCCGGACCAATCGGGGCCGAACCGGCCGGAGCCGAACCAATCGGGGCCGAGCCGGCCGAGGACTCACCGGAGCCGGGGGGCATCCCACTCTCGGCGACCGGCGACCCGGCCTTGCCGGGCTCACCGGCCTTCCCCGACGTATCCGACCCGCCGGAGGCGCCGTCCTTGCCGGAGGCGCCGTCCTTGCCGGAGGCCGGGGCGGCACCGGGCGGGGCGACGTCAGGGGCCGGGGCTCCGGCGGGGGACGGGGCCGGGGTCGTGGTGTCCGTGCCGGGGCCGGGGCGGCCGGGGGTGATGGTCCCGGAGGGCGGCACGGCGGCGGCCGGGAGGGCGGAGCCCAGGGGCACCAGCTCGGGATAGATGTCCGAGTCGGGGTCCAGGCCCGGATTCGCGTCCGGTCCCGGATCCGGGACCGGCGTGCCCGGGCGCGCGGAGGCGGCCGGACCGGCCTGGGCCGGCCCCCGGGCGGGGGACGACGGGCGGGAGCCGGCCGGGCCGCCCTCGGCGGGGCCCCGGGCGGGGGACGACGGGCGGGACAGGCCGAGCGGGCCCTTCTCCAGCCCGCGCTCGCCGACCCGGCCGGACGCGCCGGCGATCCGGATGTCGGCGCCCGCCATCCTCTTGATCCACTGCACGCCACCGGGGTCGCGCAGATGGGCGACGGCCCGCAGGCGGACCTCCTCCGCGTGCGGCGGGATGGTGACCGCGACGTCCACGGTGCGAGGGCTGGAGATGTCGTCGAACCCGCACACCTGGGCGCGTGGCGACGACCTCCCCGGCGTGCCCGAGGCGTCCGCGCATCCGACGGACGCGAGCGCGCCCACGGGGGTGGCGACCACGGCCAGGCGGGCACGGTCGGCCGGCCCCTGGATCCGCACGCTGAACCGCAGCACCTGCCCCGGCGTGACCGGCGCGCCCGGCCGGGCGGGGCCCTCAGGGCCCACCAGGCGCAGGCTCAGCCCAGGGCCTTCGGCCATGTCGGGCGGGTCGGCGTACCCCCGATCCTCCGCGACCGCCGTGCCGGCGGAACCACCGCCGACCAGAACCAGAGCTCCAGCGCCGACTACGGACACCATCCGGGTGCGCTGCCACCGACCGGCCACTACACCATCCCCGTTCCCCCGTTGCACTTCGCGACAAACTCGTCACGCTGTGTAGCCGTTATCTCACAGGGGGCCGGAGATCAGCCTTCGCAGACCAGATCTTGTACAGCTTTCACAATCGGCAGGTCGGCGGGCAGCCATGGGATGTCGTAGAGTTCGTCACGCTCCAGCCAGCGCAAGGCCAAGTGCTCATGGGGGTGCGGAACGCCCGAGCTGAGCCGGGCCCGCCAGACCCGCAGCACGTATCCGGGGATGAGCGGCCAGTCGCCGCCGATGCGGGCGCCCACGTCGATCAGGACGCCGAGCTCCTCCTGACACTCCCGGACCAGCGCCTGATGGTCGTTCTCCCCCGGATCCACCTTGCCGCCGGGGAACTCCCAGCCTCCCGCCATCGCCGGCGGACCGGCGCGCTGGGCCGCGAGAAGCCTGCCCCCCTCGATGATGGCCGCCGCCACAACAATCGTCTCCATGCGAGTAAAGACTAAGGAGTCTTCCCGCCCCCGCGCCGCTGTGCGCGATCGCCGGCGCCGGGCACCATGGGACCCCCAGTGCGGCCAGGGGTGCGGCCCACCGGGCCCGACCGGCGGTGATCACACCGGGGCAACGGCCGCTCACACGCCGATGCGCTTGAGCTGGTCGACGACCGTGCGGTTCTCCAGCGGGCGGGTGTAGCCGACGATGTTCGGCCGGTCGCGGTAGGTGGTCACCTTGATGGGCCCGCAGAGCGTGCACCTGGCCTCGATCATCTTGCCGGGAGAGACCACCATCCCGACGTGGCCGGGGTTGTTGGCGGAGGTGCCCGGCCCGGAGTTGAAGAAGACCAGGTCGCCCGCCTGCTCGTCCCCCTTGGAGATCTTCACGCCGAACGGCCACTGGCCGAACGTGGTGCGCGGGATCGACAGCCCGGCCGAGCGGTAGGCCATGTAGATGATGCCCGAGCAGTCGTAGCCCTGCGGCCCGGTGCCCCCCCAGCGGTAGGGCTTGCCGCGCTGGGCGAGCGCGTACTCCAGGATCTCCTTGACGACCTCGCTCGGGGCGGCGTCGACCAGCGGCGGGTCGCAGGCGGGGTCGTCGTCCGGGGGCACCTCCAGCGTGCCGTCGACGGCGTACTTCCTGGCGATGACCAGCACCTGCTCGACGTACCACATGGCGTGGTTGTAGGCGAAGAGCGCGCGCGTGACGTCGCTCGGGGCGCCGTTGCGCTTGAGCATCTTGGCGGCGCCCAGGATCGCGTCGGCGGGATTGTAGACGTCGGCCACGCCGTCGTCGTCGCCGTCGGAGGCGTAGCCGTTGAACTTCGACGGGATCTTGATCTTGGCCTTGCCGCCCCAGGTGCTGATCAGGAACTGCATGGGACCCGCGGCGCCGGCGAAGTTCGTGCCGCTCTTCACGCCCTGGAGGTTGGAGCGGCCGTGGTCGGTCTCACGCTTGCCCACGGCGGCGAGCACGGTCCACTGGACCCCGATCTCCTTGCCCCACTTCTTGTACAGGCTCAGGTACTCGCCGGGGATGTCGGACTGCGCGGTGTCGGAGACGTTGGTGACGTCCGTCACGGTGTCGTCGCAGTCGGTGGTGATGCCGCCGCCGAGGAAGGACGGGAAGGTGCTCATCAGCATCGGCGCCATGATGAGCGTGGTGAGGACGACGCCCGCGAGCCCGATCAGCAGCGCGAGGCGCACCCGCGACGTCACTGCACGATCCCGTCGCCGGCGCCTCCGGTGTCCCCGTCCTGCCCGGCCTCGGCGGGCTGCATGTCGAACACCCGCCACTCGGTGCCCACCTGGGTGAGCGTGATCGCGTAGTCGGTGCTGAGCTGCCGCGGGCCGGCCTCGGCGGTGATGCGCTGCAGGGAGGTCACCACGAAGACGATCGACCCTTCGTCGATGTTGCGGATCCTCTTCACCTGGGCCGACCCCTGGGAGACGATCTTCTGGGCGCGGTTCTGCTCCACCGTCGCCGGCGTGGTGACGTCGCGCGCGAGCACGCTGCCGAGCTCAAGGGTCGTGAACGCCTTGAGGCGATCGGCGTAGGTCGCGGGGTCCTCGTCGTGGCGGAACGTCGCGTAGGAGACGGCGAACCGCTGGGCCACGTCGGCGGCCTGGGCGATCTGCTGCCTGGACAACGGCAGGTAGCGGTAGATGTCGAACGAGCCCGGCGAGACGGCGGGCGCGGGCGACGGCGCCGTCGAGGACGGCGGCGCCGGGGTGCCCTCGGAGATCACCGCCGTGCGGCCGGCCGGCCCCTCGTCCCCAGGGCCGCTCGCGGCGGGCCGCATGGACAGGTAGACGCCGACGGCCGCCAGCGCCACGACCACTCCGGCGAAGGCGAGCCCTCGCCGGTCGTTGACCTGCGCCATGCTCAGCCCTCGTCGCGGTTGGGGGGCCGCAACCAGAACGGCGCGCCCTCGTCGTCACCGCGTCCGGACTGAGGGCGCGGGGGCAGCCACAGCGGCGGAGCCTCGCCGGAGCCCGACCTGCCGCCTCCGCCGCCGGAGAACGGGCCCGGCCCGCCGCCGGACGACCCGCCCTGCGAACCGCCGGAGGACCGGCCGGACGAACCGCCCGCCCCCCTGCCCGAGGACGACCCGCCCTGGGACCGGCCGAAGAAGCCGCCCGAGGAGCCGCCGGACGACCCGCCCGAGGACCGCCCGAAGAACCCGCCCTGCGAACCGCCCGAAGAACGCCCGGACCCGCCCGACGACCGGCCCGAGCCACCGGAGCCGCCCGAACTGCCCGAGCCGCCGAAGAGGCTCCCGCCGGAACGCCCCGGCGACCGGCCGGGCGAACCGCCGGAGGAGCCGCCTGAGGACCGCCCGGAGCCGCCTGAGCCCCCGGAGCCGAAGAGGCCGCCCGAGGAGCCGCCCGATGACGACGAGGCCCCGCCCGAGGACCGGCCGCCGCCCGAGGAGCCGAACAGGCCGCCCGCGGAACCGCCGCCGGACGAGCCGCGCGGCCCGCCCGCCGTCGTGCGCGGCCCCCTGGGCGCCTGGCCGTCGGACCCGCGGCCAGAGCCGCCGCCCGACGCCCCGCCGGACCCGCCGGAAGAACCTGTGGAGCCGGAGGAGCCGCCCGGCGAGCGGGACGCCCAGCCTCCGCCGGGCCTGCCGCCGAACCAGCTTCCGACCGTCGACCCGCCGCCTCCGCCCGAGCCGCCGCCCGTGCGAACGGTCGGCCGGGACCCCGGCCCGCTGCCCGCCCCGCCGGTGCGCCCGGTGCCGGCCGCGCCGCCGCCCGCGCGCGGGCCGGACGGCACCCCGGCGCCGCCGGTGCGGGGGCCGACCGAGACGCCGTCAGCGCCGTTGCGCCCCGAAGGCGCTCCGGGACCGCCGGGCCGTCCCGACAGGTTGAGCGGCGGGGCCGCCCCCGGGCGCGCGACCGCGATGCCGCGACCGGTGGCCTTGCGCCGCACGCCCGCCTGGCCGTCGGCGTCCAGCGGCATCGGCTGACCGCCCGCCGGCACCCGGCCGCCCTGCTGGGCCCCTCCGGGACCGCCCTCCTCGCCCCTGACGCGGCCCTGGGCCACCGACGCGGCGGTGGCCGCCGCGCCGCCGCCCGCCATGGCCGCCGCGTTGACGAGCGGCTCCGCCTTGCGCAGCCCCCAGCGGCCCATGCGCGCCGCCGCGACCGGCGGCAGCGCGTTCGCGGCCCGCGAAAGCGTGGGCGCGGAGGCCGCCTCGCCGAGCATCCTCGTGGCGAGCGTGTGGCCGTCCATGGACGCGAACAGGTGCTGGAAGGGGCGCCGGTAGAAGAACACGGCGATGGTCAGCAGCGCGATGAACATGATCTGCATGCCCCACGGGAGGTTCGTGGAGATGATCAGCGCGTAGCCGTACACGAGCACACCGAGGACGAGCGCCAGCACCGCCTGTCTCAGCAGCGTGCCGACCAGCATCTCGACCCAGCGCATGGCGATGATGCGTCCGGTGCCCGGATGGACGCCGATCAGCAGGAACACCGGCCCGAGTATGAGCAGCAGCAAGAAGCCGATCTTGAGCGCGATCAGCGAGACGGCCACCAGGAAGATCAGCACGCCCGCGACCATGGCCGCCAGCAGGGCGCCGATCGCGATGCCGAGCCGGCTGGTCCAGTCCTTCCCCTGGAAGAGGAAGAACATCGCGGTGCTCTCCAGCGGCTTGGCGACCTCCTGCTCGAACCTCGCCTGGTGCGCGCCGGAGTCGGGTTTCTGGCCGCTGGACTGTTCCTGGACGTCGGTGGCCTGGATGTCCAGCACCTTCGGCCCCATCACGGCGACCACGGGCGCCTTGGGGTCGGCGGTGCCGAACTCGCCCATCAGCCACGGCTTGCAGACCAGCGTCGACCACAGCGCGTCGGCGTTCTGGTCGACGCCCGGCGTGCCGGTCTGGCCGTACCCGCCGGGGGCCACCTTGGCGTTGGCCTCGCCCTTGCCGGGCAGGCAGGACGCCCCCCCGGCGCCGGGCAGGCCGCTGAACGCCGAGTTGACGATCTCGCCGGTCTTGTCGGTGACGGTCTTGCCGACGCCGGTGAAGTCGCCGGGGCGGCTGAAGAACCACACCGCGACCGTGACGGCGAGGATCATCCAGATCACGCCCTCGGCCGTCGTGCTTGCGCGCTTGCGGATCAGCCCGTACCACGCGAGCCAGACGGCCGCGAGCAGGATGATCACGCGAAGGTACGGCCAGTACATGGCGTCGGCGAGGTTGATGACGATGTCGTCGACCATGTCCTTGATCGACTGGAGCGGTCCCTCGGTCGCCGCCGCCTGGTAGGTGGTGATCGTCATGCGGTCGATGGCCTTGGCCCAGGAGAACACCGTGTTGGCCCAGGCGTTGCCGAGCACGGCCGCGACGTCGGTGCAGCCGAGGTCGTAGGTGTGCCAGAACTGGCCGGCCATGCCGTACCGCTCGTAGTTGGTGATCGGCTCCCCCGCGGCGGGCGGCCGCACCTGCCCGGCGCCGTCGGCGCCCTGCGGGGCGTCGTCGGGCAGCGGCGGCTTGACCAGCCCGTCGACGCCGCCGCCGACCATCTCGGGCGCCAGGTCGGGCGACAGGTCGCACGGCGCAGCCGCGCCGGCGGTGACGGTCGAGAACGCGATCGGCACCACCAGCACGCTGGCGAGGATCGCCAGCACGACCAGCGCCCTGCGCCGCAGGCGCGCGACGCGCCGTCCCGGCTTCTTCGAGCCCGCGCTGCGTCTCATGACCGCACCTCCTGTACAGCCCCGGACCTGCCCGCCGGCCCGGAGGAGCGCTGCGCGCTCTCGCCGGGTCTGTCATGGGTGGGGTTGGTGTCCAGCCAGCGCAGTAGGTCCTCGGAGATGAGGTCCACGCCGATGCGGCCGGCACGCCCGTCGAGATCGCGGAAGATGCACTCGCCGTTGCCCAGCGCCCGCAACGCCGCCTTGTGCTCCTCCGACGGCTCCACCCCCAGCAGCGCCATCACGTGCTCCACCTCCACCCGCTCGGTCGAGCGGAAGGCGAACACCGAGGAGAGACAGTTGGTGACCTGCTCGTTCAGCAGGTCGCCGGCGTTCTGCGAGACCAGCACCAGCGCGGTGTTCCTCGACCGGCCCATGCGCGACACCTCGGGCACCAGCTTGGCGCCCTCGGGCGTGGACGTGATCGCCCACGCCTCGTCGAGGAAGATCGCCTTGGGCGTGCGCCGGTCGAGGCCGTTCATCAGCCGCCTGGCGAACTGCGACACCAGGTAGAGGATGGCGACCGACAGGCGCTGCTCGTAGGAGTAGTCGTCCCTGGTGGTGGTGACGTCGGGCAGCGTGAGGCCGCCCAGCGTGAACACGGTGGTCCAGCCCTCGGTGTCGATGTTGTCGCCGCCGGAGGGGTCGAAGCACAGCCGCGCGAGCCGCATCTCCGACATCGAGCGCAGCACCGCGCCGAGGTTCTTGGACGCGGGGTCCTCGGCCTGCTCCAGGTGGTCGACGACCCGCCCCAGCGAGGGGCTCGGCTGGTTGGAGACTGTGGAGACCGCCTGGATCATCGCCGACTCGCGCTCCTCCGACATGCGCGGCAGCAGCAGGCGGAGGGTCTCGGTCGCCATGGTCTTCTTGGCCGCGATGTCGTCGCCGAAGGAGAACGGGTCGAGCAGGCCCGGCGCGGCCGAGCCCAGCGGGATCACCCTGGCCTTGCGCCCGCGCTTCTGCAGGAGCTGCACCAGCGACTCGGCGTCCCCCTTGGGGTCGATCACCGCGACCGTGACGCCACGCACCGCCATCTGGTAGATGAGCAGCAGCGCGAGCGTCGTCTTGCCGCCGCCGGGCTCGCCGGTGATCGCGATGGCCGTCGGCCGGTTGCGCGTCGCGGCCACCAGCGGGTCGAAGTGGACGATCGAGCGGGCGCGCCCCAGCGTCTCCCCGATGTAGGGCCCGGCCCAGCCGGACGTGGTCTCGTCGACGCGGTCGCCGAGGTCGACGGTGGCCGTGGCCATGCCGCCCGCGATGGTGCGCAGCGGCTGGCGCTGGGCATAGGCGTTGACCCGCACGCGCTCGCCCGGCAGCGCCTCGCAGAACAGCGAGAACTGGTCGCCCGTGGAGTTGACGATGTCGATGCCCATGTCGCGGTAGTGCTCGACCACCGCCTCGACACGCTGAAGGCACATCTCCTCGGTCGGCGCGGCCACGATGAGACGGTGCCAGCCGTAGACGAAGGGCAGGCGCTCCTTCGTGATGCCGTGTTCCAGCATGCGGGCGGCGTCGATCTGCTCGGCCAGCGCGATCGGCGCCTCGGCTCCCGCCTCGCGGATGTGGATGTCCATGTCCCTGGCGTGCGCGAGCTTGCGCGCGACGTCCTTGCTGGCCTTGATCGGCGGGATCAGGCGCATCCGCGAGCTGACCTCGACGGGAAACGGTAACTGGTCGATGAAGTGCAGCCAGGGCTCGCCGTCGGGGAACGGCATCAGGTCGGGGAACCGGGCGAACGACAGGTGCGCGACGTAGGAGTCGCCCGCCGGCTGCTGGATGCGCAGGAACGAGCGGCCGTTGTGGATCTGGCCCTCGACCAGCGACTCGATCTCGCCCTGGCCCCACCGCCTGGTGGGCGAGGCCGACGCCGGCGGGTCGCCGAGCGAGCCGGACGCCGCGTGCCGGAACAGCCAGGCGATCTCCCCGGAGGTGGCGTGGCGGGCGTACAGGGCGCTGGAGGCCAGGGCCCGGCCCAGGCGCTCGGCCTGGTTGGTCCACTTCTCCAGCTCGCCGTCGGGGACGTGGTCGTCCTCCAGGCCCAGGGCCTTCTCACCGCGCTGGTAGAAGCCGAAGAGCTGCGCGAGCACGCCGGTGCCTAGCTGGGCGCCGCGCGGGCCGAGGCGGACGCCGAGGTAGACCTCCTTGCTCCAGAAGTCCTTGGCCCAGACGTGCCGGTACATCTCCTCCAGGTAGTCGCGCCAGCCCTCCCCCTCGTCGGAGGTGGCGTTGAGCGCCATCGCCCACTCGGCGGCCGGATAGGCGCGGTGCGCCACCCGCAGGTGCACCTCGGCGTCGGGCATGCGGATGGCGGCCAGGGCGATGGTGATGTTGGTGGCCAGCGCCTCCCGCTCCTCGGCCGTGACGAACTCGTAGCTCACCGTCGGCAGGCGGAAGTACGCCCATGCCGAGGAGTCGGTGAGGAGGATGCGGTCGTCGAAGTAGCGGACCGCCAGCCTGCTCCTGGACCGCGACGATCTCGCCATCAGACGACCCGTTCCCCGCGCCGGGCTCGCTTCGTCGTCACTGAGCCACTTCCTCCTCGCTCGGGCGGCTCGCCGCCGCCAGGCCGCTTGCCACAACTCCCGCCAGGGCGACGTACGCCCTGCGCCCTTGGGCCCGCAGGTGCGCGGGGTCGGCCGGGCCGGGCTGCCCGGGTGCCAGCTCGTCGTCCCAGGGGACGCGGACGATGGCGCGGCACCGGCCGCGCGCCACCGCCTCGGCCTGCTCCACGCCGCCCATGCTCCGCCTGCTGACGCCGTTGATCACCATGATCGCCCGCTGGCGAAGAGCGTTCGACCCGTGTCCGTCGAGCCAGTCGAACGTCATCGCGACGGCCTCGGGGGCGTCCTCGCTGGCCGGCGCGACCAGGATGAGCTGGTCGGCGTACGGCAGCATGCGGGCCGCCACCGAGGCGGCGGGGTCGACCAGGATGACGCTGTAGTGCCGGTCGAGCACCCGCATGGCCTGGGCGAGCCGCTGGTCGGAGAACAGGCCCCGGTCGGCGAGCCGCCGGGCCGCGGCGGCGTCGGAGTCGGACCCGACGACCTCCAGGCCGGAGTCGCACCGGGTGGTGTAGGTGCGCATGCTGAGGTAGCCGCTGACGCCGTCGAGGCCGGCGAGCAGGGAGGTCAGCGACTCGGGCGACTCGGCGTCGATGCGGTCGGTCATCGTGTTGTCGCCGGTGTTGGCGTCCACGGCGAGCACGCGGTCGTCGCGGTGGCGGGCGAAGGTGTGCCCCAACATGAGCGCGGTGGTGGTCTGCCCGGCGCCGCCGGTGCATCCCAGCACCATGACGCGGCGGCTGCCGGTGAACTCGGTGGCCGCCCTGACCTCGTCGGCCACGATGCCGTCGTGGCGGGTCGGCGCGCCGCCGCCCACCACGACCTGCGCCAGGCGCCGCCACCCGCCCGTCTGGTCGCGGCCGACCACCGACTCGACGCGGCGCACCCTGGGCTCGTCCCCCGGGCGGGGAACCGGCACGGGCACGGACGGCGCCGCGGGGTCGGCGGTCGCGCCGGAGCCCCCGGGCATCTTGCGGATGGACAGCGGGCCCGCCGTCTCACGCGCGGCCGGCCGCAACGGCCCCCTCGGCGCGCCCTGCCGGGGCGCGGGCGCCCCCACGGACGGCAGCGCCTCGGGCCGGGACGGCCCACGCTCCGGCCGGGCCGGCTCGGCCTCCCGCCTGGTCGGCGCCTGCTCGGGCCACGACGGCTGCGCCGCCGGCCGGGACGGCGCCCGCTCGGGCGCGGCCGGCCGGGTCTCGGGACGCGACGGCTGCCGCTCAGGCGGAGACGGCTGACGCTCAGGCACGGACGGCTGACGCTCGGGAAGGGACGGCTGGCGCTCAGGCACGGACGACTGACGCTCGGGAAGGGACGGCTGGCGCTCAGGCACGGACGACTGACGCCCTGGCACCACGGACGACTGGCGCTCGGGTAGGGACGGCTGACGCTCGGGTAGGGACGGCTGACGCTCGGCCTCGGCCCCCTGGGGCTCGGGGCTGGGCGGCCGGGCCTCGGAGGCGGTGCGTGCGGTGGGCCAGACGGTGCGGGCCTCGGGCGAGCGGACGGGGGCGCCGGCGCGCGGCGGCTGCCCCTTGCGGTGCTGCTCGCGGACCTCGACCTCCCTCTCGGGCGCCTTGGGCGTCTCGCTCGGGGTGGAGGCCCGCTCGGGCGCCGCCGGACGTCCGGCCTCGCCGTACCCGCCGCTCGCGGACTGCGCCCGCGCCGGACGCGCGGTCGGCCTGGGCGCCTCCGCGGACGCCGCGAGCCTGCGCAGCCGGCGTAGCGCCTCCGTGCCGATCGGCGCCCCGGGCGGGGAGCCCGCGGCCGACGGCGCGGGCGCCTGCGACGGGGACGCGGGCGCGGGGGTCGAACTCATGCCCGACGACGTCACCCCTGGTGACGCGGCGACCGGCGGCGTCACCGCGGGCGGCGATGACGCGGGCGGCCCCGCGGCGGGCGAGGTGGCCGAGGGCCGCGTGACCGCGGGCGGCGCGACGGCCGGGGGCGAGACGGCGGGCGGCAGGACGGCACGTGACACGACGGCGGGCGACTCGACCTCGGGCGGCATGACCGTGTGTGGTGAGACCGCGCGCGACGTTACGGCACCTGGCGCGACGGTCGGCAGCGCGACCGCGGGCGGCATCACGGAACGCGACGCGACGGCGGGCGACTCGGCCGCGCGCGGCATGACGGTGGGCGGCGCGACCGCGGGCGGCAGGACGGCACCTGGCGCGACGGTCGGCGGCGCGACCGCGGGCGGCGTCACCGCGGGCGGCAGGACGGCGCGTGCCGCGACCTCGGGCGGCATGGCGGCGGGCGGCTCGGCCACGGGTGGCGCGACCGCCGGGGGCGAGATCGCGGGGCGGGCGCCGGGGGCCGGGCGGGCGAGGGTGGGGATCTCGCCGGGAAGCGGGAGGGCGGCAGGCAGGCCGACGGCGGACTCGGCCGTCGCGGTGCCCCGGGCCAGGCGGCGCTCGGGGAGGCGCGCGGGCCGCTCGGGCGGCGCCAGCGTGGTCACCGCCGCCGCGGCCGCGGCCACGACGGGGCGCACCTCGCCGGGGCGCACGGACGGCTTGACGGACGCCGGCTGGCGGGAGGCCCACGCCTCCAGCGGCCTGCGGCGCGGAGCCGTGTGCTTGGGCTTCGCGCGGGCGCCGCGCCGCGCCTTGGCGGCACTCGCGAGCGCGAACTCGTCGGCGGCGGCCACCGCGGCGGTGCCGGGAGCGGCCCGCCACACGCGGGCGGTGAAGGTGATCTCGTCGGGCTCCTCGACCGGCGCGAGGCGGCACCAGGCCCGCGGCTCTCCGACGTAGCGGAGCTGGGACTGCAGCAGCTCGTTGAGCCGCTTGCTCTCGATCACCGGCCGGGTGGCCAGCCAGGTCACCAGGCCGGGCGGCACCAGGTAGAAGACGTGCCAGGGCGCGTCGAAGGGAACCCCGACGACGCGGAGAAGGAGCGACCACGGGACCAGCACGCCCACGAACACGCCGATCCAGACGATCGGAAGCGGCATCGGCAGCCGGAGGTCGTACAGCTTGTAGAGCCGCTTCTCAATGCGCCAGATATTCGTATAGGTAGGCAGGTCCACCCGATCCTCCTCTCCCTGTCACGGCCATCCGGTCGGGCTCACTTGATGCCGAGCGCTCCCGCGATCGCCTTGGCCGTCACCTCGATGACGTTGGGCACGTAGAAGATCACGCCGATCGCGACGGCCAGGATGATGAACTGGACGAAGCGGGTGATCTCGCGGGTGAAGAGGAAGAAGATCGCGACTACGGAGACGACCACGAGGAACAGCGGGGCGAAGAACCTCCGGAGGAAGTCCGCGAGCCCCTCGGTGTTCACGCCGCCGGTCGGCGGCGCCGTCGGCGTCACGAGCGCCAGGGCGTTCTCCACGATGATGTTCAGAACCAACTCTCGTCCTCCTGCTTATGATCGCGCGGACCCGGTTCCGGGCCTGCCCGTGTTCGTCGCACTCTCTGCGATCCTCCTTCGGTGCCCCTCGCGGCGCGCGCCTCACTCTGTGGACCTGGATGCGCCGCGAATGTCTTTGACGTACCAGTTGTCGCCCTGCTTCTCCATGGAGAGGCGGTACGACTGCTCCAGACTGCCCTCCTGGGCGGCGGGGTCGGCGGACGTCGCGGTGGGCGCCGGGGTCGGGCCCGCCAGGGCCCAGACGACCACGGCGGTGACCTCGCGTGTGGTGCCGCCGGGCGGTGCGATGACGGTGTTGAGCTCGGCCAGCGTGACCTTGCCCTGGAAGCCGTCGAGCGTCACGCCCTGCACGACGTAGCGCTGCAGCTGCGTGGCGTCGCCGGCGGCGTAGGCCTTGAAGAAGCCCTCCAGCTGCGGGCGCAGCTCGCTCTCGGTGACGTCGTCACGCTCGGGCGCGGGGGGCTGGGGAAGGTCGGCGGGAGCGCCGCCGGGCAGCAGGGCGGGCTGACCGGAGACGACGAACCTGCCGTCGGCGTAGTAGATGGGCACCGACAGCCGCAGGCGCTGCGCGCCCGACTGCGCGAAGACCGTGACGACGGCGTTCTGCGCGTCGATGAGCTCGATGCCGTCGAACTGGAAGGTGCCCGCGGACATGCGGCCGAAGCCGTTCCATCCGAACTGGGTCTCGGCGCCCACGGGCAGGAACGGCTTCAGCCGCTCGGCCCGGTCATCCGGTTTCGACCCGTCGAAGTTGAGGTAGGCGGACGCGAACTGGTTGGCGAACGCCGCCGCCGCGCCCTCGGGGAACCCGCTGCCGGACGGCGTGGTCGACACCGTGGAGGGCTCGGCCCCCTGGGTCATGCGCTCGATGGGCGCCCGGACGCCGTTCACCACGATCACCAGGATCACCGCCCACAGGATCGCCCGGCCCGCCCACACGAGCCAGCGCCCGCCGCCGCCGGACCAGCCGCCGCGTCGCGCGTGCCCCCGGCCTCGGACGGGGTCGGGATCGGGGTCGTAGGGTGACGGAGGGTACGTCGAATGCTCGTCTTCGCCGGCGGTCCGAGGACCGGCCTGGACATCAGCCCTGCGAGCCATCACGCCTCCGCTCGCGCCGATCCCCCTGGCTGGCGCGCTGTCGTCTTCCTGTCGTTGCTGTCATCCATGGTCAAGTATTCACCTTAGCGGCCTCACCAATTGTTCCAGGAAAGCCACGCCCATGCTGCAGGCATCGCTATAGCAGACCAACTGGGTCTTCCTCCTGTTACCGGGACCGGATCGCCGAGTTCGCCCAGCGCACGGGGCTTTTGGCCGAGCACGAGCCACAGTTCACCTCCGCGACAAAACTCGCATTAGGGACAAAGCTCGCACCAGATGAAAAACTGGATGGAATATGGCCGGCAGTGGAGGCATAACTCCTGTTCATCCCGGTTACGGCGCTCCGCGCACCGATGCGCACGCAACTCTCCGTGACGAGGGGGCGTCGGGCCCGGACCGGAGGCCGCGAACCGTCCGCACGCACCGGCCCTCCCTTCCGCAAGGCCGCTCCAGGAGTCGGCGCATCGGGTGATCTGGACGGCCGTCATCCCCACGGCGTACGACCGCACCCGAACAAAGGAGCCTACGCGCGACCACGACGCCCACTGGATTACCTGACGGCCACGCCTTCCTACCCGCCACACGTACGCACCCCGGGACCGCTGGACGCCCGGCACGCCGGAGTCCGTCTCGCGCGGTGAGTCCCGCACGGCCGGTACTCCACCCCCGCGCCCAGACGTGACGGCGCGGGGGGGCGAGGTACCGGCTCGCCATACGGGCTCAGCCCGCGCGTCGAGGACTCCGCCGGATAGGCCCCCGGAAAGGTCTTCCTCTCGGTCTTGGTGACCTTGAAGGCGAACTTGCCGTCCTTGACGACGTCGCCGATCCCCGGGACCGAAGCCTGCTGGGGATGGCGTTACAGGCGCATCGGATATGGCCCGCCAAGATGGAGTGGCTCCTGGGACATGCGTCCCGTGCTCGTCGTATCCTCCGGCGGCACCCAGCTCCGTCTCGCGCGGACTCACGCCTGACCTTCCCACCCGGTGGCGTAGCGGGTTTGGTGGGCGATCTCGTCCTGGACGGCCAAGGCCGCCAGCAGGTCCGCGGCGTCGTCGGCGGCCAGGGACGGCACCAGGCCGGCCGTGTGCTGCGCCTCGGTCAGCTCCGCGTGCCGGGTGGCGGCCCACCCGGCCGGAATACCGTCCTCGTCCACCAGGCGGATCACCAGCCACGCCGGGTAGGTCTGCTCGATGGCGTGGATCTGCCGCGCCACCACGCCGGCCAGGAACGGCACCACCGGCCGCTGCGCGGGCACCAGCGGGCGGCCGGACGGGGGGAGGTACCCGCCAACCGACGGGCGCGCCTTGGGCGACATCCCATAAGGATCGGCACCACTCTGGTCGTTCACGCCGCGCCCCACTCGTAGGCGTGCCTGAACATCGCGCTGAGCTCGGCCTCGCGCATCAGCTCCCGCAGTTCTTCGACGGTGGCCGCGGCGACCCGCACCGGCTCGGCCGTCCACCGGGCGAACGCGACGAACTGCCGGGTCCACTCCCCGTACAGAACCAGCCAGGACGGCTCCAACTGGTCAAGCTGCGCGGCGGCGGCCTTCTTCGCCCGGTCGAAGCGGCGAGGGACCACTCGGGCGGGCGGAGTGCCGTCGCGATGCTTACCGCACGAGCGATGAATCCTAGGCTTTGGCATGGGTCGCACTCCGATGCGATCAAGGGGCCCGTCGGGCGTGACAGCGCCTGCGGGTCCCGTCGTTTACGCGATGCGTTCGACTCATGACAGCCGGAGAGACGCCGAGACAGACAGGTGACGTTCAAGGAGACTGGAGGAGAGCAAGGGACTTCTCGCCGTCCGACCAGCCGAAGAGGTGCACGCCAGTGGTCGCGAACCCTCCCGAATGGGCTGCGCGCATACGCGCCGAACGTCGCGAACGGCTGTGGAGTCAGCGGGACCTGGTGCGGCGGATGGCCGAAGTCGCCGATCCCCGGACGCGGGCTCGTCTTCCGGCTCGCGAGTCGATGGAACGGCAGCTCAAGGATTGGGAGTCAGGACGCCGCCGCCCCCGTGACCCCTACCCCGTCCTCCTGTCCAGGGCGCTGGATCTCGACGAGGACGAGCTGTTCCGCGACGGGGACGCAGCGGACCGTGAGGTGGATGACGAGACCGACGCGTTGGATTTGGCGCACCGCGCGACCACGAGTGCGGTCGGAGCCGAAACGCTGGAGCGACTGGAGATCGCGGCGGACGACCTCGCCATCGCATACCCGGGGACGCCCCCGGCCGAGCTGCTGTCCCGCGTCCGGCGACACCTGGCCTACGTGTCCAAGCTCTTGGACGGGAAGAAGACGCTCGCCGAGCATCGCCGCCTGCTCGTGGTCGGCGGTTGGCTGTCTCTCCTGGCCGGGACATGCCTCATCGATCTGCGCCGGCTTCCAGCGGGGGCGGCGAGACTGCGCACGGCGGCGCAGCTCGCCCGGCATGCCGAGCACCCTGAGATCGCCGCGTGGTGCGTGGAGACCCAGGCATGGCAGGTGCTCACCGGAGGCGACTACCGGCAGGCCGTCGCCTTGTCGCAAGCCGCACAGGCGCTGGCGCCCCGGGGCAGCTCCGCCTACATCCAGGCCACGGCGCAGGAGGGGCGAGCATGGGCTCGGCTCGGCGCCGGACGGGAAACCCGCGATGCGCTTAAGCGGGTCGCTCATCTGGTCTCTCCGCTTCCCCGGCCAGATCGCCCAGAACACCATTACCGGTACGACCCCGCCAAGAGCGACGCTTACATGGCCACGACGCTGGCGTGGCTGGGGGATCCGGCCGCCGCCTCGTACGCCCGTCAGGTGCTGGCACGGCTGGAGTCGGCGGCGTATGGACCACCGCGTCCACGCCGGGCGGTGTCGGCGCGCCTTGATCTGGCTCTCGCGCTCCTGGCGAACGACCAGCTCGACGAGGCCGGGCACATGGCGCTGGAGGCGATGTCAAGCGGATTCCTCGTGCCGTCGAACCACTGGAGAGTGGCCGAGGTGATCGAAGCCGTGGAACGGCGCAAGCTGCCTGAATCAGGAGAGCTTCGCCAGACCTACCGACAGATCCGCGGGCCCGGCACGTAGCGGTGACCCCGGCCGCCCCTGGCGTGACGAAACGCCCTCGGCCTTCCACCGACGGAGCGGAGGAAGAGCAGGGGCACTTCGGCGCTGTCCCCGAGAAGCATTGGCCCGTGGATGCGAGGCCCGCCTACACGTTGAAGCGGAACTCGACCACGTCGCCGTCGCGCATGACGTAGTCCTTGCCCTCGATGCGGGCCTTGCCGGCGGAGCGGGCGGCGGTCATCGAGCCCGCCGTCACCAGGTCGTCGAAGGAGATGACCTCGGCCTTGATGAAGCCGCGCTGGAAGTCGGTGTGGATGACGCCGGCGGCCTCGGGGGCGGTGGCGCCCTTGCGGATGGTCCAGGCCCGGGTCTCCTTGGGGCCGGCGGTCAGGTAGGTCTGCAGGCCCAGGGTCTCGAAGCCGACGCGGGCGAGCTGGGTCAGGCCGGACTCCTCCTGGCCCACCGACTGGAGCAGCTCCAGCGCCTCGTCGTCGGGCAGCTCCACCAGCTCGGACTCGATCTTGGCGTCCAGGAACACGGCCTCGGCCGGGGCGACCAGCGCCGACAGGCGGGTGCGCAGCGCCTCGTCGACGAGCTCGTCGGCGTCGAGGTTGAACACGTACAGGAACGGCTTGGCCGTCAGCAGGTGCAGCTCGCGGAGGTCGGCGGGGTCGAGGCCGGAGGCGTAGAGGGTGGTGCCCCCGTCGAGCACCTTGGACGCGGCCTCGGCGGCCTCCAAAGTGCCCTTGCGGTCCTTGTTGGTGCGGGCCTCCTTGGCCAGGCGCGGCAGGGCCTTCTCCAGCGTCTGCAGGTCGGCCAGGATCAGCTCGGTGTTGATCGTCTCGATGTCGCGCCGGGGGGAGATCTCGCCGTCGACGTGGGTGACGTCGGGGTCGGTGAAGACGCGGATCACCTGGCAGATGGCGTCGGTCTCGCGAATGTTGGCCAGGAACTGGTTGCCGCGCCCCTGCCCCTCGGAGGCGCCCTTGACCAGGCCGGCGATGTCGACGAACTCGACCTTGGCCGGAATGATCTTGGCGGAGTCGTAGATCTCGGCCAGCGTGGCCAGCCGGGAGTCGGGAACCCCGACGATGCCGACGTTCGGCTCGATCGTGGCGAACGGGTAGTTCGCCGCGAGCGCGTTGCCGCTCTTGGTCAGCGCGTTGAAGAGGGTGGACTTGCCGACGTTGGGCAGGCCGACGATGCCGATGCTCAGGCTCACGTCCGCCGAGTTTACGGTGCCCGGAACGCGCGCGGGACACGCGCGGCCCCCTCGGGACTGGAATCATGCCGGGGTGGACCTCATGGCACTCGCGTTCCAGCTCGCCGCCGGCCTGGCGGCGGGCCTGGTGATCGGCTTCGCGCTGGGCAGGGCACGCGCCACCGCCCGCGCCGCCGACGCCGAGACCCGGGTGGCCCTGGCCGAGGCGAGGGCCAAGGCCGCCGAGGAGAAGGTCTCCTACGTCGAGGAGCAGATGACGCAGCGTTTCCAGTCGCTGTCCAACCGGGCGCTGGACGTCAACAACCTGCGCTTCCTGGAGCTGGCCGAGGGCCGGCTGGCCGCCTCCCGCGCCGACGCCGCGGGCGACCTGGAGCAGCGACGGCAGGCCGTCGAGAACCTGGTCGCCCCGCTGCGCGAGACGCTCGCCAGGGTGCAGGAGCAGCTCAAGGAGAGCGAGACCGGCTACCGCGTCGCGCAGGCCGAGCTGGGGCAGCAGATGGACTTCGTCCGCGACAGCTCCGAGCGCCTGCGCACCCAGACCAGCGCGCTGGTGCGCGCGCTGCGCCGGCCCGAGGCGCGCGGCCGGTGGGGGGAACTGCAGCTTCGCAGGGTGGCCGAGATCGCGGGCATGGCCCGGTTCTGCGACTTCGACGAGCAGGCGAGCGCCACCACGCGCGACGGCGTCGTCCGCCCCGACATGGTGGTGCGCCTGGCGGGCGGCAAGAACATCGTCGTGGACTCCAAGGTGTCGCTCGCCGCCTACCTGGAGGCCGCCGAGGCCGGGGAGTCCGAGGCGCAGGAGGTGCGGCTGGACGCCCACGCCCGCCACATGCGCGACCACGTCGACCGGTTGGCGTCCAAGATGTACTGGCAGGCGTTCACCCCGGCGCCGGAGTTCGTGGTGCTGTTCATCCCCGGCGAGGCGTTCCTGGCGCCCGCGCTCGAACGCGACCCCGAGCTGCTGGAGTACGCGATGCGGCGCCGCGTGCACATCGCCACGCCCACGACGCTCATCACCATGCTGCGCACGGCCCAGTACGCCTGGCAGCAGGAGGCGCTGAGCGAGAACGCGCGCGCGGTCTTCGACCTCGGAAAGGAGCTGTACGAGCGGCTGGGCGCGCTGGGACGCAACGTCGACGCCGTCGGCAAGGCGCTGGGCCGGGCCGTCGTGGCCTACAACAAGGCGGTGGGCTCCCTGGAGAGCCGCGTGCTGGTGAGCGCGCGCAAGCTCAGCGACCTCGGCGTGGTGGACGGCACGCTCCCCCAGCCCGACCTCGTGGAGGACCTGCCGAGACAGCCCTCGATGCCCGAGCTGGTCGGCGACGCGCCCGAGGATGACGCCCCTTCCCCGCTCGTCGGCGACGCGCCTGAGGAGGACACCCCCGCCGCGCTCGTCGGCGACGCGCCTGAGGAGGACACCCCCGCCGCGCTCGTCGGCGACGCGCCCGTGGAGGGCGTCCCCGCCGCGCTCGTCGGCGACGCGGTCGTGGAGGGCGTCCCTTCCGCGCCAGGGGACGTTCAGGGCGCGGAAAGGCCAGGTGGGGAGGGCTCCGGCCTGGTGGGGGCAGAGAGCCCGCCACCGGCCGGTGAAGAGACGGCAAGGCCGTTCCAGGGCCCGCACCGGAGCGGTAGGTTGGCGCGAGACTCCTCGCAGGGCCCGCCCGGCGGGGGTGAGGCCGCCGAGCAGGCCGGGGGAGGGCGATCGTGGTGACGCCGCAGGGCACGCGACCAGGGGTCAGGCTGACCGCCCGGGGCGCGATCGCGCTCGTGTTCGCCGTCACGCTCGTCTCCCAGCTCGCGGGCTCGACGACCGTGGTCGGCCTGGCCTTCGGCGCGGCGTGCCTGGCGGCCGTCCTGCTGGTGCAGCCGCGCGACCTGCTCTCGCTGGTGGTGACACCGCCGCTGGTGTTCTTCGCCGCCACCCTGACCTCCGCGGTGGCGGGCGCGCTGGGCGCGCCGTCGCTCGTCCAGGCGCTCGGGCTCGGCCTGGTCACCGCCCTGTCCGCCGGGGCGCCGTGGCTGTTCGCGGGCTCGGCGCTCGTTCTCGCCGTGGCCTGGTTCCGCGGCCTGCCGGCCAACGTCCGCGAGCTGCGCGACGAGCTGCGGGCCGGCCGCTCCCCCGCCGCTCCCGGGGCCGCCGCCCCAGCCGGGGCCAAGCGCGACGTGCCGGTCTTCGCGCCCGAGCCCGAGGGGTACTTCGAGCCCCGGGTGTACGGCTCCCCGAGGGAGCCGCAGAGCTGAGCCCCGCCGCCCGCCCACCAGCCCCTGCCGCCGCGCCGGGCGGGCCGGGGCACGTCGGCCGTCGCCTGCCGTGATCCCGGAGGGGCTGGCCGATGCCGTGATCCCGGAAGGGCTGGCCGGGCGGCTCCGGGCCCGGCGGGCCCGGGTGATCGCCGTGGACGGGCCCTCGGGCTCGGGCAAGACCACCATCGGCGGCGCGCTGGCGGCCGAGCTGGGGGCGCCGCTGATCCACATGGACGACCTGTACGACGGCTGGGACGGGCTTCGCGCGGGGGCCGACCGGCTGGTCGAGTGGATCGTGCGCCCGCTCGCGGAGGGCCGCCCGGCCCGCTGGCGGCGCTACGACTGGGCGCTGTCGGCGTACGCCGAGTGGCACGAGCTGAGCCCGCCCGGGGCCCTGGTGGTCGAGGGCGTCGGCGCGGGCTCCGCCGCCGCGGAGCCGTACACCTCGTTCCTGATCTGGGCCGACGCCCCGCCCGGAGTGCGCCGCGCCCGCGCCCTGCGGCGCGACGGCGACGCCTACCTGCCGCACTGGGAGCGCTGGGCACGCCAGGAGGACGCCTACTTCGCCGCCGACCGCGTGCGCGCCCGCGCCGACGTGGTGATCGACACGGGCGCGTGGACGTGACGCGCGGGGCGGGCGGTCTGCGCGGGGGTGGACGGTCGCGCAGGGTGGACGGTCGCGCAGGGTGGACGGTGTGCGCGGGCCCCGTCAGGCCACGGGGGCGCGCAGGTCGCGACGCAGCTCGTGCGGCAGGGCGAACCGGACGTTCTCCGGGACCGACTCGACCTCCTGGACGTCGGTGAAGCCGTGGCCCGCCAGGTGGGCCAGCACGCCCTCGACCAGCGCCTCGGGCACCGAGGCGCCGCTGGTGAGACCGACCGTGGTGACGCCCTCAAGCCATTCGGGCCTGATGTAGGAGGCGTCGTCGACGAGGTAGGAGGCGTCGGCTCCGGCGTCCACGGCGACCTCGACCAGGCGCTTGGAGTTGGAGGAGTTCGTGGAGCCGACCACGATCACCAGCTCGCACTCGCGCGCGATCTCCTTGACGGCGATCTGGCGGTTCTGCGTGGCGTAGCAGATGTCGTCGCTCGGCGGGTCGATGAGGCTGGGGAAGCGCTCGCGCAGCCGGGCGACGGTCTCGTTGGTCTCGTCGACCGACAGGGTGGTCTGGGAGAGCCAGACCAGCCGCTCGGGGTCGCGCACCTGGACGCCGTCGGCGCCGTCGAGCCCGTCGACGAGCTGGATGTGGGCCGGGGCCTCGCCCGCCGTGCCCTCGACCTCCTCGTGGCCCTCGTGGCCGATGAGCAGGATGTCGTAGTCCCTGGCGGCGAAGCGCTTGGCCTCGTTGTGCACCTTGGTGACCAGCGGGCAGGTGGCGTCGATCGTGCGCAGGCTGCGGCGCGCGGCCTCCTCGTGGACGGCCGGGGACACCCCGTGCGCGGAGAACACCACGATCGCGCCCTCGGGCACCTCGTCGGTCTCCTCGACGAAGATCGCGCCGAGCTCCTCAAGCCTGCGGACCACGTGGGTGTTGTGGACGATCTGCTTGCGCACGTAGACGGGCGCCCCGTAACGCTCCAGAGCCTTCTCGACCGCCTCGACCGCGCGGTCGACGCCGGCGCAGTATCCGCGGGGCTTGGCCACCAGGACGCGACGGGTCGCGGGGGTCTGCGAAGTCATGGACCCATGTTATGTGTTCGGGTGTCATGTGGTCGGCCTTCCCGGTTCCGCTTCCTCGGGCATGCACGGTTCATCTGCTTTCCTATGCTTAGAGAGCGTGCGACACCCGTCCGTCCGCCCCTTGACCTTTAGCGGCACAGTCTGACCAGACTGGTCGTCCGAAATCAGATCCCTAGGGAGCCGGCATGTCAGTAACCGACATCGTCCGCACCATAGCCAAGAATGTCCGGCAGACCGTCTCCGACACCCAGGAGCTCAAGGAGAAGGCCAAGGACCTGCCGCTCAACGTGCTGCAGACGGCTCTGACCGGTGTCGGGCAGGCGCTGATGCTGAGCGACCGCATCCGGACGGGCGTCAAGCGGCTGCTGAGCGACGAGGAGAAGGGCCCGTTCCCCGCCGACCAGGGGGAGGCGCGCCCGGTCGCGCAGGTGGTCGTCGAGGAGCCGGAGCAGAAGCCGGCGCGACGCGAGCCGGTCATCTTCGCGCCCCGCCCCAGCGCGCCCGAGCAGAGCCGCAACGGCGCCGCCCCCACGCCGGCCCCCGCCGCCGAGGCCGCTCCCGCCGCTCCCCCGGCTCCGGCCAAGCCCGCCAGGGCCCCCAGGCCCGCCGCTGCGGCCAAGCCCGCGGCCACGAGCTCCGCCAAGCCGGCCACGAGCTCCGCCGAGCCGGCCGCCGAGACCACCGCCGGGCCCACGCCGGCCAAGCCCGCCGCCAAGGCGTCCGCCGAGCCGGTCGCCCCGGAGGCCGCGCCCAAGCCGAGGGCCGCCAGGAAGCCGAAGGCGGCACCGGGCTCTCCCGCCACACCGGCCGATGCCGCGCCCAAGCCGGCCCGCAAGCCGCGCGCCGCCAAGCCGGCGGGCGCCACCCCGGCCGCACCGGCGGGCGGCGCCTCCGCGACGGCCGGAAGCACGGCCGCCGGCACGTCTCCGGCGCTCTCCGAGCCCATGCCCGGTTACTCGGAGCTGTCGATGGCCTCGCTGCGCGCCCGGCTGCGCGGCAAGTCGGCCGAGCAGATCCGCGCGCTGCTGGAGTACGAGCGCGAGAACGCCGCCCGCGACGACATCGTGCAGATGTACACCAAGCGCCTGGCCAAGCTGGAAGCCGGGGAGCAGGCCTGACTGCGTAGGCTGCCCGCATGACGGCGAAGACCTCACCCGAGCAGCCCCTTCCGATCCGCTCGGTCCTGCAGATGGTGGGGCAGTGGATCGGCAAGCTCGGCACGGTGTGGGCCGAGGGGCAGATCACCGAGCTTTCCTCCCGCGGCGGCACGGTGTTCCTCACCCTGCGCGATCCGGTCGCCAACGTGTCGGCGCGCATCACCTGCCCGCGCAACGCCTATGAGGCGGCCGTCCCCAGGCCGGTGGACGGCGCGCGGGTCGTCATGCTGGTCAAGCCAGACTTCTGGGTCAACAAGGGCTCGTTCGCGTTCACCGCGCTGGAGATCCGCCCCGTCGGCGTCGGCGAGCTTCTCGCCCGGCTCGAACGCCTGCGGCAGGTCATCGTCGCCGAGGGCCTGGCCAACGCCGACCGCAAGCGGCGACTGCCGTTCCTGCCCGGCACCGTCGGCCTGATCTGCGGCCGCGACTCCGCCGCCGAGCGCGACGTCCTTGAGAACGCGCGCCGCCGGTGGCCGGCCGTCCGGTTCCGGGTCGAGACCGTCGCCGTCCAGGGGCCCTACGCGGTGGGCGAGGTCACCGAAGCGCTGCGCAGGCTCGACTCCGACGGCGAGGTCGACGTGATCGTCATCGCCCGGGGCGGCGGCTCGCTGGAGGACCTGCTGCCGTTCTCCGACGAGTCGCTGGTGCGCGCGGTGTCGGCCTGCCGCACCCCCGTCGTGAGCGCCATCGGCCACGAGCAGGACAACCCCCTGCTCGACCTGGTCGCCGACGTCCGCGCGTCCACCCCCACCGACGCGGCCAAGAAGGTCGTCCCCGACGTCGGCGAGCAGCTCCAGCTCGTGCGCCAGCTCCGCGACCGCGGGCGGCGCGTGGTGTCCGGCTGGCTCGACCGCGAGACCGCCTGGGTGGCGGCCGTGCGGTCACGGCCCGCCCTGGCCGACCCCGTGCGCGAGATCGAGCGCCGCGCCGAGCAGGCCGAGGCCCTGCGCGACCGGGCGCGGCGCTGCCTGGGCTCGTCCCTCGACCGCGCCGAGGACTCCCTCACGCACCTGCGCGCCCGGCTGGTCACCCTCTCCCCCGCGGCCACGCTCGAACGCGGCTACGCGATCGTCCAGCACACCTCGGGCGAGGTCGTGCGCATGGCCGCCGACGTCAAGGCCGACGACGAGCTGAGCGTGCGCTTCCCCGACGGCCGCGTCGGGGTGACGGTCTCCACGCCGCCCGCCTGAGGCTCG
This sequence comes from Sphaerisporangium sp. TRM90804, assembly GCF_029846175.1. Classification (GTDB taxonomy): domain Bacteria; phylum Actinomycetota; class Actinomycetes; order Streptosporangiales; family Streptosporangiaceae; genus Sphaerisporangium. Next base: position 147,368 of record NZ_JARWAC010000021.1, on the reverse strand, counting down.
GGGGCGCCGGCTGCCCGTAGGGTGGTCCCTGTGGCTCAGGAGAAGGCTGATACCCCGTCGTACGAGCAGGCCCGCGAGGAGCTGACCGAGGTGGTGCGCCGGCTGGAGGCCGGGGGGCTCACCCTGGAGCAGTCGATCGAGCTCTGGGAGCGCGGCGAGAAACTGGCCGCGATCTGCGAGGAGTGGCTCCAGGGGGCCCGCGTGCGGCTGGCCGCCGCGATGGCGCGCCGCGAGGAGCCGGCGGCCCCGGGCGCGGGTGACGCCCCCTTCTGAGCCGGCCCCGCGCCGGCTACGACGGAGCCGGCGAGGACGGAACCGGTGAAGGCGGAGCCGTCCCCTTGGGCAGGGGCTTGAGGGAGGCCGCCAGGGCGGTGAGCTCGTCCCAGCCGGCGGTGCCGGTGACGACGACGGTCACCCCCGGGGCGGGCAGCACGAGGGTGCGCTGGTTCTTGTCGGAGCGGAAGCGCTCCTGCCAGGCCTGGCCGGCGATCTGGCGGGTGCCGGTCACCTTGTCGCTGTTGGCCAGGCGGTTGGCGAACGCCTGCGCCGGCTCGTCGCTCTGCGCCAGGGTCGCGTGCTCACGCTGGGCGGTCGCGAAGCCGAGCCGCCAGGTGACGTGGCCCCTCTTGTCGACGCTGGAGCTGTTCGGCACCCAGCCGGCGGGCACGGGCTCGGGCACCCGCACCTCGTACGGCGCGACGCGGCGCAGCTCGGCGACGGTCATCGAGTAGTCGACCACCGGGATGTGCTCGGTGCGGCTCTGCGGGGTGACGAGCAGGAAGACGCCCACGAGCGCCAGGCAGAACAGCACGGCGAACGCGTACCCGTAGAAGCCTTCGAGGAATCGGCGCACAACCAGGCAGAGTACCGGCCGGTGCGGCCGGTCGCGGACCCGCCACCACCGGGCGTGTCAGGAGCGCTCGATGCGCCCGATGATCTCCAGGACGGCCTCGGCCAGCTTCTTCGACTCGGCGACGTCCTCGGCGAGCGCGACCTCCGACACCGCGGCGGCCAGGGCTCCGGTCACCACCACGACCAAGGCGCCGCGGTCCTCCTCGAAGAGGGCGGCGTTGCGCCGCGCCCAGTGGCGCATGCGGTCGCGCATGAGGACCTCGAAGCCGGGGGGGCCGTCGCCGCGCAGGAACAGCGCGGCCAGCTCGCGCTCGTCGAAGCAGCCGTCGAGGTAGGCCCGGGCGCCGGCGACGAACAGCCGCATCGGGTCGGCCTCGCCCCCGGCGCGCGCCTCCTGCACCGCCTGCTTGGTGCGGTGGACCTGACGGACGTGGAACTCGTCGAAGAGCGTGAGATAAAGGTCGGCCTTACCGGAGAAATGGTGGTAAAGGCTTCCCACGCTGGCGCCGGCGCGGGACACGACGTCGGTGACCCCGGCCTCGGCGAATCCGCGGGTGACGAACACCTCCCTGGCGGCGTCCAGCAGCGCGCCGCGGGTGGCGGCTCCACGTTCCGAGGTACGCACGGTCACAGGCCGTTCCGTGTCACTGCTCATGCAGGTGACAGTATCCCTCCGTCGGCCGCCGAAGTGAGACAACTACGATCGTTGTAATCGGCTGGGATCGGAAAGAGAGGACGCGGGGTGCGGCGTTCTGGGCACCCCGATCGCCGTTCGTCCAATCTAGAGGGGCTTGTCATATGACGGAACAGACGTCCGTACCGCCGGCGTTGGCCACCGAGCGGCACGCTCCCGACCGCAACCTGGCGATGGAGCTCGTCCGGGTGACCGAGGCCGCCGCGATGGCGGCCGCCCGCTGGGTCGGGCGGGGTGACAAGAACGGCGCCGACGGCGCCGCGGTCAACGCCATGCGCCAGCTCATCAACACGGTGTCCATGAGCGGTGTCGTGGTGATCGGTGAGGGCGAGAAGGACAAGGCCCCGATGCTCTTCAACGGCGAAGAGGTGGGCGACGGCAGCGGCGCCGCGTGCGACGTGGCCGTCGACCCCGTCGACGGCACCCGGCTGACGGCCCTCGGCATGCCCGACGCCATCTCGGTGATCGCGGTGAGCCCGCGCGGGTCGATGTACGACCCCTCGGCGGTGTTCTACATGGACAAGCTGGTGACCGGCCCGGAGGCGGCCGACTCCGTCGACATCGACGCGCCCGTGGCGGCCAACATCGCCGCGGTGGCCCGCGCCAAGGGATGCACCCCGGCCGACGTCATGGTCGTCCTGCTCGACCGGCCGCGCCACGAGGAGCTGGTGCGGGAGATCCGGGAGACCGGCGCGCGCATCAAGTTCATCACCGACGGCGACGTCGCCGGGGCGATCATGGCGGCGCGCAGGGACACCGGCGTCGACCTCATGCTCGGCGTCGGCGGCACGCCGGAGGGCATCGTCGCGGCGTGCGCCCTGAAGTGCCTGGGCGGGGTGATCCAGGGCAAGCTGTGGCCGCGCGACGACGCCGAGCGCCGCCGGGCGCTGGACGCCGGGCACGACCTCGACCGCGTGCTCACCACCGACGACCTGGTCAGCTCCGACGACGTGTTCTTCGCCGCCTCGGGCGTCACCGACGGCGAGCTGATGGGCGGTGTGCGCTACCGGGCCGGGGTCGCCGTCACCCACTCCCTGGTCATGCGGGGCCGCTCGGGCACCGTGCGCAAGGTCGAGAGCGAGCACCAGCTCTGGAAGCTGCGCGCCTATAGCGCCATCAACTTCGACACCGCCACCTGACCCCCGGCTCGCGGACCGGGCTCAACAACGCGGCGCCCTTGCCCTGCTCGCGGCCGGGGCTCACAGCGCGGCGCCCTTGCCCTGCTCCCGGACGGGGCTCAACAGCGCGCGACGCCCTGAGCCCGGGCTCGCGGCCGGGGGCCACAGGGCGCGGCGCCCTGAGCCCGGGCTCGCGGCCGGGGGCCACAGGGCGCGGCGCCGTAGCCCGGCTCGCGGACGGGGCTCGCGGGGCGCGGCGCCTTAGCCGGCTCGCGGGCCGGGGTCACAGGGCGCGGCGGCGGGCCCAGCCGCGCTTGGGCGGCTTGGGGTACTTGGCGACGACGTTGCCCATCATGATCGTGCCGGTGATCTCGATGACCGGCGCGTCGGGCGGCAGGTGAGCGGGCGCCTGGTTCTTCTTGCCGCCGAGCACGGCGGAGGCCGGCATGACCACGCGCACGCCGTCGGGCACGAGCAGCGTCAGCGTGGCCCCGACCACGGTGGCCCGCAGGGTGACGTGGCTGCTCTGCAGCAGGGCGTCGCGCAGGTCGAGGGTCACGCCGGTGCCGATGGCCGTCACCGGGTAGTGCGCGGGCACCACCCAGCGGCCGTCGCGCTGCTCGGAGCGGAACAGCGCCATCACCGGCGCGCCGTCGGCGCGCAACGGCTGCAGGTGCTCGGGCAGCAGGTCGGCGGTGAGAGCGGACAGCTCGCCCAGCGTGCGGGCGTGGTAGGCCGCCTCGACGCGTTCCTCGTGCTCCGCGAGGTCGAGCCGGCCGTCGCTCAGCGCGTCGGCCAGCACGGCGACCACCCGCTCGCGGTCGGCGTCGGAGGCCCGCAGCTCGTGCGGCGCCGGCCCGTCGCCCGGCGGCGTGTGGTTCAGGAAGCCGGACAGGATCTGCCGCAGAGCCGGGGCCGCCTGCCGGTTCCATCGATCGTTCCAGCGGTCGTACCGCGCTCCGCGTTGCGCTTCCACCCCTTGACACTAACCCGGCCGGGCCACCCGCCGGCAGATGGAAACACGTCCACCGGACGCGATCAGGGGTCGGGAGGACGCGCCTCGGCACACGCGGACGCGTCCACCGGACGCGTTCCGGGACCGGGAGGACGCGCCTCGGCACACGCGGACGCGTCCACCGGACGCGATCCGGGGCCGGAACGACGCGCCTCGGCACACGCGGACACCTCCCCCGGACGCGTTCCGGGGTCGCCCGATATCGGATGGCGAAGTGTCGGTGGCGTTTCCTATGGTGGCCGCATGCCCATCCTGCAGACGCCGTCCAGGCGGAACGCCTCTCCGGTGCGCACCGAGAGCGCGATCTCCATCAGGGGCGCGGTCAAACGCTACGGCGAGATCACCGCGGTCGACGGCCTCGATCTGGAGGTCCCCCACGGCGTCTGCCTCGGGCTGCTGGGGCCGAACGGCGCGGGCAAGAGCACCACGATGCGGCTGCTCACCTCCCAGTCCCGGGCGTCCTCGGGCGAGATCACCGTCCTGGGCCACGCGCTTCCCCGCGCCTCCAAGATGGCGCGCTCGCTCATGGGCGTCGTCCCCCAGCAGGACAACCTCGACGAAGAACTCACCACCCGGCAGAACCTGGAGGTCTTCGCCCACCTCTACCGCGTGCCCCGCGCGGGCCGCGTGGCCGCCGTCGACCGCGCGCTCAAGGTGGCCCAGCTCACCGACCGCGCCGGCACCAAGGTGGGCGACCTGTCGGGCGGCATGCGCCGCCGCCTGCTCATCGCGCGCGGCCTGGTGCACCGCCCCCGCCTGGTGCTGCTCGACGAGCCGACCGTCGGGCTCGACCCCCAGGTGCGCCAGGAGCTCTGGTCGCTGGTGGCCGAGCTGCGCTCCGAGGGCGTGACGACGCTGATGTCCACCCACTACATCGAGGAGGCCGAGCGGCTCGCCGACGAGTGCGCGCTGATGTCGCGCGGCCGGGTGGTGGCGCGGGGCACTCCCGCCGCGCTGATCGCCGAGCACGCGGGCAAGCGTGTCGACGAGCACTTCGGCAGGCCCGAGCGCGTCGCCGAGGTCGAGCGCCTGGCCCGCGAGGCGGGCCTGTCGACCCGGCGCACCGGCCCGTCGGTCGCCGTCCTCGCGTCCGAACGCCAGCCGGAGTCCCTGCGCGAGCTCCTCGGCCCCGCCCACGTCGAACGCGCCGCCAACCTCGAGGACGTCTTCGTCGTCCTCACCGGCGAGAGCGTCGAATGACCCCCACCCTCCGCCCCGCACGTGAGGCGGCCCGCCCGGTGTCGCTCACGCCCGGGGCGGCGCGCCGCGCCTCCCCCGCGCCCGGCCCGACCCGTCCCGCCCCGCTCACACCCAGGCCGCCCTGTTCCGCCTTCCCGCCGCCCCTGGCGGCCCGTTACGGCTCGGCCGGGCGTGAGGCGGGGGCGGCCATGCTCAAGGAGATCCGATGACCGCACCGTCCACCCGGGCCGAGGGGCCCGCGCTGCGGTGGTTCGAGTGGGCTCCGGTGCGCGGGGTGTGGCGCCGGGAGCTGGCGCTTTACAAGCGTTACTGGCCGTCCACCTCGTTCGCCGCGCTCGTGGAGCCGACGATCTACCTGCTGGCCTTCGGCTTCGGGTTCGGCGCGGTCATCGGCGCGGCCTACGGCTACGACTACCGCGACTTCGTCTCCACGGGCGTGGTGGCCACCTCGGTGCTGTTCATCAGCGCCTTCGGCGCGATGTTCGGCACCTTCATCCGCCGCACCTTCCAGCACACCTACGACGCCGTGCTGGCCGCCCCGGTCGACGTGCACGAGCTGGTGACGGCCGAGGCGTCCTGGCTGGCCGCCAAGGCCGGGCTGTACGGCTGCGCGCCGATGGTGGTCGGCATGGCGTTCGGGCTCCCGCCGAGCCCGGGCATGCTGCTGGTGCCGTTCATCGGCTTCGTCACCGGGCTCGGCTTCGCCCTGTTCGGCATCTGGGTGTCGGCGATCGTGCCCTCGATCAACACCTTCGACTACGTCATCAGCGGCGTGCTGGCCCCGATGTTCCTGGTCGCCGGCACGTTCTTCCCCACCGACCAGCTCCCGTCGTGGGCGGCCACCGCCGCCAGGGTCAACCCGCTCTACCACTGCGTCGAGCTGGTGAGGGACGCCGTGTTCCTGCGCCTGGGCGTGCACGACCTCGTCCACGTGGCCGTCCTGCTCCTGTTCGCGGCCCTGATGTGGAGCCTGGCCGTGTGGAAGATGCGCGCCCGCATGATCGACTGACCGGCGTCAGAGGCAGGCCGGTCACCCGCCACGGCGTTCAGGTCGCGGCGCCGGTGCTGATCGTCCCGTGACCGGTTCCCATCGGGCGATCGCCGGGCCGCGACCCGTGCCGGACGACCGGCGACCCGTGACGACCGGCGACCCGTGGGGGAGGTCAGCCGGTCGTCCAGACGCCGGTGGCGGCGGTCTCCTTCACGTAGTCGGCGAAGTCGCGCGGGGCCCGGCCCAGGACACGCTGGACTCCGTCGTCGAGGTGGGCGTTGCGGCCGTCCAGGATGCCGCCGAACAGGTCGGCGAGGAAGGCGGCGTAGTCCTCGGGAACGCCCTGGGCGGTCAACGTGGACCGGTACCGCTCCGGCGTGACGGGCAGGTACGCGACCTCACGTCCGGCGGCCTCGCCGATCGTGGCGGCCGCCTCGGCCAGGGTGAGCAGGCGGGGGCCGGTCAGCTCGTAGACCTGGCCGGCGTGCCCGTCCCGCGTCAGGGCCTCCACCGCGACGTCCGCCACGTCGGCGACGTCGACGAACGGCTCCGCCACCTCGCCGGCCGGGAGGGCGACCAGGCCCTCCCGTACCGGGTCCAGCAGGAAGTCCTCGCTGAAGTTCTGGGCGAAGAAGCTCGCCCGCAGGACGGTCCACTCCGGGACGCCGGAGTCGCGCACCCCCTGTTCACTCACCCGGGCCGCCTCCTCGCCCCGGCCCGACAGCAGGACCAGGCGGCGGGTGCCACCGCGCGCGGCCAACTCGGCGAACGCGCGGATCGACTCGGCGGCCCCGGGGAACGCCAGGTCGGGCTGGTAGGTGACGTACACCGCGTCGGCACCGCGCACCACGTCGGGCCAGGTCTCCGGCTTCTCCCAGTCGAACGGCGGCGTCCCCGCGCGGGAGCCGGCCCGCACCCGCAGCCCGCGCCCGGCGAGCCGTTCCACCACTCTGCGCCCGGTCTTCCCCGTGCCACCCAGAACCAGGATGGTCTTCGTCTGTTCCGTCATGCACCCAAGTAAAAGGCGACCGGTTGAGACGGACCATGGCTGAGAGCATCGTTTCCATGTTCGAGCGTCTACACCCCTGATACTGAGTCCACCGCCACGCTTCGCCGGGCGGTCGGCCGCACGGGTGGGGATTGACCGGCCGGGGCGGCGACCGTAGCCTGGCGCGATCTGAATCAGCCTCACGTTTTGCTCCCCCTCGGAGGCCGAGGTGCCCACCCACCGCGACCGGCGCGCGCGCCTGGCCACCTATGCCGTGTTCTTCACCCAGGGCCTGACCTTCGCGACACTGCTCACCCAGGTCGCCGCACTGCAGAGAAAGCACGGGCTGAGCGACGGCGAGCTGACGATCCTGCTGCTGGTCGTGCCGGTCATCGCCGGGGCCGGAAGCGTGCTGGCGGGCGAGGTCGCCAAGCGGCTCGGCAGCCGATGGGTGCTGCGGATCGCCCAGCCGCTCGCGGGCGTCGCCGTGGTGCTCGCCGGGCTCGCCCCCAGCGTGCCCGTGCTGGTGGCGGCCAACGTCCTGTTCGGGCTGTGCCTGGGCGCGGTCGACGCGGCCATGAACATGCAGGCCGTCACGGTCGAGCGCAGGTACGAGCGGCCCATCCTCACCGGTTTCCACGCCCTGTGGAGCGCGGCGGCGGTCGCCGGGGCCGCCTGGGCCTCGGCGGCGGGCGGCATGGGCCTGGGACTGCCGGTCACCTTCGCCGTCGCCATGGCGGCCGGCGTCGCCGTCGCCGTCGCGGCGGCCCCGGCCCTGTACGGCCCCGCCGAGGAGCACGTCCATCAGCCGGACGCCCCCTCCCCGGCGGCGGGAGCGGCGCCTCCCCCCGCGGCGCGGTTCCCGTGGCGGCCGATCCTGCCGCTCTGCCTCGCGATGGCGTTCCTCTACGTGGGGGACGCGTCGATCTCCAACTTCGGCTCCGTCTACATGGACAAGATCATGCACGCCTCGGCGGCGGCCGTCCCGCTGGCGCTGGGCGCCTACCAGGCGGCCACGTTCGTGGTCCGGATCGGCGGCGACCTCGCCGTACGCAGGTACGGCCCCGCCGCCATCGTCCGAGCCGGCGGCCTGCTCGCCGCGCTCGGCTTCGCCGGCATCGTCGCGGCCCCCAGCGAGCCGCTGGCGGTCGTCGCGTTCGCCCTGGCCGGGGTGGGCCTCTCGGTCGTCGCCCCGCAGTCCTTCTCGGCCGCCGGCCGCCTCGACCCGGCCGGCACCGGCGTCGCGGTCGCCCGCGTCAACATGTTCAACTACGTCGGCTTCATCGTCGGCGCCGCCCTGGTCGGCGGCATCGCCGAGGCCGCCGACTACCGGATCGCCTTCCTGGCCCCCCTCGTCCTGACCGCGGCCATCATCGCCCTGGCCCGCGGCTTCCAGCCGAGGACCCGCCTTCAGCCCGCCGAGCCGGCGGCCTAGGCACGCCGAGTCGAAGCGTGACGCGGTCCCCGGCCTCCGGCGAGGTGCGGGCCGTTCCCGAGCCGCCGACGGCCTAGCGGTTCCCGCCGTCCGGCGTCCAGGTCGCGAGCCGGTATCTCCCCCCGCCACGGGAGGCTCAGTCCGTCGGTATTCAGTCTTGCTATGTACCGGTATTCGGTGTCACTATGTACCAGTAGTCAGTCTTGCTGAGTAGCTGAAAGGAGGGGTGTTCCATGGGCAAACAGGTGACCGAGATGCTCAAGGGAACACTGGAGGGCATCGTCCTCGCGATCCTGTCCGGCCGGGCCGCGTACGGCTACGAGATCACGGCGTGGCTGCGCGACCAGGGCTTCTCCGACATCGCCGAGGGCACCGTCTACGCCCTGCTCGTCAGGATCGAGCAACGCGGCCTCGTCGACGTGGAGAAGGTCCCCTCCGAGAAGGGGCCGCCACGCAAGGTCTACTCCCTGAACGCTCAGGGACGCGAGTACCTCGAAGAGTTCTGGAGGACCTGGAGCTTCCTCTCGGAACGGCTCGAACAGCTCCGCGAAGGAGGCGAGTAGACATGGCCGCAGGGCCGATCGAGCGGAAGAAGCGCTTCCGGCGACTCGTGGAGATCGTCACGGGACCGTTCGAGGACAAGAGGCGCTACCGGGAGTACAAGGCGCGCACGGAGCGGCTTCCCAAGAGCTACCACACGGCGATCGAGGCACTGCATCGCTACATGCTGTACTTCGGCCCCGGGAAGGCCGACAGCCTGCTGAGGATGCTGGAGGATCTCGCCGACCTCTTCGAGCAGAGCGCGGCGAACGGAACCCCGATCCGCGAGGTCGTCGGGGAGGACCCCGTGGAGTTCGCCGAGACGTTTCTCCGGAACTACCCCGAGGGTCAGTGGATCGGCCGGGAGCGGGAGCGGCTGTCCAGCGCCATCGATCGCGCCGCGCGCGACGAAACGTGACGAACCATGACGAGAGAACGGATATCCGGATGACAGCCGAACAGGTTAAGAGCCCTGCGATTCGCGTGCAGGGTCTGGAGAAGTCGTACAAGACGCTGCGGGTGCTGCGCGGGGTGGACTTCGACGTGGCGCGGGGCAGCATCTTCGCCCTGCTGGGCTCCAACGGGGCCGGCAAGACCACGGTCGTGAAGATCCTTTCCACGCTGCTCAAGGCCGACGCGGGCACCGCCCGGGTCAACGGCTTCGACGTCGCCGCACAAGCGGCGGACGTGCGGGAGTCCATCAGCCTCACCGGGCAGTTCGCCGCCGTCGACGAGATCCTCACCGGGCGCGAGAACCTCGTGCTCGTCGCCAGGCTGCGCCACCTCAAGGAGCCGGGCAGGATCGCCGACGACCTGCTGCGGCGGTTCTCGCTGGCCGACGCCGGCGCCCGCAGGGTGGCGACCTACTCCGGCGGCATGCGCCGCCGCCTCGACATCGCCATGAGCCTCATCGGCGATCCCCCGATCGTCTTCCTCGACGAGCCCACCACCGGGCTCGACCCCCAGGCGCGCATCGAGGCGTGGCAGGCCGTCAGGGAGCTCGCCGCCCAGGGGACGACGGTGCTGCTCACCACGCAGTACCTGGACGAGGCCGAACAGCTCGCCGACCGGATCGCGATCCTGCACGAGGGCCGGATCATCGTGAACGGCACCCTCACCGAGCTCAAGCAGCTGCTCCCGCCCGCCAAGGTCGAGTACGTCGAGAAGCAGCCGACCCTGGAGGACGTCTTCCTCACGCTCGTCGGCGCCGACGGCGGGGTCGCGGCGCCGGCGATTACCACGACATCCGCACCGACGAGTAAGGAACAGCGATGACCAGGCACTTCTTCGGCGACACCACCGTCCTGCTGGGACGATCCCTGCGCCACATCACGCGCAGCGTGGACACCATCATCACGACCGCGATCACGCCGATCGCCATGCTGCTGCTGTTCGTCTACGTGTTCGGCGGCGCGATCAACACGGGATCGGTGTCATATGTGAACTACCTGCTGCCCGGCATCCTGCTCATCACGGTCGCCTCGGGCATCGCCTACACCGCGTTCCGGCTCTTCCAGGACATGCAGAGCGGCATCTTCGAGCGGTTCCAGTCGATGCCGATCGCACGGTCGTCCGTGCTGTGGGCGCACGTGCTGACCTCGCTGGTCGCCAACCTGATCTCGCTCGTGGTCGTCGTGCTCGCCGCCCTGCTCATGGGCTTCCGCTCCGGGGCGGGAGTGGCCGCGTGGCTCGCCGTCGCCGGCATCCTGATCCTGTTCACCCTGGCGCTGACCTGGCTCGCCGTCATCGCCGGCCTGTCCGCGAAGACCGTGGACGGCGCGAGCGCGTTCTCCTACCCGCTCATCTTCCTGCCGTTCATCAGCTCGGCGTTCGTGCCCACCGCCACCATGCCCGGCCCGGTGCGCTGGTTCGCCGAGAACCAGCCGGTGACCTCCATCGTCAACGCCATCCGCCACCTGTACACCCAGCAGCCGGTCGGCGGCGACATCTGGACCGCCCTCGCCTGGTGCGTCGGCATCCTCGTCGTGGCGTACGTCCTCGCCACGGGCACCTACCGCCGCAAGATCGCCTGAGCGGGCCCCGCATCCGCGGGCGCGGCACCGGCATCCCGCGCAGGAAAGATCCCTACCTTTAGCGCGCCGCCCCCCGGCCGGAGGGCGGCGCGCTAAAGGTAGGGACGCTGGGCGCGCTTGGCCTGGTCGTACTTCTCTCTCGGGGCCGGGTCGGCGGAGACCTCGGCGGTGGGGACGTCCCACCAGGCGGTGGTGTCGGGGCCGGGGCCGGGGACGGTCTCCACGTGGACGACGGTGGTGGCGGTGGCCTCCCTGGCCTTGAGCAGCGCGGCGCGCAGGGAGGTGAGGTCGCAGGCCCGCAGGACGTCGGCGCCGAGGCTGGCGGCGTTGGCGGCGAGGTCGACGGGCAGACGGTCGCCGTCCAGGCCGCCGGACGACGAGCGCATGCGGTACGACGTGCCGAGGCGGCGGGCGCCGACCGACTCGGAAAGGCCGCCGATGGACGCGAAGCCGTTGTTGTCCACGAGCACGACCACGAGCTTGATCCCCTCCTGGACGGCGGTGGCGATCTCCTGGGCCATCATCAGGTAGGAACCATCACCGACCAGGACGAAGACCTCGCGTTCAGGGGCGGCCATCTTGACGCCGAGGCCCCCGGCGATCTCGTAGCCCATGCACGAGAAGCCGTACTCCACGTGGTAGGCCTTGGGGTCGGAGGCCCGCCACAGCTTGTGCAGGTCGCCCGGCATCGAGCCGGCGGCGTTGACGACCACGCCGTCCCGGCCGGCCACGTCGTTGAGCACGCCGAGCACGGCCGGCTGGGTGAGCGCCTCCCCCGCGTACAGGGCCGACACCCGCTCCTGCCAGTCGCGGCTCAGCTCGGCCGCCCGGGACGTCCACGCGGGGTCGGCCCGCCAGCCGTCCAGGTCGAGCAGGGCCAGGCCCTCGCGGGCGTCGCCCACCAGCATGACGGCCGCGTGCTTGGCGGCGTCGAAGGCGGTGACGTTGAGGTTCACGAACCGGGCGTCGCCGAACAGCGTGCGCGAGGCCGTGGTGAAGTCGGTGTAGCGGGTGCCGACGCCGATCACGAGGTCGGCCTCTCGGGCCATGGCGTTGGCGGCGGCCGTGCCGGTGTGCCCGATGGAGCCGAGCGCGCACGGATGGTCGTGCGGCAGCACGCCCTTGCCCGCCTGCGTCTCCCCCACGGGGACGCCGTGCGCCGCCGCGAAGGCGGCCAGTTCTTCCCACGCCTCGCTGTAGACGACGCCGCCGCCCGCGACGATCAGCGGCCGGCGCGACTTCTTGATCGCCTCGACGGCCCTGGCCACGGCGGCGGAGTCGGGCACCGGGCGGGCCACGTGCCACACCCGCCGCTCGAACAGCTCGGCCGGCCAGTCGTGCGCCTCGACCTGGACGTCCTGCGGCAGCGCGAGCGTCACGGCGCCGGTCTCGGCGGGGTCGGTGAGCACCCGCATCGCCGCCATCAGCGCCGAGGGAAGCTGCTCGGGCCGGTTGACCCGGTCGAAGAAGCGCGACACGGGCCGCAGGCAGTCGTTGACGCTGACGTCGTACGACCGCGGGTCCTCCAGCTCCTGCAGGACCACCCCGGCGGCCCGGGTGGCGAAGATGTCACCCGGGAGCAGCAGCACGGGCAGCCGGTTGATCGTGGCCAGCGCCGCGCCGGTCACCATGTTGGTGGCGCCGGGGCCGATCGAGGTCGTGCAGGCGAAGGTGGACAGCCGGTTGCGCGTCTTGGCGAACCCGGCGGCCGTGTGGACCATCGCCTGCTCGTTCCTGGCCAGGTAGTAGGGCAGCGGGTCTCCCAGCCCGGCGCCGCGCTCGGCGAGCGCCTGGCCGATGCCGGCGACGTTGCCGTGCCCGAAGATGCCGATACAGCCCTCGATGAGGCGCTGCTCGACGCCGTCGCGCTCGCTCCACTGCTCGGCGAGGAACCGCACCAGCGCCTGCGCGACGGTGAGCCTGATCGTGGTCATGCCCGCTCCTGTCGTACTCCGGCCCGGCGGCGACCGGCGCCGGCCGTCATCCCCGCCTCGCGTCGTCGTGGCGGCCGGGGGCCGCGGTCATGGGGACACGCGGGTCGATGGGTTGTCCTTCCCAGCTCCCGCGGATCCAGGCGTGCCTGGGGTCGTCGCAGAAGGCCATCGAGCGCTGCTCGGCGGGCCCGGCCAGCACGTTGAGGTAGTACAGGTCGTACCCCGGGGCCGCCATCGAGGGGCCGTGGTAGCCGTGCGGCACCAGCACGACGTCACCGCAGCCGACCTCGGCGAGCACGTCGATGGGCCGGCCCGGCGAGCCGTAGACCCGCTGGTAGCCGGGGCCGCCCTCGAAGTAGTAGATCTCCTCAAGCACGGCCTCGCGCTCGGAGGCGGTGTCGTGCTTGTGCGGCGGGTAGGACGACCAGTTGCCCTCCGGGGTGAGCACCTCCACGGCCACCAGCTTGTCGCACTCGAACGCCCCGGGCGAGCAGAAGTTGTTGACCTGGCGGCTGGCCCGCCCCGCTCCGCGCACCTCCACCGGGACGTCCGCGGCCGGGCCGTACCGCACGGGGAGGCGGCGGGTGGCCAGCGCGGACGGCAGCGCGAACCGCCCCTCCCCGGTGAGCCGCACGGCGGCGCCGACCGGCAGGTACGCGAAGTCGGTGACGCCTTCGAACACCGACGGGCGCCCGTGCAGTTCGAGCCGGACCCCGTCGCACTCCACGGCGCACGCGCCGCTGAGCGGCAGGACGAGCATCTCCTCGTCGCCGGTGGCGAACTCGACGGTCTCGCCGCTGAGGGTGAGCGCCCGCAGCCCGGCGTACGTCCACCCGGCCAGCTCCGGCGTCACGCACAGCGCCCAGGGCGCCGCCGCGGTGGAGCCCGCGGGGATATACGACATCAGGACACCTCCAGCATCCCGGCGGCGGTGTCGACCGCCGCGGCGACGTCGTCACCGGGCGGGTACAGCAGCGCGCGCCCGACGACCAACCCTCGCACGCCGGGCAGCCGCAGCGCCTTGCGCCACGAGGTGTAGACCTCCTCGGGCGCGGCGGTGGGGTCGCCGCCGAGCAGCAGGGTGGGCAGGGTGGTCGCCTCCATGACCCGCTCCATCTCATCGATCACCGGGATCTTGAGCCAGGTGTGGGCGGAGGTGGCGCCGAGACCCTGGGCGACGTGCATGGCGTGGATCATGCCCTCCGGTGACAGGTCGTGGCGCACCGCCCCCGCCTCGCGGCGCGACCAGAACGGCTCGATCAGGGCGGGCAGCCCCTCGCGCGCCAGGGCGGTCACGGCGCGCGCGCACGCCTCCAGCGTGTTCGCCGTCTCGGGGGAGTCGAGGCCGATGCGGCAGAGCATCTTGCCGCCGTCGAGCCGCATGGCCACGATCGCCTCGGTGTCGTAGGCGGTGAAGCGGTCGTCGAACTCGAACGCCGTGCCGTGAATGCCGCCCCGGTTCATCGAGCCGATGACGAGCTTGTCGTCCAGCGCCCCGAGCAGCAGCAGGTCCTCCACGACGTCGGGCGTGGCGAGCAGGCCGTCCACCCCGGGCCTGGCGAGCGCGACGCCGAGCCGGTCGAGCAGGTCGACGCGGCTGGCCATCGCCAGGGGGCGCCCGCGCACGCCGAGCGCGCCCCGGGCGGGGTGGTCGGCCGCGATGATCAGGAGCTGGTCGCGTTCGCCCAGCAGCGGCCTGCGGCTGCGCTCCGCGGCGGCCTCGGCGACGCGCCACGGGTGGCGGGCGCGGTCCTCCGTCAGCCTGCGGCGATCGTCGTCACGCATGGGCTTTCCCCGAGAGCACTGCCTCGACCTCCTCGGATGTGGGCATGGCGGGCGCGCAGGCGAGCCTGCCCGCCACGATCGCGCCGGCGGCGTTGGCGAAGCGCAGCGTGGTCTCCAGGTCGCGGCCGGCGAGCAGGCCGTCGCACAGGGCGCCGCCGAACGCGTCCCCGGCGCCGAGGCCGTTCACGACCTCGACGGGTACGGGCGGCACGACGACGGTCTGGCCGGCCGTCATGCCGAGCACGCCGCCGGCGCCCTGTTTGACGACGGCCAGCTCCACGCCCATGTCCAGCAGCGCCTCGGCGGCGGCGTACGGCTCGCGCGTGCCGGTGGCGACCTCGCACTCCTCCAGGTTGCCCACGGCCACGGTCACGTGCCGCAGCGCCTTGCCGGCCCACTCCCCGGCCTCGGCGGGGGACGCCCAGAACATCGGCCGGTAGTCGAGGTCGAGCACGGTGAGCGGGGCGCGCCCCCTGGCCTCCCAGGCGGCGAAGTGGGCCGCGCGGGACGGGTCCTGGGACAGGCCGGTGACGGTCCCCCAGAACAGGCCGGCGTCCCTGATCGCCGCCATGTCCAGCTCTTCGGGGTAGATCTCCAGGTCAGGGGCCTTGGGGAAGCGGTAGAAGTACAGCGGGAAGTCCTCCGGCGGGCGGATCTCGCAGAACGTCACGGGCGTGGGCAGCCCTTCGACCGCGGTGACGTGCCGGTCGTCCACGCCGTACGAGCGCAGCGCGTCGTGGATGAACAGGCCGAACGGGTCGGCCCCCGTGCGGGTGATCACCGCGGCGCGGCGGCCCAGCCGGGACGCGGCCACCGCGACGTTGGTGGCGCTGCCGCCCAGGTACTTGCCGAAGGTCTCCACCTCGCGCAGCGAGACGCCGACCTGGAGCGGGTAGATGTCGACGCCCACCCGCCCGATCGTGAGCACCTCGGTCATGCGCGGCCGTCCAGCCCGGCGAGGTAGGCCAGGCTCTCGCCCACCGACCCGCGCGGCCCGCCGCCCTCGGGCGGCTCGGCGTCGAGCACGACGTCCTGCTCCATCACGTACCAGCCCCGGTAGCCGGCGGCGGACAGGCCCGCGACGATGCCCGCCACGTCGACGTCGCCCCGGCCCAGCGGCCGGTAGACGCCGGCGCGCACCGCCTCGGTGTAGGTCAGCTCCCCGGCCCGCACCTTCTCGGCGAGCGTGGCGTCCACGTCTTTGAGGTGCACGTGTGCGACCCTGGCTGCTGCCCTGGACACCAGGTCAAGCGGGTCGGTGCCCCCGATGAGTAGGTGGCCGGTGTCCAGGCAGAGCGGCATGCCGGAGCCGTCGAGCACGCGGTCGACCTCTTCGCGGGTCTCGATCATCGTGCCGACGTGTGGGTGCAGCGTCACGGCCCTGCCGAACGGCTCGGCGGCCCGCAGCAGGCGCCCGAGGTTGTCCAGCAGCGTCTTCCAGCCCTCGGCGTCCAGCCGCGGCCGGACGTCGTAGCCGTCGGCGCCGGTGGCCGCGGCCAGCACGACCGTCTCCACGTCGCCCTCGGCGAACGAGCGGAACGTGGCCGTGGCCTCCGGCAGCGGGTCGTGCGCCGGGTCGTGCAGGACGACGGGGACGAACCCGCCGATGCCCCGCAGGCCGTACGCGCCGAGCAGCGCGCGCCGCTCGTCGGCGTCCCCGGGCAGGAACCCGTCGGGGCCCAGCTCGGTGGCGGTGAGGCCGAGCGCGCGCATCTCGCCGAGCACCCGCTCCCGGTCGAGCTGGTGGCCCCAGCCCGGCACCTCGCAGACCCCCCAGGAGATCGGCGCCGCGGCGACCCGCGGAGCGTCGCCGGCCGCGGTCATGCCTCCACCTCCACGACCTTCACCGGGCGCCCGGCGCGGCGGGACAGCTCGGCGGCCTCGGCGATCCTGAGCGCGGCCAGGGCGTCCCGCACCGAGGAGGCGCTCGGGCCGCCGTCCCGCACGCTCGCCAGGAAGGCGGCCATCCCGGCGACGTACGCCGCCTCGAAGCGGGTGCCGAAGTCGGGCCACGGCTCGCCGCCGGGGAAGCCCGCGCCCGGCTCCGCCGAGGTCAGCGGCACGCGGTCGTCCAGTCCGACGGCGACCGTGCGCAGGGTGCCGGCCAGCTCCATGCGCACGTCGTACCCGGCGCCGTTGTAACGCGAGCCCTGCAGGGTCACCAGCGTGCCGTCGTCCAGGGTCAGCAGCGCGGCGCTGGTGTCGACGTCGCCGGCCTCGGCGAAGAAGGCGGCGCCCCGGTTGGCGCCCGTGGCGTACACCGTGTCGACCTCGCGGCCGGTGACCCAGCGCAGGATGTCGAAGTCGTGGATGTGGCAGTCGCGGAAGATGCCGCCCGAGAGGGGGATGTACGCGGGGTCCGGGGGCCGGGGGTCGGCGCTGAGCAGGTGCACGCGGTGCAGGTCGCCGAGCTCGCCGGCGAGCAGGGCCGCGCGGGCGGCGGCGTAGCCGGCGTCGAAGCGGCGCTGGAAGCCGATGTGCACGAGCGTGCCGCTGCGCCCGGCGACCTCGGCGACGCGCACGGTCTCCTCGATGGTCGGCGCCACGGGCTTCTCGCAGAAGACGGGGATGCCCGCCTCGCAGGCCCGGGTGATCAGTTCGGCGTGCGTCGAGGTGGGGGTCGCGATCACGACGGCGTCCGTCTGGAAGGCGTCGCCCACGACGCCGCCGACCCGGGCCGCCACGTCGGCGGCCCTCGCCTCGTCGGCGTCCCACACCACCAGCTCGCCCACGTCGGGATGCGCGGCCAGCGTCACGGCGTGGAAGGCGCCGATGCGGCCAAGACCCAACAGACCCACACGCATGCTGCCTCCGCGCCTCGATCAGCTCATCACGGCTCGCCCCCAGTTCTAAGTACCAGAATGTCCGGAGTCAAGACTTTGTCCTGACATTCAGATGAACTGTGGTCCTGGCGACGCGGCGGGCGGACGGGGGCGGACGGCCCCCCTCAGCGGGTCACCACCACCGGGCCCGGCCGGGGATGGCGTGCTTCTCCTCGTGGGTGCCGACCGGCCGAAGGTCGTCCCCGGCCAGGTCGCGGCCCGTCCATTCGCAGTGCTCGTCGCTGCGGTTCCCGGCCTCGTACTCCCGCCGTTCGCGAGCGGCCCGCGCGCTCTCCCGCTCCGGCAGCACCGGCCACTGGACGGTCTCCCCCTTGATGCCTTTCAGCACGACGGTGAGCAGCGCCACCCCCAGGACGGCGGAGAGCACCAGCACCCCCAGCACGCCGAGCACGATGTAACCCGGATCCATGACTCCCCCGATCGTGGACGCCCGTGTTCTGTCTCCGAGCGTATAGACAGAGCTTCGTCACCCCGTCGACCAGGGGATGCATCCGCCCGGCCCGGCCGGCGCGCCGCCGTCCCGCCCCGGCCCGCGGGGCCCGTTTGCCGGGCGGGGGCCGCGGAGCCGTACCCTGCACAGGCAGAAGCCGCGACCCGTCCCCAGACGGCGGCGGGCCCGGCCGGCGGAGGTGAGCCGGCCAGGAGTTACGGAGGAGCACAGGCGATGCCCGGATTCGACTACACCGACCTGCTTCCGCTCGGTCCCGATGAGACGGAGTACCGTCTGGTCACCGCCGAGGGGGTGCGGAAGGTGGAGGCGGCGGGCCGTACGTTCCTGGAGGTCGGCCCGGAGGCACTCCGGCTGCTGACCAAGACCGCGATCCACGACATCTCGCACTACCTGCGGTCCTCCCACCTGGCCCAGCTCCGCAAGATCATCGACGACCCGGAGGCCAGCGGCAACGACAGGTTCGTCGCGCTCGACCTGCTGAAGAACGCGAGCATCTCGGCGGGCGGCGTGCTGCCCATGTGCCAGGACACCGGCACCGCGATCGTCATGGGCAAGCGCGGCCGGCACGTGCTGACCGACGGCGCCGACGCCGAGCACATCTCGCGCGGCGTCTACGACGCCTACACAGAGTTGAACCTGCGCTACTCGCAGATGGCCCCGCTGACCATGTGGGACGAGAAGAACACCGGCGACAACCTCCCCGCGCAGATCGAGCTGTACGCCGAGGACCCGGGCGGCCATTCGGACGAGTACAAGCTGCTGTTCATGGCCAAGGGCGGCGGCAGCGCCAACAAGTCGTTCCTGTACCAGGAGACCAAGGCGGTGCTCAACGAGAGGCGGATGCTCCAGTTCCTGGAGGAGAAGATCCGCTCGCTGGGCACCGCGGCCTGCCCGCCGTACCACCTGGCGGTCGTGGTGGGCGGCACCAGCGCCGAGTTCGCGCTGAAGACGGCCAAGTACGCCTCGGCCCGCTACCTGGACTCCATCCCCACCCAGGGCTCGCCGTCCGGGCACGGCTTCCGCGACCTGGAGATGGAGAAGAAGGTCTTCGAGCTGACGCAGCGGCTCGGCATCGGCGCCCAGTTCGGCGGCAAGTACTTCTGCCACGACGTGCGGGTGATCCGGCTGCCCCGGCACGGCGCCTCGTGCCCGGTGGCCATCGCCGTCTCGTGCAGCGCCGACCGGCAGGCCCTCGCCAAGATCACGCCGGAGGGCGTCTTCCTGGAGCGGCTGGAGACAGACCCGGCCCGGTTCCTGCCCGACACCACCGACGAGCACCTGTCGGACGACGTGGTGCCCGTCGACCTCAACCGCCCGATGCGCGACATCCTCGCCGAGCTCACCCGCTACCCGGTGAAGACCCGGCTCTCGCTGACCGGGCCGCTGGTGGTGGCCAGGGACATCGCGCACGCCAAGATCGCTGAGCGGCTCGACGCCGGCGAGGAGATGCCCGGCTACCTCAAGGACCACGCCGTCTACTACGCGGGCCCCGCCAAGACGCCCGAGGGCTACGCCTCCGGCTCCTTCGGCCCGACCACCGCGGGCCGCATGGACTCCTACGTCCAGCGGTTCCAGGCCGCCGGCGGCTCGCTGGTCATGCTCGCCAAGGGCAACCGCTCCAAGCAGGTGACCGAGGCCTGCCGCGAGCACGGCGGCTTCTACCTGGGCTCCATCGGCGGCCCGGCCGCCCGGCTCGCGCAGGACTGCATCAAGAGCGTCGAGGTGCTGGAGTACGCGGAACTCGGCATGGAAGCCGTCTGGAAGATCGAGGTCGAGGACTTCCCCGCCTTCATCGTCGTGGACGACAAGGGCGGCGACTTCTTCGAGGACACCACCGGACCCGTCCTCACCATCGGTCGCAGAATCTGACTCATCCTGACAGAAGATCTCAACAGAGAATCGGCATGGCCTCTACAGGCGGCGATGAACAAATCGGTAAGCTGCCACCCATGCGCGCCCCGTCCGGATACGAGCTAGCCTCGCGGTACCGGCTGCTCGAGCCCGTCGGGCGTGGCGGCATGGGCACGGTCTGGCGCGCCCACGACGGCCTTCTCGACCGTGACGTGGCTGTCAAGGAGGTGCGGCTGCCGCTCATCCTCGACGAGGATCTGCGGGCCGAGCTGTGCGCCAGAACCGAACGCGAGGCCCGCGCGACCGCCATGGTCGCCCACCCTTCGGTCATCACGGTGTTCGACGTCATCACCGAGGACGACCGCCCCTGGATCGTCATGGAGCTCCTGCACGCCAGGTCGCTCGACGAGCTGGTCAGGGAGCACGGGCCGCTTCCGCCGCGCCGCGCGGCCGAGATCGGCCGCCAGGTGCTCGCCGCCCTGCGCGCCGTGCACGGCAAGGGCATCCTGCACCGCGACGTCAAGCCCAGCAACGTGCTGGTCACCGAGGACCGCGCGGTCCTCACCGACTTCGGCCTCGCCGCGCTGGATGGCGACGCCTCGATCACGCAGGCGGGCATCGTGCTCGGCTCGGCGGGCTACATCGCCCCCGAGCGCGTGCTCGGCGACCGCGCCAGCCCCGCCGCCGACCTGTGGTCGTTCGGCGCCACCCTCTACACGGCCGTCGAGGGCCGCGGCCTGCACGGGCGGCGCACTGCCGCCGCGGCGCTGGCCGCCCTCACCAGCGGCGAGCCGATCCCCATGGAACGCGCGGGGCCGCTGGCCCCGATCCTCCGCGGCCTGCTCCAGATCGACCCCGAGGCGCGGCTCGACGGCATGCGGGCGGCGCTCATGCTGGCCCGGGTGGCGGCGGGCGGCTCGGCCGAGGAGCCGCTGGGCGGGCCCGCCCAGCGCCCGTCCCGCACGGGCTCGGCCGCCCACGGCGGCGCCCCGAGGCCGTCACACGGCGCGAGCGGCCCGATGGACGGCCTCACAGCCGGCGGTGCGACGGGCGGCGGCGGTACACGCGGCGCCATGGGCGGCAGCGGTACACGCGGCACGACGGGCGGCGGCGGTACGCGCGGCGCGATGGGCGGCGTCCTGGGCGGCGGCGCGGCGGCGATGGGCCGGGTCACCGGCGCGGTCGGCCGGGTCGCGGGCATGGGCGTGGGCGCGGTCAAGGGCGGTGGCGCGGACGACACCGTGAACGGCCTCGCGGGCGAGGCCCCGCCCGGGCAGCGCAAGCCCGCCCACCGCGGGCAGCACCGGGCCGACCCCCGGGCCGAACGCGCGCCCCACCCACCGCAGGCGGAGGTCCCCCCGGTGCCCGCCCCGCGCGGGCAGCGCAGGTCGGCCGAGGGCATGCACCGCAGGCCGGCCGAGGCGCCCCCGGGCCGCCGCCGCGCCGAGCCCGAGATCAGCCCCCTGCTGCGCCAGCTCACCGATCTGGTCCGCCTGATCCTCCCCCGAAGGTTCCGACCCGGCAACCGCCGCAAGTAACCCCCGGCTCACACGGCGGGGCGCCCCCGAGCGC
Source organism: Sphaerisporangium sp. TRM90804 (assembly GCF_029846175.1). GTDB lineage: Bacteria > Actinomycetota > Actinomycetes > Streptosporangiales > Streptosporangiaceae > Sphaerisporangium. Next base: position 126,066 of record NZ_JARWAC010000021.1, on the reverse strand, counting down.
CCCCGCCACTTCCCACGGGCACACCCGACGGCGATCGCCGGATGACCGCCGCCACCGGCCGGGCGACCACCCCAAGTGCCCCCCCGGCTCACACACCCGGTTCGCACGGCGGGCGTCCCCGAGCGACCGCGCCACTTCCGTGGGCACCCCGACGGAGATCGCCGGGTGAGCCGCCGCTTCGGCGGTCCACCGTCATGACAGCGGATGCCGGTGGGAGGCCAGCTCGGGCGCTCCTGACGCGACGGGCGCCCCTGGGCGATCACGCCGTGGCGCTGAGGGCCCGTGCGACCGTGAGGCTGTCCTCGTAGATGTCGTAGCCGGTGACGAGCCCGTCCTCGACGGTGAGGTGCAGCGCGAACGACGAGGTGTAGGCGGGGCCGTCGCGCACCGTCTGCGCGATCTCGCCGAGCACGACGGCGTGCGCCCCGTCGACCAGGATCCGCGTCACCGACGTGCCGTTCAACTCTGGCACGTGGCGGGCCGACAGCGTCCGAAAGTGGTCGGCCACGTCGGCCCGGCTTGACCGGGGGCGGATCCACGGCACGGCCGGATGCCCCTCGGCCGGCCAGGCGAGCCGCCAGTCGACCGGCTCGGCGAACAGCTCCGCCGTGCGCTCATGATCGCCCTCGGCGATCCGGCGCAGCAGTTCCTCCACGATGTCTCGGGTGTCGCTCCTCATGCCGCGAGCCTGCCGGGCCGGGGTGAGGCCCGTCGATTACGCCGGAGGTAAGGCCGGAGCCGCGGGAGCCGCGGGCGCAGCAGGCGTCACGTCAGCCGCAGCCATCGCCGGAGCCCCAGCGTCGCGGGAACCGCAGGCGTCGCGGGAACCGCAGGCATCGCGGGAACCGCAGGCATCGCGGCAGCCGCAGCCATCGCCGGAGCCCCAGGCGTCGCGGGAGCCGCACGCGTCGCCCGAACCGCAGGCGTCGCGGGAGGCGCGGGCATCGTGGGAGCCGCAGGCGTCGCGGGAGGCGCGGGGGTCCGGCACCGGGTGAGGCAGGGGGAGGCACCTTTTCGGACCGCCTGGGGCCGCCCCGGAGGTTGTATCGGGAATCGCCGTAAGTGAGGCGAAGGTACTTCGCAAGGCGGAATCGCTATCTTCATACACATGCCGGAACAGCAGACGCGGCTGCTCGCCGACAGATACGAGCTCATCGCCCCTCTCGGCCGGGGGACGATGGGCACCGTCTGGCGCGCCCACGACCGCCTTCTCGGCCGCGACGTGGCCGTGAAGGAGATCCGCCAGGACTCCGGGCTCAACAAGGAGCAGCGCGACGAGCTGCGCGAACGCATGATCCGCGAGGGGCGGCTCGCCGCGAAGATCGCCCATCCGTCCGTGGCGACCGTCCACGACGCCATCGTGGTCGACGGCAGCCCGTGGATCATCATGGAGCTGGTCGAGGCCAGGTCGCTGGAGCAGGTCATCGACGAGGAGGGGCCGCTGCCGCCCCGGCTGGTCGCCGAGATCGGGCTCGACCTGCTGAGCGCGCTGGCCGCCGCCCACGAGCAGGACATCCTGCACCGCGACGTCAAGCCGGCGAACGTCCTGCTGACCGAGACCGGCCGGGTGGTGCTCACCGACTTCGGCATCGCCAAGGCCTCCGGCGACAGCAACATCACCAAGACCGGCATGGTGATCGGCTCCCCCGGCTACACGGCTCCCGAGCGGGCTCGCGGCGACCACACCGGCCCGGAGTCCGACCTGTGGTCGCTGGGCGCGACCCTGTACTTCGCCGTGGAGGGCCGGCCCGCGTACGAGCGCGCGACCGTCAGCGAGACGCTGGCCGCGCTCATGACCGAGCAGGCCGAGCCGCCCACCCAGGCCGGCCCGCTCCGTCCCGTCCTGGCCGCCCTGCTGGAGAAGGACCACACCAAGCGCCTCTCCCACGCCAAGACCGTGGCCATGCTCTCCGCCATAGCCAGAACCTCCTCCCGTCCCCCCTCCTCCCCCTCGGGCTCGGCTTCGGGCGGGGCATCTGGCCCGGCCGGGACCGACGCCGCGCCGAAGCCCACCCCCGGCCCAGAGCCGGCCCGCGTCCCCAGTCCCGCAGCCGGACAGGCCCCCCCGGCCACCCCGGGCGCCCCTGCCAAGCCGGGCGCCCCCGCCGGGGCCCCCGCTTCCGGGGCCACCCCGGCCAGACCGGGCATCCCCGCCAAGCCGGGCGCCCCTGCCAAACCGGCCGTCGCCGGGGCCACCGCTGCCGGGGCCGCCGCAGCGGCCGGTGCCTTGTCGGGCGCGCCGAAGGCGGCGGGCTCGACCAACGTGGAAACGGGCGCGTCGGAGGCGGCGGGCACCGCCGAGGCCGAAACCGGCTCGCCGCAGGCGGCGCGCACCGCCAAGGCGGGAACGGGCGCGCCCGGAGCGGCGGCGGGCATGCCGTCGGGGGCCGCGGCCGGGCCGGGAGAGACTGCCGGTGCGGACACCGGGGACGAGGAAGGGTTCGATCCCAACCAGACGATGACGGTCATCCGCCCCAAGGGCGGCCTGCGCATCCCCGGAGCGCCGCGTACGGCGTCTCCGAGCGGCCTGAACGAGGACGAGGACGACCAGGCGACCATGGTGGGCCTGCCCCCGGTCACCTCCGCTCCGCAGCAGCCCGCGGTCTCCCTGCTCGACACCCCGCCGGTCCGCCCGCCCGCCCCCGCACCGGCCCGCCCGCCGGGCGGCGGCGACCGTCCGGACGACCGCACCGAGGTGATCCCGGCACCCGCGACCCCCCACAAGCCCTCCCCGGCGGCGGCCCCCCTGGCAGTGGCCGCCGCTCCGGCGACCGGGCGCGCGCCCCGGCCGGCCTCCCCGCCGCAAGCCCCAGGCAAGCCCTCTCAGGGAGCGGACGCCCCAGGCGTGGACGCCGCTCGGGCGACCGGGCGCGCGCCCCGGCCGGCCTCCCCGTCGTACGCCCCGGGCAAGCCCTCTCAGGCGGCGGACGCCCCAGCCGTGGACGCCGCTCCAGCGACCGGACGTGTCCCCCGGCCGGCCTCCCCGCCGTACGCTCCCGGCAAGCTCTCCGCGCAGGGCTCGGCACGCCCGGCCGCCGTCCCGGGAACCACCGGCTCGGGCTCGCCGTCCGGATCCGGGCGGGCCCCCGCGCCGGACCAGGGCGCGGGGCCGAGGGCGGCGTCCGGATCGGTGCCGGCGCAGGGAACGGCGCCGGAGGCGGGGGCGGCCTCCCACTCGGAGGCGGGGCCGGAAGAGACCGTGCACCGCACGGGGCTCGGCACCGATCTGTTCGCCCTCCAGGGCTCCGGGGCCCCGCCCCGCAGCGGCACGTCGATGGGCATGATCGCGCTTGTCGTGGTCGCGCTGCTCGGGCTGGCGGCCATCATCATGCTCGCCGCCGCCGCCCTGTCGTCCGACGACCCCGCCGACTCCCGGGCCGGCTCCTCTGCCGGAGCGCGGCAGGACGCGACGCCCGGGGGCTCCTCCGACGCCTCGTCCAGGGTCACCGCCGAGGCGACCTCCCGCGTCACCTCCGCGTCGGCCCCGGCGGCCGGGTCCGCCGCGCCCGACGCGTCCGCGGCGCCCGCCGAGGGCCTGCGCCGCCACTCCGACAAGACCGGCTTCGTCATCGACGTCCCCGAAGAGCTCAGCGACGTCGCCAAGGGCCGCACCGTCACCTTCGGCGGCGAGGGCGACGTCCGCGCCGTGCGGGTCAGCCAGTCGCCGGGCGGCTCCACGAACGTGCTCAGAACGGTCAGGGCAGCCGAGACCAAGGCGATCGCCGCGGGCACCTACCCCGGTTACCGCATGGTCCGCATGGCGGTGGCCCGCCCGGCGCCCTACTCCGGCACCGACGTCGTCGACTGGGAGTTCACGCACATCGGCGCCACCGGCCGGGTCCACGTGCTGTCACGCTGGGTGGCGGTGCCCGGCGGCCCGCTCTACGCGATCTACTGGTCCACCCCGGAGGTGAACTGGCCCGAGCACCGCCCCCAGCTCGCCGCCGTCCTGTCCTCGTTCCAGCCCGCCCCCGCCGACGCCCCGGGCGGCTCCTAGTACTCCGGCGGGTGGCCGCAGCCTTACCCGCACGGCTCCGGCCGGGCAGCACGGTCGTCGCACCCTGGCACCGCAACCGGCCCTCCCGGCGGGAGAGCGTTACGGTGCCGGCCGGTCAGCGCGACCGGGTGGCGGTCAGCCCGCCATCCACGTCGAGGGTCGCCCCATGCACGAGCGCCGCCTCGTCGGAGACGAGGAATCGGACCGCGAAGGCGATGTCGGCGGGACGGATGGGGACACCGGCCGGTGTCGCCTTCGTCATCTCGACAAGCCGGCCCGCGCTCTTCGCGGTGCCGCGCGTCGCGGTCGCTCCCGGCGTCACCGTGTTGACGCGGACGCCATGGGGCCCGTACTCGGCCGCCCACGCCCGGGTCAGCTGTTCGACGGCGGCCTTGGTCGCCGGATACAGAGCCTTGTACGGGACGCCTACGCGCGCCATCCAGGAGCCGATGTTCACCACGGCGCCGTATCCCCGTGCCGCCATACGGGGCGCCAGACTCGCGACGAGGACGTGCGGAGCGCGAACATTGGTGGCCCACAGGGCCTGCATCTCGTCATCGGTGACGTCGGCGGTCCGGGAGCCCGGATATACGCCCGCGTTGTTGACGAGGATGTCGACCCGTCCGCCGAGTGCGGCTTCGGCGTCCCGCGCGAAGGCACGGATGGCGGAGGGCTCGGCGGCGAGGTCCGCGGTGAGAGCGTGAGCTCGCCCGCCGGCCGCGAGGATCGTGTCCACGACGGCCCTCGCCCGCTTCGGGTCCCGGCCGCTGACGACGGTCTCGGCGCCCGATGCGGCCAGGACTCGCGCGACGGCCTCGCCGATGCCGCCGGACGATCCGGTGACCAAAGCGGTGCGGCCGACCAGCGTGCCATCGGCGGGGAGGGAGGAAAGCAGCTCTTCGTTCGTTCGCATATCTCGATCCTCAGCGCCCGAGAGGCCCCGCACATTGCCTGAGACCATCACTTGTTTGCCCGATCCCCGCACGGTGCCGGTACCGGGTATGAGGTTGGATATCGCGTATGGACCCGACGACCGCGGACAGACTCGACCAGGTGGCCGATGTCGTTCTGCGACGGGCGGGCGCCCAGGCGCTCACGGACCGGCTGGGGCTCCGGCTCAGCCACGTCACCGCCGCGACGGGCTTGGCCTTCCAGCGTTATCCCCCGTCCTTCTCGGTGGTGGTGTCGGGGCGCAAGCGCTCGATCGTCGGTGACGACGATCAGATATGGGGACGCGACCGGTTCATCATCACCCCCGTCGACCTGCCCGTGGTCTCGGCCGTGGTCGAGGCTGACGAGCGGCGCGGCTTCCTGGCCGCACGCTGGCGGCTCGACCCGATCGTCGTCGCGGAGGTCGCGGCCGCGATGCCGAGAAGCACCCCTTCCCCCGCGGCCCTGGAGCGGCTCGGCACCTGGACCCCGCCGCTGGCCGACGCGTTCGCCCGCCTCGTCTCCCTGCTCGACGAACCCGAGCACATCGCCGTCCTCGGTCCGCTGGTGTCCCGCGAGGTCGTCCTTCGCCTGCTTCAGACAGACCAGGCGCCGAGGGTCCTCGCGGTGGTCGAGGACCGCGATGCCGTCGTACCGCGTGCCGTGAGCCTGCTGACCGACCGGATGGCCGAGCCCTGGACCGTCGAGTCGCTCGCCTCCGCGGTCCGGACGAGTCAGCCCACGCTCTTCAGACGCTTCAAGGACGCGACGTCCATGACGCCGATGCAGTACCTCAAGAGGCTTCGGCTCGGTGAGGCCCGCCATCGGATGATCGTTCTCGGGGAGGCCGCGGCGCAGGCCGCGTCCGCGGTCGGCTACCGAAGCGCTTCTCACTTCTCCCGCGACTACCGCCAGCTCTACGGCCGGGCACCGGCCGCCGACGCCGCGAACATCCGACTTCAGCTCGGAGTCGGGACATGGGCCGCCGCGAAGTCGGGCGACCACTGACGGGTTGACCAGAGCGCCACGCCCAAGTGGCCGTTCCCCGGGCGCCGCCGTCGTGTTCCGGCTTTCGAGGCCACCCGTCTGGACGCGGCGGGGGGCTCGTGGCACGAGACTGGGGGCATGGCGGATTACCGAATCGAACACGACTCAATGGGCGAGGTTCGCGTCCCGGCGGCGGCCAAGTGGCGGGCGCAGACGCAGCGGGCGGTGGAGAACTTCCCGATCTCCGGGCGCGGCCTGGAGCCCGCCCACATAGCGGCACTGGGCCTGATCAAGGCGGTCGCGGCCGAGGTGAACGGCGAGCTGGGCGTGCTGGAGCCCGACATGGCCGAGGCCATCTCCGAGGCGGCCACCGACGTCGCCGAGGGCGACTGGAGCGACGAGTTCCCCATCGACGTCTTCCAGACCGGCTCGGGAACCTCCTCCAACATGAACGCCAACGAGGTGGTCGCGACGCTGGCCGAGAAGCGGCTCGGGCGTCCGGTGCACCCGAACGACCACGTCAACGCCTCGCAGTCCTCCAACGACGTGTTCCCCACGTCCATCCACGTGGCCGTGATGTTCGACGTGGTTCACGAGCTGATGCCGGCGCTGGAGCACCTCGCCGTCGCGCTGCGCCAGAAGGCCGACGTCTTCGGCAAGACGGTGAAGTCCGGCCGCACGCACCTGATGGACGCCACCCCGGTCACGCTCGGCCAGGAGTTCGGCGGCTACGCCACGCAGATCGAGAACGGCATCGCCCGCCTGCGCAGCACCCTGCCCCGGCTCGCCGAGCTGCCGCTGGGCGGGACGGCCGTCGGCACGGGCATCAACACCCCGCCCGGCTTCGCGCGCAAGGTCATCCAGAAGCTCGGCGAGGCCACCGGCCTGCCGTTCACCGAGGCCCGCGACCACTTCGAGGCCCAGGGCGCCCGTGACGCGCTCGTGGAGGTGTCCGGCCAGCTCCGCGTGGTCGCGGTCTCCCTCAACAAGATCGCCAACGACCTCCGCTGGATGGGCTCGGGCCCGCGCGCCGGGCTCGGCGAGATCAACCTGCCCGACCTGCAGCCCGGCTCCTCGATCATGCCCGGCAAGGTCAACCCGGTGGTGCCCGAGGCCGTCTGCATGGTCTCGGCCCAGGTCATCGGCAACGACGCCGCCGTGACCTTCGCCGGGGCGTCCGGCAACTTCGAGCTGAACGTCATGATGCCGGTCATCGCGCGCAACGTGCTGGAGTCCGTCCGCCTACTGTCGAACGTCTCCCGCCTGCTCGCCGACCGTTGCGTCCACTACCTCACCGCCAACGCCGACCGCATGCGCGAGTACGCCGAGTCCTCCCCGTCGATCGTCACCCCCCTCAACCGCCACCTCGGCTACGAGGAGGCCGCGAGCATCGCAAAGCAGGCCCTGAAGGAGCGCAGGCCCATCAAGGACGTCGTCCTCGAACGCGGCCACGTCGCCTCCGGCAAGCTCACCGAACAGCAGTTGGACGCCGCCCTGGACGTCCTCGCCATGACCTCCCCTCACGGCGACCCCGACGCCCGGGGAACGCAGCCGGGCACCGGCTCACCATGACCGCCGGCCGTCGGCCATGACCGAGGTGTCCACCCAGCCCAGCGCCGAGTGATCAAGTAACCCCAGAACCCCGCCGCGTCGTGTACGCGGCGGGTCCCCGCACGTAAGCGACGGCGCCTTCGTCGAGCGGCCCTCCGTCACCGACCAAATGGTGCCATCGGCACGCTCTCTGAGGGGCGAGACCCCTCCCTGCCCGCTCCCATCGCAGCGCAGGCTCGGCCCTTCGGCGGCTGTGGGCAGCCGCTTGCGCCGCCGGGGGGGTGGACCGGGGCGAGGGCCGCCCTTGATTAGACGCGCCGAAGGCACCATTTCCCAGGGCTGCGATGAGGAGAGGTACCGCGAGCCGTGCTGACAGCGGGATCGTCAGCCGCGGACATGCGTGAGGCTCTCCCCTGAAGGCGCTTCGACCTGGCACCTGTGAGCGCGGGCCGCGGGCGGCTCAGCCCGGGGGTTCGGGGGGGAGGTAGCGCTGTTGGAGGGTTTGGGCCAGGCGGGTGGCGTGGCGGCCGCCGGGGAGGCGGGACAGGAGGCGGGCGACGGGGGTGGTGCGGGTGGCGGGGGTGGACGGGTCGGCGGCCGGGCGGATGGCCGCCCTGCCTGACCTGTTCATCTCCAGCAGGAAGCGCAGGTCCAGTTCGCGGTCCTCGACGCGGATCTGCGGGGCCCACAGGCCGGGGCCGAGGTGGCCCTCGCCGGGGAGGCGGCGCACGCCGACCTTGGCGACGAGCTGGCCGGGGTAGCGGCCGGGCACGCCGGGCTCCACCAGCGCCGGGACGGTGATCACGCGGCCCCGGCCGGTGAGCTGGCGCAGCAGCAGCTCGGCCGGGGGGCCGCCGCTGGGCGGCACGTACGGCACGGGCAGGACGAGGAAGACGTGGCCCTGGCGGTGCGTCACCGAGGCGCCGGGCGACACCAGCACGATGGAGTCGGCGAACGACTTCGGCTCGACGTACACGCTCAGCTCCCGCCTCTCCGACCAGCAGGGGATGATGAGCTTGCGCGGACGGCCGGCGAGCACGCCGACGCAGCTCAGCGTGGCGCCCCGGTGCCCGGCGACGCGCGTGCGCGCCTGCTGGGCGCCGCTGTGCATGCGCACATGCACCTCCCACTCCCCCGAGCGCAGCGGCCGCCCGGCGGCCGCGGAGCCGACGTCCAGGCGGGCTCGGCCGACGGCCCAGACCCGCACCCGGTCGCCCTCCCGCGCGCGGCAGACCTCGCCGGACACCGGGATGAAGAAGATGCCGCCGTACTCGGCGTGCCGGATGTAGACCTCCATGCGCGCCCGGGAAACCGCCTCGGTCACGTCGGCGAGCGACGGCGGCAGGGTGACGCCCTCGATCGGCGGCGTCCACAGCAGCCGGTCGCCGTCCGCCTGGAAGGTCATGGGCGTCCCGTCGGCGGCGACGATCTCGGCGGCGAGGTCCATCGTCAGGATGCTCTCGTCCCAGCACACGTCGCGCAGCTCGGCCTGCAGCGCGGTGCCCCTGGAAGCCTCGCTGAGGGCCGTCAGGCGGCCCAGCTCCCCGGATCTGACCAGAACCGCCCGGGCCCGCTGATAGACCGGCAGATGGCGATCCAGCTCCTCGGGGAACCGCTGGAGGGTGAGCTCGCGCAGCGCGGCCAGCATCGAGGCGCGCCGCTCGGGGCGGGCGGACAGCAGGCGGCGGCCTCCGAGCGGGCGCAGCACGCTCGTGCGGAACCAGTGGGCGTACAGCCGCTCGCGCTCCTCTCCGGGGTCGCTGTGGGCGTCGATGACGTCCAGGACCGTCCGCACGCCCTGCACGTAGGCGGCGGGGTCGGGGAGCGTCTCGGGCACGGGGCCGAGGTGGCAGCAGACGTGGTCGGCCAGGATCGCGACGACCTTCGCCGTCAGGTAGGCCTTCACGACGAACGCCTGCTCCGACAGCTCGGGCTCGACGTCGGCGAAGCGGATCGCGCGGCGGTCGAGGAAGGCCTTGCGGAAGAGCTTGTGCGCGGTCGGCAGGGCCAGCAGGCGGTCCCCCAGCAGGTCGGCGCGCTCGCGGTTGCGGGCGAACGCCCGGGGCGGCGGGCCGTCGCCGCAGACGAGCCGGCCGATCAGCACGTCGGCGTCGGTCTCAACCGCCGTGCGGTACATCATCTCCAGCGCCACGCGTTCGAGCCGGTCGCGCTGGTTGAGCAGGTAGACGTACTCGCCCTGGGCCACGGCCAGCCCGACGTTGCGGCCGTGGGACGGCGTCCCGGTGGGCTCCAGGTGCAGGACGCGGACGTTGGGCCGCACGGCGGCGACGGCGTCCAGACGCTCCCTGGTGCCGTCGCCGGAGCGGTCGTCGGCGAAGATCACCTCGTACTCGCCGGACGGCATGGACTGCTCCAGGAGCGAACGCACGCACGCGTCGAACGCGTCATCGTCCGGGCCTGGCTCGGACACCGGCACCACCACGCTGACCTTGACTCCCATGGGGGTCAGCGTGCGACGGAGCCCGGCGAAAGGCCGTCAGGCTTGCCGAAACGTCAAAGAACCCTGACTAAGAGTTCACGCTGCTCGGAATCGGGAGGAGCGGCGGCCGCGCGCCTGTGCGGGGTCAGTGGGCGGGGGTCAGGTGCGCGGGATCGGGATCAGTACCAGCCCACCCGCTGGGAGTGGGCCCAGGCGCCGCAGGGCGACTTGTAGCGGGCGGCGATGTAACCGAGGCCCCACTTGATCTGGGTCGCCGGGTTGACCTGCCAGTCGCTGCCGGCGCTCGCCATCTTGTGCCCGGGCAGGGACTGCGGGATGCCGTACGCGCCGCTGCTGCGGTTCATCGCCCGCTCGTTCCAGTTGCTCTCCTTGTCCCAGAGCTTCTCCAGGCAGCCCCACTCGCCGGCCCAGCCGCGGGCGGCGGCCATCTCCTGGCCGAGGGCCTTGTTGCTGCCGGGGTTGGGACGCGAGCCGGGCGGGAAGTCGGCGGGAGCGAAGCCGCCGCCCGCCGGGGCCTTCTTGACGATCTTCACGCGCTTGAAGGCGGGGACGCCGTTGCGTGCGTCCTTGATGGCCTGCGCCCGCTGGGCCTGGGCCGCCGCGGCCTTGAGTGCGTCGGTCTCGGGGTCGGGCGCGAAGGGGTTGTCGAGCATGCGGGCGAGGTCGGGAAGCGTCATGGCCTCGGCCTCGGCGACCTTCCTGGCCGCCTCGTTCTCCTGGGCCGTCCTGACGACGTAGAACCCCGACGCCGCGACCAGGGCGACGGACAGCCCGGTGATCGTCATGCGCTTCGGGGTCATGAACGAGCCCTGTCGGGGCGGGCGGCCGCGGCCGCGTGGGGGCGGCGGGGGGCCGTCGTCCCGCTTACCTCGCCTGTCCCGTACCTGCTGGCCTGTGCTCACGGCCTATGAGCTTGCCCTTACCTGGGGGGTGGTTCGCAACCGGAACGTGGAAGTTTGTTGACTTTGCTATGACCCGACCGCCCGGTAACGTGGGGTTTTTCCGATTGGTGTGATTTTCATCACACCCGGTGTTCTTGGTGCCCTCCGGGCCCCCGCACCGGAGGGACCATCTCAGCGTGGGGCGTGCCCATGGAGGTTCCATGGCTCGCGAGTCACGATTTCATGACATAGAAGGCATGCAGATGTGCAGGAATAATGCGGGAGGTGGCAGGCATCCTCCTCGTCGAAGACGATCCCTCCGTCAGAACGGGCCTTGAGCTGGCCCTCACGCGCCAGGGCCACTCCGTGACCTCGTACGCGACCGGTGAGGAGGCCCTCGACCACGTGCGCGCCCGCCGCCCCGAGATCGTCGTGCTCGACGTCATGCTGCCGGGCATCGACGGCGTGGAGGTGTGCCGGCGCATCCGCAGGCTCGACTCGCTGCCGGTCATCCTGCTCACGGCGCGCGGCGACGACCTCGACATCGTGGTCGGCCTGGAGGCCGGCGCGGACGACTACGTGGTCAAGCCGGTGGAGCCCCGGGTGCTGGACGCCCGCATCCGGGCCGTCCTGCGCCGGCTGGAGTCGGCGTCCTCCGACAAGATCACCTTCGGTGAGCTGGTGATCGACCGGGGCGCGCTGAAGGTCACCCTCGCCTCCAAGGAGATCCACCTCACGCCCACCGAGCTGCGGCTGCTGCTGGAGCTGGTTCGCCACCCGGGCCAGGTGCTCAACCGGCGCTACCTGCTGCGCGCGGTCTGGGACCACAACCACGTGGCCGACTCGCGCCTGGTCGACGCCTGCGTGCAGCGGATCCGCGCGAAGATCGAGCCGGTCCCCGCCGAGCCGGTGTTCATCCACACCGTGCGCGGCTTCGGCTACCGCTTCAGCCCACCGTGAAGCTCGGCCGCCGGCACCCCACCGGGCTGCGCGGCCGGCTGGTGGTCACCTTCGTCCTCGTCGCCGTCACCGCCTCCGTCCTGGTCGCGGGCATCGGCTACCAGCTCGTGCGCAAGGCGCTGCTCGACCGGGCCCAGACCGGCGCCGTCGCCGACGTCCGGGACGTGCTGCAGCGCGTCTCCCTGCCGATCGGCACCGGCGACCTGCTGTGGCCGCAGGACTCGGTGATCTCCGAGAGCGACCTGACCGACCTCGCCGAGTCGCTGAGCGCCCCCGACCGGCAGGTGGTGCTGGAGTACGGGTCCCGCGTCCGCCTCAGCCCGGGAGCGCGGTTCCGGCTCGCCGACGTGCCGGAGGAGCTGCGCAGGCAGTCCTCCACCGGCATGGTCCGCCAGCGGCTGATCATCGGGGACCAGCCGTGGCTGGTGATCGGCACGCAGGTCAACCGGGCCGGCAGGTGGGGCGGGGTGCGCCCGACCGGCATGACGGTCTTCGTCTTCGTCTCCCTCCGGGAGGAGGACGGCGTGCTCGCGCGGCTGCGCGTCGCGCTCGCCCAGGCGGGCGGCATCACGCTGGGGGTGGCCCTCACCGTCGCGCTGGTGTCCGCGAGAAGCGTCCTGCTGCCGGTGCGCAGACTCGGCGACGCCGCCCGGGCGCTCGGCGCCGGCAAGCTGGACACCCGCCTGCCCGTCAGCGGGCGCGACGAGCTGGCCGCGCTGACCGCCACCTTCAACGACACCGCCTCGGCCCTGGAGAAGACGGTCTCGGACCTGCGGGCGCTGGAGGCCATGTCCCGCCGGTTCGTGGCCGACGTCTCGCACGAGCTGCGCACCCCGCTCACCGCCATGACCGCGGTGACCGACATGCTGACCGAGGAGGTCGAGCGCCTCCCGCCCGACTCCGGCAAGGCCGTCGAGCTGGTGGTCCGCGAGATCGACCGGCTGCGGGTGCTGGTCGACCACCTGATCGAGGTCAGCAGGCTCGACTCGGGCGCCGCCGTGCTGAACAGGGAGAACGTCGAGGTCGGCGTGGCCCTCGCCGACTGCCTGGAGATCCGCGCCTGGACGGGCCGCGCGAGCATCGACGTGCCCGCCGGCCTGTCGTTCTCGCTCGACCGGCGGCGCTTCGACGTGATCGTGGCCAACCTCGTCGGCAACGCCCTGCACCACGGCGCCCCGCCGGTCACCGTGGCGGCACGCGCGCGGCGCGGCGGCCTGGAGGTGCGGGTCCGCGACCACGGCGGCGGCATCCCGCCGGAGGCGCTGGCGCGGGTGTTCGACCGCTTCTACAAGGTCGGCGCGGGGCGTGCGCGCAGCGAGGGAAGCGGGCTCGGCCTGGCCATCGCCAAGGCCAACGCCGAGCTGCACGGCGGCACCATCGAGGTCGAGCTGTGCGAGCCCGGCACCCGGTTCACCCTGTGGATCCCGCGCACATGAGCCGCCGCCTCCGGACGCGCGGCACGGGCACGCGCGGGGTCGCGCGGCTCCTGGCGCCGCTGCTGGCGCTCGCCCTGGCCGCGGGGTGCGGGGTCGACGGCACGGACGCGGAGGACGCCGGGCCCGCGCCGGTGATCAGCCCCCGGGCGGCCGTGGCGACCGTCTACGTGCTGCGGGAGGGCCGCCTTGCGCCCGAGAACGTCGCCGCCATCTCCGGCGACGCGCAGGACGTCATGAAGGCCCTGTTCGCGGTGACCGCGCGCCCGGGGACCACCCGGGGGACGGCCCTGGAGGGCTTCCGGCTGGAGCAGAGCCCCGTCGGCCGGTACGGGGTGGAGGGCGGGGTTCGCAACGACCCGGAGAACCCGGTGGGCCTGCGGCTGCACGTGATCGTGAACGGCCCCGGCCCGCTCGGCAGGACGGCGATGGCCCAGATCACCTGCACCGCGCGGCTGCGCGAGGACATCTGGGCCGTGAAGGTCACCCTGACGACGCCGGAGGGCCCCGTGGCGCTGGGCGAGCACACCTGCCGCGAGTACCACGACCTGGCCGCCCCGAACGTCAACCTCCCGCCGTGACCGCCGTGACCGCCGGGAGCCGCCGGCAACCGCCGTCCGCCCCGACCTCCCGGGACCGCCGTAACCCCGGAGGACCGCCGGGACCTCCGGGAACCGCCGTCCGCCCCGACCTCCGGAGAACCGCCGGGAACCGCCGTGGCCGCCGGGACGCGAGGTCGCCGGCGGCACGGACGGGCGCCGATCAGACCGTGATGTCCTCCAGCATCTCGGTCACCAGGGCGGCGATCGGCGAGCGCTCGGAGCGGGTGAGCGTGACGTGGGCGAACAGCGGGTGCCCCTTGAGCTTCTCGACCACCGCCACCACGCCGTCGTGGCGTCCCACCCGCAGGTTGTCGCGCTGGGCGATGTCGTGGGTGAGCACGACGCGGGAGTTGGCGCCGATGCGCGACAGCACGGTGAGCAGCACGCCGCGCTCCAGCGACTGGGCCTCGTCCACGATGACGAAGGCGTCGTGCAGCGAGCGGCCGCGGATGTGCGTGAGCGGCAGGACCTCCAGCATGCCGCGGTCGAGGACCTCCTCGATGACCTCGGGCGTGGTGACGGCGCCGAGCGTGTCGTACACCGCCTGCGCCCAGGGGCCCATCTTCTCGTTCTCCGACCCCGGCAGGTAGCCGAGATCCTGCCCGCCCACCGCGTACAGCGGCCGGAAGACGACCACCTTGCGGTGCTGGCGGCGCTCCAGGACGGCCTCCAGGCCTGCGCAGAGCGCCAGTGCCGACTTGCCGGTGCCGGCCCGGCCGCCCAGCGACACGATGCCGACCTCGGGGTCCATGAGCAGTTCGAGGGCGATGCGCTGCTCGGCCGAGCGTCCGTGCAGGCCGAAGACCTCGCGGTCGCCCCGCACGAGCCGCACGGACTTGTCGGGCAGCACCCGCCCGAGCGCCGAGCCGCGGCTGGACAGCAGCCGCAGGCCGGTGTGCGTGGGGAGTTCCCTGGCCTCCTCAAGGTCGCAGGAGCCGTTCTCGAAGAGCTTCTCGACGTCCTCGGTGGTCACCTGCAGCTCGGCCATGCCCGTCCAGCCGGACTCGACCACCAGGTCGGCGCGGTACTCCTCGGCCGTGAGGCCGATCGAGGCGGCCTTGACCCGCATCGGCAGGTCCTTGGAGACCAGCACGACGTCGAAGCCCTCGGCCGCGAGCGACCGCGCCACGGTGAGGATACGGGTGTCGTTGTCGCCCAGCCGGAAGCCGGCGGGCAGGATCGCGGGGTCGCTGTGGTTGAGCTCCACTCTGATGGTGCCGCCCTCGCCGATCGGCATGGGCTCGTCCAGCCTGCCGTGCTCCACCCGCAGGTCGTCGAGGAAGCGCAGCGCCTTGCGGGCGAAGTAACCCAGCTCAGGATGGTGCCGCTTGGCCTCCAGCTCGGTGATGACGACGATCGGCAGAACCACTTCGTGCTCGGCGAAGCGATTCATCGCCGCAGGGTCGGCCAGGAGTACAGAGGTGTCCACGACGTAGGTACGCCTGGACGGCGTGTCACTACGCGAAGTTGTGGACGGGTTGCTCGAGGACACTGCCACGCGTTCTCCCCCGGGCGCCAGGAGTAAGCGCCCTGCCATATGAGGTGGTGAACGGACCGGGCCCGGCACTCGGCCACGCTCGCGCGAGGCGGTGCCGGAGACCGGCCCTCCTCGCACGCGTGCGACGCAAGGGCGGACCCTCTCCCGAAGTAGGCCGTATGGACTGCCTACTGCTAACGGTACGTCGTGAATTCCCCCTCCCCAACAGACCAATCATGGCCATGTAGGGGTGTTCACGTGGTGTTTCAGCTGCCGTACCGTCGGTGCCGCGCGGCGTAGGAGCGAAGCGCACGCAGGAAGTCGACCCTGCGGAAGTCAGGCCAGTAGGCCTCGCAGAAGTAGAACTCCGAGTGTGCGCTCTGCCAGAGCAGGAATCCGGAGAGTCGCTGCTCTCCCGAAGTGCGGATGAGAAGATCCGGGTCGGGGAGGCCGCGCGTGTAGAGATGCTCCGCGATGTGCTCGACATCGAGGACCTCGACGAGTTCCTCGATGCTCGCGCCCGTGCTGGCGTGCTCCTGGAGGAGAGAGCGCACCGCATCAGCGATCTCACGCCTTCCTCCATACCCAACTGCAACGTTCACAATCAGCCCAGGACGCCGTGATGTCCCTTCTTTCGCATCTTTGAGGATTCTTGCCGTCCGATCCGGCAAAAGGTCCAGAGCGCCCATGGTGTTGACGTGCCATCCTCCGGCCACCAGCCCCTGGACGGTGTCCTCGATGATCTCCATCAGGGGGTCGAGCTCTTCCTTCGGCCGCGTGAGGTTGTCGCTGGACAGCAGCCAGACCGTGACGATCTCCACACCGGCCTCGCGGCACCATTCGAGCAGCTCGGAGATCTTGTCCGCGCCCTTCTGGTGCCCGTGACGCACGTCGCGATGGCCCATGGCCCGCGCCCAGCGGCGGTTTCCGTCGACGATGACGCCCACGTGCCTGGGAATCTGGTCGGCGGACAGCCTCGTCCCGAGCCGGCGCTCGTACAGCCGGTACACGAGGTCGCGCACGCCCATGGGAGCCTCCCCTTCGCCGCCCTTCCGCTTAAGGGCGTTGACACAGGCAATTATCACGCGCCCCGCAGGCTGCCGCCTCCCGCTTCACCTGGCCCGGCCCGGGAGGCCACGTGCCGGACACCTCGCGGACACGCGAGGGGACGGGCCGCGCGGCGGAACGCCCGCCGCGCGGCCCCGGTGCCGCGCCGGGTCAGTTCAGGCGGTCGACCAGGGCGGTGTACTCGTCCCACAGCTCCTTGGGCAGGTGCGCGCCGAAGGTGTCGAAGTGCCCGGGGATCAGCGCGGCCTCCTCCTTCCAGACGTCGCGGTCGACCGACAGCAGCGTCCGGAGGTCGGCCTCGGCGATGTCCAGGCCCTCGGTGTCGAGCGCGCCGAGCGGCGGCACCAGGCCGATGGGCGTCTCGACGGCCTCGGCCCGGCCGTCCAGGCGCTCGACGATCCACTTCAGCACGCGGCTGTTCTCGCCGAACCCCGGCCACAGGAACCGGCCGGAGGCGTCCTTGCGGAACCAGTTGACGTAGTAGAGCCGGGGCAGCCTGCCGGGCGAGCCGGTCTTGCCGATCTCGATCCAGTGGGCGAAGTAGTCGCCCATGTTGTAGCCGCAGAACGGAAGCATGGCGAACGGGTCGCGACGAAGCTCGCCGACCCTGCCCTCGGCGGCAGCCGTCTTCTCGGAGGCCACGTTCGACCCGAGGAAGACGCCGTGCTGCCAGCTCAGCGACTCGGTGACCAGCGGCACGGCGGTCGCCCTGCGTCCGCCGAACAGGATCGCCGAGATCGGCACGCCCTCGGGGTCGCGCCACTCGGGCGCGATCGTCGGGCACTGGGCCGCCGGCGTGGTGAACCGGGCGTTGGGGTGGGCGGCGGGCTCCGGCGAGTCCGGTGTCCAGTCGCGGCCCCGCCAGTCGGTCAGGTGCGCCGGAGGCTCGTCGGTGAGCCCCTCCCACCACACGTCGCCGTCGTCGGTCAGCGCGACGTTGGTGAAGATGCTGTTGCCCCACAGCGTCCGCACGGCGTTGGCGTTCGTCGACTGCCCGGTGCCGGGTGCCACGCCGAAGAAGCCGGCCTCGGGGTTGATCGCGCGCAGCCGCCCGTCCTCGCCGAAGCGCATCCAGGCGATGTCGTCGCCCACCGTCTCGACCTTCCACCCCGGGATGGTCGGCTCCAGCATGGCCAGGTTGGTCTTCCCGCAGGCCGAGGGGAAGGCGGCGGCCACGTAACGCGGCTCGCCGCCGGGCGGGGTCAGCTTGAGGATCAGCATGTGCTCGGCGAGCCAGCCCTCGTCGCGTGCCATGACGCTGGCGATGCGCAGCGCGTAGCACTTCTTGCCGAGCAGCGCGTTGCCGCCGTAGCCCGAGCCGTAGGACCAGATCTCCCGGGTCTCGGGGAAGTGGCTGATGTACTTGGTATCGCTGCACGGCCAGGGCACGTCCTCCTGGCCGTCCGCGAGCGGGGCGCCCACCGAGTGGACCGCCTTGACGAAGGCGCCGCGCTCCTCGATGAGCCGCAGGGCGTCCTGGCCCATGCGGGTCATCAGGCGCATCGACACGGCGACGTACGGCGAGTCGGTGATCTCGACGCCGAGCTGGGAGAGCTCCCCGCCCAGCGGGCCCATGCAGAACGGGACGACGTACATCGTGCGGCCGCGCATCGAGCCGTCGAACAGCTCGCCGAAGGTGCGGCGCATCTCGTCGGGGGCGATCCAGTTGTTGGTCGGGCCGGCGTCCTCGGGGTCCTCGGAGCAGATGAAGGTGCGGTCTTCGACGCGGGCGACGTCGGAGGGGTCGGACGCCGCGTGGAAGCTGTTCGGGCGCTTGGTGAGCCGGGTGAAGGTGCCCTGCTTGACCAGGAGGTTCGTGAGGCGCGTCCACTCGCCCTCGGACCCGTCGCACCACTCGACGCGGTCGGGACGGGTCAGCTCGGCGATCTCGCGAACCCAGGCCACAAGCCCGGCGTGGGTCGTCGGGGCGGTCTTCTCGCTGGAAACGGACACGGGGCCGGCTCCTTACTCTCAGGCCAGACATCATTAACGACAATCCGTCCCGAATCCAATTGGCGTAGACCAGTAGGTGAATACACGGCTAAACAGACCCCTCTATTGGGGAGATCCAGCCTTGTATTTCATTTCTGTTTCACACCGGTGAATTCGGACGGCCGCCGTGGCCCCTGTCCGCCGCCCGTCAAACGACGTCACTGCAGGCAGGAACCGCGATGGTTCGTGGGAGTTTACCCACGTTTGACCGAGATAAAAGAGCCGCTCCGGCCGCCGGGACCGCTTCCCCGGCGGCGGGCGGAGTACACATTGGTATAGGCCAATGCGAATGGTCTAGGCCTGTTCACGAATTGGTTTAGGCCAATTCACCGGCCCATGCCGGGCCCCTCCGAGCGCACGCGGTCGACATGCTGGAGGGCATCACGCAGGTCAGCGAGCCAGGTGTCGGTGTGCGCGCCGACAAGCCGCGCGCACCAGGCGAGGGCGTCGCTGCGGCTGCGCGCGACGCCCGCCGCCACCAACGTGTCGAGCACCTGGCGCTCCTGCTGCCGCAGCCGGGTCATGACCGGCACGGAAAGCGTGGTGAACATCACTTTCTCGTCCCCGCAGGAGACGCCCCAGGAGACCTTGCGGCGGAACCGGTGCTCAGCCTCCCGCGCGATCTCGATGCGCCGCTCGCGGGTCTCCTCCCGGAACCTCTGGACGTGCCCGTCCAGCATGGCCGCCCGCTCGGCGTCCGACGCCTGCTCGGCCGCGGCCGGCACCGGCAGCGCGCCGACCAGCGCGATCTCCTCGCGGTCGATCACGAACTCGGGCTGCCCGGAGAACCACCCCTCCGGCAGCCGCCCGGTGAACCACGAGACGATGACCCCTTCTTCTGTATCCATGTAATGAAGATTACATGGATACAGGCCAAGCTCAAGAGCCGCCGGGCCGGCGTGCTTCGAAGTCGATGGGCCCGCCCGCGCTCAGCGGACGCGGGCCGACACCTGGGGGCTGACGCGCACCACTCCGGCGAGGTTCCGGGTGGATACCGGGGCGATCTTCACGACGTCGCCCGTGCGGGGGGCGTGCAGCATCTTGCCGTTGCCCCAGTAGATCGCCACGTGCGAGATGTACCCGGGGTTGGTCGGGTCGTTGCGCCAGAACAGCAGGTCACCGGGCTGCGCCTGGGCGAGCGGCACCTGCGGCCCGGCCACCCACTGCTGGTGGGTGACGCGTGGCATGAGCACGCCCGCCTGGCGGAACGCCCACTGCACCAACCCGGAGCAGTCGAAGGTCTCCGGGCCCTCGGCGCCCCAGACGTACGGCCGTCCGAGCTTGCCCGCCGCGGCGGTCAGCGCGACCCGGAGCTGGTCGGTGGTCATGAACGAGCCCTGCGGCCAGGCGGTGGCGGTGCGGCCCTGCGAGGCCGGAGGCTTCAGCACGGGGTTGATCAGAGCGATCTGGCTGCCCTTGGGCAGCAGCTTGAGCAGGGCCAGCCGAAGCTTGCCCGAGTCGGCCCCCGGGGCGCTGACGACCAGCGCGTTGCCCGCCGGCACGCCCAGCGAGCGCGCCATGTCGTGGGAGACCACGGCGTTGATCAGGCCCATGCCCATGGTGGCGTAGGCGCCGACGCGCAACTTCCTGCCGCCCGCGTCGACGGTGGAGCCGAGGGCCACGCCGCCGTCGCTCCCCAGCGTGAACGACACCGCGACGTCGCCCGCGGCCACGCCGTTCCACAGGGCGTCCGACTTGGCGGTGGAGCGCGGCGTGTAGGCGCGGAACGTCGAGGGGTCGACCCCCATGGTCTGCACGCGCTTGCCGGCCATGGCGACCTCGGCGGCGTCCACCACCTCGACCGCCCCGACCTGGCGGTGCCCCCTCACCCTGGCGACGGCGGCACTCGACAGCGAGCGGGGCGCCACCACGAACAGGTGCGGCTTGCGCAGCTCAGAAAGCGGCGCCACCGCGGGCGGCGGGGCCGCCGCGACCGGCAGCTCGCGCGTCGCCGCGACGTACCCGGTGACACGCTTGGGCACCTCCTGCCGGGCGGCCGCCGCGATCTCGTCGGAGCGGGCGTTCATCTCGCCGAGCAGCATCAGGTCGGCCGCCAGCACGGCGACCAGGCCCACAGCGACCGAAGGCACCAGGCGGCGGACCACCGGCGACAGCGCGCGGGGACGCGGGCGCAGGCGGGGGCCGTAGCTGAGATCCTCACGGGCCTCGGCTAGGGCGCCGCCCACGTAGGCACGGGCGGAGCCCAGACCCCGGGTGAGGCGTTCTCGGACGACGGTCGAGCCGCGCGGTCGCCGATCGAGCACGCGGCTCCCCCTTTCGCCGTGGTTCATCATGTCTGGCCCATGACGAGAGTGCCGCACTCGTACCCGAACGTCCAGGCGCGTGCGGTATCCCGGTCAGTGCCGATTGTCGCGAACTTCGCGGCTGAATGCCCGGTGATCCGCCCGGAACAGCCGTGATCCGCCCGGGCCACGCCCAAGGCGGATCATCCTGGCGCGGCGTGCGCGGCCGCTCGCGGGCTCAGTTGCCGATGTAGGGCACCGCCTCAAGGATCTCGACGGTGTTCTGCCGGCCGTTGGGCAGCGTGTACGTGGCCCGCTCGCCGATCTTCTTGCCGTTGATCGCGGCGCCCAGCGGGGAGCGCGGCGAGTAGACGTCGATCGGGGCGCCGCTCTCCTCGCGGGACGCCAGCAGGAACGTGACCTCGTCGTCGCCGTCGAACCGGATGGTGACCGTCATGCCCGGCCCGACCACGCCTTCCATGCGCGGGGCCTCGCCCACCCTCGCCAGATCGAGGAGCTGCCGCAGCTGGGCGATGCGGGCCTCCATCTTGCCCTGCTCCTCCTTGGCGGCGTGGTATCCGCCGTTCTCCTTGAGGTCACCCTCTTCGCGGGCCGCTTCGATCTTCTTGGCGATGTCGACGCGGCCGGGCCCCGAGAGATGCTCGAACTCCGCCTTCAGGCGGTCGTACGCCTCCTGCGTCAGCCAGGTGACGTTCTCGTCGCGGGAGTCGACCACGGGTTCTCCTTGCGTCCTCGTCTGAGTTGCCAGCGTCCGAATTCCGGGAGACTAACAAAAATATCCCGGCTCGAACGCTTTCCCAAAAGTCTTATTCTACGAGATAGCAGTACTGGACGTGGCCCGAAGTCGCACGCGCGCTGGTCTCGACGCGCTCGGTCAGCTGGACGTCCTCCCGGCCCGGGGGAATCGAGACGTCGCGGGCGCCGACCTCGACATGCTTGGTGTCGCTGGCGCGCAACCTGCACACGGCCGTCCGCTCGGCGGGCTTGTGCACCTGGAAGGTTACCGTCACCGCGCTGGAGCCGTCCAGCTTGAAGGCGATCACCTGGCTGAGCGCCTCGGGGTTGCCCTTGGCGGTCATCATCACGTAGCCCCAGCCGCCCATGGCCGCGGCCACGAAGACGCCGAGGACGATGAACGCGAGGTATCTTCCCGGACGACCGAACCGCCCAGGACGCTCCGGATAGGAGTCTGGGGTCCCCAGAACCGGGCCACCGGCGTGGGAACCGGCATCACTATCGGTCATGGTGGAATCTCCCTGCGGTTCCTCGGTGTTGCACGAGACAATTGTCCCCCGCAGGGGCCGTGCCCTTCGCGTCGCCCCGCGCGAAGCCAGCCTCTCCGGGCAACCGGCCTGGAACATCTGAGGAGAAACGAGCCGTGAGTGCACCGCTGAGGCTGATGGCCGTCCACGCGCACCCCGACGACGAGTCGAGCAAGGGAGCGGCCACCATGGCGCTCTACCGTAGCCAGGGCGTGGACGTGCTGGTGTGTACGTGTACGGGCGGTGAACGCGGCTCGATCTTGAATCCGAAGATGGAGCGGCCCGACATCTTGGAGAACATCACCGAGGTCAGGCGCCTCGAAATGGAGAAGGCCCGCGAGATCCTCGACGTCGACCAGCAGTTCATGGGCTTCGTCGACTCGGGCCTGCCAGAGGACGAGAACGAGGCGCTGCCAGACGGCTGCTTCGCGCTCCAGCCCGTCGAGGTCGCCGCGGCCCCGCTGGTGGCCGCGGTGCGCGCGTTCAAGCCGCACGTGATCCTCACCTACGACGACGACGGCGGCTACCCGCACCCCGACCACATCATGACCAACAAGGTGTCGGTCGAGGCGTTCGAGGCCGCGGGCGACCCCGACCGCTACATCGGGCTCGGCGAGCCCTGGCAGCCACTCAAGCTCTACTACCACATGGGCTTCACCCGCGAGCGGTTCGAGGCCCTGCACCAGGCCATGACCGAACGCGGCATCGGCTCGCCGTACGGCGACTGGATCGCCCGCTGGGAGGACCGTCCGCAGAAGTGGGAGGTCACCACGCGGGTCAGGTGCGGCGAGTACTTCGAGACGCGTGACCTCGCGCTGATGGCGCACGCCACCCAGGTCGACCCCGACGGCTTCTTCTTCGTCTGCCCTCGCGAGCTGCAGCAGGAGGTCTGGCCTACCGAGGACTACCACCTGGCCCGGTCGCTGGTCGACACCGAGCTGCCCGAGGACGACCTGTTCGCCGGCATCCACGCGGGCGAGATCACGCGCGCCACGGCCTGACGCGCGAGCCGTGCCGGGGCGGGGCGCCGCGAGGCCCCGCCCGGGGCACGGACCACACCCGCCCGGTGGCAGACTTGAAGTGTGAACGTCACCGCCGTGTACGCCCTGGCCGCGCCCGCCACCCCGGTGGGGCCCGGCATCCTCGGCTTCCTCGTGGTCGCCGCGATCGGCGTGGCCCTGTACTTCCTCGTGAAGTCGATGAACAAGCAGATCTCCAAGATCGAGGTTCCGTACGAAGGCGAGCCCGACTCCCCTTCGCCGAAGCCCGACGGGCAGCGCTAGCCCGGTGCCCGACGAGAGGAATCCCCAGATGGAAGCCGTCGACGTCGTCGACAACGCCGACGCCTCCCGCTACGAGGTCACCGTCGACGGCCGGCTCGCCGGCTTCGCCGACTACCGCCGCAAGCCGGGCAAGCTCGTCATCACGCACACCGAGATCGACGACGAGTTCGAGGGCCGCGGGCTCGGCAGCCGCCTGGTGCGCGGCGCGCTCGACGGCGCCCGCGAGGCCGGCGTGCACGTGGTGCCGCTGTGCCCGTTCGTCGCGCGCTACGTCGAGAAGCACCCCGAGTACGCCGACCTGATCACCCCCGCGCCCGAGCCCGCCGCCGAGGCCTGAGCCGGCCCCGCCGGGCGTCCCCCGCGCGAGGCCGGCCGGGCGCCCCGTGAGGCCGGCCGGGCGTCACCGCGCGAGGCTGACGGCCCGGCCGTACGCGCTCCGGGGCCGCGTCACTCGGGGGTCCAGGCCCGCTCCAGCGCCTTGGGCAGGCCCCACCAGCCGAGCGGCGTCAAGATCGCCTTGGTGTCGACGATGCCGAGGCGCTCCCACAGCGGGATGACCGCCGAGAACAGCTCCTCGGTCGCCTCCAGGTCCTCCGGCTGGTCCATGTCGACGTCGATGTCCTCCGACTCGGCGACGAACCTGGCGATGCGCTCGGGCGTGGCCAGCACCCCGGGCCCGCGCCGGGCCAGCTCGGTGACGGCGGCGAGCCAGTCGGCGTGGTGGATCGTGCACAGCGACGCCAGCGCGGCGTCCTCCGGGCCCAGCTCGCCGGAGATGTTCCAGAACCGGTGCTCGTCCTCGTCCTGCAGGTCGGCGACGGGCGCGGCGACGCCCGCCGCCGCGGCCAGCCACAGCTCGGTGTCACTCTCGGGCAGCGGAGCGTCGTCCAGCCCGGCGCAGGCCCGCAGCACCGCGCCCGGGTAGCCGGGCTCCCGCAGCAACAGGCGCAGCCGCGCGGCCGCGTCCGCCAGCTCGGCCGCCGGGCAGTCGGGCTCCGGCAGGTCGGCGAGCACCCGCCGCAGCTCCGCCAGCGCGAACGCCTCCTCCTCGTCCCAGGAGGCGAACAGCCCTTCGCTCAGCTCGTCGTCGACCGCGACGCTGGGCACCCGGCCGTCCGGCAGCGCGGTGGTCAGCCAGCGGTCCTGGATCTCCTCGTACGCCTCGCGGGCCTCGGCGTCGCCGGACGCCAGCCGGTCGGGGTCGATCTCGCCGCTCGCGACGCGCTCCTCCAGGTGGGAGACGAGCCGCTCGTACAGGTCGTCGGCCACCGGGCCGCGCTCGCCCTCCTCGGGCCAGACGAAGTAGCCGCGGGTGATGAGGACCGGCTCGGTGCCGGTGGACTCCAGCCACCGCTGGACGTCGCCGACGGTCGCCGCCCCCGACTCGATGCCGGCGAGCGCGGCCTTGGCCGAGTCCCAGAAGGGCACGGACATCGGGTTGCCGGCCGCCAGGAGCTCCAGCCGCAGGTCGGGGATCGCGACCAGGGCGTGGCCGCTCGGCACCGCGAGCAGGGCACGTGCGACGTCGCGCCGGGTCAGGGCGGCCGGCGGCCGGCCCGCGTACTCGCTGACGAAGTCCAGATCCACGCTCACGCTCCGCGAGCCTACGCTGCCGGGCCTGCGCGCGACAGCGCGGCACCGGGCGCGCGGCTTCGGGCGAGCGACGGTAAAAGAAGACATTGCAGGACAGGACGAAAGGTGCTGGTGGGGATGGGTGACGTGGGCAAAAGGTGAAGTAAGAAGATTGCTCGCTGCTCGAGGAGAGGCCATGACGGTCACCACATCCCGTTCGACCCGAGATGCCACCGGATCGCGCTCCGCATCCAACGGCGACCTGCTCGCCCTGGACACGCCAGTCGTGAGCTTTCACGTCCATCGGCCGCACATGCCGCGCATGCCGCGCATGCCGGGAACGCAGCGCAGGCCCGCGGCCCGCGCCGGCGGGCAGGGCGCCACGAGCGGCCGCCGCCAGGAGATGGGCCGGGCGGTGGAGACCGCCAAGACCTTCATGCCTCCGCCCGAGCGTCTCCTCTACTACGGCGGCCTCGGGGCGCTCACGGTCGTGGGCCTGCTGGAGTGGCCCGTCGCCGCCGCGATCGGCCTCGGCACCGTGATCGCCCAGCGGGCGCGCCGAATGCAGGGCGGCGGGCGCGAGACCCCGGCCCCCGCGGAGCCCCGGACGTCCCGGGCGAGCCGCACCGGCACCCCGTCGACGACGTCGCGGTCCTCGACGTCGTCCCGCACGCGGTCGGCGACCCCGTCCTCCAGGTCCAGGTCGGCCACGGGCTCGGCATCCCGGTCGACCACGGGAACGAGGGCCACCGGTTCCCGGTCCACGACCGGGACGCGAGCCACCGCGTCCCGCGCCACGAGCGGCACGAGGAGCGCCGCCTCCCGCGCGACGTCGGGCACGAGGGCCGCGGCCTCCCGCGCGACGTCCGGGACGAGGGCCGCGGCATCGCGCGCCGCGTCCGGCACGAAGACGGCCGCCTCCCGCGCCACGAGCGGCACGAGGGCCGCCGCATCCCGCGCCACGGGGTCCACGGCGACCCGGTCCACCGGGGGGACGGCGACCCGGCCCGCGAACGGAACGGGATCCGCGGCGACCCGGTCCACGCCGGGAACGGGATCCACGACCGGAACGGCGTCCACGACGCCGCGCTCCACCTCGGCACCGAAATGAGGAAGCCGCACAGGCAGACATTGAACTGCCTCTGACCTGGGACTTTCTATGATCGAACGGTCAGATCGCGTATTCGCGGTCTGATCGGCGTATCGGCCCAGTTCCTGGAGGCACCATGTTCCCGCTCGGCGTGCTCAGGGGTTCGCTGGGAACGGTGACGTCGATTCTGCCGCACCTCACCGGCCCGGCAGGCGCCGTCGGCGCGGCGCTCCCGGTGCTGCGCGCCCCGGGCAGGGCGGTCTCCTCCCTGGTGCGGGAGCTGAAGGACCCGCTGGGGGCGATGACGACCCTGCTGCCGGAGCCCGTGCGCGACCTGCTCCCCCGGCCCCGGCAGCTGCACCCCTGCCCGGGCGGCGTCCGCGTCGAGCTGCGGACCATCGGCGGGCCCGGCACCGGGCCCGCCGCCCGCGTCCTGGAGGAACGGCTGTGCGCGCTGGACGACGTCGAGCGCGCCGAGGTGAACGGCGCCCTACGCTTCGTGTTCGTCTGCTGCGACACAGGCGCCGTCGACCGGCAGCGGGTGCTGTCGGTCATCGAGCAGACGGACGTGGCCGACCAGGGTGAGCCCGACGAAGGTGAGCGCGACCACCACCACCGCGTCAACCGGCACGCCGTCGAGCACCAGGCCCGGGCCATCGTCGAGCTGAGCGCCGGGCTGGCAGGCATCGGCCTGTCCATCGCCGGCCAGCTCACCGGGGTGGCCCGCGTGCCCCCGGTCCTGCCGGCGCTGATGCAGCTCGCAGAGGCGACGCCGAGCGTGCGGCGCGCGCTGGAGCGCCGCCTCGGCGCGCAGACCGCCGGTTTCATCTTCGCCACCACCAGGTACGCCTCCCAGACGCTGGCGCTGCGCCCGCTCGGGCTGGCCATCGACTCGCTGGCGGCGCTCGGCCGCTTCACCGAGTCCCAGGCCGGCCGTGAGGCTTGGGCGGTGCGCGAGGAGGAGTTCGCCCGCAGGAAGGGCTCCTACCGCTTCATCAGGACCGCCGTCGCCCCGCGGCCCGTCCCCCTGCCCCGCGGCCCCATCGAGCGCTACGCCGACGTGGTCAGCATCGGCGCGCTCGGCTCCTACGGCCTGACCGCGGTGCTGTCCTCCGACGGGCGGCGCGCGCTGGCGATGCTGGTGGCCGGGACGCCCAAGGCGGCCCGGCTGGGCCGGGACGCCTTCCTCAGCTCGCTCGGGCGGGCGACCGCGCGGCGCGGCGGGCTCGTGCTCAACCGCGACGCGCTGCGGGTGATGGACCGGCTCGACACGGTGGTGTTCGACGCCGAGACGCTGACCATGGGCCCGTGGATCATCCACGAGGTGCTGCCGCTCGTCCCGGACGAGCAGGACCTGCACTCGCGGGTGTACACGCTGCTGGAGGGCGTGGACGCCACCGTGCCACGACGGCGGGACGACTGGGCCGCCGAACCGCTGGCCCAGGTGCCGCGGGAGGCGGCGCACTGGCCGGAGGGCGTGCGGCCGGTCGCCGTCAAGCACGGCCGCAGGCGGGTCGCGCTGGTGGGCATGGTGCCGGAGGTCCATCCCTACGCCGAGGCGCTGGTCGGCGCCACCGGGGACACGTGCCGGGTGCTGCTGGCGGGCGGTGACCGCAGCCTGGGCTGGCGGCTGGGCGCCGACGGCTTCGTGGCCGGCGGCGCCCGGCTGGCGGCCTCGGTGCGGGAGCTGCAGGCCGCCGGGAACCGCGTCGCGGTGGTGGGGCAGCGGGCGCGGCGCGGCCTGGGCGAGGCCGACCTGGGCATCGGCCTGCTGTCGCGTTCGGCGCGCCCGCCATGGGACGCGGCCGTCGTCGGCGGGCCCGACGCGGCGTACGTGCTGCTGAAGTCGGTCTCGCGGGTGAAGGCCACCAGCGAGCGTTGCCTGCGGGTGAGCGCCGTCGGCGCGACGGCCGGGGGGTTGCTGGCCGTGCTCAGCCCGGGGCCGCGCGCGCTGCGGCGGGTGCAGATCGCCGGCGACGGCACGTCCCTCGTCTCGCTCGCCTGGGGCGTGTGGGCCGGGCGCGACCTGGACCGCGTCACGCTGCCCCCGCGCGCCGACCGCACGCCGTGGCACGCGCTGCCCGCGCACGACGTGCTGTCGCGGGTGTCCTCGACGGCTGCCGGGCTGCCCGAGGCCGAGGCCGTGCGGCGCCGGGAGCGTCCCGCCAAGCGCGCGGTCGCGGGCCCCGCCTCGCTGCTGCGGGCGTCGGCCGAGGAGCTGGCCAACCCGCTGACCCCGGTGCTCGGCGTCGCCGCCGCCGTCTCGGTCGCCGTGGGGTCGGCGCTGGACGCCGTGCTGATCGCCGGGGTGCTGGCCGTCAACGGCCTCATCGGGGGGACGCAGCGGGCCGGCGCCGCCCGGGCGCTGCGGCGGCTCGAAGGCGCCACCGCCGTCCCCGTGCGGCTGCGCCGCCCCGAGGGGACGGTCGGCGTCACCGCCGACAAGCTGGTGCGCGGCGACGTCATCGAGCTGCGGGCCGGGGACGCCGTGCCCGCCGACGGCCGGGTGCTGAAGGCGCGCGGGCTGGAGGTCGACGAGTCGTCGCTGACCGGCGAGTCGCAGCTCGTCACCAAGTCACCCGCGCCGACCGCCGCGCTCTCCGTCGCCGACCGCAGCTCCATGGTCTACGAGGGCACCACGGTCGCCGCCGGCTTCGGCACGGCGGTGGTGGTGTCCACCGGGACGGCCACCGAAGCGGGGCGCACGGCCGAGCTGGGGGACAGGGAGGCGCCGCCGTCCGGCGTCGAGCTGCGGCTGCGCGCGCTCAGCAGGCAGATCATGCCGGTGGCGTTCGGCTCCGGCGTCCTGCTCATGGTCACCAACCTGCTGCGCAACGTGTCGCCCGCCACGGCGCTGGCCCCGGCGGTCAGCCTGGCGGTGGCCGCGGTGCCGGAGGGCCTGCCGTTCATCGCGACCCTCGCGGAGCTGGCCGCGGCCCGGCGGTTGTCGGTCCGCGAGACGCTGGTGCGCAACCCGTCGACCATCGAGGCGCTCGGGCGGGTCGACGTGCTGTGCTTCGACAAGACCGGCACCCTGACCGAGGGGCGCATCAGCCTGCGCCGGGTGTCCGACGGTCGCGTGGAGCGCCCGCTGGAGGAGCTGCCCGCCGACTTCCGGCGCATCCTGGCCGCCGCGCTGCGGGCGAGCCCGCCGTCCGGCGGCGGCCGGGTGATCGCGCACCTCACCGACCGGGCGGTGGTGGACGGAGCCAAGGCGGTGGGGGTGTCGCCGCAGGAGGACGTCCCGGGGTGGGAGCGCGTCGACGAGCTGCCGTTCGAGCCGTCGCGTGGCTACCACGCGGTGCTCGGCGTGATCGTGCCGACGGAGCGCGGCGGCGAGGCCGCCCACCTGCTGAGCGTGAAGGGCGCGCCGGAGGTGCTGCTGACCCGCTGCACCACCATGCTGAGCGACGGCGAGGTGCTGGCGCTGGACGAGGCCGCCGCCGAGTCGCTGGCCAAGGAGGTGGACCGGCTCGCCGAGCAGGGCTACCGCGTGCTGGCGGTGGCCGAGCGGGCCGCGTCCAGCCGCCAGGACCTGGACGAGTCGCGCATCGACGACCTGTGCTTCCTCGGCTACCTGGGGCTGGCCGACCCGGTGCGGCCGACGGCGGCCCAGAGCGTCGGCCGGCTGCTGGGCGCGGGCGTCCGGGTCGTCATGGTCACCGGTGACCATCCGAGCACGGCCGAGGCCATCGCCGCCGAGCTGAACCTGCTCAACGGCCAGCGTGTGATGACCGGCCCCGAGCTCGAAGGGATCGACGACTCCGAGCTCGCCGAGGTCCTGCCCGACGTGTCGGTCTTCGCGCGCGCCACCCCCGCCGACAAGGCGCGGATCGTGGACGGCCTCCAGCGTGCCGGGCGGGTCGTGGCGGTGACCGGCGACGGCGCCAACGACGCGCCCGCCATCCGGCTGGCCGACGTCGGCATCGCGCTGGGGAGCCGGGCCACCCCGGCGGCGCGCGCCGCCGCGGACGTGGTGGTCACCGACGACCGCATCGAGACGATCGTGGACGCCATCGTCGAGGGCCGGGCGATGTGGAGCTCGGTCCGCGACGCGCTGAGCATGCTGCTGGGCGGCAACCTCGGGGAGATCGTCTTCACCGTGGGGTCCAACCTGGTGTCCGGCCGCAACACCCTGAACGCCCGCCAGCTCCTGCTGGTCAACCTGCTGACCGACATGCTGCCCGCCCTGGCCATCGCCGTCCGCCCGCCGGCCTCGACGAGCCCCGCGAAGCTCCTGCGCGAGGGCCCGGAGGCCTCGCTGGGGGCGGCGCTGACCCGTGACATCTACCTGCGCGCCGGCATCACCGCGTCGGCGGCCTTCCTGGCGTGGACGTTCGGCCGGGTCACGGGCGGCGCCGCCCGGGCCGACACGATCGGCCTCATCGGGCTGGTGTCCGCGCAGCTCGTCCAGACGCTGGCGATCAGCGGCAGGGACCGGACGGTGCTCGCCGCGACCGCCGCCTCCCTGGCCGCCCTCGCGCTGGCCGTGTCCCTCCCCGGCCTCAGCCACCTGTTCGGCTGCCGCCCGGTCGGCCCGCTGGGCTGGGCCATCGGGCTGGGCAGCGGCGCGGCGGCCGGCGCGGTGAGCCGGTTGATCAGCTCATGGGACACCAACGGTCACTAGCTGTTCACCGACACGACACACGGAACTAGACATATAGCTACAAACCTCCCTGATGCTGTATAAAGCAACCAAAACTCCCAGTTGTGAGGTTCCGATGTCCCACATCATCGCCACCGTGCTGGCGAAGGCTGCCGTCATCCTCGTCGAGGCGCTGTTCGCCCGCCTGGTCCAGGTCTGGATCCAGAAGACGATCCCCCAGCACGCCTGATCCCCAGCGGCCCCCGAGCCGCCGCCGCCGGCCGCCGCCCCTCGCGACGGCCCGGCCCATCACCGGGCATGGCAGTGCCACCCCGGATCCTCGGCTGACGGTCGGCGCCGTCAGCCTCGCCTGCGCGCCGTGAGGAGGAGGTACTCCCACTCCATCGCCGCCTTCTCCCCGCCGTGCAGATGGCGTCCCGCCAGGTCGGCGAGCTCCCGGTCCAGGGCGGCGACCCGGTCGGGGTCCCCGGCCAAAGCCCGGTACACGGCCACGGTCGGGCCGTAGTTGGCCTTGAAGTAGTCGCGGAAGGCGTCCGGGCCGGCGAACCGGTCGACCGTGATCGTCCGCTTGCGTGCCACGACGTCGGTGACGGCGTCCCCCAGCAGCCCGCGGACGTGGTCCTCGTCGCCCCACAGCGGAGGGGGCTGCGCGCCCGGCGGGGGCGGGGGCGCGAACGGCCGCATCGTCGCGAACATCTGGCCGATGAACCCCTCCGGCGTCCAGTTGACCAGGCCGATCGTGCCGCCCGGCCGGCAGACCCTGATCAGCTCGCCGGCGGCGGCCTGATGGCGGGGGGCGAACATGGCCCCGACACAGGACATGACCGTGTCGAACTCGCCGTCCCCGAACGGAAGGGCCTCGGCGTCCGCCTGCCGCCACTCGACCCGCGCCCCGCGCCGATCGGCCAGCACCCGCCCCGCCTCCAGCAGTTCCGGGGTCAGGTCAGCCGCCACCACGCCGGCCCCCGCCAGCGCCGCGGGGATCGCGGCGTTGCCCGAGCCCGCCGCCACGTCCAGCACCCGGTCCCCCCGCCGCACCCCGCACGCCTCGACCAGGATCGCGCCCAGGTCGGGGATGACCTCGGCGGCGACCGCGGGATAGTCGCCCAGCGCCCACATGACGCGATGCCTGGCCTTGAGAGCGCGGTCGGCCTCAAGGGCGTCGCCGTGTACGTTCATCGTTCCCCCTCGTCGTCGTCCTCGTGGACTGGGACCGACGGTAGGAAGAGACGGCCTCGCCATCTAGTACACGATCTGTACCGGCGGCTCATACCCGGTTCGGCTCGCACCTTTCCTTCACGCCGGCCGAACCTAGACTGCGGGAATGGGCTCCTCCTATCACCAGTTCTGCCCGGTCGCCAAGGCCGTGGAACTGCTTGACGAACGCTGGACGCTGCTGGTGATCCGCGAACTGGTGTGCGGCACGGAACGCTTCAACGAGCTGCGCCGCGGCCTGCCGCGCATGTCCCCCACCCTGCTGTCGCGGCGCCTGCACCAGCTCGCCCACGCCGGCATCGTCGAGAGGCACGCCGAGGACAACGACGTGCGGTACATCCTGACCCAGGCCGGCCACGAGCTGCGCCCGGTCGTCGAGGCGCTCGCCGCCTGGGGCGTCCGCTGGATCGGCGAGCTGGGCGACGAGGACCTGGACCCCAAGCTGCTGCTGTGGGACATGCACCGCAACGTCGACCGCGCCGCCGTCCCGGCCGAGCGGACGGTCATCGAGTTCCTGTTCCCCGACGTCCCGCCCGCCAGCCGCCACTGGTGGCTCGTGATCAACGGCCCCGAGGTCGACGTCTGCGACACCGACCCCGGCCACCCCGTAACCGTCACCGTCACCACCGCCCTGCGCAGCATGACCGAGATCTGGCGCGGCGACCGCACCTGGTCCGACGCCCTACGCGCCCACACCCTGCGAATCCAGGCCCCCGAACCCCTCCGCCGCGCCCTCCCCCACTGGTTCACCCTCCCCGAATGGTCCTCCGTCCCCCGCCCCGCCTAGCTGTCTAGTCCCATGAGATGCCTGACGTTTCCGTCCCAGGAGCCCCGGCGCGGATCACACCGTTCTCGTACGCGAACACCACTGCCTGCGCGCGGTCACGCAACCCGAGCTTGCCGAGCACGCGTCCAACGTGGACCTTCACGGTCGCCTCGGAGATGTGCAAGCGCGCGGCGATCTCGGCGTTCGAGCGGGCGCGGGCGAGCGCCATCAGCACGTCTCGCTCTCGTGCGGTCAAGGCGTCCAGCGGCGCCGGTGTGCCCGGTACCGGTAGGTGGGAGGCGAATGCCGAGATCAGCCGTCGCGTCACCGCCGGGGCGACGGCCGCGTCGCCGGACGCGACCACGCGAATGCCGCTCAGCAGGTCCGCCGGCAGCGCGTCCTTGAGCAGGAATCCGCTGGCGCCGGCGCGAAGCGCGGCGAACACGTACTCGTCCAGGTCGAACGTGGTCAGCATGAGGACCCGGGCCGCAGAACCGGACGCGACGATCCGCCGCGTCGCCTCGATACCGTCCATGGCCGGCATGCGCACGTCCATCAGCACGACGTCCGGCCGCAACGCCCTTGTCTGGGCGACGGCCCGCTCGCCGTCGCCGGCCTCTCCGACCACCTCGAGGTCGGGCTCCTGCTCCAGCACCGCCCGGAACCCCAGCCGCAGCCATGCCTGGTCGTCCACCAGGAGCACGCGGATCGTCATGGCGGTACCGGCAGTCGTGCGTGCACGCGCCAGCCGCCGCCGGGCACCGGCCCGGCGTCCATGTCGCCACCGTAGGAGGCGACTCGCTCGCGCATGCCCGCCAATCCATGTCCACTGTCCCCCGGCCGGGCGAGCCGGTCGCCGCCGCCGTCGACGACCTCGACGTCCACGTCGGCCTCGCCGTAGCTCAACCGCACCGTGGCCGTGGCCCCTGGTCCAGCGTGTTTCATGGTGTTGGTGAGCGCTTCCTGGACGATCCGATACACCACCAGGTCCAGCACCGTACGAGCCGGGCCGTCGCGGATCAGCGTCACCGGCAGCCCGGCGCCGCAGACCTGATCGACCAGCGCGTCGACCCGGAGATCCGGAGCTTCGCCGTCACGCAGCACGCCGACCAGCCGGCGTACCTCCGACAGCGCCTCCCGTCCGGTCACGGCCACTTTGGCCATCAGGTCGGCCGAACGCTCGGGAACGGCGGCGGACGCGACCGCCCCGTCGGCCAGTGCGACCATCACGGCGAGGTTGTGCGCCACGACGTCGTGCACCTCGCGCGCGATCCTGGCACGTTCCGCCGCGGCGCTGAGGAGGGCCTGCTGCTCACGGTCCCGTTCGAGCCATCTCGCACGTTCCTCCAACGCGGCCCGATAGGCGCGCCGGGTCTGCCTCATGAGCCCCAGCAGGAGACAGACGCTGAACAACACGGCGATCACGACCCCGTCCCACCAAGGCCCTCCGTTCGACACCCATCCGACGATGAACGGCACGACCGGCGACCAGGCCAGCCACAGATGACGCCTGGGCCCATACCGGGCCACCAGGTACGAGGCGACCATCGGGCCGATCAGCAGCACCGGATTCACCGCGCCGGCGAATGCGAGGGTGAACGCCACCACGATCACGACCCAGAAGACCGCGACTGCCCACCAGCACCGCCACCGATCCGGCATGGACATCATCGTAAGGTCGACCAGTTCCACGACAGGAAGCCGGCGATCTGCCCGGTCGTCATCCGGCTTTCCGGCACCTCGTCCGCCACGAGTGGCCACGCGTGCATCATGCCCGGCCAGACCTGTGTCTGCCCGGGCACACCCGCTGCGCGTAGCCGATCGCCGAGCCGGGTCACGTCGCTGAGCAGGACCTCCTGACTGCCGGCCAGCAACAGCGTCGGCGGGAGTGCGGCGAGGTCGGCGTACAGCGGCGACAGCAGCGGGTCGCGCAGGTCGATCGTGCGGTTGCGGGTGTAGCTGTCGAACGTGAGCTTGCGCGTACCGGGCGTCAGGACGGGGTCGCGATCGGACAGCGTACGGAAGGTCTCGCCCCGCAGCGTGAAATCGGTCACGGCCGAGATCGACACGAGCGCGGCCGGCAGCGCGTCACCGCTCCGGCGGAGAGAGAGCGCGGTCGTCAAGGCGAGGTTGCCGCCCGCGGAGTCACCCATGATCGCCAGGCGTGACGCCGCGATGCCCTGGCCGCGGAGCCAGCGGTAGGCGCGCACACCATCCTGCATGGCGGCGGGATAGGGGTGTTCGGGCGCCAGGCGGTAGTGCGCCAGCAACACGCACGCGCCGGTCTCTCGCGAGATCGCCGCGGCGAATCGACGAGGCCCGTTGCCCGCGATCGCGATGAACCCGCCGCCGGGGAGATAGAGGATCATCCGTTCGGTGGTGGCGTCGCTGGCGCAGATCCGTTCGGACGGAACGCCGCCCGCATCGATCCGCTCCATTGTCGCGCCGGCCGGGAGCTCGGGCCGGGTGTCCAGGTCTCGCTGCCGATCGGCGCGCAGTTCCGTCTCGTTCGTCGGCAGCGGCAAGAGCGCCGGCACGGCTATCGCCACCAGGTAGAGAGCCGACCCGGTGACACTCGGCACGGCTGGAGCGCCGTTGCCACGCGGTGCCGGGGCCAGGCCGATCGTGGCCGTGGCGTACCCGACAAGGAGGATCGGCGCGAGCAGCGCGGAGAGGAGCCTTCGGGTGGTACCCATGCGGGCCAGCCAGGCCGGCCAGAGCGAGAACGCGAGCAATGCGGCGACGGTCAGGATCGCCGAGGTGAGGTGGAAGCCCCGTTCTGGCGGCAGCGTCGCGTTGAGCGCCCACAACGCCGAGCGCGCGGCGGTCAGCAGCAGCCCGGCCGCACCGAGCACACCGAGCACGCGGCCACGACCGTCCTGCTTGACGACGGTCATCGTCCAGCCCGCCAGCAGCACCGGCGCGATGATGGCCCCGGCGGCGAAGGCGCTCCACGACAGAACGGGCACCCCGGCGACCACGTCATTCGCCCACAGCGGGATCAGGAGCAGACCGAGGACCGCGCTCGTCCCGCAGCACGCTCCTGCGGCGGTGCCGAGGGAACGCACGCGGGTGGCGCCGGTCCGGCGCGAGAGCACCACGAGCACGACCCCTGACGCCAGCAACCCGGCAAGGCTCAGGATGACGCCGATGGTGTCGCCGGTGACCAGCGTGACCGCGAACGAGCGCGGGTCGAGCAGTATCTCCGGGAAGCGCAGCGTCGCGGACAATCCGACGGCGCTGGCGATGACGAGAAGAAACAGCACGCGGAATAAGCCCGCATCTTGGGTGGAGACTCTGTCGATCATGGGATTGACGCTAGGACCGGGACCGCCCGCCGCATATTAGCCGGGAAGCAAGCGCTCATCGGAGCGCATACGACTTGAGTCGTATGCGGGACCAGACTCGCCGCATGTGTGTGCGGCCCCGTTGTCGGTCTGGATGACCTGCACCTGGAAGGGCATGCGCTGCAGTACGTAGTCGACGAACTCGATCGCGATCTTCTCCGGCCCGAAGTGGTAGTTCTGCCGGAGATAGATGATCTTCTGCACGACCCCGGCGTGGGTGGCGTTCGGGCTGGTGCCGCCCCGCCTAGCCAGGCGCTCCTCCGCTTCGCCCGGATGACCCCGTCCGTCATATAGCGGAATACCGTCATTGAGTAACTTAGACAGACATTTCATTAAGTCAGCCATTCACACCCGTCGGTTAAGGCATGATGATCGCCTTGCTTGCCGCACACCAGGAGGGAACCGTGCTGACCATATGGATCTCGGGACTGGTGGCGATTGTCGCCTTTCTACTCCTTTTCTTGATCAGGAGGGTTCGGCGAAAGCAGCAGTCATCGGCGACGGCGTGGAAGTGGATAGAACGGAGCGACTGGATCGCCGGTTTGGGCAGCTTTCTCGTCGCCGTGACCGCGCTTCTCGTCCAAGTCTTCGGCCCGACGACCCAGACCACCCACCCCCCGGGGGAGGAAGCATCGCCGCCGTCCGCCGTCGGCAAGGAGGAAACGCCACCGGTCGTCGTCACCCGTAACGCCCACACGTTGAAAGCATCCTCCTGGATCGCCACCAACGACGTCGACAAGGTCGACCTGGACTCCGGCCATCCCGGCCACGGCAAGTCCTCCATCCAACTGGGCCCTCCCCGCAAAGGCGGCCCGGCGGAGATCATCCTGGAGCAGGACCGCATCCACGGTTACGACTCCAAGATCCGCTACACCCTCGTCGCCGGCACGACCACGACCCACACCCAATGCGCGAAAGCACTCACCCATGAAGCCGACCACCTGACCGAGATCCCGCTGGACCGCCTCACACCGGGAACCCGCCTCTGCGTCGCGACAGACGAGGCGCGCACCGCCCTGGTCCGAATAGTCGACCGCGACCTCGACAAGGCAAGACTTCTACTTGCCTTCACCACCTGGTCCCCCAAGACCGGTTGAGCACCGACCACCGCCACTTCGCGCGTGACCAAGAGGGCCGCGAGGCAGGGTGTCTCAACTGACGCCCTCAGCGTGCGTTTGAGGGGCGTCATCCAAGCCTCAATGGCACGGTCCGAGGCGAATGCGGGTGGGGGCTGGGGAGGGGTCATGATGGGAGGCGTCTTCTTGGAGGTTGTGGTGGGTGTGCGGCCTTATGTTCTGCTCTCGGTGGCGATGTCGGTCGACGGGTTCATCGACGACGCCTCGGGGGCGCCGCTGGCGTTGTCGAACGAGGCGGACTTCGACCGGGTGGACGAGGTGCGCGCGGGCTGTGACGCCATCCTGGTCGGTGCGGGCACCGTGCGGGCGGACGATCCCCGGCTGCTGGTGCGGTCGGACGCGCGGCGGGCGGAGCGGGTGCGGCGGGGGCTCGGCGCGACGCCGTTGAAGGTGACGCTGACGCGCAACGGGGATCTGGATCCGGCGGCCCGCTTCTTCACCCTCGGGGACGTCGAGAAGCTCGTCTACGCGGCGAGCCCCAGCGTCGAGCGTGCCCGCGCGAGCCTCGCCGGCGTGGCCACGGTGGTCGACGCCGGAGACCCGCTCGACCTGACCGCCGTGCTCACCGACCTGGCGGCGCGCGGCGTGCGGCGCCTCATGGTCGAGGGCGGCGGCGAGATCCACACCCTGTTCCTCTCCGCCGGGCTGGCCGACGAGCTGCACCTGGTGATCGCGCCGTTCTTCGTCGGCGACCCCGCGGCTCCCCGCTTCACCGGCACCGGCCCCTTCCCCCACGGCCCGGACAACCGCATGCACCTGGCCGAGACCCGCCAGATCGGCGACGTGGTCCTGCTGCGCTACCTCCCGAAGCCCGTCCACGAAAAC
The DNA here is from genome assembly GCF_029846175.1 of Sphaerisporangium sp. TRM90804. Taxonomy (GTDB): domain Bacteria; phylum Actinomycetota; class Actinomycetes; order Streptosporangiales; family Streptosporangiaceae; genus Sphaerisporangium. The sequence continues at coordinate 88,361 of NZ_JARWAC010000021.1, read as the reverse complement.
GGCGCGAAGCGGGCGTCCGCCGGTGCTCCAGGCCAGGGTGAGACGGATCGGCGGTGGCTGGAGTACGCGATCGAGCTGTCGCGCCGGTGTCCCACCTCCACCACCGCGTTCGCCGTGGGGGCCGTCGTCGTCGACGGCGAGGGCACCGTCCTGGCCACGGGGCACTCCCGCGAGAGCGACCCCCTGGACCACGCCGAGGAGGCGGCTCTGGCCAAGATCCCCGCCGACGACCCCCGCCTGGCCACCGCCACCCTCTACACCTCCCTGGAACCGTGCACCACCCGGGCGTCCCGCCCGCGCGGCTGCACCGAGCTGACCCTCGCGGCGGGCATCCCGCGCGTCGTCTTCGCCTGGCGGGAGCCCAGCCTCTTCGCCGACTGCACCGGCGCCGAGACCCTGAGCGCTGCGGGTGTGGAGGTCGTGGAGGTCTCCGACCTGGCCGCCGAAGCCCGGCAGGTCAACGCCCACCTCTTCCCGGGGTAGGGGAGGCGTCACCGGGCCGCCGTCTCAGCTCCCTCGCCGATGGGCGGACACGCTGTACGGGCGCGCGGGGTCAAGCGAGCAGGAAGCCGCCGTCGACGGGCATCGTGGCGCCGGTGACGTAGCCGGCCTGGTCGGAAAGGAGCCAGGCGGCGGCGGTGGCGATCTCCAAGGGCTGGCCGATGCGGTTCATCGGGCTGAAGGTGTTGAACTTGGCGACGATCTCGGCGGGGGCGTGCTCCATGCCGCCCAGGAACATCTCGGTGGCCGTGGAACCGGGCGCGAGGGCGTTGACGCGCAGGTTCAGCCGGCCGTACTCGAAAGCGGCCGCCTTGGTCAGGCCGATCACACCGTGCTTGGCGGCGATGTACGGGGCCATGCCGAAGTTGCCGACCAGGCCTCCGACGCTGCTGGTGTTGACGATCGCGCCGCCGCCGGAGGCGAGCATGGCCTTGATCTCCGCCTGCATCGACAGGAAGACGCCCTTGAGGTTGACGTCCAGCAGGTGATCATAGGCCTTCTCGGTGAACTCGTGGAACGACTCCACGGCGCCGACGCCCGCGTTGTTGAACGCCGCGTCCAGACGCCCGTACAGGTCGCACGCCTTCCGCACGGCGGCGTCGATCGTGGCGCGGTCGGTGACGTCGACGCCGACCGCCTCGACCTCGTGCCCCTGACCCCGCAGCTCGTCGCGCAGGGCTTCGAGCGCTTCGACGTTGCGCGAGCCGATGACGAGCCGGGCGCCCTGGGCGGCGAAGTGCCGGGCGGCGGCGGCGCCGATACCCTGGCTCGCGCCGATGACCAGGGTGGACTTGCCGTCCAGCAGGCCGGTGACCGTGGTGGTGGACATCAGAGGACCGCCTCTCTCGGGGAAGCGGCGCGGAGCGTCACCCTCGATCGAGTGGCTCCCGCCGTCGTGCCTTCAGCGTGGTCGGGCGCCGGACCGTCAACCAGTGCCTCTCGCGGCGGTAGGACTCGCGGTACCACTCTCGGCGGCCGCTCCTGCGCGACACTGGGGGCGTGACCAACGAACGCAACCCGCTGGGCGTCGCGCTGCGCCGCTGGCGTGACCGGCTCGCCCCGGCCGATGTCGGCCTGCCGCGCACCGGGGGACGCCGCGCCGCCGGCCTGCGTCGCGAAGAGCTCGCCACGCTGGCGGGCCTGTCGGTGGACTACCTCGTCCGCCTGGAGCAGGGTCGCGCCACCCGGCCCTCCGAGCAGGTCGCGCAGGCGCTGGCCCGCGCCCTGCAACTGGAGGCGGCCGAACGTGATCACCTCTACCGCCTCGCGCACCTGCCGCCGCCCGCGCCCGGACGTGTCTCGACGCACATCCCGCCCAGCGTCCAGCGCCTGCTCGCCGGGCTCGGAGACCAGCCCCTGGCCGTCTTCGGCGCGGACTGGACCCTGCTGACGTGGACGCCCCTGTGGTCGGCGCTGCTGGGCGACCCCGCCCAGATCCCGGAGGGCCGGCGCAACCTGGTGCTCGACACCTTCCTGCCCCCGCCCACCCGCGGGCACTGGCCCGTGCGCTCCGAAGGCGGTCAAGACGGCCAAGGCGACTTGGAGGCCGCCCTCGTCGCCGACCTGCGCACCGCGGAGGCCACCTACCCCGACGACCCGGGCCTGCACCAGCTCATCGGCGAGTGCCAGGCGCACAGCCCTCGCTTCGCCCAGCTCTGGTCCCAGGGAGCCGTGGGGCAGCACCTCCACGCCAAGAAGACCATCGTCCACCCCCTCGTCGGGGACGTCACCCTCGACTGCGACGTCCTCACCGTCCCGGGGGCGGACCTCAAGATCATCGTATACACGGCGCCCGCCGGATCACCGCCCGCGGAGCAGCTCGCCTTCCTCCGCGTCACCGCCGTGAACACCCACGTCAGCACGGACGCGCCGTAGGTCCGACGGTCGCCGGCGGAGCCGGAGGACGGGCCGCGGAAATACGTGTTGTCGGGCATTCACCTTGTTCTGTGATAATCCACCCCCGGGCTCGGTGAGGCGAGGTGGCGGAGTGTCTGCGGAGCGGGTGGCCCAGTTGCTGTCGGAGCTGAAGCTCCGTAGCGGCCGCACATATGAGGCGCTGGGGCTGCGCACGGGGATGAGCAGGTCGACCGTGCACCGCTACTGCCGAGGCGCGATCATCCCGGACAGCTACGGGCCGCTGGAGCGCATCGCGAAGGCCTGCGGCGCGACCAAGGACGAGCTGGACGAGCTCTACCGGCGGTGGGCCGCGGCCGGGGGCCCTCCGGCCTCGCGGGAGGCGCGGTCCGCCGACCACGCCGTCCCCTCCCCGGATCCCGGCCGCGGGGCGACGGACTCCCACGCGATGGACTCCCCGGCGGCGGACCGGCCCACGCCGGAGATCTCCGCGCCAGGCTCGACGGCCCACATGCCGGACGCGCCCGACGCGAGTGACACGCCCGACGCACCCGACCTGCGCGACGTACCCGACACACGCGACCCGCGTGACGCACCCGATGTGCGCGACGTGCGCGTTCTACCCGACACGCCTGCCGTGCCCGGCGTTTCCGGCACGCCGGACGCGCCCGGCGGTGGCCCGAGGTCGCCCTCGCACGTCGCGATGCGGCTGGGGATGGCGCTCCTCGGTGCGGCGCTCGTGATCGTGTGTCTCGTGGTGCTCAGCACCAGCGCCCCGCCGCCGGGCGGGCCGGCGCGTCAGACGGCCACCCAGTGGATCACCGGGCCCGCGTGGAGCAGGGTTCCCGCTCCGGTGCCCCGCACCCTGTTCGGCGTCACCATCAACAGCGCCACCGGCACCATGCCCGGTTTCCGGGTCGGCGCCGTGCGGCTGTGGGATGGCGAGACGCGCTGGGCCCAGCTCCAGCCGGAGCGGGACGAGTTCGACTGGTCGGCCCTCGACCGGCTGGTCGGCGGGGCCCAGAAGGCGGGGCTGCCGGCGCTGTTCGTGTTCGGCGGGACGCCCCCCTGGGCCAGCCCCGCGGGGCCCTCGGCACCGTACCCGGACGGCTCGCGGGCCTCGCCGCCCGACGCGCTGGCCGACTGGGACACGTTCGTGCGCGCCCTCACCGAGCGGTACAAGGGGCGCATCGAAGCCTACGAGCTGTGGGTGCTCGCCAACGACCGCCGTTTCTACGCCGGAAGCGTCGAGACGCTGGTCGAGATGACCCGGCGGGCCAGCGCGATCATCAGGGCCGCGGACCGCGCGGCGACCGTCGTCTGCCCGGGGATGGGGCAGTTGTGGACGAATGAGGGGCGCGCCGTGCTGCGGCGGTTCGCGGAGCTCGGCGGGTACGGCCACTGCGACGTCGCGGGGATCAAGCTGTACCAGCGAACCGCTTCGGACCCGCCGGAGAGCATGCTCGCGCTCGCGGCGACGGTCGACCGGGTGATGCATGAGGCGGGTGTCCAGCCTCGGCTGTGGAGCACCGGCACCGCGTACTCCATCCCGCTGGAACGCCCGCTCGACGAGGTCCGGGCTCGCGACTACGCCGTGCGCTTCTACCTCACCGGCCTGTACGCGCGACACTTCAACCTCGAAAGGATGTACTTCTACAACTGGGGCGGCACGAAGATCCCCATCGTCCTGCAGGCAGAGGGGGGTGCCCCCACCCGCGCGGCGCTGGCCGTGGAGCAGCTGCAGCGCTGGCTCGCCTACGCCGAGAGCCGATCGTGCGGGCAGGGCCTGGCGATCGGCCTGCCCGAGAACGTGTGGCAGTGTGAGCTCACCATCACCGAGCCCGACCGCCGCTACACCGCGACGCTGCGCTGGGCCGTCGCGGGAACGGCCGCCACCACGGCCGGCCCCCGGGCCGACGCGGCGCGCCGGCTCGACGGCACCAGCGTCCCGGTGCGGCCGGGAGACACGATCACCGTGGGCGAGGATCCCGTCCTGATCGAGGACCGGCCCGAGAGTCCCTGAGCCGTAGTAGGGCACGGGGATCGCGTCCGCGACGCGAACGCGATCCCCTCCCGACGGCTACCTCCGGCGCACCGGCGAGCCCCCGTGTCCGACGGTGTCAGCTGGAACGTCCCGTCGGCCACTCAGCAGCCGCCGTACTTCTGCGACATGACGTACGCGTCGCCGTGGTCCTCCACCTTGACGTACAGGTTGCTCGCGCCCGCACGGTTGAACTGGAGCGTCCACTCCTTGTACGGGAGGACGAACTTGATCGAGTAGCACCAGCCCGCGTCCACCTGGACGACGTCCCAGTCCTCGGTCAAAGGCGTCTTGTCGTACGCCGCGACCGTTCTGCTCGCCCCACCGACGCATCCGGTGCTGGAACTCCCCGTGGTGCCCGAACTGCACGTCCAGTCTTTCCTGGCTGTGATGTTCATGTTCGTCCGGTTGTGCACTCGCGAGAGCGGCGCCAGCGCGGTCGCGCCGGCGGACCCGGCCCGAGCCTCGGTGGTCCCCGCGTGGGCGGCGCCAGCCGACATCATCGGCAGCACCCCCAGCCCCAGAGCCAGGACCACGGCACTCCCCGCAAGGGTGGTAGGTCGAGAACGCATCGATCTCCTCTCCTCTTTCACGGACGGCCCCTGGCTCGTCCGCCCCCCGACAGAACCACGCCGAACCCGTACGCGGAAGGGCGCCGGGACGCTGGGATGATCTGGGATGCGAACCCACCCCTGACCTGCGGATTCCACCACACGCTGGGACAAGATCTCACCGGTGCCCGTTCACGGGCGCCGAGCTTCGCATCACCGAGGCTCGTCCAGTCGGCCGCCGAACGCACGAGGCTCCAGGAACAGAACGGCTGGTCGTGCCAGGGCCGGGAGATGACGGTCGGCCACCCCTCCCTCGCGGGTCCGCCGAGCTGGTGAACGCGTCGTCCGAGAACACCGTTAAGCTGCGGGGGGATATCGCCACCGAGGTGCATGAGGAGAGTTCGGGCATGAACAAGGAGTTCGCGGTCGAGGTTGTCATGTGGCTGATCCCGGTCGTCGTCCTGCTCGGCGTCGCCTACCTCGTCACCTCCGGCTGACTCCAGCCGGCTCCGGCGTGGCCGCCGCGCATCCCGCCGCACCCGGTCTCTCCGACGTCCCGGGTTCACCGGGGCCACCGCCCGGACGCCCCCGCCTCCGACAGCGGGGGCGCGCCGGTCAGGGGGCCAGGCGGTGCAGGTCGCGCGGGAACAGGGTGGTCCAGCGGATGTTGTCGGCGCCGGTCAGCCGGGCGACGAACCGCTCCAGGCCCAGCGCGAACCCGCCGTGCGGCGGCATGCCGTGCGCGAAGGCGGCGAGGTAGCCGGCGTACGGGCCGGGGCTCTCCCCCCGGGCCTCCAGGGCGGCCAGGTAGTCGGAGTGGCGGTGTAGCCGCTGCCCGCCGGTGACCAGTTCGAGGCCGCGGAAGAGCAGGTCGAAGCTGTTGGAGTACTCCGGACGGCCCGGCTCAGGGTGGGTGTAGAACGGGCGCTTGACCATGGGGTAGCCGGTGACGAAGAGGAACTCCGAGCCGTGCTCGCGAAGGGCCCACTCGCACAGCCATCGCTCGTGCGCCGGAGCCAGGTCGGGCTCGCCCCGCGGGTCCTCCCCCGTCTCGCGGGCCAGAAGCTCCTGCGCGTCGGCGAAGTGGATGGCGGGGATCTCGCGCGGCACGTCCGGCAGCCGGACGCCGAGCAGGTCGACCGCCGCCGAGGCGCGCTCGGCGACCGAGGCCACCATGTCGGCCACGGCCTCGCGGACCACGGCCATCACGTCGCGATGGTCGGTCACGAAGCCCATCTCGGCGTCGAGGCTCGTGTACTGGGCCAGGTGCCGCGCCGTGTCGTGCGGTTCGGCGCGGAACACCGGGCCCACCTCGTACACCCGCTCGAAGACCCCGACCATGGTCTGCTTGTAGAACTGCGGGGACTGCGCCAGGTACGCCTTCCGGCCGAACCAGTCGAGCGCGAACACGTTGGCCCCCGACTCGGTGGCCGAGGAGACGACCTTGGGCGTGTGCACCTCGGTGAAGTCGAGCCGTTCGAGCGCGCGCCGGAAACCCGCCACCGACGCCGCGGTGATCTCGAACGGCGCGCGCAGCCGCGGGTGGCGCAGGGCGACCGCCGCGTTGTCCAGGACGGTGGGCAGGGCCGCGGTGACGACCGGCCGGTAGAGGTCGAACGGCGGCGTGAGCGCCGGCTCCGACAGCGCGCGCACGGACGGAGAGGTGATCTCCACGCCGCCGGGCGCCTGGACGTTGGCCGTGGCCGTGCCCACCACCTCGACCACGGTCTCCTCGGGAAGGTCGGCGAGCCGCGTCACGAGCTCGGGGTCGGCCGCCACGACCTGCACGAGCCCGTCCCGGTCGCGCAGTACGGCGAAGGTCACCGACTTCAGCGGGCGGACTCGATGCAGCCATCCGGCGAGGGTCACCTCGTCCCCGACGTGCTTCGACACCTGGGAGGAAAGAATTCGCATGGCTACTCCACGGACACAAGCGACAAGCGGAGTCCCTGGCAGGTGCGGGCGAGCAGGGACGTTTCGCTCGCGGTGCCACCACACCTTCGCCTCGCCGACGGCGAAGCCTCATCGCGCCCGATCACGGAGGCCGACCGGCGGGGCATTGGACGGCGCGGCAAGCGGCGCCGCCGTTCCTCCCCGCAGCTCAGAAGGGTCTTCGGCCGGGAAGCGAGGCCGCCTTTCCAGCGTCGGCAGCTCTCTCGTGACTCGCCCGGGCCCGGCCTACTCGGCTTCGTCACAGCTTTGCCGAAAAGCATAACCGAGAACGGTCTGTCACCGAGCGTGGCGATCACGCTTCCGCTGCCGGGGCCGGCGGCCTCGTGGCGCGCGGCCGGTTCCCCAGAAAGCGTTACATTCGCGACATTTGTCGGTGGGTCGAGGTCGGTTTACTGAGCTGAGGATCGTGCATGAAGAGCAGTGACGCGGTCTCCGTCCACCTCGCCGGGAGAGGGCACGCGCCGTGCGCGGGAGAGGTCTTCATGAACAGGCTGAAGAACGCGACGAGCCCCTACCTGCTACAGCATGCGGACAACCCCGTGGAGTGGTTCGAATGGGGTGAGGAGGCCTTCGCCGAGGCCCGCCGCAGAGACGTGCCGCTGCTGGTGTCGGTGGGGTACTCCGCCTGTCACTGGTGCCACGTGATGGCCCACGAGTCCTTCGAGGACGCGCAGACCGCGCGGATGATGAACGAGGCGTTCGTCAACGTCAAGGTCGACCGCGAGGAGCGGCCCGACGTCGACGCCGTCTACATGAACGCCACGACCGCGATGAACGGCCAGGGCGGGTGGCCGATGACGGTGTTCGCCACCCCCGAGGGCCACCCGTTCTACACCGGCACCTACTTCCCCCGGCGGCAGTTCCAGCAGCTGCTGGGAGCCATATCCAAGGCGTGGGGTCAGGACCGCGACGAGGTCGCGGCGGCCGGCGGCAGGGTCGTCGAGCAGCTCGGCCGGTTCGCCGTCACCCCGTCGGGGCCGGCGCCGACCCGGGAGGTCACCGAGCAGGCCGTGCGCGACCTGGCGAAGAGCTTCGACGCCGCGCGCGGCGGGTTCGGCGGGGCGCCGAAGTTCCCGCCGTCCATGGTCCTGGAGTTCCTGCTCCGGCACGGCACCCACGAGGCCACCGAGATGGCCGGCGCGACGCTGGAGGCCATGGCCCGGGGCGGCATCTACGACCAGCTCTGCGGCGGCTTCGCCCGCTACAGCGTGGACGCCGGCTGGGTGGTGCCGCACTTCGAGAAGATGCTGTACGACAACGCGCTGCTGCTGCGCGTGTACGCCCACTGGTGGCGCTCCACCGGGAACCCGCTGGCCAAGCGCGTCGCCCTGGAGACGGCCGAGTGGATGCTCCGCGAGCTCGGCACCTCCGAGGGCGGCTTCGCCTCGGCGCTGGACGCCGACAGCGAGGGCGAGGAGGGCAAGTTCTACGTCTGGACCCCGGCCGAGCTACGCCGCGTGCTGGGCGAGAAGCGCGGCGAGTGGGCCGCCGCCGTCTTCAACGTGACCCCCGAGGGCACGTTCGAGCACGGCGCCTCGGTGCTCCAGCTCCTGTCGGAGCCGCCGGACAAGGCGGTGTTCGACGACGTGCGCGCGGAGCTGCTCACGGCACGCGAGCAGCGGGTGCGTCCGGGCAGGGACGACAAGGTGGTGGCCGCGTGGAACGGCCTGGCCGTCGCCGCCCTGGCCGAGGCCGGCGCGCTGTTCGACCGTCCCCACCTGATCGGGGCCGCCCGTACCGCCGCCAAGCTGCTCGACCGGGTGCACGTCCAGGACGGACGGCTCTGGCGGACCTCCCGCGACGGCCGGGTGGGCGCGAACGCCGGGGTGCTGGAGGACTACGCCGACGTCGCGGAGGGGTTCATCGCCCTCTACGGGGTGACCGGCGAGACGCGGTGGTTCGACCGGGCGGGCGCGCTGCTCGACACCGTGCTCGAACACTTCCCCGACGGCTCCGGCGGCTTCTACGACACCCCCGACGACGGCGAGGCGCTGTTCCAGCGCCCCCAGGACCCGACCGACGGCGCCACCCCCTCGGGCCGCTCGGCGGCGGCCGGGGCCCTGCTCTCGTACGCCGCGCTCACGGGCTCAACCCGCCACCGCGAGGCGGCCGAGGCCGCCCTCGGCACCGTGACCGCCCTGACCGAACGCCAGAGCGCCCGTTTCGCCGGCTGGGGCCTGGCGGTCGCCGAGGCCGTGCTGGCCGGCCCGGCCGAGATCGCCATCGCCGGCCCCCTGGACGACCCGCGCACCACCGCCCTGCACCGCGCCGCCCTCATGGCCGCCGTCCCCGGCGCCGTCATCGCCCTGGGCGACGGCGACGTCCCCCTCATGGAGGGCCGCACCCTCGTGAACGGCCACCCCGCCGCCTACGTCTGCCGCCACTTCACCTGCCACGCCCCCGTGACCACCCCGGCGGAACTGACCAAGGAACTCCTCAACCCCGCCTGACAGGCAGCCCACCCCGACCACTCCGGCAAGGCCGGGCCCGCGCAGGGCCCGGCCTCACACCGGTCAGGAAATCTCTCCGCCCTTCACCCCACCGACGAAGACCCTCCACGCCGCCGGCCCGAGAACAAGCACCGGCCCAGCGGGATTCTTGCTGTCCCGAACGGCGACCAGGCCGGGGAGATTTCCTGCGACCTCGACGCACTGGCCGCCGTTGTTCCCGCTGCGGGAACTCTTCCTCCACGCGGCCTTTGATAGCTCTGCCGAGGTCAAGCCCTTTTACTCCATTGAGCCGCCACTTCCTTGATCTTTTCCAGTCTGACGTGCGAGATCTGGTAGAGGTCAGCCCGGAGGGCCTATGGGGACGATCGGGGGGACCTCGGGTTCCTCTTGGGGCGGGTCGTCCGGCGGGTTGTCGGGGGCGTCCGGCGGGGGCGGAGGGGTGGCGTCGGGGTCGGGGACGGTGTCGGTGGGCGGGGACGAGGGCGGGGGCGTCTGGTCGTCGCCGGGCGGGGTCTGGGTGGGGGGCTGGTCGCCCCAGCCGTCCTCCTGGTACTCGTCGCCGTTGCCGCCCCAGCCGTTGTCCTCGTCGTACCAGCCGCCGTTGTACGGGTCGTACGAGGTGGACTCGGGGAACTCCTTCACCGGCTTGCCCGCCATGGCCTCGGCCATGAAGGCCTTCCACACGCGGGCGGGCAGGGAGCCGCCGAAGAGGGCGCCGTAGCCGGGCACGCGGACGGTCTTGTTGTCGTCGCGGAACATGTTGACCGCGGTGGAGAGCTGCGGCGTATAGCCCACGAACCAGACCGAGCTGGCGGCGTCGCTAGTGCCGGTCTTGCCGGCCGCCGGGCGGTCGTAGAGCCGGGCGGCCGTGCCGGTGCCGCCCTCGACCACCTGCCGCATCGCGTAGGTGGCGTCGGCGGCGGTGTGCTCGCTGAACGCGCGCACGCCGGGCTCGGCGAACTTGCGGGTGATCTTGGCGGCGTCGGTCACCGAGCGGATGACGTGCGCCTTGCGGTGCACGCCCTCGGCGGCGAAGGTGGCGAACCCGGACGCCTGCTGGACGGCGCTCACCGACGCCGTGCCGAGCGGGAAGGTGGGGAAGTCCTTCTGCCGGGCGATCTGGTCGGCCGGGATGCCCGCGGCCTCGGCGGCCTCGGCGACCTTCTCCAGGCCGACCTTCTGCGCGAGGTCGACGAACGCGGTGTTGACGGAGTCGCGCGTGGCCTCGACCAGGTCGATGGCCGAACCGTAGGAGGTGCCGCCGGAGTTGGGGATCGGATCCTTCGCGGACGCCACCCTGATGGGCGAGTTGCCCTCGACCCTGGTGTTCAGGTCGAGCCCCTGCTCCAGCGCCGCCGCCAGCGTGTACGGCTTGAAGGTCGACCCGGCCTGCACCTTCGCCGAGAACGCGTTGTCGTACTGGTTGGCGGTGTACTCCTTGCCGCCGTAGAAGGCGACAACCTCGCCGGTTTCGGGCACGACGGCGGCCAGGCCGGTGCGCACCTTGCCGGACGTGCCCTCCGGCAGCGTGTCCTCGACGGCGCGCTGGGCGGCGGTCATCAGGTTCTTGTCGAACGTCGTCGTGATCTTCAGGCCGCCCTGCTGGATGTCCTCGTCGGAGTACCCGCGGCTGTTCAGCTCCGAGCGCACCTGGGCCAGGATGTAGCCCTTCTGCCCGCTCAGCGACAGCGGGTTCTTCAGCTTGGCCAGCTTGGGGAAGGTCAGCGCGGCGGCGTCGGACGGGCTGAGCGTGCCGGTGCCCACCATGGCGTCGACCACCGCCTGCCAACGGGCCTTGGCGGCGTCCAGATCGGCGCCCTTGGGGGAGGCGAACCGCGACGGCTGCTGGATCACCGCGGCGAGGTAGGCGCCCTGGGCCGGGGTCAGCTTGCCGACGCTCTTGCCGAAGTAGGCCTGCGCGGCGGCCTCGACGCCATAGGCGCCGCGCCCGAAGTAGATGGTGTTGAGGTACTGCTCGAGCACCCACCCCTTGGACCGCGACTGGTCGACCTTCAGCGCGATCATGATCTCTTTGAACTTGCGGGTGACCGACCGCTCCTGGCTCAGCCCGCTGTAGTAGTTGCGGACGAGCTGCTGGGTGATCGTCGAGCCGCCCTGGAGCTGGCTCCCGGTGACGGTCGACCACATGGCGCGCGCCGTGCCCTGCAGGGAGACGCCTTGGTCTTGGTAAAAAGTACGGTTCTCCACGGCTATCACCGCGTCACGTACGACCTGCGGCACCTGCTTCAGGGGGACGTTCTTGCGGTTGACGCCCTCGCGGGCCAGCACCGTCTTGCCGTCGCGGTAGTAGACCAGGGACCCCTGGGCGGTCGCCAGCTTCTGCGTGGTGTCGGGGATCGGGGTGAGAACCCAGACCACGGCGAGGACCCCCACGACGCCGAGGACGGCGATGCCCCCCGCGATGAGGAACCGGCGGAGAAGACGTCGCCTCACCTGGCGCCTCTTCTCTACGTCCCGCATTCGGCCTGACCCCCGATCTGCCACTCAGCAAAACCCCGTGAGCTGGGCGGATCGTCCACAGTAAACGATAGATAACACTGCCGCGCGCGTCGAGCCTCACGAGCCGCCACATATAGGACGCGTCAACGGCACGTTCGGACGGCACCCGCCGGGCGGCGCCCGGGGTCAAGGCCGGGCCCGGACGACGCTATGGCGATCTTCGCCGTAGCGAGCCCGCCACCAGCGGGAGCACCCGGTAGGCGACCGGCGTGTCCAGGGCGATCACCGACGACGTGCGCACCACCCCCTCGACCTCCACGATGAGGTCGATGACCCTCTGGAGGTCGGCGTTGCTGCGCGCGACCACCCGGCACAGCATGTCACCGCCGCCCGTGATCGTGTGCACTTCCAGCACCTCGGGGATCGCGGCCAGCAGCCCCGCCACCGGATCATGACCGCTGACCTGGCGGATCTGCAGGGTGACGAACGCCGTGACGGCGTAGCCGAGCGCGGCGGGGTCGACGTCCGGCCCGAAGCCGGTGACGATCCCGGTCTGGACCAGGCGGTCGAGGCGCGCCTGGACGGTGCCGCGCGCGACTCCCAGCCGCCGGGAGGCCTCCAGGATGCCCACCCGCGGCTCGGCCGCCAGCAGCGAGATCAACCGGATGTCCAGCTCGTCGATCGTCATGCTGCACAGGATCGCCGCTGGTAGACCCCGGTTACTAGACAATCTGACCACCTATTTCTGTAACACTTGCGCATATAGGACACCACGCCAGACAGTGGGCTCATGAGCGATGTCTTTCCCGTGCATGGCATGGACTCAGTGGTCTTCGCCGTCGGCAACGCCAAGCAGGCGGCGCACTACTACTCCTCGGCCTTCGGCATGCGCCTGACGGCGTACAAGGGGCCGGAGACCGGCAGCCGCGACGAGGTGGCCTACGTGCTGACCTCCGGGAGCGCGCGGTTCGAGCTGCGCGGCTCGGTGCGCCCGGGCACGGCGGTGGCCCGCCACGTGGCCGAGCACGGTGACGGCGTGGTCGACCTCGCGCTGGACGTGCCCGACGTCGAGGCCGCGTACGCGCACGCCGTCGCCGCGGGGGCCAAGGGCCTGGCCGAGCCGTACACGATGGAGGACGAGAAGGGCAAGGTCGTGCTCGCGGCCATCGCCGCCTACGGCGACACCCGGCACACCCTGGTCGACCGGTCGAACTACAGCGGCGTCTACCTCCCCGGCTTCGTCCCCGCGGAGCCGATGGTGGAGCCGCCGGCCAAGAGGTTCTTCCAGGCGATCGACCACTGCGTCGGCAACGTCGAGCTGGGCAAGATGGACGAGTGGGTGGAGTTCTACAAGCGCGTGATGGGCTTCACCAACATGGCGGAGTTCGTCGGGGACGACATCGCCACCGAGTACTCCGCGCTGATGTCCAAGGTCGTCGCCAACGGCACCCGCAAGGTGAAGTTCCCGCTCAACGAGCCGGCGATCAGCCGCAAGAAGTCGCAGATCGACGAGTACCTGGAGTTCTACGGCGGCCCCGGCGTCCAGCACATCGCGCTGGCCACCAACGACATCCTGCGCACCGTGGCGCAAATGCGCGCCGCCGGGGTGGAGTTCCTGGAGACCCCCGACTCCTACTACGACGACCCCGCCCTGCGGGCCCGCATCGGCGAGGTGCGCGTGCCCGTCGAGGAGCTGAAGCAGCAGCGCATCCTCGTCGACCGCGACGAGGACGGGTACCTGCTGCAGATCTTCACCAAGCCCGTCCAGGACCGGCCGACGGTGTTCTTCGAGTTCATCGAGCGCCACGGCTCGCTCGGGTTCGGCAAGGGCAACTTCAAGGCCCTGTTCGAGGCCATCGAACGCGAGCAGGACCGGCGCGGCAACCTTTAATCCGGTTCGCCCCGGAAGGTGGTGAAGCCGCCTCTCCCGCAGCCCGGGAGAGGCGGCAAAGCATCTCCCGTCGCGGTGGAGATCCCTGATGACCTGCCCTTTCTCGCGTAGGCTGCCTGCCATGCAGCTCAGGGGTCCCCGACGGGTGACGGCCGTCCTGTCCACGGTGATGATCACCCTCACCGCCTGCTCGGCGTCGAACGGGGCGACCGCGCCCACTCCGGCCCCCCTCGCGGGCGGCGTCCGGGCGACCGTGGCCGCGGCCCTCCCGGGCGCCGCGGGCATCGGCGACCCCGACTTCCCCGAGGACGGCAACGGCGGCTACGACGTCGGCCACTACGCGCTGAAGCTCGCCTACGATCCGCCGACCAAGAACCTCTCGGGCACGGCCAGCGTCAGGGCGACGGCCACGCAGGGCCTGTCACGGTTCGACCTCGACCTGCACGGCTACACCGTCCACCGCGTGAGCGTCGACGACAAGCCCGCGAGCTTCACCCGCAGGGGCGACGAGCTGGTGGTCAGCCCGGCCTCGCCGATCGCCAAGGGCGCGGCGTTCAAGGTCGCCGTCGAGTACGCCGGCAGGCCCGACCCCGTGCGCGAGTCCCCCAACCTCGGCACCTACGGCTTCATCCCGACGGCGGACGGCGCGTTCGTCACCAGCGAGCCCAACGGCTCCAAGACCTGGTTCCCCTGCAACGACCACCCCGCCGACAAGGCCACGTTCGACTTCGACGTCACCGTGCCCGCCGGGACGACGGTCATCGCCAACGGCGAGATGCGCGCAGCCCCCGCCACCTCCGGCGGCACCACCACCTTCGCCTGGCGCGAGAGCAACCCGATGGCGACCTACCTGGCCACGATCACGATGGGCAGGTTCGACGTCCGCACCGGCAAGACCCGCGGCGGCATCCCGATGTACGCCGCCACCGACCCGGCGTTCCGCCGCAAGCTCGACTTCCTGTACGACACCTCGGCGAGGACCACCGACTACTGGGCCACGGTGTTCGGGCCCTACCCGTTCAAGTCGACCGGCGGCGTGATCGACGACTTCTCCAGCGGCTACGCGCTGGAGAACCAGACCAAGCCCATGTACGGCGGCTTCGAGCCGGACGCCAACATCATCGCCCACGAGATCGCCCACCAGTGGTTCGGCAACAGCGTCAGCATCACCCGCTGGAAGGACCTGTGGCTCAACGAGGGGTTCGCCACCTACGCCGAGTGGCTGTGGACCGAGCACGACAAGGGCGTTCCCGCGCAGAAGACCTTCGAGGACATGTACGCGGTCGCCCGGGCGCCGCTGTGGGAGTACCCGCCCGGAGTGGCCCGGCGCCAAGACCTGTTCAACGTGTCGGTCTACACCCGAGGCGCGATGACGCTGCACGTGCTCCGCCGCAGGATCGGCGACGAGGCGTTCTTCCGGCTGCTGCGCACCTGGACCGACCGGCACAAGTACGGCAACGCCACCACCGGGCAGTTCATCGAGCTCGCCGAGAAGGTCTCGGGCAAGCCCCTCGGCGACCTCTTCGACGCCTGGCTGTTCAAGGCCCGTCGCCCCACCATCCTGCGCTGACCGGCGTCCCCGGCGGGCCCGTCAGTTGAAGATCAACTTGTAGCCGTAGCCGCGCAGGCCCGCGAGCACCTCGTCGCAGTGGAGCGGGCCCCTGGTCTCCAGGTGCATCAGCACCTCGGCCTCGTCCATCTGGAGGCGGGGCGCCATGCGCTCGTGCACGACGTCGAGCACGTTCGCGCCCAGGCCCGCCAGGCGGCCCAGGAGGGTGGCCAGGGCCCCCGGGCGGTCGGGCAGGCGGATGCGGAAGGCCAGGTAGCGCCCGGCGGCCGACAGGCCGTGCCTGAGCACCTTCGACAGCAGCAGAGGGTCGATGTTGCCGCCCGACAGCACGGCGACGACCGGCGGCTCGAACGCGTGCGGCTGGTCGAGCAGCGCGGCCACCCCGGCCACCCCGGCCGGCTCCACCACCTGCTTGACCCGCTCCAGGCAGAGCAGCAACGCCCGCGACAGGGACTCCTCCGAGACCGTCACCACGCTGTCGACCAGGTAGTGGATCATCTCGAACGTGATGTCGCCGGGACGGCCCACGGCGATGCCGTCGGCCATGGTGGACACCGGCTCGACCATGACCGGGTGGCCGGCGGCCAGCGACGCAGGGTAGGCGGCGGCCCGCTCGGCCTGCACGCCCACCACCCGCACGCCCGGGCGCATCGACTTGACCGCGAGCGCCACCCCGGCGGCGAGCCCCCCGCCGCCGACGGCCAGCGCGATCGTGCCGACCTCCGGGAGCTGGTCGAGGATCTCCAGCCCGAGGGTGCCCTGGCCGGCCACGACGTCGGCGTGGTCGAAGGGATGGATGAAGACGGCCCCGGTGGTCTCCGCGTGCTCCTTGGCCGCGATCAGCGACTCGTCGACGGTGATCCCGGCGAAGATCACGTCGGCGCCGTAGGAGCGGGTGGCTTCGATCTTGGGCAACGGCGCGCCCAGCGGCATGAACACCGTGGCCTTGCACCCGAGCAGCCCCGAGGCCAGCGCCACCCCCTGGGCGTGGTTGCCCGCGCTCGCGGCCACCACCCCGCGCGCCCGCTCCTCGTCGGTGAGCCGGGCGATCCGGACGTACGCCCCCCTGATCTTGAAGGAGCCGGCCCGCTGGAGGTTCTCGCACTTGAGGTACGCCGGCCCGCCGACCAGCTCCGACAGCACGCGCGAGTACAACATGGGCGTCCGCACCACCACGTCGTCAAGCAGGTCGCGCGCCGCCACGACGTCGTCGTAGGTCACCTCGGGTACCGCCATGCCCGAAGTCTCCCACCCACCCGAAACCCCACCCACCACCGCCCCACCCAGCAGATCATCCCCCCACTCCAGCAGTGCGGCACGATCCCCCCGCCTCCACCATGGTGCCTTCGACGCGCTTTTAGAAGGCGCCCCTCGCCCACCCCCCTGTGCCTCGCGCGGGCAACCGTCCCGAGGTGGTTGAGGAAACGGCGGCCATCAACCCGGTTGTCGTCTACCACGACCACGCCCCCAACCGGCCCGACCCGCCCCAGCCAGCCCCGACCCGCCCCAACCGGCCCCGCCCGCACCCGGTCGACGCAGCCAGCGCCCCCGCACCCAGGGCGCGACCACATCACCCCCGCCAGCCAACTGCCCACTCCCGGCGCCGCGTCGGCGAGAGCTGGGACGACGAAGCCGGCGCCGCCGTACGCCGAGCAACCCGGTTGTCGTCGACCCCGACCACGCCCCAACCGGCCCCGACCGCATCCCGGTCGACTCGGTCGTCCGACAGGCGGTGGTCATCGACACCATGCCGACCTCCAGGCGGACTCGGATGAGGCGTAACCACGACCGGTCGCCTCGGCCCGCTCCCTCTACGGTCATGGACGGTTCCCTGCGCCACCGTGGGGCGGGCTCAGGTCGAGGGTCGCCCTTGATAGAGCGCGCCGAAGGCACCATTTCGGGACGGCGACCGGTTGATCACCGGCCCGGGAGGTACTTCGGGTGGCATGGCGGGGAAGGCCGGCCACCGGCCGGACGAGGGTGAGGTCACCCGAAGGCGTCGATGGCCGGGGACTACGGCGCGTCTTGGGGTGGGGCGGTCCAGTAGTGGGCAGCGGCGTGGAGGAGGGCGGCGGCGCCTATGAGGCCGGCGTCCTGGCCCAGGCGGGCGGGGACCACCCGGAGGCGGCGGGCGAAGTCCATGCGGGCGTGGGCGCGCAGGGCCTGCTCCAGGGGGTCGAAGAGCAAGGGGCCGGACTGGGACAGGCCGCCGCCGACGGTCACGATGTCGAGGTCGCACAGGTGGGTGGCCGAGGCGATGGCGATGCCGAGCGCCCGCCCGGCCCGGGTGAGGGCGCGCAGGGCGATCTCGTCGCCGGCGGCGGCGTCCGCCGCCAACTGGCGGCCGCTCGCGGCCGTCGCCTCGACGTAGGGCTCTCCCCCCGGCGTATCCCCGGCGCTCGGCGTGGTCCCGGCCCTCGGCGCGTCCCCAATGGCCGGTGCGTCCCCGGTGCCCGACGTGTGTCCGACGCCCGGGATGCTCCCTGCGTCCTGGATGTTCCCGGTGCCAGACGTGTCCCCGCTGCCCGACGAGTTCCCGGCGCCCGGGGTCCAGCCCTGGGCCAGGGCCCAGGCGGCTAGGCCGGGGCCTCGGGCGACGGCCTCCAGGCAGCCTCGGCCGCCGCAGCGGCACTCGGGGCCCTCGGGGTCGACGACGACGTGGCCGATGTGGCCGGCGTTGCCGGTGCCGCCGTCGATCAGCCGCCCGCCGAGGATCAGGCCTCCGCCGACGCCGGTGGACACCACCATGCCCAGCATGTCGGCGCTGCCCCGCCCGGCGCCGCGCCAGTGCTCGGCGGCGGCCAGGCAGATCGCGTCGTTGTGGACGCGCACCGGCATCCCGGGGAACCGGGCGGCGAGCATGGCCCGCAGCGGGAAGGCCTGCCACCCGGGCATGTTGAGCGGCGAGACGACGCCGTCGGGCCAGGTCATCGGGCCGCCGCACCCGGCGCCGACCCCGGTGACGACCGCCTGGGGCCACCGGTCGAGCACGGAGTCGACCAAGGTGGTCAGCGTCTTCCACAGCGCGGCGGCGTCTCCCCCGGGCGGCGTGGGGACGCGGTCGGCGACCAGCACCTCACCGTCGGAGCCGACGAGCCCGGCCGCGAACTTGGTGCCGCCGACGTCGATCGCCAGCACGACCTCCACGGCCGCGCCTGCGGGAAAGGGCAGCCTGGCCGGGCTCATCTGGCCCCACGCGCCGCCTTGGCGCCTCCCGAGCCGTTGGAGCTGGAGAACACCAGCAGCGCCGCCGAGAACCCGTGGACGTGGTTCTGCCCGGCCACCGGCCCGACCTCGCCCGCCGCGAAGAACCCGGCCATGCCGATCGCGCCCAGCGTGTCGCGGACGGCGAGCGCGTCGTGGTCGGAGCTGCCGAACATCGCCGAGCCCCGCCCGTTGCAGGCGAACAGCAGCGCGCCGTCGATGCGCCCGCGCTGCTCCACATGGGCGTCCAGCAGCGCGTAGAGATCTTCGTCGGCCGAGGCGGCGTCGCGCACCTGGAACCGGACGCTCTGCCCGATGTCGAGCACGTCGCCGACGGCCACGGCCTCGCGCTCGGGGTCGATGCCGAGGATGCCGCGGATCAGGAAGTCGCCGCGCTCGTGGATCTCGGCGTACTCGTCCATGGCGACGCCGATCTGCAGCCCGGCCGCGACCAGCTCCCTGTCCTCCTCGTCGAGGGCGCTGACGATGTCCTCCAGGCGGGCCAGGGCCGGTTGCCCGGCCAGCTCAAGCAGCAGGTTGTCCTCCGAGCGGGTGACGACCATCGTCGGCCCGATGGGGCGGCACCCCTGGCTCACGACCGTGCTGACGTCGATGGAGCCGCTCAGCATGACGCCGACCGCGCCCTCGGTGTACATCTCGCCGCCGGCGAACAGGCGGACCGAGCCCTGGCCGCCCATGCCGTTGGCCAGCCCGCCGACCAGGGGCAGGTTGCCGAGCACGTCGGCGGAGTTCTCCACGAAGGCGTCGGTGGGGAAACTGTAGGGATCGGCGAGCAGGACGGCCACGCGGTCGTCGGGGTCGCGGTCGGGCAGGCCGATGATGACGAAGCGGTCCTCCATGCGGAGCGTCTCCAGCACGAAGCTCGTGACCCGGGCGCCGTCGAGGCTCGCCGCCCACGCGCTGACCGCCGGCGTCAGCTCGACGCCCTGGTTGTCGCCGATCACGCCGGTGGCGCTGCACCCGATCACCTCGGCGCCGGGGGCCATGCGCATGGCGCGCAGCCCCGCCCGGGAGACCTCGTCGGGATCGTCGCCGCAGATGAAGAAGCACAGCAGGTCGGGCGGCCCCGACAGGCCGGAGAGCGCTTGGCGCACGGCGGTCTCGGCGGCGATGACGAGGTCGGAGCCCACGGCGAGACCGTCCGCGAACCGGCTTGTCAGCACTGCCACACGCCTCGCCTCCCCTTGCCTCCCGAGCCGCGTGTCATACATTGCCCCTCTTGCACGAATTCTCCCCACTACGGGAGTAACGACGCACGCGGAGCGTCACCCAATGGTCAAGATCCGAAATGTGCATAAGCTGCCACAACCCTGCATCGCGACGTAGTCTCGTTCCCGTGCATGAATCGCCCACACCGCGAAGCGAGACGCCGCGAGCACGGACCCTGCGCGACCTGCGCGAAGGTGGCCACACCTACCGCACGGTCAAGGCCGAGATCCGCGAGAACCTGCTGGCCAGACTACGCTCAGGCGTTCCCCGATTCCCGGGCATCGTCGGATTCGACGAGACCGTCCTGCCCCATCTGGAGCGGGCCCTGCTCGCCGGGCACGATCTCGTGCTGCTGGGTGAGCGCGGTCAGGGGAAGACCCGGCTGATCCGCACGGTCACCGGCCTGCTCGACGAGTGGACCCCGGTCGTCGACGGCTGCGAGATCAACGACCACCCGTACGCGCCCGCCTGCGTCCGGTGCGTCCGCCTGGCGGGCGAGCTGGGCGACGACCTGCCGATCGCCTGGAAGCACCGCGACGACAGGTACGGCGAGAAGCTCGCCACGCCCGACACCTCGGTCGGCGACCTGATCGGCGACGTCGACCCGATCAAGATCGCCGAGGGCCGCACGCTCGGCGACCCCGAGACCGTCCACTACGGCCTGGTGCCGCGCACCAACCGGGGCGTGTTCTCGGTCAACGAGCTGCCCGACCTCGCCGAGCGCATCCAGGTGTCGCTGCTCAACGTGCTGGAGGAGCGCGACATCCAGGTGCGCGGCTACAACCTGCGCCTGCCGCTCGACGTGCTGCTGATCGCCAGCGCCAACCCCGAGGACTACACCAACCGCGGCCGCATCATCACCCCGCTGAAAGACCGCTTCGGGGCCGAGATCCGCACGCACTACCCGCTCACGCTGGACGACGAGCTCAGCCTGATCCGCCAGGAGGCCACGCTCGCCTGGGGCGCGCTCGACTCCGCGGGCGGCCCGGCCGCCGGCACCGGCGACCAGGCCGGGCTCAGCGCCGAGCTGCCCGAGCACATCATCGAGATCATCGCCCGCTTCACCCGCCTGGTGCGCGAGTCGACGGCCGTCGACTCGCGGTCCGGCGTGTCGGCCCGCTTCTCGATCGCCGCCGCCGAGACGGCCGCCGCCTCCGCCGTGCGGCGCGCCGCGCTCACCGGCGAGGAGCGCCCCGTGACCCGGGTCGCCGACCTCCCCGGCGCGGTGCCCACCCTGCGGGGCAAGGTGGAGTTCGAGGTCAGCGAGGAGGGCCGCGAGGTCGAGGTGCTCGCCCACCTGCTGCGCCGCGCGGTCGCCGAGACCTTCCGCCGCACGCTCGGCGGCATGGATCTCTCCGCGCTGCTCGACAAGTTCACCGAGGGCACCCAGATCTCCTCCGGCGAGCTGACCACCGCCACCGAGCTGCTGCGCCAGATCGGGCCGGTCAACGGACTGTCGAAGATCATGTCGCAGGTGGGCATGGGCGAGGGCGACGAGTCCCCCGGCCACGCCGCCGCCGCGCTGGAGTTCGCCCTCGAAGGGCTCTACCTCATGCGGCGCCTGTCGAAGGACGAGACCGAAGCGGGCGCCGTCTACCGCACCTGACCTCGGCGCGCATTTCTTCGTATATCGGACATACGACGGTTAGGCTGCCAAGAGATGAGTGGTTACCGATACGGCGAGTACCACGACGGGCCCGACCCCCTGGCGCCGCCCTACGACGTGCGCGCCGCCCTCGACGAGATGGGCGACGCGATCCTGTCCGGCTCCACCCCGGCCGACTCCCTGCGCGACCTGCTCAGGAAGGGCCTGCCGGGCGCCCCCGACCGCAAGGGCCTGGACGAGCTGCTGCGCGAGGTGCGCAAGCGCCGCCGTGAGCTCCGCGAGCGCGGCGACCTTTCGGGCACGCTGGAGCGCGCCAGGGCGCTGCTGGACAAGGCGATCGGCCAGGAGCGGGCCGAGCTGTTCCCCGACCCCTCCGACGACGCCCGTCTGCGCGAGGCCGAGCTGGACGCGCTGCCCGGCGAGACCGCGAGCGCCGTGCGCGAGCTGAGCTCGTACGAGTGGCGCTCGGCGGCGGCGCGCCAGACGTTCGAGGAGCTGCGCGACCTGCTGCGCAGGGAGGTCCTGGACAGCCGGTTCCGCGGCATGCGCGACGCGCTGGCCAACCCCGACCCCGAGGCCATGGAGCGGGTCCGGCGCATGATGGCCGACCTGAACGACATGCTCGACCGGGACGCCCGCGGCGAGCACACCCAGGCCGACTTCGACCGGTTCATGGAGCAGCACGGGGAGTTCTTCCCCGAGAAGCCGCGCGACCTGGCCGAGCTGGTCGACATCCTGGCCCGCCGGGCGGCGGCGGCGCAGCGCATGCTCGCGTCGATGACGCCCGAGCAGCGCGAGGAGCTCCAGTCCTTGATCGAGCAGACCCTGGAGGACGCCGGCCTGGGCCAGGAGATGGCCCGCCTCGGCCAGTCGCTGTACGCCCGGCGTCCCGACCTCGCCTGGGACTCCTCCGAGCGCATGGAGGGGCAGCAGCCGCTGGGCATGGGCGACGCCGTCACCGCCCTGGAGGAGCTGGCCGACCTCGACCAGCTTGAGTCGGCGCTGCGCCAGGACTATCCGGGCGCCCGGCTGGACGACATCGACGAGGCCGCCGTGCGCCGCGCCCTCGGCCGCTCGGCCGTGGACGACCTCGAGACGCTCAAGCAGATCGAGCGCGAGCTGGAGCAGCAGGGCTACCTGCGGCGGCAGCGCGGCAAGCTGGAGCTGACCCCCAAGGGCGTGCGCCGGCTCGGTGAGACCGCCCTGCGCCGGGTGTTCGACTCCCTGGACGGCGGGCGGCGCGGCGACCACGACCAGCGCGACGCCGGGGCGGCCGGCGAGCTGACCGGCGGCTCGCGTCCCTGGCGCTTCGGCGACGAGCAGCCCCTGGACGTCGTCCGCACGGTGGTCAACGGCGTGCGGCGCGGCGCGGCCCGGGCCGAGGGCGGCCGGGTGGCCCTGTCGGTCGACGACTTCGAGGTGGCCGAGACCGAGCGCCGGACGGCGGCGGCGGTCTGCCTGCTGGTCGACCTGTCGTACTCGATGGCGCTGCGGGGCACGTGGGCCCCGGCCAAGCAGACGGCGCTGGCGCTCCAGGCGCTGGTGGCCTCCAAGTTCCCCGGCGACGCCGTGCAGATCATCGGCTTCTCCAACTACGCCCGGGTGCTGCAGCCCGAGGAGCTGGCCGGCCTCGAATGGGACATGGTGCAGGGCACCAACCTGCACCACGCGCTGCTGATCGCCGGGCGCCACCTCGACCGCCACCCCGACTTCGAGCCGGTGGTGCTGGTGGTCACCGACGGCGAGCCGACGGCGCACCTCATGCGCAACGGCCGCTACTGGTTCGAGTGGCCGCCGTCGCGCGAGACGCTGGAGCTCACGCTGTCGGAGGTCGACAAGATGACCCGGCGCCGCGCCACGCTCAACGTCTTCATGCTCGCCACCGACGAGCGCCTGAAGGACTTCGTCGACGAGGTCGCCCGCCGCAACGGCGGCCGGGTCTTCTCTCCCAGCGCCGACCGCCTCGGCGAGTACGTCGTCAGCGACTTCCTGCGCGCCCGCCGCTCGCGCTGACCGCACCGGCCGCGGCGGCCGTTCCGTCACCCGCGGGTGAGCGGGGCGGCCGGCTCGGCGTCCGCCCGCTTGTTCTGAATGGGGTTCATGGGGGTATGTCCCATTCAGGCAATCGCCGAGCTTAAAGGACGCGCATTCGTGCCTTGAAAATCCATTGCCGACTCTTATGCGATACCGGAGGATATTCATCAAGGGTAATGACCGGCGGTCTCCAGGCCCCCGGCCCATTGCCTGCCGTGAAAGGAGAGAACGATGTTCGCGGCAGCCATTCTCCTGATACTGATGATCCTCACGGTGGCGCTGTTCGAGGTCAGCGTGAACAACCGTCCCAGATCCCCTCGCCTCGGCCCCGAGCCCGCGCGCGCCGAGCAGCTCGACGAGACGGCCGACCCCTCAACCGCCTGACCACCCCGTCGGCGCGGACGCCGGCGACCCGCACGACCCACTGAATCGGTTCGACCGGGCCCGGAGAGTTCCCTAGTCGATCAATAAGGCGATAGCCTCGGCAACATGTCGTTCCTCGACAAAATCCTGCTGTGGCTGCACATCGGCTTCGCGATCTTCGCGCTCGGCCCGGTCACCGCCGCCACCATGTTCACCCCGAGATACATCAGAGCCAAAGATCTCAACGTGCTGCGCTACCTGCATCGCAGCACCAGGATCTTCGGCCTCCTCACCCTGGGCGTCTTCCTGTTCGGCCTGGCCGCGGGCGGCAGGAACCTCGGCCTGCCCTATCTGTCGATCTCGATGACGCTCTTCATCGTGGCGGCGGTGCTCCTGGTCATCATCGACCGCGACCAGCGCACCGCCGTCAGGGTGCTCTCGAACGATGTGCCAGAAGACGACGCCAAGGTGCAGACCGGCCGCATCGCCACGCTCGCCGCGATCATGGCCCTGATCTGGCTGATCATCCTGGTGCTGATGGTCTGGTTCAACCCCGGCCCGTGACGGGCGGGCGCCCGGACGACCGTCGGGCGCCCGCCGCCGTCAGGAGCCGAGGGCCTGCGTCAGGTCGGCCAGCAGGTCGCCCACGCTCTCGATGCCCACCGACAGCCGGATGAGGTCGGAGGGCACCTCCAGAGGCGTGCCCACGGCCGAGGCGTGAGTCATGCGGCCGGGGTGCTCGATCAGCGACTCCACGCCGCCGAGCGACTCGCCGAGCGTGAACACCGTGGTGCGGTCGCAGATCGCCACCGCCTCCTCCTCGCCGCCCGCCACGCGGAACGACACCATGCCGCCGAAGCGGCGCATCTGCTTGGCCGCCACCTCGTGCCCCGGGTGCGCGGCCAGGCCCGGGTAGAACACCTCGGTGACCCGCGGGTGGGCCTGGAGCAGCTCGACGACCCGCTCGGCGTTGTCGCAGTGGCGCTCCATGCGCACGGCCAGCGTCTTCACGCCCCGCAGGGTGAGCCAGGCGTCGAAGGGCCCGGCGACGGCGCCGATGGCGTTCTGGTTGTACACCAGCTCCTCGCCCAGCGCGGCGTCGCGGGCGACCAGCGCCCCGCCGATCACGTCGGAGTGGCCGCCGACGTACTTGGTGGTGGAGTGCACCACGACGTCCGCCCCCAGCGCCAGCGGCTGCTGGAGGTAGGGCGAGGCGAAGGTGTTGTCGACCAGCAGCACGGCCCCGGCCGAGTGCGCGATCTCCGCCAGCGCCGTGATGTCGGCGATGCCGAGCAGCGGGTTGGTGGGCGTCTCGACCCAGATGGCCTTGGTGACGCCGGGACGGACGGCCGCGCGCACCGCCGCGAGGTCGCCGAGCGGCACGGGGTCGTACTCAAGGCCCCAGCGGCCCAGCACCTTGGCGAACAGCCGGTACGTGCCGCCGTAGGCGTCGTCGGGGATGACGACGTGGTCGCCGGGGACGCACACCGTGCGCAGCAGGGTGTCCTCGGCGGCGAGCCCGGAGGCGAACGCCAGGCCCCGCGCGCCGCCCTCGATGGCGGCCAGGCACTCCTCCAGGGCGGTCCTGGTGGGGTTGGCCGAGCGGCTGTACTCGTAACCGGACCGTAGCCCGCCGACGCCGTCCTGCTTGTAGGTCGACACGGCGTATATGGGAGGAACCACCGCACCGGTGTACGGATCGGCCTCCTGGCCTGCGTGAATGGCCAGCGTCTCGAAACCCTCAATCATGGCCCAACGTTACCGCCATCCCGGTGGCCCCGTCGGCCTCCACGGACTACGGCCGAAGTAGCAGAAGGGGATCAGCCCCTAGACCGATGCCGGAGGCCCCTTCGCCCCCTACCGTCGGCTCTGGACCCTCGCGCGCGGCCCCCTGCGCCCCGACACTGGAGCCAGGCCGCTTCGCCGCCCGCGCCGGGTCAGGCGACACGACGGGGATCGGGGGCGAATGCTCGACGTCATCGGCAGCTTCACCACTCGCCGCGCCTGGTGGGTACTCGCCGCCTGGGCCGCCGCGCTGGCCGCCGCCGTCCCGGCCTGGCTCGACACGCTGCCGGTGCTGCTCGGACCCGACGCCCCGCCCCTCCCCGGCCCCGGCCCCGCGGGCTCCATCCCGTCCGGCCCCGCGGGCCCGCTCTCGTCCGGCGGCCCCGCCACGGTGCCTGGAGGCCACGCCGCCACGGGCGCCCTTACAGGCGCCCTCGCGGCGCCGGGGGGCGGCGTCCCGCTCTGGACGGGGAGCGGCGGCGTCACGGCCGCGGTGGCCGCCGTGGTGTTCGCCGCGCTGACGGCCTTCCTGCGCTCGCCCGTCGCCGCGATGGGCGTCCTGCTGGCCGCCGTCGCCGTCCAGGGACTGTCGGCGGTGCTCGTCTCGGCCATGGGGCTGCCCGTGCCGCCCGCCCTGTTCGCCTACGGCACGGCCGCCGGGTGCGCCCTCATGCTCGCCCACCGGTTCGGGGAGCTGCTGACCGCGGGCGACCGGCCGCCCATGGCCGTCCGCACCTCGCTCGACCAGGTGGGAGGCGTCGTCGCGACGGGCGGCGCCGCCTGGATGGCGTCCTGCGGCGCGCTGCCGCTGGCGGCCGGCGCGTGGACGCCCGGGCTCGGCCCGGCGCTCGCCGTGACCGCCGCGGTCGGCATCGTCGTGCCGCTCACGCTGCTTCCGGCCCTGCTGGCGGCGCTCGGAGGCCGCCTGTCCTGGACGCCGAGGCGCCGGAGGGCCGCCCCGCCCACGGCCGCCGCCCGCCTGGGCCGCGCCGTGGCCGCCCGCCCGGGGCCCTGGACGGCCGGCGCGGCCGTCTTCCTCACCGCCCTCGGCGCCGCCGGCCTCGTCGCCAGCCCGCCCCCGCTGGAGGTCGTCGGGGTCGCCGGCGTGCTGACCGCCCTGGTGCTCGCGCTGGTGTGGCGCAGCCTGGTCTCCCCCGCCTACGTCGCCTCCGGGGCGACGGCGGTGGCCTGGGCCACCGGCAGCGCGGCGACCGGCGCGGGCGGCGGGGCGGTGGTCTTCATGTTCGGGCTGGTCACGGCCGTCTCCACGGCTCTGCTCATGCTGGCGCGCGTCCGGGAGACCGCCAGGGCCGGCCGTGATCCCCGCACGTCCTCGGCGCTCGCCGTCAGGTACGCGGGCCCGGCGGCGCTGGCGGCGCCGCTGGCCGCCGGCACGCTCACCGCCCTGGTCTACGGCGTCGTGCCCGCCTTCGTGCTCGTCGCCGGCTGCGGCGTGCTGTCCCTGGTCGTCGTCCCGGGCCTCACCGCCCTGCTCGGAACCAGGGCCTGGTGGCCCGGCACCGCCACCACCGACGAGCCCGCGCCCGTCCTGGCCACCCGCTGACCCGCCGGGCCCCACCCCGCGCTGATCCCCCGGCCCCCTCACGACGCGGTGAGCCGCCCCGTCCCGCCTTCACGCGCCCGGCCGCCCCGCCCCGCCGCCTTCACGCGACGGGCCGCCTCGCCCACGGGGCCCGGCGCGGGGGTTCGGCCGAATGGCCGATCCCGCTTCTCGGTCGTTCGGCTTACGCTCGGATGCCGTGAGGGAGCCGGAGTTCGTGTCGTGGGTCGAGCGGATCAGCGAGGTCGTGCTGGTCGGCGTGCTCGGCCTGCTGCTGCTCGCCGACACCGCGCGCGGGCTGTCGCTGGGGGGCGCCGACCTCGCCGTCCCCCTGTGCGGGCTCGTCGGCACCGGCGCCTACGTCCTGCGGCGCCGCCACCGCGTCGGGGGCGCGGTGCTGCTCATCTCGCTGTCGGCCGCGATCTCCCTGTCCGTCGGCCGGCACGGCCTGGGCAGCGGGTTCCCCGGGTTCGCCGAGGCGGGGTCGCTGCTGCTCATCACGATCGGGGTGCTGCGGTGGGTCGCCCCGTTGCGGCGGGCGGTCTGGATCACCTCGGCCGTCATGGTCGTGCTGGAGCTCGCCGCGGTGCTGCGCGCCGAAGGCGAGGGGGACGCCGTCTCGTTCGGGTTCCTGTTCTTCGTCGCCTGGGCCACGGCGGTGGGCATCGGCAGTTACCTGCGCTACCAGCTCCAGCGTCGCCGGCAGACCGTCGAGGCGGTCCGCAGGGCCGAGCGGCTGGAGCTGGCCCGTGAGCTGCACGACCTGGTGGCCCACCACATCACCGGGATCGTCGTCCAGGCCCAGGCGGCCAGGACGGTCGCCGACCAGCATCCGGAAGCGGTGACGACCTCCCTCGACGCGATAGCGGGCGCCGGGGCCGAGGCGCTGACGTCGATGCGGCGCCTGGTGGGCGTGCTGCGGTCGGAGGACGACGCGTCCCGCCGTCCGGGCTCCTCGCTGACCGACCTGCGGGTCCTGGTCGAGAAGTTCAGCGTGGACGGCCCGCCGGTGGCGTACGAGGTCGGCCAGGGCGTCAGCGACTCCGCGCTGCCGCCCGAGGTGGTCACCACCCTGCACCGGGTGCTGCTGGAGTCGCTGACCAACCTCCGGCGGCACGCGCCGGGCGCCCGCTGGGCCCAGGTCGACCTCAGGACGGCCGACCAGGGCGTGCTGCTGCGCATCCGCAACCCCCACTCGATCGCCGACCCGCGGGTCTCCGCCCTCGGCGGCGGCTACGGCCTGGTGGGCATGGCCGAGCGGGTCACCGCCCTCGGCGGCGACCTGCGCGCCGGCCCCACCCCCGAGGGCGCCTGGGAGGTCCGCGCCTGGTTCCCCGCGGGCTGAGCACGCCTCAGTGCGAGCCTCCCCCGGCGAGGAACGCCAGCAGGTCCTGGCGGGTGATGAGGCCCACGGGCTTGCCGTCGTCCAGGACGACCGCGGCGTCGGCCTTCTCCAGGGCCTCGATGGCGACCGAGAGGGGCTCTCCGGCGCCGATCGTGGGCAGCGGGGCCGACATGTGGTCGGCGAGCGGGTCATCGCCGCGCACCCGGCCGCGGTACAGGGCCTCCAGGAGGTCGCGCTCGACGATCGAGCCGACCACCTCGGCGGCCATGACCGGGGGCTCCTCCTTCATCACCGGGAGCTGGGAGACGCCGTACTCCCGCATGATCGAGATGGCGGTGTTGACCGACTCGTACGGGTGGGTGTGCACGAACTCCGGCAGGCCCGCGCCCTTGCGGCCGAGCACGTCGCCGACCAGGCCCTCGTCGCTCGTGGTGGTGAGGAAGCCGTAGTCGGCCATCCAGTCGTCGTTGAAGATCTTGGACAGGTAGCCCCGGCCGCCGTCCGGCAGCAGGACCACGACGACGTCGTCCGGCCCGGCCTCGGCCGCCACCCGCAGGGCCGCGACGACGGCCATGCCGCACGAGCCCCCGACCAGCAGGGCCTCCTCGCGTGCGAGGCGGCGGGTCATGCCGAAGGAGTCCTTGTCGGAGACGGCGATGACGCGGTCGGCGATCGTGGTGTCGTAGGTGGCCGGCCAGATGTCCTCGCCCACGCCCTCGACCAGGTACGGGCGGCCGGAGCCGCCGGAGTAGACCGAGCCCTCGGGGTCGGCGCCGATGATCTGCACCCGGCCGCCGGAGACCTCCTTGAGGTAGCGCCCGGTGCCGCTGATCGTGCCGCCGGTGCCGACGCCGCAGACGAAGTGCGTGACGCGCCCCTCGGTCTGCTCCCAGATCTCGGGCCCGGTGGTCCGGTAGTGGCTCTCGGGGTTCTCCGGGTTGGAGTACTGGTCGGGCTTCCAGGCGTTGGGCACCTCGCGGGCGAGGCGGTCGGACACCGAGTAGTAGGAGTCCGGGTGGTCGGGCGACACCGCCGTGGGGCACACCACCACGTCTGCCCCGTACGCGCGCAGCACGGCGATCTTGTCCTGGGCGACCTTGTCGGGCACCACGAACAGGCAGCGGTAGCCCTTCTCCTGCGCCACGATGGCCAGCCCGACGCCGGTGTTGCCGGACGTCGGCTCGACGATCGTGCCGCCGGGGCGCAGCGCCCCGGAGCGCTCGGCCGCCTCGACCATGCGCAGCGCGATGCGGTCCTTGACCGAGCCGCCCGGGTTGAAGTACTCCACCTTGGCGAGCACCTGCGCGGGCACGCCGGCTGTGACCTTGCGCAGCCGCACGAGCGGTGTGTCGCCCATGAGCTCGATGAGCGAGTCGTGTACGCGCACCGGGTATAACACCTCATTTGCCAGAGCTTTGTCAGCTTTGCTATGCCGGATATCGGATGGCTTATCTGGTCACCGGCTGGTTTCAACTCCTCACCGTACCGCTATGGCTACCAGGACCTGGGACCTCCGGTGCGAGTCGTGACCCCGAGCCATGGGGAATGAACAAGACGGGCCTGACCAGGGGACGGCGCCGGGGCACCCCGATGGGGCGGCGCTGGACCCCGGCACGGCGAGAACGGGCACCGGGGGGACGCGCGCGACGCCGGTCCGCTGTTGTGAGAGGAGGTTCGTCATCCATGTGGACGCCGGGAACCGCCCGGGCCGCCCGCCGCATCGCGACGGCGGCCGCCGTCGGCGGAGGGGGGGTCACCGCGCTCGGCGCGGCGGTGTACGGCCTGCTGGTGGCCGAGGGAATGATCGCGCGCAGGCTGGTGGGGCAGCCGCACGGCATGGACGGGCCGGCGTCCGACGGCCTCTACGTGACGCCGCCGCCCGGCGGCGAGGGGCCCGCGGGCGGCAGGCCGATCACCCTGGCGATGCTGGGGGACTCCACCTCGGTCGGGCTCGGCGTCTCAGAACCGGCCGCCACGCCGGCCGTGCTGATCGCGACCGGCCTGGCGGAGGTGGCGGGCAGGCCCGTGCGGTTGCGCGTGTTCGGCCGGTCGGGGGCCGTCTCGGCCGACCTGGCCTGGCAGGTGGACCGCGCGATCAAGGACACCCCGGACGTGGCGGTCGTCTTCGTGGGCGCCAACGACGTGACCACCCAGACCAAGCCGGCGCACGCCGTGGCCGAACTGCAGAAGGCGGTGCGCCGCCTGCGCGCCGCGGGCGCGGAGGTCGTCGTCGGGACGTGCCCCGACCTCGGCACGGTGCGCCTGATCGCGCCGCCGCTGCGCTGGCTCACGCGCTACTGGAGCCGCCAGCTCGCGGCGGCGCAGACCGTGGCCGTGGTCGAGGAGGGCGGCCGTACGGTGGCTTTCGCGGACATCCTCGGCCCGGAATTCTCCACATATCCGGGCGAGATGTTCGGTCCCGATCGATTCCACCCATCTGCCCGAGGCTACGAACAAGCCGCTCACGCGGTGCTACCTTCTGTATGCGCCGCGTTGGGGCTGGGGCTCACGCCACCGTCCGAGCGCGGCGAGGGATCGCAACCGATTTACCTCGCGGCGGCCATCGCCGCGGAGGAGCCCGGCACCGAGGTCACCGCGACCCGCGTCGCCGGCCGTGCGACCGGCCCCTACGGAAGATGGGCCACGATACTTCGCCGCCGGCCGGGGGTGACGCCTCGGCACGCCTAGATCCGGTCACCCTCCGCGACGCAGTCGTCACTCTGCACGCATTGGAGTGGAATGCCCGTGATCCGGCCCCTCGTGAAACCGGCCTTGGCGCTCGCCGGGGCCATGGCCCTGGCCGCCTGCTCCGGCAGTAAGGCCGCCACCGAGGAGACCCTCCCCACCTGGCACAACGCCGGGGTGAACGCCGTCAGCCGCGCCACCGTGGCCGCCGGGGCGGCCGCGGTCACCTCGATGAGGCCGGACGGCACGCTGGAGACCGCCGCGGTCGACCTCGCCACCGGCAGGCGGCTGTGGAGCCATCCCGCCGCGATCGCCGGGCGCCTGCCCGGCATGGGCGTGCAGCCGCCTGCCGCCGTAGAGGCAGCTCCCGGGCGCGCGGTGGTGGCGGCGGTGGCCCCGGCCGCGTCCGGCAAGGCGAAGGCCACCCTCGTGGTCCGCGACGCGCGCGGCGGGCGGCAGCTCTGGGCCCGCCCCCTGCAGTCCACCTTCGGCCCCCAGCGGTGCGGCGTCCACATCTGCCTGGCAGAGAACACCTCCCTCGCCTCGGCCCGCATGGTGGTGCTGCACGCGCTCACCGGCGAGGTCCTGTGGAAGCTGCCCGGCATCGCCGAGGTCGAGTGGTCCGACTCCTCCAGGGTCGTCGTGCTGCGCCTGGCCAAGCACCCCCTGCTGGCCTCCTACGACCTGCGCACGGGCAAGCTCGGCTGGCGGCTCCCCCTGGAGGAGGCACTGAGCCCCGGCATCGACCTGTCGGGCGGCTGGGCCTTCGGCACGGCCGGCGGCGACCTCATCGGCTACGTCGCCCCGTACACCAACCCCAAGGACGACCGGACGTCCACCTTCGGGCTGTTCTCGGTGAAGCTGGCCGACGGCGCCGTCAACTGGCTGCGCCCCTCGGTGGTGCGCGTCTACCCGAGCGGCAACCCGGGCATGGCCCCCGTCGTCCGCCCGGTCGACCAGCAGGGGCAGTACGGCGGCTTCGCCCGCCTCGACCCCGCCTCCGGCCGGGTGGTCGGGCAGATCACCGCCGACCAGGTGCCGGGCGCGGGCTGGTGGCTCGCGTTCCCCTCCGACATGTCCCGGCTGGGCTTCCTCAAGCCGGGCACCGCCGGCGCCTCCTACGACCTCACCTCCGGGCAGGCCGTACCGCTAAAGGACGAGCGGGGCTGGTCGTTCTGCGTGACCGACCCGCAGCCGC
This sequence comes from Sphaerisporangium sp. TRM90804, assembly GCF_029846175.1. Taxonomy (GTDB): domain Bacteria; phylum Actinomycetota; class Actinomycetes; order Streptosporangiales; family Streptosporangiaceae; genus Sphaerisporangium. The sequence continues at coordinate 56,079 of NZ_JARWAC010000021.1, read as the reverse complement.
TGCAGCTGACCGGCGCCCCGCGCGGGTTCTACTCGGTGGCCGCCCTGTGCGAGTTCGACCTGGCCACGGGCAAGCGCGCCGAGGGGCCCGGCGTGCCGCCCGAGTGGTTCACCGGCAGCCACGAGGGCTGGCGCCTGTGGCGGGACGACAAGGGCGGCCTGCACGCGGTGCGGGACACCACGGGCACGGCCCCCGGCATGTACGGCTGAGCCGGTTAAGCTCCCGCCGGGCAGCGGCCGGTGAGCGGCGGCCTCCTCCTCCAAGCCGCACGCTCCCGCCGGGCCCGCCGGGCCGTGGAAGGCCTCGCGCGTCCGGCGCGAGGCCTTCCCCGATGTGCAACCGTACAAAGTTCTGTTTCTGGCGCCCCCGCGCGTCCCACCGCGGCCGCCCCGGGGTAACCTCCGCTCAGGGAGCCCTGCCACGAACCCAGGAGAGCCAGATGCCAGAGGCAGTAATCGTCGCGACCGCACGTTCGCCGATCGGCCGAGCCTTCAAGGGGTCGCTCAAGGACATCCGTCCCGACGACCTCACCGCCCAGATGGTCAAAGCCGCGCTGGACAAGGTCCCGCAGCTCGCGCCGGACGACGTCGACGACCTGATGCTGGGCTGCGGCCTGCCCGGCGGCGAGCAGGGCTTCAACATGGCCCGGGTGGTGTCCGTCCTGCTCGGCATGGACGGCGTTCCCGGCACCACGGTGACCCGCTACTGCTCCTCGTCCCTCCAGACGACGCGCATGGCCTTCCACGCCATCAAGGCGGGCGAGGGCGACGTCTTCGTCTCCGCGGGCGTCGAGTGCGTGTCCCGGTTCGCGCACGGCAGCTCCGACTCCCACCCCGGCACCACCAACCCGCTCTTCCTCGACGCCAAGACCCGCACCGACGAGCTGGCCCAGGGCGGCGGCGAGTGGCACGACCCGCGCCAGGAAGGCCGCCTGCCCGACATCTACGTCGCGATGGGCCAGACCGCCGAGAACGTCGCCCAGATCAGGGGCGTGAGCCGCCGCGAGCAGGACGAGTTCGGCGTGCGCTCGCAGAACCTGGCCGAGAAGGCCCTGGCGAACGGGTTCTGGGAGCAGGACATCACGCCGGTGACGCTGCCCGACGGCAGCGTCGTCGCCAAGGACGACGGGCCGCGGGCGGGCACCACCTACGAGGCGGTGTCGCAGCTCAAGCCCGTGTTCCGGCCCGACGGCACGGTGACGGCGGGCAACTGCTGCGCGCTGAACGACGGCGCCGCCGCGGTGGTCGTCATGAGCGACGTGAAGGCCGCCGAGCTGGGCGTCACCCCGCTGGCCCGCATCGTGTCCACCGCCGTCACCGGGCTGTCGCCGGAGATCATGGGCCTCGGCCCGGTCGAGGCCTCCCGCCAGGCGCTGGGCCGGGCGGGCATGGCGATCGGCGACGTCGACCTGGTGGAGATCAACGAGGCGTTCGCCGCCCAGGTCATCCCGTCGTACCAGGAGCTGGGCATCGACCTCGACCGGCTCAACGTCAACGGCGGCGCCATCGCCGTCGGGCACCCGTTCGGCATGACCGGCGCCCGCATCACCTCCACGCTGATCAACAGCCTGCGCTTCCACGACCGGCAGATCGGCCTGGAGACGATGTGCGTCGGCGGCGGCCAGGGCATGGCGATGGTGCTGGAGCGCCTGAACTAGCCCGGCGCCCAGCCCAGGGCGGGCTACCCGTGACGGTCGGGACCGGCGCGTGTGAGGTCGACGAGCACCACCACGCGCCGTTCCCGTGTCATGGCCGCCCGGTAGTCGTCCAGTCGGGGTGCTCGCCGGAGACCGAGCGGTAGTACTCCACCAGCGGCTCCATGGCCTCCGGCAGGGACACGATTCGCGCCGTCCCCTCCACCTGGATCCAGTCGCCGAAGAAGGAGTCGCTGGTCACGCAGAAGGAGACGGCGGGGTTCAGGCGCAGGTTGCGGGTCTTGGCCGCGGTCTCGCGGGTGCTGACGACGACGCGGCCCTCGGGGTCGACCGCCACCACCACCGGGGACATCTGCGGCCGGCCGCCGGGATGGGAGGTGAGCATCACCGCGCGGTGGTTGTCCCGGATGAAGTCACGGGCCCTGTCGAGATCCATGCCCCCATGATGATCGATGCCGGGCGGAGGCTGCCACGCCCGGCGCGCCGTGCGGGTGGCGGCACGGCCGCGCCCACGCCTGATCGACGTGGGCGCGCTAGTACGGGCAGGGGCTTACAGGAAGCCCATGCGGGAACGGCGCTGCCGCTCGTGCTCGATCACGATCGCGGCGGCATAGCCGTGGGTCAGCCCGTGCTCGTCGGCGAGCCAGTTCGCCCGCTCGTCACGTCGAAGGAAAGCCGGGCCGTTGTCGATGGCTTGGAACCACTCTGGGAGTGCGCGTCCGGTGATGTCCGGAACCCTGGCAATCAGCTTGTTCTGCGTCTCCGGTGAGTGGTTCAACGACATGGGCACCTCCATGAGTGAAGCCTCTTTCGGTTGACACTGCATCACCCGCAGGCAGATGGCAAGCCCCAGACGGCCAGGCTTGTCTCATAAGAGGTAGATCCTTGAGCCTTCGCGTGGGAGGATCCGAGGTTCCCCGCGCCCTGCGACGAAGAAAGCCCCGCCGGGTGCCCGGCGGGGCTCTGTTCTTAGCGCGACTAGTCGTTGTTGAAGAAGAAGCTGACGAAGCGCAGGATCTCCAGGTAGAGCCAGACGAGGCTCACGGTGAGGCCGAAGGCCATCAGCCAGGAGTACTTCTCGGGAACGCCCGCGCGCACGCCCTGCTCGACGGCGTCGAAGTCGAGCAGCAGGAAGAAGCAGCCGAGCAGGATCATCGCGGCGCTGAAGACCCAGCCGAGGGGGCTGTCGGCGCGCAGGCCGAGCCCGCCCGGGATGAAGAAGCCGGCCACCAGGTTGAGCAGCATCAGGCCGACCGCGGCGAACCCGGCCGCGACCACGAACTTGGTGAACTTCGGCGTGGGACGGAAGATCTTGAGCGCGTAGACGGCGAGCACGCCCGCGAACGCGACCATCGTGCCGAACACGGCCGCGATGACGACGCCGTCGTACGCCGTGTTGTAGAACCTGCTGATCACTCCCACGGCGAGGCCGTAGGAGACGGAGTAGCCGAGGATCAGCACCGGGTTGGTGCTCTGCTTGAACGAGACGATGAGCCCGAGGATCAGGCCGACGACCACGCCCGCGACCGCGACGCCGATGCCCAGGTTGAAGTACCAGGCCAGCGCGGCGGTCAGCACGAGCGTGCCGAGCGTGATGAACCCCCGGACGACGACGTCGTCGATCGTCATGGGGCGTGTGGTGGTGGGCGGCGGCGCGGCATACGACGGCGCGTTGTACATGTCCTGCAGGTGCTGCGGACTCGCCGTCGGGCCGCCCCAGGACTGACGGTTGTTCTGCCCCAGTTTGTTGATAACCGGGTTCCTGCTCTGCATTACTGCCTCCACTGCGACCTGCGATCAGCCTGTTCGGTCAAGCCTCACAGGGAGTGCCGCCTCTAGCACATGGCTTTCTTCTTGTGTGGCGGGCAGGACGGGCCTGCCGTGGTGCACCGCCGGACACGGGCGCACCCTGGAGCCGACGGCAACGGATACAACGAGCGGCCCCGCGCCGGAGTTCCGGCCCGTACATTGCGGTTCGATCACCGTGGCGCCCGGCCCACGCGGGCTGCGACCACCGCCCGGAGTCCTCGGCTCCCACAGCCTACGCGAACGAGCCTCGCTCCGCCCGCGAGACGTTTCGTCAAGGGTCGGCTCACGCCGGACACGCGGGAAGTTGTTACGTCTGACCGATAACGCAGCTTGGGGGGCCCTTTTTCCTGGAAGTCCGTTATTAAGGTGATTCAAACGGTCCAAGTGGCAAATGGCGCACGCGAGGTGCCGGGGGCGATAGGTCAGATATGGCAGGTCATGAGGTGGGCGGCACGTTTCGGGAACGGCAGAGTGCCCCCGGTGGGACTCGAACCCACACTGGAACCCTTTTAAGGGGTTTGCCTCTGCCTTTGGGCTACGGGGGCGCCGTAAATCATACGTAACGGACCACACTTGCGTAACGGGTCAGAGCACACGTCTCCGCTCTTCCTTCCGTAGGTCACAAGATAACGGTATACGGGACGCGCCCCCGCGACCCGGGCAATGAACAACAGACTGCTCATGTAGCCCATATTCCCCACACCGTCCCTTGCCCGCCTTCAGATGACGGTACGGCCCGCCACCGCGACCGCGGTGGCGGGCCGTACCAGAGCCGGTCAGCCCGTGGCCGCCGCGGCCTTGAACTCGTCGCGGGGAGACTCGAGCTCCCCGAGCGAGACCGTCTCGCGCTTGAAGAACAGCGCCAGCGTCCAGTCGGCCACCACGCGGACCTTGCGGTTCATCGTCGGCACCCGGGACAGATGGTAGGTGCGGTGCATGAACCACGCAGGCAATCCGTGAAGCTTCGCCCCATAAACGTTGGCCACGCCCTTGTGCAGGCCGAGGCCCGCGACCGATCCAGCGTACTTGTGGCGGTATTCCTGCAATGGACGGCCCTGGAGGTAACTGACGATGTTGTCGGCGAGCACCTTGGCCTGGCGGACGGCGTGCTGGGCGTTGGGCGCGCAGTACTGCCCGGGGTTGGTGACGTCGGGCACCCCGGCCACGTCACCGGCGGCGAACGCGCCCTCGGTGCCCGCGACGGTGAGCCGGGTGGTGGTTTTGATCCGCCCGCGCTCGTCGAGCGGCAGGTCGCCTGCGTTGACGACCGGGTTGGGCTTGACGCCCGCCGTCCACACGATCGTGGCCGACTCGAACTCGTCGCCGTCGGAGAGCACGACGTGCCCGCCCACGCAGGACTTCAGCAGCGTGCCCATCCTGACGTCGATGTCGCGCGCGCGCAGCTCCTCCAGCGTCCACCGGCCCATCTCGGGGCCGACCTCGGGCAGGATGCGGTCGCTGGCCTCCACGAGCACCCAGCGCAGGTCCTTCTCCGAGAGCGTGGGGTAGTACTTCACCACGTCCCTGGACATGTCCTCCAGCTCCGCGAGGGCCTCGACGCCCGCGAAGCCGGCGCCGACCACGACGAAGGTGAGCGCGCGGCGGCGCACGTGCTCCTCGGTGGTGGAGTCGGCGCGATCGAGCAGGGCCAGCACCCGGTTGCGCAGCGCGATGGACTCCCCGACGGTCTTGAACCCGATCGCCGCCTCGGCCAGCCCGGGGATCGGCAGCGTGCGGGAGATCGAACCGGCCGCCATCACGATGAGGTCGTAGGGGAGCTCCTCGCTCGGGCCCGCGCTGGGCTCGAAGGTGGCGGTGCGGCCGGCGTGGTCGACCTTGGTCACCTTGCCGTTGAGCACGCGGACCCGCGGCAGCACGCGTCGCAGCGGCGTGACGACGTGGCGCGGCGACAGGTTGCCGGCGGCGGCCTCGGGGAGGAACGGCTGGTACGTCATGTAGGAGTGGGGGTTGACGACGGTGATCCGCACCTTGCCGGTCTTCAGCTCGCGCCGCAGCTTCCGCTGGAGGCCGAGCGCGGTGTAGAGGCCGACGTACCCTCCGCCGACGATGAGGATGTGCTTGGCCTTGTGGTCCACGTGGGTGCCCCTTCATGGCATGGTGGCTTGTGAAACCATTCACAAGGTTACGTCACGAGGTCCGTCAGCGCCAATCCCCCATAGTGCAACTTCGGCGGCATTTGCCGAAACGTGCAGCGACACTGCCGGTTAACGAGGGAAGTTCAGCGAATCTTCACGTTAGTGACGGACTTCACTCTCCACGCTACCCCCCAGCCCGCCCACGTCCGCGGCGCGGGTGAAGACGGCGTCGAGCATCGGCGCGGTGACCCGGCCGGTGAAGGTGTTCTGCTGGCTCGGGTGGTAGCAGCCGAGCATGCGCACCGGGGCCCCGCGGTACGAGAGCTCCACCTCGGCGCCGTGGCCGAACGGCGGCCTGCTGCGCGGCAGCGTGTACCCCGCCGCCCGCAGCGCGGGCCAGACGGCCTGCCAGGCGTAGCCGCCGAGGCAGACGACCACCCTGACCGGTTCGGCGACCATCTCCAGCTCGCGGGCCAGCCAGGGGAGGCAGGCCTCGCGCTCCTCGACGGCGGGCTTGTTCGCGGGCGGGGCGCAGCGCACCGCCGCCACCATGCGGGCCCCCAGCAGCCGCTGGCCGTCCCCCGCGTGCGTGCTGGTGGGAAGGGCCGCCAGCCCGGTGCGGTGCAGCGAGGCGAACAGCCAGTCGCCGCTGCGGTCGCCGGTGAAGACCCGCCCGGTGCGGTTGCCGCCGTGCGCGGCCGGCGCCAGCCCGACGATCAGCACGCGCGGCCTGTCGTCCCCCCACCCGGCGATGGGCCTGCCCCAGTACGTCTCGTCCATGAAGGCCCGCCGCTTGACCCGCGCGACGTCCTCACGCCACTCGACCAGCCGCGGGCAGGCCCGGCACACCGACTGCCTGGCCGTCAGCTCACCGAGGTCGCGACTCGACCCGGCCAGCGCGCGCACCTCTTCGGGCGTGCCCGCGACCGGCGTCTCAGGGCTCGCGGGGTCTTCCGGCCATCCGCTGCCGGGGGGAACAGAGCTCATACCCCATCGTGCCAGCACGACCGCGATGCCCGGGCCCGCGAACGCCCGGATATCCGATGAAACACTGCACTGAAGTGCGCTTTCAACCAAATGGTTGACACACCGGCGGTCCGCGGGCTAGGGTTCTTTCAACCGATGAGTTGAAACGGAGGACGGATGACGCCGGACACGCTGTCCCGAGTCTTCGCCGCCCTCGCGGATCCAACCCGGCGTGACATGGTGGCCCGGCTCTCGGAGGGCGACGCGACCGTGAGCCAGCTCGCCGAGCCGTACGGGATGACGCTCCAGGCCGTCTACAAGCACCTGCGGGTGCTGGAGAACGCCGGAATCGTCAGCCGCCCCCCGGGGCCACAGCCCCGGCCGGTGCACCTGGAGGTCCAGATCTTCGACTTGATGGACACCTGGATCGAGCACTATCGGCGCCGCGCCGAACAGCGCTACCGCCGCCTCGACGACGTCCTGGCGGCCATGAATGGAGACGATCATGAACAAGAACGCGCAGGCGGCCATCGAGGCCGACCCGAAGCTTCCGGTCATCCGGATCACGCGTGACTTCGCGGCGACCCCCGAGCAGCTTCTCCGCGCCCACACCGATCCGGCGCTGTTCGCCAAGTGGGTGGGCCCCGACGCCACGACCGTCCGGATCGAGCACTGGGACGCGTCCACCGGCGGGAGCTGGCGGTACGTCTCGGTGCACGACGGCACGGAGTACGGGTTCCACGGCTGCTTCCACCACGTAGGTCCAGATCGCATCGTGCAGACCTTCACGTTCGAGGGTCAGCCCGACGACGTCGCGCTGGAGACGCTGTGGTTCGAGGACCTGGGCGACGGCCGTACCCGGCTGCGGTCGCAGTCGCTGGTCGACAGCTTCGAGGGCCGCGACGCGTGGCTGCGCAGCGGCATGGAGGTCGGCGTCGAAGAGGGGTACGCGAAGCTGGAGCGGATGGTCGTCGATGGCACTCTCTGACCGCCCGGCCGAGCGGCACCGTCAGATCGCCGGCCTGTTCACCGACCGGGTCCTCGGCGCCCCCGACTGGGACGCGCCGGCCCCGGTCGCCGGCTGGACCGCCCGCGACGTCGTGCGGCACCTGACCGAATGGTTCCCCTCGTTCCTCGCCTCCGGGGCAGGCATCGACCTGCCCCGCGGCCCGTCCGTGGACGAGAACCCGGTCGCCGCGTGGCGGATCCACAGCGACGCCGTGCAGGCGCTGCTGGACGACCCGGAGACGGCGCACCGGAAACTCAGCAACCGGCACATCGGCCTCGTGCCCCTGGACACCGGGATCGACCGGTTCTACACCGCCGACGTGTTCATGCACACCTGGGACCTGTCCCGGGCCACCGGCCAGGACGACCGCCTGGACCCCGACTTCTGCGTCCACCTCCTCGCCGAGATGGAGCCCCTGGAGCAGGCCATCCGCTCCTCCGGCCAGTACGGCCCCCGCGTAGAGGTCCCCGACGACGCCGGCCCCCAGACCCGCATGCTCGGCTTCATCGGCCGCGACCCGTTCTGGTCAAGCCCCTGAACCGACCAGCCCCGCCCCGGCCAAGCAGTGACGGCCCTCCCCCGAATGGTGCCTTCGGCACGCGTCATCAGGGCGACCCTCACCAGCACACCCCCCGCCGTCACGCGGGCGGCGCCAGGCGACGGTGATCGCCACGAGCGCACAGGCCACTCATTCCCCGCCCTCGGGCCCGCTCATGCGGGACGGCCTCCAGCCCGCATTCGGGGACGTTAGAACGTCCCGGAACGAGCCCGACGACGGACCGAGGACGGTTGCCCGCGCGACGGCGGGAGGACGGCCAGGTGAGAGGCGCCCTTGATAAGGCGCGCCGAAGGCGCCATTTCGGGGACGGCGACTTCAACCTTCGGACGGCGGCTTCAACGGACGCAGCGGACCTACGGACGGGAGGCGGTTCTGCGGCCGGTTGGTCGGGGCTGGGCGGCGGGGGGATGCCGCAGCGGGGTCTGTGCGGCCCTGTGGGGGCTGCTGCGCCCCGTCAGGGGCGGAGGCTGAGGGCTATGCCGTCGAGGATGTCGTGCTCGCTGACGGCCACTTCGGCGAAGCCGAAGCGGGACATGACGCGGTCGAGGATGAGGGCGCCGGCGCCGATGACGTCCACCCGGCCGGGGTGCATGACCGGGATGGCGGCCCGCTGCTCGTAGGTCAGGTCGAGCAGCCACTGCGACACCTCGTGGACGCGGGCGGCGGGGACCCGTGAGCCGTGGATGCGCTCGGGGTCGTAGGCGGGCAGGTCGAGCGCGATGCCGGCGACGGTGGTGACCGAGCCGGCCAGGCCGATGAGGGTGCGGGCCCGGGCCACCGGCACGGCGGCCGAGACGCGGTCGAGGGCAGCGTCGATGTCGGCGACCGTCGCCGCGACGGTCTCGGGCGTGACCCCGGCGGCCAGGTGGCGCTCGGTCATGCGGACGCAGCCGATGTCGACGGAGATCGCGCTGTCGACGTCGGCGGTGCCGAGCACGAACTCGGTGGACCCGCCGCCGATGTCGAGCACCAGGACGGGCGGCTCGACGTCCCCCAGGGACGCGGTGGCGCCGAGGAACGACAGGTGCGCCTCCTCGGACCCGGTGACCACCTCGGGGCCGACGCCGAAGATCTCACGCACGCCGCCGGTGAAGTCGGCGCGGTTGGCGGCGTCACGGGTGGCGCTGGTGGCCACCACGCGCACCCGGGACGCGTCGTGGTCCCTGATCAGCTTGGCGTAGCCGCGCATCGCGGTGAAGGTGCGCTCCAGCGCCTCGGGCGACAGCCGCCCGGTCTTGTCGACCCCCTCCCCGAGGCGGACGATCTCCATGCGCCGCTCGACGTCCGACAGCACCCCGTCAGCGGAGACGTCGGCGACCAGCAGCCGGACCGAGTTCGTACCGCAGTCGATCGCCGCGACGCGTGTCATGCGCTCTCCTCAGGGGCCGTGGGGCCGGGTGCGGCCGGATCATCGTGGGCGGCCGGATCGTCGTGGGCGGCCACGCAAGGGCCGTCGCGCCACCAGTCGGGCAGGGCGTCCAGCGCCTCCCGGCCCAGCGGGTTGGCCCCGGGGACGGCCAGCTCGTGGCCGACCAGCGCGTGCAGGCACTTCACGCGGCCGGGCATGCCGCCCGCGCTCTGCATGTCGCGCGGCAGTGGTTCGAGGCCGTCTCGGGCGGCGGCCTTGTCGCGCCGCTCGACGTAGTCGGCGTGCGCGCGGGCGTACGCCTCGGCCAGCGCGGGCTCCTCCGCCAGGCGCTCCTGCATGCGCTTCATCAGGCCCGAGGACTCCAGCGTGCCGATCGCCGAAGCCGCCCTCGGGCAGGTCAGGTAGTACAGCGTGGGGAACGGCGAGCCGTCGTCCAGCCTCGCGGCCGTCTCGACGACGTCGGGCAGCCCGCACGGGCACCGGTGCGCGACCGCGCGCAGCCCTCTGGGCGGGCGGCCGAGCTGCCGCTCCACCGCTTCGGCGTCCGCCGGATCCACCATCGCCACTCCCCTGATACACGTCGGACGGCCCCGGCCCGCCAGGCCGGCGCGCCCGCCTTCAAAACCCGCGCGGCCGGCCCGCCGGGCACGGGCCGTCCGTCGGTCAGGGAGCCGGTGTGCGGCCGGCTCCCACCCTCTGGCCGGTGCCGCGGTCGGCGGCCTCGACCGACTCCCACAGCGTCTGGTACCACGGCGCGTTGTCCCGGCGCGCCGTGCCGGGCTTGGCCGGCTTGGCCTTGGCCTCGGAGTCCAGCACCACGTAACACTTCTCCCCGGTGCCGCAGTAGTGCAGCCGCGCCCGCGCCTGGCGGCGGATGTAGGCGGGGTCGTCGAGCTGCCTGCTGCGCTCCCCCAGCGCCTGGAGGTGCTTGAGCGCGTCGGCCTGCTGCCGCTCCAGCTGGGCGATCTGCCGCCGCTGGGCGACGTACTCGCGCACGGGGTAGGCGAGGCTCATCGCGACGGCGCACACCACGACCGCCAGGATCGCGGCCCTACCGGTCAGCTGCGGACGTTTCCTCATGCCCCCTCCAGGTCCGTACGACCGCCCGCCGCGGGCGGGCGGGCCGTACGGAGAAAGCTAGCCCTGGAAGCGGGGAAAAGCCGCACGACCCGCGTAACGGGCGGCATCATCAAGAAGCTCCTCGATGCGAAGAAGCTGGTTGTACTTGGCGACGCGGTCGGAGCGCGCCGGCGCGCCGGTCTTGATCTGGCCGCAGTTGGTGGCCACGGCGAGGTCGGCGATCGTGGTGTCCTCGGTCTCGCCGGAGCGGTGGCTCATCATGCAGCGGTAGCCGCTGCGGTGCGCGAGGTCGACGGCGTCGAGGGTCTCCGAGAGCGTGCCGATCTGGTTGACCTTGACCAGCAGGGCGTTGGCCGAGACCTCCTGGATGCCGCGGGCCAGGCGCTCGGGGTTGGTGACGAAGAGGTCGTCGCCGACGATCTGCACCCGGTTGCCGAGGGCGGCGGTCATGGCCTTCCAGCCGTCCCAGTCCTCCTCGTTGAGCGGGTCTTCGATGGAGACCAGCGGGTAGGAGCGCACCAGCTCCTCGTAGAAGGAGATCAGCTCGTCGGAGCTGTGGCCCTTGCCGTCGAGGGTGTAGACGCCGCCGGAGTGGAACTCGCTGGCCGCGACGTCGAGCGCGAGCGCGATGTCGGTGCCCGCGGCGTAGCCGGCCTTCTCGATGGCGACCAGGATGAGGTCGAGCGCGTCGCGGTTGCTCGGCAGGTTGGGGGCGAAGCCGCCCTCGTCGCCGAGGCCGGTGGCGTAGCCCTTCTCCTTCAGCACGCCCTTGAGCGCGTGGTAGGTCTCGGTGCCCATGCGCACGGCCTCGGAGAACGTCTCCGCGCCGATCGGCGCGATCATGAACTCCTGGATGTCGACGTTGCTGTCGGCGTGCGCGCCGCCGTTGAGGATGTTCATCATCGGCACCGGGAGCACGTGGGCGTTCGGGCCGCCGACGTAGCGGAACAGCGGCAGGTCGGCGCTGTCGGCGGCGGCCTTGGCCAGGGCGAGGGACACGCCGAGGATGGCGTTGGCGCCCAGCCTGCTCTTGTTCGGCGTGCCGTCGAGGTCGATCATGGTCTGGTCGACGAGGCGCTGCTCCTCGGCGTCGAAGCCGACGATCTCCTCGGCGATCTCGTCGGTGACGTTCAGCACCGCCTTGCGCACCGACTTGCCACCGTAGCGCTCGCCGCCGTCGCGCAGCTCCACGGCCTCGAACTGGCCGGTGGACGCGCCGCTCGGGACCGCCGCCCGGCCGGTGCTGTAGTCGTCGAGCAGAACCTCCACCTCGACCGTGGGGTTGCCGCGGGAGTCGAGAATCTCGCGGGCGTTAACGGCCTCGATCGCAGCCACGACGCTCTCCTAGGATGTCAGCCCGGGGACCGGCCCCCGGATGCGCGGCACCGCGCCGTCGTGCGCGATGCGGTTGCGGACGGTTTGCCTCATGAGCCTATCGGGCCCTACCCACCGGTACGGCTGCACCTCCCCCCCGCACGGGGCTCACATGCGGCGCGGGGACGGTGTGCGGAGTTACCCGGACGGCCGCGAGCGCTCCCAGGCGCGCACCCGGTCGCGGTAGTCGCGGGCGGCGGCGCGCAGCTCGGCCTCGGGGTCGATGCCGGCGGCGCGGGCCCTGCGCACCAGGTCGAACAGCTCCCTGCCGACGCCCTGCCCGACGGCGCGGGCCAGAGTGTCGGGCACCCCGGCGCGCTCGGCGCGGCTCTGCAGGCCGTGCGCCAGCGACAGGGCGGGCTGGCCCATGGGGACGCCGTCGAGCAGCGACTCCTGGCCCTTGGCGGCGCGCTCGGCGGCCTTGATGGTGTCCCAGTTGTCGCTGACCTCGTCGGCGCCGCTGACCGCCGTGTCGGCGAAGACGTGGGGATGGCGGCGCACCAGCTTGTCGACGATGCCGCCGGCGACGTCGTCGACGTCGAAGCCGCCCTCGCCCGGCGTGCGCTCCTGCGCCAGGCGGGCGTGGAACACCACCTGCAGCAGGAGGTCGCCGAGCTCCTCGCGCAGAGCGGCGTAGTCGGCGTCCTCGATGGTCTCCAGCACCTCGTACGCCTCCTCCAGCAGGTAGGGCACGAGGGACTCGTGGGTCTGCCGGGCGTCCCAGGGGCATTCGCGGCGGAGGCGGTCCATGACGGCGACCAGGTCGAGCAGGCGGGCGCCGGGCAGGTCGTAGGACCCGGGCACGACCTCGATGACCGGGGGGTCCTCCATGGCGAGCGCCGCGCGGCCGACGGCGCGCATCAGATCTTCGTCGCCGTCCTGGGCGGCCAGCCAGACGACCGTGCCCGCGGCGGCCTCGCGGGCCAGGGCGGCGGGATCGGGCGTCACGGCCTCGACGGGGATGCCCTCCTCGGCCAGGTAGGGCAGGAGGGGGTGGGCGGGCGAGCCCGTCAGCACCCGCCCCGCCCCGAGGACCGCCCACGCCCGCCCGCTCAGCAGGCCGGGGGCCACCCGGGGAGAGGTGGTGACGACGACAAGGGCCACGTCACTGACCGGCGGAGGGATCCGGCTGTCCGGCGGGCGGTGCGTCCTGCTCGGCGGGGGCGCCGAAGCGCGGCTGGTTGACCAGGCCCTGCTGGGGGTCCCACACGCCGTAGCGGTGGGCGACCTTGACCGGGATGGCGTCCATCTGCTCGAACACCTTGACCTGCGCGGCCTGGCTGGACGCCTGGTCGGAAAGGTTGGCGCCGAAGCGCTCCAGCCCCTTCTGGTAGATCAGCGCCGTGCGGATCCACTGGCGGGTCTCCGACGGCGGGACGCCCTTGCTGAGCGCGGCGGGGCCGATGCGCTCCATGCCGCCCTGCTCGGCCACGAAGGAGTCGACGTCGCCCTCGGTCACGTTGACGCCGTTGCGCTCGGCGAACTGGTCGAACTGCTTGAAGTAGACGAGCTGCAGCAGCACGGCCCGCGGGATCGACGGGAGCTGGATCTGCTCCTGCGTGACCTTCGCCTTGGCCAGCGCGGTCTGGAACTCGGTGACCTCGGCGTCGAGCTGCTTGGTGCTGATGCGCTCTCCGCCGACCGTGGCGGCCACGCCGATGGGCGTGGGTGAGGAGCAGGCGGTCAGCGCGACGCCCGTGGCGGCCGCGGCCAACAGCACGCGCACACTCTTCGACTTCACTGGTCTGGTCCCTTCGACAGTCGCGGTAACTCTACTCAAACCCCGCGCCGGAACCGTCATCGGCCACAGCGCGGCGGGCCCGCCGGCCCCCCGGCGGCCGGGGTCACCGGCCGCCCGCGGCCCTGGCCGGCTCAAGGAACATGGCCTCGACGAGGTCGGAGCACCACCTGAGCAGGTCGAGGTCGCGCAGCGGCTGCCCGCCCAGCGGCTTGGTCTTGGGCACGGGCACCAGCAGCGCGCCGGCCGCCGCCTTGTGGATCGCCTTGGGGTACAGCCGGTCGAGGCGCACCTGCTGCGACTCCCGCAGCGCCACGGGCGCGAACCTGATGTGCTGGCCCTGCAGGGCGACGTCGGTCAGCCCGGCCTTGCGCGCGTGGACTCGGAAGCGGGCCACCTCCAGCAGGTTCTCCACCTCCTGCGGCGGGCGTCCGTACCGGTCGGTCAGCTCCTCGCGGACGGCCACGACGTCCTCGTCGGTGCCCACCGCGGCCAGGCGCTTGTACGCCTCCAGGCGAAGGCGCTCGGAGGTCACGTAGTCGTGCGGGATGTGCGCGTTGACCGGCAGCTCGACCTTGACGTCCGCGCGCTCGCGCTCGACCTCCTCGCCCGACAGCTTGGCCTTCTGCTCCTGGACGGCCTCGGCCATCATGCGCACGTAAAGGTCGAACCCGACGCCCGCGATGAAACCGGACTGCTCGGCGCCGAGGATGTTGCCCGCCCCGCGGATCTCCAGGTCCTTCATGGCGACGTACATGCCCGCGCCCATCTCGGTGTGCTGGGCGATCGTCGCCAGCCGCTCGTGGGCGGTCTCGGTGAGCGGCGCCTCCGGCGGGTACAGGAAGTAGGCGTACCCGCGCTCGCGGCCCCGGCCTACCCGGCCGCGGAGCTGGTGGAGCTGCGACAGGCCGTAGTTGTCGGCCCGGTCGACGATCAGCGTGTTGGCGTTGGGGATGTCGAGGCCCGACTCGACGATCGTGGTGCTGACCAGCACGTCGAACTCGCGCTCCCAGAAGCCGACCATGATGCGTTCGAGCTGCTGCTCGTTCATCTGCCCGTGCGCGACGGCCACGCTGGCCTCGGGCACCAGCTCGCGCAGGCGGGCGGCGACCCGGTTGATCGACGACACCCGGTTGTGGACGAAGAACACCTGGCCGTCGCGCATGCGCTCGCGCCGCACGGCCGCGGCGATCTGCTTCTCGTCGTAGGGCCCGACGAAGGTGAGGATGGGGTGCCGCTCCTCGGGCGGGGTGAGGATCGTGGACATCTCGCGGATGCCGGTGAGGCCCATCTCCAGCGTGCGCGGGATCGGCGTCGCCGACATGGCAAGGACGTCGACCTGGGTGCGCATGTGCTTCATGGCCTCTTTGTGCTCGACGCCGAAGCGCTGCTCCTCGTCGACGATGATGAGGCCGAGGTCCTTGAAGCGGACGTCGGGGTTGAGCAGGCGGTGCGTGCCGATCACGATGTCGACCGTCCCGTCGCGCATGCCCTCCATGGTCGCGCGCACCTCGGCGTCGGTCTGGAACCGCGACACCGGCTTGACCACCACGGGGAAGCTGGCGAACCGCTCGCCGAAGGTCGACAGGTGCTGCTGCACCAGCAGGGTCGTGGGCACCAGCACCGCGACCTGCTTGCCGTCCTGCACCGCCTTGAAGGCGGCGCGCACCGCGATCTCGGTCTTGCCGTAGCCGACGTCGCCGCAGATCAGGCGGTCCATCGGGACCGAGCGCTCCATGTCGCGCTTGACCTCGTCGATGGCTTCGAGCTGGTCGCCGGTCTCGGCGTAGGGGAAGGCGTCCTCCATCTCGCGCTGCCAGGGCGTGTCGGGCGCGAAGCCGTGGCCGGGCGAGGCCATGCGGGCGCTGTAGAGGCGGATCAGCTCGCCGGCGATCTCCTTGACGGCCTTGCGCGCCCGCGACTTGGCCTTGGCCCAGTCGGCGCCGCCCATGCGGTTGAGGGACGGCGACTCGCCGCCGACGTAGCGGGTGACCTCGTCGAGCTGGTCGGTGGGCACGTACAGGCGGTCGCCCTTGGCGTACTCGATCACCAGGTACTCGCGGGTGGCGCCCTGCACGGAGCGCTGCACCATCTCGACGTACCGGCCGACGCCGTGCTGGGTGTGCACGACGTGGTCGCCGACCTTGAGCTGGAGCGGGTCGACCATGTTCCTGCGGCGCGAGGGGAGCCGCCGCATGTCCTTGGTGGAGGCCTTCTGGCCGACGAGGTCGAGGTGGGTGAGCACGGCCACCCCGTCGGTGACGAACCCGTGCTCGACCCGGCCGGTGGTGACGTGCACGACGTCCTTGCCGGGCGGGGTGTCCAGGGCCGGCACCAGGCGCGCCGCGACGTCGACGCCCTTGAGCAGCTCGACGATGCGCTCGGCAGGGCCGTGCCCCTCGCTGAGCAGCACGACCGCGCGGCCGTCGCCGAGCCATCCCTTGATGTCGCCCAGCGCCCGCTGGGTGTCGCCGCGGTAGGACTCGGCCTCGCGGCCGGCCAGCTCGACGGCGTCGCGCGGGTCGTAGTCGACGTCGTGGGCGTCGCCGGCCTCACGCTCGGGCGAGGCGGAGACGAAGGGGGCGATCGTCCACCACGACTGGCCCAGCTCGCGGGCCTGGCGGCGGATCTCCGCCAGGTCGCGGAAGGCGGCCGCGCCGAGGTCGATCGGCGCCTCGCCGCCGGCGGCGGCGTTGATCCAGGAGGCCTCAAGGAACTCCTGGCTGGTGCGCACGAGCTCGACAGCGCGGCCCCTGATGCGCTCGGGGTCGCAGATGAACACCGACGCCCGGGCGGGCAGGTGGTCGAGCAGAAGATCCATGCCGTCGACGAGGGCGGGGGCGAAGGCCTCCATGCCCTCGACCGGGATGCCGTCGGCGAGCTGGGTGAGGATCTCGGCGAGGGCGGGGTGCAGCTCGGCGAGATCGGCCGCCCGCTGCCGGACCTCGTCGGTGAGCAGCAGCTCGCGGCACGGCGCGGCGAACAGGCCTCCCTCGGCGACCTCCAGGGAGCGCTGGTCGGCGACCTTGAACCAGCGGATCTCCTCGACGGTGTCGCCCCAGAACTCCAGGCGCAGCGGGTGCTCCTCGGTGGGCGGGAACACGTCGAGCAGGCCGCCGCGCACGGCGACCTCTCCGCGCTTCTCGACCATGTCGACCCGGTGGTAGCCGTTGCCCACCAGCCGCGCGACCACGTCCTCGAGGTCGGCGTCGTCGCCCACGCGCAGCCGTACCGGCTCCAGGTCGCCGAGGCCGTTGACCAGCGGCTGCAGCAGGGCGCGCACGGGCGCGACGACCACGCTCAGCGGGCCCGCCGCGGCGTCGCCCTCCACGGGGTGGGCGAGCCTGCGCAGCACGGCGAGGCGCTGGCCGACGGTGTCGCTGCGCGGGGACAGCCGCTCGTGCGGCAGCGTCTCCCACGCGGGGAAGACGGCGACGCTGTGCTCGCCGGTGAGGCCGGTCAGCGCCGCCGCGAGGTCCTCGGCCTCGCGGCCGGTGGCCGTGACGGCCAGCACGGGACGCCTGCGCGCGAGCGCCGCGACCGCGAACGGCCGCAGCGCGGGCGGCGCGATCAGGTCGACGTCCTCGCCGGAGCGTTCGAGCGCGCCGGCCAGCGGCTGTTCGGCGACGACGAGGTCGAGCAGTCCGGAAAGACTCATTCGCAATGCCCCCACATGGTCATGCCCGCCTTCGACGCCGGCGCGGACGGCCTTGCCCCATACACGGGGGTCCCGCGCGGCGACTCCATCGCCGCGCGCCGCCGGGCGGCGGCCGGCCGGGCCCGCGCGGCGGTGCGACGGGCATGGCGGCTCAGCATGGCGGCACGCGTGACCCCGGGTTCGTCGGGTCACCGGGGTTAGCCCAAGGCTACTTCCCCCGAGGCCCGGCGAGACCTGAGAACCGGTCCTCTGGTGGTTTTGACCGGGATTGTCATGAAACGTACCAGGTGGCATACCACACCCGGCCGACCAGGGGAATGCGGGCGCGCGACCGGGCGGCGGGTCGCCTCGGGTGCGGGCCCACCCCTCCTTAAAGTGAATCCACTACAGAAGGAGTTTTTGTGACTACGCTGAGTTACATGTCTGAGGTTCGATGGTGGCCGGCCACCCAGGGCGACGTTTTCAGCCTCCGCATCCGCGAGCTGCGCACCGAACAACTCGGCCGGAGGCTCGACATCCTGATCGCCGGCTGCGGCAACGGCCACCCGCTCGAACTCGAACGCGTCGAGTCCAGGATCACCGGCATCGACGAGGAGCTGCCCATCCTGCGCGCCGCCCTGGAGTCCCGGGGCGATCTCGACGCCCGCTTCCTCGGCGATCTTCGCGCCGCCCCCCTGCTGCCGCGCACCTTCGACGTCGTGCACGTGGCCTTCCTGCTCGAACGCGTGCGCCACACCGAGCTCGTGCTCGACCGCATGGTCAACGCCCTGCGCCCCGGCGGGCTCCTGCTCATCCGCATGCGCGACCGCACCACCGCCTACGGCTTCTGCGACCGCGCCCTGCCGTCCTGGCTGCGCCGCCTGCTGTGGTCGGCCTTTGCCCCGCAGGGCGCGGTCGGCCCGCTGCCCGCCGTCTACGAGCAGGTGGCCTCCCGCGAGGGCATCCACTCCTACTGCCTCATGCGGGGCCTGATGATCGCCGAAGACTACTCCGGCTCATCGGGCCCCGCCCTGCGCGGCCCGCACTCCCGGCTGGCGCGCGCCGCGTGCCACGCCGTCGAGAGGCTGTCCGGCGGTCGCCTCCCCGCCACGAGAGACGAGATCACGCTGGTCATCCGCAAGCCGCAGAACCACTTCGCCCGCCTGATCTAGCCCCCGGTCTCAGCGAGGCGTCAGCACCGGCACCCAGTTGCCGGCCCGCTGAGAGTTATCGCGGTCCCCCGTGAGGCGCGCGACCTCCTTCCCGTCGACGCTGACCACCACCAGTCCGTTGGTGAACTCGTTCTCGCAGGTGCCCGCGCAGCCCAGCGCGATCAGGTGGCTGTCGTCCGCCCAGGCCATCAACTGCAGCATCGGCTGCGTGCCCACGATCTTGCCGGTCTGGACGTCCCTGACGGTCGTCTGCGGGCCGGGCGGCGCCCCGTCGGCGGCGTACAGCCGTCCGTCGGGCGAGATCCCCGCCTGCTGGAAGGTCTCGACCCGCCGCTCGGGCGCACCAGCCGGCTTTCCGTCCAGGTCGTAGTACTCCGGCGAGTCGCAGCAGGACCCGCTGATCCTGGTGCCGTCCTCGCTCCAGCGGAACGGCTCAGTGCCGGGCCCCTTCATGGCGTCCGTGGCCGATACGGCGTGGTAGCTCGCCTCTCCGGTCGCCCCGTCCACGACGTAGAAGCCGTTGCGGCCCGGGGACGGGATCGAGGAGCTGGTGCCGTCCTCGGAGACGTTCTCGCGGATGGTCGGATCCCTCTCGTAGGCGGTGGCGAGCACCTTGGTGCCGTCCGGCGACCACGTCACGTAGGACACCGGCTTCTCCAGGTCCACCCACCTGACCACCTCGTGCGTGGCCATGTCGAGGATGCCGAGCCGCCGCGCGGGCTGCTCGCGCTCCAGGACGACCGCGTGACGCATGCCCCGGGCGACGCCCACCCTGCCCCAGGGGGTCTTCACGTACCCGCCGGTGCGGGCGTCGTAGAGGAACCACGTCTCCTCCCGCCGCGTGCTGCGCTCGGCGATCTCGACCTCCTTCCACGTGTAGTACGCCGACATGGCCATCCGGCCGGCGGCGACGAACGTGCGCGGCGGCGAGCCCTCCGGGTCGGCGCTCACCTCCAGGGGCCCGGGCGTCGTGGACGCCGTCGGGTCGGTCAGGACGGCGGAACGGTCCCCCGGCAGCCGGTCGGCCACCAGGCCGGGGGCCACCACCCCCACGGCCACGACGCAGGCCGCCGCCGCGGCGGCCATCGCCCCCGTACGCACCCGCCGCCGCACCCGCCCCCGCAGGGCGCGGCCGGCGAGGTCAGGCGGAACCCGGGCCTCCTCGGCCCACTCGCGCAGCGTCTCGGAGATCAGGTTCTCCGGTTTCATGGCTTGACCTCCTCGAAGCTCGGGTCGGACACCCTCAGGTCGGCCAGCTCGGGCGCGACCGCCCGCAACCGGGCCAGCGAGCGGTGCACCGTGCTGCGCACCGTGCCCACGGAGCAGCCCATGATCACGGCGACCTCGGCCTCGGGCAGGTCCTCGAAGTAGCGCAGCACCAGGGCCGCGCGCTGGCGCGCCGTGAGCCGGGTCAGGGCGTGGCGCAGCACGAGTTTCAGGTCCGCCGCGTGCGTGTCGTCGCGCCCGGCCACGTCGGGCGCCTGCGCGACCACCGTCTCGCGGCGCCGCGAGGCCAGCCGCCACCAGCTCACCTGCTGGCGGTACATGACCTGGCGCAGGTACGCCTCGGGCTCCTCGATGCGGTTCCACCGCGTGACGACCTTGGCCAGCGCCGTCTGCAGCAGGTCCTCCGCGGCGTGCTGGTCGCCTCCGGTCAGCAGGAAGCCCAGCCGCATGAGGGCGGGCGAACGCGCCGTCACGAACTCGCGGAAACGTCGCTCCTCGGCAACGTCCACGCTCACCTCCAATGTTCGATGCAACCTTCTGACGCCTCGGCCCCCGCGCCGCTATGCCGCTCCCGCCGCCTCCGGCGCAATATCCTGTCCCGGTGCGAAACGCTGAGCAGCCCACCGCGACCCCGCCGAGCGCCGCGCCGGCTCCCGAGTGGACTCCCGACGCCCGCGAGCTCGCCGATCTCGAGCTCCTGCTCTCCGGGGCCTTCCACCCGCTGACCGGCTTCCTCGACTCCGCCGAGGCCGCCTCGGTCGTCGAGAACGGCCGCCTGGCCGACGGCACGCCCTGGCCCGACCCCGTGACGCTGATGGTGCCGCACGACCATCCGGTGTCCGCCGGGCAGGAGCTCGTGCTGCGCGACCCCGAGGGGGCCGCCGTGGCCGTGGTGACGGTCACCGAGCGCACCGCCGACGGCCAGGTCGCGGGCCCGGTCGCCTCGCTGGGCGTGCCCGAGCACGGGCCGTTCGCGCGGCTGCGGCTCACCCCGGCGCAGGTGTGCGAGGAACTGGGCGCCGGCCCGGTGCTCGCCGTCACCATGCGCGGGCCGCTGGACAACCTGGAGGAGGTCGCAGCCACGGCCCGCGAGCTGGGCGCGACGATCCTGCTGCTGCCGCTGGCGTTCGGCGACGGCGGCCCCGCCGTGGTGCGCGCGGCGCTCAAGGCCCGCGACGGCCTGCCGCCCGCCACCCGGGTCGCCGTGGTGCCCCTGGCGCCCCGGGAGCCCGAGATCGACCTGGAGCTGCGCGAGCACGTCGCCACCGCCTACGGGGCCGTGGAGCACCTCGCCGGGCCCGAGCCCGTCACGCTGCCGGGGCCGCCGCACCGGCGCGGCGTGGTGGTGTTCCTCACCGGGCTGTCGGGGTCGGGCAAGTCGACGATCGCCCGCGGCCTGCACGACGCCTTGCTCGAAAGCGGCAGCCGCACCGTCACCTACCTCGACGGCGACGTCGTACGGCGCCTGCTGTCGGCCGGGCTCACGTTCTCCAAGCCCGACCGCGACCTGAACATCCGCCGCATCGGCTTCGTCGCGGCCGAGGTCGCCCGGCACGGCGGCCTGGCGATCTGCGCGCCGATCGCCCCGTACGCGTCCACCCGCGACGAGGTGCGGCACATGGTGGAGAGCGTGGGCGCCGAGTTCGTGCTCGTCCACGTGTCCACCCCGCTGGAGGAGTGCGAGCGGCGCGACCGCAAGGGCCTGTACGCCAAGGCGCGGGCGGGCGTCATCCCGGAGTTCACCGGCATCTCCGACCCCTACGAGGAGCCCGACGACGCCGACCTGACCGTCGACACCACCGGCATGCCCGTCGAGCACGCCGTGAGCGCGGTCATGGGCCTGCTGACCTCCGGCGGCTGGGTGCGCTGAGCCCTCCTGGGCCCGGCCGGGTCACCGGCCGGGCACGGGGGTGGAGCTGAAGTACGGGGCGCGGGCCAGCTCGGTGAAGGCGCGCCCCGCGGCGGCGGTGGCGTCGAAGCGGGTGTCGCCGCGCGGCGCGATCGGGGAGTCGAAGTACACCAGCGCCTTGATCTGCGGGTAGCCGCGGATCTGGCGGCGCACGGAGTTGAAGAACTCGACCTTGAAGGCGGGGTCGTCGGGCCGCTCGAACGCGCCCCACTCGGCCACCATGATCGGTTTGCCGGGGAACCGCGCCTGCGTCCAGCGGTAGAAGCCCGGCCAGGCGGCGTGGTCGCGGCGCACCTTGTCGACGAGGGTGGCGAAGTCGTCGACCCTGCGGTCGGCGTAGGGGTCGAGGCCGATCCAGTCGACGACGTCGTCGCCGGGGTAGAGGCGCTCGAACCACGGCTTGGCGGCCCAGTTGGGCGCGCCCATGTACGTCATCACGGTGACGGCGTTGCGCACCCCCCGCTCACGCAGGCGCAGCACCACGTGGCGGTACATCGAGGCGTAGTCGTCGGCCGTCATGCCCGAGCCGTGGCCCGGGCGGACGTCGTTCTCGGGCTCGTGGTGGACGGTCAGGAAGAACCTGTCGGGCAGCATGCGCCTGAGCGAGGCGGCGACGCGGTCGATGCGGCGGTCGATCGCGCCGCCGGCGATCTGCGCCCAGGTGTGGCGCACGGACGGCTTCCAGTTGATGAGCAGCAGCCGTGTCTTGGCGAGCTGCCGCTCCTCGGGCGTGGGGAACGGCTCGCCGCCCCGGTGGTAGACGTGGACGATGTCGGCCTTGCGGCCCATGCGCTTCTCGGCGGCGGCCAGGGCGCGGGCGGGGGGCCGCCCGCCGAAGACGTCGGGCGCCACGCCCCACCAGGCGCCGCAGCTCGGGATGAGCTTGGCGGTGGCCACGCAGCCCGGGACGCCGTTCGGGATGGCGGCGCCGGGCGTGCGGTCGCGGGCCATCATGCCGGGCCGCGGGTTCGCCGACGCGACGGTGTAGACGAGCAGCGCGCCCCCGGCGGCGACCCCGACACCCAAGACCCATATTCCCGTTATCTTGCGCAAGGCGGCCTAACCCCCTTTTCCCCGTTTCCTCGAAGGCTGGTATTCACCTTCCCACTAAACGCCGCCGAACCGGAGGGAACTCGGCGATGGTGGCCTGACCTGCTAATTACCATATATGGACAAATCAAGATATCGACATTCATAGCACTGTTCCGCACGGCGGGGAAAACCGCGATATCCGGGTCGGGGAAACGCTGGGTGTGTCTATAGTTCTCTGAATGCGTTTCCGGGATTCCCCGCGCGGATGAGCCCTTCCGGCCTGGGCGTCGCTCATCCGCGGCCCGGGGTCCCCACCAAGCACGCCCGCACACCGCACAACGCGACCGCACTCCGCCCCACAACCACGACCGCCCCCGCACCCGCATCCGGCCCCGGCCCCGCACCCGGGCCCGTAACCGCACCCCTCGCCCCGCCCCGCCCCGCCCCTGTGACCAAACCCGCACCCGCACCGAGAGGCACGCCGAACCCATGAGCCAGCCGGCGTCCGCAGTCCCAGGCCCGGCCGACGGGCGCGAGCTGGCCGACATCGGCTCGCTGCTGCGGCGGCGGCGCGTGGCGGTCGCCGGGTGCGTGCTCGCCGGCGTCTGCGGCGGCGGTGTGGCGCTCGCCACCACCCCGCCGTCCTACACCGCGACCGCCGAGGTCCTGGTGGCGCCGACCAGCGTGCAGGATCAGCTCAACCAGACCACCCCCCGCCAGCGTGAACCGCTCAACCTCGACACCGAGGCCCACGTGGCCCGCTCCGCCGTGGTCGCCGCGCGAGCCGCGCGGAGCCTCAAGGCCGGCGATCCCGAGACGATGCGCGGCCAGGTCACCGTCAGCGTGCCGCCGAACTCGGCGGTCCTCGCGGTGTCGTACACGGCGCGCGACCCCATCAGCGCGGCGGCGGGGGCGCAGGCGTTCGCCAAGGCCTACCTCGCCAACCGGCGGGCCACGGCCACCCAGGCGCTCGCCGCGCAGCTCAAGATGTTCACCGCCAAGCTGCGCGAGGTGAACGCCACGCTCGCCGCCACCGTCGCCGGCCTGGCGCGGCACCCGCAGGGGTCCGCCGCGCGCACGATCGCCGCGCAGCGGCAGAACGTCCTGAACCGGCAGATCCACACCCTCACCGCCCGGTACGACGCGCTGAAGACCGTCGCCGTCACCCCGGGCGCCGTGATCAGCGACGCCCGCCCGCCGGGCGCGCCCACCGCGCCCAGCCTGCCGCTCTACCTCGGCAGCGGGCTGTTCCTCGGCCTGCTGGCCGGCGTCGGGGCCGCCGTCCTGCGCGACCGCGTCGACACCCGGCTCCGCACCGCCGCCGACGTCGAGCGGCTGACCGGCCTGCCGGTGCTCTGCGAGGGTGAGAACGCCCGCGAGCTGCGCGAGCTGGCCATGGCCGTCGCCCGGCACCTGCGCGACGGCGGCGAGCTGTTAGTCCGGAGCGTGACCCCCGGCACCGACCCCGAGCCCATCGCCGACGACCTGCGCGTCGCGCTCACCGGCCTGGCGCCCATCTGGGTCCGCACCGACCACTCGGCCCGCGCCGACGCCGCCCTGCTCCTGGTCGAGAGCCGCGCCGCCCGCTCCAAGCAACTGGCCCAAGCCGTCCGCCAACTCCGCCGCACCGACACCGCCGCCCTGGGCGTGATCCTGCTCCCCTCCCCCGCCGAACTCCCCCGCCCGACCCCATGACCCCCCTTCCGCCGGGTTCCGCGGCACCCGCTCAGGGCGTCCCGGCCTGGGAGGCGTCCACCTGGGAGTTCCCCGCCACGAGGGAGTTCCCCACCCGGGAGCTGCGCGTCCGCAGGCCGCCCGGGCGGATCGTCCGGGCGTTGCCGGCACCGGCGGCGTGGCCGATCGCGGGGTTGCTGGTGGGGTACCCGGTCTGGTGGGCGCTCGGGTTCGGGGGGCTCTGCGTCGTCGTGCTCGCGGTGCCCATGGCCGTGGTGCTGTGGCGCAGGCGTCCGGTGGCCGTGCCGAAGGGCATGGGGCTGTGGGCGCTGCTGCTCGCGGGGTATCTGGTCAGCGCCGCGATGCTGGGCGACACGCCTCCCGGCACCTACGGGGCGCTGTCCACCGGCCGAATCGCCGGGTACGTCATGCGCGGCCTGGTCTACGTCTCGCTCGCGGTCGTGGTGCTGTACCTGGCCAACCTGACCGAGCGGGAGCTGCCGCAGCGCTCCCTCGTGCGGATGCTGGGGGCGTTGTTCCTCGTCACCGTGGCCGGGGGGCTGCTCGGCGTGCTCGCGCCGCGGTTCGAGTTCACCTCGCCCATGGAGACGCTGCTGCCCGGCTGGGTCAGCGGCAACTCCTTCGTCCGCAACCTCGTCCACCCGACCGCCGCGCAGATGCAGCACGTCCTCGGGCACGCCGCGCCCCGCCCGGAGGCGCCGTTCGAGTGGGCCAACGCCTGGGGCGGCAACCTCTCGGTGCTGCTGGTGTGGTTCGTCGTCGGCTGGTGGACGTACGGCGGGCCGGCGCGGCGGCTGGTCTGCGTGGCCGCCGTCGGGCTGGCAGCCGTCCCGGTCGTCTACTCGCTCAACCGGGGCCTGTGGATCGGGCTGGCGGTGTCCGTGGTGTACGTCATCGTGCGGGCCGGGCCGCGCGCCGCCCGCGCCGTGCTGCGGGCGCGCCCACGGACGGCCCTCACGGTCTGCGCGGTGCTGCTGGTGGCGGTGCCGGCCCTGCTCGCGGGGCCGCTCACCACGATGGTCGCGCAGCGCCTGGAGAAGCCGCACAGTAACCAGATCAGGGCGTTCACGGTGATGAGCACGCTGAAGGCCGCCACCCACTCGCCGGTGATCGGGTACGGCAACACCCGCAACGCCCACGGCAACTACCGGTCGATCACCACCGGCAGGACCACGTGGTGCCACGAGTGCGGCCACCCCCCGCTGGGCAGCGACGGCCAGCTCTGGCTGCTGCTCATCACCCAGGGCTTCACCGGCGCCCTGCTGTACGTCGCCTTCTTCGCCGGCGCGGTGCGCCGCTTCCGCCGCGACCGCACCCCCATCGGCCAGGCCGGAACGCTCGTGATGCTCCTGGCCCTGCTCTACATGTTCATCTACGACGGCCTGATCTCCGCCCTCACCCTCTACCTGATCTCCTACGCCACCCTCTGGCGCAACCCCCCACCCTCCGACCCCCGCCCACCGGCCGAGCCCCCGCGACACCCGGGCGGGGTCTCGCGACCACCGGCCCGGTCACCGCAAACCCCCGGCCCGGCCCTCACCGCCCAAGCGACCTGGCCGAGCCCCGCCACCACGCCGGGTCGCCCATGAACGACCTCCGCGCACGGCCGTACCCCCCGGACAAGATCATCCCCCCGCCTCATCCCTCCACGCCGGGTCGCCCATGAGGGACTTCCGCGCTCGGTTGCGCTACCTGGACGAGGTCATCCCCCTGCTGTATCCCGCCGCCGCACCGGGCCCCGCGGCGAGACGCGCCTCATATGCGGTGGTGCCGAGCAGGCTGCTGCCCCGTCGTCTGGTGCCGCGTTCGCGGTGGTTGCCCGGGCGCAGGCGGCTCCCGGCGGGGGCGGGCACGATAGAGGCGTATCTCAGCGAGGTGTTCGGGCGGCGGGTCAGGGCCACCGCGCACATACGCCCGGCGCGCCGGGCCAACCGCAAGCCCGTCCTGGAGGTGCGCGGAACGGACGGCGGGCTGCTCGCATTCGTCAAGATCGGCCACACCGAGCGCTCGCGAGCACTCGTCCGCCACGAGGGCGCGACGCTGGACGCACTGGCCGGCACCCCCCTGAAGATCGTCACCCCGCCGGCAGTGCTCCACCACGGCGTGTGGAACGAGCTAGAGGTCCTGGCCCTCTCTCCCCTACCGGTGCCGCCCGTTCCCCTCCCCGTCCGCCTCCGCCTCGGCCGAACCAGCATCCCCACCTCCCTGCTCACCCGAGCCGTCCGGGAGATCGCCGCTCTCGCCCCCGTCGCCATCCCCGGCACCACCGCGTCCGAGGACCTTCTGGGAGACCACCTCGGGCGAGCCGCCCTGCCGGTCGGCGCTCACGCCTGGCCGGTCACCGCCTCCCGGAGCGCGGACCGGCATGGGGCGCCACCGAACACGGCCACCGCCTCGTCGTGGAACCACGCCTGGCACGGTGACTTCGCGCCGTGGAACATGGCCGCCGCTCCGGACGGCCGCCTGCTGGTGTGGGACTGGGAGCGGTTCGCCACCGGTGTCCCCATCGGTTTCGACGCGCTCCACCACTCCTTCCAGCGGGCCCTGCGCCGCATGCCGCCGCCGATCGCCGCCCAGGCGTGCCTCGCGCAGTCGGCGCGCACGCTGGAGCCGTTCGCGGTGCCCGCGCACCAGGCACGCTCGACCGCCCTCCACTACCTGATCACCCTCGCCGACCGGCACGAGCAGGACGGCCACCACCCCCTCGGCCCCCCATCCGAGTGGCTGACCCCCCTCGCCGACCGGCAGGAGGCTCTTCTGTGAACCGCCCCACCTTCCGTCAGGAGGTCCCCCCGGTGAACCGCACCGTTAAAAGGTCCGCCCACGTCGTCTCCTACACGGCCGGGCGGCTGACCGTGGGCGGGCGGCTGCTGCCGTCCTTTCTGATCGTCGGCGCTCAGCGCTGCGGCACGACGTCCCTGTACCGGACGCTCGCCCGGCACCCGCTGGTGCTCAAGCCCGCGCTGCGCAAGGGCGTCCACTACTTCGACGTGGCCTACGGCAGGGGGCCGGCGTGGTATCGCGCGCACTTCCCGCTGAAGGCGACCGCCAACCGGCTCGAACGGCGGTACGGCACCCGGCCGCCGGCCTTCGAGTCGTCGCCGTACTACATGTTCCATCCGCTGGCGGCGGCCCGCATCGCGCGCGACCTGCCGGGGGTCAAGCTGGTGGTGCTGGTGCGCGACCCGGTGGAGCGGGCGTACTCGGCGCACGCGCACGAGGTGGCGCGGGGGTTCGAGCCCGAGCCGTCGTTCGAGCGCGCCGTCGAGCTGGAGGAGCACCGCCTGGCCGGGGAGCACGAGCGGCTGGCGAACGACCCGCACGCCACCAGCCACGCGCACCGCCACCACGCCTACCTCGCCCGTGGCCGCTACGCCTGCCAACTGGCGGAACTGGAACGCCAGGTGGGCCGCCTGCGCCTGCTCGTCGTCGACAGCGGCCGGTTCTTCCGGACGCCGGAGCCCGTGTACGACCAGGTTCTGGAGTTCCTGGGCCTCCCCCGCCTCGGCGACCCGCTCTTCGAGCACCACAACGCCCGCCCCCGCCCCGCCGACATGCCCGTCTCCCTCCGCCGCCGCCTGTCCGCCCACTTCGAGCCCTGGGACACCCAGCTAGAAGCATGGCTGGACACCACCCCGTCATGGCGCCTCTGACCCCCACCCGGCACTCCCCAGCCCGCCACCCCGCCCGAACAGCCGCCGGGCACCACCCCGTCATGGCGCCCCTGAGTCGCCACTGGGAGTGCACAGCGGGACGCTCGATCGGGGCCGTCGCTCCGTGCCACCCGGTCAGCACGCCTCAGACCGCTGGCTGGTTCGCGGCGGCGTCATGAGGTCTCTGGTCAGGGGGGGCGTCGCCGGGGTGGCCGGTGCGGTGGTGGCCGCCGGGTCGCAGTTCCTCGTGGTGGTGGCGATCACCCGCGGCCTGGACGCCCGTACCGCGGGGGCTTTCTTCACCGCGACCACGCTGTGCCTCATGATCGCGGGCGTCGTCAGGCTGGACGCCGGCAACGGGCTGATCTACTTCATCGCCCGGGCCCGCGACCACGGGTACCACGGCGCCGCCCGCCACCTGCGGGCCGCTTTGGTGCCGGTCGTGGCGCTTTCCGTGGCCGCCGCCGTGCTCGTCACCGTCCACGCGGACGCGATCGCGGCGGCGCTGCTGCCCGGCACCACCCCGCCCACCGGCCCCGGGCTGCCCCGCCCGGCCCCGCACACCGGCGAGGCCGCGCTCGCCGACACGCTGAGGGTGCTCGGGGTGGCGCTTCCGGTGCTCGCGTGCGCGGACACCCTGGTCGCCGCCACGCGGGGCTTCGGCACGATGCGGCCGACCACGCTGCTCGGCGGCCTGCTGCAACCGGGCGCGCAACTCGTCCTGATCGGGACACTGGCTCTCACCGGCCTCACGGGAACGGGGGCCTGGCTGCTCCCGGCCGCCTGGTCCCTCCCCGCCCTGCCGGTCCTCCTCCTCAGCGCCCGGTGGCTACACCGCCGAATACCCGGCCCCCTCGGGTCAGCACCGGCCAGCCCCCTCCCCAAGTACGACCGGACGACCGCCCCTCCCCCGTCCGCCCGCACGGCCGTGCGAGGACGCCGGACCGGAGCGGTTCTGGACGCCGTCGCCGGATGCTGGCGGCCCGCATGGCCGAGCGCCGTCGGCCGTGCGGGAGTGTGGGGGCGTCGCACCCGGCCCGTTCCGGTGAGTGTCACGGAGTTCTGGCGCTATGCGGGGCCGCGTGCCGTCGGCGGTGCCGTTCAGGCGGTGTTCCAGCGGCTCGACATCGTGGTCGTCGGCGTGCTGGCCGGGCCGGAGCAGGCCGCCGTCTACACCGCGGCCACCCGGTTCAAGGTGGTCGGTCAGCTCGTCAACCAGGGTCTGGCCCAGGCCGTTCAGCCGCGCCTGGTGCGGGCCATGGCCCGGGGCGACCTGCCTTCGGCCCGCAGGCTCCACCAGACGGCCACGATGTGGCTGGTCGCCGTCACCTGGCCGGTCTGGCTGGGGTACGCCGCCCTGGCGCCCTGGGTGCTCGGCGTGTTCGGGGACGGCTACCGGCGGGGCGCCGCCGTGGCGGCGGTGCTGGCCGTGACGATGATGGCGGCCACGGCCTGCGGCATGGTCGACGTCGTCCTGATCGCCGCCGGGCACACGACCGCCAGCACGGTGAACGTCCTGCTGGCCATCGCCGTCACCGTGGCCGTCGACCTCTCCCTGGTGCCGTCCCACGGCGCCCTGGGCGCCACGCTCGGCTGGTCGGCGGGCGTCCTGACGAAGAACGCCCTCCCCCTGCTCCAACTGGCCCGTTGGTACGGCCTGAGCCCCTTCGGCCCCCACAGCCGCCCAGCCCTGCGCCGCGCGACCGCGCGCCACGGCGACCACCCCGCCCGCCCTTCGGGGGCCACGACACGAACGAACGGAGAGGTGTGATGGGCGTCCCCATCCCGATGACGGCACCACCGCATGTCGGCGGGGCACAAGAGCGAATCACCGCGACGACGAGGCACCCGACCGACCGGGACGTTCGATGCGCGTCCTGACGCCGCCGCCCCCCGGCAGAAGAGGCCACGCGGACACCCCACGGCGACGACGAGGCCGTCCGGGAAGCCGGGAGGGACGATGAGCGGGCCCATCCTCGTGACGGGGCTGCCGCGTAGTGGGACGAGTTGGGCGGGGCGGATGCTGGCGGCCGGGGGCGAGGTGGTCTACGTCAACGAGCCGCTCAACCCCCAGCGCCCGCCCGGGCGTTCTCCGGGGGTGCTCGACGCGACGGTGAGCCACCGCTTCCAGTACATCTGCCGCGACAACGAGCACCCGTGGCTGCGGGCCTTCTCCGACACGGTCGCCCTGCGCTACCGGTACGCCGCCGAGCTGAGCCGGGGCGCCCGCTCGGCGGGCGGGCTCGCCCGCCTGGTGAGGAACGGCTCGGCGTTCACCGCCGGAAGGCTCCGGGGGCGTCGGGCGTTGCTGGACGACCCGTTCGCGCTGTTCTCCGCCGGATGGTTCGCCGAACGGCTGGGATGCCGCGTCGTCCTGCTCGTCAGGGACCCGGTGTCCTTCGTCGCGAGCTGGCAGCGGCTCGGCTGGACGGTCTACTTCCACGAGCTGCTGGAACAGCCGCTCCTCACCCGCGATCATCCGTGTATGTGGGCCCTGCGCCCCCTGGTCGGCTCGCAGGACCGCCTCACCAAGGCCGCCGCCCTGTGGAAGGTGGCCAGGACGGTCGCCGGCGCCCTCGCCGAGCGGCACCCGGCCATACGCCTCGTCTCCTACGAGCACCTCGCCGCCGACCCCGTCGCCGCCTACCGCGACCTCTACGCCTGGTGCGGCCTCACCTGGACAGATCGGGCGCGACGCCGTGTCGAGGGCGCCTGCACGGCCCCGGGCGAGCCGTCCCGCCACGCCTTCGTCCGCACCGGCCTGTCCCGGACGGCGTTCCGCCCGATGGACTCCCGCAAGGCCCTCACCGACCTCGCCTGCGGCCTGACCCCCGCCCAGATCACCCGCATCCACGACCTGACCCGTGTGGCCCACGAGGGCGGATGCGTCCCGATACCCCGTCGCCGGACGTCAGGGTGAGACCGTCCAGGTCAGGTCGACGTATCCGCCTGAACGGAAGTCAGCCGGCCACGCCTGGTCATCGAGATCGCTGGACGGCACGGCAACCGTCTCGCCTAAGTGGTCGCGCGCGGCAGGATCTCGGTGTCCGGGCTCTGCATGTACTCCATCGCTGCGGTGAACACCGGGTCGCTGGAGCGCCGCTCCATCTCTTCCGGGGTCACGTCCTCGATGCGGGTCTGGATCCACCACACGTTGCCGAACGGATCGCGAACCCGTCCGACGAGATCGCCGAAAGCCAGGTGCGTGACCTCGGTGATGGACGTGCCACCGGCGGCGACGGCCTGCCGATGGACGGCGTGGGCGTCCTCGACGTACAGGCGCAGGAACGCGGGCGTCGCGGGCCAGCTCGGGTCGCCGTCGAACATCATCACGATCGCGTCACCGACGCGGACCTCCGCGTGCCCGATGCGCCCGCCGGGGCCGGCGACCCGGCCGAGCTCCTCGGCGTCGAACGCGCGCCGCAGGTAGTCGATGACCCCGGCGGTGTCGCGAGAGATGATCCACGGCGTGACGGTCGTGTAGCCCTCGGGAATCGCCTTGACGGACATGTGCGTGCCTCCTGTGACGTGACACCAGAACGTGTCACCGACGCTAGGAGGTGATTAGGCCAGGTTCTGTCCTACATGACACTCCACCCGACGGCGCGTAGGACGCGGTGCCCCGTCTCACGCAGGCGCTCGGGGCATCAGCTCATTGGTCTTCGCCCGAGTCCGAGGCGGCGCAACATGGCGTTCGTAAGGCGTTTGAGCAGGCAGATCGTCAGTAGGCGGAGGGCGAAGGGGAGGTCGTCGACGAGGTAGCGGCGGGCCAGCCGGGCGGGTTCGCAGGCCAGGCGGTACAGCCACTCCAGGCCTGAGCGTCGCATCCACTCGGGGGCCCGCCGCACCGAGCCGGCGGTGAAGGCGATGGCGGCGCCGCAGCCGACGAACCACGCGCCGGGCACGGCGGCGCGGAGCGTGGTGATCAACCGGTCCTGTTTGGGGAAGCCGAGCCCGACGAAGACCAGGCCGGGCCGCGCGGCGACCACGGCCTCCTCGACCAGGGCGACGCCGTCGGCCGAGGTGTCGAAGCCGTACAACGGGGCCATGACGCCGGCGACCCGCAGGCCGGGGAAGCGCTCGCCCAGCACCTCCGCCGCGCGGACCGCGACCCCCGGCGGGCCGCCGAGCAGGTAGACGGGAATGCCGTGGGCCGCCGCCGCCTCCGACAGCGACCAGATGAGGTCGGCGCCGGTGATGCGCTCGGGCACCGGCGTGCCCAGGAGCCGGGACGCCCACACCAGCGGCATGCCGTCGGGCACCGCCAGCTCGGCGCCGGCCACGATGGCGCGGACCTCGGGGTCGCGGGCGCAGGTGCGGCAGATGTCGACGTTGGGGGTCACCACGTGCCCCCCTTGCCCGCGTGCGGCGGCGGCGATGACGTGCGCCACCACCTCACGCTCGGTGAGAGCGTCCACGACCACACCGGCGACCCGCACCCGCCCGACGCCGCGCGGGCCCCCCTGCCGTTCTTTCGGCGACGGGCGCGCGGCGAGCTTGATCAGGGAGGTCATGCCGGCGGAGCCGAAGGGATGCGGCCCTCCGGAGGGAGTACGAGGCCCCATCAGACCCCCCGCCGCTCTCTCGAAGCCCGACGAGCACCCGGCCCGACCGGGGAAACCGCGCTGGTCACCTCATGGGACCACCGCCCACCGGAAGGACTTGAAAACCCCACCAAGCGCCCCGCCGTGCTCGAAGACCGGCGGGCACCCGGCCCGGCCGGGGAAGCCGCGCTGGTCACCTCATGGGACCACCGCCGACCGGAAGGACTTGAAAACCCGACCACGCGCCCCGCCGTGCTCGAAGACCGGCGAGTGCGCGGACCGACGGAGCAGACCGCGTCGGCGACGCCATGGGGGCACGGTCGACCGTAGGGAGTTGGGAGTGCCATCAGATGCCGTGTCCCCGGGTGTGGAGGGCCCCGAGCACGAGGCCGGGCGGGAAGCCGAGGGCGACCGCCAGCGCGATGGGCGCGCGGGGCTCGGCCCAGCGGGCGGCGACGGCGCGCAGTGCCCACCTGGTGGCCCTGAGCCGGTGGCCGAGCGCGGCGTTGAGGAAGGCCAACTGGCCGTAGATGCGCGCGGCTCCGCGCGGATCGTCAGCCAGGTCGGGGTGGCGGGCGAGCATCCATTCGAGCCCGGCGATGCGCTCGGACCAGCGGGTCGCGTAGTGGGACGACCCCCAGCGGACCCGCACCAGCGGACGGTCGACACACGCCAAGGGGTGGCGCGTGGCGGCGCGGAGCGCGAAGTCCCAGTCTTCGTTCTGCCCGGCCGGTGCGCTCTCGTCGGGCCACACGGACCCGCGCCGGAACAGGAACGTCGAGGAGTGCACCATCACCATGCGCGAACGGGTGAGGTGCCGCCGGGTCACCCTGCTCGTCCCGGCGAGGCGCACCACGCGGCGCGAGCCGTACTCGACCTCGATGGCGCACGCGGCGAACTCGGCTGCGGGATCGGCCGCGAGCGCGGCCACCTGGGCGGCCAGCTTTCCCGGCAGCCACACGTCGTCGTCGTCGCAGAACGCCACCAGCTCGGTGCCGAGCGCCGCGATGCCGGTGTTGCGCGCCCCCGGCAACCCGGGACTGAACCGATTGCCCAGCACCCGGACCCGCCCCGGCATCGCGGCACGGGCCGACCGGATGCCGGTGAACATCGGACCGGCCGGCTGATCGGCATGGGGGAACGGGACCGCGCTGGGCGGCTCGATGCCGGCGAGCAGGGCCGTGTCGGGGGGCCGCGGGCCGGCCGCCTGGTCGGCATGGGGGAACCGGACAGTGCCGGGCGGTCGGGTGGCAGCGGTTAGGGCCGTGTCGGGGAACCCTGGGCCGGCCGCCTGATCGTCAGGGACGAGTTGGGCGGTGTCGACCGGAGGCGTGGCGGAGGGCAGGGGGGCGCCGGACGGCTGGAGCAGGTCGGTGAGCTGGGCGGCGACTGCGGAGGGGGGCGCGCCGTCGACGGCGATCACGACGTCTACGCCGCCGGGGTGGCGCTGGGCCAGGACGGCGGCCAGGGCCTCGCGGAGGGATGCGGGGCGGTCTCCCCGGGTGGGGATGACCACGCCGATGGTGGGGGTCATCGGCACCCCGAGGCGGGCATGCCGGCGGTGAGCCATGAGGCGGCCGCGCCTTCACGGGCGCGCTGGTCGCGTACGCGGTAGCCGTACCGCAGCATCAAGGGCCAGGCCAGCGCCGTGACCAGCCAGCGATGGCGGCGGGGCAGGTGCTCGCGCCAGGAGTCGTCCCGCGTGAGCTCCAGCGGGCCGGACCGGAACCGCATGGGGTTGCCCGCGCAGGTGTGCGCGACGGACAACCGCACCACCCCCGGCCGCAGGAACCCGAGCCCGTCACCGGAACCACCGCTCTTCGCGCCCGCACCGGGGCCGGTGCCGCTCACCCCGTTGCCTGCCCCGGGGACGACGCCACGGCCCACGCCGTAGCCCCGCCCGCCCGGGACCGCACCGGTTCCGCTCCCAGTCGCCCCGCTGCCTGCCCAGGGAGCGCCGCCACGGCCCGCGCCGTAGCCGTGCCCGCCCGGGACCGCACCGCGGCCGCTCGCACTCACACCGCTGCCTGCCCCTGGCGCGCCGTCACGGCCCGCGCCGTAGCCCTGGCCGCCTGGGGCCGCGCCTGTGCCGCCTTGGGGCCAGTCGCCGTGCCGGTCGCCGAGGGCGGAGGGCGCGGGGGCAGGGCCGGTGTCGAGGCAGGTGGGGGCGGCCAGGAAGCCGTTGCCCGTGCCGCCGTACGGGGCCGGAGGGCGGCCTGACGGCAGGCCCAGGGCCGCCAGGAGGGCGGACAGGACGGTGCGGGGATCGTCGAGCAGGTCTTCGTAGCGGACGCGGAGCACCCTGCCGCCACGGTGGGCCAGCAGCTCGAAGGCGAGGTTCTGGACGAACCAGTGGGTGGCGGTCCTCCACGGGCGCCAGCGCGCCATGGGCGTGCCGTCCTCGGGCCTGCGGACCTGCCTGAGCCACGAGTGGGCCACCGCCCGGGGATCGCGCACCATGTGGACGACGCTGAGATCGACCACCGGGGAGGTGCGCAGGCAGAACGCCAGGGACGCGTGCTTGCTGGAGTCGACCACCACCGGCCGGGCCGCGACCTGCGCCGCCGCCTCGTACACCCGGGAGTAGGCCCGGGTGTACCCGCTGAGGCCCACCCCGCACCGCCGGACGGCCAGGGCGGGGATGTGCCGGGTGCGGTCGACCCGGTTACGCAGGGTCAGTATGCGGTCGGCCAGCCCGGGCGACCACCCCCCGAACGCCCGCAGGCCCACCCGGCGCCAGAACGGGCAGACGGCGAACCGCTGCCCGCACCCGCAGGGCTCGTCGTGGTTGACCCCGCGTTCCCACAGGTGAACCACTTCGCCGAGCGGGGCGATGCCGGGAACCTCGCCGAGCATCCGTTCCAGCAGTGTCGTGCCACTACGGCCCAACCCGCCTACGAAGATCACACGAACAGCCACTGGAACGGACCCCCGATGGACAGTCGATACGCAACGTGAACACGCTATCGCTGAGAGTAATCATCGGGTGGCGAAACGGTAAAGGATCTACTGTCCACAGAAAGGGGAGGTCAACCACTCCTGCCACTAGTCGCGCGTGAGGCCGGGCGGGAGCGCGTCTTCGTCGGGCCCGACGGGGCGGGCGCCCACCAGCGGATCGCGGTGCAGCGCGGCGATCAGGGCGGCGGTGCCGCCGATGTCGGTCCACGTGTCGTCCCAGAGGGCGGAGACGAGCCAGGAGCGATCCGCGGGGAAGAACAGGTCGGGCAGCGCCCCGTCGCCGCGCATGTGACCCGTCCGCCAGGTGAGGGCCTGTTCGGGCCCGGCTTCGACCAGCACGTAGGCCCAGTCCCAGTACAGGGAGAGCTTTGGGGCGAGAGGGAAGACGACGTCGTGGGCGCCGGTGTCGAGATAGCCCAGCCACCAGGGCTGGTCGGGCGTGTGCTCGGTGAGCCTGTCGACCACCGCGCGTTCATGGGCTTCGACGTCCACGCCGTCGGGTGGGTGAAAGGTCGCGTAGGCGTCGAACACCGGCGGGATCGCCGTGGTGACCGACAAGCCCTGCGTGGTCCGCCCGGCGAGCCAGGCGACCTCGGCGTCCGTGCCGATCCGCCAGCTCCGCCCGTCCTTGGTGACGTCCATGACCCCATCCAAGACCGCCTGGGTCATCCACGCACCCTTCCGCCCCTCCTCCGACGATTGTTTGCACTGTTATAGTGACAGGCAAACAGTTGGAGGTGTGCCGTGTTGATTCCCTTGTCCTCCACGGAGCGTCGTTACGACGATCACGCCGCGCCGGGCAGGCTCCGTCGCCTGGTTCTGACGGCCGCCGGGCCGCTGCTACTCCTGGCTGTGCCCATGACCGTGGTCGCCCTGTACGGCGAGCGACTTCCCGATCGGGTCCACATCCAGAACTGGGCTATCAACACCAGGGACGCCGCCACCTGGCATGGCTGGGTCTCGCAGCCCCTCTGGGGGGTGATGGTGTGGTTCGAAGCGCTGTTCCTCCTCTCGTTCCTGTGCAACTGGCGCCTGCCGCAGGTCCAGCGGGGGCTGGTGGTCGGCAGCTTCGTCATCGGCGTGGCCGTTCCGGTGTCCGGCGCGCTGTCGCTGCTCGCGCCGGCCGTCGCCGCGCGGCCCGCCTGGTACCTCCCGGTGGAGATCGCCGCCATGCTGGGGGCGCTCGCTCTGGGCTGGGTGGCGGCGGGCCCGCTGCCGTCGGCGCCCGTTGTCACCGCCACGCCACCGCCGCACGCGCCCACCATGGCGCTCAGCCCGGGGCAGCGCGCCATGTTCGTGACCTACGCCTGGTCCAAGCGCAAGCTCCTGGTCGCCGCGGTGCTGGCAGCGGTGACCGCGCTGACCGTGTCCAACGGCTCCAGCGCGTGGCAGGGCACGGCATGGCTGGCACTGTGGACGGTCTTCGAGCTGGCGCAGGCGCGCACCCGCCTGCAGATCGACGGCTCGGGGGTCACGGTGAGGCTCCCCTGGCTGCCCGCCCTGCGCCGGACGGTGCCCTACGCCATGGTGAGGTTCGCCGAGGCGAGGAGCGAAGCTCCCCCTGGAAAGTACAAGCTGGAAGACCGGGAGGCGGGCTGGGGCGTCGTCAGCGGGAAGGGACCGGTGCTAGCCCTGTCGCTCAGCGACGACCGGTGGTTCGTCTACTCCACACACGAAGCGCAGACGGCGGCCTCGCTGGTCAACGGATGGCTGAGCAGGGACCGTCAGGCGGGGACGGCGTAGTGCTGATCACGGTCGACCCGTCGTCGGGGCAGTCGCTCGCCGACCAGGTGGCGGGTTCCGTACGCGCCGCGCTGGCCAACGGCACGGCCGCCCCAGGAGACAAGCTCCCCTCGGCGCGCAACGTGGCCGCCGCCCTCGACATCAACCTGCACACCGTCCTGCGGGGCTACCAGCAACTGCGCGACGAGGGCCTGGTGGAGCTACGCCGCGGCCGAGCGGCCGTCATCACCGGCAATGCCGACCAGTTCCGCCTCCGCCTCGCCGCCGCGGCCGAGGAGTTCGCCAGGGCAGCCCTGCAAGCCGGAGCCTCAGAGGAGGAGGCCCTCGCCGCCGCCCGAGAGGCGCTGCTCTCCATGCGAAGCTGACCACGGCATCGCGAAGCCCTCAGAATGGGCCGGAGGGCTTCGGTGAACCACCGTGGATCCTGAGGGGTCAGGCGGAGCGTCCCGTCCTCAGGTCGTCGAGGAAGGCGGTCCACTCGGCGTGGGGCACCAGGAGGACGGGACCGGTGCGGTTCTTGCTGTCACGCAGGGCCTTACCACCGGCCAGGTGGGCTACCTCGACGCAGTTACTTCCGTCGCCACCGGAGAAGCTGGACTTCCGCCAACGGGCCTGACCCAGTTCGTCGGTCACGTCGTCCATTTCCGCCTCGTCTCCTTGATCATGTCGAGTGACGCGCGCCGGGACAGGGCGTCTCCCCGAATCACGCCGTGCCTGAATGCTAGCCCTCGCACCTCCTCTCGCCCACCACTTACTCGATCCTCCGTGCTTTGGGAGTCGATATAGGCCACGGCTGGTGCGCCTCCAGGCATGTCGGCGACAACGAATCCTCCGAGCAAGCCGACGGTGCTGTAAGCCTCGTACGGGAGCACGTGAAGTGAGATGCAGGAGTTGTCGCCCATCGAAAGGAGATGGTCCATCTGGGCGAGCATCACGTGGGGGCCGCCTACCGGCCTGTGCAGAACGCTTTCATCCAGCACCACACTCAACACGGGCGGCCGGGACCTCTGGAGAATCGTCTGCCGATCGAGTCGAGCCGCGATGCGCTCCTCGATCTGCTCAACGGACACGCCCGGCTCATTGCTGATCAGTGCTCGTGCGTACCCCTCCGTCTGGAGCAGGCCGGGAACCATGGACAGCTCCCAGATGTACAGCGTCTCGGCCTCGCGCTCGAAGTCCAGCCAGGGGCGGAACCACTGGGGGAGCTGGGCTGCCGCGCGGTTGAGGCGGTCGAGGAGGCCGGTGAGGGCCGTGCCGAGGCCGAGGGTCTCGTCGACCTGTCGGGCCAGTTCGATGCTGGGTGAGCGGTGGCCGTTCTCGATCATGCTGAGCTGGCTGACCGACAGGTGTATGGCGGCGCCGAGTTTTCGCTGGGTGAATCCTGAGAGAAGTCGGAATTTGCGTAGTTCTGTACCGAACTGAATGCGCGGGGATATGGACGGATCCGGTTCCAGGGGGACGCTCATCTCCGGGCTCCTCTCTCGCCGCCTGACACCGCGTCCCAGCGATTATCCAGGGCTTTCACCTGATCGCGCGAGCGGTTTCACGCGACTGTGAACGCAGTGCGGACGCCGATCGGCATTCCGGGTCCCCGATTTCTTGCCACCGTATGAGGACCGCGCCGACGTCACGCGCGGCGCCTCGGACGACCGTGCCGAGCGAATTTCGAATTCAACCGGAACCCTCCCGGGAAAGGCACGCCAATGGCGCCGGATACGTTCAGAGAACTCCGCCTGCCCAGCAATCCCGAATGCGCCGCCCGCGCCCGCGCCGAGGTAAGCGACTGGCTCGGCCAGGACCACCCGGCGTACGAGCACGTCCGCCTGGCCGTCTCAGAGCTGGTGACCAACGCCGTCAAACACGCCCACCACGACGTAGCCGCCGCCCCGCCCCACGAAGCACCCCGCGAAACGACTCCCCACGCCCCTCAAGGACCCGGCCTCAACGCGCCCCACGGAGCGGCCCTCGACACGACGTTCTCCGCCCCCTTGACCCTCCGCCTGTCCACCCAGGACGACCGCCTCCGCGTGGAGGTCACCGACACCGGCCTGACCGCCGACCACCCCCACATCCGGATGGACCCGGCCTTCCTCGTCACCCAGGACGGCCGCGACCTGGCCATCCTGCTCCCCGAGGGCGGCCGGGGCCTGGCCATCGTCGACCTGCTCTCCAACGGCCACTGGGGCTCCCACCCCAACCCCCACGGCCCCGGCCAGACCGTCTGGTGCACTCTTCCAGCCGACCCACCACCCGAAAGGCTTGATCCAGACCTCACCGGGTCGGATGCCGTCGCGCTGTTCTAGGCCGTGGGCAGTGCGGCGCGCACCAGGGAGTCGTAGGTGTCGCTTGTGCGGGTCAAGGGGACGCCGAGAGATTGGGCGAAGGTGTCGAGGTCGTCCTGGACGGCGGTGCCGGACTCCTGGCCGTGTACGGTGCGCTCGATCTCGACGAACTCGCGCACCCCGTCCGTCAGACGGCCTCCCTGGTCTCTTGCGCGACTCGGGAGCCTACCGGGACCGCCACGGCACCTATGCGAGAAACAGCGGAACCGGCCGGCCGGGTGTCGCGGGACGCTGCGGCGGCATTCGGGGAGGGGGCTTCTGCGGCCTGTCCCCCGCTATCCGACGAAGCAGGTGGGCGCCCGGGGCAGGGGAGCCGTCAGGCCGCAGGAATACTGCTGAGCCGAAGGCGAAGCCCATTTGCCTGGCCGTTCGGTCAGGCTGCGGCGATTACTTCTATTTCTACGAGCCAGTCGGTCGCGAGGGTCTGGACGACGATCGCGGTGGTGGGGATGGCGCGACCGCCAAGGGCCGCCGTTCTGGCCTCCGCGTTGGGGCCGGTGTAGGAGGGGTCGCGCAGGTAGCTGGTGAGTCGGACGATGTTGTCGACGGTCATGTCGGCCGAGGCCAGGATGGTGCGCAGGTTCGACCAGATCAGTTCGAGCTGCCGGGAGAGGCCGGCACCGGCCGCGCCCGAGGCTTCGAGGCCCATGGTTCCGGAGACGAAGAGCAGCCGTTGGGCGTTGCGGACCTCCAAAGCGTGGACGTAGTCGCCGACGGCGGCGTACACGCCCTCGGTCGGATTGTGGGTGATGGTTTCCAGCGGAGTCTCGGCCATGACGCGGATCTTCGCCCATCGCCGTTGGCAACGCACCCCCTTTTCAGGGATACGCCACTGGAAGGCCTGCGGCCGGGCGATCGATCGCGAGAGGAAACTCCGGAGCAGACGCCTTCTACAGGGAGGTTCGCGCTTCCTCGACCTGCCGGGTGATGCCGTGGGCGCCGGTGGACTCGGCGATGGTGCCGGCTTCGTCCAGCAGCGCCACCGCGTCGTCGCGGCGGCCCTGCGCGGCGGCGATGTACGCCAGCCCGACCATGTTCGCGGCGACACCGGGCAGGAGGCCGAGCTGCCGGCGAAGCCGCACCGACTCCTCCAGCCACGCGCGAGCATCGTCCAACCGGCCCCGGGCGTGCGCGGCGATGCCGAGGTGCCGGAGCACGTAGGACAGTATGCGCGGGTCCGCGACCTGCGCGGCGAACTCCCGGGACCGCTCGAACACGGGAACCGCGGCGTCGTCGTCTCGCCGCACCACCTGGTGGAAGATGCCGACCCAGAACAGCGACTCGGCCACGCCGCGAACGTCGCCGAGCGTCTCGTAGAGCTGTGCCGCGTGCTCGAACGACGGCAACTCACGCGGATCCTCATATCCCTCCGCGAGGAACCGGCCGTGCATCACCCGGCCACGGGCCAAGGTGAGATCGGCCTCGACCGCGTCGAGCTCTCGCCCCGCGCTCACTAGCGCGGTGGCGTCGCCGCCGAACACGAACTGTTCGTAGAGCAGCCGGGACCGCT
Source organism: Sphaerisporangium sp. TRM90804 (assembly GCF_029846175.1). Lineage (GTDB taxonomy): Bacteria > Actinomycetota > Actinomycetes > Streptosporangiales > Streptosporangiaceae > Sphaerisporangium. The sequence continues at coordinate 15,003 of NZ_JARWAC010000021.1, read as the reverse complement.
CGATTCGATCTTCCGTGCTCATCGTCTCCCGCTCGCCCTTCGACACAAGGCGACCGACGGTGTCCGCCAGCCCTGGGGTTTCTCATCACGCGCGAGCCGGAAGCCTATCGCCCGACGGACTCGATCAGGCCGATGCTCGGTTCGCGGACGGAAGAGCGGCGTCAGGCCCCGGAGACACGGCCCGCCCCGAAGGCGAGGCCCGGTTCGGGGGCCTCGCCCTAACGGCATCAGCGGGCGTTACGGCGTCAGCGGGCCTCGACGATCATGCCGGCGGCCACCGTCGTGTTGGTGGCCTCGTCGATGAGGATGAAACCGCCGGTGAGGCGGTTTCTGGCGTAGTCGTCGACGAACAGGGGCTGGGTGACGCGCAGGGACACCCGGCCGATCTCGTTCAGGCCGAGATCGGTCGCGGCCTCGTCGCGGTGCAGGGTGTTGACGTCCAGGCGGTAGTGCAGGTCGCGGACGAGGGCGCGCGCCGTGCGCGTGGTGTGCTTGATGACCAGCTTGGTGCGGGCCGCCAGCTTCGCGCCGTCGGCCATCCAGCACACCATGGCCTGGATCTCCTGGGCGACCTGCGGCCTGTTGTTGGGGCGGCAGATCATGTCGCCCCGCGAGATGTCGATGTCGTCCTCGAACCGCAGGGTGACCGACATCGGGGGGAACGCCTCCTCCACCGGCTCGGCGAAGGTGTCGATGCCCGCCACCCGCGTGGTCAGACCGGACGGCAGGTGCAGGACCTCGTCGCCCGGCTTGAGCACCCCGCCCGCCATCTGGCCGGCGTACCCCCGGTAGTCGTGGAACGCGGGGTCGGTCGCCCGCTGCGGGCGGATGACGTACTGCACCGGGAAGCGCACGTCGACCAGGTTGCGGTCGGAGGCGATGTGCAGGTTCTCCAGGTGGTGCAGCAGGGACGTGCCCTGGTACCACGGCATGTTCTCCGAGCGGGAGACCACGTTGTCGCCGTGCAGCGCGGAGATCGGGATGAAGGTCAGGTCGGGGATGTTCAGCTTGGCGGCGAACGCCGTGAACTCCTCGCGGATCTCGTCGAAACGCTCCCGCGAGTAGTCGACGAGGTCCATCTTGTTCACCGCGAGCACGACGTGCGGCACGCGCAGCAGGGTCGTCAGGAACGCGTGGCGGCGCGACTGCTCCACCACGCCCTTGCGCGCGTCGATCAGGACGATCGCGAGGTCGGCCGTGGAGGCGCCGGTCACCATGTTGCGGGTGTACTGGATGTGCCCCGGGGTGTCGGCGATGATGAACTTCCGCTTCGGCGTCGCGAAGTAGCGGTAGGCGACGTCGATCGTGATGCCCTGCTCGCGCTCGGCCCGCAGGCCGTCGGTCAGCAGCGACAGGTCGGTGTACTCGGTGCCGCGGTCGCGGCTAGTACGTTCCACGGCTTCGAGCTGGTCTTCGAAGATCGCCTTCGAGTCGAAGAGCAGCCGGCCGATCAGCGTCGACTTGCCGTCGTCGACCGAGCCCGCGGTGGCGAAACGCAGGATGTCCATCAAAACTGCTCTCCATCGGTCGTGCGGCGGACGGGAGGCGCGATCGTCGGGGCCATCAGAAGTAGCCCTCCTTCTTGCGGTCCTCCATGGCGGCCTCGGACGTGCGGTCGTCGGCGCGCGTGGCGCCCCGCTCGGTGATGCGGGTGGCGGCGATCTCGGAGATGATCTCCTCGACGGTGGCGGCGGCGGACTGCACGGCGCCCGTGCAGGTCATGTCGCCGACGGTGCGGTAGCGGACGACCGTCTCGAAGACCGGCTCGTCGTCGCCGCGGTTGACGACCTCGTGCTCGGCGAGCAGCATGCCGTCGCGCTCGAACACCTTGCGGGTGTGGGCGAAGTAGATCGAGGGGATCTCGATGCGCTCGCGCCGGATGTAGTCCCAGATGTCGAGCTCGGTCCAGTTGGACAGCGGGAAGACCCGGATGTGCTCGCCCTTGCGGATGCGGGCGTTGTAGAGGTTCCACAGCTCGGGCCGCTGGTTCTTCGGATCCCACTGGCCGAATTCGTCGCGGAAGGAGAACACGCGCTCCTTGGCGCGGGCCTTCTCCTCGTCGCGGCGGGCGCCGCCGAAGACGGCGTCGAACTCGTGCTCCTCGATGGCGTCGAGCAGCGTGGTGGTCTGCAGGCGGTTGCGGCTGGCGCGCCGCCCGGTCTCCTCCACCACCCGCCCGGCGTCGATGGACGCCTGCACCGACGCCACGACGAGACGGGCGCCCAGCTCGGCCACCCGGCGGTCACGGAAGTCGATGACCTCGTGGAAGTTGTGGCCGGTGTCGACGTGCATCAGGGGAAAGGGGATCGGGGCGGGCCAGAAAGCCTTCTCGGCGATGCGCAGCATGACGATGGAGTCCTTGCCGCCGGAGAAGAGCAGACACGGGCGCTCGAACTCCGCGGCCACCTCACGCATGATGTGGATGGCCTCGGCCTCGAGCACGTCAAGCTGCGACGTGGTGTAGTCGCTCTGCAGCATCTCCTCTTCCTCCGGAAGCTATAGCGCGGCGATGGTCAACGGTGGACCTCACGGATGCCGGCGAGCAGCGTCGGCGCCAGATCCGGTAGACAGACAACAATATCCGGCAGCGAGGGGTTGCTTTGGTTGTAGGCCAGCGCCGAGCCGTCGATGCGGCTGGCGTGGGCGCCCGCGGCGAGCGCCACGGCGGCCGGCGCCGCAGAGTCCCACTCGTACTGCCCGCCCCCGTGAACGTATGCTTCGACCTGGCCGGTGAGCACGGCGGCGATCTTCGCGCCGGCCGAGCCGATCGGCACCAGATCGGCCCCGATGAGGAAGGCCAGCTTCCTGACGAACTCCGGGGGACGGGTGCGGCTGACGGCGATGCGGACGCGCCCCTCGCGGGGCGCGGCGAGCGTGGGCGGCGCGGCGGTGGTGAGGGTCTTCCCCTGGGCCGGGAGCGCCACGGCACCGGCGGCCAGGGCGCCGCCGTCGTCGCCCCGCTGCCACAGGGCGACGTGGACCGCCCAGTCGGCACGGCCCTCCTCGCCGAACTCGCGGGTGCCGTCGAGCGGGTCGATGATCCACACCCGCTCGGCGGTGGCGCGGCGCGGGTCGAGCCGCTCGTCGTGCGTGCCCTCCTCCGACAGCACGCAGTCGCTCGGGCGCAGGCGGGCCAGCGACTCGGTCAGGTAGAGGTGGGCCTCGCGGTCGCCGGCCTTGCGCAGGGCGGCGGAGTCGGCGTGCCCCATGCTGGAGCGGAGATCGAGCAGGCGCGTGCCGGCCTCGGTGGCGAGATCTGCGGCGAGTGCGTGGTCGTCACGAATGGTCACGATGCCCTTCCCGATGCCTGCGCTGAGTCCACTGCGCCCAAAGTTAGTAGGCACCCGACCCTCGCGCCACGGCGGACCAGGTCTTCCAGAGAATTTGAAGATCAAGCGTGAGCGACCAGTTCTCGACATAACGGAGATCCAGCCGGACCGACTCCTCCCACGAGAGGTCGGACCTGCCGTTGACCTGCCACAGGCCGGTCATCCCCGGCCGGACCACCAGACGCCTGCGGACGTCGTCGCCGTACCCGGCGACCTCCTCGGGCAGCGGGGGGCGCGGTCCGACCAGGGACATGTGGCCGAGCAGCACGTTGACGAGCTGGGGCAGCTCGTCGAGGGAGTGGCGCCGCAGGCGGCCGCCCAGCGGCGTGACCCGGGGATCGTCCCTGATCTTGAACAGCAGGCCGTCCTGGTCGCTCACGAGGTGGACCCGCCGGCACTCGGCGCCGCGGGCCATCGTGCGCAGCTTGTAGATGGTGAACTCCACGCCGTCCTTGCCGACGCGGGTCTGCCGGAACAGCGCGGGCCCGGGGCTCGTGGCCCGCACCGCCACCGCGAGCCCGGCCAGCAGGGGCGCCAGGACGGCCAGCGCGCAGGCGGCCACGACGCGGTCGAAGGCGTTCTTCAGCAACTGCCTCAGGCCGGCCAGCTCGGGATGCTCGACGTGCAGCAGCGGCAGGCCCGCCACGGGCCTGATGGTCGTGCGCGGGCCCGCGACCTCCATCAGGGCGGGCGCGACCACCAGGTCGGTGCGGGTCTTCTCCAGCCGCCACGCCAGGCGGCGCAGCGCGGTGCCGTCGAGCTCCGGGCAGGCCAGGACGGCGACGGTGTCGGCGCCGGCCTGGCCCACGACCAGCGGGACGTCGGTGAAGTCGCCGAGCACCGGGACGCCCTCGACCTCCCCGGCGGCGTCGTCGCGCGGCAGGCACGCCCCGACGATCTCCATGCCGTGGTAGCGCTCCCGGCGGAAACGGCGGGTGAGGTCGGCGACGGCCGCCCGGTGCCCGACCGCCACGACGCGCCGCATGCACGAGCCCCTCGCCCGCATGGCGTGCAGCCTGCGGCGCAGGGCGTACCGGCAGGCGAGCGTGAGCAGCGTCATCAGCGGCAACGCCAGGACGACGTACCCGCGGGCGACATCGGTCTTGGTCACGTAGGCGGCGATCGCCACCCCGGCGGTGAGCAGGAACCCGCACTGGGTGATCCGCCGGAACTCCTCGGACCCCACGCCCACCAGCCGCGCCTCGTAGGCGCGGTTGAGCCCCACCACCGCGACCCACAGGGCCGGCAGCACCAGGCTCAGCAGCAGGTACGGCGTGACGTGCGGCGAGACCTCCCCGAACCGCACCAGCACCGCCGCGGCGCCCGCCACCAGCCCGCACCCGAGGTCGGCGGCCATCGCCCGGGAGCGGTACCGCCGCGCCCACCCGGGAAGGCGTGCCCGTCCCGGCACCGCCGCGCCGGTCTCGGCCGCCTCGCCCCCGGCGACCACGGCCCTCTCGCCGACTCCCACCGGTTCCTCCACGTGGCCGATCGCATACGGTGCGTGAGGGATGCTAGCGCTACTGATGGCGCAATCTTGGGGAAAGCAAGAACAACACCGGCCCACCGGGGACGGACTGGGCGCAGTCAGCGGCGTGCGGAACGGCCCGGCGGCTCCCGGACACCACGAGAGCCGCGCCCACGTGCGAGGTGTCAGCGGGGCGGCTTGACCGGGTTCAGGTCGGCGGCGTGCACGGTGTTCTGCGTGGCCTCAAGCCCCGAGGTGATAAGCGACTCGACCGCGTCGGCGGCGCGGTCGACGAGGAAGGGGAGATCCTTGCGTTCGGCGGTGGCGAAGTCGCGCAGCACGTAGTCGGCGGCGTCCATGCGGCCGGGCGGGCGGCCCACGCCGAAGCGGACGCGCAGGTAGTCCTTGGTGGCGAGCGACTTGGTGAGGGAGCGCAGGCCGTTGTGGCCGTTGTCGCCGCCGCCCAGCTTGGCGCGCAGCGCTCCGTAGGGGACGTCCAGCTCGTCGTGGACGACGATCACGTTGGCCGGCGGCACCTTGTAGAAGTCGGCCAGCGCCTTCACCGGGCCGCCCGACAGGTTCATGTACGAGCGCGGCTTGGCGAGCACCACCGGCGCGCCCACCAGGCGGCCTTCGACGATCTCGGCGTGCGCCCTGTGCGCCTTGAACCGGCCGCCGACCCTGGCCGCCAGCTCCTCCACCACCATGAACCCGGCGTTGTGCCGGTTACCGGCGTACTCCGGACCGGGATTGCCCAGCCCGACGATCAACCAGCGGTCCACGACAGACCTCTCTGTTCGATTCGGCACAGGTACCGAACAGGGCAGCCCGGGGCCGGTGACCGGCTCTCGCGGCTGCCCTGCCTACGGCGGGGACTACTCGGTGTCGCCCTCGGTGCTCTCGCCCTCGGTCTCGCCCTCGGTGGCCTCGGAGGTGGTCGGGACGGTGATGACCTGGAGGATGACGGTCTCGGGGTCGGCCGACAGCGTGCTGCCCTCGGCGAGCTTCAGGTCGCCGGCGGTGACGACCGCGCCGACCTCAAGGCCCTCGATGTCGACCTCGATGCCGGTGGGGATGTGCGTGGCCTCGGCCTCGACGCCGATCGACAGGAGCTGCTGGTCGAGCAGGCCGCCCGGGGCGATCTCGCCCGTGGTGGTGACCGGGATCTCGACGGTGACCTTCTCGCCGCTCTTCACCAGGAGCAGGTCGACGTGCTCCAGGAAGCCCTTCAGCGGGTCCTTCTGGACGCCCTTGGGCAGCGCCAGCTCGTTGACGCCCTCGCCCTCCAGGCGGATCAGCACGTTCGGCGTGCGCAGCGCGAGCAGCAGCTCGTGGCCGGGCAGGGTGAGGTGCTTGGGCTCGATGCCGTGGCCGTACAGGACGACGGGCACCTTGTCGGTGCGGCGGATCTTGCGCGCGGCGCCCTTGCCGAACTCGGTGCGGGGCTCGGCGGCGATGCGTACTTCGGACACGGCAGGTCTCCTAGGGAGTCTGGGGAACGGGAGGCGCACACCCTCATCCGCCCTAGCGGGAGGCGTTACGAGCGCACAACCCTCAAAGACTACCCGACCCGCCGCGTCCGGCCGGCAACGCCATGAGCGGCGGCCGGCCGGAGGGGAGGAGTGTCAGCTGTCGCCCTCGAACAGGCTGGTGACGGAGCCGTCGTTGAAGACCTCGCTGATCGCGCGTGCGATCAGCGGGGCGATCGACAGGACGGTGAGCTTGTCGAACCGCTTCTCCTCGGCGATCGGCAGCGTGTTGGTGACGACCACCTCGGAGATGCGGGAGTTCTTCAGGCGGTCGACGGCCGGCTCGGAGAAGATCGCGTGGGTGGCGGCCACGATGACGTTCGTGGCCCCCTGCTCGTACAGGGCGTCGGCCGCCTTGCAGATCGAGCCGCCGGTGTCGATCATGTCGTCGATCAGCACACAGGTGCGGTCCTTCACCTTGCCGACGACCTCGTGCACCTTCACCTGGTTGGCGACGTCGAGGTCGCGGCGCTTGTGGATGAAGGCCACGGAGGTGCCGAGCTGGTCGGCCCAGCGCTCCGCCAGGCGCACACGGCCGGTGTCGGGCGACACGATCGTGGTGTTGGCGGGGTCGAGCTTGCCGCTGAGGTAGCGGTGCAGCACGGGCATCGCGAACAGGTGGTCGACCGGGCCGTCGAAGAAGCCCTGGATCTGCGGGGTGTGCAGGTCGACCGACATCAGGCGGTCGGCGCCCGCGGTCTTGAACAGGTCGGCCATCAGGCGCGCGGTGATCGGCTCGCGGCCGCGGCCCTTCTTGTCCTGGCGGGAGTAGCCGAAGAACGGCAGCACCACGGTGATGCGCTTGGCGGAGGCCCGCTTCAGCGCGTCGACCATGATGAGCTGTTCCATGACCCACTTGTTGATCGGCTCACAGTGGCTCTGGATGACGAAGGCGTCGCTGCCCCGCACGGACTCCAGGTAGCGGGCGTAGATCTCGCCGTTGGCGAAGTCGTGCAGCTTCGTCGGCGTGATCTCGAAGCCGAGGTGCTGGGCCACCTCCTGGGAGAGCTCGGGGTAGGCCCGGCCCGAGATCAGCATCAGGTGCTTCTCGCCGGTGGTCTTCTTTCCGCTGCTCATGCCGCCCTCCTCGCCTGACACGTGGTACGTGCCCGCGTAGGACCGCAGTACCCTCCGATTCGACCGCCGCGCTGGTTCATTCGTTCCCCTGCTGTCGTTCTCCGGCGGGCCCGGCCATGTCGCGGCCCTGCCCGTCCTGGTCGAGGGGGCGCCCGGCCGCCTCGTCCTGCGCGCGGGTCGCGCGCGAGGCCGCCTCGGCCGAGGCCGTGCCGCCTCGTCTGCGCGACACCCACCCCTCGATGTTGCGCTGTCGTGCCCGGGCCACCGCCATCGCCCCTGGCGGGACGTCGTTGGTGATCACCGAGCCGGCGGCGGTGTAGGCGCCGTCGCCGATGGCGACCGGGGCGACGAGCATGTTGTCGCTGCCGACCCGGACGTGGTCGCCGATCGTGGTGTGGTGCTTGTCGACCCCGTCGTAGTTGACGAAGACGCTGGCCGCGCCGATGTTGGTGCCCTCGCCGATGGTGGCGTCGCCGACGTAGGTCAGGTGCGGCACCTTCGAGCCCGCGCCGACCCGGGCGTTCTTCATCTCGACGTAGGCGCCGGCCTTGGCCTTGCGCCCGAGCACCGTGCCCGGCCGCAGGTAGGCGAACGGGCCCACCGACGCGTCGGGGCCGATCTCCGCGCCCTCGCAGACGGCGTTGCGCACGACCGCGCCCGCGCCCACGACGGTGTCGGTGAGCGTGGTGGCCGGCCCGACCTGGGCCCGGGCGCCGACGGCCGTACGGCCGTGGAGCTGCGAGCCCGGGTGGACGACGGCGTCGGGCTCGATGGTGACGCCGACGTCGACCCACGTGGTGGCGGGGTCGACGATCGTGACGCCGGCGCGCATGTGGTCGCGCAGGACGCGGTCGTTCAGCACGCGGCGGGCGAAGGCGAGCTGCACCTGGTCGTTGACGCCCTCGACCTCGACGTGGTCGGCGGCGACGTGCGCGCCCACGCGGTGGCCGTCCTCGCGGAGGATGGACAGCACGTCGGTGAGGTACTCCTCGCCCTGCGCGTTGGCGCTGGACACCCGCTTGACGGCGTCGGCGAGCAGCAGCCCGTCGAAGGCGTAGACGCCGGAGTTCATCTCGTTGATCGCGCGCTGCTCGGGGGTGGCGTCCTTGTGCTCGACGATCTCCAGGACGGCGCCGGAGGCGTCTCGCACGATGCGGCCGTACCCGGTGGGGTCGGGCACCTCGGCGGTGAGCACGGTGACCGCGTTGCCCTCGGCCCCGTGGGTGGCCAGCAGGCCGCTCAGGGTCTCGGTGCGCAGCAGCGGCGTGTCGCCGTAGGTCACCAGGATCGTGCCGTTGATCGTGCCGACCGCCTCAAGGACGGTGCGTACGGCGTGACCGGTGCCGTTCTGCTCCTCCTGCACCACGGGGTGGGCGTCGGCGCCGGTGGCGGCCAGGTGCTCGCGCATCTGCTCGCGGGCGTGGCCGATCACCACGATCAGGCGCTCGGGGGCGAGCCCCCGGGCGGCGGCCAGCATGTGGTCGACGAGCGCGCGGCCGCACAGCTCGTGGAGGACTTTGGGTTTGGCGGACTTCATCCGGGTGCCCTCGCCTGCGGCGAGGACGATGACGGCTGCCGGGCGCGGCACACTCACGGACTGAGGCTCCCTCGGCGTCGCGGCTGAGACATGACGAAGCGGACGACGCACGGCAACCGTTACGGCGCCGTTTCGCCATCCATCCGACACCGCGAGGATACCCGCCGCCTCCCGGCGAGGGACCAGCCCCCTCGCTGAAATCGCCTCCGACCTGCGGCGAAGGCCTGGACGCGCCGAGACGGCGGCGCCGGGGGGAGTGGAGACGTTCCGGCGCCTGGACTCGAACCAGGACAAACCTGCTCCAAAGGCAGGTGGGCTGCCAATTACCCTACGCCGGACCGATTCAGCAGCTTCTGAACCGCGGGGACAAGGATACCCACCCGAGCCCGCCGCCGCCCAGCGCATTGCGCCCGCCCCGAGAACGTTCCATCGAGGGCCGCCCCGGCGCGGGGACGATCATGGCCCGCCGCGGGCGCCCGGTGATCCCTTCGGCCCTTTGCCGTCACGGAACGCATCCCTTTATCAAACGTGGGCAGGGGGACGCAAGACGCGGAACCAATACGGGATCCGGCCCGAAGCGTCATCTTCTCCACATTCCTAGCTTAGGATTTCCTAACTTACGATGGCGTAAGTTACGGTTACGTAGCTCCAGTTCGTCCCGTGGGAACCGATCACTACGCGAGGTAGCCAATGACCGTCGTAGAAGACCGCACGACTCCCCCCTCACCGAGACCCGACCTCGAGCCAGAGCCGAAGAGCAACTTCGAGCGCTTCCTGCTCGTCGTCTTCGTCACGGTGCCGTTCCTCGCCCTGGTCGCCGCCGTGCCCATGGCCTGGGGTAGCTTCCTGGGCTGGAGCGACGTCATCATCACCCTGTTCTTCTACATCCTCACCGGCCTCGGCATCACCGTGGGCTTCCACCGCTACTTCACCCACGGCTCGTTCAAGGCGAACCGCCAGCTCAAGATCGCCATGGCGCTCTCGGGCAGCCTCGCGATCGAGATGGGCGTCATCGACTGGGTCGCCACCCACCGCCGCCACCACAAGTACTCCGACAAGGAGGGCGACCCGCACTCGCCGTGGCGCTTCGGCAACGACTGGAAGGCCCTGACCAAGGGACTGCTGTTCGCCCACATCGGCTGGATGTTCTCCTCCGAGCGCACCAACCGCGAGCGCTTCGCGCGTGACCTGATCAACGACAAGGACATCAACCGCATCCACCACGCCTTCCCGTACCTGGTGGCGACGTCCCTGATCCTGCCCGGCGTGATCGGCGGCCTGGTCACCTGGTCGCTCACCGGCGCGCTGACCGCCTTCTTCTGGGGCAGCCTGGTTCGCATCTCGCTGCTGCACCACGTGACCTGGTCGATCAACTCGGTCTGCCACGTGTTCGGCGACGAGACCTTCGAGGTGCGCGACAAGTCCCGCAACGTGTGGTGGCTGGCCATCCCGTCCTTCGGCGAGTCCTGGCACAACCTGCACCACAGCGACCCGACCTCCGCCCGGCACGGCGCGCTCAAGGGTCAGCTCGACCCCAGCGCCCGCGTGATCCGCTGGTTCGAGCAGGCGGGATGGGCGACGGACGTCAGGTGGCCTACCCCCGAGCGTCTGGCGGCGAAGCGAGTTGGCTGATCCTGGCCCCCTGTCGGGCCGCCACATGGCGGCCCGCACCCCCGTCGCGGCCGCGCCGGCCCCCCGGGGGCCGGGTGCGGCGCACCCCCTCGACACCGTCGTGCCGACAAGGATCCAGACAATGACGTTGGCCGCACCCGCCGGGCCAGCCATTATGGAACCCATGGCCGAACCCCGCTCGCGTGTCCGCATGACCGGCAAGGAGCGCAGGGAACAGCTGATCCGCATCAGCCGCACCCTGTTCGCCGAGAAGGGGTTCGACGCGACCTCCATCGAGGAGATCGCGGCCAGCGCCAAGGTGTCCAAGCCGGTCGTGTACGAGCACTTCGGCGGCAAGGAGGGCCTCTACGCCGTCGTCGTCGACCGGGAGATGGAGCGCCTGCTCGCCCTGGTGTCGGGCTCGATGAACGCCGGTCATCCCAAGGTGCGGCTGGAGCGTGCCGCCATCGCGCTCCTGCAGTACATCGAGGAGTCGCACGAGGGTTTCCGCATCCTCGTGCGCGACTCCCAGGGCGCCCAAGGCGCCTCGGGCACCGGCACGTTCGCGAGCCTGATCAACGACATCGCCAGCCAGGTCGAGTACGTGCTCGCCGACCAGTTCTCCGACCGCGGGTACGAGCCGACGCTGGCCCCCATGTACGCCCAGATGCTGGTGGGCATGGTGGCGGTCACCGGCCAGTGGTGGCTGGACGCCCGCACCCCCGGCCGCGAGGAGGTGGCGGCCCACCTCGTCAACCTGGCGTGGAACGGTCTGAACGGGCTCGACCCGCACCCGACCCTCACCGCGGCCGCCACGCGGGCGGCCGCCACGCCGGCCGCGCCCTCCGCCGAGCCCCGCGTCCCCGCCCCCCGGTTCAGCGAGAAGCGGATCAAGGAGCTGGAGAAGGCGCGCGACAAGGAGTTCCGGGAGCTCGAGAAGCTCCGCGAGAAGGAGCTGAAGGAGCAGGAGAAGGTCCGCGAGCGCGAGCTCAAGGAGCAGGAGAAGGTCCGCGAGCGCGAGCTGAAGGAGCAGGAGAAGGAGCTCAGGGAGCAGGAGAAGGTCCGCGCCCGCGAGCAGCGCGAGCACGAGAAGCTCCTGCGCGAGCAGGAGAAGGCGCGAGCGCGTGACGAGCGCGAGCAGGAGAAGCTGCTGCGCGAACAGGAGAAGGCCCGGGCGCAGGAGCAGCGTGACCGCGAGAAGGCGCTGCGCGAGCAGGAGAAGCAGCGCGCCCACGACGCCAAGATGGCGGAGCGGCAGCCCCACGTGTCCGACGAGGCGCTGCACCACGGGCTCGCGGTTCCCGAGTAAGCTAAAACCCTCGTTGCTGGCCAGTTAACGTGTCGTTCAATTAAGTAGGGCATTTTGGACATATGTCCGCCGAGATCGTGACGCCGCGCCCTGAAGAACAGGACGAATCCCCTCTCCCGCAGGAACGCTTCCTGAACCGCGAGGAGAGCTGGCTGCAGTTCAACGAGCGGGTGCTGGAGCTCGCGGAGGATCCCGCCGTCCCCCTGCTCGAACGGGTGCGCTTCCTCGCCATCTTCGCCAGCAACCTCGACGAGTTCTTCCGGGTGCGCGTCGCCGGCCTCAAACGCCGCATGGCGACCGGGTTGCTGCTGCGCACCAAGAGCGGGCTCAAACCCCGCGAGGAGCTCTCGCGCATCGGCGCGATCGCCGACGATCTGGCGCAGCGGCACGTCGCCACCTTCCACAAGCTGATCTCGCCGCAGCTCGCGGCCGTCGGCATCGAGATCGTCCGCTGGGACGACCTCGGCAGGGACGAGCGCACGGCGATGCGCAGGCTGTTCCGCGAGCGGATCCGGCCGGTGCTGACCCCGCTGGCCGTGGACCCCTCCCACCCGTTCCCGTACATCTCGGGCCTGTCGCTCAACCTCGCGGTCACCGTCCGCAACCCCGGCACGGGGCAGACCGTCTTCGCCCGGGTCAAGGTGCCCTCGCAGCTCCCCCGGTTCGTCGCCGCCTCCGAGAACCGCTTCGTCCCGCTCGAAGACGTGATCGCCGCCCACCTCGCCCAGCTCTTCAAGGGCATGGAGGTGGTCGAGCACCACGTCTTCCGGGTCACCCGCAACGAGGACCTCGAGGTCGACGAGGACGTCACCGAGAACCTCATGCAGGCGCTGGAGAAGGAGCTGCAGCTACGGCGCTTCGGGCCGCCCGTGCGGCTGGAGGTCGAGGACACGATCACGTCCGAGGTGCTCGACCTGCTGGTCAACGAGCTCGACGTGGCCGACCACGAGATCTACCGGCTCGCCGGCCCGCTGGACCTCTCGGGGCTGCATACCATCGCCGACCTCGACCGCGGCGAGCTGAGCTTCCCCCCGTTCGTCCCGTCGGAGGCCGTGCACGCCGAGGACGACATCTTCTCGGTCCTGCGCGAGCGCGACATCCTGGTGCACCACCCGTACGACTCCTTCTCCACCAGCGTGCAGCGCTTCATCGAGCAGGCCGCGGCCGACCCCTGCGTGCTCGCCATCAAGCAGACGCTCTACCGCACCAGCGGCGACTCCCCCATCGTGGACGCGCTGATCGACGCCGCCGAGGCCGGCAAGCAGGTCGTGGTGGTCGTCGAGATCAAGGCGCGGTTCGACGAGCACGCCAACATCTCCTGGGCGCGCAAGCTGGAGCGGGCCGGGTGCCACGTCGTCTACGGCGTGGTGGGCCTGAAGACCCACGCCAAGATCGCGCTGGTCGTCCGCCAGGAGCAGTCGGGCGAACTGCGCCAGTACTGCCACATCGGCACGGGCAACTACAACCCCAAGACCGCGCGGCAGTACGAGGACTTCGGCGTGCTCACCGCCGACCCGCTGGTGGGCGAGGACCTCACCGACCTGTTCATCCACCTCACCGGGTACTCCCACCACTCGGCGTACCGGCGGCTGCTCGTCGCGCCGCACTCGATGCGCGGCGGGCTGGTGGCCCGCATCGAGCGGGAGGTCGCCCACCACCTGGCCGGGCGGCCGGCGCGCATCCGCATGAAGACGAACTCCCTGGTGGACGAGCCGGTCATCGACGCGTTGTACGCGGCCTCCAAGGCGGGCGTCCCGGTCGACCTGGTGGTTCGCGGGGTCTGCACCCTCCGCCCGGGCGTTCCGGGGCTGTCCGATACCATCAGGGTCCGGAGCATTCTCGGCAGGTTCCTGGAGCACTCCCGCATCTTCGAGTTCGGCGGCGGGCGTCGGCCCGAGATCTGGATCGGCAGCGCCGACCTCATGCGCCGCAACCTCGACCGCCGCGTCGAGGCGCTGGTGAAGGTCAGCAGCGCCCAGCACCGCGCCTACCTGTCGGAGCTGCTCGACATCTCCATGGCCGACACGACCAGCAGCTGGTGGCTCAACGGGGACGGCACCTGGGAGCGTCACCACCGCGGGCAGGACGGCCAGCCGCTGCGCGACCTCCAGTCGCATCTCGTGGGGACACGACGGTGGAGGACCATCGATGACTGAGCCTCAGGTGCACCCGACCGACCTCATCCACGCGGGCGGCGCGATCGTCTGGCGCGGCGACGCCGCCGACCCCGAGGTGGCCCTCGTCCACCGCCCGAAGCACGACGACTGGTCCTTTCCCAAGGGGAAGATCAAGCCGGGCGAGCACGTGATCGCGGGAGCGATGCGCGAGGTCGCCGAGGAGACCGGGCTGAGCGTCCGGCTGGGCCGCCACCTGCCGCCGGTCCATTACCTGAGGGGCTGGCGGCTCAAGCGCGTCGACTACTGGGTCGCCCAGGTGGTCGAGCAGGTGACGCCCGAGCCCTCCGACGAGGTGGACGAGGTCGCCTGGCTGTCGCTGGCCGACGCGCGGGAGCGGCTCAGCTACGAGTGGGACGCCGGCCTGCTGCGCAGCCTGATGGCCGCGCCGCTCGACACCACGCCGTTCGTGCTGGTCAGGCACGGGTACGCGGGCGCCCGCCAGGACTGGAGCGGCGATGACGACCTGCGTCCCCTGGACGAGGACGGCACCGCGCAGGCCCGGACGATCGCCGACATCCTCGACGCCTTCCGCCCCGGCTCGCTGGTCAGCTCCCCCAGCCGCCGCTGCGTGCAGACCCTGCTGCCGTACGGCACCAGGGAGGCGCTGCGCATCCGCACCGACGACCTGCTGTCCGAGACCCGCTACGACGCCACCCGCTCCCTCGAACTGGCCCTCTCCCTCATGGACGAGGGCGTCCCCACCGCCGTGTGCAGCCACGGCAAGGTGCTGCCCGAACTCATCACCGGCCTCTGCGACCGCCGCCACGAAGGCCACATCGAGGACACCCACCTGCGCAAAGGCGGCGTGGCGGTCCTCCACCACAAGGACGGCCGAATAACCACCGCCGACCGCTACATCACCTGACCTCGCCAACCGAGCAAACCCGACGCCGGCCGAGCGCCCCGTGCCGCCCACCCGGCGCGACCCCACCCCGGCACCGCTCTGTGCTGTCACTCCCGGCGCCG
>NZ_JARWAC010000020.1 GCF_029846175.1 Sphaerisporangium sp. TRM90804 | reverse complement strand
CCGCCCACCCGGCGCGACCCCACCCCGGCACCGCTCTGTGCTGTCACTCCCGGCGCCGATGCGGCGGGGTGGGGTGCGGTGAGGTCGGCGCCGCCGTACGGCGGGTCAGCCGGCCCTGGCGGCCTCGGCCCAGACGCCGGGGAACTCCGCCTGGGAGCGGGCGGCGTCGGCGCGTTCCGTGGCGACGAGCACGCCGTAGGTGAAGGTGTCCTCGCCGGCCTCCCGGGCGCGATCGGCCTCCTCCATCAGGATCTCCTGGGCGACCACGCCGTCCTGGTAGGTGCCGAGCACCTCCTGGACGTCCTTGGCGCGCTTGGCGAGGGCCGCCGCCTCGTCCCCGAGCAGGGGGGTCAGGGCCTCGGCGGTGTAGCGGGCCCGCTTGGCGGCCTTGCGGACGTCGTGCATGGCGAGGGCGCGCTCCTCCGCGTCCTCCATCGCCCGCGCCCTGTCGTACCTCTTCTCGACCCGGCGCCACTGCTCGTCGGCGACGCGCCCCAGCGTCTTGCCGGCCTTCTTCCCGGCCACCGGGGTGAGCGGCGGCTTGGCGGCCAGCGTGTCGAGCCGGTCGAGCAGGGCGAAGTAGCGCTCGGAGCTCATGGCGAGGTGGGCCCGGACGAGCGCCTGGCGCTGGCGCTCCCGGAGATCGTCGCCGAGGCGGGTGCGGATCTCGCCGACGACCAGGGACGGGTCGACGGAGTCCAGGCGTTCGGCGAACCGCTCGTGGATGACCTCCAGGTCGCGGGCCTCGCCGAGCACCCCGGCGATCCACCGCAGCTCGTCCTGCAGGTCGCCGGTCTCGCCGAGCACGGAGGAGAAGGCCTTGAGCGCGCTGCGCAGGCGGCGGGCCGCGACCCGCATCTGGTGGACGGAGTCCTCGGTGGCCCGCCGCACCTGGGGGTCCTGGGCGATGATCGCGTCCACCTGGGAGCGGAGGTAGTCGGTCACGACCCGCCCCGCCGTGCCGTCCGGCGGCCGTGTCAGCTCGGCGGCCCGCCCGGCGGGGCCGAGGAGGCGTGCCAGCTTGCTGCCCGAGGCCGCGGGAACCGCGCCCGCCTTGCGCAGCGCCTTGCCGACCTTCTTGAGCTGGTCGACGTCGCCGTCCAGCAGCTCGGCCTCGACCTCGCGCCAGCGTTCGACCCGGGGCTCCTCGCCGAACACGGTGCCGAAGGTCGTGCCCTTGACCTGGTCGTCGGCGACCTCCACCAGCTTGCGCCCGTCGGCGTCGCGCAGGGTGGTGACCTCGCGGCGGGTCTCCAGCTCGGCGACCGGGACGAGCTCCTCGCGGCGCGTGTGGGCCAGGACGAGCTCGGCCAGCTCGCGCGGCACGACCTTGGCGCTGCGGGTCGGCGGGTGCGCGATCTCGTGCCGGGCGCCCTTGGCCTTGGGCAGCTTCAGGTGCCACCCGGCGTCGTCCCCGCCGCGCCGCCGGCGCAGCGTGATGCCGTGCGCGGCCAGCCGGAGGTCGGGGGTGTCGAAGTAGACGGCGGTCAGCCGGTAGCTTCTCGGCCCGAGCACCTCGGCGCAGCCGGGCACGCCCGTGAGCTCGGGAATCGTGTAGTCCTCGGGTACGTCGAACTTGTCCTCGACCTCGATCGCCATGCCACCTCCGCCGTCCGGTGATTCCGGCACTGCTGCCTTTTCACCATAACAACTGAAGATCGGGCTCGATCGTGCCGCTAGGCCGGAACCTGCGCGACGGCGAAGACGCGGCGGAACGGGAACGGCGTGCCGTACGGCCGGGCCGGGTAGGCCTCGGCGAGCAGCCGGCCGCAGTCGGCGAGGAACTCCTCGCGATCCCCCGGGCCCAGCCGGTCGAGCATGGGCCGCAGCGCGGTGCCCATGATCCAGTTGAGCACGGCGTTCTCGCCCTGGAGCACGTGGACGTAGGTCGTCTCCCAGGCGTCGACCGCGCAGCCGAGCCCCGCGAGCAGCGTCAGGTACTCCTCGGGGCCGTCCACGGGGTCGTGGCGCGCGAGGCCTCCCAGCGGCTCGGCCCAGCGCGCCGAACGGCACACCTGCCTGACCGCCGCGTGGCTGGGGGCGCCGAAGTTGCCCGGAACCTGGAAGGCGAGCCAGCCGCCCGGCCGGAGGAAGCCCAGCCAGCGCGGCAGCAGCTCGCGGTGCTCGGGCACCCACTGCAGCAGCGCGTTGGAGATGACGACGTCGACGGGGTCGACGGGGCGCCAGTGGCGCACGTCCTGCACGCTGAACGACAGCCCGCGCGGCGTCTTGGCGATCATCGCGGCCGAGGAGTCGACCCCGTGCACGGACGCGCCGGGCCAGCGGCGGGTCAGCTCCAGAGTGAGCTCCCCCGTGCCGCAGCCGAGGTCGGCCACGCTCCGGGGGGCATGCGCGCCCACCCGCGCGAGCAGCTCGAAGAAGGGACGGCGGCGCTCGTCGGCGTAACGTCCGTAGACGACGGGGTCCCACATATCTCTTGACATCGAGATACTTTTATCGCCGAGATGTCTCGATGTCAAGAGAGATAGACTCGGCGGCATGACGACGCGCCCAAGCGGTGGTGCCCCCGAAGGCCCCGTCCGAGACGAGGTGGATCAGCTTGTCACGTCCTGGCGGCAGGAGCGTCCCGACCTCGACGTGTCGCCGCTCCAGGTGCTCAGCCGGGTCTCCCGGCTGGCCCGCCACCTCGACCGCGCCCGGCGCGCCGCGTTCGCCGAGCACGACCTCGAACCGTGGGAGTTCGACGTGCTCACCACGCTGCGCCGCGCCGGAGAGCCGTACGAGCTGAGCCCCGGCGCCCTGCTGCGCGCCACCCTGGTCACCTCCGGCACGATGACCAACCGCATCGACCGCCTCGCCGCCGCCAGGCTGGTGCGCCGCCGCCCCGACCCCGAGGACCGGCGCGGCGTGCTGGTCTCGCTGACCGACGCCGGCCGCGAGCGCGTCGACGCCGCCTTCGCCGACCTGCTCAGGCGCGAGCACACGCTGCTGGCGGGCATCGACGCCGCCGACCAGCGGACGCTGGCGGGCCTGCTCCGCACGATCCTGGTGCCGTTCGACTCCGCCCAGAACGGCGCCTGACCACCGGCGGCCGCCGAGCACACCCCGGCGAGGACACCCCTCCCGGGGCGTGTCGGACGGCGAGGCGACCCCGCAGCCTCCCACCAGGCAGGACGTGCAATTCGTCCTGAAGTGCGGGCCTGGCCGATGACGAGCGCATTGCCTCCCGGATGGACGCCGGTTGTCCAGAGGCCCGCAAGTATTGCCGCCGCCTGACCGTTCCCCACCCTTAGCCGTGTTCAGCCACTCGGTAATGTCTGAGCGGTCACATCGAGTAATCACCGCTGAACAGAGCGTCCACGTGCGGAGCGTTCTGTTGCGGCGATTCCTACAGGGAGAAGTACACATGATTCGCCTTCTGGTCACTTCGGCATGCGTCGGAATCGCCCTCATGGCACCCGCTGCCGCAGCTTCCGCCGACGCGGCCAAGCCTGCGAAGAGCGCCAAGGCAAGCTGCTGCACCTGCGGGCCGACCGTCATCCCCACCGTCGTTCCCCAGTTCGTCGGCGCCGGCTGCGCCGGTGGCCTCGGTTACGGCCTCGGCGGCGGCTACGGCTACGGCCTCGGTTACGGCGGCGGCCTCGGCGGCGGCTACGGAGTCGGTTACGGCGCCGGCTTCGGCGGCGGCGGCGTGGGCTACGGCGTCGGCTACGGCAGCGGCGGCGGCGGTGGCCTGGGCCTGGGTCTCGGCCTCGGGCTCGGCCTGGGTCTCTGACCCACGCCGTAGCGACAACAGGCGGCGCTCCCACCGTTCGTGGAGGCGCCGCCCTTTTTCGCGCGGTCGACCAGGTCTTCCGCTCACCGAGGCGGCCCGGACGGCGCGTCGCCCGCTCCGGCACGGGGGTCACGGCTGCCGGCCGTGGACGAGGAACGCCGGCCGCGGGCCGGGGAAGACCCGCCGCCGGCCCGTCGAGGGAGACGGAGGCGACCGCGTCGGTACGGCCGGCCCTCGGGCCGGCCGTACCCTGCCACACCCGCCAGGCCGCCGCACGAGCGATCGTGCGGCCGGCCGCGCGGGCCGGCCACTCGACGCGCGGTGGCCGCCCGGTCAGCGCCGGGACGCGGCGATCACTTCGACAGGCCGCCGGGTGACTGGATCGGCAGCACCCGCGGCGGCCGGGGGCGGGGGTGACCGTGGTGATGCCCGTGGTGGTGGCCGTGATGACCGTGGTAGTGCCCGTAGTACGGGCCGAGCGGCCGGACATACGGGTACGTCGGGTAGACCGGGTACGTCGGATAGGCCGGGTACGGTACGACCTGCGGGTACGTGGTGCCCGTGGCGAGCACGCATTCGAACTGCGGGCAGGGCGTGGTGATGCACTGCTTGGGCGAGTGGACGCACACGTAACCGGGCGGGCAGAGCACGGCGGCGCACGACGCCGCCGAACACTGCGCCTTCCCCACCGCCTTCGCCGCCGCCGCGACCGGCGCCGGCCGCTTGGCGGCGCCCGCCGGCACCCGGTCGGTGTCGGCGTACGCGCCCGCTCCCGACAATGCCAGTCCCGTCACGACGGCCGCCGCGAATATTGTTGTGCGGATCATTGTGAACCCCCGTATTCACTACTTGGCCCCGACGAATACGCACCGGATCCACGAGGAATTGTGTGGATCCATGGGGCATCTCGCACAGAGGCCTCTTGACCTACCGAGATCATCGCATTAATGACCGCGCCTCACCGGCCGCGACGGCATTGCCGGGGTCAGGAAACGGTAAGAACGACCGGGCGTGCCCAACGAATTAGCGCGCCGACAAAAGGGACCGGCGTAAGCCCGGTCCTTTTGTCGGCGCGCTTTTGTGCGAGACGCTCAGAAAGCGCCCACGGCCCCCAGGGTGTTACGCAGGTCGCACGCGTTGCCGTAGGTGCGCTGCGCGGAGACGTTACGCCCACCCCACACGCCCATCGCCGAGATGGTGACCGGGTCGTAGATCCGCGGGCACGGCCTCCCGCCCGGGAGCTGAAGTCTGGCCAGGTCACCGCGTACGGTCGCCAGCAGCGCGCAGGCCTCCAGCGGCCGGGGATGCGTCCCTCCGGTCGGCGAGCACTGCAACACGGCCACCCGGGACACCGGCCAGGCGGCCCGGCCCTCGCTGCGCGTCAGCACCAGGCCGTCGGCCGGCCTGCGGTGCGCGGCGATCGCGGATTCCGGCTCGGGCGGCGGCTGTCCGGCGGCGGCGGCGCCCGCGGACGGCGACGCGAGCCCCAGCGCCGCTCCGAAACACACGGCCAGACAAATCGCGCGGCCCCATTGACGTCTCATTCACATTCCCCCGATCGAACGACGAACGGTCCCAGCCTGCCGCCTGGCATGCCGGAATCAGGAGAACGACGCCCCGGGGCCGTGCAAATGTCTTTCGTCACCCAGCCCAACAACGGGCCGACGGAGGGAGCGTTACTCGCCCAGCCTTTCGGCCAGCTCCATCCATTCCACCTCGACGGACTCCTTCTGGGCGCGAAGCTCCTTCAGCTCGGCGTCCATGGCGGCGAGCCGCCCGTAGTCGGAGGCCGCCTCGGCCATGGCCGAGTGCAGCGTGGCCTCACGCTCGCCGATCCTGTCAAGCTGGCGTTCCAGCCTCGACAGCTCCTTGCGCGCCTCGCGAAGCTCCTTGGCCGAGGGCGCCGCCGTCGCGGGGGCCTGGGCCGCCTGCTCGGCGGCGGGGGCCCTGGCCGCCTGCGGCGCGCCGGCGCGGGCGGTGAGCGCCGTTCCGGACGCCCGGCGCTGCAGGTACTCGTCGACGCCGCCGGGCAGCATCGACAGGCTGCCGTCGCCCAGCAGGGCCACGCAGCGGTCGGCCACCCGCTCCAGGAAGTAACGGTCGTGGCTGACCAGCAACAACGTGCCCGGCCAGCCGTCGAGCAGGTCTTCCATCTCGTTGAGGGTCTCGATGTCGAGGTCGTTGGTCGGCTCGTCCAGCAGCAGGACGTTGGGGTCGTCCATGAGCAGCCGCAGGAGCTGCAGCCGCCGCCGCTCGCCGCCCGACAGGTCGCCGACCACCTTCCACTGGGCGTCGCCGCGGAAGCCGAGGCGCTCCAGAAGCTGCGAGGCGGTCCACTCGCGCTTGCCCACCTGGACGAACTTGCGGACCTCCTCGACGGTCTCCAGCACGCGCCGGGTGGGGTCGAGCTCGGTGAGCTCCTGCGACAGGTGGGCCAGGCGGACGGTCTTGCCCCGCACCACCGAGCCGGAGTCGGGCAGCACCGAGCCGGCGAGCAGGCGCAGCACCGACGACTTGCCCGAGCCGTTGACCCCGATCAGCCCGATGCGGTCGCCGGGGCCGAACTGCCAGGTGCAGTCGTCGAGCACGAGCGGGCCCTCCCCGGGGCCGCCCGCGTGCAGGGTGACCCCGTTGAGGTCGTAGACGGTCTTGCCGAGGCGCGCGGAGGCGAAGCCGACCAGTTCGACGGTGTTCCGGGCGGGCGGCTCGTCGGCGATCAGCGCCTGGGCGGCGTCGATGCGGAACTTCGGCTTGGAGGTGCGCGCGGGCGGGCCCCGGCGCAGCCAGGCGATCTCCTTGCGCATGAGGTTCTGCCGGCGCTCCTCGGTGGCCTGGGCGATGCGCGCGCGCTCGGCCTTGGCCAGGACGTACGCGGCGTACCCGCCCTCGTAGCGGTGGACGGCGCCGTCCACGACCTCCCAGGTGCGGGTGGAGACGGCGTCCAGGAACCACCGGTCGTGCGTGACGACGAGCAGCGCGGACCTGCGCCCGGCCAGGTGGCGCGCCAGCCAGGCGATCGCCTCGATGTCGAGGTGGTTGGTCGGCTCGTCGAGGATGACCAGGTCGTGCTCCTCGATGAGCAGCCGGGACAGCGCCGTGCGCCGCCGCTCGCCGCCGGACAGCTCGCCGACCCGGGCCGTGAGCTGGACGTCGGCCAGCAGGTTGGCGAGGATCTCCCTGACGGCCTGGTCGCCGGCCCACTCGTGCTCGGCGCGGTCGCCCAGCACGAGCTCCCCGACCGTGAGCGCCGGGTCGAAGTCGTCCCGCTGCGACAGCAGCCCCACCCGCAGGCCGCGGTTGTGCGTCACCCGCCCGCCGTGCGGCTTGACCGTGCCGGCGATCACGGAGACCAGCGTGGTCTTGCCGTCGCCGTTGCGCCCGACGACGCCGATGCGGTCGCCGGACTCCACGCCGAGGGAGACGTCACTGAGCAGCGGCTTGGGCCCATAGGCATGGAAGACCGATTCCAGATTCACCAGGTTCATCGCCACCAAAGCCTATCCGCCCCCCGCCCCAGCCGTACCGCCCCGACCGCCGCCCCCGCCGCCGTCCCCCCGAGCCGAACCGTCACCACCGGCGATCACGCAGGAGAACGGCCGCCACGCGGGAGAACGTCCGCCGGGCACCCCACCGGCACGGGCACCACGACCTGCGCGCCGAACCGGCGGCGCCCGCGCTCACGCCCAGGACAGCCGCCGGACACCCCACCGACACGTCCGCCATGACCCCCAACCGGGACGCCGAGACCGTCGCCCGGCCCGCGTGGAGGGAGCCGGTCACTCCTCGGAGGTCACCGTGGCGCCGGGGGCAGGGCCGTCGGCGGTGACCGTCGTACGGCACACGCCCGCCAGGTTCAGCGCCACCGAGAGGTCGTCGGCGTGGGCCGCGGACTCGGCGAGGAAGGCGCAGGTGGGGCCGGAGCCGGAGACGAGCGCGCCCAGCGCGCCGCGCTCCCGGCCCGCCGCGAGGGTGCGCGCCAGCGGGCGGCAGAGCATCACGGCGGCCGGCTGCAGGTCGTTGACCAGGGTCGCGCCGAGGGCCTTCACGTCACCCGCGGCCAGCGCGGCCATCAGCGGCTCGGACCTCTCGGGCCAGGCGGCGGGCTCACCGGTGGCCTCGCGGATGCGGTCGCACTCGGCGTAGACCTTCGGCGTGGACAGCCCGCCCTCGGCGAGCGCGAACACCCAGTGGTACCGCCCGGCGGCGGGGACGGGCGTCAGGTTCTCCCCGCGCCCCGTGCCGACCGCCGTACCGCCGAGCAGGGCGAACGGGACGTCGCTGCCGATGCCCGCGGCGATCTCCATCAGCTCCTCACGGGGCGTGCCGAGCCCCCAGAGCCGGTCGCAGGCCACGAGCGCCGCCGCGGCGTCGGCGCTGCCGCCGGCCATGCCACCGGCCACCGGGATCGTCTTGTGGATGCGCAGCCGCACCGCAGGTGACCGTCCGGCACGCGCGGCGAGCGCGACGGCGGCCCGGGCCGCGAGGTTCTCCCCGTCGACCGGCACCTGCCCCGCGAACCCGCCCCCGACCTCCACCGTGATCTCGTCCTTCTCCGGACGGGACGCCGTGACCTCGTCGAACAGCGAGACGGCGTGGAAGACGTTCACCAGGTCGTGGTAACCGTCATCGCGCGGCGGCCCCACCGAGAGCTGCAGATTCACCTTGGCGGGCACCCGAACGGTCACGGATCTCACGGACCCGATCGTAGCCCCGGCGCCCACCCCCCGAACCCGAACGCCCCGCGTCACCCGGCCGCACGCCACCATCCGTCCCCACCGGTCAGCACCGCCACCCACCCCCGAACGCGAACGACCACATCACCCCGGCCGCACGACGCCATCCATCCCCACCGTCGGCACCCGCCCCCCGCCCGGCCGACGCCGGACGCTTAGCGTCCGCCCCGGCCCGGGGGCGTCATCCGTCCGTGGGGCGGTTCTCGGCGATCCTGGCGAAGTCCTCGACGCGGAGCTGCTCGCCGCGAGCCGAGGGGTCGACGCCCGCCGCTCGCAGGGCCGCCTCGGCGGCCGGCGGCGAGCCGGCCCAGGTGGCGAGCGCGGCTCGCAGCGTCTTGCGGCGCTGGGCGAACGCGGCGTCGATCACGGCGAAGACCTCCTCGCGGGAGGCGGAGGTGACGGGCGGCTCGCGGCGGGTGAGCGCCACGAGCCCGGAGTCGACGTTGGGCACCGGCCAGAAGACCGTGCGGCCGACCGGCCCGGCCCGGCGCACGTCGGCGTACCAGGCGGCCTTGACCGAGGGGATGCCGTACACCTTCGAACCCGGCCCGGCGGCCATGCGGTCGGCCACCTCCGACTGCACCATCACCAGCCCCCGGCGCAGCGACGGCAGCACCGCCAGCAGGTGGAGCACGACGGGCACCGCGACGTTGTACGGCAGGTTGGCCACCAGCGTGGTGGGCTCGGCGTCCAGGTCGCCGGGGCGCACGGTCATGGCGTCGGCCCTGACGACGGAGAGCCGATCGGCCAGCGACGGCGCCCGCCCGGCCACGGTGATCGGGAGCTGCGCGGCCAGAACCGGGTCGATCTCCACCGCCACCACCCGGCGCGCCTCAGGAAGCAGCGCCAGCGTGAGCGACCCCAGCCCCGGCCCGACCTCGATCACCACGTCGTCCGGCGAGACCTCGGCCACCCTGGCGATCCGCCGCACCGTGCCGCCGTCGATGACGAAGTTCTGCCCGAGCCGCTTGGTGGGCCGAAGATCGAGCCTGCCCGCCAGCTCCCGTATCTCGGCCGGCCCCAGCAGGCTCACCACGGATTCCCCATCCCCCCAGTCTCCCGCACCGACCACCATGCGATGGTCCTTCACCCGGTGGGCCTCGCCTCAGGTCGGATGCCTGCGCGGTGGTGGGGCGTGGGCAGGGCGAGGCTCGCTCCTCAGAGAGCGCGCCGAAGGCGCCTTTTTCGAGACGGCGGCCGGCCGGTGAGGGATGAGCCGGGAGCAGGCCTCGGCGGTCGGGAAAGCGCGGCCGGACGTGAGACGCCTGGTGAAGAAGGTGGGGTCAGGGGGTGAAGAGGTGGGAGCCGCAGGTGGGCCATTGGCCCTGCCAGCGGCCGGCGACTCTCTGGTAGAGGAGTTGGGCGCGGTAGGTCTGCTCGGCGGGGGGCCAGTCGCGGGGGGTTCCGGTTCCGCCGACGGCCTGCCACATGGGGAGGCTGAACTGGTACATGCCGTAGTACGGGCCGCTGGGGTTGAAGGACCTGGGGTCGGCGTAGGTCTCGCAGCGGGCCAGGGCCGCCCAGTTGAGCGAGGTGACCGACGGGCGGACGGGGACGGTGTGCGGGGGCGGGGCGGGGACGGGAGGGACGGCGGGCGCGGCCGGGATGACGCGGATCACCTGGCTGTCCTCGGGGAAGGAGCCGAGGGCGGGGCGCACCCTGTCGCCCTTGGCGAGCATGATGCGCTGCTGGGCCAGCACGTCGCGCACCGTGCGGCCGGTGGTGAGGGCGTCCAGCCGGACGCCCCTGCGGATGACGGTCACCCGGCGCTCGGTGCGCACGTCCAGGGCGAAGCCGGTCACCGGGATCTGCCGCATGCGCGGGGACGACAGCCTGGCCCGCCGCTGCGCCAGGTGCAGCTCCTCCAGTGCCTCGCCGACGTTGAGCGCGGTCACGGTGTGCAGGCTCTTCCTGCCGTCGAGGGTCAGGTGCAGCGGGCGGGCGTGCCGGACGACGATCGAGCCGCCGTCGCGCACCTTCTCGGCCGGGGCCGGGGACACGACGTCGTGCCTCCCGACGGGCACCTTCACGTGCGCCAGCACCTCCCGCACGGTGCGGCCGGTGCTGCGCACCGTCGTCACGCCGCCGTCGACGGTGAGCCGCACCTGCTTGGTGAGCGAGGTGCCGGCGAGCAGGGCGGTGGAGACGCCGACGACGGCGGCGCACACGACCACCGTCCACGGCGAGCGGGCCGGGCGCCACAGGCCCGCCCACCCCGCCCACGGCCGGGACGGGCGTCGCGCCGCCCTGCGGGACCGGGCCCGGGTGCGGGACGAACGCCGGGGAGCCCGGCGTGTACCGGCCCGCCGAACGCCGGGCACGGGCGGCACCCGCGAAGCGCCGGGTGCGTGCGGCACCCGCGAAGCGCCGAGCACGCGCGGCTCCCCTGGAACGCCGGGCAGGTGCCGCTCCCCCGGAGCACCGGGCACGGGCGGCACCCCCGGAGCGCCGGGCGGGTGCGGTACCCCGGGAACGCCGTGGGGCGGCGCGGGTGCCCGGGCCGGCGCCGCCACTGCCGTCGGTGATTCGTCCACTGCGCGTCCTTGGGGGTAGACCGGCTGCCGACGCTAGCCCCGCCCGCCTCGCCCCCTCAACCGGTTCAACCGATCCGGTGTGTTACTTGCCCATCACTTGGCGTGTCCGCCGACGGATACCGTGACGTCCGCACGGAAAGGCCATGACACCCCGTCCACGCCCCTTTCCCGGCGCTCCGGTCATCCCCACACACGGGAGGGGGCGGCGGGGTGGAGAGGATCGATCCCGGACACCGGACGCTCTCACCCGAGGGGGCGGGGCGGGGGGGCATCGGAGGGTGGGGCGGGTGGCAGGGGCGGGGCCGGGCGTTACCAGGTGCCGAAGGCGCGTTCGCCGTTGGTGGTGATGGCGCGGGCCAGGGCGTCGGGGGTGGTGGATCTGACCTCGGCCAGGCAGCGGAGGGTCAGGGGGATCAGGTAGGGCGCGTTGGGCTTGCCCCGGTGGGGGGTGGGAGGGAGGTAGGGAGCGTCGGTCTCCACCAGGAGGAGCTCCTCCGGGGCCACGCGGGCGGCCTCGCGGAGGTCGGCGGCGTTCTTGTAGGTGACGGGGCCGGAGAAGGACATGAAGTAACCGGCCTCGGCGCACCGGCGGGCCATGTCGGCGTCGCCGGAGAAGCTGTGGAAGATCACGACGTGCGGGGTGTCCTCCTCGTCGAGCACCCGCAGCACGTCGTCGTGCGCCTCGCGGTCGTGGATGACCAGGGCCTTGCCGGTGCGCCTGGCGATCTCGATGTGCGCTCGGAAGGAGGCGTGCTGGTCGTCGCGGGACGCCCAGTCGCGGTAGTAGTCGAGGCCGGTCTCGCCCACCGCGCGCACCCGCGGCTCCCCCGCGAGCTTCTCGATCTCGGCGAGCGTCTCGGGGGTCGCCGCGTGCGCCTCGTTGGGGTGGATCGCCACGCCCGCGTACACGGCGTCGTGCTCGCGCGCGGTCTGGGCGCCCCACCGGGAGGACCGCAGGTCGTACCCGATGGTCACCAGCCGGGTGACGCCCACCGCCCGGGCCTCGGCGACGATGCGCTCGACGCCGCCGGCCGCCGCTTGGGCGGCCAGCGCCACGGAATCGCCGGACGACGCCTTGCGGTCGCCGACCATGATGTCCAGGTGGCAGTGGCTGTCGAACACCTCGACGCCGAGCCGTTCCGGCGCCGCGGGAAGCTCGCTCATCGGCCGTCGGCGAGGCGGGCGAGCTCCTCGTCCACCACCTTCGAGTCGAGCTTGGGGAACAGCGGGGTGGGGGGCGCCAGGGGCGTGCCCGGGCGGACCGGGATGGACTGCCAGGTGGCGGCGCCGTCGTACTCACCGGTGATCACGGGGTACGGCTTGCCGCCGTCCTCGTCGACGTCGCGGATCTCGGGCATGCCCGACCACACGCCCTTGCCGCCGAGCATGGCGTACACCTTGTTGGAGGAGCCCGGCAGGAACGGCGTGAGCAGCGTCTTGGCGTCGTCCACGATCTGGAGGGCGACGTGCAGGATGGACTTCACCCGCGCGGGGTCGTCCTTGAGCTTCCAGGGCTCCTGCTCGGCGAGGTAGCGGTTGGCCTCGCGCACCACCTCGAACGCCTCGGTGACGGCGTTCTTGAACCGCGACCTCTCGAGTTCGGCGCCGACGGCCGCGAACGCCGCGCGGCTCCTGGCCAGCAGCGCGCGGTCGGCGTCGGTCAGCTCGCCGGCCTCGGGCACCTCGCCGAAGTTCTTGGCGGCCATCGAGATCGACCGGTTGACCAGGTTGCCCCAGGCCGCGACCAGCTCGCCGTTGTTGCGGTTGACGAACTCCGACCAGGTGAAGTCGGTGTCCTGGTTCTCGGGGCCGGCGACCGCGATGTAGTAGCGCAGAGCGTCGGCGTCGTAGCGCGCCAGGAAGTCGCGCACGTAGATCACGACCTGGCGGCTGGAGGAGAACTTGCGCCCCTCCATGGTCAGGAACTCGCTGGAGACCACCTCGGACGGCAGCGCGAGCTTGCCCAGCGACCCCGGCGTGCCGCCGCGCGCGCCCTCGCCGTTGTAGCCGAGCAGCATGGCGGGCCAGATCTCGGAGTGGAAGACGATGTTGTCCTTGCCCATGAAGTAGTAGCCGCGGGCGTCGGGGTTCTGCCACCACTGCCGCCAGGCGTCGGGCTCGCCGGAGCGGCGCGCCCACTCGATGGACGCGCTGAGGTAGCCGATGACGGCGTCGAACCAGACGTAGAGCCGCTTGTCGTTGCGGTCGCGCCAGCCGTCGAGCGGGATGGGCACGCCCCAGTCGAGGTCGCGGCTGATCGCCCGGGGCTGCATGTCGCCGAGCAGGTTGAGCGAGAACTTCAGGACGTTGGGCCGCCAGTCGCCCTGCTTGCCCTGCAGCCAGCTCCCCAGCGCCTCGGTGAAGGCGGGCAGGTCGAGCATGAAGTGCTCGGTCTCGATGAACTTGGGCGTCTCGCCGTTGACCCTGCTGCGGGGGTTGATCAGGTCGATGGGGTCGAGCTGGTTGCCGCAGTTGTCGCACTGGTCGCCGCGGGCGCCGTCGTAGCCGCAGATGGGGCAGGTGCCCTCGATGTAGCGGTCGGGCAGCGTGCGGCCGGTCGTGGGCGAGACCGCCCCCATGGTGGTGCGCGGGAAGACGTAGCCGTTCGCGAACAGGCCCTTGAAGATCTCCTGCGAGATCGAGTAGTGGTTGGCCGTCGTCGTGCGGGTGAACAGGTCGTACGACAGGCCGAGCGAGGTGAGGTCTTCGGCGATGACCCGGTTGTAGCGGTCGGCGAGCTCGCGGGCGGTGACGCCCTCGCGGTCGGCCTGCACCTGGATGGGCGTGCCGTGCTCGTCGGTGCCGCTGACCATCAGCACCTTGTTGCCCGCCATCCGCTGGTAGCGGCTGAAGATGTCGGACGGAACCCCGAACCCGGAGACGTGCCCGATGTGGCGGGGGCCGTTGGCATAGGGCCAGGCGACGGCGGTCAAGATGTGCTGGGACATGGCACAAGCCTAAAGGCCCGGGCGCGGCGCCCCTAACCGATTACGACGGTTGCCCCCGGGGCACCGGCTCACGGCGCCGCGAGCCCCGGCTGCGGGGCTCGCGGCCGGCGGGCTCAGGCGGCGGGGGTGGTCTCCCGCTTGACGGCCTCGGCGGCCTCCTCTGCGGCGGAGGCGGCGACGTCGACCGGGGTCTCCTTGGTGCGGCGGATGCCGAGGATGCTGATGAACAGCGACGCGAAGATCGTCTGGAAGCTGATGATCAGCGCGGTGGCCGAGGGCACGACCAGGCGCAGCGACTCGGCGGGGATCAGCGGCCCGAAGTTGCGCACCTGCCAGTGGGCCAGCGACGCCACCAGGCCGACGACGCCGGCCAGTGCCAGGGCGGCGCCCGCGATCAGCCCCTTCTCGAGGGTGACGATGTCGACCAGGCGCTTGATGCGCCGGTCTTCGGGCAGGAAGCCCTCCTCGGCGGCGTAGACCTTGGTGAAGAGCGCGAACAGCACGGCCTGGAAGCCGATCACCACCATCGCCGACGCGCCCACCAGCGTGTCGACGTCGAAGGCGAGCTTGCCGATGTAGACCGGGCCGAAGGTGAGCGCGGTGCCCGCCACCAGGCCGACCAACATGATGGCCATGCCGGGGATGAGGAACAGCCAGCGGGGGCTGTAGAGCATCAGGAAGCGCAGGTGGCGCCAGCCGTCGCGCCACGAGCGCAGGTGCGGCGGGCGGGTGCGGCCGTCGGGGCTGAGCGTGGTGGCGACCTCGCGGACGTCGAGCCCCTGGAGCGTGGACTTGACGACCATCTCGCTGGCGAACTCCATGCCGCCGGTCTGCAGGCCGAGCTTGATGATGGAGTCGCGCCGGAAGCCGCGCAGCCCGCAGTGGAAGTCGCGGATGGCGCTGGGGAAGAACAGCCGGCCGATGAACGACAGCACCGGGTTGCCGAGGTAGCGGTGCAGCGGCGGCATGGCGCCCGGGGCGATGCCGCCCCTGAAGCGGTTGCCCATGACCAGGTCGGCGCCCGAGCGCAGCTCCTCGACGAAGGGCATCAGGGCGGTGAAGTCGTAGGAGTCGTCGGCGTCGCCCATGATCACGTAGCGGCCGCGCGCGGCCCGGATGCCGCCGATGAGCGCGTTGCCGTACCCCTTGGCGTCGACGTGGACGACGCGGGCGCCGGCGTCGCGGGCGAGCTGCTGGGAGCCGTCGGTGCTGCCGTTGTCGGCGATCACGACCTCGCCGTCGATGCCGTGCTCGTCCATGCACGCCAGAGCCTTACGGATGCACGTCTCGACCGTCTCCGCCTCGTTCAGGCATGGCATGACCACGGTCAGTTCCACGTCTAAACCCCTCGTTCGCGCCTCGATCACCGCTGCGTAGTTCAACCATGATGCCCCCTGCCCCCCGGTGCTCGGGTCAAGTCCGTGAAAGGGCTGGCATCCTGTAAGCCATGGTGACCGTTGCCGAGCCGGCGCAGGCCGGCCTGCCCACGCCGAGCCGGGGTGCGCGCCTGCTCGGCTTCCTGGGGCTGCGCCGCCTGTTCGTGGCGGCCTTCGCGCTGGGCGCGGCGCTTCGGGTGATCTCGATGCTCGGCTACCGGCCGGCCATGTGGTTCAACGACTCCTACGAGTACGTGTCGGTGGCGCTGCATCCGCGCCCGCATCCCATACGGCCCGACGGTTACGGGTTCTGGCTGCTGATCCTCAAGCCTTTTCACAGCTTCGCCCTGGTGGTCTTGACGCAGCACCTCATGGGCCTGGCCACCGCCGTGCTGATCTATATGCTTCTCAGACGCAAATTTGGCCTGCCCGACTGGGGGGCCACCCTCGCCGTCCTGCCCGTGCTGTTCGACGCCTACCAGATCCAGCTCGAACAGCTGATCATGTCGGACACGATGTTCACCCTGCTGCTGGTGGCCGTCGTGACGCTGGTCCTGTGGCACAGGAAAATGTCCTGGCGGGTCGGCGTCGCGGTCGGCCTGCTGCTGGCGCTCACCGCGCTCACCCGCAGCATCGGGCTGCCCATCCTGGCGGTCGTGGTGGCCTATCTGCTGGTCAAACGCACCGGCTGGAAGCCTGTGCTGGCGGTCGTGACGGCCTGCGGCGTGCCGGTGCTGGCGTACATGGGGTGGTTCGCCTCGGCGCACGGGCAGTTCGCGCTGACCCAGAGCGACGGCCTCATCCTCTACATGCGCACGGCCAAGTTCGCCGACTGCAAGAAGATCCAGCCCGACCTGCAGCGCGAGCAGGACCTGATCCCGCTGTGCAACAACCCCACCATCGCGCGCAGCCCGTTCTCTCAGCTCTACCTGTGGTGGAAGGGCGAGGGCGAGGTGCTGCACCGCTGGGGGAACGACAAGTTCGAGCGGTCGATCAACGACACGGCGAGCAAGTTCGCCCGGCGCGCGATCCTGGCCCAGCCGGGCGACTACGTCGCGGCCGTCACCGGCGACCTCATGCGCACCTTCCGCTGGGATCGGCCCATCTTCCCCGACCCGCTGACCTGGCGGCAGTACCAGTTCTTCAACTACGGGGTGAACGCCAAGGACCCCGTGAGGTCGGCGGCGGCGCTGCCCAAGTGGCCGAGCCACCTCGGCACCACCGACCGCGACATGGTCGCCTACGAGCAGGGCCGGGCCAGCACCCGGGTCTACTGGCCATGGGCGACGATCATGGAGAGGTACCAGCGGTTCGCGTACGTGCCGGGCGCCGTCCTCGGCATCGCGCTGCTGGTCGGCGCGGCCGGGGCTGTGGTGCGCTGGCGCACGCTGGGCGGCCCGCTCCTGCTGCCCTGGGTGGCGGCCGTCGCGCTCGTCGTCGCGCCCGCCGCCACGGCGGAGTTCGACTACCGCTACATCCTGCCCGCCGTGCCGCTGGCGTTCCTGGCGGCGGCCATCGCGCTCCGCCACGGGCTGCGGCCGCCGCGCCGCCCGGCGCGCGCCGGCCCCGAGGCTCCGGCCGAGCCCGTCGCGCCGGCGGAGGCCGCCACGGCGTCCGGCCCCGCCACGCCGCCCGAGCCGGCCGCGCCGCCCGAGCCGGCCGCGCGGGCCGGGGAGCCCGCACCCCGGGCCTGATCGCCCGAGGAGCCCGCGCCCCGGGCCTCATCGCGGCCGGGGGGCGCGGCTGCCCGGGCGGACGCCGGGGGCCGGACCCGGCTCCGGAGCGGCGGGGCTAGACCCAGCTCCGGAAGAGCATGCGCCGGTACCAGTCGTCGTAGGGAATGGGCTCGCCGGCCAGCACCGGGTACAGCCACCAGAAGTTGACCAGGGCCAGCAGCGTGAACGCCCCCACCACCGCCGCCCCCGCGGCCCTCCGGCTCGACGCCGCCCGCGACGGCCCGATGAGCAGCCCGGCCGCCAGGGTGAGGGCGAGGATCATGAAGGGGAGTATGGGGGCGGTGTAGAAGAGGAACATGGTGCGGTTGTCGGCGATGGCGTAGTAGAACCACGGCAGCCAGCCGACCCCGAACGTCAGCAGCACGGCGCCCGCCCGCCAGTCGCGGGTCGCCGTGTACCAGGCGATCAACGCCACCAGGGCCAGCACCGCGCCGAACCAGATCACCGGCGTGCCGACGCCCAGGACCGCCTCCGAGCACTTGGCGGCGCCGCAGCCGCCCGGGCTCTCGTAGTGGAACGCGACGGGCCGCAGCAGCAGCGGCCACTGCCAGGGCTCCGACTGGTAGGGATGGGACCGGTCGAGGCCGGTGTGGAAGCCGAGGACCTGCACCTGGTAGCCCACCCACGACCGCATCGAGCTGAACACCCAGTAGCCCCAGCCGCTTGAGGTGGCTTGGGCCCAGTTGCGGCCGTAGCCGTAGGCGGTGGCGAACCACCCGCTCCAGGACGCCACATA